>NZ_CP150326.1:0-1200000 GCF_051530145.1 Sorangium sp. So ce302 | reverse complement strand
CGCCATCACCACCCGCTCCACCTCGGCCGCGCCAGGCGCCGCGCCGGACGCGCCGGCAGGCGCTGCGATAGCAGGCACGGCGGCGGCTGTGGGCGTGACGACTGCCGAGCTTGCGCTGGCGGCCGGCAGCGAGGCGCGGAGGTGGTCGACGACCTGCCCCAGCGTGCGCAGCTGCGCCAGCGCCGAGGCGTCGACCTCCGCCAGCCCCGGCGTCCGGTCGCGGACCGCCGACAGGATCTCCACCCGCTTGATGCTGTCGATGCCGAGATCGCTCTCCAGCTCCATCTGCAGCCCCAGCATCTCCGCCGGGTAGCCCGTCGTCTCCGCGACGACCGCCATCACCACCTGCTCCACCTCGGCCGCGCCAGGCGCAGAGGCGGACGCTCCGGCGGGCGCCGCGACGGCAGACGCCTTCGCGGCGGGCGCGACGGCCGCCGGACTGGCGCTGGCAGCAGACAGCGAGGCGCGGAGGTGGTCGACGACCTGCCCCAGCGTGCGCAGCTGCGCCAGCGCCGACGCATCGACCTCCGACAGTCCGGGCGTCCGGTCACGGACCGCCGACAGGATCTCCACCCGCTTGATGCTGTCGATGCCGAGATCACTCTCCAGCTCCATCTGAAGCCCGAGCATCTCCGCCGGATAGCCCGTCGTCTCCGCGACGACCGCCATCACCACCTGCTCCACCTCGGCCGCGCCAGGCGCAGAGGCGGAAGCGACGGCAGGCGCCGCGACGGCAGACGCCTTCGCGGCGGGCGCGACGGCCGCCGGACTGGCGCTGGCAGCAGGCAGCGAGGCGCGGAGGTGGTCGACGACCTGCCCCAGCGTGCGCAGCTGCGCCAGCGCCGAAGCGTCGACCTCCGACAGCCCAGGCGTCCTGTCACGGACCGAGGACAGGATCTCCACCCGCTTGATGCTGTCGATGCCGAGGTCGCTCTCCAGCTCCATCTGAAGCCCGAGCATCTCCGCCGGGTAGCCCGTCGTCTCCGCGACGACCGCCATCACCACCTGCTCCACCTCGGCCGCGCCAGGCGCAGAGGCGGAAGCGACGGCAGGCGCCGCGATGGCAGACGCCGCGATGGCAGACGCCTTCGCGGCGGGCGCGACGGCCGCCGGACTGGCGCTGGCGGCCGGCCCGGCGGCCGGCAGCGAGGCGCGGAGGTGGTCGACGACCTGCCCCAGCGTGCGCAGCTGCGCCAGCGCCGAGGCATCGACCTCCGACAGCCCAGGCGTCCTGTCACGGACCGAGGACAGGATCTCCACCCGCTTGATGCTGTCGATGCCGAGATCGCTCTCCAGCTCCATCTGCAGCCCGAGCATGGAGACGGGGTATCCCGTCTTGTCCGCAACCACGTCGAGGACCAACCGCTCGATGTCGACACGCGGCGCAGCGGCGACCGCCGCCTGCGTTGCCACGGCGACCGCAGGCGCGGTGACGGCCGTAGACACTGCCATCGCAGGCGTCGCGGCTGCGGTCTTCGCCGCCGCAACAGGCGCCGAGGCGGCCGCTTTTGCGGTCACGGCAGGCGCTGCAACCGCCACCTTCGCTGTCACGGCAGGCGCCGCCTGCGCCGGCAGCGCGACAGGCGTATGGAGCTCCCCGCCGGCACCGTTCAGGCCGTCCAGGGCCACGTTGCTCCTGCCCTCGCCGGAGCGCGCGGTCGGCGCCCCTGCGGGCCGTAGGGATGCCTCCGAGACAGGCCCCACATGCACCGGAGCGAGGAGAACCGGCGGAGGCCGTACCTCGGACACCGTCGTCGGAGCGACCGGGTACGGAGCGCCGGTCGCCAGCGCAGCAAGCCCTGCGAAGGACGCCTCGGCGGCCTGAAGGAAGGCGATGTGGCTCTCGGCCATCGTGCGCTGGTACACGCTGTGGGCTTCCGCCGTGGCGCGCTGCGCCTCCTGGTACGCGGCCAGCCACGACGCGCTCGCCGCCGGCCGCGATGCGCTCACGACAGGCGCCGGCGCGCTCACCACCGCCTGCGGCGCGCTCACCACCGCCTGCGGCACGCTCACCACCGCCTGCGGCACGCTCACTACGGGCGCCGACGCGCTCACTGCCGAACGCGACGCGCTCACGATAGGCGCCGACGCGCTCGCCACCGCAGGCGCCGGCGCGCTCACCACAGGCGCCGGCGCGCTCACTACCGGCAGCGACGCGCTCACCACAGGCGCCGGCGCGCTCACTGCCGAACGCGATGCGCTCACCGCAGGCGCCGGCGCGCTCACCACCGGCGCCGACGCGCCCACCGCCGCCCGCGGCGCGCTCGCCACAGGCTGCAACGCCGCCCGCGGCGCCTCCGGCGCCGGCTTCTGCGCCGCCCGCGGCGGGCTCGCCGCCGGCAGCGCCTTCGCGCCCCCCTGCGGCGGGTACGGCTTCCCGTAGTTGCTGCCGTTGATCTGCAGCGCCAGCTTCGGCTTCGGCAGCGCCCGCGGATCGCTCGGCGCCGCGAAGCCTTCCCACAGGACCCGCGCGTCCAGCGGCACCCCGGCCACGGCGAGCCGTGCCACCGCCTCGAGCAGGCTCGTCACGCCGTGTTTGCCCTTGCGGTCGAGCGCCACCGCCCGGTGCGGCCGGCCGCTCAGGATGTCGCCGACCAGGTTCGTCAGCACCGAGCCCGGCCCGACCTCGACGAACGTGCGCGCGCCGTCCGCGTACATCCGCTCGATCTCCTCCACGAACCGCACCGGCTCCGCGAGCTGCCGCGCCAGCCGGTCGCGCGCCGCGTCGCCGCCGCCCGCGTACGGCTCGATCTCCGCGTTGCTGTACACGGGCGCCGCCGGCGCCTCGACCGCGATGCCCGCCAGGAACTCGCGGAGCGGCGCGCTCGCCTCCGCCACGAGCGGCGAGTGGAACGCCGCGGCCACGTCGAGGCGCCGCGCCTGGATCCCGACGCCCTTCAGCCGCTCCTCCGCGGCCTCGATCGCCGCGACCGAGCCCGACAGCACCACCTGCTTCGGGCCGTTGTGGTTCGCTATCACCACGCCGCCGAGGCCGAGCGCCCGCACCTCGTCGATCCCCCGCGGGACCGCGATCATCGCGCCCCGCTCCGACGACGCCGCGCCCATCAGCTCGCCGCGCCGCCGCGCCACGCGCAGCAGGTCTGCCGCGGACAGCGCGCCGGCCGCGTGCAGCGCCGTGATCTCGCCGAAGCTGTGGCCCGCGAACGCCTCGGCCCGCACCCCGAGCGCCGCGAGCAGCGCGAGGTGCGCGAGGCTCGTCGCGCCGATCGCCGGCTGCGCCCACCGCGTCTCGCGGAGCCGCGCCTCCTGCGCCGCCCGGTCCTCGTCCGAGAACACCGGCCGCGGGAACACCACCTCGTGCAGCGGCGCGTCCGCGATCGCGACGCCCGCCGCCGCGTCCCAGGCCGCGCGCGCCGGGTCGAACGTCATGAGCGCGTCCGCGCCCATCCCGACGTACTGGCTCCCCTGCCCCGGGAACAGGAACGCCACCCGCCCCGGCGCCTCCCCGCTCGCGCAGTGCACGAGCGGCGCCGAGAGCGCCTGCTCCGGCCTCGCCTCGAGGTGCGCCGCGACCTGCTCGAGCTTCTTCCTGAGATCCGCCTCGTCCGTCGCGCACAGCCCGAGCCGCGCCGGCCTCGACGCGTCGAACGAGAGCACCGACTCCCGCGCCAGGAAGCGCAGGATCTCGGGCACCTCCGCCTCCTTCACCAGCGCCCGCGCGCGATCCGCGAGCGCCGCCGGCGTGTCCGCCGACAGGAGGAACAGCTCCGCCGGCAAGGCCCGCACCCGCCACGCCTTCGGCGCCGGGCCCGTGTACTCCTCCAGCGCCACGTGGAAGTTCGAGCCGCCGAAGCCGAACGAGCTCACCGACGCCCGCCGCGGGTGGTCCCCCGGCCGGATCCACGGCCGCGCCTGGGTGTTGAGATAAAAAGCGGTCTTTTCTATGTCGAGCTTGGGGTTCGGCTTGTCGACCTTGATGGTCGGCGGGAGCACCTTGTGGTGCAGCGCCATGATCGCCTTGAACAGGCCGGCCGCGCCGGCCGCCGCCTTGGTGTGGCCGATCTGCGACTTCACGCTGCCGAGCGCGCACCACTGGCGGTCTTCGCGCCCCGACTCGTCGAACATCGCGCGCAGGCCCTCGAACTCGGCCGCGTCGCCGGCCTTCGTCCCGGTGCCGTGCGCCTCCATCAGCTCCACGGTCTCGGGGCCGTACCCGGCGGCGGCGTACGTCCGGCGGAGCGCCTTCGCCTGCCCTTCCGGCACCGGCGCGTACACGCTCTTGCTCCGCCCGTCCGAGGACGAGCCGATCCCGCGGATCACCGCGTAGACCCGGTCTCCGTCGCGCTCGGCGTCGTCGAGCCGCTTGAGCGCCACCATCGCGATGCCCTCGCCGAGCAGCGTGCCGTCGGCCTTGTCGGAGAACGGCCGGCAATCGCCCGACTTCGACAGCGCGGGCGTCTTGCTGAAGCACATGTACATGAAGGCGTCGTTCATCGTGTCGCAGCCGCCCGCGATCACGAGATCGGACTGGCCGAGCGCCAGCTCGTTGATGGCCATCGACATCGCCGACAGCGACGACGCGCACGCCGCGTCGGTCACGCAGTTCGTCCCGCCGAGGTCGAGCCGGTTCGCGATGCGCCCGGCCACCACGTTCCCGAGCAGGCCCGGAAAGCTCGACTCCTGCCATGGCACGTAGTTGCCCGCGATCTTGTCGCAGGCGCGCTTCACCTCGTCCTCCGGATACCCGAGATCCCGGAGCGCCTTCGCCCACACCGGCCGCTGGATCCGGCTCACCATCGAGGCGAGCAGCTCCTGCGCGGAGGTGACGCCGAGGATCACGCTCATCCGCTCGCGGCTCATCGACTCGAACTGCCCCTGCGCCGCGTCCTCCAGGACCCGCTTCGCCACGATCAGCGCGAGCAGCTGCGTCGTGTCCGTCGCCGGAACGATCGAGGGCGGGACGCCCCACTCGAGCGGATCGAACGGCACATTCTTGAGAAAGGCGCCGCGCTTCGCATACGTCTTGTCCGGGGCGGACGGGTCAGGATCGTAGTAGTCCTCGACCAGCCAGTGGGTGCTCGGGACATCCGTGATAAGGTCTGTCCCGGACAGGATATCGCGCCAGAAGCCGTGCGCGTCGACCGAGCCGGGGAAGATGGCGCTCACGCCGACGACGGCGATGTGCGGGATACGCGAAGACGAATGGTGCATGAGGACCTCGGCAGGTGGTCAGGCGCTCAGGCGAGCGGGCGAGGAGTGAAGTGGAATGCGGCGCTCGGCACGGGGACGCCGTACGTCCGGAGCTGCTGCGCGCGCGTGACGACGGCCGCGCCCTCGAGCAGGTTGCGCGCGACCTGGACCGCGGTGCGGCGCGCCGGGTCCTCGAGGAACGACCCCTTGACCCAGCGGTTGAACGCGCCCATGGCCGGGCCGCACCAGATCTGGTAATCGGCGCGGCGCTTCGGGTCCCCGGCGATCGCCCACTTGCTGGACATGCCGAGATACCAGCGGAAGATCAGCGCCATCTTGTGCTTCGGCTCGCGCGCGGCGCGCTCGATCTCGGCCGGGTCGCGCTCGGCGAAGAACCGCTCGCAGCCCGCCCACACCTCGTCGCACGACATCTGGAACAGCTCCCTCTCGATGCGCGCGCGCACGTCGCTGGGCAGCGACTCGATGGAGTCGTGGGCGACGTAGAGGTCGTAGAGCCGCTGCGCGCGGACACCGAACATCGTGCCGCGCTTGAGCACCTGGACCTGCACGCCGAGCTCGAACATGTCGGCGGCCGGCGTCATCACCACGTCCGGGAGATCGGCCTGGGCCAGCATCTTCTTTCCCTCGTCGGACAGGCCCGACTCGATGCACGACTGGTTGACCGAGCCCGTGAGCACGTACGCCGCCCCGAGCGCGAACGCGGCGGCGACCGACTCCGGCGTGGAGAGGCCGCCGGCGGCGCCGACGCGGATCGGCCGGTGATACCCGTACTTCGCCGCGAGCTCGTCGCGGACGCCGAGGATCACCGGGAACAGCGCGACGAGGGGCTGGTTGTCGGTGTGACCGCCGGAGTCGGCTTCCACGGTGATGTCCTCGGCGACCGGGAGGCTCCGCGCGAGCTCCGCCTCGTCGCGGGTGAGCCACCCGTTGCGAACGCAGGTGTCGAGGATCTCGGCCGGCGCGGGCGACAGGAAGCGCGCGGCGACCTCCGGGCGCGAGATCTTCGCGAACAGGTGGTTCTTCCGGTCGACGCGGCCGTCGGGCAAGCGCTTGACGCCGCTGTAGGCGAACCGCACGACCATCGGGTTCAGGCCCATGTAGGCGGCCGCCTCGGCGCGCCGGACTCCCCTCTTCAGGTAGAGCTCCACCGTGTCGCTCTCCAGCCTGGGCTGGTTCGGAGCGTGGATGAGGTTGCAGCCCCAGGTGGGGCCGTCCGTCCCGAGCGCCGCCGAGATCTCGTCGATCGCCTGCTCGATCCGGTGCAGCCCGAGCCCGGCGGCGCCGAAGAACCCCATCATGCCTGCCTTGGCCATCGCGATCGTGAGCCGCGTGGTGTGGATGCCGTTCGCCATCGCGCCGGCCACGTAGGGGAAGCGCAGGCCGTGGACCTCGACGAAGGAGCGGTCTCCGAGCCACTCCGGGTACAGGGCGGGCAGCGTTCCGAGGAGCGGGAACGTCGGGACCCCGTTGACCTGATCCTCGCGGAGGACAGCGCCGCCCCGGGACACGCCGACGCGCCCATCCGGCGTCTCACGCACCACGTGCACCGGCTCTCGCACGCAGGAGACGGCCTCCCGCAGATCTGTCGATGTGAACGCGGGGAGCCAGGGCCCGCTGCGCCAGATGCCGATCGGCTGGAGGCCGGCGCTGCGGATGACCTGCGGATCCTCAATCATGCTGGGCTGCCTCCTAATGACAAGCACGGCCTCTATAACACCCGTCGTGAGCGGCCCGCGGTAATGGTTCGGTCACGGCGCAACGGCGGGACGGACGCCTTCACCAGGCGATGAAAGCGCTTTCCCTCGGCTCCTGCGGGCCTGACGCGCCCTCGTGACGCACCGCGCCTTTGTTTCGTATCTGTCACACGCGCCGCAGCGCGGCGCTCACCGCACCGGCGACGGGCCCGTCGCTCTAGAGAGAGTAGCCACCATCGCTGACGAGGAGCGCGCCAGTCATGGTGGCAGAGGCGTCGGAGAGCAGGAACGCGATGAGCCCGGCGATCTCGTCGGCGCTCGCGTAGCGGCCCAGGGGCGTCGACATCGCCGCCATCTGATCGAACGCGGCGCGCTCGCTGCCGGCCGTCGTGACGAGCGCCTGGAAGAAGGGCGCCTGGGCCCAGATCGGCGTCTCGACGCCGCCAGGCAGGACGCCGTTCACCCGGATCTTGTCGCGCGCCCCCTCCTTCGCCAGCTTGCGCGCGGTCGCAGCGCCGATACCCGACGCCGCTCCGGTGATGAGCGCGACTCCCTCCACCATGGGCGTACCTCCTCTCCTGTAGCACGGTGGAGCCGCCGCGCGCAGGCGCCAGTGCAGAGCTGGTGGGGTTCGTGGGGTTCAGGGCCAGTGGGACGAGGCCAGCGACGCGCAGGCCAGCGCCGCCGGGAGGGCTCGACGGGACCGACACCAGGCGCTACCACAGCGCCCAGCGGCGAGGTGAGCGGCGGCTCCGACGCGCCAGCCTGCTCGGGCGTCATTTTACACGACCGTACGCGCTCGACCGCGGCGTCCCGGTGCTGAGCAGGTTTGATGTCGCCCGCGCTCGCCTTATGCTCCTGTGACGATACGACGATGAGACGTCTCTACCGCCTCTCCGCCAAGATCAGCAGGCTCCTCGCGGCCCGTCGGACGCGCGAAGCACGCGCGCGGACGCCCCGTGTGGCGCCGCCGGACGAGGCCGCGACTTGCACCGCCGCCCAGGAATGGACGCCGGCGCCCGTCGACCAGCAGCAGGCGGTGCTCAAGTACGTCATCGCCAACGTCCCCCACGCCATCTTCTGGAAAGACCGTCATGGACGGTTTCTCGGGGGAAATCAGAACTTCCTCAACGACACCAACACGAAGGTGCTGGAGAACCTCGTCGGCAAGACCGATTTCGACGTGTGGGGCAGCAAGAACGCGGAGTGCTTCGTGCGCATCGACCGGGAGGTCATGGAGGGCGGCACCCCGGTCCTCGACGTCGAGGAGCCGCTGCTCCGCCCGGACGGCGAGCAGCGATTCCTGCTCACCAGCAAGGTGCCCATCCGCGACGAGCGGGGCGAGGTGACGGGGATCCTCGGGATCTACGCGGACATCACCGAGCGCAAACGGATGGAGATCGAGCTCCAGAAGGCCAAGGAGGCGGCGGACGCCGCGGCCCGCGCCAAGGGAGAGTTCCTCACGGTGATGAGCCACGAGCTCCGGACGCCGCTCTCCCTCATCCTCGGACCGCTCGAGTCGCTCCTGTCCAACCGGGACGAACCGCTCTCGCCGCGGGTACGGGCGGACCTCGAGCTCATCCAGCGCAGCGGGCGGCGGCTCCGCCGGCTGGTCGACGATGTCCTCGATCACCAGAAGATCGAGGCCGGCAAGATGCAGATCGACTGGGAGGCCGTCGACGTCGGAGAGCTCGTCTCGGACATCGTGGAGGAGGCTCGCCCGGCGGCGGCGCGCGGCGGGCTCGATCTCTCGATTCACGTGGATCCCGAGCTGCGGAGGGCCCCCGCCGATCGGCGCAAGCTCGAGAAGATCGCGCTCAACCTGCTGGGCAACGCGCTGAAGTTTACCCCGCCTGGCGGGCGCGTCACCGTCGACCTGCGGGCGCTCGATGGTCTGTTCGAGCTCTCGGTCGAGGACACCGGCCCTGGCATCCCGGCGGACAGGAGACACCTGCTCTTTCGACGGTTTCAGCAGATCGACGCCTCGGCGACGCGAAAGCACGAGGGGACTGGGATCGGGCTGTCGCTGGCCAAGGAGCTCACGGAGCTCATGGGCGGCACGGTCGGCGTGGAGAGCGAGCCCGGGATCGGCTCTCGCTTCTTCGTGCGGCTCCCGCGCGCCGCGGATTTCCTGGCGGCGCGGCGGGCGACCGCCGCGCCCGAGCCGCCGAGATCGCTCAACGGCGCGGGTGCCTTCGAGCCTCCCCCGTCGTCGGTCAACCTCCGCGGCTTCGAGGTGCCTCCGCTGCCCGCCGCGGTCGCGCCCCGCGCCGACGGCGGCGCGGAGGGGCCGCGCGTGCTCGTGGTAGAAGACAACCCGGACATGAGATCGTACCTGGCGGACATCCTGTCGGCCGGACACGAGATCGTCCTGGCGACGAACGGCCGGGAAGCGCTCGATTCGATCGCAGCGAAGCGGCCCGATGTCATCGTCTCGGACGTGATGATGCCGGAGATGGACGGATTCGAGCTGGTCAGGCGTCTCAAGGGGGATGCCGCGCTCCGGGACATCCCGGTCCTCCTCTTGACGGCCAGGGCGAGCGGCGCGGAGGCCGTGGGGGGGCTCGACGTCGGCGCCGACGAGTACATGAGCAAGCCGTTCGACCCCCTGGAGCTCAGGGCGCGAGTCCGCGCCGCCGAGCGGCTGCACCGCGCCTATCTGGAGCTCGCGGCGAAGAACGGCGAGCTCGCGGCGGCGCTGGAGCGGCTCTCGGAGACGCAGCAGGAGCTCCTCCAGGCGGGCAAGATGGCGGCGATAGGGACGCTGGTTGCGGGGCTGTCGCACGAGATGAACAACCCGGTGTCGGCCATCCTGATGAACGCCCAGCTGCTGCTCAGGCGGCACCGGAAGGGGCACGGCCTGCCCGACGAGGCCTCGCTCCTGAAGGCGCTCAGCACCATCGAGCGGCAGGCGATCCGGTGCTCGGATCTCGTGACGGCGCTGCTCGAGTACGCGCGCGGCAAGCCGATCGGCCGGGAGCCGTGCGACGTGCGCGCGGCGCTCCGCCGAGCGGTCGACCTGTCCGCGCCGCGGGCGCGCGAGCGCAGGGTCCACCTCGAGACGAACGGCACCTCATCGGCGCTGCCCGAGGTGCTCGTCAACGCATCGCAGCTCGAGTCGGCCTTGCTCAACGTGATAGGCAACGCGCTCGACGCCAGCCCGCACGGCAGCGCCGTGGTGGTCGAGGCTCGCCCGCTGCCGCGCGGGGACATCCACGGCGTGGAGATCGACGTGCACGACCACGGCTGCGGCATCCGCACCGAGGACCTGAGCCGCATCTTCGAGCCGTTCTTCACGACGAAGCCGCCCGGGCAAGGGACCGGGCTCGGGCTGTCGCTGACGCACCGGTTCATCGAGGAACACCAAGGCAGCATCCGTATCGAGAGCGCGCCGGGCGAGGGCACGACGGTGCGCATGTGGCTGCCCGCGCGGCAAACGGAAGGGGCGGAGTGAGGCGAGGGAGCGACCACGCCGGCCACGCCGGCCACGCGGGGTCAGCTCGCCGGCGAGGCGCGGAGCTCCGCGGCGAGCGCCGCACCCAGCGCGAAGAACGCCGGACGGGCGGGCTCCGGGCCGCCGCCCAGCCGGCGCTCGAGCCGCGCCGGATCCCAGCCGCAGGCATCGTAGGTCTCCAGCGCGTGCCGGTCGCGCCTGGACAGCCGGGCCCTCGCGCCGTGGAGCGCTGCGGCCATGGCCGGCAGCACCGCGGAGAGCGCGAGGCCGGTCTCCCCCCAGTCGTCGAGCGACGATGGGCTCTCCAGCACATCGACGACGAGGCCCGTGAAGAACAGGCCGACGACGGCCTCGCAGAGGCGATCCAGCGCGCCGCGCACGGCGTCATCGCCCATCGTCCAGAGCGCCGGGTCCGGGTTGAAGTAGCCCAGGAACGCTTGCAGCATGAGCATCGGCGTCTCGGGCATCAAGAAGCGACGCTCGCCCCGCTCGCGCGACCGCCTGCGGAGCACGCGCATCATCGAGATCATGATCTCGCCGACCGCGAACCCCTGCTGCGCCTGCTCGGCGAGATCGTCGCCCATGTCCACCTCGACGCGGACCCCGGGGGCGAGCCGGGCGACGAACGAGATCCCGAGCGGGTGCACGAACAGCGTCCTCGTGGCGAGCATCTCGACGTCACGGAGGACATCCGCGGGGAGAACCGCCGCATAGGCGACGAGCGCACGCTGGACCGCGCCGGTGATGAGCGGGTCCTCGGGGACGTCGTCGACCAGGTCGCCCAGGCTCATGATCGACTCCGCATGATCGCGGAATAGCACAGCTGGACGAGGAGCGGCGCCCGCTTCGCGCCGAACGCTCTCGATGCCGCCGGCGGCAGCGCGACATCGGATCTGTCATTTATTTGCGGCGAGCGATCTGTCATTTATTTGTGACGAGAGATCTCGTCATTTATTGATGATGAAGAGGGAAGGAGGCCACGGCGCCCCGCGACCCCCTCGATCCGACAGCGCACCGCATCAAGCTCGCCCTCGAGCCGGAGCTCGATCTGCGGCGTGCGCGCCGTACGGGCGCCCCTGTGTGGTAGCTTGGGCGCATGACCAGCGCGGGCGCGACGCTGCCAGTCCCGGTCGCGACGCCGCGTCGAGCCGCGTTGCGCGCCCATCTCACCGAGTTCCTGCTCGTCGGGGGCGCGACGCTCGTGCTCTTCCCGCTCGCGTGGCTCGCCCGCAGGGCCGTCGGGCTCGACGCGGCGGAGCTCGCGATCGGCTTCCTGACGTTCCACGCCGCGTCCGTGATCAACGATCCTCACTTCGCGGTGACGTACCTGCTGTTCTACAAGGACGCGAGGCGCCGCGCGTTCGGCGGCGCGTTCGCCCCGGCGCAGCGAGCCCGCTACATCCTGGCCGGCCTCCTGGTCCCGGTCGCGCTGCTCGCGTGGGCGATCGGGGCGCTCTCGACCGGCTCCGCGCGGTCCATGGGCTTCATGATCCAGCTCATGTTCCTCCTGGTGGGCTGGCACTACGTGAAGCAGGGCTTCGGCGTCCTGACGGTGCTCTCGGCGCGGCGTGGGTTCCGGTTCGGCCCCCTGGAGCGCAAGGTGATCCTCGCGCACTGCTTCGCGGCCTGGGCGTACGCGTGGGCGAGCCCGGCGGATCCAGGTAGAGAGGTCGAGGAGAAAGGCGTGGTCTACACGTCGCTCGGGCACCCGCCGGCGCTCGAGCCCGTCACCGGGCTCGCGTTCGGGCTCAGCGCGCTCGCGCTGCTCTGGGTGATCGCGCGCAGGTGGCGAATGGAGCGGCGCCTGCCGCCGCTCGCGCCGCTGGCCGGTTTCCTCATCACGATCTGGCTCTGGACGGTCTACTCGAGCCTCGACCGGCTCATGGTGTACGTGATCCCGGCGCTCCACTCCGTTCAGTATCTGTATTTCGTCTGGCTCATGAAGCGGAACGAGGCGCGCGACGCCGAGGGCCCGCCGCTGTTCGGGCGGCCGACCGGCCTGCGCCTCGGGATCCTGGCGGCGACCGCCGTCGGCCTCGGGTGGGTCGTGTTCCGCGGCGCGCCCGCGCTCCTCGACGGCGCGCTGGTGCTGAGCTCGAGCTACGGCGAAGCGATGTCCGACCTGGGCCCGACACCGTACTTCGCAGCCGTCTTCGTGTTCGTGAACATCCACCACTATTTCATGGACAACGTGATCTGGCGCCGGGAGAACCCCGAGACAGCGTATCTGCTGCGACAGGACGACCGAGGCAGCGCGGCCGGTTGATCGAGCGACCCGGCGCGGCGGCGCTCCCGCCCCGGCCCTGCGAGGACCGGAGCGCCGGGCGCCCCTCGAGGCCGCCTCACGCCCTCCTCTTCGCGACCGCCCCCGCCGCGCGCGCGGCGGCCGCCGCGGCGCCGAGCGCCGTGGCCGCGACCAGGGAGAGCCGCAGCCACGCGGCGGCGATCTTCTCCGGCCGGTAATCGGGCAGGTACGGCCGGGCGGCGCGCGGCAGCACCCAGGCCTCGCTCCCGGGGCCATCGCCGCCGATCGCGTGCACCGCGCGCGCGAGGCGGGTGCCGGGATACGAGCGGCTCTGCAACCAGGGGATGAACCGGAAGAAAGGGACGTGGCCAGGCGCCTGCCGCTCCATCCAGGCGAGCGCGCGCTCCAGCTCGGCGGCCGTCGCGCGAGCGCCGCCGTCGCCTTCGAGGCGGCGCCATTCGCCATGGCCGGGCAGGAGCCACGCGAAGCGGAGGTGGCCAGCGCCCGCCAGCGCGAACAGGCGGCGCACGGAGCGGATCTGACGCTCCCAGTCGTTCCAGCACTGGAGCCGGAACGCCACGATCTGACCGATGCGGCGCGAGTAGGCGAGGTGGTCGCCGGTGAACAGGAAGCGGCCCCGGTACAGCAGGCACATCGAGCCCGCGGTGTGGCCGGGCTGCGAGAGCACGGCGAGCTCGGCGCCGGCGAGGTCGCCGTCGGCGAGCGGCGAGCCGTCGAGAGTCATGGGCTCGAGGCGGTCGCTGAGCTTGATCTCCACATCGGAGGTGGCCGGATTGCGCCCGTCGCCGCGCGGGTTCACGTCCGCGGCGCCGAGGACGCGGCGACACCCGGGGAAGCGCGCCGCGAACTCGGCGTGGTGCGCGGTGTGGTCGCGGTGGGTGAGGAAGATCCACCGCACGCCGCCGCGCTCTTCGAGGAAACGGAAGACGGCCTCGGTCGGGCTCGGCAGGTCGACGAGCACGCCGCCGCCGGGGCGCTCGATGAAGTAGGCCGTCGCGCCCGCGTTCTCGCGCGCGGGATGGCCGAGGGCCCAGACGTCCTCTTCGATGCGGCGCGGCCAGGCGCGGAACGGGGCGCCGAGCGCGCCGGGCCGCGCGCGGCATGGCGACGACGATCGGAGGCGCAAGGCGTTGACCGGACAGGCGGCGACCGCCGAGCGCGCCGCCTCGAGGTCGGCCCGGCTCCGGGGCTGGCGCAGGATGCCGGTGAAGGCCCCTTCATCATAGGTGCCCGCGAGCACCGCGGGGCCGCGGCCCCGGACGTCGCCGTCCATGGCTTCCCAGTGCGCGGGCGCGACCTCGCCCAGGAGCTCTGGAGCGAAGTTCCTGCAAACGCCTGCACCACAGCAGGCGCGCGTGACGTGAAGTCGTCCCCAGTCTCCTTCATCGACACCGTCGCCCTGCGCGTTGTCCATAGGCGCGCAGACTACCACGTTGACCGAGAGCAGGCATGTGCGCCGACTCGCCTCGAGCGGCCGGACGCACCGAGGCGGCCCAATGCCATGACGCCATCACCACACCACCCGATCGTCCAAGTTGCACACCGCCGTCTCCTGCATCGACGACATTGGCGGCGGTGCAGCGCCGTCACATCGCTCCGGCGGCGGTCGAAGAAGACAGCGCTGCGGCGCCTTCGAGCGAGCTCACGACGAGCACCCTCACCGCCCCCATGAGCGCGGCCACCGCGCGAGGCTGCCCCGGGCGGAGCTAGCCCACAACCTCATCCGTCCAGACGCGGAAGCTCCGCAACGTGTTCTCGCCGAAGGTCGTGGTGATCGCCACGTCGGCGGCATCGCGCCCGCGGGCGATCAGCACGCGCCCGATGCGAGGCACGTTGTTGCGCGCATCGAACGTATGCCACTCGCCACCGAGATAGGCCTCGAACCAGCCGGAGAAGTCCATCGTCCCGTGGGGAGGAGGTACGCCGATGTCGCCCAGGTAGCCGGTGCAGTAACGAGCCGGAACGTTCAGGCAACGGCAGAGCGCGATCGCGAGGTGCGCATAATCTCTGCAGACGCCTCTCCGATCGTTGAACACCTCCTCCGCCGTCTTGGTAGGGCTCGCAAACTCGTATCCGAAGGCGATGTGCCGATGAACGAAGTCGCAGACGGCCTGCACGCGACCCCAGCCGGTGGGCGACTGGCCGAACAGGTCCCACGCCGCCTCCGACAGGCGATCCGTCTCGCAGTACCGGCTGCCCAGCAAGAACACCAGCGTCTCCTCTGGCAGCGCATCGACGGGGTGTTGCTCGGCCGATGTCATGACCCGGTCCGGCGCGCCCGTGTCGTTCACCACCGCGTCGGAGGAGATCTTCAGCTGACCCGCCGGCGCGACGATACGGCTACACCAGTTGCCGAAGGCATCCCGGTAAGCTCGGACCGGGATCGACGGGCTGGTGAGCATGTGATCGGGCCGCACCAGATCCGATGCACGCGAGTAGTGGACGCTCAGCGTCAGGATCACCGGCGTCGGTCGTGGGAATTCGTAGAGCAGCTCGTATCCTACGCGGATCTGCATGCGTGCACCTCGATGTGATCGCGCGGCTCCAGTCACGAGCAGGACGCAGCGAGGCACCCTGTTCCTGCGGCGCACGAGCCGCCGCGCGACGGCCGGCCGCGCCAGCTCCCCGCCGCGATGGAGCGCTCGGACGAGCTATCCCACGTCAAGCTCGATGAGCCCGCACCGCGCGACGCCGCTGCGAGCCCCTGGACCCCGAGCGCGACGAATTCTTCGGCACACGCTCGAATGGCTTACTGAGACATTCTGTACGCAGCGCCCATGTATGTCAAGAACGATCCGCCGCCGCTGACGGTCTCAACGTTCGGCTCGTCGTGATAAGGCGGCGTGTGACGTCGCTTGCGTGATGCCGTGATGCGCTATACCTGCAGGGGCGACGCGGCGCCTGTCAGCACAGCATTGTTTCCGGTCGATGAACTCGCCCGTTACGGACTCGCCTCCACGGACGAAATCGCGTGGCATAAGAACGCGCTCGCACGAGCGACGCGGCAACGGACCTCGCGAATCGTGACCGTGAGCTGACCGCATGTGGGCCCAGCCTGGGTGTACAAGCGAGCCATGGAATTCGTCGCCATCCTGATCGCCCATTCGACGCTATCGGTCTTTTTCCAGACCTTCTTCCTGCACCGGTACGCCTCGCATCGGATGTTCACGATGTCGAAGCGCTGGGAACGGATCTTCCATCTCCTCACCTACGTCACGCAGGGCTCCTCGTACCTTGTGCCCCGGGCGTATGCGATTTTGCACCGCATGCACCACGCGTACAGCGACACCCCGAAGGACCCGCACTCGCCACGCTACTACGCGGAGCCAGTCTCCATGATGCTGTCGACCGCGAAGCGCTACGACGCCATCTGCGACGGCACGGCGGAGGTGGAGCCGCGCTTTCTGGGCGGCTACCCCGAGTGGCGCGCGCTCGACCGCATCGGCAACTCGTGGGCCAGCCGCCTCGCGTGGGGGACGGGCTACGCGCTCTTCTACATCGCCTTCGCCACGCAATGGTGGCAGTTCCTGTTTGTCCCGCTCCACTGGACGATGGGCCCGCTCCACGGCGCCATCGTGAACTGGTGCGGCCACCGCTACGGTTACCGCAACTTCAACAGCGACGACGACTCGCGCAACACGCTCGCCCTCGACCTCGTGACGCTCGGCGAGCTCTTCCAGAACAACCACCACAAGTACCCGCAGAGCCCGACTTTCGCGGTGCGCTGGTTCGAGATCGACCCGGCCTACCAGGTCATCCGCGTGATCGCCTGGATGGGCATCCTCCAGATGGCCGGCAGGCGCCAGGTCGCCCGGCTGGACGCCGGGACCACGGGTGCCGAGGGTTGAGCTCCCCTCCCTGGAAGAGACATCTCTCATGAGGCCCGGGGCGCCGCGCCGCGAAAAAGCATCGTGCCGGTGAAATCGGTGTGTGCTCCGCCGATAAACGTGGTGCAGCGGCCGTCCCTTCTGCTATACATTGTTTGCGCACACGCAGCGCAGTTGTCGGTGATGCCGTCTGGGCCGTCGGTCCTGGAGCGGCAAGCACGGCCGTCAAGCGACGTTCGAGGCAGTTCATGCACAGCCCCGGGATGCACGCGCCTTGCGTGCTTTCCGCCTTCGGGAGAACGTCGAGATGATCCACGTGTTTACGCCCAGCATCACCGCCGCGCCGAGCAGCGCGAGGCCGGGCGACGGCCTCGTGTCGATCTCGCCGTCGCGCGTCGAGCGGACGCCGACCGTCCTGCGCTCGCTCGGGGAAGACCTGCGATCGTGGCCTCGCTTCCTCCCGAGCGCGCTGTTCGCGCTCCGCTCCGCCGGAGGCCCGTCGCCGCTCTCGGGGCAGGACGAGGGCTTGGATGGTGGCGGAGGTCGAGGCGGACGTCAGGGAGGCGCGCGCCCTGGGCGAGGTACGGACGGGAAGGCCGCGGCCGCGCTCGCCGATCCCGCCGCGTCCGTTGCTTCCTCCCCGCGAGCACGCGCGCTGAGCGCAGAGAGCGATAGGCCATGAAAGTGTTGTTGTCGCGGGTCGTGGACGGTGTGGAACAAAGGCTCTGCTGGCGTTTCCAGGTGCATGGGAAGAGCGATGCCATGTACCAGCCGGCGAGCGAGCAGCGCGGTCCATTCGATCGCGACAGGCAGCGGCACCTCAAGGCGGGCGAGACGTTCAAGCGGCTCGACCGCTCGGGCTCTCCCCGGAGGTACGACGGGCTCTCCTGGCAGCCGACGAGCGCGCTCGCCGGCGCAGGCCCGTGATCGCCGGCTCCGCGAGAGCTCGGCCGCCGGGCAGCCTCGGAACGACGCGTCGCACGGGAACTTGCAAGGTCCATCAACGGAGCTGTTCATCACCGCCATGTCCATCCCCCAGAAGCCAGTCGCCTCCTCCCTGTTGCTCTCCACCGCTGCCCACCTCCACTTCCGCGCCACGGCGCGCGACCGAAGCGGCTCGACGCTCGGCGTGCTCATCGACCCGTCGGGCGCTCGGCAGCACCTCGTGATCGAATCGGGCGGCGCGGAGGGCACCTGGACGCTGTCCAGCGCGGTGCCCACCGGTCACTCCTCCTTCCTTCTGTACGAGAGCGCCGCCAACGTGTTGCGCGGCGGAAACATGAGTGAGGACGGGAGCATCTCCTACCAGGGAGCGCTGTACACCATCGAGTCGTCGCTCGACGGGAATACCCGTACAGCGAAGGTGAGCGGCAGCGTGTGAGCGGTGCCAGCGCCGGTCCACGGCGGACGCGCCGCGGCGGCGCGGTGATCCGGCCGCCTGGTAGGCGGACGAGGACGAAGGAGCGCGCGGGTCCGGCTGTCCGGCGTGGTGCTCGCCACGGGCCAGCTGCGGGTGGCGGGCGGTAGGAACCGCTTCCGCCGCGACGCATGGGATGGGTCGCCACCTCGGCCGCCGAGGCCATGCGCTCAAGCGCGCTCGCTGGATGCAACCCCATCAACGAAGAACCGGTTAAGAACCTGTCCCGGCAGGGCTCCGGCACAGGGCGCGCCGGCGGCAGCCGGCCGAACCTGCCGGCGATGCGCTCGCGGTGAGCCAGCTGCGTGGTGACGCACCGCAGCGTAGCGCCGAGGGGCGCTCGGGGTGAAATCGGCGCGAAGCCCGGGGCGGCGCACCTCTCCCCTGGTGAGATGGCCGTTGACACTGAACCGATTAACACGCTTTAGTGTCGCCTCGTCACTGGCACCGTTCGCAGGGGAGAACCGATGAATCTTGTCCCGCTCAGTCCGCGCGTTTATGCCGCATTCCTCCTGTGCTTGACGGCCGCCTGCGGGTCGTCGGACGAGGACACGCCGCCGGGAGGTGCCTCGTCGGGCACCTCGGGAGGCACCTCGTCGGGCTCCTCGGGAGGCGCGTCGTCGAGCACCTCGGGAGGCACGTCGGGAGGCACGTCGTCGAGCACGTCGTCAGGCACGGGAGGCGCGCCTGGAGACACGCCGGAGTTTCCGGACACGCCGAGGGGCGACCTCCTCGAGGACCTCTGGACGTCGTCTCGAGCCGGCAAGTTCCGGTTCGGTTACGAGAACGCCATCACGTGGGGGCTCTACGATCCGGGCACCAAGCAGTTCGTGTCGACCAACGACTGGTTCTCGAGCATGGCGGGCGCCGCCAGCCGCGGCGAGCGGGGCTGGTCGTCGGACGCCGGCGCCACCGTGGGAGAGAACCCCGGGCTACTCGGCATCTCCCTTGACGCGATGGTCTTCGATCCCGTCCCCTGGAATCGCCGCGACGTCACCGCGGACGCCGCGGCGTACATGCTGGAGCAGCCGGGCGGGATGGTGGCCTTCGACTGGCACACGCCCCCGTGCAACTACGATATCAGCACCTCGGACTTCGCGGACGCCATCGAGACGCCGCTCGCCACCCTCTCGGTCGACGGACAGAGCGTCCCGATTCACGCCCAGGGCGGAGGCACCCCGTTCTACGCCGAGACGTACTATTCGCGATCCCTCGGCTCCAGCGCGGACATCCCGGAGAACCTGAAGTGCATCTGCAAGATCGCCAACGACGTGCCGATCGAGCAGGGGACCCACGCCGGGATCTCGGCGCGCGACTGGCTCGTCGCCCACGCGAAGTACGTGGCCCAGTTCTTCCGCGAGCACGGGCTCGACGGCAAGCCGATCGTCCTCCGTCCGTTCCACGAGCACACCGGCGGATGGTTCTGGTGGGGTCAGCCCTACTGGAACTGCCAGGCCCTGCTCGACGACGATCAGGCCGTCACCGGCCCCGCCGCCTACAGCGCCGCGTACCGCACGTTCGCCGAGGCCGTCCGGAGCGAGCCGGGGATGGAGAACGTGATCTTCGCGTACTCGACGGACAAGGTGCGAAAGCTGAGCGACAGCTCGGTGACGCCCGCCGAGGCGAAGGTCAGGGATCCAGAGAGCCTCTCTCGCGACATGCTCCGGGCCCGCCTCGTCGAGGAGCTCACCGAGCTGGGCGCGGCGTACGAGAGCCCGCCCCAGGAGGCGATCGCGGCGCTCGAGAACGACGGCCAGCCGCCGTCCGCGCTGCTGGAGGAGTACTACCTCGAGGCGTACCCTGGCGACGACCTCATCGACATCCTCGGCATCGATCTCTATTACCCGTACGAGCGCGCGGCGTCCCCGGCAGATCTCGAGGACATGAAGGTGATGGCGCGCGCCGTCGCGGCGATCGGCGCGGCCAAGGGCAAGCCTCACGCGCTCACCGAGACGGGCACCTACCGGCTGCACCTCCTCCACCGGGTCAGCAAGCTCGCGGCGGGCGCGTCGCTCACGCTCTACCCGGCAGACCACGTGAGCAAGTGGCACGACACCCTGTTCGATGAGGGCCTGCGGACGGAGTTCCTGGCCAACTACGGCCTCGGCTCGGCGGGCGCCGTCGCGCTCTCTTCCGCCGAGGTGACGAGCCTGTTTCCGGACGCGGGGCAGGGCGCGCTCACCGAGGACTGGTACAACACCCACCTCCTCGATCTCGCCAAGAGCGCCGGCGTCGCTTACGCGCTGACGTGGCAGACCTACTACGACGGCAGCGACTTCGACAACAAGGCCGTCTACTACTACGTTCCCTTCCCCGGCCACCCGGAGGCGGACAACTTCCGTCGCTTCGCGGACGATCCGGCGGTCTGCTTCGGCGCGACAGCCTGCCAGTAGCCCGGCGAGGAGGCGAGGAGCGGAACGCGGACATCCGCTCTAGACGTGAAGGAACCGTCGAGCCCCAGGCCTCGCGGTCAGGTGTCGAGGTTCAGGCGGTTCCAGGCGGCGCAGAGCCGCCGGAGCGAGGGAGCTCCGGCGGCTCTTTCACTGTCATCGTCGCCGCGGCCGAGGGCTCCCTCCCTGGCGCGCGCTGGCCTCGACGACGGCGCTGGAGTAAGGGGAGATCGTTCAGGAGGCACCATGGGCATCTCCATCGCGTACTCGGGCAAGCTCCGCGACCCGATCGTCGTCCCCGAGCTCGTCGCGGATCTCGCCGCCAAGGCCGCGGCCGCCGGCTGGCCCAGCAAGACCATGAAGGAGCTCATCGCCGATCGGCGCGTGACGTGCTCGGGTCTCGAGGGGATCACGCTCTATCCCCACCGCGAATGCGAGCCTCTCCACTTTCACTTCGACGGTGAAGGCACCTTCATCAACCACACGTACCACGCGCTGCTCAGCGACTCGAAGATGGCGGACATGATGCGTCAGGCGCTGGCGGAGTCCGCGGCCATCACGCGCAACCTCACCCGCGCAGCGCAGGAGAAGGCGGGGCGCGGCGGAGGGCCGCGCGTCAGCGTCAGCGTCCCCAGCCTGCCAGCGGCGCCGGGGGTCGAGTTCTTCAAGGAGGGGAGCCGCTACAACTGGACGAAGACGCAGTTCGCCGGCCCCAAGGTCCACGTCGCCGTGTGCGCCATCCTGCGGTACGTGAAGCAGCGCTATGCGCCCGAGCTCGACGTCAAGGACGACAGCGGGTACTTCGTCGACGGGGACTACGAGAAGCTCGAGGGCCAGCTCGCCTACGTCGAGCGCCTCACCTCGCTCGCGTCGCAGGCCATCGAGGCCGCCGCCGCCGCGAGCAAGGGCCCGATGACCCTCGACGCGTTCGTGGACCGGATCAACGAGGAGCTCGCCGAGGCGAAGGACAGGCTGCACTGACGAGCGCCGGCGCCGCCGCCGGCGGCCGCTTCGAAGCCTGCCAATGCAGTTGATGATTGCGTCATCACGACCCCGATGCGATCGACGATCACATCGGCCGCACGGAGGTCCCATGTCCATCGCCCTGTCCGCCCCCGACTTCGACGCCGCCCTCGACGCCGCCTTCGCCGGCGCGGGGGGCGCCTCCACGGGAGCCGCTCGCGGAGCGCGCGCCTTCGATCACCCGCTCGACCTCGAGGCCGAGTACGGGTTCACGCCGCTCGCGATCGAGGGGACGCTGCCCGAAGGCCTCGAGGGCACGCTCTTTCGCGTGGGCCCGGCCCGCGCGACCCTCTTCGGCGTCCGCGTGCCGCACGCCTTCGAGGCCGACGGCGGGGTGCTCGCGGTGCGGCTGTCGGGCGGCCGGGCGGAGGGCGCGCACCGCCTCGTGCGCAGCCGCGGCCTGGTGGAGGAGCTCGCGGCCGGGCGGCGGCTCTATGGCTCGACCCTGCCCTGGCCGAAGCGGGTGCTCCACGCGCTGCAGGGCAAGGGCAAGGGCAAGAAGGGCAAGAACGTCGCGAACACGAGCGCCTTCCTCGCCGGCGGCCGGCTGTTCGCGCTCATGGAGGCCGGCAGGCCGACGGAGCTCGATCCCGCGACGCTCGACACGCTCGGCGAGAGCGATCTCGGCGGCGCGGTGGGTTCCACCTTCTCGGCCCACCCGCACCGGGTGGCCGCCAGGAAGACGAGCTACAACTTCGGCGTCCGCTACGGGCGCAGGACCCAGCTCGACCTCTACGCGATCGACGACGACGGGCGCGCGCGCTCGCTCGGCGCGGTGCCGCTCGCGGCGCCGGTGATGCTCCACGACTTCTGCGCCACCGGCCGGCACCTCGTGTTCTTCGTCTCACCCGCGATGATCCGGGTGGGGCGCGCGATGCTCCAGTGGGGAGGCTTCGATTCCTGGGTGCGCTTCGAGCCCCGCCGGGGCACGGAGGTGATCGTCGTCGACATCGACGACGTCTCCCGCGTGCGCCGCTTCGGCGTCGACGCGTTCTTCCAGTGGCATTTCGCGAACGCCTACGATGACGGCGAGGACCTCGTCGTCGACCTCGTCCGCCACAGAACGCTCGCCACGCTCGGCGCGATCGGCAAGGACCCGGATCGGCCCGAGCTCGCCGCCGTCGAGGGGGGCGTCCTCGTGCGCCACCGCGTGCGCCCTAGCCGCGAGCAGCTCCTCGTGGAGGACCTCGGCGGCGTCGTCGGCGAATACCCGCGCGCCGACCCGCGGGTCGAGGGGGAGCGGCACGGCGTCGTCTTCCTCGCCACGAAGGGGCGGGCCGACGACCCGCACGGAAACGGCATCGCGCGCGTCGACGTCGACACGGGCGCGATCACCCTGGCGCGCGTCGCACACCACGAGCGCCCCTCGGAGCCGGTCTTCGTGCCGCGCGCGCCCGGCGCTCCCGAGGGCGACGGCCACGTGCTCGCCGTGGTCACCGACGCGAAGGCCGGGAAGAGCGCCGTCCACATCTGGGACGCCGCGCACCTGGACGATGGGCCAGCGGCGCGGGTCCACCTGCCCCACGCCTCGCCCCAGACCTTCCACGGGGCGTTCCTGCCCCGCACGCGCTGAAGGCCACTGCTTCCGCCCCGGCTGGCGCGTCGCCGCCAGGCAGCGAGAGGAGGTGGCACCGCGCCGAGCGAGAGGCTCGTCGGGCCTCGAGACCGCGGTGAGACGCGGAGCTAGAGCGACAAGCGAGTTGAAACCACAAAAAAGCAGGAATTTCACAGGGAGGCGGGGAGGCGGGGAGGGAGAGACGACAAGAGGGAGAATTTCATTTTCTTCTTCCTCCCCGCCTCCCTGTGAAAATTCTCCGCGCGGCGGGGCCGCTCGCGTCGGTGTCGCGGCGCTCGACGTAGCTCGCGCCGAGGAACTCCGACGCTCGCGCGTGTGCCCCTCCGATGAGCACGGCGTCGATGAAGCTCAGCACGTGCGCGCGGTTCTGTCCCGTGAGCGCCTGGTCCTCCACGTCCTTCGGGCCGTCCGTCGCCGAGGCCTGGTTCGAGTCGGAGTCCCACGTTGAGGATATGACCGCTCTTCTGGCGCACCGTGATCGGGTAGCCCGCGGTGATGCCGTGCAGCACGCCGCGCACGTTGACGTCGAGGATGCGGTTCCAGTGCGGGAGCGGGATCTCGTGCGCCTCGCCGGCGATGCCGATCCCCGCATTGTTGATGAGCAAGTCGAGGCGCCCGCCACGGGCCGCGGTGTCCTCGATGGCGTCGCGCATGGCCGCCTCGTCGCGCACGTCGAGCGCGCTCAAGCTCCCGCTCGCCGCGATGCCGTCGGCCGACGCGCGGACGGTCGGTCACGTGGCCTGTGACGACACGCCTGTACCAGCGTGCCGCCCTTCATGGCGCCTCTCTCGCCTGACGCCCTGCGGGGGCTGCAGGGCGCCGCGCCCAGCGGAGCGAGGCTCGGTGCACCGTCGGTACCAGCGGCCGTTAGCCGGGCTGGGCTCTCGCCGGTTGCTATCGCCTACATAGAACTGCGTTCAACCTGTCGAAGAGCTCGTCGGGGGCGATCTCGGCAGCCAACAAGATGACGAGCGCCTGATGCCACGGGCGCTCTGCATTGCCGCGTGCGACGAACAGCGTTTCTCTGATGGCATCACCGAACAGGCCCATTTCGCGGTATGCGATCGCAAGGTCGGCATGCGTCGCCTCGTCTTCAATGTCAATGAGGTCTGCGACCGCGTTGGCAGGCAGGCTCAGCTCAGCGGCTTCTAGTCCCCAGATCTCCGCAATTCGCTCGGGAGGCCCCGCCCGAAGGAGGTCGCGCAGCGCTCCGCAACAGGACGGGCACAGTCGTCCAAGGTCGTTTCGCCAGTGCGCAGGCTCCTCCAACAGGGTGTCACAGATCGAGCAGGTCGACGCTGGCCACCATGGATCGAGAGCAAGGCGCGTACTCATCGGGTCATCCTGGAAAGACGCCTCAGCGAATCCGTTCAGCCGGCACCCGCCTCCGGGCGCTCGGCTGAAACGGCTTGTTCGGCATCGTCCTCGTCCACTGTTGTAAAGAAAGCGTGCCCCGTGTTCTTGAACCGCAGAAATCTCCACCAACTCAAGGCGTCGACGCCCTCCACCTTCAGCACCGGAGCCCCACCCTGATTCAAGAGTGCATACTCCCCAGTGGTCCAGTCCGCGAGAACCATTGCCTTGGCTAGTTCTTCTGCTTGCTTCACTGAGTGGGCTCGAACCGCGCGCGTCGCGAAAAAGCCAATGATCGGTGGTCCCCCGTCTGCCACCTCGACCTTTATACCCATCCCTTCGAGAATCACGCTGTAGTAAGGCATCGACCCATTCCTGCTCGAGGCGCCGAACGAGTAGTCGACTGGCCAACCGACGCCCGTGGCCCAGGTCTGCCCATTCGGGCGCCTTCGGTGACCTCCCGCACATAGGATCACACGGATCGGCGCTGCCCCGCAACCACCGAGCGCTGTCCAGCGCCGCAGGGCAGATCCGCCCAACCCCGGCAGCAATCGCCGATTTTCGGTTGTACCGGGGCGCGACGCCCCTCGGCCGAGCCGACGTCGCGGGGATGCCCGCCGCTCCCGCGGCCGCAGCTTCAGGGCTCGCCGGCGAGCTTCTTCACCGCGGCGAGCAGGAGATCCGGCTTGAACGGCTTGATGATCCACCCCTTCGCGCCGGCCTTCCGGGCCTTCTCGATGAGCTCCGGCTGCCCCTCGGTGGTGAGCATCAGGATCGGAACGCCCGACGCGAGCCCCTTGTCCCGCAGGCTCTGGATCATCTCGATCCCGTTCATCACGGGCATGTTCACGTCCGCGATGATCATCGCCAGCTCATCCTTGTGGGCGGCGACCGCGGCGACCGCATCTCGGCCGTTGTCCGCTTCCAGCGTGCCATAACCCGCCCCCGACAGGAGAATGCCGACCTGCTGGCGGACCGTACTCGAATCCTCGACGAGAAGAATTTTCTTGGCCATGTGACGTGTCTCCTCTTGCGTGTACGGCCATCCGGCTCAGAACAGCAGCACTTCGCCCTCGGGCTGCGGATCGGGCATGTTCACTTCCTCGAGCTCCAGCGCGTCGTCGGGCGCGAGCGCGTCGAAGAGCACGACGAGCCGGTCGGAACCGGCGGCGAACAGGAGCCGCCGGAAGCCGTCGCTCTGCTCCTCCCTGGCGCGCAGGTGCTCGCCGATCGCGGCGCTCGGCGTCGAGAGCACGATGACCAGCCCGAGGTGGCGCAGGCGGTTCTTCACCCGCCCGAGGAGCTGGTTGGCGAGCTCGCTCGCCCAGTCGCACACCATGTCTTCGTCGATCTCGCGCTGCTCTCGCAGCGGGTGGCTGCGCGTGATGAGCGCCACGGGCGCGACGATGGTCAGGCTCCCGCGAAGGTGGTCGCCCGTGAAGCCGATGAAGGAGACCACCGCGTTGCCCGGCGTCGCCTCCGACGTCCCGTCGTCCAGCCGCCGGAGCTCGACGCCGTTGTCGCGAAACAGGTGGACGCACGACGAAGCGAGCTCCTCATGGATGCGGTCCCAGCTCTCCGAGTTCATTCCCCTCTCCTCGATATCTCGCTCTGCATTGTCGATGTGCTCACCGTGTCACGCGCTCCCCGAGGCCATGCCCGGGCTCGATCCGCCCCGCGGAGGAGGAGGCACCAGCGAGCCCCGCCCGCTCGGAGGCGGCAGCGAGGCAGGGAGCGACACCCCCGCGGCGTCGCTCGGATCCCGGGGGAACCGGAAGCGGAAGGTCGTCCCCTGGCCGCGCTCGGTGTCGAGCTCTACCCGGCCCGCCAGCCGCCGGCACTCGTGGAGCGCCACGCCGAGACCGACGCCGCGGCCGGAGACGTCCGTGACCTGCTCGGCCGTGCTGAAGCCGGGCGCGAACAGCGCGGCCTCGAGATCGCGCCGCGTCGCCCCCGAGAGCCCGATGGCCACGGCCTTCTCGCGCACGCGCTCCCAGTCGATGCCCGCGCCGTCGTCGCCGATCTCGATGACGATCTCGTCCGCCGTGATCCGCGAGCGGAGCGTGAGCGTGCCCCGCGACGGCTTGCCCGCCGCCTCGCGCGCCTCCGGCCGCTCGATCCCGTGGTCCATCACGTTGCGCACGACGTGGCCCAGCGCCTGCCACATCCCGGCGAACCGCGACGCGGGCAGCCGGACGCCCCCGGCGTCGATGCGCACCTCGGGCTTCGGCTTGCCGAGCTTCCGGGCCAGCGTCTCGGCCTGGTCCTTCATCCGGCTGAACCGCACCTCGGTCCGCTCGTCGCGGAGGGCCGCGATGGCCCGCTCGATCTCGGCGGGGTCGCGGCGCTGGCGCACCATGGCGAGCAAGGCATCGACCTCTTCATGGCCGACGTCGGCGCGCGAGGACTGCGCCGTCGACGCGAGCAGGACGCTCACGCGCCCCACGAACGCGAGCCACACGTCCCTCAGCGCGTCGATCTGCTCGTCGGACGGCAGCGCGCGCTCCTCGACGACGAAGCTCTCGATCTCGTGCGCCACCCTCGCCACGCTCGTCACGTCCCAGAGCCCGGCGTTCCCCTTGATCGTGTGCACGAGGCGCATCACCTCGTCCACCTCGCCGCTGGACCGCGCGCTCACCGCGTCGACGAGCTTGGTCGTGTCGTTGACGAAGCCGACGAGGCCGAGCCGATCCTTCACGGCCCGCTCGAACACCTGGATATACTCGTGCTGCTGCTCGGCCTCGCGCACGGAGGCGATCGTGGACGTGACGTCCGTGACCACCATCAGCGCCCCGTTGAACTGGCCCTCTCCCGACAGGATCGGCTTGAAGCCGAGCGCGAGGTAGCGGCCCTCGCGGTGCAAGGTCTTCGGGAGCTGGTCGAGGACGACCTCGAGCGGGAGGAAGTCGTCGCAGGCCGCCTCCCACCCCATCCTGAGGAACGCGCTGGCCCGCGGATCGTGGCCGGCGATGCGATCGGCGAAGTGCTCGTCGCGCGCCGGTACGCCGAAGAGGCGCTCGAAGGCGGCGGAGTGCACGGGCTCCATCGTGCCGTCCCGGTGGAGGGTCACGAGGGCCTGATCGACGTTGTCGAGGACGAGGCGCATCTCCCGGTTGCGCTTCTCGAGCTCCGACGTCCGCTCGGCGACCGTGGCCTCGAGGTTCTGCCGGTGGCCCTCGAGGACCTCGTCGCGCGCCTGGATGCCCGCCAGCATCTCGTTGAAGGCGTCCGTGAGCGCCCCGAACTCGTCGTCGGCGGTCTTGCGGGCGCGCGTCGTGTAGTCGCGCGTCCGCCGGACGTGGGCCGCCGCCTCGCCGAGGACCTCGAGCGATCGGGAGATCCCCCGCACGAGGACCAGCGCAAGCGCGACCGACACGAGGAGCACGAACGCCGAGACAGCGACGCCGTCGCGCACCGTCCTCCGCGTGTCCGCCACCCTGGCCGCCGCGGCGCGCCTCATCCCGGAGATCGCCTCCTGCTCGATCGCGGCGAGCCCGTCGACGCGCCCCTGCTGCGCCTCGAACCACGCGTCGTGATCGATCGCCAGCGCCTCGTCGGTCGACGCGATCGCGGCGGCGCGCAGCTCGTCGGCGCGCCGCACGCGCGGGTTGGAGCGGGCAGCGTCGTAGAGCGCCCGCGCCGGCTCCGACGCGTTGGCGATGAACTCCTCGTGATAGAGCTGCTCCTCCGTCATCAGCGTCACGAGCGTCTTGAAGGCGCCCGGCTCGAACTGCGTGGACGCGAAGGCGTGCGCGAGCAGCGCGTGCTGGCGGCTGGCGCGCTCGGCGAACTCGTGGACGGCGACGATCGACTGGATGCTGCGCAGGAGCTCGCCTTCGTCGCTCAGCTCGGAGAGGCCGGCGTTGGCCCGGATGAGGCTCACGTTGATGCCGCCGAAGACCCTCAGCACGCTGTCGAGCGACACCGTCTTCGCGTCGGCCTGGCCCCGGAACGCGCCGAGCTCGCCGACCTTGGCGCGCCCCTCCGCGAGATCGCGGGCGAGCCGGCGCGGCAGCCCGGAGAGGTCGCGCGCGGCCAGGAACGCGTCGAGCTGGGCGAGGCTCTCGTCGGTCGCCGCCCGCGCGTCCCGGAGCTGGCCGCCGGCGCGCAGGAGCTCCGCCGCGCGATTGAGCGGCGGCGCGGCGCGCTGCTCGCCCTCGACGTCGGTCGTCTCCGGAGGACGGGCCTCCAGCCCCTCGACCAGCGCGGTCCACGCCCGCTCCTTCTGGAGGGCGTGCAGCGGCTGCGCCATGATCGAGGAGAGCTGCGCGAGGTCCTCGATCGAGCCTATGCCCGCCGCCCTCGCCGCCTGCTGCCGCGCGTCGCCGACGATCATCGCCGCCAGCAGCAGGGCCCCCGCGACAGGGACGCCGGCGAGCGACCACAGCTTCAGTCGAATCGAAGCGCTACGCAATGTCGGCATGCCCCCGTCCCCCCGGCGTGGCCCGCGCGGCGCGGCGCCCGCGCGCATCTCGTGTGCTTCGTGACGAGGGGTCTCGCGCGAACGCCTGTCCCCCCGCGCGGCGCACTCAGCACGAGCCCCGGGCGAGCTGCCCCCCGCGCGCGGCGCGGATGATGCAAGTGATGCAAGTGATGCAAGTGATGCAAGTGATGCAAGTGATGCAAGTGATGCAAGTGATGCAAGTGATGCAAACGACAGTCAACACGTGCACACGTGGAGTCATCATCATCGTTCGCCCGCACACCATGTACGCTCCCCTGATTCACGTTCTTTCCTGTTGTGATGTCTCACCCAGTTGTGGTGCACCGGAGCGTCACGGAGCGCGTCGAGTTCACGCCACGCCCTCGTGGCCGTGTATGCTACGCGTGAAGTTCGCGAGTCCGCAAGAGCGCGTGCGACGTCGGCTGGAGCCGCAACGAAGGCTCTGCGAACGGGGAGAAATCAATGATGATGGGTCGGAGTTCACTGCGGCGAGCGCGGACAGGTCGCCTCGCGCGCGCTTCGAGCGCAGCCATCGGAGCAGTGCTCTTCACGGCATCTCTCGCGCACGCGCAGAGCCCTGGCGCCGGCGTCGCCCCGGCGCCCGCCACGACCGGGGCGCCCGCCGCCGCGCCTGCCGCCGCGCCTGCCGCGACCGGAGCGGCCGCCGCGCCTGCCGCGCCCGCCGCCACCGGCGCGGCCGCGGCGACCCCCGCCGCCACCGGAGCGGCCGCCGCCGAGCCCGCCACCGGAAATGATGCGATGGCCGCGCGGCTCGCCGCTGCAGAGAAGCGATCGGCGGAGCTCGAGAAGCGCCTCGAGGCGCTCGAGGAGGCGCAGGCCGCGCCGGAGCAGGACGACAGCAAGGATCTCTTCCGGATCTACGGGTTCGTCGACGTCGGCGTCCAGCGCACATGGGTCCCGGAGAACTCGGGCCTCGCGGCCGCCCTCCCGCAGGCGAACGCCACGAACTTCGTCGTGGGGAACTTGAACCTCTACCTCGACGCGCAGCCGACCGATCACTTTCGCTTTCTCGGGGAGCTGCGGTTCACGACCGCTCCCGGCGGCTCCCCGGTCCCGGCGGACGCGGCGACGCTGCCGCCCGGCGTGGTGGGCCGGACGACCACGCAGCCGTACGGGACCTTCGACTCGACGGCGATCGCGCTCGGCTCGCCGACCACCTATGGGGGGCTCGTGTCGATCGAGCGCGCCCACATCGACTGGACGCGCTTCAACCTCTTCAAGGTGCGCGTCGGGCAGTTCTTCACCCCGATCGGCATCTACAACGTCGACCACGGGAGCCCGGTGCTCATCACCGCCGCCATCCCCTATTTCATTACATCCCGCCTGTTTCCCACGCGGCAGACCGGGATCATGATCTATGGCAGCACGTTCACGGGCCCGTGGGAGCTCGGGTACAACGCGTACGTGAGCAACGGGCGCAACGAGGACGCGCCGTTCGCCTTCGACGACAACCGCGGGTTCGGCGGCCGCCTGCACGCCAGCTATGAGGACCCGGGCAAGATGGCCTTGAAGCTCGGGGCGTCGTTCATCGCGAGCAGCTCCCGCGACTGGGTCGCCGATTACAAGGTCGGAGAGTTCAACCCCGACATCCATGCGACGTGGTCGTTCCAGGAGTACACCGGGGCCGGCGACGTCTCGCTCGACATCGGGACCACCCGCCTGCGCGCGGAGGCGGCGGTCGTCCGCGTGGTCTACGACGAAGGGAAGCGCCAGGGGGGATTCGGGGTCTACGCGCCGGACGCCTGGAAGACCTCCACGTACGCCGTGGCGGCGCACCGGCTCGATTTCCTGGACATGGAGCCGTTCGTCATCGGCGCCGCCCTGCACGCGCCGTTCTACGGGCACGACACCATGTTTCAGCTGGGCGGCGGCTTGAACTTCTACATCACCCCGGACGTCACACTTCGGACCCAGGTGCTGCGCACGATCATGACCGCCCTGCGCGATCAGCCCCCGGGGGTGCCGGAGATCGAGGACTTCCACACCACGAGCGCGCTCGCGCGTCTGATCCTGGCCTTCTGAGAGAGGTTCGACGCACTATGAAGCGTTACTCCCTGCTGCTCCTCCTGGCCCTGCTCGGCATGACCCCATCGGCCTCGTCCTTCGCGGTGGAGGACGAGATCGTCATCGTAGTCAACCAGACCAACCCCGCGCGGGCGGCGAGCCGCGACACACTCCGCCCGATCTTCCAGACGACGCGCACCGAGTGGTCCGGCAGGTCGATGATGCCGGTGAACCTCCCCGAGGACTCCGCGCTGCGGAAGCGCTTCGACATGGCGGTGCTGGGCCTCGATCCCGAGGGCGTCGCCCGCTACTGGATCGACAGGAAGATCCGCGGCGGCGAGCGGCCGCCGCGCAAGGTGGCGAGTCCGAGCGCCGTGCTCCGCGCCGTGGGCGAGGAGGCGGGCGGTATCGGCTACCTCCTTGCCAGCGACGTGAACCCCACCGTCAAGGTGATCGCGCGCATCCGCGACGGCCAGGTCTTGCCGCCGTGAGTCCGTGGAGAGAGGAACGAACGATGGTCATTCACCCGTCTCGCATCATGCCGCCCACCCGTCGCGGCGCCCTGGTCGTCGCCCTCGGCGCGATCTCCGCGGCGATGCTCGTGGGATGCTGGGATTCCGACCCCTGCGACCCGGGCCAGCAGGTCATCGGAAACGCGTGCTTCGCACCGTTCCCGCCGCCCGGCGCCACGAGCAGCGGCAGCGCCGTCGGCAGCGGCGGCAGCGACGCCACCAGCAGCGGCGCCACCGGCAGCGGCGGTAGCGACGCCACCGGCAGCGGCGGCGCCACCGGCAGCGGCGGTAGCGGCGGCGGTGGCGCTGGCGGCGGCGCCACGGGCAGCGGCGGTGCCGGCGGTACCGGCGGCGGCAGCCCCTAGACTGCGCGGCGCGGGTGCCGCGCAAGAGGGCTCAGAACAGGATCACCTTGCCATCGAGCGGAAGCGGGGACGAGTTCGAGAACACCAGCGAGCTCTCGTCGAAGTCGCCGCCCAGCGTGACGACCACCTCGCCCTTCAACGTCCGGAAAGCATAGCAGAACTGCTGTTTGCTGCCCCGGTACCGCCGCGCCACGTCGCTCGCGCGGCGCAGCTGCGGCAGCTCGGCGTGAAGCGCTATCTGGAACCGCGCGAGGCGGCTCTTCACCTTTCCCATGAGCTGATTGACGACCTCACGCATCCAGTCGTCGACGCTGTCGAGCCCGGGCGGCAGCCCCGTCATCGCGCGAAACACGCCAGGGTGCGCCGACAAGGCCAGCAGGCCGGAGAAGCCGGGCGCAGAGAACTCGACCGTGCTCGCGGGATCGCTGTGAACGAGCGCCTCGTCGCGGCTCTCCCCGATGTCCGCAGGCGCTATGGCGACGCCGTAAAAGTGGAAGAGCTCCACGGTCGCGCCCTGAACGAGGACGTCGATGGTCCGCACCTTGCGCGACGAAGCAGATCTTGGAGCGGACGACGGCTCGCTGGACGGGCCGGAGCGCCCAGGCCCGGAGGATGGCTGCCCGGATCGGGGCGGGGGGAGCGAGTCGCGACGCTCGGCGCCGGGGCGGTCAGGGATGCTGTGCCCCGACCTCATGTCGGACTCACCCACCGGTGTCGTGCTCCGCCGCCGCATGACAAACGCTCAACTTAGCTCATCTATCCCTCGAGGACCAATGCGGTCCTCGGACAGGACGCACGAGCACGCGACGCCTTGTCTATCACGCCTGATCACGCTTGACCACACCTGACCACGCTTAGGCGCGCTTGACCCTGCACGTCAACGCTCGGCCACATGTGAGCATACACACTTTCCCCCCTCACCGGACGCCACGCTTTGCGCTTTACAGGCGTGGCCGGCAGCGCGCGAAGCGGCAGGGTCCACGAGGAGATTGACATCAGCGAAAGTTCCAGGATTCCCTGATCGCCCGATGCTGAAGCGCAGAGATTTCCTTCGAGCCACGCTCGTCACCGCCGGCGCGCTGGTCGTCCCGGCCTGCGGAGATGACCCCGAGACGATCAACCCGCTCGACGACGAGCGCGAGCTCGCGGACGGCTCCGAGTACTTCCCCCAGTCGGTCGCCTCCGGCGATCCGCGCCCCGGCAGCGCCGTCCTCTGGACCCGCGTGCAGGACGGCGCAGAGGATCTCGATCTCGAGGTCGAGGTCGCGACCGACGCCGGGTTCGCGCAGCGGGTGGCGCTCGACGCCGGACAGGCGAAGGTGAAGGCGCTCGCGAGGCACGATCACTGCGTGAAGGTGAAGGTCCGCGGCCTCGCGGCGGGCACGGTCTACTACTACCGCTTCATCTACGTGAAGGGCGGGACGAGCTACGCGTCTCGCGTGGGGCGCACCAAGACCGCCCCGGCCGAGGAGGCGGACGTCAAGGTCCGCTTCGCCTACGTGTCGTGCCAGGATTACGTGGGCCGGTACTACAACACCTACCTGGCGCTCGCCCAGGAGGAGCTCGATTTCTTCGTCCACCTCGGCGATTACATCTACGAGACGGACGGCGATCCGAGCTTCCAGAGCACGACCGGGCGCCGCGTCGTCTTCACCGACGTGGCCGGCAGCATCTCCCTCGGTGACGGCGACGGCGCCTACCACGCGGCGAGATCGCTCGATAACTACCGGGAGCTCTACAGGACATACCGCTCCGACGCGAACCTCCAGAAGGTCCACGAGAGCTTCCCGATGATCGCCACGTGGGACGACCACGAGTTCTCGAACGACTGCTTCGGCGCCACGGCCACCTATTTCGACGGCCGGCAGGACGAGACCGACGCGGACCGGCGCAAGGCCGCGAACCAGGCCTGGTTCGAGTACCAGCCCGTCGATTACGGCGACGACGTCGAGCTCGACCCGGACGCCTCGCTCCCGGACGAATTCCACATCTACCGCGACTTCGTGTTCGGCCGGCACGTCCACCTGGTGATGACCGATCTGCGCAGCTACCGGCCGGATCACCTCATCCCCGAGGACGCTTTCCCCGGCGGGGTCGCGCTCGATCAGCCGAAGCTCGTGGCCGAGCTCGGGGAGGTCCCCGCGGCCGCCCTGCCCTACGTGGACGTGGAGACCTACGGCGACGGCATCTATGCGCCGGTCCTCCTCGGGGCCGCGGAGGCGGTGGGCTACGACCCCGCCGAGGTGACGGGGAAGATCAGCGTCGCCTTCATCAACGAGATCGTCGCCGCGGCGAACGAGGACCTGCCCGCGGACATGCAGATCCCGCTCATCGACGCCGCGGAAGCGGGCCTGGAGCGAGGCATCGCCTACGTGGATTTCGGCAAGATCAACGCGTACGGCATGATCGGCACCCGCTACTTCACGGCCAAGGACACCTTCGATATCTACGCTGCCATCCGCTACAAGGAGACGCAGGGCGCGAGCGAGGACATGATGGGCGCCGAGCAAGAGGCCTGGTTCCTCGACACCATGGAAGGCTCGAAGGCGACCTGGAAGGTCTGGGGCAACGAGTTCTGCCTCGTCCAGCTCGCCGTCGATCTCAGCCCCTATTCCCTCCCCGCCCAGTTCAAGCGCAGCTTCTACACGACCACCGACGCCTGGGACGGCTTCCGCAACAAGCGGGACGAGCTGCTCGAGAGGCTCGTCGGGCTGGGGGGCGTCGTGGCGATCACCGGCGATGTCCACGCCTTCTACGCTGGCACGCCCGGGCCGAGCGGCGATCCCACGAAGAAGATCGTCGAGCTCGTGGGCGGCGCCGTCTCCTCGGCGTCCTTTCGCGAGATCCTGACGAGCCAGGTCGCGAGCGATCCAACGCTGCGCGCGCTCCCCGGCGCCGCGGCGCTCGCCCTCAGCATCGACACGCTGCTCACGTCGCCCGAGACGAAGATCAACCCGCACCTCGCCCACGCCAACAGCAGCGCCCACGGCTATGTGGTGGTCGAGGCGAGCGGGCAAGAGCTCGTCGCCGACATGCGGAGCATCAAGGCCACCGAAGCGCAGACCGACTACTCGGGAAAGATCGGCGACCTGAAGATCAGCAGCAAGCGCTTCCGCACCCTCCCCGGGGAGAGCGAGCTCTACCTCGACGACGACGGCGCCTGGAAGCGCTGGGATCCCACGACGCAAGCGTGGGTCTGACGCCCGGCAGCCCGCGACAGACCGTTCAAGGCATCAGGTGGAGCATCGCCATCATCCCCAGATCCGCGTGGTCGAGGATGTGACAGTGGAACATCCACATGCCGGCCCGGTCGTCGAACGGGATGGCGATCCGCACGGCCTCTCCAGGCACGAGGTTGACGGTATCGCGCCATGCGCGCACGGGCGGCTCGGCGCCGTCGATGTCGAGCACCTGGAAGAAGAACCCGTGCAGGTGGAACGGGTGATCGTAGTTGGTGGTGTTCATCAGCGTCCAGATCTCGACCGTGTTCGTCTTTGCAGAGAACATGAGAGAGCCGTCCGTCTGGCCGTTGATCCCGAGCACCGCTCCGTCGGAATCGCCCTGCTCCATGAACTCCACCGCCTGTCGTTGCGCGCCCGTGGTGTCGATCGAGGCGATCTCGGCCAGACGCTCGGGGAGCGTCGGTGCGCCGCTCCCCGGAGGCTCGTCGGCCAGCTCGAGACGCATGAGGTCCTTGGGATCAGCCTCGTTCGGCAGGTGGAATCGATTCGCGTCCAGGAGCGGGATCACCACCGGCTCGCCCTCGACGGGCAGCATGGTGAGCTCCGCGCGCTCCCCCGGGGCGAGCGTCACCTCGTCCACGGGTAGCGGGCTCTCCGAGAGGCCACCATCTCCGCCGATGAGCACGAGCGGCTGGCCCGGCACGGCGAAGCGGAAGTAGCGGCTGCGCGCGGCGTTGACCACCCGCCAGCGCTGCGGAACCCCCTCCCGCGCCACGACCGTCGGCAGGATCTTCCCGTTGACCAGGACCGTCCCGCCCTCGCGCCCGAAGTAATCGCCGAACCATCCGCTCTCGTCCGCGGGGGTGAGCGAGCCGTCTTCCTCGACGCCGATGTCGCTCATCACGAGCAGCAGCTCGTCGCCGAGCGTCGCCTCCTCCGCGGCATCCTCGACCACGAACGCGCCGTAGAGGCCCGCACCGACCTGGGCGCTCGAGCGAAGGTGGGGGTGGTACCAGAACGTGCCGGCGTCCGGCACGGTGAAGGAGTACTCGAAGCCCTCGCCCGGCTCGATGGGCTTCTGCACGTGCTGCGTCCCATCCATGGCCGCCGGCACGCGCAGACCATGCCAGTGGACCGTCGTCGCCTCGGGAAGGTGGTTCTCGAGCTTCACCACAACGCGGTCGCCCTTCTTCGCGCGGATCGTCGGACCGGGGAGCATCCCGTTGTAGGTCCAGACCTCGGTCGTGAGCCCCGGGACCACCTCGATCGCGGCCACCCTGGCCTCGAGGTGCACCTCGACCACGTCGGGCGCGGGGTCGTGATCCTCGGCATCCGGCAGCCGCAGCGCGTCGTCCCAGCCCGCCGGCTGCCGGAGATCCGGCGGCGCCTCTTCCGCGCCGCACCCCGCGAGCAGGGTCATGAGCGATAGGAGTACCGCAATCTCTCCGGCAAAACGTGCCGAGGACACGCACCCTTTGCGCCATGCACGGGGCAAGGCGCATCCGATCCAGCGCATGCGCCGCCCTCTGCAAGGCGCGATCCCTCACGGGCGAGCCGACCTGGGTTGTGTGGGGTGACCCCGCGGGCCGTGGAGTGAGCCTCGCCGCGGGACTGCACGGCGCGGGCTACCGCCCGAACGCGCCGATCGTGAGGGTCGCGCCGTCGTTGCGCGCCTTGGCCTGCTGGTGCGGCGTGTACTGGTGCTCGACCGGCGGGAGGCCGTCGAGCGAGGCGCCAGCGCCGATGAGCGGCGCGCTCGCGGCCGGCATGAAGTCGTGGTCTGCCGCCGACGCGAACGCCGGATCGACGCCGAAGATCGAGTCGTCCAGGCCGTCCACCTGCCCGATCACCTTTACCACCTCCCGGACGGGATCGAACGGCAGCCACCCGTTCGTCACCCAGTTCCCGGACAGGGTGAGGGCCCCGGCGGCCACGCCGTCGCGGTCCCCGAGGAAGGTGACCGCGCGGAGCTCGGTCGGCTCCAGGCTGCTGGCGAACACGTTGTTGCGGGCGTCGATCTGCTCGTCGTTGGTCGAGGCCTCGAACATCGCCGAGCGATCGTAGTCCTCGTAGTTGTCGTTCTTGACGAAGACGGTGTTGGAGAAGAAGTGGAGCGTGCCCTTCCTGTAGTACTCGGTCTCCCCGCTGTCCCCGCCGTAGTGGATCATGGACGCTCCGTAGCCGTTGCGCAGGAGCACGTTGCCGTAAATGAACGTCTCGTGGAACGACGGCAACGCGACCGAGTCGGTCGCCTCCTGCGCGTCGACGAGGTCGATCAGGTGGGCGCCGTCCTCGATCCAGTTGTACCGGATGACGACGCCGGCCGAGCGCTCCTTGATGTTGTTGCCGTTCCCGCCGCGCGTGGGGCCGAAGCGGTTGAACTGGTAGATGACGTTCGAGGCCTCGTTGTAGACGTTGTGCTCGTTGTAATCCTCGAGGCTTCCATTGTCGTGGATGTAGTTCGACTCGATGAGCACGTTCGTGGTCAGGATATCCCCGCCGGCCGTGCCGATGAAGAGGCCATTGGCGTTCTCGTGCACCTCGCAGGCGCGGATGGTCACGTGATCGCCGCGCTCCACGAAGATGCCGGCCGCGGGGTCCGAGTAGGCCGCTTCCGAGCCCGACTTGTCGGTGAAGCGGTGGGGGCGCGACGCGTTCTTGATCTCGAGGCCCTCGATCGTGATGTGGGTGGGCTCGAGCTCCCACGGGTCGTCGTGCTTGTGCCCGACGATGATGAGCCCCCTCACCTGGTGGCCGTCGAAGGGGAAATCGAGCTCGGGCCGGGTGGTCGCGTCCTGACCGTCGATCACCGGCAGCTCGCCGTTCGGCCCCGGGACGCCACAGAGCCGGATCGGCTGCTCGGCCGTCCCCTGGCCCCCGAGCATGATCTTCTCGTGGTACGCCTCGGCACGCCAGAAGATGCGCACCGTGTCGCCGGCGACGAGCGATTCAAGCGGGACGTCGCCGATCGCCTCGAATTCCTTGCCAGGGCCGACCTGGTAATCCTTGCCGCTTCCGACGTGGCTGCAATCGACGTGAATCGGCGGAATGTTCACGACGGGCGGAGGGAGCGGCGCCGGACCGCCGTCGCCATACGTCGTTCCGCCAAGCTCGCCGGTGCAACCGGCGGCGAGGAGCAATCCGGTCACGCAAGCTCGAACCCTCACAGAATTCTCCACCATATGGGCCATAAAAGCTCCATTGTAATTTTACACATCGCGAGGCCTTCTCGCCTCGGTGAGGCAAGATGACACGCCGATCCACTTTGTCATGCGACCAGACATTGCTGTGGTCGCATCTTCCGCCCCCAAGGTAGCAGGATGTACTCCAGACTCGCGCCGGATGTCGCTTTCGCGAGAGGCTTGCTAACGGGTCGTTCGTTACATCGAACCATCTTCCTTACATCGAACCATCGATGACAACGGCGCTTCTGTGAGAAGGAATCGAGCCGCCAGGGACGCCGAGAAGGGATTTTTCTCGCGCCTCTGAGGGTTTTTGGGGCCCTGTCGGCTCTCTTCAATCAACGGCCCCTCGCGTCATTCGAGACGATGACGTAGGCTATGCACAGGGTGCATGAGCTCCATGCGGCCTGTGAGCTGGATCCCGCCGATGAATCAGTCGATTAAGCGAATGAAGCCCGACGGCGTGAAACCCCTCGACGTTCTCGATAGATTCACCGCGCCAGGGCGGCGCGCGACGGCGCTCGCCGGCGCGGTTGTCCTCGCGGCGTCCCACCTGCTCTCGGGCTGCGTCGGCGACCTCGGAGGCGACCGCGGCGGGTCGCCGAGCGCGCGCGGGCTGGTCGACGTCGCTCCAGCGGGGATGCGCCGGATGACACCGGAGCAGCTCACGAGCTCGATGCGCGACCTGTTCGGCGATCCGGGGCTCGAGCTCGACCTCGACCCGGACGCGGGAGAGGTCGCCTCGCTCCTCGCCGTCGACAAGCTCAATGCCGCGGCGGAGGCGATCGTCGCGCGGCGCGCGTCGTGGGGGACACCGGTGTTCCCGTGCGACACGAGCGGCGCGGACGACGAGGCGTGCGTGGACAGCTTCGTGCGGACGTTCGGGCGCCGCGCCTTCCGGCGCACGCTCGACGAGGCCGAGGTCGCGATGCTCAAGGGCCAGTACGCCCGGGCGCGGAAGGAGCAGTCGTTCGAGGACGCCCTCCTCGTCGTGCTCGAGACCATGATCCAGTCGCCCAACGTCTATTACTTCGTCGAGCTCGGCCGCGACGGGGACGGGAGCGAGCCGCTCGCCTCCGGCGTCCGTCCGCTCACGGGCTGGGAGCGGGCGTCGCGCCTGTCGTATTTCCTCTGGAACACGACGCCGGACGACGCGCTGCTCGACGCCGCGGAGTCCGGCGCGCTCGACACGGCGGAGGGCGTGCGCGCGCAGGCGGAGCGGCTCCTCTCGAACGACCGCGCCCGCGCCACGGCGAGGCGCTTCTTCGCCGATTGGCTGGAGCTCGACGGCACGAACAAGCACGCCTCGCTCGAGAGCGCGCCGAAGAGCCCCGAGATCTATCCCGAGGATTCACCCGCGCTGCGCGCTGCCATGCGCACCGAGCTCGAGGCCCTCGCGGAGCGCGTGCTCTTCGAGGGGGACGGCAGGTTCGAGACGTTGCTCACGACGACGGACGCCTACGTGAACGGGCCCCTCGCCGCGCTCTACGGGGTGGAGGGCCCCGCCGACGAGCGCACGTTCTCGTGGGTCTCCCTCCCCCGCGACCAGCGCGCGGGGATCTTCACGCGGGCGGCCTTCCTGAGCGTGTTCGGCAGCATCGAGGTCAAATCGCCGATCCGCCGCGGCGCGTACATCCTGGAGCGGGTGCTCTGCCGCCCCCTCGGCCCGCCGCCCCCCAACGCGAGCGACGTGCCGGTCAAGGGCGGAGCCGTCGAGGAGAACGGCGAGGTGGTGCACAGGACGATCCGCCAGGACGTCGAGGCCAAGACGTCGAGCGGCGCCTGCGCGAGCTGCCACAGGACCATCAACCCGATCGGCTTCGCGTTCGAGCATTACGACGCGCTCGGGAGGTGGCAGTCGCAGGAGGCGGGCGGGGACGCGCAGGCACCCTACCTGCTCGACATCGACGCACGCGGCAGCCTCCCTGCGCTCCCTCCGGACGAAGAGGGCGTGGAGGTCGACGGCGGCGTCGGGATGTCGGCGGCCCTCGCGGCGAGCCCCGCGGCGCGCGCCTGCCTCACGAAGCGCTTCTTCCAGACGGCGCTCCGGCGCGTCCCGATCGACCAGGATCTCGCGTCGATCGAGGCGGCCACGCCGACGCCCGAGAGCGGCGGCAGCGTGCGTGATCTCATCGTCTCCCTCACGACCAGCAACGCCTTCTTGCACCTGCGCCAGATCGAGGAGTGAACCCATGAGCCGCGCCGCTTTCAGCCGAAGGAATTTCCTCCGCACCGCGACCGGTCTGTGCATCGCCCTGCCGCTGCTCGAGGCAACCCATGGAGACGTCTGGGCCGCGAACGGCAGGGCCAGGCGGTTCATCGTGTTCTTCAGCCACGGCGGCACGATCACGTCTCGCCACTCCTCCGGGGAGAAGGGGGATCCCTGGAAGCCGGGCGCCTGGAGCATGCTCGACCTCTGGGCGCCTGGCGGCGAGGGGTCGGCGCTCGAGGTCCTCGGCGAAGAGATGGCTCCGCTCGAGGCCCACAAGGGCGACCTCACCCTGCTCCGCGGCGTCGACGACGCCGCCGGGATGCTCCAGGGAGACTACGGCGGGCACCACGGCTGCTCCAACGCGACGGTGCTCACCTGCGCCGAGACGACCTCGGGAGGCGACGACGCCAGGGCGCTCGGCCCATCGATCGATCAGGTGATCGCGCAGCGGCTCGCCGGCGAGAGCCCGGCGCCGTTCTCGTCGATCGATCTCATGGTCGACGGACACAACTACGGAGAGCCGCTGTACAACGCGGCGGGCGAGCAGGTGTCCAGCGAGAAGGACCCGACGAGCGCCTTCGACCGGCTCTTCCAGGACGTCACGGAGACCGGGGCGGGTCCGACGCCCGAACAGCTCCGGCTCCGCGCCCACCGGAAGAGCGTCCTCGACGGCGTGAGCGAGCACCTCGCTGCCCTGAAGGGGCGCGTGAGCGCGGCCGACAGGCACCTGCTCGACGCGCACGCCGAGCACATCCGGAGCCTGGAGAAGAAGCTCGAGGGCATCTCCAACCTGGCGGCCTGCACGAAGCCGGATGTCAGCGGAGCGCCCGTGTACCAGGGATACGGATCCTACACGGGAGGGGGAATCGAGGAGGCCGCTCCCCTGCTGGTCGACGTCCTCCTGCATGCGTTCCGGTGCGGTCTCACGCAGGTGGCCACCTTCCAGGTGGCCGACGTCCTGACGAGCTGGCTGCCCCAACCCTACAGCACCGACCTCGGCCACAGCCTCGGCCACGCCGCCCTCGACGTCGGCCCGAGCGGCGCGGAGCCCGACAGGCTCGAGGACTGGCGCGCGACCATCCTCGCGAACCGCAACTGGCGTATGGAGCTCTTCGCACGCCTGCTCGACGGGCTGAAGAGCACCCCCGAGGGCGACGGCACGATGCTCGACAACAGCGTCGTGCTCTTCACGAGCGAGTTCGGGTGCGGCGGCGGGCACTCGCCCCGCGATATCCCCGTCCTGCTCGCCGGCAAGGCAGGCGGCAGGTGGCCGGGCGGCCGCCACGTCAACTACAACAAGCGCGCGGGCGGGGATCCCACCCAGTCCGACTACGAGACCGACGTCTCGATGCACAACGTCTACACATCGATCCTGCGCGCCTTCGGCTACGAAGACGAGCACTTCGGAAACGACACGGCGTACAGGAAGGGCCCGCTCGCGGAGCTGCCGTGAGAGACGTGCGAGGCGCCTTCAGCGCGCCCCGCGGCTGGGAAGCACCGCGGCCCCGGAGAAGGCGGGGTTGTCGCGCCTCGGGGGCAGCTTGCTCATCGCCCGCTCCGCCATGGCCGTGATGGTGAGCGACGGGTTCACGCCCAGGTTCGACGGCACCATCGAGCCGTCGACCACATAGAGGCCCTCGTGGCCGAACACCTGGTTGCGCTCGTCGATCACCCCGCGCTCGGGGCTCTCGGCGATCGCGCAGCCGCCGAGGATATGCGCCGTGGTCGGCACGTTGAGCACCGCTTCGTTGATGGCGTTGCGCGGGGTGCCGTCCATCAGCACGGCCAGCCGCTTGCCGACCTCGTTGGCGACGGGGATGTACGCCGGCGGCTTCGGCTGGTCGGGCGGCCTGCGGGTGGTCATGCCGCCGCGCTTCCAGACGAGTTGCATGTAATTGTCCAGCGTCTGCATCACGAGGAGGATCGTGGAGCGCCTGGCGAATTTGAACGGCAGGAGCCCCGAGATCAGGTCGATGGGGTGGAGCAGCCGCCGCCCCAGCCAGCGCAGCCAGCGCGGCAAGCCCGGCGCGTCGTCGGTGAGCACCGTGCCCAGCGCGCCCATCACGTCCGAGCCGGCGGGGTAACGCACCGGCTCGATGTGCGTGCGCGCGTCGGGGTAGATGCCGCTCGTGATCGCGATGCCGCGGGAGTAATCGACCCGATCGTCGCTGGCCGTCACCCCGAGGATGACCTCGCTGTTGGTGCGCACGTAATGGCCGAGCTGCGGGGAGAGATGGGGTAACCGGCCCTCGGCCCTCGCCTTCAGCAGGAGCTTCACCGTGCCGAGCACGCCGGCGCTGAGCACCACACCGCGCGCCCGGAGCGTGCGGCGGCGCTTCCTGAGCAGCGCGGTCGAGCGCTCCAGGGTGAGCTCGTAGCCGCCGCCCGGGAGCGCGTCGATGGCGGTGACCATCGTCTCGGGCTGGATGGTGCAGCCCTTCTTCTCGGCCAGATAAAGGTAGTTGAGGTCGAGCGTGTTCTTGGCGCCGAAGCGGCAGCCCACCATGCATCCGCCGCAGTGGACGCACGTAGCGCGGTCGGGCCCCTCGCCGGCGAAGAACGGGTCTGGCACGCGCTGCCCTTCCTGCTCGCCCTCCCTCGCGAAGAGGACGCCCACGCTGGCGACGTGGAACGTGTCCCCTCGGCCCATCTCGTCGGCGATCTGCCGGAGCTGCCGGTCGGCCGGCCAGAGCTTCGGGTTCGCGGTCACGCCGAGCATGCGCTTCCCGAGCTCGTAGAAGGGCATCAGCTCGTCGCGCCAGCTGGTGCCGGCCGGCCAGCCTGGGCTGGTGAAGGCCTCGGGCGGGGGCACCAGCAAGGTGTTGGCATAGACCAGAGAGCCGCCGCCCACGCCCGCGCCCGAGAGGATGAGCGTGTCCCTGAGCAGCGTCAGCCGCTGGATGCCGTGACAGAGCAGCCTGGGCGCCCAGAGGAACTTCCGTACATTCCAGTTGGTCTTCGGGAAATCCTCCTTGCGCCAGCGCTTGCCGCACTCGAGCACGGTGACGCTGTAGCCCTTCTCGGTGAGGCGCAGCGCGGAGACGCTGCCGCCGAAGCCCGAACCCACGATGGCGAAGTCGACGTCGAAATCCATGCCACCCGCTTCTCGGGGCGGAGTATGGCCCAGCCGGTCTCCAGAGCCCACCGGCGGACGCGGCTCGGCGTCGCGCCTCGCGCCTCGCGCCTCGCTGACGGCGCGCCCGCGCTCCGACGGCGCCGCCGCCGCGAGCGACGCGCGCCGCCCTGGCGAGGCGCACGCCTCCGCGGGGATCTCGGCGGCCGGAGGACGCTCTCGACGTCCGCGCTGCGCCCAGGTCAGCGCGGGTGCTGGTCGGCTGCTCGCTGCGCAGCAGCGTCGCGCGGCGGCGCCCGGCGCAACACCTCCACCCGTGGCTTCCACCGCTGGTACGCCCCGTGCGTAGCGCCACCGCGGACGAGGAGACGCGAGCCATGGGCCATCCGACCATTTACCCCACCGGGGTCACCCTCTATGACCCGGACCGGAGCTGGAACGGCTATACGATCTTCCAGGCTGCAGGGCTCGGCGCGCTGCTCATCGACATCAGCCCTTACTGGCGCAAACCGCCGCTCAGCCTCAACCTGGTGTACCGGGCCTACCGGGCGCCGTACGCCTGGGTGCCCCAGCTCCCGGCGCCGCGGCAGGCGCCGGTGCCGAGGCTCGACGTCACGACGTTCCGCGTCCCGGGCGCGGCGCCCCTCGGCCGGGACCGGGTGGTGGAGCTCCGCGGCGCCCAGGGCTACGGCGCCGAGGCGGATTTCTGCGTCGCGCCCACGGAGGGGAGCGAGGCGCAGAGATGATCGGCGTCAGGCGGACCTGCGCGCGGGCGCCCACGTGCTCGGCGCGCTCCCGTGCGCCTCGCGGCGCAGCGAGCTGGCCTCGTCGGTCGCTGCGCGGAGCGAGGAGCGCGCGCTGCTGGTGACCGGCGGGACGCTCGCGGGGGCGTGGGAGGCGCTGCGCGTGGCGGCCGAGCCCGGAGGCGAGGAGGCGTCGGCGGCCCTTCTGTGGTGGGGTGCGTGGTGGCCTGCTCCCGCCGAGCGCGCGGTCGCCCGCGGCACCGGCGCGGAGCCGAAGCGCCGCGACTCGGCCCCGGTGCGCCGGGAGGGGTGAGCGCCCGGCTCCGTGCCCTCCAGCGGCTGCGCGCCATCCGGAGGCGCGGCGTCCCCCCACCCGTCGTCCCAGGCCTCGATCCTCGCATCCGCCAGCTGGCGCGCGACCACCTCGAAGAGACGATCGAACGCGGAGCGCTGGGTCTGATCGCGGGCCGTGCGGTCCCGCTCCCCCGCAGGATGGGGGAGGAGAAGGATTGAAGCTATCCGGAAGTGAAGGCCAAAGGCGAGCACGACCTCGGATGCCCCAGCCGATCCTCGGCGGGCCGCCCCTCCTCTCGGAAATTCCCCCGCGCCCGAGCACGCCGCAGGGGCTGCCGCAGCGACAGCGGCGACCCTCGCAAGAAATAAGGATTCCCGCCTCATACCCGTACGTACCCCGAGCGTTCTCGTTCGGCTCAACGAAAACGCCGCGGCAACCCCGGCGGAAGTTTCTTGTCAGGAGCTCTTCCTTTGTGGCGGCGAGGCGGTCCGCGGGAGAAGAGGGGGCGCAGCACGACGATGACATTCCGTGTCTGCCGGAGGTCGTGGACGGCGCAGCCGACGGTACGCGGCTCGTTGAGGCTCATCACACCTCCGATGGATCGACGAACGCCGGAACGGCCCCCTCTTCCGTGTCCTCGACCTCCTGGTTCCGTCCGCCAGAGGTCCGGCCAGGGATCCTGGCGAGAGATTTCAACGCAAAGCCGCAAAGACGCAAAGCCGCAGGAGAAAAATGCAGACTATGTCATTCTTGCGCCTTTGCGCTCTTGGCGTCTTTGCGTCAAATTCTCGCTTCGTTCGCGAGACAGATCCCTGGGATTTCTGACACGCGGAACTAGCGACAGATACCCGTGACGCAGCTCTGTCCGTCGGTGCAGGCGGTGCCGCACGCTCCGCAGTTGCTCTCATCGTTGCTGAGATTCACGCATCCGTTACCGCAGTACGCCAGCCCCGCATTGCACGTGCACTCGCCAGCGGTGCAGAACGAGCCGCCGCCGCATGTGTTGCCGCACGCCCCGCAGTTGAACTGATCGAGGTTCGTGTTGACGCAAAGCGGATCGCAGTAGGTCTGCCCCGCCAGCGGGCATGTGCAGGCGCCGGCCTGGCAGGTCGAGCCCGCTTTGCAGGTGGTGCCGCAAGCCCCACAGTTCATGCTGTCTGTCTGTGTATCCACGCACAAAAGGTCACAGAACGTCTGGGTCGGGGGACACGGAGGTTCGCTGACCCCACCCTGTCCCCCCGAGCCGTCGAGGCCGCCTTGTCCCCCCGCGCCGCCGGTGCCACCCGCGCCGCCGTCACCGCTCCCGCCTTGCCCTCCGGCCCCCCCGAGCCCGCCCGCGCCGCCGGTGCCCCCCGCGCCGCCGGTGCCCCCCGCGCCGCCATCACCGCTCCCGCCTTGCCCTCCATCGCCGCCGAGCCCGCCCGTGCCCCCCTGCACGTCTCCACCGCTCCCCCCGTCCCCGCCAGTAGCGCTACCCGTGCTCGTGGTGGTCGAGCCTGACGTGGCGCTCGCCTCCTCCTGGGTGCTCTCGCCGCCGCTACATCCGACCATCGGTACCGAACAGACGCCCACGCCCGCCAGCCAACCCAGGATCCACATGTTCACGCGCGCTCGATGCATGTCGTCCTCCAGATGTAAGAGGTAAGTGGAGTCGTGCCAACATCATGACTTGCTCTGGACAGCTTCGACGACTCCCATGGACCGCTGTCGCTGCGGACGACGCGTGCGGCTCAGCTTTTTCTCATCTCGGTTCCGAAAGAACGACTGCCTCTGTTCGGGGCACCACAGAGAGCCCAGAACGAGCCCTTCACCCGAAGCCTCGCGTCCCCCATCACAGGGGCGCCCGCATCGCTGCAGGACACATGAGCCTCAACACCGGCCGACCGGCCCCGTCCTTCGCAAGGCGTGGAGGCGCTCAGCTCCCACTCTCGCGACGCCACGACGGTATCGGTCCACGACCAGGGTCGGCGACGCACATGCGGCGATGGGCGCTGCGCCTAGCGCAGGCTTGGCTCCCTCTCCCGATTCGACAGCACCGTGGCGGCCACCGTGCGTGCGCGGGCGGAGTTCTTCAGAGCCCGAGCATCGCCCGCTAAGCAGCGGACGGCGCGAATCCTCCTCGTCACTCTCCATCTCGGTGTTCGGCGTCGGCCGAGAGACATCGTCTTCCTGCCGCAGCCCCGAATACACAATGAAGGATCCCGCGACCGGCAATAGCCATATCAGCGCGCTTTGCAGGAGCTTCTGGTCGCGCGAGTACAGCTCGCTCCGCCACAGGCGCACGGTGATGAACGCCTGAGCGAGGATCGCCGCGGCGACTGTTATCCACGCAAGGATCACACGCATGACCTACAGCGTAGCCGCCATCCGCCTCACGTGCCCCGTCGAGCGCGTCCAGCGGGCTCAGACGGCGTCTCGGCCGGGATCCAGCGGCGCGCCGCCGGCCGCGCGCGGCCGCCTCCGGTAGAGCAGCCGGCTCACCGGCAGCCCGTCGGCGATCGCGTGGTGCTCGCGGGGGCTCCTCGCGCCGTAGGGGTTCTCGGCGAGGTGCGGCGAGCCGGGCGCGTCGCCCGCCGGCTCGAACGCGGGGTGCGCGCCGATCTGCTCGGCGTAGAGCACGCCGCGCTCCTCGACGTCGGTCTGCACGAAGAGCTCGCCGCCGTCCACGAGCAGGCGCGCGAGGCTGTCGAGCAGCGCCGGGCCCATCACGAGGCGCTTCTCGTGGCGCTTCTTCCACCACGGATCCGGGAAGTGCAGGAAAAACCGCGCGATCGACGCGTCGGGCCGGAGCCGCGCGAGCGCCTCACGCGCGTCGGCGTTGAGCGCCCGCACGCGGCCGCCGAGGCCGCCCTTCCTCAGGCGCCCATCGACGAGCGCCGCCCACTTCAGGCGGATCTCCAGCCCGAGCAGCCGCGCCTCGGGGCTCGCCGCCGCGCGCTCGAACAGGAAGCCGCCGCGGCCGGGGCCGATCTCGATCTCGACGGGGCCGGCGCCCGGGATCAAGGCGTCGATGGAGACGTCGTCGCCGTCAGGGAAGCGAGGCGCGTCGGCGTAGGGGTGATTCGGGCGCGGCTGGAAGACCATGGAGCCCCGGCGCTCTACCAAATGCCGGCCGCCCCCGCGCGGGAAATCCGCCGGCCACCCGGCGCGCGAAATCGCTGTCCCCGGGCGGCGCGGTGGTATGCGTCGGGCCCCATGGCGGCACCTCCGGCCCCCTCCCGGCTGCGCGCCCTCGCCGCGCGCGCCCTCCCCTATGCGCCCGCCCTCGCCGCGAGCGGCGCGCTCGGCGCGCTCTGCGTCAGGGCGATCCTTGCGCAGGCCGGACGCCCGGCCCTGCCGCTCGACGACGCGTTCATCCACATGCAGTACGCCCGGCGGCTCGCCGAGGGCGGCTTCTTCAGCTTCGTCGCAGGCGACGGCTACTCGAGCGGCGCCACCAGCCTGCTCTGGCCCGTGCTGCTCGCCCCCTTCCACGCGCTCGGCCTGCGCGATCTCTCGCTCGTCTATGCGGTCTGGGCGCTCGGGCTCGTGTTCCACGCCGCGCTCGCCGTCGAGACCGCGCGCCTCGCGCGCCCCCTCGCCGGCCCCGCGGCCGCCGCCGGCGCGGGCGCGATGTGCGCCGGGTTCGCCGCGTTCGCGTGGTTCGCCTGGAGCGGGATGGAGACGGTCGCGTTCGCCTGGATCCTCACCCGCACCGCCCGTCTGGCAGCGGCGCTCTGCGAGCCCGCACCGCCAGAGCCCGCCACGGACAGCGCTGCCCCCGCACAGCCGCCCGGCGCGCCCGCGCAGCCGCCCGGCGCGCCCGCGCAGCCGCCCGGCGCGCCCGCGCAGCCGCCCAGCGCCTCGATCGCCCGCTCCCTCGCGCTCTGCGGCTTCGTCGCGCCCCTGCTCCGCCCGGAGGGCGCGCTCGCCTCCCTGCTCGCCGCGATCGCGCTCGCCCTCTCGGCGTCACGCGCTGTGCCTCAAGCGCCCCTCCCGGCGCCGCCCCTCTCCGCTCCATCCCCCTCCCGCAGCGGCGCTCTCTGGCACTCCGCGCGCTCCGCCGGGCGCCTGCTCGCCCTCGCGCCGCTCCTCGGTCCGCTCGTCGTCCCGGCCTTGAACCAGCTGCTCGCGGGCCACCCGACCTCATCGACGACGTCCGTCAAGTGGCTGATCGGCAACCCCAACTACGACGGACCGACGCTCAGGGCCGCGCTCCTCGACAACGTCCGGCTGCTCGTGACCGACGTGATCGACGGCGGCCAGTGGACGGCCGTCTTCCTCCCCGAGGGCTCCGCCGCCATCATCGCCCTCGGCGCCGTCGCGCTCGCCGTGGCAGCGCACCGGAGGGGCCGCCCAGCGCACGCCGCGATCGTGGGCGCCCTCGCGCTCGGCGCGCTGCTGCCCTGCACGTACCTCAGCTTCCTCTGGAACCGCGTGCGGTACGTCTGGCCCTTCGCGCCGGCGTGGATCGTCATGGCCGCCTGCCTCGCGCGCGAGCTCGGCGACGCCGCCCAGCGGCTCCGGCCCTCGCTCCACTACGTGACGCCCCTCCTCGCCGGCGCGTTCGCCGGCGCCCTGGCCGCGCGGCTGCCGTGGGCCATCGGCGACCTCGCCAACTCCGCCCGCGCCATCGATCGGCAGCAGGTCTGGCTCGGCCGCTGGGCCGCGCAGCACCTGCCGGAGGACGCCAGGATCGGCGTCAACGACACGGGCGCGCTCGCCTACTTCAGCGGCCGCAGGACCTTCGACGTCGTGGGCCTGACCACCGAGGGCGAGGCGCGCTACTGGGTGGCCGGCGCCGGCTCCAGGTTCGAGCACTACGAGAAGCTGCCCCCGGAGCGCCGGCCGACCCACTTCATCGTCTACCCGCACTGGATGGCGTGCGCGCCGGTGCTGGGGCGCGCGCTGGTCGACGCCACCGTCGAGGACCAGGCCATCCTCGGCGGCACCACGATGATCGCCTACGAGGCGCGCTGGGACCTCCTCGGCTCAGGGGCGCTGCCGGTGCGGTCCGTGCCCGGCGAGCGGATCCTCGACGAGCTCGACGTCTCGGACCTCGAGTCCGAGGCGGCGCACGCCTATGCGCTCGATCCGCTCGCGGACCAGCGCAACATGGCGATCGCGCTCGCCGCGCCCGAGAGCAGCGCGCCAGGGGAGCTCGACCTCACGCGCACGGAGCTCGCGGACGGCGGCCGCTACCACCGGACAGCCGATCGCTTCGTCGCCCACCTCGCGGCGCTCCCCGCCGAGGCGCACCTCGTGCTCCGGGTGGCCTCGGACGACGGCGCCGAGCTCGCCGTCTCCGTGGCGGGCCAGGCGATCGGCACCATCGACGTGCCGCGCGGACCGTGGGTGGAGCGGGCGCTGCCCCTCCCCGCCGCGCGCCTCTCGACGCCGGCGCCGATCGCGATCACCCTGCGCCGCGGCGCTGGATTCCACGCCTTCCATTACTGGATCACCGGGCGCTGACGCCGGCCCCCCGCGCGGCCCGCCCACCGGGGAACACCACACCTTCTCACATCGACTCCCGTCGAGTCGCGCCCCGGGTGCAACTCCCGCTCCCAAGATGCGCTCTCGAGAGTCGAGAGCGCGCCGGCGGGCTCGCGGCGCTCCACGTCGAGCGTTCAGGACAGCCGTTGACGCATCCGGGTATTCGTGTAACATCTGGATGTTCGCGCAATACAGCAAGTCAGCGAACAGATCCGTTGCAGACTCGTGGGGGAGACCGGGCGGCGCGCGCCCGCTGGCGCCGCCGTGCACCGCCATGGCCGGCGGTCCAGGCGTGCACCAGGACCTCGGGCCACCGGCTCGCCCCGATCCTGTGCGCCCTGCCCGGCGTTCGAACGTGGGGAATCGATGCGCAAGTCGGCTTTGCTCCTCTGCTCGCTGCTATGCCCTCTCGGGGCGGCGGGCTCCTCCTGGGCGCAGACCCCGGGGAGCGAGGCGCTGGCCAGCGGCGATGACGGCGGTCAGGGGCAGTTCCTCTCGCTCGATCTCGAGGAGCTGCTCAACGTGAAGGTCTCGTCGACTGGCTTCTTCGAGACCGAGAGCAAGACGTCGACCGGTCAGGCGCGCCTCTATGATGCGCGCACGCTGAAGCTCTACGCCGTCCGCTCGCTCGACGACCTCTTGCAAGCCCACCAGCCCGGCGTCCTGATCGGCGAGCACGAGCGCACCTCGCGCCTCATCGGCGTGCGCGGCGTGCTCATCGACAACAACGCCAAGACGCTCGTCATGGTCGACGGCGTGAACACGAACATGCGCGCCCATTTCGGCGCCATCGGGAGCACGCTGGCCGTGCCCCTCACCGGAGACATCGAGCGGGTCGAGGTGATCCTCGGCCCCGGCGCCATCGTCCACGGCTCCGGCGCGATCAGCGGCTTCGTCAACGTCCTCAGGCCCACGGGGATCACCCGCCCCGGGCTCTGGGGCAAGGCGTCGTATGCCTCCGGCGACACGCGCACCCTGGAGGTCAGCTACGGCGGCCTGCTCAGCGAGAAGCACAACGCCGATTGCTTCCTCTACTTCGGCCACGCCGACAACGAAGGAGAGCTGCCCCAGGCGCCCCGGCCGAACACCGCGGAGCTGTATGGCAAGGGCTACGCCGGCGTCACGACGTCTCCCTTCCTGCGCCACACGCGCGTCAACGCCCTCGGCGAGCCGAGCTACAAGGGCTTCGGCCGCTTCCGCTACGGCTCCGAGCGCAGCCCCGTCAGCGTCGATCTGCGGCTCGACTACGCGCAGACGTCGATGATGGGCAACGCCCCGAACAGGGCCATGACCCGCGAGCAGCTCGCGGGCCAGTGGTCCGACAGCAACACCGGCCATCTGCGACAGAGGACGTTCACCGTCACGCCGGAGATCCACGTCCACCTGTCCAGGCAGCACAAGGTCGAGCTGGTCCCGACCTTCTCGGCCTTCGAGACGGCCCTCGTCCCAGCCGACTGGGTCGCAGACGAGATGGCGAAGGCGTCCAATCCGGTCCCGGGCGCAGGGGTCCTGCCGGTCGGGGGCCTCGGCGAGGAGCACCGGGACATCAAGGCGGTCTACAAGACGACGGCGCTGCCGAACAGCCAGCTCGCGATCGGCGCGTCGGCGAGCCACAAGCGCTTCAGCGGCCAGAGGTCCCGCTGGGGACGGCTCTACGGGACCGCCTTCGAGTCCCCGGAGAGCTTCTCGTGGACCGAGCTCGCCGCCTTCGGCGAGAGCACCGCCACCTTCCACGATCTCACCGTCTCCGCGGGCCTGCGCTTCGATCACACCGAGTTTGGAGAGCTGAACCTCCGCGGGGGCCTCTCGCGCGAGCCCGAGCCGGTGAGCAGCCCCTCCTACCGCGTCGCGGCCGCCTACGCGATCAGCGACACGCAGAACGTCAAGCTGTCCTACCAGAAGGGCTTCCGCTTCCCGGACGCCGCTTACTTCAACTGGCTCGAGCAATTCAACGCCGCCTTCGAGGACGAGCCCATCGCGCCGCTGCCCTCGCTCGTTCCGGAGTCCTCCCACCTCGTGGAGCTCGACTATGTCGTGGGCCTGCTCGACGAGCGCCTCGCCCTCGACGTCGCGGTCTTCTATGAGCGCTACAAGAACCCCCTCGGCTGGGTGTCGTGGGATCAGGTGCGGCCCGAGGACTTCGAGGACCACGTGGCCCACAACCCCAGGCACCCGTCCGCGGGCGGCTGGTGGGGCAGCTTCTCGAACAGCACCGCGGACGTCGACGCCCTCGGCGGCGAGATCGGCGCGATCGGCGACCTCGGCGGCGGGTTCGCGGGGGACCTCTGGTACAGCGTGTCGAAGCCGTTCGGCCCCGAGAGCGACCTCAACATCCTGACCAACTGGGACGGCGAGACCTGGGCCAACTACCCCATCCACCTCGTCAAAGGCCACCTGAGCTACAGCGCCAGCCGGTTCACCGCCGGGCTCGCCGCGACCTTCCGGACTGGCATGAACAGCCACGGCTCCAGGGACGCGCCCGCCCACGACACGGACGATTTGCCGCCCAGAGATCGGATGGCGGCGCGATCGGCGTTCAACCTCGACGCCGCTGTATCCTTCTCGCCGCTCGAGCGCGTCTGGGTCTCCGTGTTCGGCAAGAACCTCACCTTCAACAAGGTCCCTCCACCGTCCTACGACTCGCACCGGCTGATCATCACCACCGGTCGCCCCTACGTGGGCGCCTCGGTCGAGGCGTCTTACTGACGCCGCCGGCCTGCGCGGGAAGGCGGCGCGCACGCGAACGCCGCGCGCACGACAGCGACAGCAGAATCGACGTCAGAAATCTCCTGACACCGCGCAGCCCGACACGAATGCACCTCCCCGGCGTCTGCCCTTGTGATAAATCGAGGACACCTTGTCCGAAGCAATCAACCAGGTTCACGATCTGCGCGACGACGCCCCGGACAAGGGCCTGCGCGAGAGGGCCGTTGTCGATTTCCTGCTCTTCGACATGGGCTCGGTGACTTTCGCGCTGAGGGCGCAGCAGGTGGAAGAGGTGATCGCGTGGCGCGCCCCCTTGCCGCTGCCGCGCACCGCCCCCGGGGTGATGGGCATCCTCCAGGACCGGGGGAGGATCATCGTGATCGTGTCGCCCGTCCTCGCGGAGCCGGCGGCTACCCCGCTCCGCATCGTCGTCTGCCGCGCTGCGCGCGGCTACCTGGGATTGCCCGCCGGCAAGACGCGGTGTGTCGCCGCGGTCGAGGTGTTCGGGGAGCCCGTGCCGAACGCTGTCGTCGACACCAGCGAGGGAGCAGTGACCTTCCTCGACGTGACCCACCTGGTCGACGCTTCCGACGTTGCGCCTCGGCCCTTCGTGGCGACGCGCGAAGCTCAGGGCATCTGGTCGAATCCATGAGCGTTCCGAGCTCCCGATCACCTGCGCCCAGGGCCAGACCGCCGCTCGATTCGGCCGATGAGGCGTCCCCGGCGAGCGCGGCTCCGCTGTCGCGGTCGCCGGCGAGCGCGCCGGCGAGCACGCTGACAAACGCGCCGGCAAACGCGCCTGTGCTCGTGATCGACGACAGCGAGATCGCCCGAGAAGAGGTGTCTCGCGTGCTGCGCTCCTCCGGTTTTCAGGTGCTCGCGCTCCCCTCCCCCATCGGGGCGACGCAGGCCATCGTGCGGCACCAGGTGCGCATCGTCGTCCTCGACGTCTTCATGCCCACCATCCGTGGGGACCGGCTGCTCACCCTGTTCCGGAAGAACCAGCGGCTCGGGCAGCTCAGCGTCATCCTGATGTCCGGACACTCCGAGCGGGAGCTCGAACAGCTGAAGCTGGAGGTCCAGGCGGACGCGGTCCTCTCGAAGCGCCACCTCGATCGTCTGCCGGCCCTGGTCAAGCGGCTCGCCGGCAAGGAACGCTGACGTGGGGACCGCGGTCGCCTGATGCCACGCTCGTCGAGGATCCGTCCGCGATCGTACACAGCTCGCCAGCGGAACATGGTGTCTCCGATCTCGTCGATTCGAATGCTGATGGCCGCGGCGCTCTTCACGACCGTGAGCACCGAGAGCCGCTCTGCCGCCTCCGTCCCCTACGAGCTGCGGGGCGCCATCCTCCTGCGGTCGATCGGCTACGAGAGCGGGTTCGCGAGCCGCGCGGGCACGGCCGTGCTCGCGGTCGTCGGGGCGGAGTCAGGCGCGAGCGCGGAGGACGCGAGCGCGATGGCGGCCGTGCTCTCCAGGCTGGCCGCGAAGACGACCGTGGCCAAGCGGCCGGCGTCCGTCCTGCGCGTGACGTACAGCGGAAGGGCCCAGCTGCAGGAGGCGCTGCGCGCCGCCGGCGCCGAGGTGGTCTATGTGGCGCGGGGGCTCGCCGCGGCCATCCCGGACATCCCGTCGCGCGAGGGAGCCGTCGTCCGCATCATCGTGTGCGGCGACGGCGACGACACGAAGCGCGGCTGCGACGTCGCCGTGGGGCTCTCGGGCGCGAAGCCCGAGCTCCTGCTGAACGTGAAGCACGCCAACGCCGTCGGCCTCCGCTTCGACCCGCAGCTCCTCCGGCTCGCCCGCATCGTCGACTGAGGCCCTCGCGACGTCCGTCACCGGACACCGCGCATCGCCGCTCGCAGGTTCACGGCTCACGGTTCACGACTCGCGATCTCCCATCGCCCATCCAGCGCCCCTCGTTCAGCGTCCGCCATCGCCGCCCCTCACCCGCCATGCTCAACTTTCGCTCTATCCGCTGGAAGATAGCCGCCCTCGTCGCGTCGGTGGCCATCGTGCTGTCGGCGCTCGATCTGTGGCTGATCCCCGAGCACGCCGCGCGGGCGAGCGAGGCCGAGCTGCGCGAGCGCGCCGGGATCCTCGCCACCATGCTGAAGGAGCCCATCGGCGTGGCCATGGACCTCGAGCAGCCGCCGGAGACCTTCCCGGACACCCTGCGCACCGCGATGACCGATCCCCTGGTGAGCTGGGTGTCGGTCTACGACGCGAGGGGGCAGCGCATCGCCGCGATCGGCGCGGCGCAGGCGCCCGAGGGCGCGCGGGGCCGGGGCGACGCCGGCGTGGTCGTCAGCGAGGCCCCGATCCGGTCGCGGAACGGCGATCGCCAGCTCGGGACGCTGGCCGTCGGGCTGCGCAGCGACCGGATCGCCGAGCGCCGCGCCGACGCGCGCAGGACCATCGCCCTGCAATCGGCGGGGATCGCGCTGCTCGGCCTGGGCCTCGCCTGGGTCATCTCGGCGCGCATGACGCGCTCGATGGCGCACATCAAGGAGGCGGCGGACCGGATCGCCCGCGGCGACGTCTCGGCCCGGCTGTCCCTCAGGATCTCGGACGACGAGCTCGGGGACATGGCCAGCGCGTTCGAGCGGATGAACACCCAGCTGCGCGAGCTCCAGGAGACGGCCGCGCGGGTCGCGGGCGGCGATTTCACGTGCAAGATCACCGGCGACGGGGAGCTGTTCGCCGCGTTCCGCTCCATGGTGACGAGCCTCCAGGAGCTCGCCTCGCGGATCGGCAACACCTCGGCGGAGGTCGCGTCGGCCGCCGCCGGCATGTTCTCGTCGGTGCGCGAGCAGGAGACGAGCGCGAGCCAGCAGAACGCGGCGCTCGAGGAGATCCGGCGGACCGTCGAGGCCCTGACCGCCAGCGCGGATCACATCGCGAAGGACGCGGCCACCGTGCACGAGACGGCGCAGCGGAGCCTCGTCAGCGTCCAGCACACGGCGGAGCAGACGCGCCTCGTCAGCTCCCACTCGGACCGCATCGGCGAGATCCTGTCCTTGATCCAGAGCATCGCCGACAAGTCGGACCTGCTCGCGCTCAACGCCGCGCTCGAGGGCACGAAGGCCGGCGAGGTGGGGCGCGGGTTCTCGCTCGTGGCCGCCGAGATGCGCCGCCTGTCCGAGCACGTCATGGACTCGGTGCGCGACATCCGGAGGCTCGTGGCGAACATGCACGCGGCCTCCCACGCGTCCGTGCTCGCGACCGAGGACGGGATCAAGCTGGCCCGCGACACGGCCGCGGCCGCCGCGCAGATCTCGGACGCGGTGGACCACCAGCGCGAGGGGACGGCGCGGGTCAAGACGGCGATCGTCAACATCGTCGGGGCGGTGAACGACACGCTGACGAGCAGCGTGGCCGCGACGCGCTCGGCCGAGTCGCTGCTCCAGCTGTCGCACGTGCTCAAGACGACGGCGAAGGCCTTCCGGGTCAAGCCGCTGGGGGCGAGGGCCGGCAAGCCCGAGAGCGCGGAGGCGGACGCGGATGAGGAGCCGGGCTGATCTCGTCGCCGCGTTCCACCGGACCATGCCGGACCGCGTGGCCCAGGCGACGGACCTGTGGCTCGGCTACGAGCAGGGCCAGAGCGGCAACCTGCAGGTGCTGCGCCGGCTCCTGCACACGCTGAAGGGCGAGGCGCACATGCTGGAGCTCGCCGCGTGCGGCGACCTGGCCGAGCTGGCGGAGGACGTCATCGACGCGGTGCGGGGCGGCGCGCGCCCCACGCAGCTCACCGGCGACAGCCTCCTCGGCGCGCTGGAGGGGCTAGGCCTCCTGTCGACGAGCCCCGGCGACGAGGCCGCGCCCGAGCTCGAGATCGTGAAGGAGACCCTCCGCGCTGCGCGCGCGGAGCTCGGCGGCGGCGGCCCGCCCGACGGCGAGCTCGCGCCGCCGCTCGTATCGGCGCCTGATTCCGTGCACGAGAGCGTCCTGCCGCCGCGGCTGGACCAGCCCGACGCGCCGCCCGACCCCGCCCAGCCGACCGCCCGCGCGGCCCTCGACGCCGAGGCCGTCGGGGCGCTCTTGCAGGAGCTCCAGCGGCTCCACGGCGAGCGGGAGGTCATCCAGCGGCGGCTCCGCGAGTCCCAGCGCATGCTCCGCGCGTTGCTCGTCGAGATCGACCCCCGCGGCGCGGATGTGGATCGATTTGCCGAGCGCATAGCGAAGACGCTCGGCTATGGCGCGGAGATCGAGCGCCTCCTGAGCGCCGTCCGGGCGGACTGGTCCAGCAACGAGTTCGCGGCGGGGCGCGCGCTCGGCGAGCTCGACGAGGTGGTCCGGAGGGCGTCGGTCGTGCGCACCGAGCGCCTGCTGAACCAGGTGTCGCTCGCCGCCCGGAGCGCGGCGCGCATGCTGGGCAAGGACGTCGAGGCGCGGGTCGAGGGGACGGGGCTGCTCGACGCGGCCGTGGAGCGCCGCCTCGAGCCGGCGCTGCTGCACCTCGTGCGCAACGCCATCGACCACGGGATCGAGCCGGCGGACGTCCGGGCGCGCCGCGGCAAGCCCGCGCGCGGGACGGTGGCGGTGACCGTTGTCCAGACCGACGCCGCCGTGCGGGTCGAGGTGAAGGACGACGGCGGCGGGGTCGACTTCGCCCGCCTGCGCGAGGTGCTCGCGCCGTCGGTCCCGGGCGCCTCGACCCTCGACGACGCCGAGCTCATCCCGTACCTGTTCGCGCACGGGCTCACGACGAGCCGCAGCGTCGGCGCGATCTCGGGCCGGGGCGTCGGGCTCGACATCGTGGCGCGCGAGATCGGCGCGCTGGGCGGGCAGGTACGGGTCGACTCGAAGCCCGGGCTCGGCACGACGATCGTGCTCGTGGTGCCGAAGAACCTGCACGGCGAGGAGGTGGTCCCCATCTCCAGCGGGCGCTTCCGGTGCGCGGTGCCGACGCACGCCGTGCACTCCGTCGTGCTGCTGGAGGACGAGGAGCTCCTGCGCGCCCCCGACGGGCCGCGCGTGCGCCTGACCAGCGGCGCCGGCGCGGAGCTCGCGCCGCTGTACGCGCTCGGGGCGGTGCTCGGCGACGGAGGCCTGCCCGAGCCCGGGGACGCGGCGCTCGTGCTGCACCACGCCGCGGGCCTGTTCGCGGTGAGCGTGGACGGCTACGAGAACCCTCGGCTGGTCGCGCTCGTGCGCTCGGAGGAGATGCCCCTCACCTCGCCGCTCGTGCGCGGGGTGGCGCCGACGGCGGACGGCGAGGCGATGCTGCTCCTCGACGTGGAGCGGCTGTTCACGTACGCCCGGCAGGCGCCGCGGGACGCGCCCTTCACCGCCGCCGCCGAGCAGAAGCGGGAGCCGCTCGCGCTGGTCGTGGAGGACGCGCCCGTCGCGCGGGAGCTGCTCTGCGGCATCCTGCGGTCGATGGGCCTGCGCGTGGAGGAGGCGAGCGACGGGCGGGAGGGGCTCGCGCGGGCGCGGGCGGCGCCGCCCGACGTGGTGCTGACCGACCTGGAGATGCCCTACATGAGCGGCCTGGAGATGGTGGCTGAGCTCAGGCGCTCGCCCGGGCTCGCCCGGGTGCCGGTCGTGGTGCTGACGACGGCGGCGCAGGAGCAGAGCGAGGCCGCGCTGCGCGGGCTCGGCGTGCGGGCGGTGCTGTCGAAGCAGCGGTTCGTCGAGGAGGAGCTGCGCCGGATCATCGCGGCCAGCCTGGGGGGCGCGTGACGGCGCGCACGTCCAGCGCCGTCGCGACCGTCACTTGTCCGCGGAGGCCGCCGGCAGCGCGACGGAGATCTCGACGCGCCCCGGAGGCAGCTTGGTCTCCCCGAGCGCGGCGGCCGCGGGGTCGTGCTCGGCGTACCCGACCGCCGACAGCCGGGCCCCTGCCACCGCGCACTTGTCCTGGAGCGTCTGCGTGACGGTCGCCGCCCGGACCGCGGAGAGCTCCCACGGCGTCGGATAGGCGGCCTGCAAGGGGGCCGGCACCGAGGCCGGAGGACCGCTGACCGCGCCGACGCGCAGCGCCGCCTGGCCGCCGCCGCTCGAGGACAGCGCGCCCGAGACCTGGCACAGGAGGGCTTGCCCCTGCGGGCTCACGTCGACCGTGTTGGGGAGGAACACCGCGCCCTCCGAGAGCGCGACGAACGCCTGTCCCTCCGCGACCGCGACCGCCGCGACCCCTTTCTTGACGTGCTTGTCGAGCTTCCCCGCGAGCTCCGCCTTGATCTGCCCGATCCGCTCGACGCCCGACTTCTTCGCGGCCTCGGTCTGCTGCCGCTCCGCCTCGCCCTTCTCGATCTGCGCCGTCTTCGCCTGGAGCTCCCCGCGCACCTGGCTCAGCGTCTGTTCGAGCTCTTTGGCCCTCTGGGTCGACTTCCGCTGCTCCTCCAGCAAGAGCACGTGAGCGCGGTGAAGCGGGACGTAATATGCCGCCACGAACGCGGCGGCCGCGACGAGGAGGAGCGCCGGCATCACGCGCATCCAGCGTCGGAAGCTGGACGATCCAGCGCTGTTGCCGGCCGCGATCGCCTCATCCGCGATGTTCATGACTGCCTCCATGCTCCGCCGCCATCGCCGGCGAGAATACCGACATGGCGAGGATCCCGCCAGCGCGACGGGTCACACCTCACTCATTGCAAAAATCCGCACCGTCTCGAAAGCACGCGGGGGCCTCATGTCGGTGTGTACGGTGCGCTCGCGCCGTGGCATCCTCGGGGACGCAAGGGAGGACTTTGTATGAAACCGCCGCCCCTTCCGGCCAGGCGCCCGGCGCCGCCCGTTCCGGCAACCGATGATCGCGAGAGTCTCTGGCATGTCGCGATCGCGCCTGACGACATCAAGGTGCTCACGTTGGACAAGCTCGACGATCTGTTCCGTCTCGACGTGATCGACGAGACGACGAAGATATGGCGCCCCGGGATGGCCGCCTGGCAGCCGCTCGGCGTCGTGGCGGGAATCGAGCCGACGCCCCCCGAGCCGGCGCAGGTCCAGGGTCCTCCGCCGAGCACGGCGCGCCGGGGCCCGCCTCCGCCGCCCCCGCGCGCCCCTGCGCGGCGGAGCATGGACTCCGACCATCCGACGCCTGTGGCGTCGAACATGTTCTCCACGATGCCGATCGGAGCGCTGGACGACAGCTCGCCTCACCTCGTGACGCGGACCGAGGTGCAGGCGCCGCCTGCGGCGATGCTCGCGGCGTCTCGGCCCACCTCGCCGCCGTGGATGCCGGAGGTGCGGGAGCAGGTGTTGCTGAACGAGTCGCCCTACGCTGCGCCCCGCGCGCGCGACACGGGCCGGGCGCAGCGCCTGACGCTCGCGCTGTCGGTCGTCGCGGGGCTGGTCGTGACGCTCTACCGCAATGACGTCCTCCTCGACGCCGCGCGCTCCTCCGGGCATCAGGGCGTGTATCTGAAGGTCGAGACCGCGCTCGGCGGGCCCGGCTTCGGGACCCCGCGCTCGATCGAGAAGCTCGACGTGTCCGCAGAGCCGGCGCCGACGAAGTAACCCCACCGAGATCCAGCGCTCCTTCGAGCGCTGCGCGACACGCGACATCGCGAGTTCGGCCGCGCTGCGACGCTCGGCCGTCCTGGCACGGCGACCCGGACACGAAGGCCGCCGAGGCGCAAGCAACGCCACGAGAGCGAGCAGGGCGCGCTCCTCGGCGTCCCGGCGGCTCGCCTTCGTCTCGTAAGAGCACCTCCGCCGCGCCACGCGCTGTCAGCGATGGATCGCCCCGACGCTCGCCGCAACGCGCGGTGGCGCCTCCCGCTGGGCTTCGAGCCGACCGGAGAAGCCATGTCCGCGCCAGGAACGACACAGTGGCTCGTTCACGCACAATGTCATCCACCGACATCGCAAATCAACGTTGTCAGTGCGAGCGAGCTCCACATTTGCTATAGTAAAGGCCTTACTCTAATCGGGGAGGGCCCTACCGGATGTCTCGCAATCCCCGGTTGTATGCCGAGATTTTCCCAGCGCGTCCGACACGCCATGGCGCGGTGGGATCTGGTCAGCACCGACACGTGAAAGTCCCTTGATCGAGACAGGGAGGTAGTCCTATGTCGCCCTTTATCTCACGCAAGCTGGCTGTTGTTCTGGCTCAAGTTGGTTTGCTCACCACGGCTTCGTGGAGCCTCACCGGATGTGGCCAGGCGGGTCCCCCGGACGAGCCGCTCGAATCCGATGCTCAGGCCATCGTCGCCGAGGAGGCCGAGGATCCCGGTGACGCCGGGGATGCCGATGAGGTGTGCTCCGGCGAGGAGCCGACCTTCACGTCGCGCGAAATCGTACGGGATCTCTCGTTTCCGATGCGGATCGTCTGGGGACCGGATGACTATCTGTGGCTCACCGAGCGCACAGGGAAGCGGGTCGTGCGCGTGAGGCCGGAGGACGGCCTTCAGAAGACCGCGATCACCATCCCGGAGGCGTTCCAGTCGGGAGGTCAGGACGGGCTGCTGGCCCTGGCGCTGCACCCGGATCTGCTCAAGCACAAAGGGAAGGACTACGTGTACGTGTCCTTCACCTACAACGTCGCGGCAGATCCAGCGGTGGACCGCAGGACGAAGATCCGCCGCTACACGTACAACCGGGTGACCGAGACCCTCGGGAGCCCTGTCGACGTCATCACGGGCCTGCCGGGGAGCGACGATCACAACTCCGCGCGGCTCCTGTTCGGGCCCGATGGGAAGCTCTATTACACCATCGGGGATCAGGGGAACAACCAGTTCGCCAGGATGTGCAACCCGAACCGCGCGCAGGAGCTGCCGACGGCGGCCGAGGTCGCGGCGCAGGACTGGCAGAAATACGTCGGCAAGATCCTGCGCTTGAACGTCGATGGCTCGATCCCGAAGGACAACCCGGAGATCGACGGGGTCCGCAGCCATATCTACTCGTACGGCCATCGCAACGCGCAGGGCCTCACGTTCGGGCGGGGCGGCAAGCTCTACGCGAACGAGCACGGGCCGAAGAGCGACGACGAGCTGAACCTCATCCAGGCCGGCAACAACTATGGCTGGCCGTACGTCGCCGGCTACCAGGACGACCAGGCGTACACGTACGACAACTGGTCGGCCTCGAGCCCGACGCCGTGCAACGAGCTCTTCTGGAGCGACTGGGCTCCTCCCGAGTCCGTGCCGCGGCAGCTGGAGAGCGCCTTCAGCCATCCGGACTTCAAGGAGCCGCTCCTCACCTTCTACACCGTCCCGAGCGACTACGTCTTCTTCGACTGGGCGTGCGGCTTCAGCCAGTACATCTGCTGGCCGACGATCGCGCCCTCCTCGCTCCACTACTACCCTGCCGGGCACGGCATCCGCGGGTGGGATCACTCTCTCCTGATGACCTCCCTCAAGAAGGGCGCCGTGTACCAGGTGAAGCTGAGCCCGAACGGGAAGACCGTGCAGGGCGAGCCGGTCGTCCTCTTCCAGACCACGAACCGGTACCGCGATCTCGCGATGAGCCCGGACCGCAAGACCTTCTACATCATCACGGACACCACGGGGAACACGAGCGGACCGACCGGCGGCGTCACGACGGTCCTGGACAACCCGGGGGCGATCCTCGAGTTCAAGTACACGACATCGCACTGAGCCAACAGACGGCGGGCGCGCCGCGGGCAACCCCGCGCACAGGCGCTCAGGCGCTCGCGGGCGCCCGGTGGAGCTGCAGCAGGTCCATCGACGGCGCCCTGCCGGTCAGCCGGAGATCGTAGCGCTGTGCAGCAGCCGCAGCACGTTCGGCGAGAGGAACGCCGGCAGGCGCGGCCCGAGCACGATGCCCTTCACGCCCAGGCTGAGCAGGGTCAGGAGCACCGCCACGGCCTTCTGCTCGAGCCACGAGAGCACAAGCGTCAGGGGCAGCTGGTTCACCCCGCAGCCGAGCGCCTGGGCGAGCGCGCCGGCCACGCGGAGGGCGCCGTAGGCGTCGTTGCACTGCCCGGTAGGCCTCCTTCGGGAGGAGCACGCAGTTCGAGGTCATCAGGATCGGCCCGGAGAACGCCAGGAACTCGACCTTCTGGTGCTGCCACGCGGAGCCGTAGTGGCCGACGAGGTTCGGGTGGCCCGCGAGCTCCGGATACGCGTGCGCCGGCAGCAGCTCGCCGTGGGTGTACACCCTCACGCCCGTCCCCTCGCACTGCCGGAGCAGCTCGGCGAGGTCCGAGAGATCGTGCCCCGAGACGAGGATCCCCGGCCCCGCCACGGTGCCTTCCCGGACCATCGCCGGCTGCGGCTCGCCGAAGCGCATGCGGTGGCCCTCGTCGAGCATCCTCATCACAAGGAGGTTCACCTGGCCGCACTCCAGGCAGAGCTCGAGGAGCGCCTCGGGGTCGAAGCTCACGTTGGTCAGCGTGGAGAAGAGCGTCTCGGCGGCGAGGTCGTCCTGCCCACGCGACCATGCCACCATTCCAATCCCAGCTGGCGCCGCCTTTACCCCGTGATCTACGTTCACACGCGCCGTCTTACAAGGTGTGAGCTGCTCCCCGCCGAGAGGCACGAGGCAGCTCGAGTCGCCGCGCCCGAAACGGATAGCGCTGCAGCCCTGTGTGTCAGTAGAATGGAGAATCCTTGAACTCTGAATGAGGTCGCAGTGGAAAATCATACCATGGTTAAACGAGGGCGCTTTGCCCGGTTTCACCGCTCCATCTCGCTCGCCCTGATCTCTCTGAGCGTTGCTTGCGGCCAGGGCCAGGAACCGGCTGGCGACGGCAACGGCACCGCGGCGCCGCCCCCGTCCCTGATCGGGGATGTGTCGTTCTCCACGCCTAGCCAGACGTTCAGAGATCAGATCCAGGTGGGGATGTCCACCGCGATCGAGGGGGCAGAGATCCGCTACACGCTGGACGGGCTGCTGCCGACCGCGTCCTCCACGTTGTACACGGGCGAGCCCGTGACCCTCACTGAAACGACGCAGGTCCGCGCGCAAACGTTCGTTGGAGGCGCCGCGAGCGGCGCGGTGAGCACAGGCCTCTACATCGCGCGCACCTTCGACGCGACCTCCGATCTTCCCATCGTGATCATGGACGGTTACGGCATGGGCAAGCCGACCGACAAGGAGGTCTACTTCGACGCGGCGGTGATGATCTGGGAGCCGGTCAACGGCGTCGCGTCGATCGCCTCGCTGCCCACGATGGCGATGCGCGGCGGGTACCACGTGCGCGGTCAGTCGTCGCAGAACTTCCCGCAAACACCGTACAAGCTCGAGCTGTGGGGCAACGACGACAAGGACCTCGACTACCCGGTGCTGGGCATGCCCGCCGACTCGGACTGGGCGCTGATCCCTCCCTACTACGACCGCACGTTGATCCGCAATCCGTTCACCTTCACCCTCGGCCGCGACATGGGGCTCCAGGCGCCACGCGTCGAGTTCGCCGAGGTCTATCTGAACTACGACGCGCGCGTCGTCGGCGAAGCGGATTACCAGGGCATCTACTGGATCTCGGAGACCATCAAGAACAACAAGGTCCGCACCGATCTCAAGGAGCTCAAGGAGACGGACCGGGCACTGCCGGACATCAGCGGCGGCTACATCTTCAAGTTCGACCAGGCGGCCGCCGAGGAGCCGAAGCTCACCTGCACCGGGTCGGATCCCCTCCCGTCGTTCAGCTTCGGCGGCGGCGGGGGTCCCCGCCCCGGCGAGGGCGGCACGTGCTGGATCGATCTCGAGGTCGTGGATCCCGACCCCCTGAACGACGAGCAGACGACCTGGCTGACGCAGTACATCCAGCAGTTCCACGACAGCATCCACCAGACGCCGATCGGCGATTACGCGTCGTACATCGACGTGCCGTCGTTCATCGATTACCTGATCATCAGCGAGCTGACGCTCAACGTGGACGCTTACGTGCGGAGCGCGTATTACTTCAAGGATCGCGATCAGAAGCTCAAGGCCGGGCCGCTGTGGGACTACAACTTCGCGCTCGGCGGGGTGGGCGCCCAGAGCGCGACGCCGCAATCGGAGAACGACACCGGCTGGCGCTTCAGCGGCACGAGGAACGTCAACAACTGGTACCAGAAGCTCACCGCGGATCCGAGCTTCATGGCGCAGGTGAAGGCGCGCTACACGGCGCTTCGCCAGACGCACCTGTCCGACGCCGCGATCGAGCAGCGCATGAACGAGCTGAGCGCGCCGCTCTCGCAGGCCGTGGTCCGCGACTTCGCCAAGTGGCCGGTGTCGAGCGTCATCGAGTCGAGCGAGGGTTTCCTCGGCGGCCCCACGGCGCCGACGTGGGAGGGGCAGCTGCAGGGCATGCGCGACTTCCTGCGGGCCCGACTCGCGTGGATGGACGCCAACTTGCCGTGACGCGGCGCGAGCCGCCGCGCAGATCGCGCGGCCCTTCTCGACCCTGCGCGGCGAGGCGCTAGCCGCGCTGCAGCCGGCTCACGGCGAACGCGCCGTCGCCGAGGAGGGCCTGCGCGCCGAGCGCGATCATCAGGAAGGCGACGTACTCCCAGCCGCCCCCCTGGCCGGCGAACATCCAGCCGTTCGGCAGGTGCACGAGCAGCGCGCCGATCATCACCGGCAGGAGCAAGAGCGAGACAAGGCGCGTCCTGAGCCCGGCGAGGAGCGCCGCGCCGCCGAGCAGCTCCGCGAGAAACACCGGATACGCCGTCCAGCCCGGGAAGCCGCTCGCCGCGAAGAACGCGACGGTGCCCGGCAACGTGAACACGAGCGGCTTGGCGATCGCGTGCGCCAGGAACACGGCGCCCAGCCCGAGGCGCAACATCAGCGCGGCCAGCTCGGCCGAGCGGGGAACGGAGAGGATCGTTTCGACACGGTTCATGGGTGATGCCTCCATGACCCGAGGAGTAAGCCCCGGCGCCGCGCCACGGTAGAGCGCGCCCGGGAACGAATTGTTCTCCGGAGAGAACGATCTGCCGCTACGCCCACGAGATCCCGCGGAATGCGGCCGCCAGGTGCTCGACGAGCCGCCGCACCCGCGCGGGCGGGCGCCGGCCGGCCGCGTGCACCGCGTAGATGCCCATCGGCCGGGGCGCGAACGCGTCGAGCAGCGTGACCAGGCGCCCGGCCGCGAGATCCTCGTCGACCATGAAGCGCGGCAGCACCGCGAGGCCGATCCCGGACACGGCCGCCTCTCGGAGCGCCGTCCCGTTGCTCGCCGTCAGCGGGCCGGAGACGGGGACGGAGATGCGCCCGCCGGCCCCGTAGAAGCGCCACTCGTCCTCGACGCGCAGGTGGAGGTAGCGCAGGCAGTCGTGGCGCAGGAGATCCCCCGGCTGCTCGGGCCGCCCCCGCCGCTCGAGGTAACCCGGCGCGCCGACCACGTGCAGCGCCGTCGTGGCGAGCTGGCGCGCGACAAGGCTCGAGTCCTTGAGCTTCGTGATCCGGATGGCCAGGTCGACGCGCTCCTCCACCAGGTCGACGAGCCGGTCGTTCAGCATGAGCTCGACGTGCGCGCCCGGGCTCGCCCGGAGGAACCGCGCGAGCGGCTCCGCCAGGTACATCTGCGCGAAGCTGACCGGCGCGTTGAGCCGGATGCGGCCCCGGTCGGCGTCGGACGCGCCCCGCACCGCGGCCGCGGCCTCCTCGAGCACACGCGCGCAGCGCGCATAGAGGTTCATGCCGGCGTCCGTGACGGTGAGCTTGCGCGTGGTGCGCACGAGCAGGCGCTCGCCGAGGCGTTCCTCCAGGCGCGCGACCCGGGTGCTCACCATCGACTTCGACACCCCGAGCTCCGCCGCGGCCGCGGTGAACGAGCGGCGCTCCACGACGCGCGCGAAGCACAGCAGGGCGGGCAGATCGTCGAAGAGCGGGTCGACCATGCGCCCACTGTGCGCGGCGGGGCGGATTGTTCGCAACGGCGAACATCCCGGGATCGGCGTCGCCCGCGACGGCCCGGCGAACGCGGTACCGCGCGGCGGGCGGCCGGGGCCGCTCGCGGAGCGCGACGTTCAGAGGAGACCAGGCGACAACGCCGCGACGCTCCGCTGGCCGCGTGACGCGGCGCGCGACCGCCGCACGGCTGCTCTCGACGCGCCGGCGCCACCGGTGGTGGCGTCGCTGCGCGCGCGGCATCCCTGCACGCCAGGGGCAAGCCCCGTGCCCGAGCATGCGAACGGATAGCAACAAGACGGCGTTCGAGCAGGGCCTCCCACACCACGTCGCCGCGATCGCGCGTAGCGCACGGATCGGCGCCCCGCTATAAAGGAACAAACCACGAGGGGGTCCCATGGCCAGTTCATTCGGTTACCTGAGCACGAGCGTCGACGTCTCGTCCGTGTCGTTCGACGCGATCAGCAAGTACATGCAAGTGCTCCTCCTGCGGAACATCGCGACGGGGACCTGGGTCTTCAGCAAGGGCGCGATGCAGTCCGTCAAGGGGTGTGTGCTCGCGTCCCCGTCCCTGCCGGACGACAGGGGTCAGACCGACCAGGACTATGTGCACCACTGGATCCGGGACGCGGCCATCTGCATTCCGGAGGCGCTCGACAACCCGGTCTTCACGGCGCGGACCCTCTGCGAGGATTACACGATGTTCTCGGCGCTGTGCCAGGAGAACGCCGAGCGAGCGAGCAGGTTCGCGCTGGCGTGCTTCCACATCGACGGCACCGTGCGCGACAACTGGACCTCGCAGACGGATGGCCCGGCGCACCGCATCCTGTCCCTGCTCGCCATCGAGGATCGGCTCTCGCTGCAGGCGCTCGCCACGGCCAGGTCCATCATCGAGAAGGACACCCGGTACCTCCTCTCGGCCTACAAGGAGCAGACGCACAACCTCTGGGAGGAGACGGCCGGGTTCAGCTTCTATGCCCGCTCCGTGCAGCGAAAGGCGTTCCTCTCGCTGATCAGCCGCGCCGACGAGCACGGGCTCTCTCCGTACATCAACGACATGTGGGCGGCCGCAGAGTGGCTGGGCAGCCAGATGGCGACGCACCAGGGCACGTACGACGGGCAGCCGTACTACGCGTCCATCACGGGCCCGAACGGCAGGCCCGCCGAAGGCAGGGGAGCGACGCTCAACGTGGATATCGTCATGTCGGCCGTCTACGGCTCGACGAACTGCGCGGACCCGGTGCTGCTCTCGACGGCCGCGCTGGTGCGCGAGGCGTTCGCCCAGGGCGAGCGGCGGTACCGCATCAACGACGCCGATCGGGCGCTGCCTCGGAGCAGGGGGCCGATGATCGGGCGGTACCCCGAGGATACGTACGACGGCAACCTGTCGGATCACGGTCCGGACGCCGGTCACCCGTGGGCGCTCACGACGTGCAACTTCGCGGAGCTCTACTTCATGCTCGCGGCGAAGATCAAGAGCTCCCCCGGCGCCGTGCTCGTGAACGCCACGACGCAGAAGTTCTTCGCGCAGGTGGGCGTGAGCGATCCCGCCGATCCAGACATCGCGGCGAAGCTGATCGACGCGGGCGACAGGATGCTCGAGGCGGTGATCTACCACTCCGATCGCCTCCAGCTGAGCGAGCAGTTCGATCGCGACAACGGGTACGAATGCAGCGTGAGCGATCTGAGCTGGAGTTACGCCGCCTTCCGGAGCGCGGTCAGGGCGCGCGAGGCCGCCGTGGGGGATTTTCCAAGCCGCCACGGGTAGCCGGAGCGCGGCGCGCCCGTACGAGAGGTGCCCGGCGGCGGGGCTCGACGCAGGTCAGGTCAGAGCGTTGTCCTGACGGTTGAGCACGGCGTTGAAGACGACCGCCGGCACCCGCAGGCGCTCGTCGCCCTCGTAGAGCTGGCGCAGCTCGGCGAAGCGCGCGTCGGGCGAGCGGGTGATCGCCGCGAGCCGGTCGAACAGCGCCAGCTGGTCGTCCCGCAGCGGCTCGTCGGGTCCGATCATCGCACCCCAGTCGTCCCACGGCAGCATCTCCATGTTGTTGAGCGCCGCGAGATCGCGCAGGACGTTGCCGCTGATGAACCAGAGCCCGCGCATATCGAACATCCCGAACTTCGACGGATCGGCCTCCCCGGCGCGGCACTGCGCCCAGGCGTCGCCCGCCACCACGAAGCGGTGGCGCGGCACGTCGAGCACATCGAAGTCGGGCTTCAGCGCCGTCCGCTGAACGTCGTCGATCTGCGCGTCGACGAGGACCCAGCGCGCCTCGGCGGCGTTCCAGTGCTCGCAGACCCAGTGGTCCACGAAGTCGCCGGCGTGGAAATAGCCGCCGAAGCCGCAGCGGGCGCGGGCAGGGATCCCCTTGGCGCGCAGAAAGGCCACCAGGAGAACCGTGAAGTCACGGCAGGAGCCGACGAGGCGCGTGTCGAGCGGCCGGGCGGCGGAGAGCGGCCGATCGTCGTGGGCGAGGAGGCGATCCAGCATTCGGTCCGTCGGGCGGAGGTGGGACTCGCCGCGGCGCTCGTCCGAGAGCTCCACGCCGTAGGCCTGCGCCCAGTGCACGTGCAGCAAGAGGCCTTGCACGACGCGCACGAGCGAGGCCACGTCGCCCGGCAGCTCGTCGAACCGGGGCGCGTGCGCGCCGCCGGACGTCATCGCCGCCGGGCGCGTGTAGAAATCGAGGATCTCTCGGGTGGTCGTCATGGTTCGTTCTCCACGAGGTCGGCCGTCCGGGGTGGTGATATCACTCGCGCTGAGGAACTTCACTTAAATGCTGTATGGCGGGAAGTCCTCGGGTTCGCCCTCGACAGACGGCCCGCTGCGCCGTCCAGGGACGTGGGCGCGGCGCGGAGAGCTCAGGCGGCTCGACTGCCCAGCCGAGCCCATGACCACCGAAAAGGCCTCGTCATCGCGCGCTGGGGTTCCCTCGATCCGGACGAACACCGCGCAGGGCGCGGTCCGAACGGCCGCGTCGACTGCTTCGATTTTTTTGGAAGAACCCCCTTGCGCCAGTACTTCTAGATCCGTAGAAGTAGTGCGTGCCCTCGACACTGGCGCGTCACGCTGAACAACTGGCCGCGCTCGGTCACCCCGTCCGCCTCGCGGTTCTGCGCTTCGTGGTGCAAGCCGGCGCCGACGGCGCATCCGCAGGCGAGATCCAGGCGCACATGCACACGCCTGCATCCACGCTGAGCCATCACCTGAAGCGGCTCGTCGACGCCGGCGTTCTAAGGACGCGCGGAGAAGGAACGTTCCACTACTACAGCGCCGACTACGCGGCGCTTCGCGGCCTCACGGACTACATCTGGGAGGACTGCTGCAAGCGCGGGAAGGGTTGCTGCTAATTTTTTTCTCCACTATTTCTAAAAATTTGGAAGGAGTACCCGAGATGAACGTCCTCAAGCCTCACGTTTCGCTGAACATCTCCAACATCGATGCCTCGGTCGCGTTCTACGAGAAGGCATTCGGTGTGCGCGCCGCGAAGCGTCGACCTGGCTACGCCAAGTTCGACCTTGCGTCGCCTGCCCTCAACCTGACGATGCAAGAGGCGCCGCGCACGGGCGTGAACGCGAGCCATTTCGGCATCCAGGTCGCGAGCACCGACGACGTGCTCGAGGCCAAGCGCGCCTTCGAGGCGGCCGAGCTCAAGACCTTCACGGAGGAGAACACCGCGTGTTGCTACGCGGTGCAGGACAAGGTCTGGATCGAGGACCCCGACGGCAACTCGTGGGAGGTGTTCGTGGTGAAGGGCGACGCGGACGTGATGGGAAGCCAGCCTGCGAAGAGCGAGCCTGCGAAGAGCGAGGCGGCGTGCTGCGCGCCTGGCTGCTGCGCGCCCGCGAAGCTCGGCGATGCAGCGCGCTGATCTCACCCGAAGGGCCGTCGCCGAAGCGCTCGGGACGGCCCTCCTTCTCGCGACGGTGGTCGGGTCGGGGATCATGGCGGAGGGCTTGGCCGGTGGCAACGCAGCCATGGCGCTGCTCGCGAACGCGATCGCCACAGGCGCTGCGCTGGTCGCTCTCATCCTGACCCTGGGGCCCATCTCCGGCGCGCACTTCAACCCAGTGGTGACTGTGGCTGACGCTTCGCAGGGCGGCCTTCCTTGGCGCGAGGTGCCACCGTACGTGCTCGCCCAGGTCGCCGGCGCGTTCGCTGGGGTCGCCGCAGCAGACACGATGTTCGATTTGCCGGTCTTCTCCGTGTCGAGGCACGTCCGTACAGGGCTGTCGCAGTGGTTCAGCGAGTTTGTCGCGACGTTCGGCCTGCTTGCGGTGATCTGGGGATGCTCGCGTCGGCGCTCCGAGGCGGTGCCGCTCGCCGTGGGTGCGTATATCACCGCCGCATACTGGTTCACTTCATCGACTTCGTTCGCGAACCCTGCGGTCACCGTCGCCCGCGCCGCGACCGACACGTTCGCCGGCATCCGTCCTATCGACACCCCAGGTTTCATCGTCGCCCAGGTCGCCGGCGCTGCGGCCGCGACAGTGTTCTTCCGCTGGCTGGTGCCAAACCTGCCCCAGCGCGCATCCGATGTCGTCGTTCCACGGGAAGAGGCCCGCACGTCATGACAACCACACCGAAGCTGATCCTCTTTGCCTGCATCCACAATGCGGGCCGATCGCAAGTGGCCGCAGCATGGTTCAACGCCTTGGTCAACCCCTCGCAGGCGCACGCCATCTCCGCCGGCACCGAGCCCGGCTCGCGCGTTCACCCCGAGGTGCGCGAGGTGATGCACCAGGTCGGGATCGACCTGTCGGAGTCGACGCCGCAGAAGCTGACGCACGCGCTCGCAGCGGACGCGTACATGCTGATCACGATGGGCTGCGGCGAAGCTTGTCCGACCGTCCCAGGCGTGCGACGCGACGACTGGCCATTGGAGGATCCGAAGGGAAAGCCGCTGGAGCGCGTCCGTGCCATTCGCGACGAGGTGAAGGCGCGCGTCGAGGCGCTCATCGCGGCTGAGGCGTGGAGTTGAGCGACGCGAAGATCGAGCCGGCTGCGTCGGGCGATCTCGACGTGGTTCGGGGGCTCCTTGTCCGCGCGGAGCTGCCGACGGCTGGCCTGCTCGACCAGTTCCCCGCCGCGTACGTCGTCATCCGGCGCAGCCTGGGGCTCGTCGGCGTAGCTGGGCTCGAGACGTACGGGCGAGTTGGCCTGCTACGCTCCGTGGCCGTGGCGCGGACGCTTCACGGGCAAGGGTTCGGCCGGGCTCTCGTCGCCAACCGCATCGATGCGGCGCGGGTGGAGTCGCTCGAGGCCGTCTACCTGCTGACCACGACCGCTGCGGACTATTTCCGGGCGCTCGGCTTCGCCTCGACGCCGCGCGAGGTGGTTCCAGCCGACCTCGCCGCCTCCCCGGAGTTCGCCGGGGCCTGCCCGACCTCGGCGGCCTGCCTGGTGCTCCGCTTGTGAGGCCAGGAAGCCGCGCAGCTTTAACTCCGGGGTCCGCTCCTCGGGGCGAAGTCAGGCTCGGTCCTCGGACGCCACCGTGATGGCGACGCTCCCCCTCTTGCGTCCCGTGTCGACGCACCGGTGCGCCTCGGCGATCTGCTCCAGCGGATAACACCTGTCGATGACCGGCTTCAGCTTCCCCGCCTCGATGAGCTCTCTCATGAGGACCAGGGCCTCGTTCTTCTCGATCGACGTCGCGCAGACCGCTCTCTTGCCGCCCACGATCGACGTCCAGACGCTCTGAAAAAGGATCGGCAGCGCGACCTGGGTCGAGAGCAACACGCCACCTTCTTTCAACGAGCCCTTGCAGCGCGAGAACGACGTCTTGCCCACGGCGTCGAAGAGGATGTCGTAGTCCTCGCCGCCCTTGGCGAAATCCTCCTTGGTGTAATCAATGTCGGTGTCGGCCCCCAGCGACTTCACCAGCCCCAGGTTCGCGGTGCTGCACACGCCGGTGACCTCCGCCCCGAAGTGCTTTGCGAGCTGCACCGCAGAGGTGCCTATGCTTCCGGAAGCGCCGCCGCCGGCTGCGCGAGATCCGCCCGCTCGCCCGGTGCGGCGCTGGACAGCCAGGCGCCGCTCGGGGAACACTCGGGCATATGGGATACGAGGGGGACGACGATAGCGCTCAGCTGGTTCGCCGCCTGGAGGCGATGGAGAAGGAGATGGAATCGCTGCGGGCGGACGCACGCAGATGGCGCGCGCTGATGGCGGCGCGCTGCTTCAGCGTGTCGATCCACCACCCCGTCGGCAGGACCCACGCCGTCAACGCCGGCTGGGAAGCGCTCTGGCGGGCCCCAGCCGAGGTGTTCTTGCAACTGAAATACAACATGCTGGAGGACCCGCAGCTCGTCGAGAACGGGATCATGCCGCACGTCGAGCGGTTCTTTCGCGGCGAGGAGGTCGCGATCCCGCCGATCAGCTACGACACCGACCTTGTCGAGGAGCTCACGGGCAAGAGGGGCGGAGCGGTGTGGGTCTGCTCCTTCGGCGTGCCGGTGCGCGACGCCGGGGACGGCTTCGAGGGCGTGCTGTTCCAGTTCGCCGTCCCGGAGGCGGCCGAGATCCAGCACAAATACGAGGCCCTGATCGAGGATCAGCGGGCGCTCCAGGCGTCGCTGGAGGCGCGCAACCGGGAGCTCGAAGAGACAGTGCGGGTGATCGCGGCGCAGCGGGACGCGATCCAGGCGATGAGCGTCCCGGTGATCCGCGTCGCGGACGGCGTGCTCTGCCTCCCCATCGTGGGCATGATCGACGACGCGCGCGCCAGCGCGCTCCTTGAGCGCCTGCTCGAGGCGATCGCCGCGCAGCAGGCGGCGCAGGTGCTGCTCGACATCACCGGCGTGCCGGCGCTCGACGCCCGGGCCGCCGCGCAGCTCGTCGGGGCGGCGTCGGCAGCGCGGCTGCTCGGCGCGTCCTGCACGCTGGTGGGCGTCTCGCCCGCGCTGGCGCAGACGCTGGTCGAGCTCGGCGTCGACCTCGGCGGCCTCGACACCGCGGCGACGCTGGCCGAGGGGCTGACCCGGGCCCTCGCCGCGCGCCGCGGGGCGGCGCAGCGGAGCGCGACGGTCGCGGCGCGCGCGCCCGAGCGAGGCGAACGGGGAGAGGCGCATCGGCCGGCGGCGCTGCCCCGCGGAGAGGCGCATCGGCCGGCGGCGCTGCCCCGTGGAGAGGCTCCGTCCCGCAAGCGGTGAGCGCTCGCCCGGCCACAGCAAACAGCGCGGCGGGCGGACCTATGCCCTGCTGTCCACCATCAAGCCATCGAGCGCTCGCAGCAGCGCCGTCGCCTGCGCCCCGGCGTGCCCCTCCAGGCCGGCCCGAGGCGACACCCCCCGTCCCGACCGATCAGGTCTTCACCGCGCCCGCGGTGAGGCCCTGGAAGAGGTAGCGCTGGAGCAGCAGGAACCCGGCCACCACAGGCACGCTGACGACACCGAGGCGGCCATCACCTGGTTCCAGTAGATAGGAGCTCACCGCCTATCGGAGAGCCGACGTCGAACGCCGTGCGGTAGTTGGAGAGCCGCGCGAGCCCAGGCAGGCTACCGGCGCAAACCACCTCCAGCGCCGGGCGCAGGACGTGCCCCAAGACCCGCAAGAAGCGCGCGCGAGCCGAGCACTTAATCGGTTCATAGTCAACGGCCGTGAGCGGGCATCGCGCCCCGCCCGACCCGGGATCGCGGGCGTCGAGGCGGCGGGGCGCCGTGGCCGGCGCGGCGAGCCGCGGGGGCGGGCGGCGCTCCTTCGGCTCGCCTCCGGACCCAGGCTCGTGCGACGCGGTCGTGGCGATCTGGCGACGGCATGCACGCCTTGCATGAGGTCCATGATGCATTCGAGTTGGAAGGAGGCTAACCGTCGGCATAAAGACCCTCCGTCGCACCGATACGACGCGGGGGGCGCGAGGCGTCGATGCACTCGGGGCGACAGGAGAAGCAACCAGTGCGCTCATCTGTATATGCTTTGTTCTCATTGTGCTTGGCCGCCTGCAGCGTGGAGGGCTACGGCGAGACCTCCGAGGAGATCGGCGCGGCGGACGACGCGCTGATCGGGGGGCAGCCGGCGCTAGAATCGCAGTATCCGTCGACGGTCCTCGGCCCGGGGTGCACCGCCGCGAAGGTCGGACCGCGTCACTTCCTCACCGCGGCTCACTGCGTCGATGACGAGTACGCCGCGACCGTGGCCGCGGGCTACGGGCCGGGCGGCTCGTACTCGGTCAGCGCCGACAACACGCCCCCGATCTCGCCGTACGTCAACCTGACGATCCAGCAGACGTACATCCATCCGAAGTGGCTCGAGGTCTGCGCCGCCGCGCTGGCGGGCGGAGCGACCGATTGCGGGGTCAACGTCCTGAACCCGGGGTACGCGCCAGACCTCGCGGTGGTCGTCGTCAACGAGCTCTCGCCGACGATCCCGGCCGCCGTGGTGGACGGGGCGCCGGTCGCGGTGGGGGATCCCGTCGTGGCGACCGGCTATGGCTGCGAGAACCCCGGCGGCGGGGGCGGCGGGCTCTTCAAGCTCCAGGACCTCAGCGCGGCGCCTGCCTCGATCCTGGATCACCCGGGCTCGTACGTCTCTGGCACCGCCATCAACGATGTCGCCGCGGCCTACGTGCTCACGCCGGGTTATGCCAGCAGCACCACGTACGCCAGCCTGTGCCCCGGCGACTCGGGCGGCCCGCTCTACCGGCAGAGCGCGACCGACCTCGTGGTCGTGGGCGTCAACGCCTATTACACGTTCCCGTCCGGCTGGAGCGGCCCGGCTCCCTCGCAGACCAACTGGCACACGCGGCTCGACACGGCGGCGCGCTACCCGGTGACGACGTGGCTCCAGGGCCTCGGGGTGAGCGTGATCAACGGCGGCGCCGCGCCGACCTGCACCGACGGCGTCAAGAACGGCACCGAGACGGACGTCGACTGCGGCGGCACGTGCGCGGCCGACTGCGCGAACGGCCAGGCGTGCGTCACCGGCGCGGACTGCACGAGCCTGAGCTGCGTGGCCGGCGTCTGCCAGCCCAGCACCGGGACGGCGCCGTGCAGCAGCCTGTGCACGGGCCCCACCGTGTTCTCGAGCGCGAGCTACAGCTCGGGCAGCCTCGGCTCCGGCGCGCGCTGCTTCGAGACCACGGCGAGCCTGAGCGGCGCCAACTGCGGCAACTTCGCGGGCGGCCGCACGTTCGCGGTCAACGGCACGGCGGTGGCGTGCAGCGGCGGCAACATCACCCTGCCCGCCAAGCGCAACGGCGGATACTGCTTCCAGGCCTCCGCCGGAAACGAGGCGTGGGCTTACTTCACCACCTGGTGAAGCGAGACACGCAGCGACCGGACCGCGGCCGCACCCCGGGCGGGGGCGGCCGCGGCCGTTCCATCACCGGGGCGCCGCGTCGTCCTTGGCGGGCGGGGCGCCGAGCCCGAGCTCCTTGAAGAGGAACGCGAACACGTCGGCTTGCTCCTCGATCTCCTCGGAGAGCGGTGTCCCGGCCCCGTGGCCCGTCGAGCCGCTCGCCCGGAGCAGGATGGGCGCCGAGCCCGACGAGGCCGCTTGCATCCGCGCGGCCATCTTCCGCGAGTGCCATGGATCCACCCGCGGGTCGTTGGCGCCGGTCAGGAACAGGGTCGCCGGATAGGCGGTCCCGTCCTTGACGTGGTGATACGGCGAGTAGGCGTAAAGGGCCTTGAACTGCTCGGGGTCCTTCACCGTGCCGAACTCGGTCACGTTGAACGCCCCGTTCGGCGTGAGCTCCACCCGGAGCATGTCGTAGATACCGACGTGCGACACGACCGCCTTGACCATCTCCGGGTGCTGCGTGAGCTGCGCTCCCATCAGCAGACCGCCGTTCGAGCCGCCGCGGATGGCGAGCCGCGCCGGGCTCGTGACGCGCTGGTCGATGAGGTGCTGCGCGCACGCCGCGAAGTCGTCGAAGACGTTCTGCTTCTTCGTCAGGTTGCCGCCGCGGTGCCACGCCTCCCCGAACTCGCCGCCGCCGCGCAGGTTGGCGATCGCGACCACCCCTCCCTGGTCGAACCACAGCCGCCAGAGCGGGTTGAACCCGGGAGCCATGCTCGTCCCGTAGCCGCCGTATCCCGTGAGCAGCGCCGGCGCGGTCCCGTCGAGGGGCGCGCCCTTCCGGCGCAGGATGTTGAGGGGAACCTTGGTCCCATCCTTCGAGGTGCACGCCTCCCGGGCGACCTCCACGTCGGCATAGGAGACAGGGGCCGTCATCGCGAGCGGCGTCTTCGTCACCTTGCCGTCCCTGGCCGAGTACGTGAACCAGGCCGCCGGCTCGGTGTAGCTCACGCCGCGAAAGAGCATGTCGTCGCCTTGCGTGCGCACGAGCTGCCGCACCGAGGAGACCTGCGGGATCGGCACCGTCCCGAGCGCCTTGCCCTTCAGATCGAAGACGCGGACCTGCGACGGGCCGCCGAGCAGATCGCGGACGTAGAGCCGCCCTGTCGTGGGCAAGAAGTCCTGGATCACCGCCTCGCTCTCGGGCACGACGAGCTCCGCCCTGGCGAGGTCCAGCTTGCCCGGCGAGAGGCGCAGCACCTTGCCGCGCGGCGCGTCCTTGCGCGACAGGAGGTAGAGCCGGTCGTCGGCGCCGAACACGACCCGGATGACCTTGTCGGGCAGGTCGGCGAAGCGCGTCCACTTGCCCGAAGCGTCGAGGAGATAGTGCCAGTACTCGCCTCCATCGCCGTTCTGCACGCTGGCGAGCACGAGCTTGCCGCTCTCGCTCGTCGTGAGCTCCACCTCGGCGATGCGGGGGAATTCCTTGCCGAGCGCGTACTTGTCGTCCTTGTCCGGCGTACCGAGCTTGTGGAAGTAGATCTGCTGGAAGAAGCCCATGTCCTCTCGCGGGCGCTCCCCGGGCCGAGGGTGCCTTGTGTAGTAAAACCCCTTGCCGTCGCCGGTCCACGCCAGGCTGCCGCCCGCGGTGCCGCTGTTCGCGTAAGGAACGGTGTCGCCCGTCTCCTTGCCCGTCGCCACGTCGTAGACGCGCACGGTCCCGCTCTCGGTGCCGCCTTCGGACAGGGAGACAGCCACCTTCTTGCCGTCGCGCGACGGGACGAACCAGTCGATGGCCGTGTGCCCTTTCGGGTCGATGACCTCTGGATCGACGAGGCTCCGCGCGGAGGCGGGGTCGTTCACGGACCTCAGGACGACGAGGAAAGGCTGCTGCTTCGGCGGCTGGTCCTTGAGCGCGAAGATCTGCCCGCCGGCCTCGTCGAGCGCGTAGTGGTTCGCGGAGGTCGCCGACAGGATCTCCTGCACGCGCGCCCGGATCGCGCCGCGCGCCGGCACGGCGTCGAGGGCGCCGCGCGAGAGCTGGTTCTGCTCGGCGACCCAGCGCTCCACCTCGGGGGAGCTCCCGTCCTCCAGCCACTGGTAGTCGTCGACGACCCGGGTGCCATGATACTCGCTCGCCACGGGCCGCTTCGCGGTCGCCGGATAAGGAAGCCGCCCCGGTCCGGAGGGCGCTGCCGGCGCGGCGTGCGGCGGCGGGGTCGCGGCGGCCGGGGACGCGGCCGGCTTGTCCAGCGGCCTCGACGCGGGGGCGCTGCACGCCGCGAGCAGCGGCAGCGCCAGGATGAAGGCGGGGGTCGTACGCAGGCGGTTCATGTCCCCGACGCTAGCCGGCGACAGGGCGGTCACGGAAGTGGGCGAGCGCCGTCGCGATCCTGCAACCGTGCAAGCCGGATCCTCGCAGAATCGAAACCCACCCGATCGGCGCCCGAGACATAAGTAGGGGAATTTCCGAAGTGTGTACCTGGCACGGAGGATGCTTAGTCAGGGACCAGCTCCGCCGGCGGCCTCCGCCTAATCCCCCGAGGCGCCCGGCGGCGCTGCTATTTTGTCTGCCTGATTTCGGGCAGCCGCTCTGGTCGCGGCGCCTCGATGGCTGAGGCCGCGGGGCGCCGACGCCCCTGCGTCGATGGCAGAGGTCGCCTAGGCCCCCGAGCAGCGCGAGGCGCGGCGCCCTTCCTGCTACCGTGCGTCGCATGGCGACACATGGGAACGAAGGGACGGCTGCGAAGGGCGAGGTCAGCGAGGTCGACGAGAGCGTCCTGAGGGATCTCGAGTCGAGGTACGCCGAGGTGGCTTGCCCGGTGCACGGCGAGCCGCCGAGCTTTGAGCTCGCGCCCGACGGCTCCGTGGTCGAGCGCTTCTGCTGTCCAGCGCTCCTCTCGATCGTCCGCGAGCTCCAGGTCGCCGCGGGCGAGCGCCCTCCGCCTCCAGAAGGCGAGGACGAAGAGGTCAGGAGCTAGCAGCTCGCCGTCCAACGAAGCTGCCGCGCGGAGCTCGTCGCACATCTGACGCCGGGGCAGAACGCGGCCCCTCGGGCGCGCGCACGGCGCGAAAGGCTCACGGCGCCCAACCGCCGCCCGCGTTCCCGGCCCCGCACGGCGACCGTCGGAGCTTCTCCACGCACCGAAAGGGCCATCTGCAGAGACTACAGGGATGAGCGCGCAGCGGGCTCGCTCACCATTCTTGGTTCAGCTCGAACGGCGCGGCATATTTTGAATCGCTGCATGTATATCCGTCGGGGCTACGACCATCGAGGATCAGCGCGCGCGCCGCCGGATCGAGGACACGGCGCCACGCACTTAAATGAAGGTGCGCGCAATCTGTCCCGGTATCGCCCACCACCACCGGAAGCTCGCCGGACGCGGCCACGGTCTGGCCGGCCATACCCGTGGCGTCGAACGGCGCTAGATGAGCGTAGCCCACAAAAAATCCGGGTATTCTGGAGCTCTCGATGATGAGCTGATACCCCCTCCCAGGATCCTTCGCGCTCTTGCCCGCGAATCGAATGACCCCGCTGATCGCAGAGCGTAAGCGCATAGGCCCCATCGTGATCTCCGTGTCGCAGCCGCCGAGCGTCGTGTTCCAGTCGTCCGCCGTCGCATCGGAGCACGCATGATAGGGGCTCCCCTCGACGCGCCTCCACGATTTTGATTCGAACGGCCATGCGAGGATGCTCACGCCATCCTCCCGGATCGCCTCGCGGTCCGACGCCTGCACGGGAGCCGCCGGCTTGGCCTGCGCAGTGAACGTCACGCGATCGATGTTCACGTTGATGTGGTGGGCGCCGCCAGCCGCCTGACATGCCGCCGGGGTCGGCTGATACCCAAGAGGGTCATGGTCGGACACATGCACCTTGTATGACTGGCCCGAGGTGAAATGGAACGTCCCCAAGAGCGACGTGCGCGGCGTCAGCGTGGACGCCCACTGGTCGATGACCACCTGCGACGACTTGAAGTCGTCCTCCACGCCGTAGCGCACCGCGCGCGACTGGTCACAGAAGGCGAAGTATTCGGCGTACACGGGCTGCTCGCCGCTCGACGGCGCCGTGATGGTGAACGTCGCCGTGCAGTCAGGAACGCTGACGCTATAGGTCCAGAACCAGCTCCCCTGAGGCCCCGCATAGCACCCCACGAACTCGGTGCCGCAGGATTGCTTTGTAATCGACGCGTCGGACCTGCACGCGAACGACACCGACGGGAGCTCGTCGTCGACGGTCGTCTGCATCGGCTCGGTGTCGAGGTTGTATTTCATGCTCGCCAGCGCTCGCAGCCCCGCTTCAGCGGTGCTCGACGCGTCTCTCCAGAAGGTGATCGTCGCGTCCCGCTGGCCGCCGACAAAAGGATCCACGGCCAGGTAAACCAGCCAATTGGTGAAGCCGAGCTCTTCTCCTTCGACGAACGAGGACGCCGCGCGCGCGAGCTCCGCGAAGGCAATATACTTGAGCTCGGCCAGCTCAACGCCGTCGACAACCACGTCTGCCCGCTCGAGGCCGTAGGCGTAGAGCGTCGACAGCGCGCACAGGGTGCTCGATCGCCGGTGCGCGTCCCCGTTCCCGAGGGCCAGATCGAGGGCGAGCCCTGCAGCTGCCGCCAGCTTCGTGCCCGCGGCCTGCGTGATGAGCTTCGCTTTCACAAGGGAATCGACGATCACGGCGGGCAGGCCGATCGTCAATCCAGCCTCCAGGAGCGTGTCGACGGTCACGACCCCGTGCTCAGCCGCCTTCGCCACCGCGGCCACGAACTCGTTCAGCTGCGCGTCGTGGCGAGCCTCAACGCGGTCGGCCGCCACCTCGAATCCGGCCACGACAGCCGGATCGGCGCTCAGCCCTATCGAATCGAGGTAGGATTTCATCGCCTCGATGCGCGTCAGGTCGGCGGCCTGCGAGAGGACCCAGAGCAGCTCCACCTGAGCGGCGCCCTCGTCGAGCTGCGCGCCGACGGCGACGACCTGGAGCGCCGCGGATAGCTTGCTGAACCGCGCCTGAACGTTCGCGAAGGTCGTATGCTTGAAGGAGGCCGGCTGGTCGGCGTACCAGCCCCACAGACCCCGCAGCCCCCGATTGACGTGCTTGCTGAGCAGAGCGTGCGAATAGAGGAGATCGGCGTTGGACGCGAGCTCGTTGCGCGCAGACGCGAGGATCTGAGCCGCGATGGCATAATGCGCACCGCCGTCGCCCACCGTCGGCCGGAGCAGGACCTGCTCGAACACGTCCGTGAAGACGCCGTGCCGGAAGATCGGGTCGCTGTAGGCGGTGCCGAAGATGTTGTTGATCGGTGGGCCGTCCCACACGCCGAAATCGAAGTTGATAGGGCACACGTGAACTGCGCTTCGAACGGTGCCGATCTGGACGAGATCGAGCTCCGGCAGTTCGGGAAGTGCGACCGCATGAGACGAAAAATGGTCCACGAGGAACGCGGCGTGAGCCCCATCCGACGTGACCATGGCGCTAGCGTGCTCCCCCGTGGACATGAGGGAGCGCACCCACGCTCCCTGCGCGGGGTCATAATAAAGGGCTGTCAAGGGTCGCCCCGGCGTCAAGCGCCGCGTGAGCGGGACGAGCACGAGGGCGGGGGCGTCGAAAAGTGTGCCCTCCGGCAGGAGCTCCACGCCACCGACGAGGACCAGACCGTCGGGGAGAGGGCTGGCGGCCGCAGTGTCGCTTAACTTCGCGATCGTAATGGACGTCGGCGCCGAGAGCGCGTCGGGGGGTATAGAGATGAGCCCTGGACCGCCGCTCGAGGACACGACGCCTCCCGCGGGACCGACCGTGCCTGTCACCAGGTCGCCGCCCGGATCGAGATCGATCGGGTCGACCACGCCGACTACCTCGACGTCGACGAACGTTCCAGGCTTCGACGCGACTCGAACCTCCAGGCGATGCTCTCCGTCGTTCAACCCACGGACGAGCACGTTAAAGGCCGCGGGCCTGCCGTTGAAGTCGTCGGGCGAAACCGCGAGCAGCGACGTATCCAAGGTGATCCATGCCGCGGCCGCCGCGTGGCCGTTCTCCCCGCCGGTCGATACACGAAGGCAAATATCACCCGCCGCCGCGAAGATGACCGCGCCGGCATCTGGCGCCTTCTTCGAGCGATCGACCCGCACGTGAGCCAGGGCTGGCCCGTCGCATGGCCCTTGAAAGGATACATCCGGAACGGTGGCTGGTCGGGGAGCGTCGTCGAGCGGCGCTTTGCCGTCCAAGCAGCCGGCCGTGATCGCAGTAAGAAGGCAGCAGATCACGCGAATGAGCGTGAACGATGGGTGACCCATGATTTCCTCCGCGCTCCGCGCTTATGGCCAGCGGATTGTATCGGCTCAAGATGAAAGGAAAATCAAATTGATTCAAAATGTCAAGAGCAGTCCGCCACACTCACCTGAGACGACAGAAGACTCCTATGCGCCCGCTCTCCTCCTGCAAAGCGACGCTATGTCAACAACGTACCCACCCGGGCTGCGGTGCCTGAACCAGCGTCTCGATGTCGCCGTCGTGAGCCGACTGGCACGACATGATGATGGACGACACAGCGCTCTCCCAGGAGTCCCTGTGTGTGTTGGCGCTCCATGTAGAGGATCGCCGCAGGCCGCTTTTCGCTCCAGCAGGACGACGGCTCGCTCACCCACCGAGCCCAGCCGAGGGCCCCGTCGACGCGCTCGAGCACTCAGGCGCGCTCGGGCCGGCGATCGGCCGAGCATCACGCCCGTGGTGACGGAGGCCCGCTCACCGGCGCGATGGCCATCAGCCGACCCGAGCGAGAGAGCATCAACTCCACTGGATTCTCGGCTCCCTGGGCGAAACCATCGACGATGCTCCGCGCGCCTGCCCTTGCCTGACGTACTGCCTCGGCGTTGCACCCACGCGTGAACGCCCTCCTCTTTCTCCGTTGCATCCATGCCTCCCGGTGCCGTCGAGGGGTGCGCATGAAAGCGGGGGGAGGACCGTTCCCGGCCGGCGCGCTTTAAGCTGCGCGCCATGCTGGACATCGATCGCCGCACCTTCATCGCCGGCGCCGCGGCCTCCGGACTGCTCGCCTCGTTTCCCCGCCTCGCCAGGGGCGCGAGCGGCAAGGCCGTCGACCTCTCGCCGGTATACGACAGGATCGCCGAGCAGCGGAGTCAGTCGATCGAGCGCATCCAGCGCTGGATCCAGCAGCCGTCGATCTCGGCGCAGAACGTCGGCATCGCCGAGTGCTGCGACCTGACGATGGATCTCCTGCGCGACGCCGGCTTCGGAACCGTCAAGAAGATGAAGACCGACGGGCATCCGGGCATCTTCGCGACGCTCGACGCCGGCGCGAAGCAGACCATGGGCTTCTACTTCATGTACGACGTCCAGCCGGTGGAGGAGAAGGAGTGGTCCTCGCCGCCCTTCGCCGCCAGGCTGGTCGACAAGGCGGACGTCGGCAAGGTCATCCTGGGGCGCGGCGCGGTCAACCAGAAGGGACCGCAGGGGGCGTTCCTGGCGGCGCTGCACGCGGTGCGCGCCGCTGGCCTGAAGCTGCCGGTCAACCTGGTGGTGGTCGCCGAAGGGGAAGAGGAGCTCGGCTCGCCGCATTTCTCGCAGGTGGTGCGGAACGATGACGTGATGAAGGCGCTCGCGAAATGCCAGGGCGTGATGATGCCGGCGGCGGACCAATCGCTGTCGGGCACGGTCAACGTCGTCCTGGGCGCGAAGGGCATCGTCTACGTCGAGCTGGAGGCGAGCGGCGAGGCGTGGGGGCGCGGCCCGCGCGACGGGGAGATCCACTCCAGCATGAAGGTGGTCGTCGACAGCCCGGCCTGGCGGCTGGTGCAGGCGCTCGGCACGCTGGTCTCGGCGGACGGCAACGAGCCGATGATCGATGGCCTCACCGACGCCGTGCGCCCGGTCTCCAGCCAGCAGAAGAAGCTGCTCGACGACCTGTCGGCGCGCTGGGACGACGCCGACTGGAAGAAGGTCTTCGGGGTCGACAGGTGGGTGAACGACCTCGACGAGCGCGCCATGCTCGAGCGCTACGTCTCGCGCCCGTCGGTGAACATCGACGGCCTCTACGCCGGCTACATCGGAGAGGGCTCCAAGACCATCCTGCCGCACCGCGCCTTCGCCAAGATGGATATCCGGTTGGTGCCGGACATGACCGCAACGGACGTGCTCGCCAAGCTGCGCAAGCACCTCGACAGGCGCGGCTACAAGGACATCGCTATCAAGAACATGGGCAGCTACGACCCGACGGACACCGCGCTCGAGGCGCCGCCCATCCAGACCCAGCTCGCCGTCTACAAGGCCGCGGGCCTGAACCCGGTGATCTGGCCGCGCCTCGCCGGCTCCTGGCCCGGCTACCTCTTCACGGGAAAGCCGCTCGAGCTCCCCGCCGGCCACGTCGGCCTCGGCCACGGCTCTGGCGCCCACGCCAAGGACGAATACTTCGTCATCGAGCCCGCCGCCGGCAAGAAGTACCTCGGCCTCGACGGCGCGACCCGCTCCTTCGTGGATTTTCTGTTCGCCCTCTGAAGCCCTCCGAGCTCCTGATAGCGCTACTCGTCGAACGCCGCGCCCGCGATGACGTCGCAGAAGTGGATGGGTCGAAACCCGTCGAGCCTGCGCTCGCCGACGTCGGCCACGACCGGCGAGGTGGCCGCGGCCGCCTCGTTCCGGCGGAGCAGCCCGCAGAACGCGGAGGTCATCGCCTCCTTGAAGCCGAGCCGCGGGTAACGCCCGAGCGCCTCCTCGACGAGCCGGTCGGGCAGGAGTGTCCGGGGCGCGTAGCCGACGTCGATGGCCGCGCCCATCTGGCAAAGGGCGATCTCGGGGCGCTTTCGCTGGGGTATCACCACGGTGGTGTGCAGGGCGATCGCGTCCCAGACGATCTCCTGCTCGCGCGCGCCGACCCCGCGCGCGGCCAGGAAAGCTTTGGCCGCGTCGGCCCCCTCGACCTCGAAGCCCGCGCCGCCGGCGCCTCGCCACAGTGGGTACTGGACGGCGTGTGTGTCCGAAAGGACAATGGAACCGCAATTTCGGCCACGGCTGCTCCACTCGATCCGTGGCGAGCGCGGTCCGGTTGCAGCCCGATACTCCGCCGGCAGGAAAGCGAGACCACCCCGCAGGCCGTAGCTCGCGCGCCCCTCCGGTGGGGTCGCTTGAGGCAGCCGCCGCCACGCTCTATCCTGGTCGCCGGCGATGCTGCTCGGACACGACGCGCTCAGGAACCTCTGCCGGGCGCGGGACCTGCTCTCCGAGGTGCGCGAGTCGAGGTTGTCGATCGAGGACGTGGCGCGGGAGGTGGCGATCTCACCCTACCACTTCATCCGGCAGTTCGAGGCGGTGTTCGGCGTGACCCCGCATCAGTACCGCATCCGGCGGCGCCTTGATCTGGCCAAGCAGCTCCTGGCGGCTGGACATCACTCGGTGACCGACGTGTGCATGGAGGTCGGGTTCTCCAGCCTCGGCAGCTTCAGCGCGCTGTTCGCTCAGCGGATCGGCGTGCCGCCGTCGGCGTACCGGCGCCGCGTGCGCGCGATGGTCCAGGTGCCGGGGAGGCTCCCGTGGGAGCTCGCCCCCGGCTGTCTCACCCTGATGGGCCGGCTGCCGCCAGGCGCGTTTCGCAGTTTTCGAGAAGCGTGAGCCGGGCGGCCCTGGCAGAGTCGGCCCGAACCACCAGCTCAGCGAGGCGATCGATGAGGATCAAGCTCAACAGCATCATGGTCGAGGACCAGACGCGCGCGCTCAAGTTCTACACGGAGGTGCTCGGCTTCAAGAAGAAGAGCGATTTCCCGGTCGGAGAGTACCGGTGGATCACCGTGGTCTCGCCGGAGGGCCCCGACGACCTGGAGCTCGTGCTGGAGCCGAACGCCAACCCGGCGGCGAAGACGTTCCAGCAGGCGATGTTCGCGCAGGGCATCCCGCTCACCGCGTTCGAGGTGGCGGACCTCAAGGCCGAGTTCGCTCGCCTCAAGGAGCACCAGGTCGCGTTCACCCAGGAGCCCACGCCGATGGGCCCGGTCATGATCGCGGTGTTCTCGGACACCTGCGGGAACCTGATCCAGCTTTATCAGCCGCTCTGATACCACATCGCCAAGGCCATTCCCGGCCCTGATAGGGTATCTCCCAAGGCCGAATTTGCGGTGCCGAACCGGTGCGATCCGTCGGATCCCCCTGGGTTTGAGGGCCTTCGCCCGGTTGATCTCATGATCGACTCGCGCTCAGGTTATCGTCTGGCCGCCATCGACGACCAGCGCGTGCCCGATCATGAAGGCCGCCGCGTCCGAGCACATCCAGACGACCGTCGCGGCGATCTCCTCGGGCCGGCCCATCCTTCCAACGGGCTCCTCTGCGATCACCGTCGCCCGCCCCTCGGGGGTGTCGCCCGTGTAGCGAGCCATCATCGGGGTATCGATGTATCCGGGGCAGACGGCGTTGACGCGAACGTTCCGCGCTGCGTAGTCGAGGGCCGCCGCTCGGGTGAGGCCGATCACGCCGTGTTTCGCGGCGGTGTACGCGGGGCTGCCTTTGATGCCGATGACGCCGGCACCCGAGGAGGTATTCACGATCGCGCCGCCCCCCTGCTCGAGCATCAGCGGGATCTCGTACTTCATGCAGAGGAAGACGCCGCGGAGGTCGATGTTGATGATCCGATCCCACTCCTCCTGTTCCATCTCCGCGGTCGGGACCAGAGCCTTCGGCTCGACACCCGCGTTGTTGAAGGCGAAGTCCAGCCGCCCGAACGCTTCGACGGTCTTGTCCAGAGCCGCCTTCACGTCCTCGGCTCGCGTCACGTCGCACTCGACGGCGAGCGCGCGCCCGCCTCGCTCCTCGATCATGCGAGCCGTTCCCTGGTTGCCCCGCTCCGACACGTCGGCGATCACCACGCTGGCCCCCTCGCGGGCGAACGCCAGCGCCGCTGCGCGACCGATGCCGCTCGCGCCCCCGGTCACGAACGCGACCTTTCCGTCGAAACTCCTCTTCTCGTTCGTCGTAGGCATGACTGCTCCTCGTTTTTTCTTCGGTCTCAGGTGAACGCTCGTGGATCGTGGAGGCGCGACCCGTGAAGAACGGCTGTTTTCATGGCTCCTATCCTCCCGTGGTACTGATCGTCGGTGACCTTCTCCATCCGCTCGACGTTCTTGCCGTCGAGGGACTCCTGGATCGCGATGTGGGTCATCGCGGTGCTCGGCCCGGCGCCGTGCCAGTGCTTCTCATCGGCGCCAATTGTCACGACATCGCCCGGTGGGATCTCCTCGATTGTTTCGCCCCACCGCTGATGCAGCCCGCACCCAGCCGTGACGATGAGGGTCTGCCCGAGCGGATGCGTGTGCCAGTCGCTTCGCGCACACGGCTCGAACGTCACGTAAGCGCCGCCGGCGCGCGCGGGCGGGCTCGGCTGGAACAGCGGGTCGACGCGGACCGTGCCGGTGAAGTGTTCGGCTGGCGCTCTCTGGGAGGGCTGCGAGCCGTTCTGTCTGGTTTCCATGATCCTGCCTCCGGTTGGTGGTCCGCTCGACCTCCGCGGACCTGGCCGCGACCTGCCCGGGTGGGGCACGAAGCGAACCAACGGCCATAAAATGGCTCCAGCAGGGCGATCGGGGGTGCTCTCACGGAGGCGTCCGCCCGACCGGGCGAGCCTGTCGGCCGGGTGCGGCTCTCGGTCCCCCAAGCCGCCTTGCCATTCGTGATCGAGCCCGTCCTTGAGCGCTTCGCGCCGACCGTGCCGGGCTACTTCATCTACTTCCCGAACCGGGCGCAACGGTCCGAGCCCCTTCGTCTCTTCGTGGAGGCAGCCAAGGAGCTAACGGTGCGCGGTGTCCTGTGAACGCGGCAGTTGTCGGTGCATCGTAGTAGCCCGGTGGCAGCCCGAGACCGGCCGTGACGGGTGCAATCGGGCTGCCTGAGGCATTGCGCGCGTCACCGCGGCGGCGCTGGCTCGGGCTCGGCCTCGACGTCCCGGTCCGGCTCGGGCCGGTCTCGACGACACGGGCCGAGGTTCTTCAGCAGCTCGACGGGCAGCGCCACGTCGACCGAGAAGCGCTGCTCCTCCGGCTTGCTCGCCCAGGGAGGGCGCCGCGCCTGCGTCTCCACCCGCGCGTGGTCGAGCAGCTCGGCGAGCTCGTCATTGTCTTCGCGCTTCGCGTTGAGCCGCCCCATGGAGAGCGCGGCGCCGAACAGCTTCGACAGGTCCTGCATCTCCTGGCCAGCGGGGCCGGCGACCTCGGCGACGACGGCGACATCCTCCGAGGCGTCGACGTGGATCTCCACCCGCTGGACGGTCTCTCGGATCCGCTCGGCGAGCTGGTCCTGGTCCGACGGCAGCATCTTCGAGAGATCGTCGGGCGAGAGCACTCCATAGACGTCGCTGTAGGCCTGGTATTCCTGAAGGATGGATCCCTGCGCGGGATCGGTCGATTCGAGCCGATCGATCGCGTCCTCGACGAGATCGGGCTCGGCACGCGGGTTCAAGATCAGGACGTCAGGCCCCCACGTCGCGACGCCCCTGCCCGTGTCCTTTTCCTCGTAGAGGACACCTCTCTCCCCGTACGTCCGCGTGGACCATCGCTCACGCTCGAACCTCGCGCCCTCGAACGATCCCTGGAGCACCATGAGCCCCGTGCTCGACGCGGCGATGCGCTCCACGTCCTCCAGCACGTCGATCCCGTATCGGTCCTTCAAGCGCGCGAAGCCGGCGCGCTCGTCGCCGCGCGACAGCATGCAATCGAGCCAGATCTGCATGATCGGCGACTCTTTGAGCGCCTCGATCTCGAACACCATGGCCGAGCGCTTCGGATCGGCGGGCAGGGCGGCGAGCACTGGATCGCGCTTCCATTGCGGCGCTTCGACGCCGGGCGGCGGGGCGGACAGCGGCGGCAGCGTGCGGCGACGGCTGGCGCGCTCCACCTCGGCCGGCTTCGGATAGCGCGGAAACTCGATCTTCCGGGGCCGGACCGTGGGCTTCTCCCTGTCACCGCGCGACATCAGCCACGCGGCGAGCGCGAGCAGGACCATCGCCGCCGCGAGCCACACGCCCCGCTTCTTCATCGGTCTCATCGGGTCGTCACCCCCGCCCAGGCGCCGCGGAGCTGCCGATGTCGATCGCTCACCGCCTCGTCCAGCATCGCCGCTCCACCCTAGAAATCCTTCTCTTCGAACACGTGGATGCCCACCGCGAGCGCGGCCAGGCCAAAGAGGAGCAGCCCCGCCACCTGGCTGGCGAGCACATCCCCCTTGATCGCCGTCGCCACCGCGAACTCCGCCGACGCGTCGGCGAGCGCCGACACCCGCGGCAGCACGAGCGTCGCCGCGCGGAAGGCCCCGCGGGCGAGGCCAGGCTCGAAGAACGAGTCGAGCTGCTCGCGGTACCCCGCGATGATGCCGAGGATGAACAGCGCGATCCCCACCGCCGCGGACAGCGCGGCGCTCCGCACCATCACCGCGGTCGTGAGCATCGCCCCGTAGATGCCGGCGAACGTCACGCTCGCGAGGAGCGCGGCCACGATCGGGCTCGCCATCCACACGCCCGCCCTCAGCCCGAAGATGACCGTGATCCCGAGGGCGCCGTACAGCGTGCTGAGGAGCGAGAGCGCGAGCACGCCGAGGAACGTGCCTAGCAGGAGCTCGAACCGCCGCACGGGCAGCGAGAGCAGGTGCTCGATGCGCCCCGGCGCCAGCAGGCTCGGGCCGAAATCGGCGCAGGAGACGATCCCGAACGCGAGCCCCCCGTAAAACAGCACGTACGCCAGCGCGCGGCCGACGTAGCGGAGCGCGACGTCGACCGAGCGGATGTCGCCGCGGCCGACCTCCTTGCCGAAGAGCCGCGTCGCCGCGAGCGCGCCGTCCACCACCTCGAGCTGCAGCGCGCTCCCGATCACCACGAGCGCCATCGTGACGCCGATCCCGAGGGCGAGGAACCACCGCCGCGACGAGGCCTCGCGCAGGAGGTCGCCGGCGACGCTCAGCGCCGCCCTCACGCCACACCTCCGCGGGCGCCGCCCGCGCCCAGCGCCTCCGCGAGCACGTCCTCCAGATCGCGCAGGTCCCGCGACAGCTCGACGAGCAAGGCGCCGGCGCGCCGCGCCTCGTCGAGCGCCTCGTTGAGCGCCGCGGGGCTCTCGGCCTCCAGGCGCCACCCGCCCTCCCCGTCGACCGGACGGAACCCGAGCGCGGCGAGCCTCGCCGCATCGGCGCCGTCCGCGAACCGCACGCGGTACGCCGTCTCGCTTCCGCACAGCTCGACGAGCGCGCCCTCGCGCACGAGCCGCCCGCCCGCGAGGATGCCGATGCGGTCGCAGATGCGCTCGGTCTCCGACAGGAGGTGCGAGTTCAGGAACAAGGTCGCCCCCCGCGCGCGCTCTTCGCCCAGGATCCTGCGGATCTCGGCGCGGCCGAGCGGATCGACGCCGTCGGTGGGCTCGTCGAGCACGAGCAGCTCCGGCTGCCCGAGCAAGGCCGCGGCGAGCCCGAGGCGCTGCCGCATCCCCTTCGAGAACCCGCCGATCTTGCGGTCCGAGTCGACCCCGAGCCCTACCCTCTCGACCAGCGCGCGCAGCGCGCCCTCGCCCGGCGAGAGGCCCTTCATGCGGGCCACGCTCGCGAGGAACTGCCGCGGCGTGAACGCGCTGGGCAAGAAGAGCCGCTCCGGCAGGTACCCGATCCTGGCGCGCACGCCTGGGTCCTCCGGCTCGCCGCCGAGCACGCGCACGGCGCCGCTCGTGGGGCGCACCACGCCGAGCAGCGTCTTGATGAACGTCGTCTTGCCCGCGCCGTTGAGGCCGATGAGCCCGAACGCGGCGCCGCGCTGGATGGCGATGTCGAGGCCCGCGAGCGCCGTCTGTCCGCCGCTCCGGCGGAAGAAGCCGCGGTAGACCTTCCTCACGGAGGACGCTTCGATGGCGAGCACGGCGGCGTAGTCTGGCCGGCCGACCGCCGCACGCAAGCGGAATGCCCGAGGCGAGGGAGAGCGGGGCAGGAATCCTCCAGTCGCGACGGCGCGACAAGGCGCGCGCCGAGTCGACCTCGAAACACAGGTTCAGAGCAAAACACATCGTGAGGGAGCGGGAAGTCCAGACGCTCCGGAGGCGTTCCGGCCCCATCCTCCGCCCGCGGGCAGCGTCAAGCGCCAAGGAGCACGTGGTTATGACAGACCATGTCCGACCGGGTCCACGCCTCGATCACACCCCGTCCTCTCCAGTTCTCCACAGGGGTTCTCCACAGGACATCCCCTGGAGAACAGCTGGATTCTGTCGATTACCTTTGCCGCGCGCGCCTCCTCTCGTCATGGCCACTCGCGCGGCCCGGAGCAGCCCCGCGCCGCCGGGTGAACCGCGCCCGGCCACCCGCATAAACATTCGTAATTACAATACTTTTTCGACCAGCGGCGCATCCGTCCGCCCTCGACAGGTTGGGACAATGTCCGTCCGACCGATCCCTTTCCCGACGGGTCGAAGATGACTATCCATGGTAGACACCAAGGACGCGGCGCGACGGCGTGTCTCTCGTACGACGCGTGTCGATGGCGCGCCGGAATGCTTCGTTTTGCAGGAGACTTCATGGAAAAGATCTCGCTGACGTACTTTGTCGACTTCGTTCTCAAGGCCGGGACGCCCAAGCTGACCGGCGTCAGGGAGTTCAAGGAACGGAAGGACGAGCTCTACACGGACTTTTACAGGCAGGTGCGAGAGGCGATCGTCGACATGCACAGGAGCGGAAAGCCCACCAGCGTGCTCGACGGCTTCCTCGCCGCGCAGCACGACGAGCGGCGCCGCCGCATCTACCCGTCGGTGGTGAATGGATATCGCAAGTTCCTCGCCTCGACGAAGATGACGTGGTTCGAGCCGCCGGCGTCGACGTACCGCCTGGGCGATCTCGAGATCAACGTGAATCCGGAGCTCGGGCTCGTCATCGATGGGACGCCCCACGTCATCAAGATGTATTTCCGCGGCGAGCCGCTGTCGTCCAAGCGCGTCTCGGTCGTGCTGAACCTGCTCATGAACGGGCTCGCCGAGAGCACGCCGGGCGGCGCCTTCGCGGTGCTCGACGTGCGGAACGCCAAGATTCACACCTTCAAGGTGCCGAACCCGCGTCTCAGCCTGCTGCTCCGCGGCGAGGCGGCCTCCTTCGCCACGATCTACACCGGGCTCTGATCGCGGCGGCGCCGCGCGGCGCGAGGCGGCGCCGCGCAGCGCGGACATCACGCCACGTCAGCCGTCGATCACCTTTCCGGGGTTGAGGATGCCGCCCGGGTCGAAGGCGTGTTTGATGCGGCGGTGCAGCGCGAGCGACGCCGCGCCGAGCTGGCGGGTGAGGAGGCCGCGCTTGAGCGTGCCGACGCCGTGCTCGCCGGTGATCGTGCCGCCGAGCTCGAGCGCCTGCGCCATCACCTCGTTGAAGGCCGCGACCGCGCGCGCCTCGGCCGCGGCGTCGCTTCCATCGAACACGACCAGAGGGTGAAGGTTGCCGTCGCCCGCGTGCGCCACCGTCGCGATGGTGGTCTGCGTCGCGGCGGCGATCGCCTCGATTCGACGGAACATCTCCGGCAGCTGCGGCAGCGGCACGGCGACGTCGTCGACGAGCACCGTGCCGAGCTCCGCGAGCGCCGTGAGCGCGAGGCGGCGCGCGGTGAGCATCATCTGCCCCTCGCTCTCGTCCTCGGTGGTGGCGATCACCGTCCCGCCGGCGGCCTCGCAGGCCGCCTGCATGCAGGAGAGCTCGGCGGACCCGGGCGCGTCGCTCTGCGCGATCAGCATCGCGGCAGCCTCGGTGTCGAGGCCGAGCGGGCGGAAGCGCTCGACGGCGCGGACGGCCGTGCGGTCCATGATCTCGAGCATCGACGCATCGACCGAGCGGACGATCGCCGCGACCGCCCGGCCCGAGGCCTCGAGCGAGGTGAACGTCGCGACGAGCGTGGTCGCCGGCGGGGGCCGCCGCCGCAGACGCAGCGTGATCTCGGTGATCAACGCGAGGGTGCCCTCGGAGCCGACCAGGAGCCGCGTCAGATCGTAGCCTGCGACGTCCTTGCGGCTCCGGCCGCCCGTGCGGAGCACCGTCCCGTCGGCGAGGACCGCCTCGAGGCCGAGCACGTAATCGGACGTGACACCGTATTTCACGCAGCACAGGCCGCCGGCGTTGGTGGCGACGTTGCCGCCGAGGGTCGAGACGGCGTAGCTCGACGGGTCGGGCGGATACCACAGCCCCCGTTCGTGCGCGGCGGCCTTGAGCTCGCCGTTGAGCGCCCCCGGCTGGACGACGGCGAGCATCGCCGCCTCATCGATCGCGAGGATCCGGTTCATGCGCTCGAAGCTCACCACCACGCAGCCGTCGCTGGCGGTCGCCCCGCCGGCCACCCCGGTCCCGGCGCCGCGCGGCACCAGCGCGGTGCGGTGCCGGGTCGCCCACTGCGCCAGCGCCTGCACCTGGGAGGTCGAGGCAGGCCGCGCCACCGCGACGGGCCAGCCGCCAGGCGCCCAGAGGGCCTGATCGCGGCGATAGCCCTCCAGGATGTCCCGATCCGTCACCAGGCCGTCGCCCAGGACAAGTGCAAGTTCGTCGAGCGGGGTCATGTGCCGTAGAACTCCGAGAGGTGCGCCCTGAGGAGCGTCGCCGCCGACCTCGCGTTACCGCGCTCGATCGCGCGCAGGAGCGCCCGGTGCTCCTCGACCACCCGCGGGCGGATCGCCGCGAACGAGCGCGGCCTCAGCGCCTCTTCGAGGTGGAGCCGGATGCTGTCCTTGACCGCGACCATCACGAGGGCGAGCGCCTGGTTGCCAGAGGCCGCGACCAGCGCGACGTGGAATGCGATATCGACGTCGTGGAACTCGGTGGGGGAGATCTGCTCCCGATCCATCGCCTCGAGCGCGGCGCGCGCCTCGTCGAGGTGAGCGGCGACAGGCGCGGCCGCCGAGCGGGTCATCGCGGCGGTCTCGATCGCGACGCGCAGCTCGATGAGGTCCGGGAGCGACACATTCCGGAGCTGGACCACGTGGGTGAGCGCCTCGCAGAAGCGGTCGACCGCCGCGTCAGGGCTCGCGGCCTGCATCGGCGAGGTCCGGCCGCGCGACGCGAGCAGCCCCTGCGCCTGGAGGTGGCGGAGCGCCTCGCGGATCGTCGCGCGGCTGACCCCGAACTGCTGAGCGAGCTCGCGCTCGGGCGGCAGGCGCTCACCTGACGAGAGCGAGCGATTGAGGATCGCGTCGCGGATCTGGTCGGCGACATCGACGTAGATCGCCGAACGGGACACCGTCCGGAAGCGTGGGGAACTGGTCATGTTGTCCGTTGGTCAGACCAACGTACCGGCGGCAATCCTCGCCGTCAAGACAGAATCGGGAATCCATGCCGGTCAGGTGGGGGGCTCCGGAGGGGTTATTGCCCTCGCCTCGGGCCAGGGAAGGAAGAAGCCCAAGGACGAATCTGCGGTGGCGAACCGGCGCGATCCGTGGGATCCGCCGGGTTTTAGGAGGGGCGTGGCGACGGATCGCAGCCCCTCGGAAGGCGTGGGCCCAACCCGGGCCCAACCGGCGAGCCTGGGTCGTGGAGAGCTCGCGACGGCCGACCCATCGCCTCGGGCCGCGGTGGTTGCCGAGCTTGCCGGCATCCTGAGCCGCGCCGTCGCTTTCGGGGATGACGAGGCGGCCCGGATCCTCTACGGAGCGCTCGGCCGGCTGCTCGGGCTGCCGGCGGCGCCGTATCCGTCCGGCGACCTGCATCCTGACGCCGAGCAGGCATGTCGACTAGAGAGCGCTGTTTATGAGAGGTAGTCGAGGACCAAGATGCACTTGTTCTCGTATTCCTTGTTCCCGATCTTTCTGGAGAGCTGCAGTGCCTCCTTGAAGAATCGTCGTGCTTCCCTGCGGCGGCCTCCCCTCAGCGCTGTTTCGCCGAGTTTCATCCGGCATTCGGCCTCGGCCGTCGCGTTTCCCGCTCGCACGAACATCACCAGCGCACGTTCGAAGAACTCCACCGCCTGCTCACTTCTAGATCCCGCCATTACGATGCAGCCCAAGAGGTAGACGCAATCCGCTTCAGCCCACTCGTCCCCTGCTTGTCGGTAGAGCGAAATTGCTCTCTCACACAGGATTTGAGCCTTATCGTGCTGCGATCGCACTTCCGCAGCGACTGCGAGGCCGCGCAAGCAGCCTGCCTGGTCCAGCGGGGACCCCCTATGCTGGTAGAGCGACAGCGCTTGCTCGAACAGTTTACTAGCCCTCTTGGGCTGTGAGCGCGTTAACGCAACTATGCCCATGCCGAGCAGACTGTCAGCCTCTCCTTTCTGGCTACCAACCTGACGGTGGAGCGAAAGCGCCTGCTCGAACAGCGTTCGCGCTTTCTTGATCTGTGACGTTTGGAGGGCGATGTGCCCGAGAGCGGTGGTGCAGTTCGCATGCCCCTGCACATCCCCCACCAGGACATAGAGCGGCAGTGCACGTATGTACAGCCCGCGGGCTCGTTTGCTCTGTGACTGTTTGAGCGCGAGCTGCCCTAGACCATACAGACAGTTGGCCTCTCCGAGCACTTCCTGATGCTGTTCGCAGAGCGCTCGTGCCCGCTCGTACAGACCGACCGCTGTCGAGTGCTCCGAGCGCACCAGCGCGATCTCTGCCATGCGTTGAATGCAGTAGATCTCGCCTACTACATTACCTATGCGCAGAAAGCGCTCGAGCGCCTGTGTGAATAACGCTCGCGCGTCCTCGTGCCGCCATAGACCCTGCGCTATGCTGCCCATGGCCTCAAGGCAGTTGCCTTCGCCCAGTACGTCGCCCATATGGCGGTACAGCGGCAGCGCCTCGTGGTACATTTCTAACGCGCGCTGGTCTTCGGATCGGGCATGCGCGATAAGCCCGATGCTCCAGCAGCAGTCGGCTACAGCGCGCGTGTCGCCAGCGGCCCTCGCCAGGGCAAGAGCCTTGTCCAGCACAGAAGAACTCATGTGGCCTGTGACGCGAGCGAAATTGGTCAGCGCCCGGGCTGCCTTAATCCAGGGGTGTACCTCGGAGCCCGAGAGCCCCCGTAGGATCATCGCCTGCAGGTTCGCCGTCTCAGCTGCGAGCCGCACGGTCGCCCGCTCTCCCCCTCTCCCGCCTGGCTCGGGGCCGAGCACCTCGGCCAGCGCGCGGTAGTGAGCCATCGCCCGCGCGATGTCCTCCTCGGCGGGCGGATAAGCCAACCGGAGGTGCTCTCGGACCGGCGCGAGCACCCGCAGCCGCCCGCCCTCGAAGTGGGCTAGCGCAAGCTGTGCGAGCACGCGTGCGGCGCCTGCGCCGCCAGCCGGCAGCAACGCTACGAGATCCCGCTGCGCGACTCCATCCGGAAGCACGCCCAGCAAGGTCGCGAGCCGTCGCGCCTCCTCCGACATCCTCCGCGATGTCAGCGATAGCTCCAGAGATGCCGCCCAGCTCCTCTCCCGGTCCCACGGTCGTCCGCCGCGGATCAGAAGCGCCGTTCGTCGCTCGTTCCATTCCTCTGCGAGGTTGGCCAGGTCATTGCCTTGCGCTGCGTGCGCCAGCAACGTGACTGCCAGCGGCACTCCTTGTTGCTTCGCGAGGAGCGGCCTGAGCTCATCGGACCGTCGATGGTCCTGCCCTGCGATCGCGCAGAACACCTCCTCTGCGTCTGCCCCCCCGAGCGGCGTGAGGTGCACCGGCGGGGCCCAGGAGATGCCGCCGGGCTGCGCCATGCCTCGCATGGAGACCATCAGCGCCACCTGGGTCAACGCGGCGAGCTCCGCGAGCAGCGCCTCCGTGCCGGGGACGTCCTGCTCCCAGGGCGTCTCGAGGTTGTCGAGGACGAGCACGGCGGGGGCGCGCGCAAGCTCCACCAGCGAGCGCCGGCGCAGATCTGGACCGACATCGACCCGCAGGGCAGTCGCCATCGCCGCGACGGCAGCGTCGGCGTCCTGTGCGGCGTCGAGACGCACGAAGTATCTCCTCAAGCCGTAGCGCGTCACCACCGATGGTCGGCGCAGCGCGGCCAGGCTCACCGTCGTCTTGCCAATGCCGGCGGGCCCGAGCACCGCCACGCGCGGCGCGGGATCACGCAGGAGCGCGTCCGCGAGATGGGAGACTTGCGCTTCGCGTCCGATGCACGAGCCCGGAGCCGGCAAGACCGGCGCGTGGCGAGCGATGCCCGCCCTGGGAGCCGCGGCCTGCCGCTCGGCGATCTGGTCGACCACAGCCCGGAGCTCGCGCACGATCTCGGTCCAGACGTCGTCATTATCAGGCCGTGCGTTCACGGGCTGGCCACCCGTCGGCAGCGACCAGAGATTGCCGAACGGGGTCCAGTCCCAGGCGCACTGGCGTACGATCACCGGAATGACCACGGCCTCGCCCCGATTATGGCGGTCCAGGGCGTGCGCAACCTCGACGTCGACACAGTAGTCCGAGTCAATGAAATCCGGGCTCACCAGCAGCAAGATGATCTGCGCCGCGGCGAGGTTCTCGCTGATGCGCCCCGCCCACTCCTCGCCGGCACCGATCTGCCGGTCGTGCCAGACATCGATCACGTGGTTCCGCTGAAGCTGTCTGAGGTGCTTGTTGAGCTCCCTGCGGAAGCCATCGTCCTCGTGCGCATAGGAGATGAAGACACGAACGGGCATGCGCGCATCCTCTGGAGCTCTGGGTGGGCGTTCTATATCACAAGGAGAGCGCCTCGCGCAATCCGGCGAGGCGGCCTCATGAACCTGAATGCGCTCCGCGCAGCACGCGGAGGCAGCGCCGTGAGAGCCGCCGGTGATGATGCGTGCGCGTCGCGAGCGCACGTCGATACCATGGGCACCTGCTCTCGCATCTCGCCGCGGCCTGTCCGCGAGTAGTTCTGTCCGCCAGAAGTCCGGCCAGGGATGGCGGGACTTCTGCGCCCAGGCCGTTCACGAGGCGACCGGTCGGTTGCTCGGGTTGCCGGTAGCACCAGCGGGACGAGCAAGTTTGGGCCTATGGTCGAGCCCGCCGGTCGCATCGAGTCGCTGCCGGAGATTTGCCGCTTGCCGGTGCCCGCAGGCTCTGCTGAGATCGTTCACGCCCGGTGTCTGCATCGACGAAGCGCCCGGAGGCACTCAAGAAAGCAATGTCGGCACGGGGCAGGCATGTGCCGGGAGGCAAGCGCCAGGGTGTGCACGGGCAATCAATTTCTCGCCGCGATGGTGCCTGGAAACGTCATCGACGCACTGCGGCTGCCTTGGGGAGTGGCGGGGGAAAGTCATCGTCCATCGATCGCAAGGGTGGCAGCGCGCCCGGATTCCGTGTAAGAGCGGCCGCCATGGCAACCTCTAAGGCAATCGTAGACGCCATCGACACGCTGTACCTCGACCGGAAGGGCTTGATCGGAACCCCCGGCTTCGATGCAGCATCGAAGGCGTGGGACCTCCTGAAGAAAGGGAACGAGGAGTATCACGTGACGATCTGGGCGTTCGCGATGCAGGCCGAGCGGGCAGACCGGGCCGCCTGGGGAACCTTCCGCGCCCTGATTGACGCGTGGTTGTTGGAGCAAACGAAGGGCACATTCTCGTTCCCCAACGTGTGAGGACGGTGGACGTCAAGTCAGTTATCGCATCGGCCCCCATTCACGCTGTGAGCGTCTCATCGCCTGAGATTTCCCGGAGCTCATCAGGCTTGTGCGGCCCGAGGCGGACAGAGCAAACCGGCGTCCAGTTCCGTGTCTAGCCCGACCAGCGCTCAGGATAGCGCCTCCGAGCTTGCTCGAAGGCCCGCTCGCAGGCGGCGAGCAGGTGTTGAGAGTCAAGCTGATCGATGCTCTCTCGCTCGGGCTGGCTGATGGTCATCACACCGGTGAGCGGGCCTCGGTTACGGGCGTGATGGTCGGCCCATCGCTCGCCTGAGCGTGCCGGGGTGCTCGGACGCGTCAAGGGTTCCCTCGCAGAGGTCGGCGACTGCGCCGCCCTTGCCGCGCCCTGCGCGCCCCGGCGGCCACGTCGCGCGGGCGATGGCGGACGGAGCCTCCGGCGGGGGCGCCGGGCACCGGATGGGCGATCGCCGTGAGCCCGTGACCGACCCATGGTCCTGCCTGACCGAAAAGTGGCCTCCAGCCATCATCCACAAAGAGCGCCAACGCCAAGCAACCTGTCGCTTGGTGTGATGTTCATTCGGAACTGGGAAAGGAAGATGGGAGGAATCTAGAGCGTCCCAGAGCACGGCCGCGTTCAACCGTCACAGGCAGCGGTCGCGTTCACACTCGTAAACGACGATGAGGGAAGCCGTCGGGCGAGGGAAGCTCGCGCTATCGATCGTGTTGACCGGCACCGAATCAGATTTGTCGAAAATGACAGGTGTCATGAAATATTTTATTGCCACCCAAACGCATCCGTCAGAAAATTGGCAGTCAATTCGACAAATCTAACGGCTGCCTGCTGGTTCCCTAGCTGAGGCGCAAACCGCAACAAGCCCATTGCCACCAAGAACAGTGGAGCAACATACTCCTGATTCCAATTTGTATCGCCGGGAAATACTTCAGCCGCCTTCTCGCGAAGTCGACGAATCATATTGATTCGAGTATTCAGGTAATCGCATAGCTGTTCGGGAGGATCAGAGTTCCACCCGACCCAGCGCGCAAAGGGCTCGACCTCGTCTGTTCGAAGTTCCGTCCGAAGCGTCAAGAACCGCAAATTGCACTCAAGCAACACGAAGTCCTTAGCAACATGCGCCCTATCCTGTGCCCAGCCAAAATCAATAATAGTGGGCAAACCGTGGTCGCGCAGGATGACATTGCCCGGATGCAGATCACCATGAATAGCACCCATGCGCATCGGGCACCTCATAGAAGCTAGTTTCTCAGTTACCCAAAGCGGGTTTATAGCCGATCCGGTGGATCCGCGGATAAATTTCTGGTCAGCGGCCCCCCAAACGTCTTGCCACCTCTGCCCCCACCTCCCTACGGCATTGTCCCACATTCCGCGCAAATACCAAGCGTACTCATCGCCCAGCTTCACTTCAATCCTGGAGGCCATTCCAAATCGACGATGACAATTCTTAAGCAGATCGTAAACAGAATTAATAGATTGGATAACCCGATCGCTATCGTTACGCGTGAGGGGGCCACGAAGATCTTTTACATCGAACCTTGGGACCTCACCGTCGTTCTTTATAGAGCTTGTAGCCGAACAGATCGACCATAGGACATCATACCCATCTTGTCTTTCGTCCAGAAACAGCGGTATGGCAAAATTGTCTTTATTGTCATAGGCAAAAGGCTTGATGCTTGTTGCATTGTCATGCTCTTCGCGCAACTTGCTGGATTTCGAACCGGATCGAGCTAGCGTCTTGATTACAATCGGATGGGAGTAGAGGCGACCGAGGTTTTCCTCAGAAAAGTAGCCGATCAATACTAGACTTCCACTTCGGCCTTCCATTTGGCCGATGCGATTGAGTGGTAGGAGCGTAAGCTTGACTTTGCTCGGCTGGGTATTGGCAAATTCGGGCAGCTTAAGCACCGGCCAGACCGCTTCCTGAACGTGCCAGACCGGCCTAATAATCTCTGGTGCCGTGAGTTCCATTTTATGGTTGAACACCTGCACCATTAGTTTCTCGGCTGAATGCCTGATCGCCGTCAGCCGCATGTCCTCCATCGCTTCAAAAGAACATTGTACGGTTATGTTCGGACCGTTACCATCCTCGTCAGCGCTGTGTCCACCGGGAGCATCGTGAGATATCGTTATGGCGGTCATACTAGATTATTTCATTCTGGCGGAATTTGGCCGATGCTTACCCGACGGCAGGGGGCAGGCGACAGGGCCAAGGAGCTGCAGGAGATGAAGCCGCACCGGACGGCTGTGCTCAAGTAGACCGGCAAGACGGCGCAGGCAAGAGGTACCTTGGTGAGGCTACGTGTTCCGACACACTCGGACATCTGTTCCGCCGGGACTTGGACATGAGCGTGCTCGCGAAGTTTGAGGGGGTGCCGAGCACGAAGATTGAGGGACGCGCGGCGTCATGGCGGTCGCGGCGTTGGGCATGGCCGGGCCGCGACGCCAGGACGGACACGAGCACGAAGTTTGAGGGCCTTTGAGCGCGAAGATCGAGGGACGCACGGCGTGATGAGCCGTGCGCGGGCGGGGTCGCCTCAAAACGGGATGTCGTCGCCGGGCTGCTCGTCGCCGAGCGCCCGCGAGTGATCGGCAGGGAGGAAGGCGCGGTAGCTGTCGAGCGCGGCGTGGAGCTCGCGGACGGCCTCGAAGATGCGGCTGGCGGCGCGCAGGCCCGGATTGCGGGGCGCGGGCGCCTCGGGGGGCGCGAGCAGATCGGGGTGCTGCGCGAGCAGGACCTGGATGAGGAAAAGCAGCGTCGCGTCGAGCAGCGCGAGGGGCTCGGGGATCGGCAGCGTGACGTTGGTGGTGCGTGGCATGGGGGCCTCCGGGTTCACCGTTTGCGGTTCGCGGACTTGGGCTTCGGGGCCGCGCCGAAGACCTCGAGAAAGAGCTTCTCGTCGAGCCGCGGCAGCTCGCGCTCGGCGGCGGCAGCGAGCAGTTCGTCGGCGAGGTTCATGAGCACGCGGTAGTTTCCGGCGGAGTGGTCGGCGAGCGTGGCCTTGAGCTCCGCGGTCATCAAGGAGGGGTTGCCCGCAGCGGCGAGCACGTGGTCGAGGCAAGCGAGCAGCTCGTCGCGAGAGGCGTAGTCGAGGACGAGCCGGCGACGGATGCGCGAGCCGAGCGGCAAGAGCTCGGCGGTGCGGAGACGCTCGGGGAGACGGGAGTCGCCGGCGAAGACCACGCAGAGCAGTTGCCTCGAATCGAAGTCCTTGCTGGAGAGGATGCGCAGCTCGTTGAGCACGGGCGTGCTCGCCTCCTGCGCCTCATCGAGGATCAGCACGGGCCGGCGAAGCGTCGTGGCGAAGTGCTCGGCCCAGCGCGCGCGAAGCGCCTTGAAGCCTGCTGTTACCGAGCAGGCTGTTTGATGGCCGGAAGATCCGGCTCTGTGATGGCCATCATCGAGCTGGATCTCCGCTCACCGCGATTGCAGCGAGGCGATGCGCCGGGTGACTGCGGCGGTCGCAGAGCGCCGGCGCTCTCAGTCGATGCGGAGGGGGAGGCGGTCATCGCCGTCGAGGACGGCGTGGTAGCGAGCGAGAGCGTCGTCGAGCCGATTGAGGTAGTGGAGCACGACGTCGACGGCGTAGAGGCGAGGGCAAAGCGGATCCGGGTCGCCCGGGTAGCGCGCGGTGAGCGCGTCGCGGGCGAGCGCGAGGGCCGCGACGAGGGCGGCGGCTGCGCTGCCCGCGGCGTCGCCGCGCCGCGTGTCCCCCTCGGCCAGGGGGACGGGGTTCATCCGGCCTCCTCTGCGTCCAGCTGCAGGATGCGGCTCAGGACGTCGCGCTCGACGAGCTTGCGCTTCTTGCGCGCAGCGGCGCGGAGCGCGGCGGTGGCGAGTCGATCGGTGTCGCGCAGGCTGCCAGCGGCCGCCTCGTGCAGCATCGCGATCGCGTCCGAGGTGAAGAGCTCTTTCGTGCAGCCGACTCGGCCGAGACGTACACGCAGATAGTCGGCCGTATCGTCCGGCGTGAGCGGGTCAATGGTCAATCGGTAATGGAGGCGTGAATACAGGGAGCGATTGCGGCGCACGCGGAGCCGCTCGCCGAGCTCGGGCAAGCCAAGCAACACGAGCGAAAGCAAAGCGCGGCTATCCCAGGCGTAATTAAGGAGTATGTGAAGATGATCGAGTGTGTCCTGATGAAGTAGATGGGCCTCGTCGAGGACGAAGACCGGAAATACGCGCTCCTTCGCGAGCTCCTCGACGTGCGTGCTGACCGCGTAGAAGACGTCTCCAGCGGTGCTGCAGCGCGCGAGACCGAGGGCCAGACAGAGCTGGCGATAGAAGTCCCGGCGTCCAAGCGTCACGTTGGCGCAGTAGGTCAAGCGAAACGTCTGCGGCGAAAGGGCATGACGGAGCGCGCGGAGCAGACACGTCTTGCCGACGCCGGGGTCACCGGCGAGCAGCACGCTCTTTCTGGCGTGCACCGCCTCGATGAGCATATCGAGGAGCATCTGCTTGGACGGGGGGAGCCAGAGCTCGCCGTCTTCGACCTCCTTGGAAAATGGCTCTGCGGTGAAGCTGAAGTAGCTGCAGAAGTCCATGGTCATCCCTCCTCGTCACCGCGAGGCGTCCGTCCGAGAGCCTTGTCCAGGAGCGCTTTCGGCGGGTCGAAGGGGACGCGCGCCTCGTGAGCGACATCGAGGTTGCAGGCCGGTCGCGGCCGCTGGGCGTTCTTCACCGGATCGACCCGGTGCAGGGCGAAGCGTTTGCCCTCGTGTTCGATCCAGGGCGGCTCGTTCGGCGTGACGAGGCACCTCGACACCGTGACGAGGTGGCCGGCGAGGAAGCCGAGATCGGTCTCCCAGTCCTCCCCATCCATCGAGAGCGTGCTGTCACGCCGCACGCGCCGGCGGGCCTGGGTCGTGAGCGCGTCACGCAGCTTCCGCTCGTCGAGGTCGTCGGTGACGTGGGGATACTCCTCGTAGACCTGCGCGGGGGACTTGCCGAAGAGCGCCGCGTGCGGTGTGCGGTGGTAGTGCTCGTCGACCCATGCGTAGAGCCGGACGTTGAGGTCGTGGAGCGACCCGAGCGCTCCGGTGAAGTCCAGGCACCTCTCGCGCAACGTCCTCCAGAAGCGCTCCATCTTGCCGCGCGCGGGGGCGTCGTACGGGCGGGCGTGGATCAGGGTGGTGCCGAGTCGCTCGCACGCAAGGTGCAAGGTGTGCCCGCGGTAGGTCGAGCCGTTGTCCAGGTAGAGGGCGTCGGGAGCGCCGTGCTTGCGCAGCGCCCGGATGAAGAGCGCCAGCATGTCGACCTCCCGCTCGGCGCTCATCGCCTCGATCGCGAGGACGTACCGCGAGGCGTCGTCGAGCAGCGCGTGAATGCGCACCGGCGCCGGGCTGCCGTTAACGAGGATCGGCGACGCGTGACATACATCGCCGTGCCACAGAGCGCCGGGATGCTCGGCCTGCCAGCGCAGCCGCACCTTGCCGCCCGTACGATCGCGCAGCGCGACGCGATCGAGGTGGTGCTCGGCGTACAGCCGTCGCACCGTGGTGGCGGAGATGGTGCCCTTGTCGATGCGGCCCGCCGCGATCAGGGTGTCGAGGATGAGCGAGACCGAGGCGCTCGGGTGCTCCTCTCGGATCTCGAGCAGCATCTGTCGTTGCTCGGGGGTGAGCTCGCGCGCCCGCCCCTTGTCCTTGCGGGGCTTGGGGCGTAAGCCCTCGAGACCTTCGGTCTTGTACGCGTAGTACCAGCGCTCGAGCGTGGGGACGGAGTAAGTGCACGGAGAATGGGCGCGCGGTGGGCGAAACCGCTGCTTGCTCAGGTCGGCGAGCGCTTCGGCGAGCTCTCCGCGGTCGAGCTCGCGGTGCATGAGCGAGCCAATGATCTCGCTGCGATAGAGCGCCACCGCTTCGGCGTGGTCCTTCGGCTGGAGGGGGTCTTGCACGTCGTGTCCTTTCCGCGCCGGTGACACCGCACCGGCCGCACAGCCATCCAAGCGCAATGCGCTTCGCCGACCGAGGATCCAACCGGGTGGGGTCCGGCATGAGCTCGGCGAGCGGGCCGCTTGCCATCACGCAGCCCGCACGGCGCCCGCCATGACGGCGGCCTCGGGGACCTCGGCCGCAAAAGGCGCCATCGCGATGAGCGTCATCGCGGCCCGCTCGGCCCGCTGCCGCAGCGTTGCAACGAGGGGACTGGGGCGGACCGCCGCAAAGAGGCGCTCCTGGTCGATGGCGCGTAGCCAGCGCCGCACGGTCACCCAGCTGTCAGCATCGAAGCTGGCGGACCAAGGGCTGACGCGCCGCCGCACCTCGATGAGCGCTGCACCGGCGACGCCGACGAGCAGCAGGGCCAGACCGATCGCCGTCGCGGCGAAGTGCCGTCGCGGCGCGACGCCCCGCGGCACGACCGTGATCGCGGCGCTGCAGCGGCGGCATCGATAGCGGCGCGCCTCGATCGTGACGAGTCCGCCGCGCTCGCCGGCAGCCAGCGGCCCGCGCACCTGCCGCGACCGCGTTCCGTGACCCCACAGCCCCAACCCACCCCCCAGCGGGCACCCCGCCGCGCCGCAACGGGGGCAGCGGGCTGGCCGCGCGCGCTCTACGGTGGGCGGGGAAGCGAGCCAGCCTTTGACATCGAGGTCCAAATGGACGATCTGTTGAGGGCTCCGCTCTTTCAAGCGATTCGGAGCACGACGGGAGGGGGCACGCGGCCAAACGAGCTCCTCCCGTCGCCTATTTTGTGGCCGGCGCCGCGCCGATGCTCCGCTCCTGCCGCTGACCTACTCCGTTCGTTACGCCGACGGGCGAGGAGTCGTGCTGGTAATTTTCGAGAGGCGAACGGAATGCGCGCTCCCTCTTTTCCTGTGCTCCTGGATTCGACCAACGCGAGCATGCTCAGGAGTAGCTACGCTGAGAATTTTGTCGGACTCGGCGCAATGCATGGCCGGGGAGCCCCCTGGCAGCTTGCTGCCCTCGGACATCCCCGTCATCGCACCTGATCCGCCTCGGTGATGGTGTTCTTCGGTGGGTCGAGCACCCTGCCATCAAAGAGCTGGATCGACAGGCGCACCATCGGCATCAACGACGGTGCTCAGTAACACCTGCCCAGCGGTTGCTGGACGAGAGCGGGACTCCGAAGAGATCACCGAGCTCGCGGTAGAAGTCGCCGGCCCTGCTCTGGGGATGCTCGATGGTGCCGACCACCACGTCGGTCAGGGCGCCGAGCCGCGCAGCGAGCAGGCGCAAAGCGATGCTCTTGCCCGTGCCGGGATCGCCGGTGAGCATGGCGAAGCCGCCGTGGGCCAAACCGAGCTCGACGCGACGAAGGAAGGTGTCGACGGGCGGCGAGACGTAGAGGGCCTCCGCGGGTACATCGGCGCGGAAGGGAATGTACTTCAAACTGTAGAGAGACAGGAGTCGACTCATCATGGTCAATCCTCCTCCGTGTTCTTGGGCAGGTAGGCGGGCGGCAGGCCCGTGGCCGCGTACTCGGCCATCAGCTGGCGCAGGAGCGGCGCGATACCGGGGGGCTTCCTCGACGGAGCCAGCGGCGCGGTGATCTCGGTGAGCGCGCGACGCGCGCGGTCCGCGTTCCTCTCCTTGTCGAGCGGAAAGAGCGTGGCGAGGTGCGCGCCCGAGCGCGGGTCGACGAGCTCTGCGCTGGAGAGATCCCAGCGCGCGACACGAATCCGTGGACGTTCGAGCACTCGGTAGGCCGAGGGAACCTCGAAGCGCACGCCCTCGATCGTGACCGTCCCGTCGCTCCGGCGCTGGTGGCGCGAGATCTCCATGCGGAAGGCCCGGCGCAGCGCCTCGGAGTCGGGGCTCGGGCGGCTCACGTCGGGGCCTTCGAGGTAGCGTTCGAGCGGAGTCTTCTTGAGCTCGCCGTGGACGGTGCGGTGATACTCCTGCTCGACCCACGCCTGGGTCGCGGTGTTGAGCAAGTCGAGCGTGAGGTTCGGTTCGCCCTCGAGCATCGGCATGAGCCGCCCTTCGACGAGCGTCCAGAAGTGCTCTTGCTTGCCGTTCTGATGAGGGCTGTTCGGCAGCGTGAGATATTGCGCGATGCCGAGCCGCTCGAGCCCCTCTCGCATCTCGGCGGCCTTCATGGCACCTCCACGATCGCTGTAGGCGCCGCGCGGCAGCCCCCGCTTCTGGATCCCCTGGCTGAAGCCGTGCACGAGGTTCTCGGTGTTCTCGCAGTCGAGGTACCACTGCGCGTGGCAGCACACCCGCGAGCAGTCGTCGAGCAGGCCGAAGAGATAGGGTGTCGTCAGCTCCCCGCTGGCCGTGATGACCTTTCGCTTGCCCTCGTGGAAGTCGTAGTGCCAGAGCGCGTTGACATAGGCCAGCTCGTACGAGCGCGTCTCGCGCGGCACGATCTCCGATTGGACCGCCCTGCCTTGGCGCCTCCTCTGGATGCGATACATGCCGTGGGCCTTCATGAAACGGCGCACTGTGGTGTAGCTGGGCACCGGGTCGAGCGCGGGGGTTGTCTTTGCGAGCGCGACGAGGTTGTCGTGGTGGAGCTGCCAGGTCCAGCGCGGGTGATCGCGATACTGACTCTCGATCGCGGACGCGACCGCTGTCGTGATTCTCGGCTGCGAGCCGGCGTGCTTCGGGACCTTGCGCGCGAGCACGCTGATCGGGTCATCCGCGCTGCGCGCCGCGTAGTACATGCGCTCGATGGTCTTGGGCGAGAGCCGGATCACCGAGCCCTTGGTCGGGTGTCGCCAGGACTTCGCGGCGAGCTCGGCGATCCGACTCGCGAGCTCGCCGGGCTCCGGCGGAGAGGCGAGCAGGTGGCTGATGATGGAGAAGCGCATCCGCGCCCAGCGCAGGCGCATGGGCGCCTGGTCGTCGTGGCTCATCGATTCCTCCTCCGGATCGAAAGGCGCAGACGGGCCCTTGGCGGGCGCGCGCGCGTCCGGTGCTCGTGGCTCATGAGGTCTCCTGCGCGGTCGGCGAACGGACCTACCGGGCGGGGAAACCCTATCTCACCGCGGAATCCACGCCGAATGACATCTTCTGCGTGGCGCCGTGGTCATGCGATGTCCCTCAAAAAACGTGATCCATCGAGGACCGAGCCCGTCGTGAGCGGCGCGAGCAGGTGGAGCATCGTGCCCATCTGCTCGTCGGCCGTGCCGGGAAGCCGTTCGATGATCGACCTTGGAATCCCGCCGATATCGACGCCGACGAGCCGGGTGCGGATCGCGAGCAGGACCTCCTTCGCGAGGAAGGGGCCGCGCCACCAGGCGAGCCATCGGCGCGTCGTCCTCCGCGGAACGCCGGTCGGCTGCGCGCCGGCGGTGCCGAGCGCCTGCGCGGCGAGGCTCGCCACGATCACGACGACGCCGAGGTACACGCGTGGGCCGAGGAATCGAAGCGACGGGGGCGTCGCGCGCCGCCGGCACCCCTCGCGGCCGCAGCAGAAGCTGAAGCGGACGACGAACGCTTCGCCCTCCGGCGCGATGAGCGCGCCCCGCGGCTTGCGGGTGTAGTTGCCCGCGTGCAGCGGCCCCCCGCACGCCGGGCACCGGCTCGCCGCAACCCGCCGCGCGATCGCCCGGTCCAGGGCCTCCAACGTCGCGAAGAACTCGCCCTTGAGCGTGAATTGATCGAACATGGGCTCCTCCGTTTCTGGCAACTCGGAGGCGAGCCCCCTCGGAGGACTTCGACAAGTTTTCTGAGGGGGCTTCGTTTGTCGCCCCTCAAAGAACGCGCTCAGGAGGACGCCCGGGGGCCCCCATCTTCTTGGCGCTGCTCAGACACCCGTTCCGGAGCACGATGACGCGCTCGGAGCGGAGCGACGAGTCTCGTTCCACAGCGGAAGTGCGCTGCAGCAGAGTAGTGAGGGAGCGGTCGATGGCTCGGTACACGGACAGGAACGAGGGAGTACAAGCGTGCGGAACTCGGGAGACTGGCGGATCACCTCCGGCGAGAGATCGAGCAGCTCGGGGAGGCGAGCATGTCGGCGGGTGTTGGCTTCCCTGTAGATGACGGCTGGCGGCCACCCTTCGCTCAGCCCCGCATAGCTCGTAGCGAGCGGAGCTATCGCACGCGGCTCCTGTCTCGGGTCCAGGCGTCAAAGCGCTCTTCTGGCGAGGGATGCAGCACACGGGCGGGTGGGATCCACCGCGACTTTAGGGCTGTCCCCCCCAGTCCGTCCGGTCACGTTGCACCCGACGTCGCAGGGCACGCTCGCTGGAGATCGTCGTGCCGGACGGTGCGGCCGTCCGACTCCCGCCGACGTTCGACGGGGACACGCTGGCGCGCGCGATTTGCGCGCGCCAGCGCGCCCATCGATCCCCGGCCGCGTCGCGATCTAAGCAGCCACCGAGCCGCTCGACGTACACCCATCATTCGTCGGCCTCGCCGCCGTTCCACGCCCCACGTGGATCTCGGCGTGGGGGGCACCCTCAGTCGAGCCGGCGGAGCACGGCGCCCCTTCCCGGGTCAAGCCGGCAGAGCACGGCGTCCCTTCCCGGTCGAGCCGGCGGAGCACGGCACTCCGCAAGGTCGCCGCGCAGACGCACGACGCGGATGGTGCAACGGCCCCCTTGCAAACCTGTCGCAACGTACTAGTCGACCGAATTACATCCAGGACGGAACTCGCCTCGGGGACGCGATGCGAGGACGTTACCGACCCATCGCGTCTCACCGCCGCCCTTGACAGCGCCAGACGAAGTGGTAACGTTTCCTTACCGATGGTAACAGCATCAACAACCACACAGCATGTCAAGGAAGCCCTCATTAAAGTGCTGGTCGACGTCCAGCAGATCAGCGGGTGCAAGTGTCCAACTCTGGACGAATCGACAAGGCCGATCGGGGATCTGGAAGGTTTCGACAGCCTTCGAGGTCTGGAGGTGACCGTCAGGATCGAGGCCGCGCTTGGGTGCTCCTTGGGCACTGAGAACATTTTCGTCTCAGACAGTAAGAAACGAGCGGTCCGCTTGAAGGAGGTCGTCGATCGCATCGCCAAGAGCTTGGAATCCCAGAGGGCGGCATGACGGAACTGCGGAGCGAGCTCGCCGGTCGGTTGCGGATCGCTCGTGAGCAAGCTGGCCTCTCGCAAGGACAGGTCGCAAAGATGCTTGGCATGCACCGACCAACGATCTCGCAGATCGAGGCTGGGGTTCGCCGCGTTCAAGCTGAAGAACTGACGCGCTTCGCGGAGCTCTACCACGTGTCAGTGGCCTGGCTTTCCGGAGAGGGTAGACGGAGCGATGACCCTCACCAAGCGAAGGTTGAACTCGCAGCCCGGGAGCTAGCGAAGCTCAAGAAGGACGACCTTGACCGTGTGCTGGCGCTGTTGTCGTCGCTGCGCGAGCCGAACGCAGGTGGGACCAAGCGATGACGGCGAGGCTCCTTCTTGCCCGCGAGGCGGCAACGGCCGCGCTGCGCTTGCGAGCACGGCTCAAGCGTGGCTTTGACGGGCCAGTGTGCCCGTACGGCGTTGCCGAAGAGCTAGGCATTCGAGTTCGCTTCGAGCCTCTCGCCAGTCTTGAAGGAATGTACTCGCCAGAAGGACCAACGATAGTACTTGGTAGCATGCGTCCGCGAGGACGTCGGGCGTTTAACTGTGCCCACGAAGTCGGGCACCACGTTTTTGGTCACGGCTTTCGAATTGACGAGCTTCTCGCGCAGAATTTGAGTGAGGATCGACTCGACCCGGCGGAGTACAGTGCTAACCGTTTTGCAACCGCCCTCCTTATGCCCAAGGTCGCCGTGGAACGCGCTTTCGCTGAAAGAGCTTGGCACATGGGTTCGTGCACGCCGGCACAGGTGTACACCGTCGCGTGCACCTTCGGTGTCGGCTACACTACACTCATCGCCTGCATGGAGCGAGTGCTCTGTACTGTCTCTGCGACGCACGCACGCAACCTTCGACGACACACTCCGAAGACGCTGCGCCGCCAGCTACTAGGCGTGAATGTCGACGGAAGTCTTGTGGTCGTCGACGAACACTGGGGTCCTCAACCAGTAGATATCGAGGTCGGCGATCTTGTGCTGCCACCTCCCAACGTAATCTGTTCAGGAACGTCGGTTCAGCGGGAACTTATCGGTGACACTGCTTGCATTCGCGGTGTTGCACCGGGCATTGCGCACGTGGCCAGTTTACGTTGGACTGGCACGGTGAGAGTCTCCAAACGTCATTATCGCGGATTGAGTGTCTATCGCCACTTTGAAGATCCTGACTATGAAATCTAGTGAACGTTACATTGAAGACGATAATCTATCATTCGCATGGATCCGTGCCATGCGTCTTGTTACGGTCAACCGTGGCGGCAGCGAAGTCGCGCCTCTAATCGTATCCGTTACTGGTTTCGATGACGGCGTCGTCAGAGAGAACGGTGCAATTCGGAAAGTCCTGGACGAAACTCTGTTAGCACTAGGCAAGCAGCAGTGCTCCACCGTGGCGGGCACGATCTTCCCGAAGTCGCTTTGGAACCCAAGGCAGCCACGTGCACAGCTTTTTCAGCGCTACGAGGCCATCCTGCCGAAGCTACGTGCGGGATGGCGGAAGAACACACGCGGGCTCTACTTTGAACGCCTCACCCGAGGGGGACCGAAGGGCGCAGAGAATCAGCTACAGTTTGTGCTCTCCCAGGCGACCAGCCGGCGCGGCGTCCGTCGGAGTGCTCTGCAGCTGGCCGTGTTTGACCCGGCGCGAGACCACTCGCCGTCCGCTCAGCTCGGATTTCCTTGCCTGCAACACGTAACGTTCGCTCCGACAAAACGCGGACTCACAGTAAACGCGTTCTACGCTACCCAGTACCTCGTTGAGAGAGCGTACGGAAATTATCTTGGCATTTGCCACCTTGGCCAATTTGCCGCGCACGAACTAGGTGTTCCGCTTGCTAGAATGACGTGTTTCACCGGGATCGCCATTCGAGATGTGAGCATCAAGCATGTTAAAAGGGTGCTCGACGTGGGGGAGTCTGAGCTTCGCTCGGCCGAATACAAGAATAATGCTGCGATTGGAGAAGAAGAATGAATATTGACGAATTCCAACGGTTGGCGCAGGAGACAGATCAGAGGCCCGGCAATGAAGGCGATGCGCTGATCATTCCGCTTCTCGGGCTCGCAGGCGAGGCCGGGACACTCCTTTCAGAGTACAAGAAGCAACTACGTGACGGTCCTGCGCACAAATTATTCAAAGAGCGCGTGGCTGAGGAACTCGGTGACATTCTTTGGTACGTTGCGAACGTTGCGACGAAGAACGATCTTTCACTTGAGACTATTGCGCACAAGAACATCGAGAAGACGCGCGACCGATGGGTTGGGGAGAGCCCTGCGGCAGTGCTCTTCGACGACGCTTGTGAACCCCATCAGCAGCTTCCGCGCTCGTTTGCGTACATCATTGCGTACCGTGAAGTGAACGGGGCACACAAGGTTGTGCTTCTCGATCCAGACGACCCCACCGGGCAGCCGGTTGGTGATCCACTGACCGACAACGCTTACGAAGACGACGGGTACAGATTCCACGACGTCTTGCACCTCGCAAACGCTGCGGTTCTGGGGTGGTCGCCTGTCTTGCGAAGCCTCTTGAAGCGCAAGCGTAAGGACATGCCGAAGGTTGACGAGGTTGAGGACGGCGGGCGCGCTGCCGTCATCGAGGAGGCCATAGCCGCGCTGGTCTACGAGTACGCTGTGCGCCACAATTTCCTAGCCGGCGTGGAGCGTGTCGACTGGGATCTCCTCCTAACCATCAAGCGACTGACTGCCAACCTTGAAGTGCGTGTACGGTCCGAAGCAGAGTGGGAACGTGCGATACTGCTCGGATTTCGCGTTTGGCGTGCTGTTCGCGAGAACAATGGAGGGCTGGTGCGCGGAGACCTTGGCGCGCGTTCGCTAGAGTTCGCTCCAGCGCCGGCGTGATTTCAGCTACCCTAGATTGTTAAAAAGTTGCACCTGCTGCGATTTCACTCGTTTCCCGCGCACGCGCATCTTTTGTGCGAAGTCGGGTCCGGTGACCACGCTTGGTTTCAGTTTCCATTTGGGCGGGTACCACTGAGGAAGCGTCTGCGAGGCGGCGACGAATCGCTGCTTAATGCGCGTTCGACCAGACGCGCCTTGCTCGTTTGGATGCGCAACGCGAGCGTATTTGTCGACTTCGCAAAATAGGTTTTGACAGTCGATCAAGTGTAGCTGACGTCCCCAAAGTGACTGGAAGCAGAGGTCCAAGCGGTGGAACTCGTGATCGGTCATGTCTGTAACCGCGCGAATGACATCCGCTTCTGACAACCCGTCACAATCTCGGAAGCATTTTTTGATGCCGTCGCGAGCTCCCGGACCTGCAACGACGAAATCCATCTCCGAAAAATCGAGCATTTCGCTGTAGTTGAGGTCAATCGCTAGTTGGAAGGCTAGAAAATCGCCAAGTGACGGATAGTCGCGCAGTGTCCGAAAGACGGACTCTAACGAGCTGGCACGGGCAATTTTCTGCGCAGCCCCGTCTCTCATCATGTAATCAATCAGGCGAAGGTGATTTCCGTGCTTTCGTTGCGCGCCAAATTTTGGCGAGGGCATTATGTACGCAGCCGAATAGATCTTTTCGCCTCTCACCATTGCGGCATCGAGGACTGCTTCGTACCGCGCTGGACTGAACGTTCGCCACTCGGGCAAACCGAAAGCGTCAGTAAGCAGCTCCCAAGGTTCGACGCGATTGAATAGCTTGAATAGTAAAACTCTAAAGAACACCTCTTCCGCAGATTGATCACCATTGTAAATCACTCTACGGATTAGATATTGGCTTACGCGATCGGACGCTCGGTAGACGTTCGTGAACCTATGAGCAAGCAGTATCTCATCGTCGGTCCACGGAGGTGGCTCGTTCGAGACTCGTCGCATGAAGACGTCCTGGCGCTTGCATGCGAATTTCCAGTACGTGTCCAGGACGGGCGTCGCGATCAGTTTGCGTCCGCCTGGCAGCTGGATGGTCCGGTCGGCCGAGGGTGCGATTTTCATCTTGCTCTCCACGTGAGACGCAGAACTGAAGGGTTAGAGGTTGCCCCTGAATGCACGAACAGTGTACTCAAACGCAAGGAGAATCGCCAGGGGTGTCTTCCTGCGACGTCTGCCGCAGGCCGGGCACCCAGGGCGCGCTGTCGGCACGCGCGCCGAGTCCGACCGAGGTAGGCCCCTCGGGCCTGACGTGATGCGCAGCCTGGCGGTCTGGACGGCAGCAGCACGGCCGAGGACGGTTGCGTGCTACCTGATCCCAAGCGTTGCGGCAGGACTGGAAGAATCCGCATCCAAAGGAGTACCCTGACGGCAGAGCCAGGAGGTCGCCAGGTCGAGCTCGGAGCTTCAGGCACCGCCGACTCGAGCTGCCCAGGAGCTCTTCCCTGCGTTGAGATGCCTGCGATGTTGCGTGAGGTGTTGAGAGTCAGGCTGGTTGATGGTCTTCCGCTCGGGCTGGCTGATGGCCATCGCGCTGGTGAGCGAGCGTCGGTCAGGGGCGTGACGGTCGGCCCATCGCCGGGCTGAGCGTGCCGGGGTGCTCGGACGCGTAGAGGGTTCCCTCGCAGGGCTCGGCGGCTGCGCCGCCCTTGACGCGCCCTGCGCTCCCCGGCGGCCATGTCGCGCGGGCGATGGGCGGACGGAGCCTCCGGCGGGGGTTCCGGGCACCGGATGCGCGATGGCCATCGGGCGCGTGAGCGAGCCATCGTCCTGCCTGAGCGAAAAGTGGCATCCAGCCATCGTCTACCGAGAGCGCCAACAGTGAGGAGATGCCCGCGATGGCGGTTATCGCCGACATCGGTTGGCGTCGTGCAAGACCCGGCGGCAAGACACGGACCCGTGTCAGCGGCGGAACACGGAGGAGAAGCGTCCGGCGGGCGTGACGATGACGTGATCAGCGAGAGGTAAGCCGAGCAGGTGCGCGGCGTGCTCCACGGCGTTGGTCAGGAACACGTCCTCGTCGGTGGGCTTGGGGTCGCCGCTTGGATGGTTGTGACAGAGCACGAACGAGGTGGCGGCCATCTCGAGCGCGGCGCGCAGCACATCTGTCTGCTGTACCACGGTGCCGATGAGTCCGCCGCGCGAGAGCATGCGCACGCCGCGCACGCCGTGGTGGACGTCGAGCGCCGCCATCCAGAGCTCCTCGTGCACGAGGTGGGCGAGCATGGGTTCGAAGAAGCGGGCGATGTCGCGAGGCGAGCGCAAGCGCATCGGGCGGCGCGTGCGCGCGGCGTGTACGCGCCGCCCGAGCTCGAGGGCGGCGAGCAGCCGCAGCGCGTCTTCGGGCGCAAGCTCGGTCCGCTGCGCGACCGCATGGGGCGTCAGGCGCCCGAGTTCCAGCAGGCCGTGCATGCCGAGCACCCGCGACGCCGCACCGGGCACGCCGAGCACCAGGTCGACGAGCGTGGCCTCCGGGGCGGTGGGCACGTCGACGAGCGGGGCGGCAGGAGGGCTCTCGGCCGCATCGCTCATGGCGCCCCCTTCGCGGCGGCTAACCGCGCCGGGTCGAGGGCTGGGAGGAGATCCGCGGGCGCCTTCATGCAGGCGCTCTGCACGGCGCGGCTCATCGCGACCACCTCCGGCAGCGAGCGAGGGAGCGGGCGAACAGGCGCCGCGCCAGACGGAGCCGCGTGGCCACTGTCGGCCTTGGAATTGCGAGGGATTCGGCGATCTCGAGCATCGTCAGGCCGGTGGCTGTGAGCGCCAGGACCTCGCGAAGCTCAGGGCGGAGGCGGTTGAAGGCACGAAGCAAACCGCGCGCGACGAGGCGATCCTCCGGCGAGGGGGCGGCTAACGTGGAGAGACGCTGAAGATCGAGCGGGGGCGCTTCGTGCCGGCGGTAGGCCTTGTCTCGGTAGTGCGAAGCCTGTCGCGAGGCGACACCGGCGAGCCAGGTGCGGAGGGCGTCGGCGGGAGCAAGAGCCGGAGGCGGGCGGAAGCGGCCGGCGCGCATGCTGCGCCAGGCGCCGAGGACGGTCTCCTGCGTGACATCGTCGAGATCAGCGGGGAGAACGCCGCGGGCGCGGAGGGTGCTGCGGATGAGCGGCCGCTGTTCGAGGAGCGCGGTGGTTTCGAGGTAGACGGCGGGGTGAGATAGCTGGTGGCGGACTCTGGGCGGACCGGCGAGCCGGCTGCAAGCAGCGGGGCGGGGTCGACGGCGGGAGGACGGATCGATCTCTTGGCCCTGTTCAGGGCGTGGACGTACTGTTTCCATGTCGGACCTCGTGCAAGCGGGGTTCGGCCACGCAGCCCGGGGCGTTGGCGCGCCCGCGGGCTGCACTTGTTGCGCTGCCCGCAGCTTATGCGCCGCGAACCACGGCAGTCAAGGGAACCTAACCTAAAGGTTGCGTTTTCGCAGGACGCGGAAGGGACGCCGCAGGTATGGAGGGCGATCATGCGGATGCGGTGCTCGAGTACATCGGGGCGAACGTGCATCGGCTTCGTGTACGGTCCGGTCTGAGCCAGGAGGCACTCGCCAAAGCGACGGGTATCAGCACCGGCTTCCTGCAGCGCGTCGAGAGGGGAAAGACGAACCTCGGGGTCGTGATTCTCGTCCGCCTGGCTGACGCGCTCGGTGTTGCGCCCGGTGTTCTGATGCGCCGCGCTACTCTGCCGGAGGCGACGGTCGGAAGGCCGCGCAGTCGTGTCCGAGGCTCGTCTGGTTGACCCCACTCCTGAGCTTCGAGGGCTTTCCGCCCGAGGCGCAGGCCATCAAGGTGACACTGCCGCAGGTGGCTGAATTCCGCGCCGTGCAACATCGAGAGCCTGGAACAGAACGACGCGGCCTCGGGCCCCGAACGTGCCCGGGCCTCCCGCGGGGAGGCGCCGAGTCTCGCAGGGGCGCTCGACGGCGAAAAATCCGCTACTGCCCTCTGTCGCGGACACGTTCGTGGGCGTCCAAGGAAGCATCAATGGCAATGGAGCTGATCAGCTGATGATCAGCCCATGACGAATGCAACGTGTCTCGCTCGGCACATCTGGCCAGCATCGCTCCGTGGGGGTAGCCTAGATAAACAAGCACGGTAAGCGTGAGGTGATGCATGAGTCATGCGCTGACGCCATCGACCCAAACGGCAGCACCAGAGATCCTGCTCCACGTCCCCAAGCCGGGCGAGGCGCTGAGCATCATCCTCAAGCTCCCTGGAGACGTCTGCAACATCAACTGCGCCTATTGTTACGAGAAGCGGAAGCCGGCGAGCGACGATTTCGCGATCACGCGCGAGCTGCTCCGGACGCTCTTCGCGAAGGCGAAGGGACGGCCGCTCTCGGTCGAGCTCCACGGCGGTGAGCCACTGCTCGTCGGGCGCGAGCGGATGCGCGGCCTGCTCCGCGAGTGCCGCGCGTACACCGGCAAGCTTCGCATTGCGATACAGACGAACGCGATCCTCGTCGACCGAGGCTGGATCGATCTGTTCTTGGAGGAGTGGCCGGAGATCGAGTTCGGCGTATCGATCGACGGAGACGCGGCCCAGAATGCACATCGGGTGGACTACAAGGATCGGCCGACCCACGCTGAGGTCGAGCGGGCGCTCGCGCTGTTTCACGAGGCCAACATCAAGGTTGGCGCGATCGCGACGGTGACCCGAGGGAATTGCGGCGATCCCCGCCGCCTGCTCGAATATTTCCTGAACCTCCCCGCGGTGACGTTCCTCAAGCTCAACCCGTGCTTCGACTTCCAGGTGGCAGCCTCGTCGAGGGTGAACGCGCGCTCGCTTGCCGTGCTCGACCCGAGCGGCCGCGGGGTGCCGGCCTGGGGTCTGACGCCGCTCGAGTTCCGCGACTTCCTCTGCGTCTTCTACGATCACTGGGTGGAGGCGAAGGCGTTTAAGCGCCTCCTGGTTGAGCCCTTCTTGAGCATCCTCCGGGTCCTCGGCGGCAAGCGCAGCAAGTTCTGCGTCTACGACCACCGGAAATGCACGAGCGTGATCACGCTCTACCCCGACGGGCGCCTCGGGAGCTGCGACGAGCTCTCGATGCCGGACGCACTGCTTGCCCGCTCGATCGACGAGATCGAGGATCTGGACTGCCTCGTCGACTTGAGGACCAACGCTCCGCTCCGCGCCGATCTCGAGGCCTTGTTCTCGAAGTGCGCGGGCTGCGCCTATCGGACGACGTGCAACGGCGGCTGTCTCGCCACGCGGAAGAGGTACTCGGGCTCCCGGTATTACGACGAGTATTGCGAGTACCGAGGGGGCGTGATCGAGCACGTCGCCCGCCGCCTGGGGGCCCGGGCCTCGTGACGGCCAAGGTGGACGCCATGTGGATGAATCGCTGGATGAGGGACTACGATGCCGTCCTCGCGCCCGCGTACGCGGACACCCTCCGGCGGAAAATCGCGGCGCTGAGGTGCCTCTCGCCCGGGCTCGATCCCGCGGCACTGGGTCTCGAAGCGCGCCTCGTCGGCGCCCTCGTCGATCACACGCTGTTCGCCTGCAAGCAAGCCGCCGAGACGCGCGACGGCGAGCTCGCCCGCCGCGCGCTCGCGCTGTGGTCTCGCTCCGACGCCGTCCCGTCCGCCCGTCTCCTCGCCTGGCGCGGCCGCTCCTGGCTGACGGTGGACGCGAGCCTCTGCCTCCGACGGCCGGAGATTGACGCGAGCTTCGACACCCCTTGTTACATCGTCTCGGACGAGGCGCTCTCGTCGAGCGCGCCTCGCGGGCTGTCGCAGGCCGAGTTCGACCAGATGGGCCGGCTGATAGAGGCGTCGGGCCTGTCGTTCCTGGCCGACCGCGCGTCGGCGATCCTGGTCATGCTGCGGTATCGGACGCTCGACGAGAGCCTGACGGGATACACTCTGTACCCGTTCGTCGGCACCAACTTCACCGACTGGACGGAGTCTCCGTTGCGCATGGGCGAGTGCCTCTTGCACGAGGCGGCGCACACCTGGCTGAACCTCCTCGTCCGTGCGAGGCGCGTCCAGCCGAGGACGTCGAGGCTCTATCCCTCTCCCTGGCGAGGAGTCGATCGGCCGGCGATCGGCATCGTGCACGGGGCGTGGGCGTTCTCCATCGTCTATCTCTACTACGACCGGCTGGCGCGCCTCGGCGGCGCCGGCCTCCTGCCTGACAAGCAGGTGCGGTATTGCCATGACCGCCGCGGCTACGAGCTCCTCCGGCTCCGCCAAGTCGCACCGTTCATCGAGGCGGCCATCGGCGACGTCGGGGATCGACTTATTCGAGAAGGCCTGAACGAAATCTACCCCGGTTTTCAAGACGAAGGAGAAAAGCCGTGAACAAAGATGAAACGTTGGATTTCGAATCGTTCGTCGGCGCGCTGCGCGCGCTCGATCTCCACGCGGAAGAGACCGCCAGCAGCGCCCACCACAGCAACGGCTCCGGCCGTGACTGGGAGGCGTTGCAGTCCGAGCTCGCCGCGCGCAAGAAGGACTGACGGGTGAACACGAAGGCGGCGCGCGAGCTCGAGCGCTCGAGCGCCGCCTTCCTTGCTCGATCGAGAGGAGACGCGAAGGAGCATGAGCGCGACTGCGAGCGAGCCTCCGCTCTTGGAGGCGTGGGAGATCCTGGCCGACGGGCTCCAGGTCCACCGCTTCTTCCTTCACGTTCACCCGAGGAGGCGCGCGCGGAGGGTGCGCCGCCTGGCGGGGCCGCCCTACGAGGCGCGCCCGTGGATCGCGCTGCTCGACGCGATCGACGGCGAGCTCCCTCCCGCGCCGGAGGCTCTGCCCTGCGCTGTGCGCGCAGAGGGCGGCGCATTCCTGCTGGTCCGCTCGGAGGACCGGGAGCTCGGCCCTCGGACCTGGATGCGCGCCCCAGCGGACGCCGACATCGCGCGCGCGCGCAATGCCCTCGCGCAGATCGCCCGCACCCCGATCGCCTACGTGGTCACGCTCGGCGCTGAGATCATCGCCTTCGCGCCGCCGGAGGTTGTGCCGGCCGATCGCTACACCGCCTGCGTGCGGGTGCCCGATCTCGTCGGCCTCGACCTCGCCTCGGCGCTGGTCGCTGGCGCAGCGCGTGAGCTGTTCCTCGGGCTCCACTTCGAGCGCGACGACGGACGCCCGGCCCGTTCGAGCAACACGCGCTCGTCGCCGTGGTCGGGGCGCGCGATCCCGCTCGACGATTTCGCGCGGGAAACCTACGAGGCGGCCACGCTCTTCCGTTTCTGGTCGGCGGTGCGCGGCGCCGAGGGCTGGAGCGCAGAATGGGAGGCGCGGTTCGCCGAGGCGCGCGCGAAGCTCGAGCGCGCCGACGCGGAGCTCGGCGACGTGCTCGCCGCGCTCGGGTACGTGGTCACCGAGGATCTGGTCCGGACCGCTTGTCCCGGGCCGAACCGCTTCAGCAAGTACGGCGCCGGCGCCGGCGCCGGACAGGCAGGGTGAGCGCATGCCGTGGTTCGTGGCCATCGAAGGCATCGACGGTTCGGGCAAAACGTCATTGCGTAAATGGCTCTATCAAGAGCTGCGCGGGCGAGGCGCCGGCGTCCTGTCGATCCCCTCGCACTGCTGGCTCGATCCCGACGCGACGGAGATCATCACCGACGCGAAGTATCACGAGCGGGTACTTTCTCGGGAGGCGCTCACCGCCGCCTACGTTCGTGACAAGGAGCTCTTGTCCGCGCGGCTCATCGAGCCCCATCGGAGGAACCGCGGCGTCCTGTCCGATCGTTACGTGTGGAGCGACATCGTGTATCACGAGGTACTCTACGGCACCCCCAGGGCGGTCACCGCCGGTGCGTACCGCGAGAGCGCGGTGAGCCGGCCCGATCTCGTGATCCTGGTCACCGTGTCGCCCGAGGTGGCCACCGAGCGGATCCGCGCGCGAGGTGTCGCAGCCGACAACCGATGGGATACCCTCGAGATGCTACGGCGGATCGACGAGGGGTTTCGCGCCGTTGCCGCGGATCCGCCGTACCAGACGCCCGTCGTCGAGCTCGACAACTCCGGCCCGCCCGGAGCGATGCTCGAGTTCGCACGCGAGACGTTGCTGCCGAGCCTTTCCGGAACAACCCGTGATTGATCCGACACCGCTCTTCCGCGCCGGTCTCGATGCCCTGCGATGCCGTGAGCTGCTCGAGGCGGCGGCGGGTTTCAAGCTGTCCCGGGTGAACCTCGCGCCCCTCGAGCACGAGGCCGTCGCGGAGTGGTGCACGGCGAACGGGCTCGTCCATCGCCTCGCGAATCACGGCCTGGAGGAGGGCCTGGCCGACGAAGGGCGCGGCGCCTGGTTCAACACCGGCCGGCGGGTCGAGCGCGACGCGCCCGAGTGCTCGGTCCTCGTCGTCTACGTGGGCCGCGACCGCGAGCACATCGACGAGCTCGCCCGGGCGGACGCCTCGGAAACGCCCGATGCCCGCCGCATCGCCGAGCTACTGCGCATCCCCTCCTGCTGCGCCGAGTTCTATTGCAGGGAGCGAGCGAACGCGGTCCTCGAGCACGCCGACGACTACGTGTTCCTCACCACCCGGGCGACGCCGTCGAAAGGGCCCTGGCCGGCGGAGGCGAACTACCTCGCTCAGTATTTCGGCCATAGCCTGATTCACCACTACCCGTGCCGGTGGGACTGCCCCGCCACCATCGAGCGCGCGCGCGCCGCGCTGGCGCTCCTCGCCGGCGTTGACCCGCGCTGGGCGGCCACGTTCACCCACCGGACCGCGGGCACGATCTTGGTCGAAGATCGGACGGCCGTTCACTTCGCCCGAGGCGCGCAGCTCCGATCGAGCATGATCGAGTTCCACCCCTCGGCGCTCTTCTCGACGTCGACCACACCGCTCGCCCGCGCGCTGCGCGCGGCCCGCCGGATCGAGTGGGAGAGCCCCACCCGATTCCACGTTGGAGGCTTCGCGCCCCCGGGCGGCGAGGAAGGACGCGTGGTGGCGCTCCCGTTCGCCTGGACGGCGAGCACCGATGAAGGAGGCTTTTGAATGGACGAGAGGTTCCACACATCGTCGAAGGCCGTCGTCGTGCGGGACGATCACATCCTCCTCATTCAATATCGGGACGTGCCAAGGGGTGAGGCGGGCCACCACTACAACCTGCCCGGCGGGCGCGTACGTCCGAACGAGCGCCTAACCGACGCCGTGGTCCGCAAGCTCAAGGAGGAGGCCGGTGCGGACGCCGTCGCGGGGCCGCTCTTGTTCGTCTACGAGTACATCGGGAAGAACCACGCCTCGGAGGCGGGCGACAAGCACTCCATCTCGCTCATCTTCCGTTGCGAGCTGCTTCCGGGGAGCGCCGAGCCTTCGATGTCGACCTGCACGATGCCCGACTCGATCCAGACAGGCGTCGAGTGGGTGCCGCTGTCGAGGCTTGAGGAGATCCTCCTCTTCCCGAAGATCAACCGGCGTCTGCTCGACCTGCTACGAAATCCGCCACCCGCTGCCGACCCCTACTGGGGCGACATCCTGTGACGGGCTACCGACAAGAGGCCCGGCGCTCGCTCCGCGTGGCTATCCTCTGTCCGGTCTGGCCCGGCCTCAGGACCATGCTCGTGGATCGCGGGTTCGAGCTGCTCGACCAGGGCGAGGGGGCGGACGCGCTCGTCATGCGCAGCGAGACACGGCTCGATCGCGACCGCGTCCGCTCGTGGTCGCGGGCGGGGTTGCGGCTGGTGCTCCGCGCAGGCACGGGTCTCGACAACATCGACATCGACGCCTGTCGCGAGCACGGCGTGGAGGTCATGAACTTTCCTGGCATCAACGCGCGCTCGGTTTCCGAGATCGCGGTGGCGATGGGGCTCGGGCTGTTGCACAGGCTCGGCGAGGGGTGGCTCGCGATGCGCGTCGGCGAGGCAAACGCAAAGAGCCGCCTCCTGGGGCGCACGCTCCGGAGCTGCTCGATCGGCGTCATCGGCCTCGGCGCCACCGGTCGGGCGACGGCACGCGCGTACGCGGCGCTGGGCGCGATGCGCGTTGTGGCTTGCCGTCGGAACCCCATGCTCGCGAGCGAGGGCGTCGAGCTCGCATCGCTCCGCGATGTGCTCGAGTGCGATGTGGTCAGCGTGCACGTCCCGCTGACGCCCGAGACTCGGCACCTGATCGGATCCGCGATCCTGGCGCGAGCGCGCCGTGGCGGCGTGCTGGTCAACATGTCCAGACGCGAGGTCGTCGATCACGACGCCGTCCGGCGCTCTCTCGACGAGGAGCTGCTCGACGGGTACGGCTCCGACGTGCTCGATCCGGCGCTCGACGGGGAGCTCCTCCAGCACCCGCGCGTTATTTCGACGCCGCACCTCGGCGGGCATTCCGCCGATATCCAGGAGGAGATCGCCCACGCCGCGCTGGCCGCGATTGTGGCCTGGGCTGCGCGCGCCCCGCGTTGAGAGGGGGCATTCAGGCGCGGAGAGCTTCGATGCCCGGCAGCGAGAGCCCACCAACGTAGGCGCTCGTCGCTCCGCCGCCGGTCGACAGGTGAGCGAAGCGGCTCGCGATGCCGAGGAGGCCGACCGCCGCGAGGGTGTCACCCCCGCCGGCGATCGCGGCGCGCGGGAGCCCCGTCATCACGCCACGGGTGCCCTCGAGGAACCGCCGGTCTTCGTACACACCGAGGGGGCCGTTCCAGAAGGCGGACGCGCACCCCGCGAGCAGCTCTCCGAAGAGCGCGGCCGTGCGCGGCCCCACGTCGCACGCGACGTCGCCCGCTCCCAGCTCTCGTACGATCTCGAGATCGTCGCCTCGCCGGACCACGTGGTCGACGGGGAGTACGATGCGGGCGCGCGCGGTCCGGAGGAGCTTTGCGGCGAGCCCGACGCGCGCGCTCTCGACAGGCGAAGCGCCGACCGAACGACCCGCCGCCGCCAGGAACGTGAGCCCCATGCGACCGCCTAGGAGAAGTACGTCGGCAGCCTCTGCGAGCCGCGCGAGGGCGCCGATCTTGTCGGCAACCTTGCCTCCGCCGAGGACGGCGGCGAAAGGGCGCGCGGGCGCATCGAGCGCCGGCGTGAGGCCGCGGAGTTCGCGCAAGACGAGGCGCCCCGCGGCTCGTACGGGCACGAGCCGCGGGGCGCTCACGATCGAAGCGTGTCGCCTGTGCGCGGTCGCAAACGCGTCGCCGACGTAGACGTCAATTCCTTCGGCGACCGCCGCCGCGAAGGACGGCTCGTTGGCCTTCTCGCCGGGATGAAGCCGGAGATTCTCCAGCAGCGCGATGCCTCCCGGCCGGAGATCCCTCTTCGCCCGCGCGACGCACTCACCGGTGCACTTCGGCACGAAGCGCACCCTCCTCCCGAGGATCTCGCTCAGCCGCGCCCCGACGGGCGCGAGTGACGGGCCTGCAGCGCAGGAGCCGCAGGGATCGCCGAGGTGCGAGGCGAGCACGACGCGTGCCCCGCGCGCGCATAGATCCTCGATGGTGCCGGCGGCCGCGCGTATGCGCGCGTCGTCGACGATGCGCGCACCCGACATCGGCACGCTGAAGTCCACGCGCACGAGGACGAGGCGCCCATCAACGAGGACGTCGTCGAGGGTGGCAATGCCGTCGAGGATCCCCACCGACGAAGAGCGTAGCGCCGGGCGGGGCCGCGAGCACGCGCGCTTCGGATCTTCAATTCTTTAATCGGGAGATCCGGCGGCGACATCGACCGTCGCCGCATCGAACTCTTCCCAGAACCGCTTGACGGACGGGTGTCGCTCCGCCGGATCCGGTCTGGTCGCCCGGAGGAGGATGTTCGCCAGATCGGGAGAGCACCGAAGCCCTTCGCGCCAGTCCTCGCCGGCGCGGTCGCTCAGTGCGCAGATGGCATAACGCCCGAGTTGAAAGACGTTCGTCCGGCCGTCGATCCACGATCCCTGGATGAACTCTTCAGGGGCCATGAGCCGGGTGGAACCGTAGTTGCGCTGGGCCTTCAGCGTGAAGCCCTCGCCCCGCTCGAACAGCTCGAAATCGTGGATCTTGACGGTTCTGTGGGCGAAATCGTAGATCACATTGCCTTCGTAGAAGTCGACGCCGACATAGCCGGCTCCGGCGATGGCGTCGATGGCGCCGAAGATGGAGCGCAGCGCGCGCATCTTCTCGGCCACCGGGAGCGCGTTGAACCGGCCGCGGTTCTGTCTCCCCATGAGCGGCGTCCCCTCTATCTTCTCGAAGACCAGCGCCGTCCCGTCCCGCGCTTCGAGCACATTGTACAGACGGACGATCGCCGGATGAAGGTCGAGCGAGCAGATCTCCGCGTCTTTACGGAGCGTCTCGTTGAAGATTTCGCGCTTCGCCCACTTCACGAAGAAGGAGCGTCCCCCCAGGTCGACAAGCCAGGCGCGCAGCTCGGGGTTGGAGGTCTTCACGTCGCTCCTCGCGGCGCCCCGGAGCCCGTGAAGGAAGTCCTCGACGTCGAGAACGGTTCGTCTCGTGTCCACCAGGTCGTTCACGCCGTCCTCGACCCTCGCGCCTTCAATTCGGGCGGAGCCTAGCACCGGCGCCGGGGTCATCAACGCGTCTGGTCGAAATACTTTCGCTCTGCCCGGCAGAGCTCGTCGGCGCCTTGGAGGCGAAAGATCTCCTCCACCGAGGCGATCCGCCCCTCCACCGACATGAGATCGGCGCTGGCGCGCAGGGTGCGCAGGTTCTCGCTCAAGGCGGCGATCACCGTCCGGATGGCCTGGTTGGCAAAGATGAAGCTCCGGATGCCCTCGGACACGAGGCGATCCAGACGAACCGAAGGGTATTTGGTCGGGACCACGACGAGGGGCGTGTTCGATCGCCACTGGCGGGCAAACGCCAGCACCTCCGAGGCGTCGGGCTGCTTGCTGTGCACCAGGATCGCGTCAGCGCCGCTCTCTTCGTAGGCCTTCGCGCGGCAGAGCGCCTCGTCCACCCCGCGCCCCGCGATGAAGGCCTCCGTTCGCGCCACCACGACGAAATCCGGATCGGACTGGACGTCCTTGGCCGCGCGGACTTTGCCGCTGAACTCGCCAATGTCTGCGAGCCGTTGCCCCTCCTCTCCGAGGAAGCTGTTCGTCTTCGGAAACAGCTTGTCCTCGAGGCATACGCCCGCCGCGCCGCGCTGCTCGAGCTTTCGCACCAGCCGCCGCACGTTGTTGAAGTTGCCGTAGCCCGTGTCTCCGTCGAGGAGGATCGGCAGCTTCGTGGAGTCGGCCATGAACTCCAGCACTTCCAGAACTTGCGTCCAGCTCGCCTCGTTGCAGTCGCGCACCCCGAGCGAGGCCGAGATCGCGAGGCCGCTAGCCCAGATGGCCTGGAAGCCCGCCTCTTCGACCAGCTTCGCCGACAAGCCGTTGTGGGCCTCCATTAGGATCGTCATCTCCGCGGACCAGAGCAGGCGACGCAATTCCGTCGTTCTCGCAGTCGACATGGGGGCTGTCACCTCGGAGGAATATCGATATGGATGCAGCGAACGAGCGATCAGCAATCACACGGAGCGACATACTGAGTGACGCGATCCGGCGGGTCAAGGCGGCACGCGGGAGATCCATAGCCCGACGCAGATCGCCGTTCCCTCTGGACGGAGCACTGCCTACCATGGCCACCATCATGCTTCTGGATCGAACGCTCGCAGCACTGGGAGCGCTGCTGGTCTTCGCGGCGAGGTGTTGCAGCTCCGTCGAGACAGGCGGTACACCGGCGGCACGTCGTCGACGAAGACGGCGGATCTCCAAGCGGGACGAGCGGCGCCACGGGGTGCGCGTCTTCCCCCCGCGCCTCCGGGCACGGGCGGCGCTTCGAAGTCGAGCGCGTGCTACTCCTCTGGCTTGTCGAACCAGGAAATTCGGGTTTCCTTCGGGGGTGACTGCCACGTCCGAACCTCCGTTGTTGCGGTGTTTCGGGTTCGGGGCGGAGCTTGAACAAGAGCCCGTGAGGAGGCCCGAAATGGTAATTCTGACGACCCGGTATCTCGTCGCGAGTTACCGGGATCTGGTCAGGTGTGGAAACCGCTCTGGTGACGCGCAGTTAGACGGCTTCGAGGGAGCGCCCGAGGGGCCTATTTGGGGGGCGCGAAGGGGGTCGATTTGGTAATTTTGCGCGGGGTCGGTTGAGGGGCTCCGGCGAGCCGCCGACCTCCGTTTTGTCGCATACGTCTGCAACAGGGCGGCGCGCGGCGGGCACGACCGCGGGGCGGCGGCCCGAAGGGTGCGGCGTGAGCTCTTCCCGGCGGACGCCGGAGCGGCCTGGGCCTGGAGCCGAACACGCCGCGGACGCGAACTCGGCGCACGGGGCCGCGGAGCTCGTCCAGGCGGGAGGCTGGCGCAAGGCGGAGCTCGCCCAGGTGGACGCCAGCGCGGCTCGCGGCCGCGGCGCCGGGCGAGCTGGCCCCGCTCGATGGCCGGGCCGTGGGATCGCCGGGAGGGGTTACCCCGCACACCGAGCTCACGTGATCGGGTCCCAGCGAACGCCAGTCAGGGTACGGTGCCACGTGAGGACCGGCGTTCTCTTGGTCGCACGCTACATCAGACTTTAATGCCGTCGCCCTCGCCAGGAGCCGACTCTTGTACTGTGCTTTAACGCTCTTTAAAGTTGAACGGAAAATGAAGGCTTCGCTCTGGCAGGTTTGTGGTTCGGTGCTTTTGTAGACGCATGAGCTCGCGGCGCTGGTACGAGCTCGCGTGCGGAGTTGTCCGCGCGCCGAGCCACGTCCTGGAAGAGTGTTTCCAGATGAACAAGCAAACCCGGTGCCACCTGCGCGCGATCGCACGGCTGCACCCCGAGATCGGCAACCTGTGTGATCAGCTTGAAGCGCCCTGGAACGCCGTGCGAAGGATCGCGCACGCGCCGGGGGCGGCGGCGCAGTGGGAGCGCGCGGAGCAGGTGCTCGGTGAGCTCGTGGAGAAGCGCCGGGCAACGGCGCCGCGCCGGTCGAGGCTGGAGGCTGCGCGCCTGGAGGCGTTGAAGCGAATGGGACCGCCGATGGAGGGGGGAGAAAAAGCTGCCAGCAGCCTGCGCGCCGCGTGGGAGGCAGCGGAGCGCGGGACGCCTGCGGTCCCAAGCCCACGTTCGGGCGATCGGCATGCACGTCTGCCGTACGATCGAAACCTGCGCGGGACTACTTGGGACCAACAACGATCTTGAGCTTCACAACCATGCCATTGATGGTTGCGCGCGAACCCAACACGGATGGAGGTACAGCATGACACGAACGGCTCTCGCGCGTGTATCGGCACCCCTTGCTCTTCGTCAGGCAGACAACGGCATGCGCGTGGTCGAAAGAACAGTCCCGGACGTGTCCGCCAGAGGCCCGGGCAGCCCCCGAGGGCTCGCCCCGCCCGCGACGACGACGGCAATGGCGACGCTCGCGATCCCGCTGGAGGGGCTCACGCTCACTGCGCCGCAGCCGGAGATGCTCTCACAGAAGAACGTCGAGTCGGTCACCGGGATCCCGGCACGCGTGTTCCTCGACACGATCCGCGGGCCGGGCTTCCCGCTGCCGGTCACGAAGCTCGGCAAGCTGCGCCTTGTCCAGCGCGAGGCGTTCGTTGCCTACCTCCACGCGCGGGCCGGTGATCCGGCGTCGCGCCGTGACGCAGAGGCGGACGAGGGCACGCGCGTTGCCGCCGTGCTGGCAGCTGCCGGCCTGGAGCCCGTCCTGTGCGCACGCACCGGCCGAGCCGGTGCCGAGAATGCCGGGCGAGCGCTTCATCGGCCCCGACGGAACCGGAAACCGACCCATGACTGATCTCGCCCAGCGGTGGCGGGCGCGGGCGGAGCGCTCGCCTGCGCTTCCTGCCGCGTTCGCTCCCGAGCCGTCGTCCGCCGAACCGGCGAGCGCGCTGGAGCCGCTCCGGCGGGCGCCCGTCGTCGTCCAAGGAGATTCCCGTGCCCGACGCGGACTGGCCAGCCCGGCAAGCTTGACGGGCTGCCCGAAGCCGACTGCTCGCACCGCCCGCAAATCAACGGGCAGCGATGCGCACCGAACGGTGTGGGCTCCGCCCGGCTGTGCCGTGCTGATCACGAAGCTCGGCGAGCTGTGCTTGGTCCAACGCGAGGCGTTCGTCGCCTACCTGCGGTCGCTGGCCAGTGAGCCGGCCTCGCGTCGCACTGGCTTTGGCCTAAAAGTCCTGAATGCCCGAGAGTTTCCCGGGGGGTTGCCTCGGAACGATCAAGACCGACGCGGCGCGCCAAATAGGCTTGTGCTACGCTCTCCTACATGGACTTCCATTCATTTACGTACGGCGCAAAAATCTATGCAGGCGAGATCCACAACTTCGAGTACGTCGAGGGGGTGATGCAGTTCGCCTACGACTACCTCGACGAGGGCGTCCCCGTGCATGGCTCGTTCACTGGCGAGGACAAGGGCGACAAGGTCATCGGCACTTGGAAGGAGCAGGGCCCGAAGAGATGGCAGGGGAGCGCGGAGCTCAACTCCATCGAGGCTGATAGACGCCGCCTGTTCTTCGGGACGTGGATGGATCGGGGTGAAACCGGCCGGTGGACGCTCGACGTGGCCGCCTGTTGACGCTCAGGCTGATTGATGGCGTTGCGCGCCGTCTGGTTGATGGCCATCACGAGCCTGCGCGGGCGAGGTTGAGGAGGGCGATGGCCATCACCCGCCGGCACGGGCCGCGCCGCTGGGCGATGGCCATCTCCGGCGCACGGGGGCGCTCAACGCGCGATGGCCATCGCGTCGGATGACCCGTAGGCGCCGACGGCGCGATGGCTGCCGGCGCCTGCCACGCGTGAGCGTAGACGCCGTTCAGTCGGCGTCACTCCTGACGTCGCCGATCACCCGGGCCATGACGTCCCGCTCGACGAGCTTCTTTTTCCGCCGAGCCGACTCGCGCAGCGCGGCGGTGGCCACGCGGTCGATCTCGCGCAGGCTCGAGCCGGCGGCCTCGTGCAGCGAGGTCAGCGCCTCGGAGGTAAAGAGATCGCGATCGCAGCCGGCACGGCCGAGCCGCAGGCGGACATACTCGCTCGTATCGTCCGCCGTCATCGGTCCGATCGACAGGCGCCGGTCGATCCGCGAGTACAGGGAGCGGTTCTTGCGCAGCTCAAGCCGGTCCTTGAGGTCGGGCAGCCCCACCAGAATCAGACTCAGCAGCGCCCGGCTGTCCCATTCGTAATTTGCCAAGATGTGAAGATGGTCCAACGTGTCCTGATGAAGTAGGTGCGCCTCGTCGAGCAGAAAGACCGGGTGAATCCGTTCTCGTCCGAGGTTCTCGACGTGCGCGCTGATCGCGTAGAAGACGGCGGCCGCGGTCGCAGCAGGGGTCAGGCCGAGGGCCTGGCAGAGCTGCCGGTAGAAGTCGCGGCGTCCGAGCGTGGCGTTGTGGCAGTAGGTCAGGCGGAATCCGGCCTGCGGCAAGCGATGGCGCAGCGCGCGCAGCACGCACGTCTTGCCGGCGCCCGGCTCGCCGACGAGCAGCACCTGGGAGCGCTCGTGGACCGCGTCGCACAGCTCCTCGACGAGCTCATGTTTCGAGGGCGGCAGCCAGAGGTCGCTGTCCGGGATCTCCTTGGAGAAGGGCGACTCGGAGAGCCCGAAGAATCGGATGAAAGACTCGCTCATCGAGCACCTCCCTCGGAGCTGTCGTCGGGATCCGAGGCCTCCGGCCTTTCGCTTCCAGCCCGCAGCAGCGCCCTCGTCGGAGCGAAGTCGGTGGGGCGGCTCGGCCCTTGTGAGAGCGGACCGCCGCGTGGCGGCCGCCGGCGCCGCGCGTTCTTCGCCGGATCGAGGAGGCGGAGCGGCAGGCGCTTGCCCTCGTGCTCGACCCACGGGGTCGCGTCCGGGGCGACGTGACAATGAGCGACCGTGACGAGCTGGCCAGCCAGGTAGCCCTGATCGAGCTCCCACGCTTCGCCGTCGATGGAGATCACATTGTCGCTGGACACGCGCCGCCGGCTGCGTTCTGTCAGCGCGGCGCGCAGCGCCCGCTCCTCGACCGCGCCCTCGCCGGCGGGCTTTTGCGCGTACAGCTTCGAGGGGCTCTTGCCCATCAGCCCGGCGTGCGGTGCCGCGTGATAACGCCGTTCGAGGAAGGCCTTGAGCCGTGCGTCGATGTCCTTGAGCGACGCGACCTCGCCGAGGAAGCTCAGGCACCCCTCGCGCAACGTCCGCCAGAAGCGCTCCATCTTGCCGCGCGCCTGCGGGTCATAGGGCTTCGCATGCAGCAGGGTGATACCGAGTCGCGAGCACGCCGTCCGGAGGACTTCGCCCCGGTAGGTGGAGCCATTGTCCAGGTAAAGGGCATCCGGTTTGCCGTGGCGGCGAAGCGCGTCCACGAGCAGCCCGAGCATGTCGACCTCCCTCTCGGTCGAGTGCGCCTCGAGCGCGACGACGTAGCGAGAGGCATCGTCGAGCAAGCCATGGATGCGGACAGGCACCGTCCGACCGCCCATCTTGCACTGCGGCAGGTGGCAGACGTCACCGTGCCAGAGCGCTCCGGGCCGCTCGGCCTGCCAGCGCAGCCGTGTCTTGGGCTGTTGCTCCGAGCGCTCCGCCCGACGCGACAGACCCGCCGCCGCATACAACCGTCGCACTGTCGGCGCCGAGACCTGGCCCGGATCGATGCGCCCCTCGTCGACGAGCGTGCTCAGGATGAGCGACACCGAGGCGGCGGGATGCTCGCGCCGGATGTCGAGCAAGAGCTCGCGCAGCTCGGCGCGCAGCTCCTGCGCGAAGCCGCGATCGGAGCGCGGCTCGGGACGAAGGCCGGCGAGGCCTGCGGCGCGGTACGCGTACAGCCAGCGCTCGAGCGTGGGGACCGAATAGGTGCGCGTGCTGTCGGCGCCCGGCGGCCGGAAGCGCTGGGCGCTCAAGGCGCGCAGCTCGGCGGCGAGCCGTCCGCGGCCGAGCTCGCGGTGCATGACGGGGCCGATGACCGAAGCGCGAAAGATCGCGACGGCCTCGGCGTGATCGGCAGGTCCGAGATCCATATCGAAGGGTCCTTTCTGCGCCCTGCGGCGCGGGGCCCTTGTGCGCCACCGAGGCTCGTCGAGGGAGGGATCCTCTCAGGTGGGCCTTGTTCTCTGGGCTCGTCGCTGACAGCCGCCCTCACGCTGCGTGCGCGGCGCCGAGGAACGCTCGGTGCTCCAGCGCTTCGCCCCGGGAGGTCGGATCCGCGTAGGCGGCGAGCGAGGCCGCCGCGCTCGCTGCCACGCGGCGCAGCATCGCGCCGGGATCAGACGACGGCAGTGCGGCAAAGAGGCGTCGATGCGCGACGTCGCGCGTCCAGCGGCGGAGCGTGGCCCAGCCGGTGAAGGCCGTGGCGCCCAGGATCGTCTGCGGGCTGATCCGCCGGCGCACCTCGCGGGCGGTCGCCAGCACGAGCCCGTAGAGCGCAAGAGCGAAGCCGATCGCCGCGGCGCTGTAGTGCCGCCGCGGCAGCAGCTCGCGTGGACCGACGAGGATCACCGCCCCGCAGGGCAGGCAGCGGTAGCGGCGCAGCTGGAGCACGAGAAGAACGGCGGGCGCGTTCGGGCCGGCCGGGCCACGCACCTGCCGCTCGCGAAGGCCATGGCCGTGGAGGCCAAGAGGTCCCCCGACGGGCTGGCTCGCCGCTCCGCACGCAGGGCAGCGAGCGGGGCGCACCGCCTCGACCGTGGGCACCTGCTGCTGCCAGCTCTTGATATCGAGCGCGCTGTGGACGAGACTGTGACCGCTTCGATTCCTCGACACGCGAACCGGAGCACGACGAGGAGGTTGTCCGCCAAGACTGGGCCTCCTCGTCGCCTTTTGTGGCTGGCACCGCGCCGATGCTCCGCTCCCACTCCGCGGCCGCTCCTACACCCGTGGGCGGCGGGAAAAGCGACGATGAGCATGACAATTTCGGTCGGCACGAAGCAATGCCTCTCGGCGTGGCGAGCCCGGGCGGCGACGCGGACGTCCGCGTTCCCCATGATCTGAGAAAAAGCGCAGGGAGGAGCAGACGGCGTGAGAATTTGAGATAGGTCACGGGAATGCATCCGGCGGGCACGAGGAGGCGCCCCTGCACTCACGGTGGACGATGCCTCGTGCGGGGATGCGTACCCTCCTCCATCAAGGAGCTTGAGCGAGATGTCGGCCTGAAGCCTTATTGAGGCTGGGCGCTAACACCGCCCCGCAGCTCACCCTGATGTAGGCAAATCCCGCAGATGGTTCCCTGACTTACCGCATGAGTGCCGAGCACCATGACCTTGGATCAGGGAGCATCCCCCTCGATCTTCCACGACGAATGCTGTCGGGGAGCTTCGATCGGGGCGCCTCTATCCTCCAGGATAGGTCTTTATCTTCACTGATAGGCCCCGGGGCAGCCCTCCCGCTCTCCACCCTCATCTCAGGGCGGAGCTGAGATTGGCACAAACCCTGCTAGAATGATTGATATGACCGAGAAGTTGGTTCATGCGGACTTTCCGCGGAACGTGCGCGAGCAACTCGCGCACCGCCTCAAGTTGAGCGGGATGTCTGTGGATGCGGCCCTTGACCCTTGGGACGTGGCTGTCAGGTACTTCGACTACAAGCGGCGGTATATCCCTGCGAGACCACGCAAGGTCGCACGATCACGAGAGTTCAACAAACTCCTCCTGTCCAGCGACCATCAAGCCGGCGTGACCGCCATCATCGAGGATGCGGTCGCTGGTCGCACGCTCCTGCCATACTTCTCTAGAACGTGGATGAATCTCGAGCTCCACGACATCCTCTTCAACGATTGGCGCGTATGCCACATGCATCTGGGTGGGCGAACTATCGAAATTGATGGTTTCGTTAAGCGTACAGGCCCAGTGCTCTTCGTCTTCGTGACCTCCGACACCATCTACTTGATCGATGTGATGGAGCACGGTTCAGGTCATCCCACCACTTTCGCCAAGGGTCGCATCCTCCAAATCCTTCACGACAACTGGCCGAAGCTCATCGAGCACGGGAAGCTTCCCGGGGTGTCGGATCTTTCCGTGAACGACGACGAGTCTCGCAGAGTCTTGTCTCGCAGACGTAACAAGAGCCACTTTGCACTGGGCGCTGAGGTCGACGATGGAACGGTCTACGGAATCGTCGGCGATGGTTATATGTCCAGTGGCCGAAACATGCTAGCAGTGAACATGGCCAACTTGTTCTTCAACCGCCTGTACAGGTTGCAAGAGAATCTTCGGACTCAAGGCCCGCAGATTCGCGCTGACATCAACCAGCGCCTTGGCTGGTCGCTGAGCGAACTGCGTCTTCATATGGATCTCAAACACATCGTTCGGGGGATTGAATACTCCGTTCAAGAAACTCAGTCCAAGGAGATCGTACACAAGGAAGGACGCATTTTCTTCCCTCCCTGATCGTTGTGCTGCAACTGTTGATCGCATCTTCAATCCACCTGGAGAATCGTGCGACGGGGACCGATTGGGAACCTCAGCGTGATTGTCACACCGCCGTATCGTCCGGGGAGCTTTCCACGGTTCGTCAACGGCAAGCGGAGGCAACATGAAAGAGAATGCAAGCAGGCACGTTGAAGAAGTACCGATACACGTGGCAGCGCTAATCTTAAAAATTCTGGACGGCTGGGCGCCGTCTGTACCTTCCTTTGCTCTACCAGTTCAATTCCTCTGGAACGGACGAGACCTGTCCAACAAGGCGAGCGGCATCCTCATTGAAGCCGGATCTCTCAACGTCATCTGCAGCGACATAGAATCCATCTTCTTTGATCATACTGAACGTAACGATCTAAGAAACAAGCCCTTCGAAGGCGTCCTCGCAGATGGTGCTCGCTTTAAGGCCGACAGTGCATTCCTGGACGTCGATCGTGCGAATGGATATTATTGGTCAGTTATAGATGCGCGTCGTCCTCCGCGGCTTTGGGTGACTCATGTCAAAGGATTCAATCCGCCGAAAGGGGCAGGCAATCTGCTGATTCACCGAACAAAGACAAGCGCGGACGGAACAGTGAGCACTTGCATGGATGCGGACGGCTACCGTTTCCGTGGTGTCTATACATATTACTTCGTTAAGCGCGACCTGTTCGATGATGAACGCGAGCGCAACAAGTCGGACGAGAACGCCTGGTTCCTCATCATTGATACCGGGAACGAGTCCGCACCATCTCGTTCTCATGTTTATCCGGACGTCTCAGGTCTACAGTTTGTGTTTGGCCGGGCGTTCTATTTCGATCTCATCTTTGGCATTGACGAGTCCTACGGGCAGGTCGCGATAGTAGGAGGACGCCACGGTCGGGATCATTCCCACAGACCGCGCGCCAAGCCACCGATACCACTTGACTTCTGCGCAGAACATTGGGCACCCGTTTTCTTCGCTGCGATCAGCGATACATATCATTCACGGCCCGAGCTGCGCCTCTACATTGCTCTGACCTTCTACTTGGATGGCCTTGCCAGCTACCACGTTGAAGGTGAGTATATGACCCTACACGTTGCCCTCGAAGCCTTCGCATTTTGGCTGCTCAATCAGGATCCCGAAGCTGAGCGGCCGCTGGTTGACAAATCGAAATGGCGGGAGTGGCTTCGCGAGCACAAGGACAAGATCAAAGCCTTGGCGAGTCCTGGATTTGGTGAGACGTTGTACAGTAAGATCACGAGCATCCCTGCACGCCGCGCAGCGAGCCGGGTGGTCGAGGATGCTTTCCAGCTCATGAAAATTGATATTACGGCTGAGATGGCGTCTGAGCTTGATGACGGCCGTGGCACCATAGTACACACAGCCTTGATGTTTCAAGAGTCACAGGAGAACGTAGAGTCCTACACGTCTCGAATCGCCGTTGTGCGCACTATGCTCGTGGCGCTAATTGCGCGGGCAGTCGGCTACAGGGGAGCGATCTTAGGTTGGACTAAAAAGCCAGGACGGCCGTATGATGAACCGGCTACCACGTGGTGGCCTATTGACGATGAAGCTCGGGCTGATGCACGCCAGAGATTCATGATCGAATCTGTCTTGTAGTGCAAGTGGTTGGAACCATTCCAGAACAATATCGAGCAATTGCGCCATGACGAACATTGACACACTAATCGACACAAAGTCATTGACTGACCTCGATTTGGACGACGCGATCGCTCTGCTCGCCAAGCTGATCGACGGCTCCGAAGACGCCGGCCGCACAGACGGCCTACAGAATGCCATTCGTCTTGCGGACGATCTACTTCGCAATGGTACCAGGCTCAACGCGGAGCCCCTCCTGCACTACTTCGTCGGGAATGCATGGGCCGGTCTTCGGTACCTTCGGCGAGCCTCCGACCCTGACACAGAATGGACCTGGGAAGACCAAGAAGCACGAGAGGAGATCCTAGCGCTCAGACGGGCATTCTCCCACCAGCGATTCAACCAACTTGAACCGATCCGACGATGCCAGATTGCTACCAACCTCGGCAACCTCATGTCTAACGTGGGAAGATTTGTCGACGCGCTCGCCTACTACGATGCGGCCCGCGGCGTAGACCCCAACTTCGGAATGGAGCACGCCAATCGCGGCGTGTGCCTCCTACATTACGCTCGTGCCCTCTATGACGATGGTCACCAAGCAGTCTTCGCCACATCCGTCGTGAGCATTCTAGAACGGGCACTGTCGCTGCCATTAGAGCCCGGGCTTTCTCCTCGCCTGCGAATGCATCACGAGTACGCATCTCGAAGGGCGGGCAAAAGTATCGAGGACGTAGATCGCAACGGCGCTTGGCTGGCCGAAAACGATCCGACTGAGAAAGCGTTCCAGCTCTGGGCGCTGCGAGAACGTCTATACCTAAATCCACTGAACGATTTGGGAGCGTTTTCGGTTGCAGCACGAGATGTTCTGCACCTTCCGACCATGAGTGTGTCCGCCGAACACGGCAGCGGTTTCCACGGCTTCTATAACCAGCTCAAGCAAGAGTTCGCAGTAGCCCGATGGCTCCTGTACGAGGGGCTCCACCCTGGTTCGGGACGCCACTTCGCCGACAAGAACCTTGGGCTGTTGGATACTTGGAACGACACGGTGTTCGGTCTTGCCACGGAACGCGTGAAGCTGGCATTTCGGGTGGCGTACTCGCTGCTCGACAAGGTGGCGATCTTCCTCGCGCGGTACTTCAAGATCGTGAGGCCACTCCATAAGATCAACATTCGGAGCCTGTGGCACGTGAACGGTCAGCCCGAGAAGGGAATCATCCCTGACTTCGAGAACCGGAAAAACTGGCCTCTGCGTGGCCTGTTTTGGCTCAGCAAGGATCTGCACGAATGGGATCAGCAATATCATCAGGCGATCGAGCCGGACGCACGAGATGTTGCGAAACTCCGGAACCAGTTGGAACATCAGTACGCGAGAGTAGTCGCGCCCCGAATAATCAGGCGACTCGATGAGCCGAGCGCAGTTCCCCAAGACCTGTTCGGTTTCGTCGTAGATAAGACCGAACTAGAGGCAAAAGCGCTGCGGCTCCTCAAGACTGCTCGTGCAGCGCTCATTTACCTATCGCTCGCGATCCACCAAGAAGAGATCCAGAAGACCGAATCGGCATCGGGTGGTGCCTATCGGGGTCAGTTTCCTGTGTTCGACTGACGGCCCCCATCTTTTCACGGTTTGCGGATCAAGCGGCCCGCTCGCCTCACAACCCTGACTCCAAACACGGATCTAGGGCAAAGCCCGTCGCACTACAGAAGCGAATGAGCGCGCGCGGGTTGCCGCCGTGCTGGCCTCTGCCGGCCTCGAAGCTGTCGCAGGTCCGGGTCCGCGCACCGGCCGGGCGAGCGCTCATCCCGCAGGCGCAAGCCGTGCTAGGCTGCCGCCGAAGTAGAGCGGGCCCGCTCGGCGCTACCAACGCCGGACGGGCCCTTGATCGACCCCCGCCTTCACCGGAGACCGACCCATGACCGACGTACCCCAGCGACGGGCGCGCGCCAAGCGCTCGGCTTCGATCCCCACCTCATCCCTCCCTGCACCGGCATCGACCGACCGACGTTTGCGCTCGAGCCGCTCTGGCGGACGCCCCACCCCGGCGGAGGCAGCAGCAACCGTTGCCGATTCGCCGCGCCCGGCAAGCACAACGGAGCGTCCGAAACTGGCCGCCCGCGCCCCCGGCAGTCCAGCAGGAGAGAAGCGTGCCAATGGCTCCGGCTCGGTCCGGCTGCGCCGGAACACGTGGACCGCGCGCCTCAGCCTTGGCGAGGCCGGTCGACGCACCTTCAGCCTGCCGACGTGCCGGACCGAGCACGAAGCCAACGCACGCCTGGAGGTGCTAGCCGACCTCGCGGGCCACCTGCTCGCAGCCGGCCAGATTGTGCTCGGCCTGCCATTGCTGGAGCAGGCTGCCGCGCGCGAGGGGAACGCGCTCCGTGATGTCCGGCTCGCGATCGACCAGTTGTGCCGGGGCGAAGCGCGGGCCCGCGCAACCGGGGAAACGACCTTCGCCGAGTTCGCGGAGCGGGTTCTATCCGGAAAGCTCGCCGAGCAGTATCCGGATCATGTGAAGGCGATTCGAAGTACCGATGATTACAGAAGGAGACTCGCTCACGTCCTTAACGTGCTCGGTCCCGTCCCTCTTGTGCGATTCACGCTCGACCACGCTGATCACGCGATGTCGTTGCTTCCAGGGCACTTGCAGCCCGGAACGCGTCAAAAGATCGCTCAAATCATCCATCGTATGTTGACACTCGCGACCTATCCAGCGCGCATTATCGCTAGCAACCCCTTGCCGCGGGGGTGGATCCCCAAAACCGATGATGAGAAGGCAAAGGGATACCTCTACCCCGACGAGGACCATCGCCTGATGCGGTGCAAGGCCATCCCCCTGTGCTTCCGGATCTACTACGGCTTCCTCGACCGGGAAGGCATGCGGGCTGATGAGGCCGGCAGACTCCAGTGGTCGGATCTGGACCTCGACCGGGGGGCCGTAGTTCTCGACGAGAACAAGACGGACGATCCCCGGGCCTGGGCACTCTCGCCCGACGTGGTGCGCGCGCTCCGCAAGTGGCGCGAGATCTGCCCGGACAAGGTACGCGTCTTCGTCGGCAAGTGGGGCAATGCCTTGCCGGGGCACAACGGGGCGAAGAACTTCAGAGATCACCTCCGCCGCGCCGGAGTCGATCGGCCAGAGCTGTTCGAGACCACGGATGCGAGGCTGAACATCCGCCTGCATGACACCCGTGCGACCTTCATCACTGTCAAGCTCGCGAACGGCCGCACGGAGACGTGGATCTCTGATCGCACCGGGCATAGTTCGAGCGACCAGATCCACAACTACAAGCGCGCCGCGCGCAAGGTCGCGGAGCTCGCTCTGGGCGACTTCGCCCCCCTGGACGAGGCGATCCCTGAGCTGACCGGCAAAGGCGGCTCGGTCGGAGGAAGCGGTCGCGCGTCCGAGGAGTCCGAGGAGCCGGATGCGGGCTCGACGAACGACGCGGGCTCCCTCGCCTCCGCGCCGTCCGACGGGGAGCTGGCCCTAGGCGACGAGGCCGCCCTCCCCGAGGTGGACACTGTGGTGGCCGAGGGGCGCCGGTTGGGCCCGCGTTGGGCCACACCGGAAGGTGGCCCGCTCGACAATGGAAGTGAACCCGCTGAAATTGTTCTATTTCCCGCCGCATCCTCGCCGACACCAGGGAAGAAGCCCAAGGACTTCCCTGGTGCGGAGGAGCGATCGGGCATTCAGCTCGGGGCTCGGACACCCTCGCGGTCGGCTTGGCCCAACGCGGGCCCAACCGGCCCCCTTCGGGGGTCTCAGCGTCCGACGAGGTGGGGGCGGAGAGGTCGCCTCGCGCCGGCGCCTGGACGGTCTGTGCGGGCGCGATGGCGGCTTCGGCGCTCGCCGCTCGCGTCGCCGGTCCAGCGGGCGCGGGAGGGCCTTCCGCGGGCCTTCCGCGCGTCCCTTGCCGGCCAGTTCGGGGATCGCTTCATCCAGGGGGGCGAAGTCGCCCAGCCGCAGCTCGGCGACCTTGCGCGCGGCGCGCTTGTAATGATGGATCTGGCCGCTCGACTTGCGCCCGGTCCGATCGGAGATCCACGTCTCCGTGCGGTCGTTCGCGAGCTTGATGCTGATGAAGGTCGCGCGGGTGTCGTGCGAGCGGATGTCCAGCCTTGGATCGGTGGTCTCGAACAGCTCAGGCCGATCGATTCCAGCGCGGCGCAGGTGATTCTGAACATCCTACGCCCCATTGCGCCCCGGCATGGGCCCGCTCGGCCCAATGAAAGCACGCTCCTTCGGTGGACCGCCTGCTTCGACAGCTCATGGGCGGGGCGGGGCAACGCGGCGGCTCGGGCGGGCGCGTCTGCCGCCGCCCGCGCCGCCGCGTCGGCGGGGCGCGAGGTCAGAACTGCGTGAAGAAGCTCCAGATGGCCGAGCTCGCGAAGCTCGGCGTCTGGTGGTCACCGGCAAACTCGCAGCGGTGCACCGGGTATCCCTCCCGGCACCCTTGATAGGCGACGCACGAGTTGGAGCCTACGGGGCTCGTCTCGGTGCTGCAGCCGTTCTTGCGCACGAAGACGTCGAGCGCCGCCCTTCCGGCCGAGATGGGGACGACGCTGTCGGACAGGCCGTGCGACATCCAGACGGCGACGGGCTGGGTGTTGGATTGGTTGCAGCCGCTGTAGAGGGCGCCGGACATCGGCGCGATGGCTCGGAAGACGTCGGGCATATCACAGCCGAGCGCGTTCGACATCATCCCCCCGAAGCTCCACCCGGTCGAGAAGACGCGGCTCGTGTCGACGCACAGGTTGGCTTTGAGGGAGTCGACCATGGCGCGGGCGAAGGCGATGTCGCGCCCGCCCGAGTTGGCCCAGCCGTTGTCGATGCCGTTCGGCGAGACGAAGATGGCGCTGTTGTTCGCCAGCGCCTTGAGCCCATAGTACCCGTTGTTCACGACGTCGTTGGCCGATCCGCCACGCCAGTGCCAGCCGAACACCAGCCGATACGCCCTGTTCGGGTCGTAGTTCGCCGGAATGTCGAGCACGTACTGGCGCGTGGTGCCGTTGACGTTGATGGTGCGGTTACCGCTGGTGAGGGAGGTGGGAATGCCGCAGCCGGCGCTGCGCGTGCCGGCGGAGCCGCCGCCGCCGGAGCCGCCGGAGCCGCCAGTGCCGCCGGTGCCGCCGGTGCCGCCAGAGCCGCCGGTGCCGCCAGAGCCACCTGTGCCGCCGGTTCCCGAGCCCACGGGCGTGAGTCGGAATTGCTGATTGGTGCCGCCGTTCGACGCCCATTGAATCACGGCGGTGCCGTCCGCGGTGCCGCGGCCGTAGACGTCCAGAGACTTGCCGCTGTGGCGCGCGGTGAGGCGCACGACGCCGCTGGCGACGTCCGTGAACGACCACTGCTGGTTTGTCCCGGTCCAGCAGGAGTATTGCTGGACGGCGGCGCCGTCGCTGGTGGACGCGCCCGCGACGTCCATGCAACGGTTGCTGTTGACGTTGCGAATGCGATAGTAGCCGCCGCCCGCCGATTCCATGCGGAACTGTTGCCGCGTCGAGCCGTTGCAGCTGGCGATCTGCATGGCCGCTGCATCAGCGGTGCTGCCCCCAGCCACCTGCACGCATTTTCCACTCTGGACGCCGACGATCGTGTAGACCGCGCTCGTATCGATCGTGATGGCGCCCTCGAGCGAGCCTGCCTCCTCGATCTCGGCGTCGTACGCCCCCTCGGGGCCGATGACGCACGACACGGCGAGGACGCCCGTCGCCGCCGCAAGCAAGCTCTGCTTGGTTCCGAATTTCATCTTGTCCTCCTCGTCATATTAAGTAAGTAAAACTGGAATCTTCTCACTGCTCAGCGCTGCCCTTGCGTAGGTCGGGGTCGCTCGCCGCGCGCTCAAGGCATCGAGCAGCTGCGTTTGCCGTACAACACAACCAGAATGTTCATGGTGCATCCCCCCGGAGAGCCTGCTGCTGGGCGGGATACGTCGGGTCGCTTCCGGGGTTCCCGCCGCTGCCGGCTACACCGGAGTCCCACCGCCGCTAAGATCGTTGCTGCAGCCACGGTCGCCACTGGCCAGGACCGCGATCCCAGCCGCGAGCAACATGACCGATCGCTACTTCATGACCGTCTCCTGGATGCGCATGACGGCCGATCCGGAGCGAAGAAAAAGCATGACGACCGGCCGATAGTGTGAGCGTTCACATGTCCGGTGTCAACTTCGATCGACCAGCCTGCCGCCCGGCCAGCGAGGTGCGCGCTGCTGTGAACATTCATAATTTCACCCAGCCAGCGCGCTCGCGTGCTGAGCCGCGGCACGCCATCCAGCTCGCCCCTGCTTCCGGGCTCAGCGTGGGCCCGGGCCACTCGGCACGACCCCCGCGCGACGAGGGACGACCTCGGGCGCCACAGCGCTACGGCTCTCCGCCGCCGGCGCTCTCCTGGCGCTGCCGGACCGCCCGCGCCCGCCGCTCGCGGTTCCTCGCCACGCGCGCCGCCCGGCTCGCCAGGGGCTCCAGCGGTAAGAACATCCCTGATGCGAAGGAGTGGAGGAGTGCCCCACACGTGACCACCACGAGATTGATGAGCCGCGGCGCCCCGGAGGGCGCACTGCTGTCCAGGAAGTCGAGAGGATGCCACGACCGAGCCGGCGCTGGCCGGCGAGGCACAGGATGGCAACGGAGGAACCGATGATCCGTAGGACTCGTACCGCGCTCGTGTCTCTCACGCTGGCGCTCCTGCCCGCCTGCGGCGAGGCCACGGCGACGGCCAGCGCGGAGATGGCCCTGAGCGAAGAGCTCGGCGCCGCGGCGCTGGTCGAGGAGCACGACGAGGGGAATGTCGCCTGGCGCATCGACGGCGACGGCCAGGTGAAGGCCGCGATCACCGCCAGCTCCGGTGTGCGCATCAAGGAGGACGTCGGCGGCACGCTCGTCTGGAAGCTGCCGTCCGGAGAGGCGCGGACGATCCCGCTCGCGATCGACGCGAGGACAGGGCTCCTTGTCGCGGCGGGGCCGAAGCTCGAGGCGGACCTGACGGAGATCAGCTACACGCTCACGATCTCGGGCAAGCCGTGGAGCGGCGTGCTGCACGTGCCCGCGGGCGGCACGGCGGAGCTCGTGGCGAGCGCCAGGGTGAGCGCGGAGAGCAAGGTATCCGAGGTCACGGTGGGCCCCCACGGCGGCTCCGTCCAGGTGGTCGGCGACGACCGGCTCGAGATGGTCGCCAACGAGGCCACGGGAGAGGTGCGCGTCTATGTGCTCGATGCCCACCTCAAGCCGGTCGCCGTCGAGGGGCGAACGCTCAAGCTGGGTCTCGTGGCCGAGCGGCCCGAGGTGCTCGTCCTCGCGCCGGCTTCTGCCGGATTCTACTTCGTGGGCAAGCTCGCGGCGGTGGTGAACCCGCTCCGACTGACGGTCGCGCTCGGATTCCACGGCACGACGCGCGTGGCGCTCTGGGGCTACCGGCCGGGCGTGCGCGTGATCGCGACGGCCGCGCGGGCGCCGCGGGTCAACATCCTCGTGAAGAGCTTCGTCGATGGGCCCGACGTCGACGTGCACGCGGGCGCGCGCGCCGACGTGGACGTGAAGGTTCACGATCATGATCGCGGCGGGGACAAGGTCAAGGTCATGATCCACGACAAGGACCATGGCGGCGGCGACAAGGTCAAGGTCATGATCCATGACAAGGACCATGGCGGCGGCGGCACCAAGGTCATGATCCATGACAAGGGCCATGGCGGCGGCGGCACCAAGGTCATGATCCATGACAAGGACCATGGCGGCGGCGGCACCAAGGTCATGGTCCACAACAAGGACCATGGCGGCGGCGGCAAGGCGAACGCGCATGGGAGCGGCGGCGGCGCGGCGAAGGCAGGCAGCGCCAAGGGCAAGCGCTGAGCTGCGCCGAGCCCGCAGGTTCCGCAGCTGGAGCTTGACGTCTCCGAGACATCTGGACTTCCTTTCGCCGGTGCGGCCCGAGGCCACGACAACGCGGGCTCCACCATCGTCGCCCGTTCGGGGCACCCGGCCCCTGCCCCCTCCTCCCCGTCAGCACGCTCCGATCACCAGGCGCCGTAAGAGCGCCCCAGTCGCTCGCGCCGCGTGCAGGACGAAGCGGAATGTCCTGAGCTTCGAGCCTCGAACCAAGGCACAACACGAGTTCTTGACGAGCAGGGAACCGACGGTAGAGTACGCCGACTGGCAAGCGTTCTTCCATCGCTCCTCGCGCGCGCCGGCCGTAACAGACCCCGTCGCAGCCGCACCGACGCACACGCTTTCCAGCGCTGGTGCTTCCGCATGCTGACACGGAGTTGAGCTCGCCTCGTCCGGGCGTTCCTCTGTTGCATTCATGCATGCACATGGCGATGCCCTGCCCGCCGGGCTCGCGACGGGTGACCCCATCGAAGCGAGAGGTTGACGGCGATGCAAACGAGAGTGCTCTGGGGCTCTGGCCTGGCTCTATTGATCGGGTGTGCCATCAGTGTGCCGCTCAGCGCGGTCCTCGCCGACGAGCGCGCGAACACCGTAGGGTTCCGCAGGGCGGTGACCCTGGCGGGGATTCGCGAGCACCAGCTCGCGCTGCAGTGGATCGCCGACGCCAACGGAGGCAAGCGGATCGCCGGCACGCCCGGCTACGAAGCGTCGGCGGACTACGTCGCTTCCAGAGCGGCAGCGGCGGGATACGACGTGAGCGATGACCACTTCGAATTCGAGCTCTCGACCGACCGAACACCGCCGGAGTTCCATGTCGTATCGCCCAGCGCGGTGACCTTCGAGGCTGGTCTTGACTATGCGACGATGAGATATTCCGGCTCGGGTGACGTGACCGCGCCGCTCTACGCGGTCGCGCTGGAAGTGCCGTCTCGACCCGACCCCGGTCCACCCAGCGGCTGCCGGCCAGAAGACTTCGCGGGGTTCCCGGCAGGAGCGATCGCGCTCATTCAACGTGGCGGTCCTGGCTGCTTGTTCAGGCAGAAGTACCAGAACGCGCTGGCTGCGGGCGCTGCGGGCGTGATCATCTTCAACACGGGGACTCCCAACCGGATTCACCTGAGCATCGGCTCGCTCGGCGCTCCCCAGGGCCCGGTGCCCGCGATCATCACCAGCTTTCCCGTGGGGGACACCCTGAGGAACGGTGTCTTGAACGGCCCAACCGGTCTGACGGTGCGCCTCAAGGCCGACGTGTTCGCGGAGCGCCGGCAGACGCGCAACGTCATCGCGGAGACGCTGGACGGGGATCCGGATCATGTGATCGTGGTCGGCGCGCACCTCGACAGCGTCGAGAACGGTCCTGGGATGAACGACAACGGCAGCGGCTCCGCTGTCATCCTGGAGATCGCCGAGACGTTCGCCGCTCAGCGACGCGAGCCCAGGAACAAGCTGCGCTTCATCTGGTTCAGCGCCGAGGAGCAAGGGACCATCCACCTCGGCGCGGACCACTACGTGGCAGGGCTTTCACAGCAGGAGAAGGATCAGATCGAGCTGATGCTGAACTTCGACATGCTCGGCTCGCCGAACTTCGTCCGGTTCGTGCACGACGGTGCCGGCGCTCCGAGCGGCTCGCGCGCCATCGCGAAGGTATTCACCGACTATTTCGAGTCCCAGGGGCTCGCGAGCGCGCCGGCACTGCTCGACGGTCGCTCTGACTACGCCCCGTTCCAGGCCAATAACATGCCGGTCGGCGGAGTGCACAGCGGCTTTGGCGGCTTGAAGACGGCAGACCAGGCTATCCGCTTCGGCGGCGTGGCCGGGCAGCAGTACGACGACTGCTACCATTTGAAGTGCGATGACTTCGCCAACAACAGCGCGACCGGGCTCGACCAGTTATCGGATGCGGCGGCGCACGCGATCCTCCTCTTCTCGAAGCGCAACTTCCGGAAAGACCCCCTCGTGGACCCGCCGGCGGGGTCCACCCAGCAAGCAGGCGGCGCCGCGCCGATCCTCGGGGGCGACTCCGACCTCGAGTAGCGGCGGGGCCCCGTCGCGCGCACCGGGCTCATCCAGGCCTCGCGCGCTCACGCGGCCTCACGTGCCGGACCTGTCGCGCGCCGCCCGCTCGATCTCCTCGATGACCTCTTCGGGCCGGACATCCCTCTTCAATTCGTCCAGGGTTGCGTCCTGTCCGCTGGTGACACCGAGATGACGAGCGATGTCGTCCACGAGGCCGATCAAGCGCGTGACCTCGTGCTCGGCGAGGAGGTTGATGTGGAGATCCAGATCTGCCCGTTTGTCCGCGAGCGCCTGCATCCGGTTCTGGCTGATGAGCACGAAGGTCGACAGGAAGATCGCCTCGACCGATGCGATCATCGCCAGCATCACGAAAGGGAATGGGTCGAAGGGCTGGATCCCGGGGACGACGCCCAAGTTCAACAGGATCCAGCCCCCGAACAGGAGAGCATGGATATAGACGAAAGTCATGCTCCCCGCGAAGCGGGTGATCGCGTCCGCCACCGTCTCTTGATGGGTCTTCCCACGTTCCATCTTCTCTTGTACGGCGATCAGGGTCTCTATGTTGCGCCGGACCAGGTTGTTCAGCTCGCTCGTGTTCGCGTGATGTTGATTCCGCTCCATCGGGGCCATGCGGGATGCAAGTTTCGCCCCCACCGGACGACCCGCGCCCTTCCCGGCGTGGACCGTACCCGCAGGAGATGACTGGCCGCTGCGCCAGCCCGCCGGGCGTCGGGAGGGTGTGGCCCCAACCCGGGCCCAACCGCCGGCGCCCGGGCCTGGTGCGCGCCAGCGAGCTCCCGCCCTCAGGGCGTGAACATGCCCGTGTACGTCTGTGACTGGGCCAGCGTCGCTCCTCGGTACTTGAAAGGCGCCTGTCGCGTATGCGTGCCCAGGTACGCGGTGATCTGCACGCTGTAGTACCGCCCGCTCTCGAGCACGCCCTCCGGCACCTTGACCGTGGTCGCCGTGGTGTCGACGCTGAGCACGCTGGTGCGCTGGCTCAGCACCGCACCCTCCGCGTCCTTCACGTCATCGTAAAGGAAGACGACGACGCGATAGCCGTCCGGCTCGCCCAGGTCGGGCGGCTCGAAGGTGATGGTCGGTGTCGCGCCGGCGCCCTCGGTCACCGTGTCCACTGGCAGGCTCACGCCGTCGATCCGCGGGTCCCGCGGCAAGCCGAGCAGCGGCTCCACCGCCGCGCCGTTCGCGTCCTCGGCGCTCCTGACGACCGAGACGAAGCCGCGCAGGCTCTCCTGGACCTCATCGACGGGATGCATCACCCGCGTGCGGAACGTCACCCTCACGTCGAGCAGCTCCATGCCTCTCTCGGCGTACGGGTTGCCGTACTGGTACGTCGCCGCGTGGTCGCCGGGGTGGAACGTCGTCAAGGCAGCGTTGCACCCATCCGGGCAGAGCTCAGCGTCGCACGTGTCGTCCGTCGAGAAGCAGGTCGGGTCGACCGGCTCCTGGCCGCTCGTGACCTGCGCCTGGAGCAACGTGGGTGTGCTTCCATAGAGGGGCACGCCGGTGCCGGGCTCCTGGTACATCGCCATCGAGGTGACCGTGCTCGAGAGGACGGCCGGCGCATTCGCCGTCACCTGCGCGATGAACCGCGAACTCCGGAGGTCGGCCGCGAAGCTCGACAGCTCGAGCGGCGCGAACGAGCCGCCGAAGGCGATCGCCTCCCCGTCTTGCATGTTCACCTCCCGCGTCGAGAACGACGCTTCCGCCGCCTCGTAGGTGAACGAGGACCAGGGATCGTGCGGGTCCGCCTGCTCCGGCGGCGAGCCGACCTGGTGCTCGACGAGCTGGGTGACGTGCAGCACATCGCCCCGGGAACCATCGACCAGCGGCCGCCCGCCGTCGTGCGACGCCGGGAAGACCTTCGCCCGCCAGTTGAACGCCCAGCCCGAGCAGGCCGTGTCCCCGTCGGCGGGCGCGCCTTTCGTCCCCTCCTCCGGGACGAGCGAGGCGATCGCGTCGACATTGAAGCTGTAGAGCTCGAGCCTGTCCTGGAGCGGCTGCACCACCGCGCCCTCCGCGTCGAAGCTGAGCTGGTGCCAGGGCTTGAGCCCATCCGCCGTGAGCGCAGCCTCGGTGTCCTGCGTCGCGTTGCTGTTGTCGGGCCGCCCGGAGAACGCGCGACCGAAATCGACGGTACGCGCCGTCGCCTGCAGCATCACGCGGCTTCTCGGCGCGTTCGTCGCGCGCTCGTCCGGCGCGGTGGTCGTCACGATCCAGTACTCGCCCTCGGGCACCGCCGGGATCTCCCAGCGCGAGCCGTCGGCCGACAGCGCGCCAGGGAAGGTCCGCACCGCGCCGTCCGCGGCGATCACCTGGGCCTCGACGGACTCGTACTCCGACATGTCCCGGCTCGCGGCGATCTCGCCGCCCTCGGTGACGTACCGATCGGTCAGGCCGAGGACCACGCCCTCGAACGGCTCTCCGTCATCTCCACATCCCGGCACGGCCGCGAGGATCGTTATCACCAGCACTGAAGAGAGATGAGTCCACGTGCGCATCGTCCCAGTAGACGAAAGCGTGTGGAAGCAGCGCAAGCGGAAAATTCCGTCCGGTGCGTTTCTCTCTGAGGCGCGCTCGCCGTCAGGTGCGCTCGCCGCGGCCGCTCACGCGGCGACGAGCATCCGTTCCCCGTCGCGCCGCGCCGCCGCCCACGTCTCGTCCCAGGCGGCGTCGGCCTCCGCGCGCGGGAGCCGGCCGAAGGCCTGCACCTCCTTCCGCTCGCCCTCGACCTCGGCGTCGTCCGCCGGCGGCGCCGGCGCCGGCCCCGTCATCGCGTCGCCGACCGCCTCGCGCACCTCGCGCCCGCCCTCGGCCAGGCAGTAGGCGAGCACGCGCCACCCGAGCTCGGCGTGCAGCGCCTCGTCGCGCGCGATCTCGCCGAGCGCCGCGCGCACGCCCTCGTCCCTCGCCCCCGCGAGCGACCGGCGCGCCCGGGCCGCCGCAGCGCCCTCGCCGAGACAGCCGTCGTGCCACGCCTCGATCGCCATCCGCACGAGCGCCGCCTGCCGGTCCGCGTCGCGCGCCGCCGGAGGCGGGAGAAGCGCGGGCCTCAGGCGCCACCCCGCGAGCGCGCTCGCGATCTCGCTGCACCGCGCCGTGTGGCGCACCTCGTCGCCGAGCCCGGCGAGCGCCCGCGCCACGAGCGACGCGGGCGCGCCCACCGTCGCGAGGTCCCGCGCGAGGGCGAGGAACGCCGGGATCGAGCCGCACTCGGCCCGCGCGCTGTCCAGCCACGCCCCCGCGAGCGCCGCCCGCGTCGCGCGATCGAGCCGCGCCGGGCGCGACGCAGCGGGGCCCAGCCCGAGCACCGGCGGGAGCACGACGCCATCGGCCGTGCGCAGCGGCCGGCCGTCGATGGCATGGGACCGCTCTCCGAAAGGCCGATTGGCGCGGACACCCATGCCAAACATCCCCTCGGGGACGAACAGCTCGCCCGACACCGGAATGACCGCGCGCGCCGAAAAATCGACGACCACCGGCTCGAACAGGCTGGCCATCGCGCCGACGTGGAGGCCGTGCTGCGCCGGGAACTCGTCGCTGATGCGGGTGCGGTACGTCCAGCCGAGCTCACCGTCGATGCTGCAGGCGACGACCTGGTCGGAGTTGCCCGAGGTATCGCCGCCGCCGTGGCTGCCGATCGCGAAGCGGCCGGCAGAGAAGTCGAGCCATGTCGCCTGCGCGAACGGACCGAATCCCATGTGCCCCGAGTCGAACGCTCCGGCGAAGCTGCCCTCCATGAGGAACGTCGCGCGGAGGTCGGCGCCAAGACCGAAGGCGAGCTTCTGGCCGAAGGAGACCGACACGGAGACACCGACCGACATGGCAACAGCATCGTCCTCGGCGCGCGCCTGGCCGGGCAGCGAGACGAGGGCGGCGACACCGAGGGCGGCGAGCGTGGGCGGGAGCGCGCGGGAACAAGAGGACATGAAACCTCCGTAAGCCAAAAGGGGGACCAGGGATCGAACTCGGCTCCAAATTTACCAGAGGGCGCGAACCGGCACGACCGCGGTGGATGACGGAAAGCGGCTCTGGAGGGCGGGAGCACGCGCCGCGCGCGGTCCGTTCGGAGCTCCACGTCGCCGTGCGACCGGCGGTGAGCGAGCGCGTGGCGGAGAAGGTGTGACGCGCAACGGAGCGCGTCATTCCGGGCGGAACATCACACCCAACAGCCCGCGAAAAAAGATTGACTCTCGGTCCCGCGGCGCCGCCACATAGCCATCTGGGTGTTGCAAAAAATTTGCCGAGTTGAGAAATTCCCCTCGCCAGGCGGACGGGGCACCAGCACCCTCGGCTGGGTTGTGGGCCCCCTGTCTCTCGCCTGCTCGACCTCGGGGGTGCGGCTGGCAGCAACGCTCCTGCTTAACACGAGAAAGGAAACGGAGACCATGACACGCACTTATCGCCACTTGCTGCTGCCTCTCACCCTCGCGCTCTTCTCGCACGTTGTCGGCTGCGGTTCAGACTCGGATGCGGACACCTCGAGCGACGGCTCGACCAGCACCTCGTCCACGTCCGGCGGCAGCTCCACCTCCTCCGCCTCCGGCGGCAGCTCCACCTCGTCCACCTCCGGCGGCGGCACCTCCTCGTCCACCTCCGGCGGCAACGCCACCTCGTCCACCTCCGGCGGCGACACCACCTCGTCCACCGCGAGCGGCGACACCACCTCGTCCACCGCGAGCGGCGACACCACCTCGTCCACCGCGAGCGGCGGGACGACCGAGAAATTCAGCTTCTTCGTGACCAGCCTCGCCGCCATGCGGGAGCTGTCGGGCTCCCAGGACGGCTTCGGGGGCGACCTCCGCTTCGGGGAGACAGGGCCGGGCGCCGGTCTCCGCGGCGCGGACAAGATCTGCGCGACGATCGCCGAGAAGAGCCTCCCGGGCGCAGGAAGCAAGATGTGGCGCGCGTTCCTGAGCGCCACGGCAGGCGAGGACGGGAAGCAGGTCAACGCGATCGACCGGATCGGCGAGGGGCCCTGGTACGACCGGCTCGGCCGGCTGGTCGCGAACGAGAAGGAGGAGCTGCTCAACACGCGCCCCAGCGGGGCCGACGAGGCGATCATGAACGATCTGCCCAACGAGGACGGCGTCCCCAACCACCAGCCCGACCCGGGCCAACCCGAGGTCGACAACCACGACACCCTGACGGGCTCCAACGCCCAGGGGCAGCTCCAGGGCGCCACGGCGACGTGCAAGGACTGGACGGCCAAGACGGGAGACAGGGCCGAGGGGGGACCGCAGCTCGGACACTCGTGGCCAAGGGGCGGCGGCGGCGGCCCGGGCGGGGGCGGGGGCGGGTCCCACTGGATAACGTCCCACAATGCGCCGGGGTGCGCGCCGGGGGTCAATATCGTGGACTCGGGAGGCCCGGCGCCGGGCTCGAACACCGTCGGCGGCGGCGGCGGCTACGGCGGGATCTACTGCTTCGCCCTGACGCCCTGACGCAGGCAACCCGGCGCGCGCCGCCTCCCGGCCGACAACACCATGCGCCGCCCCGAGCTGCCGGCCGAACGGCGAGCTCATCGAGCTCACCGCGGGGCCGTCGTGCCGGCTCGGGCACCCCTCCTCCCGGCGTCAGCGGCCGCCGAAGCCGGGAGCGAACAGGGCCGTCATCCGATCCGGACTGCTGGCGCCGAGGCGGACCATCGCGTCGTCGGCCGTCCGGACGAGCGCGCGGCCCTCGTCGCCGCCTAGCACCTCCCCTAGCCGCCTGCGCGCCGCCGCGGCGCTCAGCGCGACCTCGCTCGCGTCGAACCCGGCGATCGCCGCCTCCAGGTGCGTGCGCGCGAGCGCCGCGTCGCCGCGCGTCCAGGCGACGGCGGCCAGCGTGAGCCACGCCTGGGCGCTCGCCCAGCCCACCCGCTCCCGCAGGAGCACGCCGGCCACGCGCTCGGCGATGCGCAGCAGCGGGGCCGGATCCGCCGCGCTCGCGACCGCGTCGAGCGCCGCCCGCCCGCGCAGCTCGATCGCGCCGATCCGCATCGGGCTCATGCGCAGGTACGTGGAGTCCTCGACCGCCGGCCACGCGGCCGTCAGCCGGCGCCACGCGGCGCCTGGGTCCTCGCAGTACAGATCGATGAGCACGTCCGCAAAGAGCCCGAAGAAGTGCTGAAGCTGGAACCCCTGCTGCCGCCATGCCGCGAGGGCCTCCGCGAGATCCGCGCGCGCCCGCGCCGGATCGTCCGCGGCGAGCGCGACAAGGCTGTGGCCCCCCGTGACCGTGCGCAGCGACGTGACGGCATACCTGTCGCCGCGCGCCTCCGCTTCCTTGATCCACGTGGAGAGGCGCTGGGCGAGCCGCCTCAGATCACCGAGCTTGCCGAGCCCGATCATGCAGATGGTCTGCGCCGTGCCGATCTCCCAGGCCACCCCGGTGCACCGCTCGCGGAAGATGCGCTCTGCCTCCTCTGCGTGCATCACCGTCTCTCGAAACGACGTCTCGTGCGCGGCGATCGCCCGCTGGATCCGGAGGACGCCCTCGACGCGCGCGTCGCCGGAGCGCTGGAGGAGCGGCGTCACCGCGGCGATGGCGCGCTCGACGGAGCTGCCCGCCGGCTTGCCGATGATCGACGCGAACAGCGCCATGAACGCGAGCCCGAGCGCGACCCGCCCCGGCTCCCTCGCGGCCAGCGCGAGGAGGATGTGCTGCGCGTGAAAGCCCACCGCGCGCACCGGATCGACCGCGCAGAGCCCGAGAAACGCAGAGAAGCAGACGTCGACGCGGCGCAGCTCGGCGGGATCGATCTGGCTCGCGTCGCGCTCCTTGAACCCGAAGCCGCGCAGGGCGAGCCGCGTCCGGTGAACGAGCGCCGCGGCGAGGGCGCGGCGCTTCGTCTCGGGGTAACGCAGGCCCGTCTCGGAGAGCACCTCCCGGAGCACCGCGACGCCCTCTTCCGTGTGACCGCTCGTCAGGAGCTGCTCGGCCGCGAGGCGCTTGCAGTCGAGGACGACAGAGGGCGCCGCGGCGCCTCGCGCGGCGTCCGCCGCGCCGAGGTAGGCGCGGGCGGCGTCGGCGCCGCGGCCCGCGTTCGCGAGCGCATGGCCGAGCTGCACGAGGAGCCCGTGCCGGCGGTCGCTGCCCGCCGGCGCGCAGTCGAGCGCGAGCTGGTAGAGCCGCGCCGCGTTCTCGAAGGCGAGCGCAGCGGCGGCCCTGTCCGCCGCCTCCGCGGCGTACGCGCCCGCCCTGTCGAGATCGCCTGCGCCATGGAAGTGACGCGCGATCTGCTCGGGATCAGCGCGCCCCAGGGCCGCGAGCTCCTCGCCGAGGCGGCGGTGATGGTCCTTGAGCCGCGACGGCTCGATCTGGCCGGACGCCGCCTCGCGCACCCGATCGTGGTACGCCTCGACAGGATCGGCCTCCTCGAGCCCGCCGGTGCGGACCAGGTGCCATGTCCGCAAGGCGTGCAGCGCCGACGCTGCGTCCCCCTGCAACCCGGCGGCCCTGAGCGCGACGCGCTGCTCGATGGGGAGCCCCGCGACGGCGATCACCTCGAGGAGCCGCCGGGCGTCCGCCGGCAGATCCGCGAACCTCGCCAGGAGCAGCGCCTCCAGCGACACAGGCGGCGCCGGGGAACAGGCGTCCTCGTGGCCCGGGTGAACCGGCGCTGCGCGGCCCAGGTGGAGCGCGAGCTCCGCCAGGAAGAAGGGGCTGCCCTCGGACTCGCGGGCGATCTCCGACGCCTTGTGCGAGGGGCCGTGGCCGCCCAGGAGCGAGCGAGCCAGCGACTCCGCTTCTTCACGAACGAGCGGGCCGAGGCAGAGCTTCCGGTGCTCGGTGCCCCCCGTCCACCTGGGCGCCGGAGCGCCGAAGAGCTCCCGCAGGAATGGACTCGATGCCTCGTCCTCGGACCGATACACGCCGAGCATGAGCATCGAGGGCGGATCGGGCGGGCCGAGGAGGTCGGCGAGGAGCAGCGCGCTGTCGCGGTCGCCCCACTGCAGATCGTCGATGGACACGACGAGCGGCCCCTTGTCGGCGAGCGCCGACAGGAGCTCCTTGAGCGCTCGAAACGCGCGGAACCGGAGCTCCTGGGCGTCGTGGATCTCGAAGGCGCGCCGCGGGACGTCCTCGATGGCCGCGACGACGCGCAGGGCGGGGAACACGCGCACGAGCTCGTGGATCCCGCGCGGCAGGAGGCCCGCGGCCTCGGACCGCGGCAGCCGCTTGAGATGGCGGCTGAGGGCGTCCAGCGCGCTGTCAAAGGCCTTGAACGGGACGGACTCGCGCTCATAACACCGGCCCGCCAGGACCACCGCGGCGCGGCGGCCGCGCAAATCGTCGAGGAAATGCTGGACCAGCGCCGACTTGCCCATGCCGGAGCGACCATGGACGTAGACCGCCACCGGGCGGCCAGCGCGCGCCTCGTCGAACGCTTCCTGGAGCGCTCGCAGCGGCTCGCCGCGTCCCATGAACGGCGCGCGAGGGAGCGGCGTCGGCGCCTCGCCGCCTGGCGGCGGAGCGCCGGGCCGGGGAGCGGCGCCCGGCGCTGCCGCGAGGGCGACCGCCGCCTCGCGGAGGACGCGCAGCGCGTCCGCGCCCGTGGCCCGCGCGCGCGGGTCGCGCTGGAGGAGCTGCAGGCACAGATCGCTCAGCGCCCGAGGTGCGTCCGGCGCGATGAGGTGAGGAGGCGGCGGCTCGCCGAACGCCTTTGCCTCGACGATGTCGAAGGGACTGCCGCTGAAAGGCGCGCGGCCGGTGAGCGACTCGTAAAGGATCACGCCGACCGCGTACCAGTCCGCCGCGGCGGACAGCTCTCCACGCATGTGCTCCGGCGCCATGTAGATGGGCGTCCCGGCGATCGGGGCGTCTGTCTCGGCGGTCGCGAGCGCCGTCCTGCGAGCGCCGGTGTCGCGGGCGATGCCGAAGTCCAGCACGACCACACGTCCGCTCTGGTCCACGAGCACGTTCGAGGGCTTGAGATCCAGGTGCAGCTTGCCCGCGCCGTGCAGCGCCTCGACGGCGTGCACCAGCTGCTCGAGCGCCTGGCAGAGGCGCGCGACGTCGACCTTGGGCTGTGACGCGGGCTCGCCGCCGGAGGCCGTCGGCGCCGCGCCGTCGGCGCGGGGCGAGGGCGCGCGGCCGTGGAGGTTCACCTGACAGGTCGTGGCCGCCGCGGGGGAAGTCCGCTCCGGGACATGCGCCGGCGAGCCCGGGGCGGCGGCCTCGCCCCCGCGGACGTACCTGGTGAAATTCACGCCGGAGACGAGCTCCATCGTGAAGAACCAGCGCCCCTGCGCGGAGATGAGCTCGTAAAGCGTCACCAGGTTCGGATGGGCGATGTCCGCGATGGCGCGGAACTCGCTCTTGAGACGAAGGATGTCGGCGGCCTCCATCCGGAGCAGCGTCTTGAGCGCCACATCGGCGCAGCGAAGCCGATCGTGAGCGTGATAAACGACCCCCATGCCGCCCGCCCCGAGGCGGGCGCGGATCTCGAAGCGGTCCGTGCCGCCGAACCCCTCGGCGGCCGGACCGTCAGCGACGCTGTCCATCTGAGCTGTCCATCTGACCCGTCCCTGCCTCCGCGACGCGCCATCCTAACAGGGCGTTCGCCGCGCGCCAGAGCGCACGACGGCGATGAAGGCAGACGACGCGGCGTGCGCCGTCGACTCAGCGCTCCGAACGGGCGGGCTGAATCAAGGAGAGAGGGGGAGACGCCGTCCGCTGGCGTCTCCGAGGAGCGGGCTCCGCGATCAGTTACACGGCCCGAGGTCGGCCCACTCGGCCGGGCACCAGAAGGTCGGGTTGCTGGGCGGGCACTCCGGGTGCGACCACCAGATCTGCTGGGTCGCCGACCAGAGGTGGCCGCCGTTGGTGACCAGCGTGGAGGGCGTATACACCTGCCCCGACGACCACGCGGGCGTGCTGCTGCAGTCGTTCGCGGGCACGGTCGACGTGCAGGCCTCCCAGGTCGACGGCGACGCGCCGAGGTTCTTGTTCTGGTAGACGTAGGGCTCGGCGTCGTGGAACGACCAGGTGCTCGCGCCCGACATGTTCTGCCAGGCGCCCGAGGTCGTCTTCACCTGCTGGCGAAGCATCTTGATGGGCGCCTCGCAGGAGACCTGCGGCTCGGGGTACTGCGGGCCCACGTCGGCGAAATGCTCGATGTCGTGCGCGTACATCTCGACGGTGCTGCGCGCGTCCTGGGCGAGGAACTGCCAGCCGGCGCCGTCCTTCATGTCGACATAGAGGCAGAGCTGGGCGCCGGTCACGCTCGCGACGCGCTCGGGCGTGCACCACTCGTACTTGAAGACGACCTGCTGCCCGGGCTGCAGGCCGCCGAGCGAGCCGCCGCAGGTGCCCCCCGAGCCCCACTGGGTGTTGCAGCTCGAATGATTCCCCGTAACGCCGTTGTCATCTCCGAAGTAGTAGACGAACCACCCATCCGGGCTGTGGTAAATGCCGGACTCCAGATTGTAGTACCACTGGCCCACCGCGGTCCAGGCCGTGGACGCGTTCAAGAGCTCGGGTACCTGCCACTCGATGAGCCAGCCGCGGGTGTCTCCGACGTTGCCCGTGTAGCTGCTCGTCAGATCGTAAGTTCCGCGCTGGCTCGCCACCCCGAGGCTCTCCTCCTCGTCCGCGCCGGCACCGGCTGTGCATGCGGCGGCGCCGAGGGCTCCGAGGAGCAACAGCGCCGCGCCGATTCGCGGCAGAGCAGCGCGTGACGGACGGAGAGAACAGGTATGCATCGACAGAGTGCTCTTCTCGATCATAAGGATTCTCCTGAGAGCGAGGTTTTCCCCCGCGGCGCTGAATAGCGCGGACCGAGGCCGCCCACCGTTAAGTCGTGTTAAGCCGAACGACGTGATTCAGGGGTGGGGCGCTGGGCGCGCGGGGCCGTTCGCGGGGTAGGTCGATGCGCTGGTGGCGACATGGAGGGCTGCTCAGCCCGCGTCTGCGTCGATGATCTGACGCGGCCCGGTCACGGCAGCTCGAGGCCGAGGCGAGGTCGAGGATCGCCGACACCGGTGACGCACGGAAGACGTCGCGCCGCTCCCCCGCCTCGTCCGTGTAAAAATACACATCGCGCGCGAGCGGCACCGCGATCCCGAGCCCGACGGCCCCGAACAGCGGGCCCACGAAGCGCCGCCGCACGCGCGTGTCGAGGCTCCTCCTGCGCGCGCTCGATCCGCCCCTCGATGGACACCTCGCCGCGGGTGGGCGGCACGAACGCCCCGCGCCCGAGCCGCCGCTCCACGGCCTGCGCGAGCGTCGGCGCGTCGATGCACGCCTCGGCCCCTGGCATCCTCACCCACGCGAGCGACGAGGCGCGCGGCGCCGCACCTGCGGGACGATCGAAGCTGCCCAGCGCGGCCCCGACGAGGAGCGCGAGCGCCGCGGATCTCATGCGGCAGCTTATCCAGGCGATCGCCGACGCCGTCAAGCGCGGGACGCATCGCGTTCGCGAGAGCAAGCGCTGCACAACATCGCTGTCACGAGACACCGAGACAGCAGCTGCCCGGACCTTGGCTTGAAATACCCACCGAAGCCGGCGTCGCCGAGCGCCCCAGCGGCCGATGCGGTCTACCCCCGGGGAGACATCGATTCGGCCGAGAGCCCGCTCATCGGCGCGCCGTCTCCCATTCGGGGCTGCTCAGGAAGTACGTATCGTAGAGCTCCTGCACGTCGCGCAAGGTCTCGGGCGGCTCCTCGCCGTGCGCGATGCGCGTCAACTTGCGAAAGTAATCGAAGCGCTCGACGCCTGGCGTGATGACGACCAGGAGCTCTGCGCCCTTGCCGCGCGCGGCGGCGAACGCGTGGGCGACCCGCGGAGGGACCACGAGGAGGTCGCCCTTCTCGGCCGTCACGATGTCGCTCCCCGAGAGGACCTGCACGGCGCCGTCGAGCACATAGAACATCTCGGCCGAGGCGTCGTGATGATGGGGCCGCGCGCCGTCCGCGTCCTTCGCGAGCGTCACGCGTACGGTGGAGAGGGCTCCGCCGGTCGCGCTGCTGTCCGCGAGGAGCTGGATCCGCGCGGCGGGAGAGCCGACGATCTCAGCGTCAGCGCCGCGGACGACGACCGACCGATCGAAACAAGGCTGGATGATCGACATGCCGCCCAGTGAAGCACCCGCGGGGCGAGCGCTCACCTGGAAAAGCGTACGGAGCGCGCCCGCAGCCGGGGCGCCCCATGCGCTGCGTTCCGCGCCGCCGACGGGAGGCGGCGCCTGCTCAGGTGAGCGGCAGGGCGCCCCCGGTGTTCAAGACGCCCTCGCCGAAGCTCTTGACGTCCTCGAAGCCCATGTAGTGGAAGCAGCTCACGAGCATGTCGGCGAAGGAGCGATCGCCGCGGAAATCTACGAGCCGCCCGCGCCGGAAGTGGTCGTGGGCCTTGCCCGCGAAGACGACCAGGTTGTCCTCGATGCTGTGGCTGTCGCCCTGCCCGAGCTCGTTCCAGTGCACGACGAGCGTATGATCCCAGAGCGTGCCGTCGCCGTCGCTCGTGTTCTTCAAGATCTCGTAGAGCTTCGTGTTCTGCTCCCAGAGGTGCCTGTGGATCTTGCGCACCTTGGCGAACGAGTCGTCGTCGCTGTTGTGCGAGATGTCGTGGTGTCCATCGCTGAAGCCCAGGTTCGAGTAGACGCGGTTGCTGGTGTTGCCGCTCCAGTTGAAATGCACCACGCGCGTCAGATCGCAGGCGAACGCGAGGGCGCTGATCCTGAAGAACAGCTCGCCCATGATCGCGTGGTTCTCGTCGGCGTAGGGATCGAGCCGCTCGCCGAGCGGGGTCTTCACGCACGCGGCCGCGCCGTTGCCGGCCTGGAGCGCGCGCTCGACGTCGCGCATCGCGTCGAGGTGCTGCTGGATCTTGGCGCGGTCCTCGGCGCCGACCCTGGTGAGGAGGGAGTTGCCCTCTTCGCGCACCAGATCGATGGCCGACTGCTTCTTCGCCAGGCGCCGCAGCACCTCTTGCTGCGCGCCCCCGTCGTCGGGCATGGAGGCGAAGATCCGGGCGTAGGCCTCGTACGGGTCGGTCTCCGGCGGGATCGGGTTCTGCTCGCCCGCGGGCCCCGCGTGGGAGTGCGTGTTCCAGATGTCGTTCCACTCGTCCCCGACGCGGTACACGAGGTGCCGGTGCGCGATGCTCTCGTTGGCTTCCAGCACGCGATCGCCGATCGCGTAGTCGGCGCTCGGCCCCTCCACGTAACCGATGGTGCTCTCGGTGCCGCCGATGGGGAACGACCCGGTGCCGGACTTCCACGGAGCGAGCGAGCTGCCGCCCTGCTGGTGGTTGTCGGCCCGCTCGGACTCCGGCAGATCGTAGAAGTGCTTGTGCAGGTTGTTGAGAAAGAGGAGATCCTCGCGGTACGGCTCGAGCGGGGCGAGGAACTCGCCGAGCTGAAAGCTCGTCTCACCGCGGGCGTCGAAGCGCCTCTCCGTCTCGTCGCCGTTCGCCTGGAACACGAACATGATACGGCGCGGGGACGGCGTCGTCTGGGCTCGCGCGCGGCTCGAACGCATCGCATCGAGGAACGGGAGCGCGAGCGCAACTCCGGATGCGCCACGCAGGAAGGTACGGCGGCTCAGAGGTCTCATTGTTTCTCCGGGACGATGACGGGGCGGTAGCGGAAGGCGTCGGTCTGCGTGAGCGCGACCAGGAGCTCGGACAGGCTGTAACCGCTGTCCTTGAACGCGAGCGAGAGCGACGCCATCGAGCAGCGATCGGCGTCCGTCTTGTCGCGACCGTAGAAGAAGCGGAAGTTTTGCAGCACGTAGCAGGCGCGCGCCTCCTCGCTCTGCGCGAGGCGCTGGCCCAGCTCGGCGGCGTTCGCCACAGGGCCGTTGACGTCGCGCGTGCTCGAGATGGCGCTCGAGGTGTCGATCGGCCTGCCGGCCTCGTCCGTGGTGCGGGGGCGGCCCACGGCGTCGAACGACTCGAACACCACGCCGATGGGATCCATCAGCGCGTGGCACCCCGCGCAGCTCGGCTCGGTGCGGTGGAGCTCGAGGCGCTCGCGCTGCGAGAGCCCCTCTCCCAGGCCCTCGAGATCGAGCTTCACGTCGTTGGGCGGCGCGGGCACGATCTGGCACAGGAGATCGGTGCGCACCTTGAGGCCGCGGCGGACGATCGAGGTGCGCGTCGCCTTGTCGCGCGTGAGCATCATGCCCTGGGTCAGCACGCCCGAGCGGCCAGGCATGTCGACCTTGATGAAATCGTCGCCGCTCACCCCGCTCACGCCGTAGTGCTGCGCGAGCGCGCCGTTCACGAAGCTGTAGTCGGCGGCGAAGAGGTCGTCGAGCGAGCCGCTCGGGCTCGCGAACAGGTCCTTCACGAACGTGCGCGTCTCCGCTCGCAGCAAGGCGGGCAGGTCGCGCGAGAGGTCTGGATACACCTCCGGATCGCGGTTCATGCTGCCCAGGATGTCGGTGTCGAGCCACTGGTCGAAGTACTCGAGCAAGCGCTCGGCCTTGGGATCGGCCAGCATGCGCCGCACCTGGGCTTCGAGCTGCTCTGGCGTGCCGAGCTCGTCCGCCTCCGCCGCCCGCGTGAGCTCCTCGTCCGGCTGCGACTGCCAGACCAGGTACGAGAGCCGCGAGGCCATCTCGTACGGCGTGGGCTCGGTGACGTCCCCCGTGCTCGCCTGGCCGAGCTCGACGCGATAGAGCACGTTCGGCGACTGCAGCATGCTGAAGACGACCCACTCGATGCCGTCGTCGAAGGTGTACCCGTCCGATCCTGCGGTGAAGCGCTCCTCGTAACTCTGGACCTCGGCTTCCGTGAGCGGCCGGCGGTACGCCCTGGCGCCGAAGGTGCGGATGAAGTCGCGCGCGCACTCCATCTCACCGATCTCCTCCGGATCGCAGGAGACGAGGCCCGAGGCGTGGGCCGCGACAGCGGCGACCTCCTCCGCGGCGTCGAGGAACTTCTGCGCGACGAGCGAGCCGACGTTCAAGAAGCTCGCGTTGTTGCGGAAGCCGAGCGACTCGGACTCGTTCGGAAATGTGGCGACCACCTTGTCGACGGTGGAGGCCACGCCCGGGACGCCGGAGAAGAGATCCTTCACCGTGCTTTCGTACTCGTAATTGCTGAGACGGCGGAGCGGCGCCGTGCCGGGCCTCGGCGTCTGGCAGAACGCCGAATCCAGCACGTCTTCCGGGGGCTCTACGATCCCAGGCTCGTCCCCGCCGGGGCCCGTGCCAGGCCCCGTGGACTGGCCGGGCCCGCCGATCTGGCCGTTGCAAGCCGCGACGAGCGCGAGCAAGAGCGGCGCAGCGTACCTGAGTTGTGAGCCGAGAAGCTCGAGAGGCCAGCGATGCGTGTGTTGCTCGGGGTTCACCGTGTTCTCCACGCCGCGCCCGAAGAAAGGCACGAGTTGGTGCGAGCGCCGACCACATGGATCGGCACCTGCACGGGTTCCCGACGCTGCGACTCAACAGCGCCGATTTGACAGTATGTACCAGAGCCTGTCCTGTCCGGCTCACGGCAGAGGTCGATCGCGAACTTTTTTGTGCCCCAACGACCCACCAACCCACCCATTTTATCTACTGTCGTCGCGTTTTTGAACCTCGACGGTATCTGCGCGCGACACCTCACGAAACATCACTGCCGACAGTAGATACTTCAACTACCAACGATTTCGACGGCTGGACGTGGGGACGTGGGCACGTGGAGACGTCGGGCTCGCGCTGGAGGAGAACGCGCCTTCCTTCCGCCATGAGGTCGTGGCACCATCGCCGCGCCGGGCGCCGTTCGAATCAACAGACGCTCGCGGAGGTGCGGCCGATGGGGGTCAAGGTTCTCTTCATCGTCAAGGAGATAGAGGGGGCCGAGCCGCTCGGCGCGCTGTACGTGGCGGGCTGCCTGGAGCAAGCGGGCCACGAGTGCAAGTTCATCGGCACGCGCGGCAACGATGTCCTCGCCGAGGTGCGGCGGTACGGGCCGGACGTCATCGCCTTCGGGGCGACGACCGGGCTCCATCGCTATTATCTCGGGCTCAATCACCACATCAAGCAGCATTATCCGAAGGCGGTGTCGCTGATGGGCGGGCCGCACGCGACCTATTACCCGGAGGTCATCCAGACGCCGGGGCTCGACGTGGTGTGCCAGGGCGAGGGCGAGGACGCCGCCGTCGAGCTGTGCGACGCGCTGGCGCGAGGCGACGATCACCGCGGTATCCGGGACCTCTGGGTCAAGTCGGAGGGGAAAATCTACAGGAATCCAGCGCGCGGGCTGCGCCGCGACCTCGACGCGATCCCCTTCCCTCCGCGGCGTCTGCTCTACGAGTACGACGACGGCCTGCGGCGGCGCCCCCTCAAGTCGTTCACCACGAACCGGGGGTGCCCCTTCCCCTGCAGCTACTGCTTCAACCCGTCGCTCGTCGAGCACTACGGCTCGAGCTGGAAGAAGGTGCGCGTCCGTAGCCCCGAGAACGTCGTGGCCGAGCTCGTCCACGTGATGAAGCAAGGCCCGCTCCAGTTCGTCGGTTTTCGCGAGAGCATCTTCGTGTACGACGCCGAGTGGCTGAGGCAGTTCGGAGAGCTCTACCGGCGTGAGGTGAAGCTGCCTTATTACTGCCACCTGCGCGCTGACATGATGACCGAGGAGATGGTGGATCTCCTCGCCTGGTCTGGCTGTTACACCGTCAACGTCGGCATCGAGACCGCGAACCCCGAGCTCGCGAACGGCGTCTTGCGGCGCCAGATCCGGATGGACCGGCTCGTCCACGGGATCCGCCTCCTCAAGCGCGCGGGGATCGTGGTCTTCGCCGACAACATCCTCGGCATCCCGGGCGGGACGCTCGAGGACGACCTGGCGACGCTGGAGCTCAACATCGAGCTCGACGTGGACTACGCCGCCGCCACCTTGTGCACGCCCTATCCGGGGACAGGCATCGCTGCGTACGCGGTCGAGCACGGCCATTTCAGCGGGGACTTCGATCTCATCGACGACAGCTATTACACCGAGTCGGTGCTGCGCTTCTCGTCCGACGAGGAAAAGCGGCAGATCGAGAACCTGCACAAGGTGTTCGCGGTCACGGCCGCCATCCCTGCGCTGCTGCCGCTCATGAAGCGGCTCATCAGGCTCCCGCCGAACGATTTCTTCTATGCGATGTTCCGCGCCTGGTACCTCGTCTGCCACATGACGGACGTGATGCCGCGCCGGCTCGAGCTCGCCGAGCTCGTCAATAGCGCGTTATCGATCTTCGGGGTGTACCGGGGCGCCGACGAGAACCGGTATCCCGCCCCGGCCCCCGAAGCGTTGCCCGTCGCGGCGCCGCCGGCGCCGGCTGCCTGCGGGGACACGAGGACCATCCAGCTAAGGCGCCGCCCGAGGATCGCGGCGGAGAGCGCGGAGGTACCGGATGTTCGCTGATCCGAAGAAGGTCGGGCTGCGGCGGCTGAAGAGGCGGCTCAAGGCGGGCGTGTCGATCGCGATCGCCATGGCCGCCGGGGCGTTCCTTGCCTGCAAGGGCGGCGCGAGCGACCCGGGCGCGTCGCCGAGCGGCCCCGACGCGCGGACCGGCCCTGACCGCCGGAGCGCGGCCGGCGGGAGCAGCGGCCAGAGCGCGCCCGCCCCGACCAGCGGCTCCGTGAGCGGGGGCGCCGCCGACGCCGGCGATGGGATGGGTGCCACGGCGCCTGCGGACGCGGAGGCCGGCGAGGCCATCGTGGCCCGCGACGCCGGCGCTCCCGCGGACGCCGGCGGGGCGATGATGGTCCCGAGCGGCAAGCCTGCCGCGGGCGTGAAGCCCCGCGCGCCGCACGTGGACAAGGAAGAGCACCGCAAGGGGATGCCGGTGCGGGACAACCTCCTCGAATAATCCCGGGGGCGCGCGGCCCCCGGGATGCGCCGCGCTGGCGGAAAAGAAGCGTGTCTGCCGGCGCGGAGGTCACCCGCGCGCGGTCGCGCCGCCGCACACGGGCCTCGCGGACGGGCGCGCGCCGGCGAGGTAGGCCCGCGGCGTCACCCCGAGCAGCGACCGGAACTCGGCGGTGAGGTGGGCCTGGTCGTAGAAGCCGGTCTCGAGGGCGAGCCGCGCGAGGCTCGTCGTGGCGAGGCGCTCGGCGGCGCGACGGATGCGCGCGATGCGCGCGTAGCGCTTCGGCGATATGCCGATCTCCTCGTGGAAGAGCGCGCGCAGCGTCCGCTCTGCGACGCGGAGGCGCCGCGCGAGCGCGGGGATGGAGGCGTCCGAGTCGGGTGCCAGCGCGGAGGCGTCGAGGGCATCGACGGCGCGGCGCAGGAGCGCCCGGCGCGCGGGGGCGTCGGCCCTCGCGCCGACCGCGCGGCAGAGGGCGTCCTCGAGCAGGCGCACCGCCGCGGCCGGGTCCCCGCCGGCGCGAGCGAGCGCATGGCGAAGCTCGCGCGCGCGTGCGCCCCAGAGGTCGTCGAGCGGGACGACGCGATCGACGAGCTCGTGGGCGGCGACGCCGAGGGCGGGCCGCGCGCCCCCGGGGTGGAACGAGAGGCGAGCATAGAGAGGCACCGCGCCCGAGGGCTTGAACGTGGCGCGCTGAAGCGGCCCCACCGCGGCCACGACCGGCTCTCCGCCGGTCCAGCACGCGACGAGCGACGTGGTCCCGCTCGGTAGCCGCGTCCACCCCGCGGGCGGCGAGGGGACGGCGCTCATCACGTGGACGTCGGAGATCCAGGAACGGAGCGGCGCACGCGGCGGGAGGTCGCAGCTCTCCGAGCGGGATGGCGGGAGCGAGGGCGCAAGCACGAAGGCAGTGTAGCGCGCGCGGCCTCCGGCGCCTCGGCCGTCGCGCGCCGATGAGCTCGACCTTCGTGCCGGAATCTCCAAGAGACGGCTTCGTCGAGACAGCAGGCTTCGCTCTCGAAACGGAGGTGTTCATGATCCTTGTTGCTGGTGCGACAGGCACCATCGGTCGCGCGCTGATCCCACGGCTGCTCGCCGCCCGGGCCGACGTTCGGGTGCTCACCCGCGAGCCCGCGCGCGCGCGTGCGCTCTGGGGAAACGACGTCGAGGTGGCCTGCGGGGACTTCACGGATGCGCCGTCGCTCGGGCGCTCGCTCGAAGGCGTCGACCGCGTCTTCTTGCTCACGGCGCCCGGGCCGACGGTGGCCGACCACGACCGCGCGATGACCGCGGCGGTGATGCGCTCGCGGGTCGAGCAGATCGTCAAGCTCTCGGCTTACGGCGCCGAGCAAGAGGACCTCATCGCGTCTGGCTGGCATCGGGCAGGAGAAGGAGCGGTAATCGCGACGGGGCGCCGCTTCACGCTGCTCCGGCCGGCGGGATTCCACTCGAACGTGCTCGCGTGGGCCGCGAACGTGCGCGCCGGCGCCCCGATCGAGGTCTCGACCGGCACAGGGAAGCACGCGGTCGTCGACCCGCGCGACGTCGCGGCCGTCGCGGCCCGGGCGCTCACGTCGAACGATCACGATGGGCGGGCGTATACCCTCACCGGGCCCGCCGGCCTCGACGCCCACGAGCAGATCGCGATCCTCGCCGAGGCGCTCGGACGCCCGATCGCCGCCGAGGACGTCACCGTCGAGCATTCGACGGCGAAGATGCGGGCGGCCGGCGCCCCGGAAGCGTTCGTCGCGGCGGTCTCCCAGGGCCTCACGTTCCTGCGCGACGGGCGCGCGTCGGCGCCGACGGACGACGTCGCCGCGGTCCTCGGCCGCCCACCGCGGCCCTTCGCAGCGTGGGTCCGGGATCACCTCGACGCATTTCGCTGAGCCGGCCATCTCAGAGGCGCTCCGCCGAGAGGCCTTGCATCAGGCGATCATTGGTAGAAGCCGACGTCGTCGATATAGACGTCGAAATCCTCCCCTTCCGTGAACCCGAACTCGATCGCGAAGAGCCCTGTGAGGTCGATGCCCTCGCCGGTTGGTTCGGCGTCCCCGCCGCCGCGCGCGAACTCCTCGAAGGGGATCACGACCGGGGCCCACGCCGTGCCGAGGCGCGCGGTGAATGACCAGTCGTCGAAGCACGGATTGGCCACGTCCTCTCCCGATTCATCGCAGAGCCCGCCCGCGGGGTCCGAGGTCTTGTCCGTGATGTTGACCTTCATCGTCGTCGCCGCGCCCGCGTCGCCGAGCCTGGCCCAGAACACGATACCGCTGTACGCCGACGCGTCGTAGGCGAACAGGCCCCCGTCGGGGCCGTTCAGCGCGAAGCCGAACCCGGCGCCCCACTCCGTGAAGCCGGATCCGAACGTGTGCATCGCCATCGTGCTCTCGCCGCGTGGCTCCGCGAGCTCCTCCGGGATGAACCCGACGGGATTGTCTTCCGTGTAGACCGGGGGAGTCTGCGTGCCCGTCCCATCATTGAAGCTGTACCAGTAGCCGACCCTGCCGCCCGCCTCATCGATGGCGCTGTCGCCGTCTTCCATGTCGTCGATCAGCTCGACGTCCGTGGGGACGACCACCTCGCCCCCCCCCGCCCCCGCGCCGGCCTCGCCCCCCGCCCCCGCGCCGGCCTCGCCGCCCGCTCCGTCCACCAGGTGGTAGCTGCCGTCCAGCCCCACGAGCGTGGTGCATCCACCGGCTGTGAGCGTCCACGCCGCGCACATCCATGCTGCACGCCTCTTCGCCATATCTTCTCCTACCACCACCGCGTGGGCACGGTCCACCGCGGCCCTACCGCGCCCACCGCACCCCGGAGAGGCAGCGACGACCGCCGGCGTTGGACGGATCTGCCCTGCGGCGCTGGACGAAGCTCGGGACTTGCGGCGCAGCGCCGATCCGTGAGACCTTCTGTGCGTGAGGTCACCCAGAGCGCCTGAATCGACAGACCTGGTCCTGCGGCTTCGGTTGACCGGGCCATTATTCGTTGGGTGGACGAAATGACGGTTGAAGACATAAGGCGCGGCCTGGACGCCGCCCGCGAGGAGCTGTCGGCTGCAGCCGCTGCGCTCTCCGGAAAACGCGAAGACGGGGGATGGGCCCGTTACCAAACCGCGCACGACAAGTGTATCTCGCTCGAGCGAGATCTCGCCCGAGCGACCGAGGAGGAGTGTGCCGTCGAGATCCCCTGGCAACATCCTTGGGATGTCGGCGCCCCACTCCCGCATGTTTTCTCCTCGGGCTCCAGAACTCTCGTCGTCTACAACATGCGCGAACCTGACCCCGCGTGGGATGGCTCGTATGCGACCGTGGTCGATCCCACCAGCGCCGACCTGCGCCTGATCGCCATCGTCGAATTCGAGCGATGCCTCGCCCACAAGCTCGGTCCACCGAATGACGAGGTTCTCCACGGACATCCCCTGCACGGCCGCGGGTTGGTCGGGTATGCTGCGCACGTCGTCGAGAGGTCTCGATGGATCGCCGAGCTGATGAAGATCAACTCGGTTCACAGCCAGTACAATCCAGATGGGTGGAAGCAGTATCGACACTACTTACTTGCCTTCCACGATGAGACGTTCGAGTGCATCGCCCGGAGTCATTCACTCAAGCAAACGATGTCGTCGTTCCCCGAAGCGCTCCACTTGTGCACCAGGAGCATCCTGGCGTGACGCCGCCGCCCAACAAGCTGTTGAAGCAAGCGGCCGCACGTCAGTCGTTGGGCATGACGAAGCAGAAATGGCTACGGAATTCCATCCAGGGCGTTCGAGGGTCCCGGAGGCGATCGTGCACCGACCCAAATACGGACAATACGTATATTATGGAGTTCTGTTGATCTCTTCGCTGGCCGACGGTGAGCCGTTACAACCGTGAGCTGTGAGCGCTACACTGAGCTCAGCCCATATGCCCGTCCATGCCATCCGAATCGAAGAGCGCCTCTGGTCGAGCGCGTCGCCGCTCCGCAGGCAGGAGTGGCGCACGCTCACGACCGATATCGTCTCCGGCGAGCCGCCCTGGCCCTCGCGCGAGCCCTGCACCCTCGTCGCCGGTTGCGACGACAGAGACCTTCACTTCGTCTTCACCGGGAGCGCCGTCTCGGCGGACACCCTCGCCCTCGCGCGGGCGGAGGTCGCGCCGCTCGTGGGCGAGTACGTGGGCATCATCCGAAAGCTCTCCGGGGGCGACCTCTACCCTGCCCACATCGAGCCCATCGATATGGCCAAGCGCGTCCTCCACGACGCCGGCGCGAGGCGGATAGGCGCCCTCCTCCCCGACCTGAGCCCGAGCTTCGAGACGCGCCGCCGCTTCTTCTCGCTCGTCGTCTCGCTCCTCGTCGACACGACGCGGCTCGGCCCGCTCCCAGCGCACCAGCACGATCCGAGGCGCGTGCGGTAGCGGGCGTCAGTCCGGGCGTCAGCCGGAAACGACGACGAGCGGCGGTCACCCGCACAGGAGACGGGCCCAGATCGGCGTTTTCGGCGCACAGGCGTGCTCCAGCACGCCGAGCACCGAAAACGTCGAGGTGGGCCCGTATCCGCAGCGGGTGCCCGCCGCTCGGGTGACCGCCGCTCGGATCAGCGGGCGCCCAGGAAGTCTAGCTTGCCGATCTCGAGCCCGTTGTGGCGCAAGATCGCGTAGGCGGTCGTCACGTGGAAATAGAAGTTGGGCAGCACGAAGTGCAGCAGGTAAACCAGGCCCTTGAACTGCAGCGGCTGATCGCGCGTCGGGATGGTGATATCGCGGTCCTCGGAGCCGTCGATCTGCTCGGGCCGGAGGCTGTTCAGGAACGCGACGGTCTTGGTGATACGGGCCTGTAGCTCCTGGAAGCTGGCCTCGTTGTCCTCGTACTTCGGCAGGTCGGCGGCCGCCAGCCGCGCCCCACAGCCCTTGGCCATGTCGGTGGCGATCTGCACCTGGCGCGTGAACGAGAGCATGTCCGGGGCGAGGCGCGCGTCGAGCAGGACGCGAGGCTCGATCTTCTTCGCCTCGGCGTACGCGGCGGCCTTGGTGAGGATCGTCGAGAGGTTGCCGAGCATCTTGACGAGCACCGGGACCGAGGCCTGATACATCGAGATCGTCATCTTCTCATCTCCTTGCTATCGCACGGTTCAGGCAGCGCGTTCCCCGCACGGCGCACGCGGCGCGGCGCCGGCGCACCCCCCGGCGGGGACGCGAGCAGGCGCGAACATAGGGCATCCTGCTCGCCAGGCAAGCACGCCCTCTCACGCAGGGGCCGCCCGCGACCCCCGGGCGCCCGAGCACGGCGCTCGTTCACGGGGATCCACGGACTCCGGCGCTGAGGACACGCCCGCCGGGCGCTCCGCGTCATGACGCGCTCGTGAAGTAATGTAAAGAGCATTGACGAACGAGATTCGATGACGGGGTGCCGCGGCGCGAGGCTCCGTGCCGGGGAGGTAGCGCGACGGAGCGCGCCGTGATGGCCCTCGACGGCCGCGGGGGCGGCGCGTTATAGGGGGCGCCGATGCGACACATACTTTTCCTCAGCTTGTTCACGGCTGCGCTGGCGACCGCATGCGGCTCCTCGACGACCGATCCGGAGCCGACCGGGAGCGGCGGGTCGTCCGCCAGCTCGACGAGCGAAAGCTCGGCGAGCGCCAGTTCGACGACCTCCAGCTCGGCCACGGGCGCAACCTGCACTCCTGGCGAGACCATGTCCTGCACCTGTCACGCCGCCAGCGCGCCCGGCGTCGCGACGTGCCTCGCCGACGGCAGCGGCTACGGGCCGTGCATGGAGCAAGACGGCGGCGACTGCGGCTGTCCCCTCGGGCGCGGCGACGGCTGCTGCCCTGGCGACGGCATCTGCTGCGCGTGCGTGCAAGGCTGCGATCCGAACACGGATCCCCTGCAAGATCCCGAGACGGACGCGCTCATCGCCTGCGTCTGCGCGGCGGGCGTGTGCGCCGACGAGTGCGAGACGGAGTGCGCCGGCCAGGGCATCGCGGCGGACTGCAGGGCGTGCGTGCAGCAGGCGGGCGCGGACGCGTGCAAGGCGGAGTACGAGGCCTGCGGCGGGACGTGAGCTCGCGCCGCGCATCGCGGGGCCAATTACGCGCAGGAGGCCGGCGCCGATTCCCCCCTTCCTGACCGGCGCCGATTCCCCCCTTCCTGACCTGCGCCGATTCCCCCCTTCCCCGCCCCGGCCCGCCGCTACATCCTCTCGGGCTCTGCCGCTCTCGCCTCCAGCAGCGCATCGATCCGCCGGAGCAGCTCCGCCGGGTCGATCGGCTTCGGCAGGACGCGTCCCCCGTGGGCCGAGAGGAACCGCCTGCTCACCTCGCTCGTGCCCCCTCCGGTCATGAACAGCACCCGGTCGACGAGCGCCGGCAGCTCCGCCTCGAGCCACTCGTGGAGCTCTATCCCCGTGCCCTCCTGCATCACGATATCGCAGAGCACGACATCGAAGTTTGCGTCCAGCTGGAGCGTCCTCTGGGCCTCTCTGCCCGAGCGCGCGCAAACGACCTCGTGCGACGCCTCGAGGAGCCCGCGCAGCGCGCGCAGGAGGAGGGGCTCGTCGTCCACGATGAGGATCCGGGCGCGCCGCGCCGGCTCCTCATCCCGCGTGGGCGCAGGCGGCGCGCGGCGAGGGGTGAGCTCGGCGCTCGACCAGGCGGGCAGCCGGACGCGGACGCAGGTGCCGACGCCGGCCTCGCTGCTGACGCCGATGGTGCCGCCGCACGACTCGACGATGTTGCGGCAGATCGCGAGTCCGAGCCCCGTCCCCTCCCCCGCGCGCTTCGTGGTGAAGAACGGCTCGAACAGCCTGTGCATGTGCTCTTCGGGCACGCCGCAGCCGGAGTCCACGATCTCCGCGACGACCTCCCGGCCCTGATCGCGGGTCCGCACCTCGACGATGTTGTCGGCGACGCGCCCCTCCCGGATCGACTGCGCCGCGTTGATGAGCAGGTTGACGAACACCTGCGTCAGGCGCCCCTCCGCGCCGCTCACGGGCGCGACCGAGGCGAGCTCACGCACGACCCGCGCGCGGTGCTTCATCTGGGGATGCACGATGTTGAGCGCGCTCTCGATCACCGCGTTGACGTCGGTCGGCCCGATCGCCTCGTTCGCCTCCGCGCGCGCGAACACCCCGAGATCCCCGACGATGTCCACCACCCGCGCAGCGCCGTGGCGGGCGTCCGCGAGCGGCTGGGCGAGGTGCTCGGTGGCGACGCCCTTGTCGGCAAGCCGCCGCACCTCGCGGGCGAGCAGCTCGAGGTTGGCCACCACGTACGCGAGAGGATTGTTGATCTCGTGGGCCACGCCCGCCGCGAGCTGGCCGACCGCGGCCAGCCGCTCGCTGCGCTCGAGCCGCGACCTCAGCTCCTCGGCCCGGCGCCGCCCGGTCACGTCGCGCAGGAGCGCCATGCGCGAGGGGCGCCCCTGCCAGTCCACGCCGACCCAGCGAACGTCGATGGCGACCTGCTGCCCTCCGATCTCGAGGCTCGTCTCGCCGGCGCAGAGCGCCGCCGGGCAGCCCCGCCCGGCGACGGGGCGCCCGTCGCCCAGCAGCGACTCTGCGGCGGGGTTCGCGAAGAGCACCGTCCCGGAGGGATCCAGCACGATCACCCCATCGGCGCTCCGGGCGATGAGCTGGTGCAGGTTGGCCTCGTTCTCGCGGGCTTCGGCCATCGCCCGCGCGAGCTGCGTCAGGAGCTGCTGGCGGCTGACCGCATAGCGGATGGCTCGCCACAACGTGTCCGCGTCGAGGCCCCGCTTCACGAGGTAATCCTGCACCGAGGCGCCGAGCGCGCGCTCCGCGAGGCGGACGTCGTCATGGCCCGTCAGCACGACGATGGGCACATGGGGGTCCACCGCCCGCACCCGCTCGACCACCTCGAGGCCCTCGCCATCGGGCAAGGAGAGGTCGAGGAGGACGACATCCCACCCCTCGTTCACGCGCGCGAGCCCGGCGGCGAGCGTCTCCGCGTGCGCGAGCTCGGCGCGCTGCCACGGCACGGCGTCGAGGTGGCTTTGCACGACGGAGGCCGCGATGGCGCTGTCCTCGATCAGCAGGAGGCGAAAGCAAGGCGCAGGCGGCGCCCGGCTGGGTTCAGCGGACATGGTGACCCCCTGATGGCTAAGGAACTCCAACGCTTTCCCGGAATCAAGCGCCTCGCGCCCTCGCCGCCCTCGCCGCGCCGGCGGCTCGCAGCGCGGGCGGAGCGGGGATTGCCGCGCTCCTCCGCGGCGGACGACGCAACGCACCATCCCGGCGTCGGTGGTGGTGGTCAACTTTGCCCGAGAAAGATCCCAGGGAGACGGGGAGACCGGGAGATTCATTGAGTTTTTTCTCCCTGCCTCCCCGCCTCCCTGTCCAAATTCGACCAGCACGCCGGCGTCCGCGGACCGGCCGCGCCATCGGCGCTATCGTCGCCGGAAATGGAGTTCCTCCCCTTCCCGAAGATGCCGTGCCTCGGCGCGAGCGACGCTCCGACCTGGGTCGCGCTCGAGAAGATCCACGGCGCGCAGCTCGTGATCGGCGTCGACGCGGCCGGCGTCCATTTCGGCAAGCGCAAGGCGTGGCTCCGGGACGAGGACCCCTTCTTCGGCTGGCAGCTGCTCCGCGCGTCGCTCCGGGACGCCGCCCGCGCGGCGTACGCGGCGGTCGGCGCGGCGCGGCTCGTCCTCTACGGCGAGCTCTTCGGCGGCGGCTACCCGCATCCGGACGTGCCCTCGGGCGGCGTGAGCGCGGTGCAGACCGGGGTCTGGTACGCGCCCGACCTGCGGTGGGCGCCCTTCGAGCTCCGCGCGGTCGACGGCGGCGAGGACGCCTTCCTGGCCTGGAGCGAGGCGGCCCCGGTCGCCGCCGCGGCCGGGCTCATGATGCCCCCGCTGCTCGCCCGGGGGCGCAAGGCGGAGATCGCCGCCGTGCCCGAGCGCTTCCCGTCGCGCGTCGCGTCCGCCCTGGGGCTGCCGCCCCTCGGCCCGGAGAACCTCGCGGAGGGCCTGGTGGCCAAGCCCGACGTCCGCATGCCGGCCGGGGCCTACATGGCCTTGAAGCGCAAGATCGCCGAGATGCGCGAGGACCGCTTCGACGAGAGCGCGCCGTGGGACCCGGAGCGCCCGGTCGACCTCGCGACGCTGATCCGCTGGGGGGAGCGGCTCGTGAACGGCCCGCGCCTCGCGTCCGCCGCGTCGAAGGTGGGGCGCCACGATCGGGCGGCCGTCGACGAGGAGGCGGCCCTCGACGTGCTCGTGGACCTCGAGGCGGCGTTCCCCGGCGCGATGCGCGCCCTCGCGCCCGAGGACGGCGAGGCGCTGGAGCGCGCCGTCAGGGCCGCCGTCGCGGGACAGCCGCGCTCGACGTGAGCGGCGCTCGGACGTCTTTCGTACGGCGGCCGAGCACCCGCGCGCGAGCGACGCCGCCTCTTCGCTATCCTCGCTCGATGCTGCCCCACCCGCCGCGCGTCGTTCGGCTCGTCCTCCTCACCGCGAGCGGTGAGCTCCTGGGCGCGCTGCCGCCCTATCCGGTCGCGACGCCGTGGTGGCAGGACGCGCAGGCGGTCGTCCAGGGTGCCCGCGAGCGCTTCGGCCTCCAGGTGACGGTCCTCCGGATGCTCGCCGCCGAGCTCCCGGTGCCCCACGGCGGGGCGGTCACCTACCTCGCGAAGGCGGAGCCCGACGCGCCGCCGCCCGGCGTCGAGCCCTGGCGCGGAGCGCTCGACGACCACCCGCTCCGGCAGCCGTGGGCGCGGCCGGGCGGGCCTGCAGACGACCTCGCGTGGGCGGACGCCGTCCTGCGCGATCGGGGCCTCGCGCGGACGGCGCCCGCCGAGCAGATGCGGTCGTGGAACCTGTCGAGCCTGTGGCGGCTCCGTGCTGGCGACCAGACGGTCTGGCTGAAGCACGTCCCTCCGTTCTTCGGGCACGAGGGGGCTGTGATCGCGCGGCTCGCGGGCGGGCCCGTGCCGGCGCTCTTCGACCACGACGGCCGGCGGATCCTGATGCCCGAGATCCCGGGCGAGGATCTCTACGAGGCCGATCTGCCGGTCCGGGAGCGGTTGATCTCGCTGCTTGTCGGGCTGCAGCGCGACGCGAGCCGGCAGGTCGGCGAGCTCCTTTCGCTGGGGCTGCCGGACTGGCGTGCGCCGGCCATGACCCGGCTCATCGCGGACGTGGTGACCCGGACGCCCGACCTGCCCGCCCGCGATCGGGCGACCCTCGACAGCTTCGTCGATGGCCTGCCCGAGCGCTTCGCTCGCCTGGCCGAGGCCGGGCTGCCCGACACGCTGGTTCACGGCGACTTCCACGTCGGCAATGCCCGCGGCGACGCGACGTCGGCCGTCCTGCTGGACTGGGGCGACAGCGGCGTCGGGCATCCGCTGCTCGATCAGCCAGCGTTCCTCGACGGGGCCCCGCCCGGCGCGGTCGAGCCGCTCCGGAGCTCCTGGAGCCGCGCGTGGCGCGCCGCGATCCCGGGCTCCGACCCCGAGCGCGCCGCCGAGCTGCTCGCGCCCGTCGCCGCGGCCCGCCAGGCGATCATCTACCGCAAGTTCCTCGACAACATCGAGCCGTCGGAGCACCCCTACCACGCGAGAGATCCCGTGGCGTGGCTCGCGCGGACAGCCGCGGTGATGCGCTCTCGATCCTGCTAACTAGGTGAGCACCGCTGCCACCTAGCTCTCGGACGTATCGACGTTGCCCGACGCCATCGTGTCCGCGGTGGGACCGCTCTCGGCGCTGGAGCAAGAGGCGTTCCTGGCTGGCGTCGTGAAGATCATCCGGTCCTTGCAGCTCAGCGGGCATATCCCGGTGAGCCGCATGTGCGTCAGCTGCAAGTACTTCCGGCCGAACGCGCATGAAGGGGCGCTGCCCCACCACTGTGCTTTCGTCGACGCGCCGATGGCGGGCCGACACCTGAGGATCGATTGCGGCGAACACGAGCAGGCTGAAGAGCAGCAGCGCGAAGACGCGTGGAGGCGCTTCGTCCAGCCCGAGTAGAGCGGTGCTCATCCCCGCGAGATGAGGGGATAGCTTTCCCGAGGCCTGTCACTGGCTCCTCGCTCCGGGCCTGCGCTCCCGCGACCTCGGAGCGCAGCCGGCACGCGCGCCGGCCCCGCCGTGAGGAATCGAGGCCGAGCTTCGGCGGAGCGACCTACCGGCCCGTCACCGTCGCGACGACCGGTTCGACGTCCCGAGCGCGTCGCTCGGGGTGAGCGCGGGGTATTGCCCGCAGAAGGAGTGGACGATCATGACCATCCATGGATACACGGTTGGAACACACGCCGTCGCGAAGTCCCCGGTTTTGCCGGCCGACTTCGAGGACATGAAGAAGAGCGCCCTCTTCGGGGAAGAAGACGTGAAGTACCTGCGCCTCTCGCACGACGTCGTGAAGGATCAGGTCGAGCAGATCCTCGATGTCTGGTACGGCTTCGTCGGCGCGAACCCGCACCTGCTCGCGTCCTTCACCGGCAAGGCCGACGGCAAGCCGCTCGGCGACTACCTCGGTGGGGTCCGCAAGCGCTTCGGCCAGTGGATCCTCGACACCGCGCGCGCGGAGTACGACCAGAAGTGGCTCGACTACCAGCACGAGATCGGCCTCCGCCACCACCGCATCAAGAAGAACAAGACGGACGGGGCGCCGTCGACCGACCTGGTGCCCTTTCGCAACCTCTTCGCGCTCATCTTCCCGGTGACGTTCACCCTGAAGCCGTTCCTCGCCAGGAAGGGCCACTCCGCCGAGGAGGTCGAGAGGATGCACGCGGCGTGGGTCAAATCCTGCCTGCTGCAGGTGACGCTGTGGAGCTACCCCTACGTGAAGGAGGGAGACTTCTGACGCGCTGGCCGCCCTGCGCCGCTGCGCGTGCTCTGCGCCGCGCCTCGAGGCGCCCGGAACCCCTCTGCGCATCGGGCGCCGTCCCGATGGAGTCTGTGGACCAGCACCCCATCGCCCGCTCGCTGGTGTGGTAGACAGGGGTCTGGATTTCCTCGCTCAGGGGTGAGCTATGGCCCGTGCCTTCCCGTTTTTCTCGCCGGAAATGCAGCAGGACCCGTATCCGCGGTATGCGCAGGCGCGCGCGGAGGAGCCGATTTTCTTCAGTGACGATCTGGGCATGTGGGTGGCCGCTCGCCAGGCGGATGTCGCCGCCATCCTCCGCGACACGGACCGATTCTCGTCGCGGCTCACCACGATGAGCGTCAAGGAGCCGCCGCCCGAGGTCGTGGCCGTCCTGCGAAGGGGGTTCCTGCGGACCACCTCGATCATCCACCTCGACCCACCGGAGCACACCTCGGTCCGGCGGAAGATGAACGCCGCGTTCGGCGCCGAGCGAATTGCCTCCCTGGAGGGCGCCATCTCCACGCTGGCGGACCAGCTGGTGGCCTTGTTCGAGGCGGAAGGTCGGGCAGATCTCATGGCGCGCTTCTGCGGCCCGCTGCCTGTGGCGGTCATCGCGGGCATCCTGGGTGTCTCGCCGACCGACGCCGGCAGGTTCGGTCAATGGGCAGATGACGCGGCGCGCCTGCTCATGAGCGGTCACCTGCCGACCGACGCATGGGTGAGAGCGGCCGAGAGCTTCGTCACCATGCAGCATCACCTCGCGGGGCTCCTCTCTGCGCGGAGGAGCGCGCCGGCCGACAACCTCCTCTCCGTCCTCGTCCAGGCGGCCACGGACCCGAGCGGTCAGCTCGACATGGCCAAGGCGGTCAGTTATGCGACCGCGTTCGTGTTCGCGGGCCACAAGACCACAACGGACCTGCTCGGCAACGCCGTGCATCTCTTGCTCCTGCACCCTGACACGCTCGCGGCGCTCGTGCGCGATCCGTCCCTCGCCGCCGCCGTCGTGGAGGAGACCCTCCGCCGGGACTGCCCGGTCCCCGGGACGACCCGTGTCGCCAATGTCGACGTGACGATCGGAGACGTCACGATCCCCAAGGGGGCGCGCGTCTTCGTGCTCCTGGGCTCTGCCAACCACGATGAGGCCGTCGTTGAAGCCCCCGCGAGGTTCGAGCCCGGGCGCCCCGACGGGGGCGAGCACCTCGGGTTTGGCCGCGGTGTGCACTTCTGTCTCGGCGCGCCCCTCGCGCGGCTCCAGGGGCGTGTGGCGCTCTCCACGCTCACGCAGCGCTTGCCGGGCCTCCACCTCGCGAGCGATCGGCCGGTGCAGTTCCGGCAAGTCACCATGTTCCGAGGCCCCGTGTCCCTCGATGTCGCCTGGGACGCCAAGGGTCAGGGCACTACGGGAACTGCGCGCGGACCGAGTTGAAGTAACTGACGAGCGTGTCCGTGACACGCGGGCCCAGCCCGCCCGTGTTAGCGACCACACCGTTCGATATCGACGTGGAGATCACGTAGGGGCCGCCGGCAGCCGGAGCGTAGCTGAAGACGCCGGCGCCGCTCACGCCTTCCGAATTGTCGACCCTGTGGCTGAGCCGGGATTTCGCATTGAGAAACGGCCAGTCGGCGAGCGGCTCGGAGACGACTGGGCCCGGGTTCTGGCCCTCTCCGGCGCCTCCGAAGAGCACGCCGTCCGTGCAACCCGGCGGACTCTGCGCCATTCCACAGCCGGGAAACCCCCAAAGATGATGAGCCCAGGACTGGACGACCGCATCATTCGAGTGCGCTGCGTAGCCGAGGTAGCCCGGATGACTTCCGCCGAAGGGCGAGGGCCAAAGTATCAGAATGACCCAATCATGCGCGTTGCATTCCCACGTGGGATTGACCGGACAGTTCCGGGTCACCCACGCCGTCGGGTAGGCGTAGGTTTGAGCTCCGACCACGCCGTATGGCGGAGCAGGACTCGTCGTGTCTTGCCGCGGGACGATGCGAGGCCAATCGATACCTCCAGCCGAATCGACGGTCCCGTGCGCGTTCGTGATGACGATCCTGGCCCCGATCATCGTCCCGGAGCCAGCGCCATGGTTGTTTGTCACACGCACCATCGTCGTTTGGGGCCAGGCGGTCGCCGGATAAAAGGCGCTGATCCTGAAATCGAGTCGATTGTCTGCCGGCCCGACGATCGACTGCGTCCCCAAGCTGGGCGGCCTCAGCTCTTCTTCGGCCGCGACCGGCGCCACATCGCCCGTGGGCCTCCCCGCGCGACCGTCGTACCCGAGCTTTCTCGCATAGTCGGCAGCGACCTTGAGGCCTTCGAGGGTCTGGACGACCTGATATTCCTCGCCTGTTTCCCCGTTGCCAACAATGACGGAGAACTCATCGTCCTTGACCGGCTGGAGGAGCCGTTTGTGGGCTTCGTGCGCTGCTACCTTTTCTGCATCTCCAGAATGGTCATACGGGTACTCGGGCGCCATGGCGGCCTTGCCCTGCGGTGGCTCCAGTGGCACCGACGCCGGCGCCGTCGGGATCTTTCGTAAGAAGACCTGCCTTCTGCCGGTGTCAAGCGGTGAGTCATACGCCGCGCCCTGCGAGGACGGCCAAGGCCGTGACTCCTCCGGTCCCGGCGGCTGTGCTCCTTCGGAGCAAGCAGCCAGCATCCCCGCCGTCAATACCGTGAATGAAACCCTCGAATGCACCGTTCGTGCGCGCGCCCCTGGCCTCTGCATCTTGCGCGTCCTCCTAGCCAATCCTCCCAAGCGGAAGCGGCAGCTTGATGGCGACGCTACACCATTCCCTCTCACGCATGTAAGGATTTCGCGCGCTCACGTGCGACCGCCGAGCGCAATCAGCGGCGCTGAGCCAGGAAAGACACCGCTCGAATGAAACCATCACAGAATGAGCACATTTTTCTTTCACGAAGCCCGTTGAAGAAGGCTCCTTGGAGCTCCGGCACCGAAGCGAATCACAGGCGGAGCTCTGCGAGCATCCGCAACATGTCGCGCGCCTCGATCGGGTCGCGCCGGTCCGGGCCGGTCACGTGGCGCAGCAGGCTGAGCGGCTCAGGATGGGGGATACGTCGAGATGAGGGCAAGCAGGCGCTGAGCCGCGCGCCCATGCCTGTGAACCAGTCCGAGACGGCGAGGTCGGGACGACCGTCGCCGTTCAGGTTTGCTGCCGCGGCCGACGGGGCGCGCTGCCACCCTCTCCTGCCGCGGTGGCGGAGAGTGTGAAGTGGTCTGTCAAGCCAGGACAGGTGGCGCAGTTGGGGATTGACATCTCCGAGGCGTTCGGATCTCATCTTCGCGCATGATGCGCGAAAAATTCGGGCACGGCGGAGGATGGGGCGCCAGGCGCGAGCTGGCTCTCATTCTGGGGCTCGTCCTCGTCGCGGCCTGCGGACAGAAGGTGCGAACGTTCGAGTCGTCGTCGAGCTCGAGCGACGTGGGCGGCGGCGGTCGTGCGGGCAGCGGCGGCGGCGGCGGCACGACAGGCGGTGACGGGGCAGGCGGTGACGGGGCAGGCGGCGACGGCGCGGGCGGCGACGGCGCGGGCGGCGACGGGACCGGGGGCGACGGGAGCGGAGGCGAAGCCCCCCCGCCCCACTGGGATACGTTCGAGCGCGTCGGTCATGACGATCTCGCCAATCAGATCTCGAATTTCCTTCCGCAGGTCGCGGTCTCGGCCAACGGCGATGCGCTGCTCGTGTTTTATGATCAGGACACCGTCTGGGCGCGCCGCTATGTCAAGAAGAGCGACAGCTGGGACCCGCTGCTGCAGATCAACGACGCGGCCACGAGGGGCGTGAACGCCAGGGTTGCCATCGACGCCGGTGGCAACGGGGTGGTCGTCTGGTATTCGGCCTCGGTGGGCGGCGCCGTGTTCGGCAAGCGGTTCACGGCATCGCTCGGATGGCCCGCCGGGTGGGGCACGGTCGAGACGATCGCCGAGGGCACCTCGGGGGTCTCGAAACATTCGACGACGGTCGCGATGACCCCCGCCGGCCATATCGCCGTGGGGATCGACGTGAACACCGCCGACACCTCGGCGCGTGAGGGATACCTGGCCATTTACGAGGGCGGGCAGGGCTGGCAGACACCGGTGAAGGTGTCGGGGAGCACGACCAGCTGCAACGGCACGGCTGTCGGCGTCTCGACCGTGGGCACGATGCTGCGCGCGGTGGCAGCGTGGTACCAGTCGGACGGCGGGCGTCTCAACGTGCTGGGCAACGTGGTTACGTACGATCTGACGACGCACAAGGGCAGCGCGGCAGGCCCGAAGCCGCTGGAGGCGGACGACACGCTCGACCATTTGAGCCCACGCGTCGTGATGGACGGCAACGGGGACGCGATGGTCGTCTTCCTCCAGCGCGACTCGACCTCCTCGGTGTCGCACGTGATCGCCAATTCCTATTCAGGGGGCGTGTGGGCCGGTGCCACCGGCGTGGATACCGCGGGCCAACGAGCGACTGACTACTCCGTCGCGATGAACGCGGAGGGTGACGGGGGCGTGGTGTTCCGTCAGTGCGGCGCCGGCTGCGCGATCTGGGCGCGGCGCTTCTCGGGGACGACGCTCCAGCCAGCCGACAAGCTCTCGGCCGACGAAGATAGTGTGAGCGGTCCCGAGATCGCCGTGGATGGGGCCGGGCGGGCGCTCGCGGTGTGGACCCAGAAAGCCGCCGCCCTCCGGTCGATCTTTGCCAGCGAGCTCTCGCCCGCGCAGGGATGGACGGAGGCCCACGCGCTGGAGGACGACAACGCCGCCGAACACTCGGAGCCGACGGTGGGCTTCGGCCCGAACGGGACGGGGATCGCCGCGTGGGTGCGCGAGACGACGACGAACGAGATCATGCGTCGCTCGATCTTCGCCGATGTTTACAAATACTGAGGACAGCGCTGGGCGCCCGCTCCACGAACATCTGAGTCCAGGCGTCCACGGTCCTGGTGGGCCCTCAGCGGGGCTCTAAGAGCTTTTACGCGCTCATCCGCAGGCCGGCGCACGCAGAGGGGCTCAGGGCGGGGGCACGTTGATCAGGCGGGCCGCACACCGGCCGCCCTGGCAGAGGCAGCCGCCGCCGCAATCCATCGTTCCGGGCCGGCACTCCTGCGTGCACATCAGGCCTCGATCACACGTCGGCGCGGTGGCCTTTGCGATGCACGCGGCCGCGTGGCACGCGCACACTGGCACACAGTCTGCGTCGCTCTTGCAGGGATCGCTGCCCACGACGATCCTCTCCCCTGTCGGGGCGGCCGCCGGCGGCGCGGCGGGCTCTTCCGCCGGCGGCGCGGCGGGCTCTTCCGCCGGAGGCGCGTTCGTGCCGGGAGGCGCGTTCGCGCCAGGAGGCGCGTTCGTGCCGGGAGGCGCGTTCATGCCGGGAGGCTCATGCGCGGACGCCCTGCACGCAGCGCTGCAGAGCCCCGCGGCCAGGATGACCCCCATCGACCCATCGAGGATGTGTCTCATGCGCGTGCTCTCTCACGGATCGCCACGGCGTTCCACCCGGCCCGCGAGCTCATCGTCGCCCGGCGCCGCCCCGGGGCGGCGGCCGGCGGACCACGGCGGCCGCCCGGCGGGCTGCCGCCCCGCCCCCCTCGGCCGCCCCGGCGACCCGGGAGCCCGGCCGCCCCGGTGGGTCGAAAAAAAATCGTCGGCCCCATGTCGAGCCGGCGCACCGTGCTCCGACATCCAGGCAAAGCGCGGTCGCGGTGACCGCGCCGCCCTCACCTCACCGCCGGGCCCGACCCCGGCCAGGAACCCCGATCATGACCACCTCGCAGAAGATCAAGACGTGCCTCTGGTTCAGCAACAACGCCGAGGAGGCGGTGCAGTACTACCTGTCCATCTTCAAGGGCTCACGGATCCTCTCCGAGCTCCGCTCGGGAGACGCCGGTCCGGGGCCCAAGGGCTCGCTCGTGATGGCCGAGTTCGAGCTGAACGGCCAGCGGCTCATGGCCCTGAACGGCGCCCACCAGAAGTTCAACGAGACGTTCTCGCTCGTCGTCACCTGCGAGACGCAGGAGGAGGTCGACGAGCTCTGGAGCAAGCTCACGGCCGACGGCGGCGCCGAGAGCCAGTGCGGGTGGCTCAAGGACAGGTTCGGCGTGTCCTGGCAGATCGTCCCGTCCGTCTTGATCCGGCTCATCCAGCACCCGGACCCGGCCAAGGCGGGGCGGGTCATGCAGGCGATGATGCAGATGAGGAAGATCGACATCGCTCGAATCGAGGAGGCCGCCCGATAGGCGCCCTCGTCCGGCCCACCCGAGGTCCGGCCATGGCTCGCCGGACCGGGCCCCTCACGCGAGCGCGCGGATCGCGCGCAGCACCGCCTCGACGTCCGCCTCGGAGTTGAGCAGGCTCGGCGCGACGCGGACATACGAGGTCGCGTACGGCGACGTCGAGGCGATGATCTTCCTCTCGCGGAGCCTCCCCACGACGGCCTCCGGCGTCATCCCCGCCACCTCGAAGCACACGATCCCCGCAGAGAGCGCGTCGTCGAGCGGCGTGTGCAGGGTGACATGGCCCATCCCCTTGAGCCCTTCCTTGCACTGCCGGTTCAAGGCGTGGATCCGGGCCGCGACCCTGGCCTTGCCGATGCCCCGGTGGAACGCGAACGCCGCGGGCAGCGCCCACCGGTGCTCGAAGGAGTGGAACCCTCCGGGAGACATCATGTCCGCGGTCGTGGGCGGCGGCGGCTGCTGCCGGAGCCAGGCTTCGTATGCAGCCCTTCCGAAGGGCGGGATGCTCGGGCGCAGCATCGGCCAGAGCTCCCGCCTGCCCCAGAGCACGCCAGTGCCCCGCGGCCCGAACATCCATTTGTGACAACCCGCGGCGAAGAAATCGCAGCCGAGATCGGCCATCGTGGCGTCCTCGACCCCGAAGCCGTGCACGCCGTCCACACAGCAGACGACGCGCTTCCCCGGCGCCCGGCCCTGGTTCGCCCTGGCGACGACCTCGGCGATGGCGCGCACAGGCGTCTTCACGCCCGAGCTCGAGTGGACCCACGTGATCGCCACGACCCGCGTGGCCGGGGTGAGCGCCGCCTCGATCGCCCCCGCCATCTCCGTCGCCGTCGCGGCGCTGCCCCTCGCATAGAGCGCGATCTTCCGCACCACCGCGCCGGTCCGCTCCGCGGCGAGCCGGAGCGACTCGTGCGTGGAATAGTGATCGTGCTCCGTCGTGAGCACCTCGTCGCCGGCCTCGAGCGGCAGGCCGAGGTACAACGACGCGAGCCCCATCGTGGTGCTGTCCGTGAGCGCGATCTCCTCGGCCCCGGCGCCCATGTACGCCGCCGCCGCCTCCCGCACCGGCGCCGGATCCTCGCGCGCGTGGAGCGCGTCCACCGGGTTCTCGTCGAGCTCCCTCCGCAGCCTCTCGATCGCCTCGCGGACGGGCCGCGGGTGCGAGGCGAGCAGGAAGGCCGTCATGTGGATCCACGCCGGCGACAGATCGAACTCGTCCCGAACGCTCTGCCACGGATCGGCCGGCGCCTTCCGGCGAGCGCTCGCGGTCGTCATCGCCCCCGAGCCCGCACAGCCCGTGGCGCCCATCAGCAGCAGGCCAGCGAGCAGGCTCCGCCTGGGTAGCTTGGTCGTCATCTGATCCCCCCTCCGTGCCGGCGCGGCGGCTGCCCGCCGGCGCCGCAGCATCGCTCGCCCGGGAGCGCCGCGCTCCCGCGAACCGAGGGGGTCGGACCGCGCCGCCCCGGGCGAGCGGCGCCGCCGGGGCCGGCGAGATCAGGGCGCCGGGTTCGGGTACCGGGCGTGGATCTGCTCGATCTCGGCGAGCACCTCCGCGCCGAGCACCACGCCCGCGCTCTTCACGTTCTCCTCGAGCTGCTCGAGCGTGGTCGCCCCGAGGATGGTGCTCGCCACGAACCAGCGGCTGCGCACGAAGGCGAGCGCGAGCGACGCCGGGCTCAGGCCGTGGGCGCGCGCGAGCTTGACGTAGGCCTGCACCGCCTCGTCCACGTTGGGCTTCCTGTAGCGCTGGCCGAAGGTCTCGAACCGGGCGAAGCGCGAGCCCGGCGGCGGCCCGCCCAGGTGCTTGCCCGTGAGCAGGCCGAACGCGAGCGGGCTATAGGCGAGCAGCGGCACGTCCTCGCGACGCGAGGCCTCCGCGAGCGCGGAGTCGAACGTGCGGTTGACGAGGCTGTAGGCGTTCTGGATCGACACCGGCCTGGGGAGCCCGAGCTGCGCCGCGACGCGGCTCCACTGCGCCACCCCCAGGCGGTCTCGTTGCTGAGCCCGAAATACCGGACCTTGCCGTCGCGGATCACCTCCGCGAGCGCCGCGAGCTGCTCGGCGATCGGCGTGCTCGAGCGCTCGTTCGCCGGATCGTAGGCGGTCGCGCCGAACTGCGGCACGTACCGATCGGGCCAGTGGATCTGGTAGAGATCGACGTAATCGGTCCTGAGGCGCCGCAGGCTGTCCTCGACCGCGCGCCGGACGTTGGCGCGGTTGATCGCGAGGGAGCCGCCGCGGACCCACGGGATCGGGCGGCCCGGCCCCGCGATCTTCGTCGCGACGATCACCTTGTCGCGCGGCCGCTGGCTCAGCCACTCGCCCACGTAGCTCTCCGTGCGCCCCTGCGTCTCGGCGCGGGTCGGCACCGGATACATCTCGGCCGCGTCGATGAAGTTGATCCCCGCGTCGAACGCGTAGTCGAGCTGCGCTCTGGCGTCCTCGAGCGTGTTCTGCTCGCCGAACGTCATCGTCCCAAGGCAGAGCTCCGAGACCCGGAGCTCGCTGTCACCCAGCTGTCGGTAGTGCATGGCTGTCCCGTCCGTTGGATGCCCAGTACCACGGGGCAGCGCCTACGTCCACCATAACGGACAACATTTCTTTTATAACGGACCAACGCATCTCCGCGCTCGACCGCGCCCGGAGACCTGGAGCTCGCCTCCCGCGGCGGGGGTCCCCGGTCGCTGCCGCCTCGCAGAGGAGAGTCCTCTCGCCGAGGAGCGGCGTCTCCGGAGGCGGCCTTGCGAGGGATCAGGGCATTCCCAAGCAGTAGCGAGGCCCTTCGAAGCTTCGTATGGATTCACCATCCTCGCTGACGTTGAGCGTGAAGTAGCTATAGGCGGACCCCTCCTCGCATTGCGCTCCGTACTCTTGCGGACCAGCCGTCGTTCCGCCCATGGGATCGAGCCATTGTTCGACGCTGGGCGTCGACGATTTCCATACCTCAGGCGTCGAACAACCAAGCTGGACCTGGTACACATGCTCCGCGTCGTACGTATACCTGAACGCCACGACATTCCTGGGGTAGTCGCAGAATTTGGAGACGTGCGAGCCCGTCATGCTGCCAGTCACGGGGCCGGCATCGTACCCGTCCCCGGTGTGACCGTCGCTCTGAAAGTCGGCGCAATGAAGGACGAACCCGTTGAGCCACGCGTCACCCCAGACGCGGGCGCCCACGGCAACCCCCTCGCCGGGCACGCACTCTTGGACCATCACGTCGCCGCCCATTGCGCCGCCGCCCGTGCCACCCCCCGCTTCGCCTCCGCCGCCCCCGGCGCCGCCCGCCTCGCCGCCTCCCGCTTCGGCGCCGCCGCCGCCGGCGTCACCGCTTCCGCCAGCTCCTGCAGCGGCCTCACCGTTGAACTCGAGTGTTCCTACCCCCGAGACCAGCGTGCATCCCGCGGTCGCGGCGAATCCTGCGACCAGAACACCCATCCTCGCAATTCGCATGCGTTGCATATCCATTGTTCCTTCCTGCGTCAGAAGCTGCCTCGCGCTCCGCAAGCAGGTGACGCTGTCCTACGAGCCGCCCCCGGACGGCACCTTCTGGCCAGAAGCTCATCCTACGTCGCCGCGGCTCACTCGGCCCTGCGGGCCGGAGGCTCCTCGATGAGCGCCATCAATCGATCGATCTGGATGGGCTTGACGAGGTGTGTTTCGAACCCCGCCCGCTCCGAGCGCCGGAAATCCGACTCTTGCCCGTAACCGGTGATCGCGATCAGGCGAACCCGCTCACCCGCCGGCTGCTCGCGGAGGCGCCGCGCGAGCTCGTAGCCGTCCATCACCGGTAGCCCGATGTCGAGCAGCGCGACGTCGGGCGCGAACTCCTCCGCGATCCGGATCGCGGACGGGCCGTCGGAGGCGACGCGCATCGTGTAGCCCATGGCGCCCAGCGACTCGGCCAGGAGCTCGGCGGCATCGAAGTTGTCGTCCACGAGCAGGATGCGGCGCTGGCCGGCCGGAGACGGCGTCCGCTGCGCCCCGGGCGGAAGGAGCGCCGGCGCGGCCTCGGGCGAGCGCACGGTCGCCGCGGCCGGCAGCCGGATGGTGAACTCGCTCCCGCGCCCGCGGCCCTCGCTGTGCGCGCTGACGCGGCCGCCGTGCATCGCGACGAGGTTGTGGACGATGGCGAGGCCCAGGCCAAGGCCACCCTGCGATCGGTCGAGCGCCTGCCGCTCCTGCACGAAGCGCTCGAAGACGCTCGGCAGCATCTCGGGGGCGATGCCGATACCATTGTCGCGCACGGAGAGGACGACCTCGCCCTCCACGCGCCCGGCCCGGACGGCGATCTCGCCGCCGCTCTCGGTGTACTTCGCGGCGTTCGTGAGCAGGTTCGAGACCACCTGGGCGAGCCGCATGACGTCGCCCTCCACGGCGAGGCCGGCAGAAGGGACAGCGATAGTGAGGTGGTGCCGGCGCTGCTCGAGCAGCGGGCTCGCCAGCTCGACCGCCTTGGCCACGACCTCCGCGATCTCGATCCGCTGCTTCTTCAGCTCGACCTTGCCCCGCGTGATCCGGGAGACGTCGAGCAGGTCGTCGACGAGCGCCGTCAGGTGCTTGATCTGGCGCTCGATGACGAGCCGCTCGCGCTCGGCATGCCCCCCGGCGCGCAGGCGCATCAGGTGGAGCGCCGTGACGATCGGGGCGAGCGGATTCCGCAGCTCGTGGCCGAGCATCGCCAGGAACTCGTCCTTCGCGCGGTTCGCCCGCTCCGCGTCGCGCCGCGCGTCCTCCGCGCGGCGCAGCAGCTCCTCGCGCTCCCGCGCCGCCGCCTCGAGCTTCTTTCGCGCCCGCACGTACTCGGTGACGTCGAGCGCGACGACCAGGATCCGGGCGACGGCAGCGCCCGGGTCCCGCATCGGGTGCAGGTTGAAGCTCCAGTACGACTCTTCCAGCACGCCGCGCCCGCGATCGAGGTCGAACCGGTAGTCGTGGGTGACGAACGGCTCGCCCGTCGCATAGGCCCGGTAGAAGACCTCGAGGAACGACGAGCCGACGACCTCAGGGAAGGCCTCCTGCAACGAGCGTCCGAGCACGTCACGGCCCACCATGGCCACGAAGTGCGGGTTCGCTACCTCGATGATGTGCTCGGGGCCACGGTAGACGGCGATCCCGACGGGCGCCTGCTCGAACAGCGCGAACAGCTGCTCGCGCTCCCGCTCCGCGGCGCGCCGGTGCGCTGCAAGCTGGAGGTGGGTCGCGACGCGAGCGACGAGCTCGCGCGCCGAGAACGGCTTCACGAGGTAATCGTCGGCGCCAGCCGCCAGCCCCTCGACGCGGGACTCCTCGCCCGCGCGCGCCGAGAGCATGATCACTGGCACGCCCCGCGTCGCCGGATCGGCGCGCAGCGCTCGGAGCAGGCCGAAGCCGTCGAGGCCCGGCATCATCACGTCGGCGACGAGCAGATCCGGCGGCGACCGCCGGGCGATCTCGAGCGCGGCGGCGCCGTCGCTCACGGCCTCGACGGTCCACCGCTCCTCGAGGATGCGCCGCAAGTACATGCGCATATCGGCGTTGTCGTCGGCGAGGAGAACGCGCGCGCTCGGGTCGAACGGCGCCGAGACGTGGCCGGGCCCGGCGGGATCGGTCGAGGCGAGCGCCAGGGCGGGCGCCTCGTCGACGAGCTGCCACCGCAGCGCCTCCTCGACGTAGGGCGCGACGCCGGTCGCCGTCGACGAGAGCATCTTCTCGGCGCGGATACGCTCCGGCGGGAGGTGCGCGGACCCGCGCGGGATCGCGACCGTGAACGCCGTCCCCTCGCCCACGCGGCTCCCCGCCTGGACGCTTCCGCCGTGCAGGCGCACCAGCTCGTGCACCAGCGCGAGCCCGATCCCGGAACCCTCGTGCGTGCGCGCGCGCGCCCCCTGGACGCGATGGAAGCGCTCGAAGAGGTGCGGCAGCTCGTGCTCGGGTACACCGGTGCCCGTGTCGCGCACCACGAGCTCGACGTGGTCCCCGCGAAGGCGTAGCGACATGACGATTTCGCCCTCGAACGTGAACTTCAGGGCGTTGGACAGCAGGTTCAGCACGATCTTCTCCCACATGTCCCGGTCGACGAAGACCGGCTCCGGGAGCTCCGGGCAGTCCACCTTGAACGCGAGCCCGGCTCGCTCGCTCGCAGCGCGGAACGCGCTCGCGAGATCGGCGGTGAGGCAGGCGAGGTCCGTCGGCTCGTAGGACGCCTGCGCACGGTTCATCTCGATGCGCGAGAAGTCGAGCAGCGCGTTGACCAGCTTGAGCAGGCGCAGCGCGTTGCGGTAGACGAGCAGAAGGTGCTCGCCGCAGAGCGCGCGCTCCGGCGACGCGAGCGCGTCCTCCAGGGGGCCGAGCATCAGCGTCAGCGGCGTCCGGAACTCGTGGCTGACGTTGCTGAAGAACAGCGTCTTCGCGCTGTCGATCGCGGCGAGCTCCTCGGCGCGCCTGCGTTCCTCCTCGTAGGCGCGCGCGTTCCCGATGGCGGTCACCACCTGATCGGTGATCAGCCGGAACAGCCCGCGATACGGCTCGTCGAGCAGGCGATGCGGGCTCACGCCGCCGATGAGGAAGCCATAAGGACGAGGCTGCCCCGGCCGCGAGAGGGGCAGGACGATCGCCCGCTCGATCGCGCTGCCCCAGCGGCCGAGGGGCAAGGCGCCGAAGCGGGCCGCTAGATCGCAAACGAGGAGCTCGCCAGAGGCGCGCGCCGCCTCCGCGAGCGGCCAGGTCGAGGCCTCGCCGCCTCGGTCGTGGAGGGAGATGCGCGCCGACTTCGCCGCCCCCTCGTAGCCGTCGAGCCCGCTCGCGCCAGCGAGGCGCGCATGGCCCGTATCGCCGTCCAGGAGGTAAAGCAGCGAGAACGGAAGATCGGCGACGTTCGCCGCGAAGATCTCCGCCGCTGTGGAGCACGCCTCCTCGGCAGACTTCGCATGGGCGGAGCGCGTCGCGAGATCGCGCAGCATGCGGAGCTGGCGCGCGTCGAGGACTTGCTCCGTGGTCTCCTGCACCGTGATGATGACGCCGGCGACCCGCTGGTCGTTGCCGGGTATCGGGCTGAAGGAGAGCGTGAAGTACGTCTCCTCGACGAAGCCTCGCCGTTGCAGCGGGAGCAGGAGGTGCTCGCTCCACGTCGCGGGCCCCCCGTCGAGCACGGTCTGCGTCATCGGGCCGACGACGTCCCAGACCTCGGCCCAGACCTCGCGCGCCGGGGCGAGCACCGACGCAGGGTGCTTCATGCCCAGGATAGGCCGATAGGCATCGTTGTAGATCTGCAGCATCTCCGGCCCGACCAGCATGATCATGGGAAACCGATTGCCCAGCACGAGGCCGACCACGGTCTTCAGGCTGATCGGCCATGTCGCGACGGGGCCGAGCTTCGTCTTCGCCCAGTCGATCGAGCGCAGCAGCGCGCCCATCTCGCCGCCGCCGGCGAGGCAGCCCTCGGCGCTCGCGTCGAGGGCGCGGCCATCGGGCGAGGGCTCGACGACATCTGGAGACTTCTTCCGTATGCCGGTTGGCCGCATGCAGCGCCATCGTGGATGAAATCCACGGCTTTCGCCACCGGGACAGGGCGCATGCGGCTCTGGCGCCGCCGGCCTCGAGGCGCCCCGGCGGCCAGGACACGGGCGAGCGCGGCGTCCTCCGGGGACGGCGCGAGGCGGCGTCACTCGCGGAGCCGCGTATCCGTGTTGTAGCCGCGCGGCGCGAGGGGCGAGAGCCTCTCCAGCCAGATCTGCTCGAGCAGCGTGAGCTCGTCCGCCACGGAGAACCCCGGCTCATCCTTCTGCTGCACGACCTCGAGCACCTCGAACGTGAAGGCGTCGGCGCCGTGCTGCTGCCAGTCCCGCTGGAGAGCCTGGTTCTGGTGCGCGCCGATGGACAGCGCGAAACGGTGCTTGTTGAGCGGCCCATGGAGGTTCGTGCTGCTGCCGAGCAGGACCTTGCCGTTCACCGTGTTCTTGACCTGGAAGATGCCCGCCTGCTTCGGGGTCTCGAGATACTTCCGCTTCATCTCCTTGCGCGTTTCCATCGTGCTCCCTCTCGCCTTCTTCGTCCCTGAGCCGGGCGTCTTGCTCTCCGCCTCGGGTGTCGTGTCCTTCGCCTCGGGTGTCCTGGTCTGCTCCGCGATCAGCTCGTAGTGCAGGCCGTCGCGCGTCATGTATCCCTCGTCGACGAGCATGCGCCGGATCGTGCAATGGTCGGGATACAGGGTCTGGATGATCTCGTTCACCTCCTGCTCGCGGTAGCGCCGGCCCGCCTGGAACTTGCCCAGGAACTGCTCGAGCACGATGCGCCGCTTGCGCCATTGCTTCGGCATCTGGACCAGCACGCCCCCGCGGAAGAAGGCGCGCATCACCTGGCTCCGGGCTCGCTCCGCGCGCCGCCGCGCGGCGCCGTCGGCGGCGGAGGGCAGCGAGACGAGCTCCTTCAGCGTGAGGCGGAGCAGATCGTCGCGCAGCGCATAGACCAGGTAGTACTGGGTCTTCTGCTTCGTCACCAGCCCGGCCTCGTCGAGCTTCCGGAGGTGGAAGGAGACCGTGGACGGCGCGCGCCCCAGCCGCTCGGCCAGCTCCTCGGCGCAGTGCGGCCGCTCGATCAGGGCGTTCACCACCTGGAGCCGCGACGCGTCGGCGAGCGCCTTGAGCACGCCGATGCGCGCCTCGACGCCCAGCTCACGCGCCGGGGGATCTGCTTCGATGGTCATCAAAGTGAATCTAGGCGGCGCGGGGGCGCCGTCAATCTGTTTCGACAGTCATCGAACCGAAACCTCGCGGGACGGGCGTCGCTCGTTCAAGCGCCACCGTCGAGCGCACAGCCGGGCTCGGGCGTGGGCGGGATGCCGGCGGGATGCGGGCGGGATGGGGTGGGAGATGACGAGCGCCGAGCCCGCAGGGGCGGCGGGCGCCGCCTGGGGACCCCACGTCAGGAGATCACGGCGAGCGGTGCTGCGTCGCGGTCATGGACGGGCGCTGGCCGACGACGTCGAACCAGCGCGAAAGGCCGATCCGGCCGCTTCGCCACGCCCGATCCGGCCAGCGGAAGTCGAGGTAGCCGAGCGCGCAGGCGACCGAGATCGCGCCGATGTCCGCGAGCGCTCCCGACAGCGCACCGGCGTCGCGCTCCAGCCTGTCGAGGCTGGCCTCGATGGCAGCCGCCTGGCGCTGCATGACGCTGCTCGATCGCTCGTCGGATGGGCGATGCTCGTCGGCGAAGAGGCGCCCGGCAGCAGCGCTGATGCCGTCCGCGACGCCCTGCCGGAGCAAGGCGCTCCACCGCGCCTCTCCCGGCGCTGGATACAGCCCGCCGGCCGCGAGGTGATCCAGGTATTCGCAGAGGAGCGCCGACTCGAAGAGCACCTGTCCGTCCCCCAGCACCAGCGTCGGGACCTTGGCCAACGGGTTCAGCGACCGCAGCGCCGCGTCCGACCAGGGATTGACCAGCACAAGCTCGATCCGGTCTCCCAGCTGCAGCTCATGCGCGGTGACCCGCACCTTGCGAGCAAAGGGGGATGTGGGAGCGTAGAAGAGCCTCATGGAGAACAGCTCCTGACAAATCCACTCATCTGTTGGTATCTCAGCAAAGAGAAATTGAACAGGGAGGCGGGGAGACGGGGGGATTGCTGGGATTTTAAGGCGGCGGCCAGCGGACGCCGAGCCCCTGGTGAGGCGAGTCGGCGCTCAACCGGACGTCGTCCGCAGGGGCCGGCAGCGCGCGCCACACGTCGGGGTGCTGATCGGGCTGCTTGCCCTGGCTCTCCGCGAGCGCCTCGTAGAGCGCGCCCTGGTGGAGGACGTGGGCTCCCTTGGGGTACGTCACGGCGCGCTCGTCCGGGCTGAGCGTCGCGCGGTCGGTCCACCACTCCAGGCGCCGGTAGTCCTCGTCGAGGCCGCTTCCCATGAAGTCTCGGAAGCGGACCCGCTCCACCGCGACCGTCGGATTGTCCTCGGCCTGCACGCTGTCGAAGAGCCACTTGATGAACGGATAGGGCCCGTCCACCCGGTTGCCCTTCAGGATGTGCGGGTTCGGCGCGTTGCTGCCCACCGCGAAGACCTGCACCGGCTCGTCCGCGTCGGGGTACACCTCGCCATAGTTGAAGTGGAACCCGAGGAAGACGTTGCGCTCGAAGCGTATCGTGGCGCCGGTGTCCACCGCGTGCGTGTACACCCCGCTCAGCGACGTGTCGGCGAAGTAGTTGTCCGTGAACGAGATCGTGTCCGACGGCGAGCGCGGATCGCCGTCCACGCGCGTCGGGAACAGCTCGACGAAGAGGTCGCCCGTCCCGATCACGAGGTTGTGGTGGAAGCTCGAGCTGCCGTAGCGCTGGCCGAACTGCACGTTGCCGTCCTGGTAATGGTCGAACGCCGACCGCCACCGGACCGCGCCCGGTCCTATGACGTTGTGGTGGATCTCGCAGTCCGAGCCGAGCTGCCCGACCTGCAGCGCCTCGGTGCCGGTGCGCAGGAACCGGTTATCGTACACCTCGAGGCGCTCGAACGCATGCTGCGGCTGCGCCTGGGTGCTGCCGAAGTAGATCCCCTCCGAGCCGACGTCGTGCACGTAGAGGTCGTGGATCTTCACGTTGCGCATCGTGGCCTGCCCGTCGTCGTCGGTCTTGGCGACGATGCCGGCGAACTCGGCGCGCGCGACCTCGAGGGTATCCAGCTCGAAATCCGACGCTCCTCCCCCGATGGCCAGCCCCGAGAGGCCCTCTTTGCTGAACGCGTCGTCGATGAAGATGCCGTACGTCCCCTGGCCATGGGCGAACGCGCCCTCGGCGTGCCCCCGGAACCCCTCGTCTCCGGTCTTCGAGACAGGGTCGTGCCGGCCGGTCAGGATCCAGCCCTTTCCGCCCTTGATCACGAACACGTAGTTGGCGGCGTCGCCCCCGACCTCGACCTGTCCGCCGAGGTTCGTGATCACGAGCGGGCGCTCCGCGCTCCGCTCGGGCAGGCCGCCGAGCAGGATGCTCCGGTAGTGGCCAGCCGGAATGTAGAGCCGGTCGAGCGCGCTCCAGTCGACCTCCGGGAACGACCCGGCGAGATCGGGATAGGCGATCTCGGGGAGCTCACCCTCCCTCGGGGCCGGCTCCGGCAGCGTGAAGGTGGTCGTGGGCTGACCGAAACGGCCGTAGGCCGGGACGCCCGGCGTGGAGCCCCCCGCGCCAGGCGAGGAACCACCGGCGGCGCCCGCGCCCGACGTGGAGCCTCCGGCGGCGCCCGCGCCCGGCGCGGCGCCTCCGGCGCCAGCGGTGGACTCCGCATCATCGCCATCGCCGCCGCACGCCGCCATCGCGACGAGCAGGACACCTATCCTCGCGCCTTGCCGCATCCGCAGGAGGATACGGCATCAGCTGGGCGGGCCGCGCCGAAAGCCACGCACCGCGCGCCGGCGCGTGGGAGCTGGTGCTCCGATCCGGGTGGACATGATACCAGCTGCGCCGCAGAGCAGCGCTTCCCTCTCGTCAACCTGCGCGTCCGACGGTGTGCGCACCGTCGTGCTCTCGCCGCCTCGCCTGCCGGTAGCCGAGGGGGCTCACGCCGTGGGCGCGCGCGAAGGCGCGCCCGAACGCGGGCTCGCTGTCGTAGCCGACGCGGGCGGCGACGAGCTTCACCGGGAGCGTCGTCTCGCCGAGCAGGACCGCGGCGCGCTCGAGGCGCAGCCGGCGCACGTGATGGCCGAGCGGCTCGCCGAGCAGCGCCGTCGCGCGCGCCGCGAACGCGGATCGCGAGAGCCCGGCCGCTCGCGCGAGGTCCCCGAGCTCCCACGCGCGCTCGGGCGAGGCGCGCACCCGCGCGAGCGCGGCCGCGATGGGCTCGTCCCGGAGCGCGTCCCGCCGCGGCAGCGACGCCGCGGGGTCGCGCAGCGCGCTCGCGAAGAGCGCGTGCGCCCACGCCTCGCCGACGGAGCGGCGCAGCGCCGCCGACAGGGCCGGCGGGCCGGCGAGCAGCGCGAGCGTGTCGTTGAGCCAGCGCGCGAGCCCCGGCGTCGCGCCCGCGACGTGCACCGCCGGCGGCAGCAGGGCGACCCACGGGGCGCCCGCCGCGTCGACGTGCAGGTCGACGACGACGAGGCGCGTCTCCGGCGGCGCCTCCGTGGCCAGGGCGTCGTCGGCCACGGCGCGCATCCCGCGGCAGAGGGCCTCCGGGTGCGCGAGCGAGGTCGTCGGCCGATCGCGGATGGCGTGCTCCTCGGCGCGCGGCAGGAACACGAGCTCTCCCGCGCCGAGCGCGAGCCGCCGGCGCGCGACGTCGATCCACCCGCCGCCGCCGAGCGCCGCGTACACCCGGGCGGAGGCGCGCTGCGCCGGCTGCCGCTTGCCCCAGCGATCGCCGAGCGCGAAGCGCCTCACCTCGGCCTCGCGGAGCACGACGCTCCGGGCCAGCTCGTCGAACGCGGCGGACATGGCGCGATCGACTCTACATCACGCGGCGGGCCGCGCCACGCCGGCGCGCGCGACCCGCCGCGAGGGCGGCGCCGGCCGTGGACCGTGGACGCGCGGATCGTGGAGCTGGACGCGCGGCAACCGCGGCGCCCCTACGCTGGCCTCGTCGACACGAAAGGAAAGGACATCCCATGACGCACCCCCAGCCGCATTCCCGGCCGCTCGACGCCGCGCAGGCGCTCGACGCGCTCCTCGATCTCATCGGTCGTGACCTGGAGCGCTGGCTCGACCTCTTCGCCGACGACGCAACCGTCGAGTTCCCGTACGCGCCGGCGCTCGGCGCGCCGGCGCGCCTCGAGGGGAAGGCGGCCATCCGGCGCCATTTCGAGGGCATCCTCCAGAGCTTCCACGGGCTCGAGCTCCGCGACGTGCGGCGGTATCCGACGACCGATCCCGACGTCGCGCTCGCCGAGGTGCACGGCTCGGCGACCATCGGGCCCGCGCGCAGACGCTACGAGCAGGACTATGTGATGATCGTCGCGACGAGGAACGGCCGAGTCGTGCGCTACCGCGAGTACTGGAATCCAGCGCCCGTCCTCGAGGCCTTCGGCGGCGAGCTCGACGCCCATCGCGAGGGGGCGTCATGAGGGCGCGCGCAGGGAGCGATGGGCCGCTCGTCCTGATCACCGGCGGGACGGGCACCACCGGGCGAGCCGTCGCCGCGCGGCTCGCGGCCGCCGGCGCGCGCGTCCGCACCGCGAGCCGCGCGGCGCCCGCCGCCCGCGACGGCGTGGAGCACGCCCGCTTCGACTGGGCCGACGCCGCGACGCACGACGAGGCGCTCCGCGGCGCCGATCGCGTGTACCTCGTGGCGCCCGCGATGGTCGAGGATCCCTCGGCGCTCATGCTGCCCTTCGTCGAGCGCGCGCTTGCGCGCGGGGCTCGCCGCCTCGTCCTGCTCAGCGCGTCGCCCGTGGCGGAGGGCAGCCCCGGGCTCGGCCTCGTCCACCGCGCGCTCCGCGAGCGCGCTCCAGAGTGGACCGTCCTCCGACCGTCGTGGTTCATGCAGAACTTCATCGACCCGCGCCACCCGCACGCGGCGGCGATCGCCGGGCGAGGCGAGCTCACGACCGCGACGGGCGGCGGCCGCGTCGGCTTCGTCGACGCCGACGATATCGCGGAGGTCGCCGCGCGCGCGCTCCTCGACGGCGCGCCGCACAACACATCTCACGTCATCACCGGCCCGGAGGCGCTCAGCTACGATGACGTGGCGGCCATCGTGTCCCGCATCGCCGGCCGGGCGATACGCCACGTCCGCGCCGGCGAGGAGGACGCTCGGGCATACCTCGTCCGGGCGGGTATCCCATCGCCCTACGCCGCGTTCCTTGTGAGCCTCGATCTCGCCATCCGCGACGGGGCCGAGGACCGCGTCACCGACGTCGTTCAGCGCGTGACAGGCCGCGCGCCCCGCGCCTTCGGCGACCTCGCGCGCGCCCACGCGCACGTCTTCCGTGGGGAGCCCAGCGCGCGCCGAGGCGGCCCGGCCGCGTAGCGACGTCGAGCCGCTGAGCCCGCCGCATCCAGCCGACAAGCGAGCTCCACGACGACTCGCCTTCACGCTCTCCCGATGTGCCCGACCCCACCGCGGCGACCACACCGCTCGTCCAGCTCCCCGTTCTCCTGTAACCTGAGCAGCTGCGGGCAGGCAGCGCCTTCGCGGACACCGCACCTCGGGCGCTCATCGGGCCGGACAAGTCAAGGTCGAAGCACGACCGGGGGAGATTGGCGATGGGGACGAAGGACCGCGTGGAAGACTGGCATGACGTCCTGGACAACGCTTCGCTGGGCGTCCATCTGGTGGGCGCGAACGGCAAGATCCTGTGGGCGAACAAGCTCGAGCTCGAGCTCCTCGGTTATACGCGCGAGGAGTACATCAATCGACATGTCACCGACTTCCACGTCGACAAGGACGTGATAGACCAGATCCTCTGCTCGCTCGCGGGCACCGGCAAGCTGGCCTCCTACCCGGCCCGCCTCCGCGCCAAGGACGGCAGCATGAAACACGTGCTGATCAACTCCAACGTCTTCAAGCGGGACGGCCAGTTCGTCCACACGCGCTGCTTCACGAGCTGTATCTCGGAGACGGTCTATGAGCAGCTCAAGAGCGAGATGCTCCGGGGGCGTCGTGCCGGGTGAGCGGGCGCAGGCGATCCTACGCTACATCGAGCAGCTCAAGGAGGGAGACGCGGACGCAGCCCTCGCCGAGGGATCGGACCCTGGCGACGATCTCGGCGCGATCGCGGCGGCGCTGGGGGAGCTCGGGGATGCGCTGAGGGAGCGGGAGGAGCTCGTCCAGATCGCCCAGGCGGTCGCTGCGAGCGACCTGAGGCGGCTCGACGACCTCGCGCAGGAGCTCTCGCGCACGAGGGCCCTCAACGCGGAACAGCAGGCGACGATCCGCGCGCTGTCGACGCCGATCATCCAGGTCTGGGAGGGCGTGTTGATGATGCCGGTGCTCGGCGCGGTCGATCACTGCCGGGCCGACCAGATGATGCAGGGGCTCCTCGGCGCGGTCTCGAACACCCATTGCAGGGTGGTGATCATCGATCTGACCGGCGTCGACTCCATCGACGCCTCGCTCGGGAACATCCTTCTGTCGCTGGTCCGAGCGGTGGAGCTCCTCGGGGCGAAAGGGATCATCGTGGGCATCCGGCCCGACGTGGCGCGCGGCCTCCTCGTGGACGGCGTGGACATGTCGCGGGTATCCACCTTCGCGCGGCTCCGCGACGCGCTCGTCCTCTGCATGAAGCAGGCGCCGCGGCGCGCGGGCCAGCTCAACTGACGCGCCGGGCGGCGCCCGGCGGGCGTCACCCGTGCCAGAGCTCCTTCACCCCGTCGGCCATGAACTGCACGGCGATGGCGGCCAGGATGAGGCCCATGACGCGCTCGAGCACGGCCATGCCGGACGCCTTGAGCGCCCGCTGCACGAGCCCCGCGCCGCGCAGCACGAAGTAGGAGGCCACGAAGGTGATGGCCACGCCGGCGAGCACCAGCCCCATGGCCACGGGGTCGTTGCCCCCGCGCGCCATCAGCACCATCACCGTGGCGAGCGCGCCCGGCCCGGCGAGGAGCGGCATGGCCAGGGGCACGAGCGCCACGTCCTCCTTCGCGATGCCCTCCTGCTCCTCGGACGGGGTGGTGCGCGTCGCCGAGGAGCGGGCGCGCAGCATGTCGAGCGCCGTGACGAGCAGCAACAGCCCGCCCGCGACGCGGAACGCGGCCAGCGAGACGCCGAAGACCTTGAAGACGACGCCGCCGAAGAGGGCGAAGAACAGCATGAGCCCGCCGGCGACGGCGCACGCCCGCCGCGCCGTGCGCCGCACCTTCTCCGGCGGATCGCCCGCGGTCATCGTCAGGAACAGCGGCACGATGCCGAGCGGATCCACGACGAAGAAGATCGCCGACAGCGAGACGAGGAAGACCGAGACGTAATGGGCCATGCTCATCGGATGCGTCGCGGCCCCCGCGGGCCAGGCCCATCTCCCACATCCCGGGCGGCCGCGCCAGAACAGCGTCGCGGAGGGACGACGGTGCGGTAGCGAACAGGCGTGATCCGTCGGATCCCACGGGACTTCGGTGGGACGTGACGACGGATCACATCCCCTCGGCACGACGCGATCGGGCGGCGGCTCGATCTGGCGACAGCACCGGAGGGGTGAGCAAGCTTGGGGCGGCGGTCGGGCCCATTCCCGGATACCCCCTCCAGCGTTAGTCTATCGTCCTGGATGAGGCGCGGTAGCTCCGCGGTGTGCCTCGTAGGCCCCCGGAGACGAGCGGGATGGGACGAGCAGGATCTCCATGGGCTCACGCATGCCCGTCCGCTCGCTTCATCCGTCACAGCCCCTCACCAGCGGAGCTCGTCCGGCAGGAACTCCGCGATCAGGTCCTTGTAGAACGGCTTCAGCCGCTCAACGTCCGGCGGGTCATCGGCCTTCGAGTACAGATCGTACGGGTTGAAGCGCCGCACCCATTCCATCATCCGCCGATCTTGCTCGTTCATCAGGTGCCCGTACGCGCCCTCGCGGTGCGCCGCGTAGAACGAGTGATATCGGATCGTGGCGAGCGCCTCGAGCGGCAGGTGGTCCTTCACCACATGATACAGGTACTCGTCGTGTCCCCACGACATGTATATCCGGGAGAGCCCCGCGCCCTCCTCGTAAATCCCGCATGACGTCTGGTACACCGGGTTCGCCATGTCCGGGTTACGCGCGAAGAGCTCGGGGAAGATGATCCGCTCCGAGGTTGCACAGCCCACCGGGAAGGTGTCGCCCACCACGGCCCACTGCGGCTCGCCCCACGTGCACAGGATCTTCCCGGCGTCGTGGATCAGCGCGGTCAGCACGAACCACGGCGGCTGCCCGTCCCGCCGCGCCGCCTCCGCGGACTGGAGCGCATGTGCGATCTGCGACAGCTCCGTGTCTGGATCGCTGTCGTCGACCACCCGATCGAGCAGCTCGAGCGCCTCCCACATGCCCATCCGGCGCCGGTCGAGGCCGAGGTACTGCCGCTCTTTCTCCCGCACGAAGGCGAGCGTCTGCCCCTCGTGGTTCAGCCGGTAGAGCTCCTTCACGCTCGGCCGCGCGTCCTCGCGGTAATCGCGGAACGCCGAAGTTTCCCTCTTTTCCGCTGCTGCGCGCGCGGCGCTCCCCTCCACACCCGACGTCTGCACACGCTTCTCGCTCATTGCTCAGGCCCATAGCGTACCCCCCCTGTCCAGCGCCAGCGCCTGAGACCAGCACGATATCGGAACGGCAAGTACGATCCGCTGGCTCGGCTCGCGGTGCTGCGGGTCACCAACGTTTACGTGGTCGTGGTCGTCAACGATAGGCCGTGAACGACCACGACCACGACCACGTAAACGTTCGGATGTGGGAGAACGCGGCGCGAAGCTTGGTTAACGCCTATGGGGGCCCGGGTTGGGGCCATGGCGCGCCGGCCTGGATCGCTCCTCGGCTGGCTCGCTCAGTCGAGCGGCACCGGCGAGGACGCCGAGGCGACCATGTAATCGCGCGCGAAGGCCCCGCGCTCCCGCGCGAGGGCGAGCGGGACCGGCCGGTAGAGCAGCGTGGCGGTGACGTTCGCGGTCGCCGAGCAGCCCGCGGGGATCGCGAAGCCGTGCGACGTCACCGCGACGCCCCCCGGCGCGATGCGGTTGTCGCTGGCGATATCGACGGCGCGGTGCTGCGGCGCGTGCCGCGCGCCCGCCGGATCGACGAGCACCTTGGCGAAGGTGTAGCCCGCGGCGCCGGCGAACGCGGCCGCGGGCTGGCCGTCGGCGGGCGCCGCGGCGAGGGGCGCGCCGAGGTAGACGATATCCCCGTCCTGCGCGGCGATCGCGCCGCTCAGGGTGATCGCGCCGCCGCCCGCGGCGACCACCCGCGCCTCGCCGACCGGCGCGCGGACCTCGAGGCCCTTGTCCGCGGCGTCGAGCGACGGGTCCGCGAAGCGGCCGATGCCGGTGTAATCGTCGTAGACGCCGGTCGGGCGGACGATCCGCACCACGTCGCCCGCCCTCGCGCGCGTCGCGCCCTCCTCCCAGGCGAGCTGGGCGCCCGTCAGGGCCGCGCCCTGGCCGACGCGCGCCTCCGCGAGCGCGCCGCCGGTGTCGTTCACCGTCATGCCGCTCGACGGCGAAAGGGGCACGCCGCACGCCTCCGCCGCGACGAGGAGCACGAGCGCGCGCATCGGCTCCCCGGTCGGAACGGCGTGACCCGCCGCGCCTCCGGCCAGGGAGACCGTGACCGCGAGCTCGCCCGGCGCCGCCGAGGCGTCGATGCGGACCTCGACCGCGCCCTGGATGAGCCGCGGGGACCCCTCCAGCGGGCCGCGGAAAATATGGGAGCGGACCGTCCCCGCCGGGCGGACGAAGCCGAGCGAGACGCTCGCGTTCGCCTCGTTCGTCACGTCGAGGCTGCTCTTCAGCGAGAGGACCCCTGGCATGTGGCAGGCCTGGCATTGCGTGGCCGGGCGGTTCCAAGAGCTCGCGGCCCACTCGGAGAACGTCTCATGGATCGGGAGCCCGTCTGGCCAGCGGACCGGATCGAGCGCCGCGCCCGGCAGGAGCGCCGCCTGCTTCTGCTCGTGGCAGCCGCCGCAGAACTCCGAGGCCGAGAACTTCGGCTGGTAGCTGCCGCCCATGAACCTGTTCGGCACGTCCGGCCGCGGGCCGAACATCACCTCCAGGAGCCTCGACGAGGGATCGGGGGAGCTCCTCTCCTGCGGGCGCTGGACGATCAGGGCGCCGGCGACCCCGGGCGGCTTGCTCAGATCGACGTCGCGGATCTTGTGGCAAGCGTCGCAGTGGTCGCCCTTCTCGAACGCGATGCCGGTGGCCTCGAGGAGGTCTCGCCCGCCCGCGGGGCCGTCGATCCCCGCGGCGTGGCAGTCGGCGCACGCGCCGAACGCCGCCGGGCGCACCGCCTCCGGCAGCGCGGGATCGTCGCACGAGGGCTGCGCTCCCCCGCCGCAGGACGGGTTGAGATCCGGCAGCACGCCGCTCCCGAGATAACACCGCATCGCGGCGCCCCCCTCGCTCCCAGGGACGCGTCCGGCCTTCCATCGCCCGCCCGCGGCGCCGCACGAGGCCTCGTCCGTGTGGGCCATCGAGACCCCGGCGTAGATGGCCTGGAGGAGCGGGCTCCTCGCCGACCGCGCGTGCCCCGACTCGAGGAACTGGGCCACGAGCGTCGTGTGGCAGTGATCGCAGAACCGCGTCGAGTTGTGCGGGTCGCCGTCGCCCGGATCGCCGTAGGTGTAGCCGAGCGCATTGTCCGGCGGCGACGCGCGGCGAATAGGGATCTCCACCGGCCCGTCGGGGACGACCTCGAATTCGATGCCGTCCGTCCGGTATCCGATCTTCGCCGCGACAACGGTCGGCTGGCCCGGGATGTCCCGCGTGATCTCGATGGAGAACGCGCCGTCCGGGCCGGTCACGAGGGCCGGCTCCCCGCCGGCCTGCATCACGATGGCGCCCTCGAGCGGCGCCGCGCCGTCGGTGACGACGCCGGTCACCGTGAACACGCGCGGCAGCTCCTCCAGGGCGCCTCCAAAGCCCGTGGCCACGCTCACGTACGTGGTCGTCGTCACCGGGTGCGCGCCCGCGCCCTGGCCACCACCGCCGTGGCCGCCCGGCGGCGCCTCCGAGCACGCGCCGCCGAGCACGCAGGCGGCGAGCGCCGCCGGAAGCGTGGAGGTTCGCAGCCGGGTCAGGGGTCGCGCCGCCGTTCGCATCCCGGGGATCGCCACCGTAAACCCGGCTCGACCGCCTGTCGACGGCGAGAGGCTACCGCGACAGCAGGAGCTCCGAGGACGGAGACTCCGGCGCTCCGGCCTTCGAGGGCTGCGCGGCCGGTCGCTGCGGCGACGGCGAGGACGGCGGGACGACCCCCCACGACATCGGCCCCCGCGACGGCGGGGGCGCCGGCGGCGGGGGCGCCGGCAGCAGGGGCTGCCCCGGCAGATCACCCAGCTCGGCCGCGCTGAGCTGTTGCGTGCTGCCGTCCCCGGACAGCGTTGTCTCCGTCGCGGCCGCGTAGGCCTCGGCTTGCTCGAGGACCCGCACGAAGTTCCCGCCCAGCAGGCGGAGGATGTCCGCATCCGAGTAGCCGCGACGGATGAGCTCCAGCGTGATGTTCGGGGCCCCGGCGCTGCCTGCGAGCCCCTCCTTGAGCGCCTCGCTCCCCTCGAAGACGGAGCCGAGGGCGACATGCTCGATCCCCGCGATCTTCACCACGTGGTCGATATGGTCGACGATCCGCCACAGCGGCGGCGTCTTCTCCCCTTCCTGGGTCCTGAGCTTCTCGATCTCCTCGCGGAGCGCCTTCGTGTCGCCCGGGAGCCTCTCGCCGAGCTCCTTGAGGTGCGCCCCGTACTTCTGCGCGAAGCGCGCCGACTGCTCGGCATACGCCTCGTCCAGGAAGAGCGCCCAGGAGTTCACCATGACGAGGCCGCCGTTCTCCGCGACCGCGCGCAGCATGTAATCGTCGAGGTTGCGGCGGCGGTGGCCGGCGGCGGGCATCGTGGAAGAGGTGATGATCGGCGCCTTGGCCACCTTCATGACGCCCTGGAACGTGCTGTCCGATCCATGCGAGACGTCGACCAGCATGCCGATCCGTTGCATCTCGCGGACCACGGCCTCACCGAAGGGGGAGAGGCCGCGGTCGCGGACGTACCCGGGATCGAGCGCGCCTCCCGCGGAGCCAGCCCAGTCGTTCGTGGTCATGTGCGTGAGCGCCATGGTGCGGACGCCGAGGCGGTAGAACGAGCGCAGCGCAGGCAGGGAGTTCTCGATGGCGTGCCCGCCCTCGATGCCCATGATCACGGCGATCCGGCCGTCGCGCTCGGCGCGGCGCATGTCTTTCGCGTTGCGCACGAGCATCAGCGCCTCGCGGTGGCGCTCGACCTGCCGGTGGGTCGCTTCGATGAGATCGAGCGCGCGGCGCGCGGCGCTGCCGCCGAGCCTCGAGGACGAAGGCGGCGCGGACGGGCCGACGTGGATCGGGAAGAACGCGCCGGTGACGCCCGCCGCCTTGATCCTGGCGACCTCCGCGGCCATCAGCTCGTCGTCCGAGCTCACCTGAGCGAACGAGCCGCCGAGGAGCAGCGAGGGCACGCCGCTGTGGCCATCCACGAGGATCGCCCTGGCTTGCAGCCGCGCGGCCCGCTGCTCCGGCGCCTCGATCCCCGGTGGGATCGCCGTGAGATCGGGCGCCGACGTGTACCAGGGCCCGACGTCGGCGGCGGACGGCGCGAAGACATCGGGCGCCGCGGCGGGCGCGGGGGAACGAACGCAGGCCGCGAGCGACGCGGCGGCGAGCAGCGCGAGCATTGGCGAAGTGCGCATGACCGGATCGTACCATGCGAGCTCGGCGGGAAAGCCAGCCATGAAGGCGGCAGGATCGTGCGTCGGAGCGGCGAGGCAGCACCGCCGCTGGGCGCCGACATATCGGCACAGGTGGCCCCCTGTGCCGCAACGGCCCCCATGGGAAGCCACCGTGGCATAAAGATGGCGCCGCCGGCGGGCGTCGTCTTGCTCTCTCTTGCCTCGTCGACGCGGGCGCCCCGCAGCTCGACCCCCCAACGGGAGCCCGGCCGGCCGGCGAGGACCATCGCGCCGGCCTCCTCTTCAGCCCTCGAAAGGGCCCCGAGGAGAGCGTTGTTCATCGGCTCGGACACGGGGTTCGCCCTGCCATCGTCCACGCGCACAACCACGGTCGTGCCTTCGAGCGTGGTTGTCAGCAGCTCAGTTGCCATGGCGACCACGCCAACGCGAACACCCACCAGCAACCCGAGCCAGCGCAACGTGAACGAGCTTACACGAACAGGCAAGCTTGCTGTGCGACGAAGGCGGCCCCGCTCGGCCACGAGGGTGCGACGCCGCCGTTCCGGCCGAACGCGTGCGACGAGTCGGTCTCCAGCCATAGAATGCACATGAAAAGCATCTTTGTTACGAGCTCTATCAATCACGCGTTCTCCTCGGTGCCCAATCGGGATCTCGACATCGCGCCCCAGACACGCTGCCGCGCCATCTCGGCGGCATGTCACTTGACAAGAAGAGACATCTTGTAATGCTAGAAAGCATGTACGGACCGCTATTTCGACATGTTCTGTTCCCGTTGTACGAAACCCACATACGGAGACGGGCAACCCTGACGCGACTGCATGAGATCGAACAATCGCAGTGGCGCCCGGAGCGCGAAATTCGAGAGCTGTCCTTTCGAAGGATGCTCGACGCGCTCCGCTTCGCCGAGCAGAAGGTGCCTTTCTATCGGCGCCGCTTCGCCGAGCATGGGGTACGTGTAGCAGACGTGAAGGCACCAGAGGATCTCGTGCGGTTCCCCGTTCTGACCAAGGCAGATATCCTCGCCCACGGGCGCGAGCTGCTCGCCGAGGGCTACACGGGCAAACTGATCGCGAGCGCGACGGGCGGCTCCACCGGGGAGTCGCTGCGGTTCTACCTGGACCACGGCACCTACGAGCATCGGATCGCCGCGGCGATGCGGTCGGACGGCTGGGCTGGGGCGAAGGTGGGGGAGAAGGAGCTCCACATCTGGGGGACACCCATCCTCCAGGAGAGCCGCCTCAAGAAGGGGAAGCGCGAGCTGCACGAGGCCATCCTCCGCAAGAAGTACGTGAGCGCGTTCGACCTGTCCGAGCAACGGCTCGCCGCCGTCGTGGACGACATCGTACGCTATCGACCTAACTTGATCATCGGCTATACGAACCCGCTCTACCACACGGCGCGCTTCGCCCTCGAGACGGGCCGCAAGCTGCCGGCGCCCAGAGGCCTCGTGTGCTCCGCCGAGCGGCTCTTCGAGCACCAGCGCAGGACCATCGAGCGCGCCTTCAACGCACCCCTGTTCAACCGATATGGATGCAGGGAGGTGATGCTTCTCGCCTCGGAGTGCGACCGGCACGAAGGGCTGCACATCAACATGGAGGGGGTCTACCTGGAGCTGGTGCACGATGGCCGGCACGCAACGCCTGGCCAGCCTGGCGAGGTGATCGTGAGCGACTTTATCTCCCGGTCGATGCCGCTGCTCCGCTACAAGAACGAGGACATCGCCATCGGGTCCGCGTCGGCGTGCTCGTGTGGGCGAGGTCTGCCGCTCCTCGCCTCGGTCGAAGGGCGGGTGCTCGACATGATCGTGGGACCGGACGGACGGCTCTTGGCGGGCGAGTTTTTCCCCCACCTGCTCAAGGACTACCCGTCGGTGAAGCGCTACCAGGTCCACCAGGATCGGAGCGGAGCCATCACGATCAAGATCGTCCCGGCGAAGGATTACCAGGACGAGCACGCGCGCCTCATCGAGCAAGCCATCCGCAAACAGCTCGGCGACCGAGCCGTCATTCAGACTCGCGTGGTCGACGATATCGCGCTCACCCGCGGCGGCAAGCACCGCGTGACGATCTCCGACGTTCCGAGCAGGCTCGACGCGCGGAGGGATCCACCGCAGGCGAGCACGCTGGCGGCCTCCGCGGGGAGCGGCTTGGAACACCACTCCAACTGATCGACTTTCTTCGGCGCCTCAGCCGGTCAGGCCTTGTGTTCTCATGCAGGACGACAGGGCGCACATCAAGAGCGACGACCGGTTCGCGCGGGTCGTGAGCCGGGCGTGCAGCTCCAGCACGTCCCTCATCCGCCGCCATGGTCCAGCGCGCCCGCCATTCAGATGGCGGACCGCAGACCAGCGCGATGAGTGCGGTGGTCTGTATGCTAGCTGAGCGCGGTCGTCTGTAGGTTATCGAGGAGCGCGGAGCGGAGCGTCAAGATGGGGGGCGCGGAGCGGGTCGCGAAGGTGTCCCGCTGCCTCTCGGATCGCCGAGATCGCCCACGCCCCCTGCGACGAGCTTGCCTCAGGCCACGGCCCGCGCGCTGTCCCCGAATGCCGCCTGCGCGAGCAGCCGCTGCAGCTCGTCCGCGCTCTCCTCCCACGATGGTGGCGCCGCCTCGGCGAACGCGCGCTCGTCCCAGGGCCGCGCAAGCGCCTCGCGGAGCGCCTTGGTGAGCGCCCTCACGTCGCGCGGCGGGACGAGCAGGCCTGTGCGACCGCTGGTGACCACGTCCGGGATGCCTCCGACGCTCGTAGCCACCACCGGACGGCCGACGGCCAGCGCCTCGAGCACCACATTGGGAGTTCCTTCCGCCCAGCTCGGTAGTGTCAGCAAATCGCCGGCGGCGATGTAGCGCGCGACCGAACGGAGCGGGAGCTCGCCAGCCGCGATGATCCGACCGCCCGCGCCCTGAGCGGCCTTGTGGCGCGCCGCGGCCTGGTCGACGGCGGTCCGGGCCGGTCCGGCGCCGACGAGCACGAGGTGGGTGGGCTCGCCCCCCTGCCGGGCGAGCGCATCGAACGCCTCGAGCAGATCCAGGGTGCCCTTCGTCGGCTTGAGGTCACCGACGAAGGTGATGATGCGGCCGCGCTCCGGGAGGCCGAGCTCGCGCCGGGCGGCGAGCCGGTCGCTCGGGTGGAAGATCGCGCGGTCGACACCATTGCGGACGACGACCGCGCGGCCCGGCGCCGCGCCGAACGCGGTGAGCAGCTCGGCCATTGGACGACTCACGGCGATCGCGTACGAGGCGGACCGAACCGCGCTGGCGACGAGCGGGCGCACCGAGCGCCAGCCGGCCACGACGTTCACGTCCGTGCCGTGCGCTTTGACGACGTAAGGAAGGCCGAGCAGCCGCGCGAGCAACGCCGCCGCGCAGGCGTCCGGATACAGCCACGCCCCGACCACGACGTCGAACCGCCCGAGCAGCCGCGGGATGTGGGGCAGCAGCCCCGTGAGGTAGAGCGGCGCGTTCACGGGCGCCAGGAGGCTGCCCGCGCCGGGCAGGTACGGCGCGCGCGGGTGCACCACCGAGATGCCGTCTATCACGTCGCGCTCTGGCACCTCCGCCAGTCGCCCCGTGCGCGTTCGCGCGCCCAGCAGCGAGCTCCCCGGGTGGTAGGGGATCGACGCGAACACCTCGACAGCGCAGCGGCGCGAGAGGGCCGCGAGCTGCTGGCGCTGGAAGGCACAGGCGAACGGCTCAACGCGGTTCGGAAAGAGGCGCGTCACCCAGAGGACACGCGGCCTTCTTGGTCGTCCCTCCCCATTCAGCTTGGAGCTCGGGCTCACTCGAGGGCTCGCATTCGGATTGGGATCCGTGAACAACATATCCAGCATGATGCAACCTTCCTCCAGGGATCGGCGCGAGCTCCGCGGTGCGTCCTGCCGCTCGACGTCGGCGCCCGTGCTGCGTGCGACCGTGCTCACCAGGCGTCTCAGCGCGCAGAACGGCTCCCGTTCGCTGGCAGCGAGCGAGTCGTCCCCCTGCACGAGTGATACCGCATACGAAGCTCGTGTCGAGTGGTTTTTCCAGTGTTGTGAGGTTTCAAGCATTGCTCGACGTGGGATGAGCCGGGCGTCCTGCGTGCTTTCGTGGAGGGCGATCGAGCCTGGTCGGCGTCCCAGACACTCGGATCAGGCGGCTCTCCTTGCGTCCAGACGGCAGGCGGCGTACCGCGGCGCCGGCGCGCGCCACGAAGGCCATCGTCGGTCAGATTCGAGCAAAAGACCTCATGTCGCTATCGAGCTTGGCACCATGGTCGTACCCCTGTGCGAGCCATCATCAACTCCATGCGCTCCTCGACCCTGGCATCCATCATCTTTCCATACCTATCTTGCCGAACGACGAAGGGATTGCCGCTCGTTGCATTCATCGATCGCGCTCTGGATCTCGGCACCAAGCCTGATCGACACGACGGTCTCCTCCCGTTCGACGCGCGCGTGCCGGCACGCGCCACGGAGGCCGCGATCGGCTAGACTCGAACAGGAGACCCTATGTCGCTCAGACAGCGCGATTACATCCTCCGCATGATCGAGCAGCTGGCCGAGGCCATCGGCCGGATCGCCGGGCTCCGGCGCGCCGGCCAGCTCGACGAGGCGGAGCTGCTCGTCCGCACCACCGCCGACGGGCTCTTCGGCCCGATGCGGGACATGCTCGACCGGCTCGACGCCGCGGGCGCGGCCACCCTGCTCGGCGACCACGAGAAGATCGGCGCGTACGCGGCGCTCTGCGCGGAGCAGGGCGAGATCCTCGAGCTCCGGGGCCGGGCCGCGCCGGCGCTCGCGGAGCGCAGGCGCGCGCTCGAGCTCTACCTCGAGGCGGTGAGCCGCGCGCCCGAGGGCAGCCCCGGCGCGCAGGAGGCCGCGCGCGCGCTCCTCGGCCGGCTGGACGCCGCGCGCCTGCCGGAGCGGTACCGCGCCCTCGCCGCGAAGCTCGGCTGATCGGGGCAGCGGGGCTCGCCTGCCGCGCGCGCTGCGCCCCGCACCGATGCCGGTTGCAACGGCGCCGGTGCGCGACCATGACATGGGGAGCCCCTGTGGAGACGACCACCTCGTCCGCCAGCTTCGCCGCGCTCGGCATCGCACCTGCCCTCCTCGGCGTGCTCGCCGAGCTCGGTTACGAGGAGCCCACGCCGATCCAGCGCGAGGCGATCCCGCACCTCCTGACCGGGCGCGACCTGCTGGGGCAGGCCGCCACCGGGACCGGGAAGACGGCCGCGTTCGCGCTGCCGCTGCTCCAGCGCCTCCAGATCGGCGGCGAGCCGCCCGGCCCCCCCCAGGCGCTCGTGCTCGTGCCGACCCGCGAGCTGGCGATGCAGGTGGCCGAGGCGATGCACCGCTACGGCCGCCGGCTCGGCGTGCAGGTGCTGTCCGTGTACGGCGGCCAGCCCTTCGGGCAGCAGCTGCGCGCGCTCCGCCGCGGGGTCCACGTCATCGTGGCCACGCCGGGCCGGACGCTCGACCACATCGGGCGCGGCACGCTCGCGCTCGACGGCATCCGCACCGTCGTGCTCGACGAGGCCGACGAGATGCTCGACATGGGCTTCGCCGAGGCGCTGGAGGAGATCCTCTCGGCCACACCGGCGGCGCGGCAGACCGTGCTCTTCTCCGCGACGCTGCCCCCGCGGATCGCCGCGATCGCCGGCCGGCACCTGCGCGAGCCGGTGCGGGTCAAGATCGCGGGCGAGAAGGCGGCCCCCGGCGAGCTCCCCCGCGTCCGCCAGACGGCGTACATCGTGCCGCGGGCGCACAAGTCCGCCGCGCTGACCCGGGTGCTCGACATGGAGGATCCGTCGTCGGCCATCCTCTTCTGCCGCACCCGCAACGAGGTCGACGAGCTGACCGAGGCGCTGCGCGCCCGCGGCTACGAGGCCCAGGCGCTCCACGGCGGGTTCTCGCAGGAGCACCGCGATCGCGTGATGGCCCGCTTCCGCGCCGGCACGGCCGAGCTGCTCGTCGCCACCGACGTCGCGGCGCGGGGGCTCGACATCGAGCATGTCTCGCACGTCATCAACTACGACGTCCCCTGCGCCCCCGAGGTGTACGTCCACCGCATCGGCCGCACGGGGCGCGCCGGCCGCGAGGGCGCGGCGATCACGCTGGTCGAGCCGCGCGAGCACTACCTGATCCGCAACGTCGAGCGGCTCACCGGGCAGCGCATCGAGGCCGCCACCCTCCCGACCGTGGCCGACCTGCGCGCGCGGCGCCTGGAGCTGACGCGCGCCTCGCTGCGGGAGGCGCTCATCGAGGGCGGCGCCGAGCGGTTCCGGGTCGTGGTCGAGGGGCTCGCCGACGAGTTCGACGTGATGGACATCGCGGCGGCGGCGGTGAAGCTCGCCCACGACGCGACGGAGGGGGAGCGGGAGGACGACGAGGCGGAGATCCCGTCGTTCCGGCCACCTCCGCGCGGGCCGGACCGCGCCCGCGACGACCGCGCGCCGCGCGGGCCCGCGGGGCCGCGCGGGCGCCCGGGCGAGGCGCAGGCGCGACCGCGGCGCGAGGGGCGGGAGACCGACGGCAACATCGCCCGGCTCTACATCAGCGCGGGGCGCGCCGCGGGCATCCGGCCGGCCGATCTGGTCGGCGCCATCGCGAACGAGGCGTCGCTGAGCTCCCGCGACATCGGCGCCATCGAGATCGCCGACGGCTTCTCCACGGTGGAGGTCCCGGCCGACGCGGCCGACGCCGTCATCGAGGCGCTGCGCGCCACACGGCTGAAGGGCCGCAAGGTCCAGGTCCGCCGGGACCAGCACGACGTCCCAGGCGACGCCCGGAGCGGCGCGGCCGAGGCACGGGCGCGGGGCAGCTCGGCCGAGGCACGAAGCGGCGCGGCTGAGGCACGAAGCGGCGCGGCTGAGGCACGGGATGGCGCTGCGGGTATGGCGCCCCCGCGCCGGCGTCCACGGGCCTGAGATCCACGACAGCCAGCGCCGGCGTCTGCTCCGCTGGAGAGCCGGAGAAGCGGATGTTCATCACGACAGGCAAAGGCGCGCCGGCGGCTCTTGGGTCAGACCAGGATCCCTCGTGGACCGCTGGCGCCGGTTGTAGCGAGGATGATGCTGAAATCGAGGTCGTGCGTGAAGACGATGTACCCGCCCTGGCGTGCCCAGGCCATCAGCTCTCGATCCTGTGCTCGAGGGTCGCCGACTGCAGACCAGTGAACGGCCTCTATCCCTTCGCCCTTCAGGAACGGTGCCCAGGTCGGCGAGAGGTTCATGTCCACCAGAACTTTCATGAGGCCTTCAGCGGGAGCTCAACCTCCTCGACACGCCATGCCGCATAAGAGAGCGCCGCCATCACGTCGTCCCTCTCGAGGTAGGGATAGAGCTCGAGCACCTCCTCGACCGGGTGCCCCGCAGCCAGCAGTCCCAGGATGGTGCCCACCGTCACCCTCATCCCTCGGATGCAGGGCCGGCCCCCCATTACGGCGGGGTCGTGCGTGATCCGTTCCAGCAGCTCCGTCGGCATGCTGGCGAGGCTACCTCATCGTCGGCTCCTCCGCTCCCGTCAGTTGCTTTCTCGGCGAATGCGCGACCGCACCGGCGGGCGGCACGGCCGGCGCCCAAGCTGCCGCGGCCGGTCGCGGTGGCAGTAGCGGCGCGTTCCATGATCACAGCAGCGCGGGCATGGCGCCTCCGCGGCGCTGCCCTCGGGCCTGAGCGCCGCCGCCCGAAGCGTCAGGCTCAGTCGGCGGTGGTCTTCCGCCGCTGGAACTGGGCGAACAGCGCGGCGCGGACGTCGTCGTGCGGCGGCTCGCCCGGGAGCCCCTGGAGCGCGTCGATCGTCAGATCCATCTGCTTCAGGTAGGTGCGGCACCTGTCGCACCACGCGAGGTGCCGCGCGCAGCCCTCCTCCTGCTCGGAGGACAGCTTTCCCTCGCTCCTGTCGGTGATCATCTCGGTCAGCTGACAGCACGTGACGATCATGCGCGCTCACCCCCTCGTCATGTAGCGCTCGAGCGCGGCTCTGAGCTTCGATCGGCCACGGTGCAAGAGGACCCGCTGGTTCGCCTCGCCGATACCCAGGATCTCGCAGACCTCGTCGGACGGACACCCCTCCACGTCGCGCAAGAGGACCACCGCGCGCTGTCCAGGCGCCAGCGTCTCGAGCTCTCGCTGCAGCACGGCGCCTATCTCCTTGCGCAGCAAGAGCACCTCCGGGCTCTGCTCCGTCCACGGAACAGGCGGAGTCGCCCAGTCGCCGATGCTGTCGAATCGGGCCGGATCGACCGCCGGCTCGCCGCCGTGATCCCCGTCCTCCACCCAGGAGACAGGGACCATGCGCTTCTCCCGGGTGCCCCACGTCCTGGCGCGGTTCGTCAGGATCCTGAACACCCATGTCTTCAGCGCGGAGCGCCCCTCGAAGCGCACGAGCCCATCGAAGACCGCCGCCCAGGTCTCCTGGACGACCTCTTGGGCGCCCGCGGGGCCGACGACCGCCCGGGCGAGCCGGAGCATGGGTGTGTGGAGCTGGGTCACGAGCTGCTCGAAGGCCTGCTCGTCGCCCGCGAGCAGCCGGCGGACGAGCGCGATGTCGTCCGCCGACGCCGCGCAAGCGGGCGCAGCCGCGTTGCCCGGCGCGGCGGGCGTGAGGAGCGGGCCTACCTCGGCCGATGCGCGCTGCGCCGTTGCGGCCTGTTTGCCGTCGGCGGCGGCCGAGGGGTCATGGGACACGCGGAGCAGGGTATCACGCCGTCGAGCCCCGCATCAATCGACGCGGCCCCGGGGCGGCGCGCCCCGCGGAGGACGGCGGCCGCCGCCCGGTCACAGTGACGTCAACGCGTCCGCGACCTCCTTCGGCTTCGTCACGAAGGGGGCGTGGCCTGCGTCGATCGAGATGACCCGCTCGCAGGGCAAGGCCGTGTACTGCTGCTTCTGCTCTGCAGGGCTGATGGCGAGATCCTTGAGCGCCTCGATGTAGACCCGGGGGACCCTCCCCCACCTCTCCTCCGTGACATGGATCGGCTCGTCGAACGGCTTCGCGGGCTCCTCGCGCAGGTGGCTCTCGAGACGCGCGACATCGTCCGGAGAGCAATCCTGGCAGAAGGCGTTCGCGGCCCACCCCTCCTTGAAGGTCAGCGTCGTGCCGTCCTCCGAAGGGGCCGCGTACGCCTTGATCGCGGCCCCTTCATCATCGGCCCACTCCTGGCTCAGCGACTGGCCATCTTTGAGCAGGAAGGCGGTCAGGTAGACGAGCGTCTTCACCTTGTCGGGCCGCTGCTCGGCGGCCTGGCTCACCACGGTGCCGCCCATGCTGTGGCCGACGAGGATCACGGGGCGCGAGGCGCTGTCGATGGCCTCCACCACGGCGTCGGTATAGGCCTGCAGGCCGGCGTCCGCGACGGGCGTCTTGTCGTCGCCGTGAGCGGGGAGATCGAGGGCGATCACCTCGTTGCCGCCGGCCTCGAGGAGCGGCACCACCTTGTCCCATGCCCATGCGCCCACGAAGGCGCCGTGGACGAGGACATACGTGTTCTTGTCCGAGCCCTGGGAGCCGCCGCCCCCCGTGCCCCCGTCCGTGTCGCTGCCGCCGCAGCCGGGCAGCGCGGACGACATGAGCGCAGCGGCCGAGATCATGGTGCCAGACCGCAGGACCTTGCGAAGCAGACCGTTCATGGATGTCTCCTCATCGTCGCGAGGCTCTCCTCGAGCGCGACGTCATCGGTATTTCGACGAGCGATGGATGCGCGCGCCCCTGCGCCCGGGCGTGTCCCCGGCGCCGCGACGGCTATCCCGCTACCTGCACAGTCTCGGAGGGGGCCCGAACGTTACAGCCTGATCAAGGAATCGTCCGGAGGGGGCCGGGGCCGCGTCCCGCCAGCGGGACGGCGCCGGGCGCGGAGGCCGCCGGCGCGCCCGGCGGACCTGGTGGCGATGGGCGTTCTGGGCTAGACGCGTCGCCATGCCATCGGAGAGCGCCATGCCTGGCCGAGACGATCTCGTCGCGCGCGACCGCCGCTGCGTGATGCACCCTTACGCCGCGCCCATCTCGAGCGCGCCGCTCTTCGCGGTCGAGCGCGCCGAGGGCGTCCGCCTCACGCTGACCGACGGCCGCGAGCTCATCGACGGCATGTCCTCCTGGTGGGCCGCCATCCACGGCTACGGGCACCCGGCGCTGACGGCGGCGATCAGCGCCCAGCTCGGGCGGATGAGCCACGTGATGTTCGGGGGCCTCACCCATGCGCCGGCGGTCGAGCTGTGCGAGGCGCTGGTGGCGCTCACGCCCGAGCCGTTGACGCGCGTCTTCCTCGCCGACTCCGGATCCGTGTCGGTCGAGGTGGCCATCAAGCTCGCTCTCCAGTTCTTCATCGCGCGGGGGCAGCCCGAGAAGCGCCGCCTGATCAGCGCGCTCGGCGGCTACCACGGCGACACGTTCGGCGCGATGGCGGTCACCGATCCGGTCAATGGCATGCACCACCTCTTCCGCGGCGCGCTCGTGCAGCACCTGTTCGCGGAAGCGCCCGGGCCGGCGTTCGACGCGCCCTGGTCGCCGGACGCCCTGAGCAGCATGGCCGCGCTGCTCGAGCGGCACGCGCACGAGGTCGCCGCCGTGATCCTCGAGCCGATCGCGCAGAACGCCGGCGGGATGCGCTTCTACCACCCGCAGTACCTGCGCGAGCTGCGCGCGCTCTGCGACCGCCACGGCGTGCTGCTCATCTTCGACGAGATCGCGACCAACTTCGGCCGCACCGGGGAGCTGTTCGCGTGCCAGCACGCGGGCGTCGCGCCGGACATCATGTGCCTCGGCAAGGCCCTCACCGGCGGCACGATGACCCTGGCCGCCACGCTCTGCACGGAGCGCGTGGCCGCGACGATCGCCGGCAACGAGCCGCGCGTGTTCATGCACGGCCCGACGTACATGGGCAATCCGCTCGCCTGCAGCGCGGCGCTGGCCAGCGTCCGGCTCCTGCTGGGCTCGCCGTGGCGCGCGCGCGTCTCGGCCATCGAGGCGCAGCTCCGCCGCGAGCTCGCCCCTTGCCGCGCGCTCGACGCGGTGGCCGACGTGCGCGTGCTCGGCGCCATCGGCGTGGTCGAGCTCAAGCAGCCCGTCGACACGGCCCGCGTGCAGCCGGCGTTCGTGGAGCGCGGCGTCTGGTTACGGCCTTTCGGGAAGCTGGTCTATACCATGCCGCCTTACATCATCGAGCCAGCCGACCTATCGCGTATCAGCGAGGCGATCGTGGGCGTGCTGTCGGGGATCTGAGCCGCGGGACAGCGCGCCTCGGGTGAAGGGCGCCCTTGAATCGAACCTGAACGCCCGCCTGGACACCCGGCCGTGCTAGCGTACGCGCGCAAGCCATCCCACGGGAGATACGAACATGACCAAGGGCGCATGTCTTTGCGGAACGGTCCGCTTCGAGATCGACGGTCCGTTCCAGACCATGCTGAACTGTCACTGCTCGATGTGCCGCAAGTTCAACGGCACGGCGTTCACCACGGCCGTCGTCGCGCCGCTGCCCGGCTTTCGCTGGCTCGCCGGCGAGGACGCCATCCGCCCGTCCTGCGCGAGCGATCGCCGCTCCTTCTGCGCCACCTGCGGCTCGGCCACGCCGATGCTCCGCCCCGAGAGGCAGCTCGCCGTGCTCCATGCCGGCAACCTGGAGGGCGATCTCGGGATCGAGCCGAAGTTCCACCAGTTCGTCGGCTCCAAGGCGCCCTGGTACACGATCACGGATTCCCTGCCGCAGTTCGAGGAATGGCGGCCCGAGATGCAGGCGCCGGTCGTCTCGCGCCCCGTGGCCCCGCCGAAAGAGGGCGTCACCCAGGGGAGCTGCCTGTGCGGCGACGTGGCCTTCGAGTTCGACGGCGCGCCCCTCCGCATGGTGAGCTGCCACTGCAAGCGCTGTCGCCTCGGGCGCAGCGCCGCGCACGCGACCAACGTCTTCGTCGCCCTGGACAGCTTCCGCTGGATCCACGGTGACGCGCAGATCGCGAGTTACAAGGTGCCCGACGCGCGGTTCTTCACCGTCGCGTTCTGCAAGCGCTGTGGCGGCGCAGCCCCGCGCCAGTCACCCGAGCGCGGCTTCGCCGTGGTGCCCGCGGGTACGCTCGACACCGATCCCGGCATCCGCCCCGCAGCCCACATCTTCGTCGACTCCAAGGCGAGCTGGTTCCCTATCACGGACGACCTGCCGCGGTTCGCCGAGTACCCGCCCCAGGCCTGACGCCGCGATCAGGCGATCTGCCACGGCACGGTCACCGTGCGAGCTGTCCTGAAGCGCCCCCGTGCGCACGCGCGGTCACTCAGGTACCCGGGCGCCGCGCGGCCCGGAGCGCGTCTCGCCGAGCAAGCAGCCACGTGTGCGCCTCGCCCTCCGTGTCGAAGAACTGCTGCGGGTAGTGCCGTCCCGTGAGCATCTGCACGCCCTTCGCGAGGAGGGTCATGACGACGCGCAGGGAAAAGCTCGCTCCGATGATCGCGACCGCATCGACGCGCGCTCCCCGCATCTCTTCCGTCACCGCCTTACGCACCGGCGCCGAAACAGGGCCCATGTGACGCACGTCGGCGAGCACCAGGACGTCGCAGCCGCTCTCCGCCACGCGCCGGATCACGCCGAGGACAGCGCGCGCTCGGTCTTCCGTGACCTCGCCGTGGATCGCCACCCGCACGATGCCGTCGGGCTCGTCACGAACGTCGGGGCTCGCGTCGTTGGGGCCGAGATCGCTCATGCCAACCATGCTAGCGCCTCGACCGCGCGGCGGGGTGCGTGCTCTCACGGCCCGCCGGGCTCGACTGGATGTCCGAGGCGAGCCCGACCGCCGCGAGCGCGCGGATGAACAGGAAGGCGAGGTCGTGCTGCCCCGGCGCCATCGCTTGCCGGGCGGCGCGGGGGAAGGCGTGGTGGTTGTTGTGCCAGCCCTCGCCGAAGGTCAGGACCGCCACCCAGCCCACGTTGCGGCTCCCGTCGCGGGTATCGAACGCGCGGCTGCCGAAGCGGGCCGCGTGGCAGGCGGAGTTCACCAGGTAGGTCGCGTGCATCCAGCACACGAGCGGCACGAAGAACACGAAGGGCACCGCGGCCCAGCCGAGGGCGAGACCCGCGAGCAGCAACGCCGCGGCCTGCGGGGCGAAGCGCCAGCGGAGCAGCCACTGGTAGTAGGGATCGCCGACCAGATCGCGGCAGTATTTCTCCGGATCGCGGGGGTCGGTCGAGCCATCGTCGAGGATCCACCCGAGGTGGGCGTACCAGAGGCCGCGGCGCGGCGAGTGGACGTCGCCTTCGCGATCGGTGTGGGCGTGGTGCCGCCGGTGCGTGGCCACCCACGCGATGGGGCTGCCCTGGCCGCTGATCATCGCCACCGACACGAGCGCATACTCGACCCATTTCGGGCAGCGGAACGCGCGGTGCGAGAGCAGCCGGTGCAGGCCGATCACGGTGGAGAGCTGGAGCGCCGCGTAGAGCGCGGCGGCGACGACAACGAAGCTCGCCCGGATCGGCAGGAACAGCCCGAGGATGGCGGCGACGTGCACCAGGGCGAAGTAGGCGATCGCGACGAGGCGTGTGCGGCCCTTCATGGCGGATCCCCTCATGGCCTCACGCGGCCGCGCTGGAGCGGCCCGCCCGGCGGGGCCGGATCCGCGCGAGGCCGCGCGGATCCGCTCTGCAGGACGACGCCTCGATGCGCTGCGGCTCGAGGCCGACCTCCCGCATCTTCTCCGCGTCCCAGGCCTCGATGGGGTCGCGCCCGGCGATGTAGCTGCGTGATCGGTTGGCGAGCGGCGCGCGCAGGCTCATCACCTCGGGCGCCGACATGACGACGCACGCCTTGTAACGGGGCAGATCGCTCGTCATCAGCCGATTCCACACGTGGCGGCCCACGTTGTGAAGGCTCCCCAGCGCGCGGCACAGGCGCTGGAAATGGTCGATCACCTCCGAGGGGTGCAGCCGGGGCGGGCGGTGGCAGAGGGTGTATCCATCGAGGTCCCGGCTGATCACCCCGGGAAGGAGCCGGCCCTCGGCCGCCACCTGCGCGAAGAAGGGCGTCTCCGGGTACGGGCAGACGATCCCCAGGAAGGTGGGGCAGTGATCGCCGAGATCATGGAGGTACTCGGGCACCCGCTCGAGGTAGTCGTTGGTGTCCCCGTCCGCGCCCACGAGGAGCCCGAAGGAGAGGACGATCCCGCTCGCGAAGGCCCGCTGGATGACCTCCCGGACCTCGCTCAGCTTGTTCTGGCCCTTGTTCATCGAGCTGATCGACTCGGGGTTCAGCGACTCGAGCCCTGTGTAGACGTAGCGGCACCCTGCCCGCCCCATGAGGCGCACCAGCTCCGGGTCGCGCAGCACGTTGAACGTGAGCGCGCAGCCCCAGATCTTCTTGAGGGGCATCAGCGCCTCGCAGAGCTCGCGCAGGTAGCGGGGCGAGCCCCCCAGGTTGTTGTCGAGGAAGCTGAACACGTTGTTGGTCACCCCGGGAATGCGCTGGTTGAAGATCATCCTGTCGCGGATGTCCCGGATCACGTGGTCGATGGGGCGATAGCGATACTGTTCGTGCCCGGTCAGAACGCAGAAGTTGCAGGAGAAGGGGCAGCCGCGCGACGCCTCGATGCCGGGCAGGCGGACGAGGTTGTTCCGGTAATCGACAAGGTCGTAGCGGTAGGTGGGGATCTGCTCCGGGGGCACCGGCGGGAGCGCATAGACGGGCTGGAGCTCGCCCCGCTGGAAATCGGCGATGAGGGCCGGGAGGTTGGCCTCCGGGTCCTCCGCGACCACGGCGTCGAAGTACTGCAGCGCGTCCGCGCGGAAATGGCTCGCGTGGCGCCCGCCTGCCACGGTGGTCATGCCTTGCCGTCGAAACAGCGTGGAGAGGACCTTGGTGTGCTCGTAATAGGCGTGCAGGTACGAGAAGAACACCAGGTCCCAGTGGCGATCGAGCGGGATGTCCGTTTCCTTCTCGTTGTAGAGCTCGATCTCGGCGTCAGGCGGGCACAGGGCCGCGAGCAGCTCGGGCACGGACGACTGCATGATCGAGCGCTCCTTGCGGAGCAGACGGCTCGGGTGCGTATAGGTCGAGATGATCGCGATGCGCATCGAGGACACTCCTGTTCAGTTCAGGACGTATCACACCCTCGAGGCAAGCAGGACGGAGACAGACGAGGGGGCAAGCTGGAGGACAACGAATGCGCCATGGGGTGGGCAGGGGTCAGCTCAGGGAGCACTCCACGCGACATGAGGACACAGGAGCCACCTCGGCCGGGTCGACGGCGCCACCCCCGCCGTCCCAACCTCGGCGAACGCGACAGCGAACCGCACGAGGATGTGTCGTCTCTGTTGCGATTCCCCGACAAACTTATCCTCGAATCGAAACATCTCCTCGCGCAGCATCCCGGTCTCCGGGGGTCGGCCGGACTGGCCAGTTGCGATTTCATGGAGACGTGACATTCACAATGCACGTTCCGGCGTAGCGTGAGAGTGGCCGCTGCTGTCTGCTTCGGCCATTTCTTGCAATCGTCTTCGAAGGCCAACAGGTGTCATGGTGCTAAAGTCATCCTTGTTCCCGCGCGCCCTCTCGCGCGCGGGGTATTCTCTTCTTCGGCGTGACCGCGTTCGATGGACGGCGGCCATGGCGCTCGCGACCGCCTGGGGCTGCGGCGGCTCGCCGGAGCCCGGCGATCTCGGGACCGCCGAGCTCGCCGCCTCCCTCCCGAGCGGGCGCGTGGTCATCAGCCAGGTGTACGGCGGCGGGGGCAACGCTGGGGCCGTCTACACGCACGACTTCGTCGAGCTGTTCAATCGGTCGAACAGCCCGGTGTCGCTCGCGGGGTGGTCCATCCAGTACGCGAGCGCCAGCGGCACGGGCGCCCTCGGGGCCACGACGACGCAGCTCACGGAGCTGCCCGCGATCACCCTGCAGCCCGGCCAGTACTTCCTCGTCCAGCAGGCCGGGGGCTCTGGCAGCGGCGCGCCGCTCCCCGCCGCCGACCTCGTCGATGCGACCCCCATCAACATGAGCGGCTCGGCCGGCAAGGTCGCCCTCGTCCGGCAGGCCACGGGCCTCGGCTGCAACGGCGGCACCGCGCCCTGCTCGGCGGCCCAGGAGGCGCTGATCGAGGATCTGGTCGGCTTCGGCGGGGCGAGCTACTTCGAGGGCGCCGCGCCGGCGCCGGCGACCGCCAACGCGACGGCGTCGCTCCGGCAGGGCGCTGGCTGCCAGGACACGGGCAGCAACGTCGACGACCTCTCGACCGGGACGCCTACCCCCCGCAACACCTCGACCGCCGCGCTCGAATGCGGCGGCGACACCCCGCCGGCGGTGACCTCGACGGCGCCCGGCGACGGCGCCACGGGCGCCGACCCGACCGCGAGCCTGAGCGTGACGTTCAGCGAGGCGGTGGCCGTCGCGGATGCCTTCGAGCTCTCCTGCGGGGGCAGCGCGCGCCCGTTCGTGGCCAGCGGCGGCCCCCTCGCCTTCACGCTCACGCCGGCCGAGCCGCTCCCCCCGAGCGCCGCGTGCCTCCTCGTCGTGCGGGCGAGCGGCGTGCAGGAGCAGGACCCGGGGAGCAACGGGACGATCGACCCCTTGCCCGCCGACGTGTCGGTCTCGTTCACCACGGCGCAGCCGGCGCAGGCGCTCGCGATCCACGACATCCAGGGGCGCGCGCACCTCTCGCCGCGTTCGGGCGCGGTCGTGAAGACGACGGGCCTCGTGGCGACCCTGCGCAGCAACGGCTTCACCGTGGAGTCGACGGCGCCGGACGGCGATCCGGCCACCTCCGAGGGGCTGCTCGTCTTCACCGGCGCTGCGCCGTCGGTGAGGGTCGGCGACCTTGTCGAGCTCACCGGCGAGATCACGGAGTACCGCGCCGGCTGCGCGGACCCGTGCACGCCCTCCCGCGGCAGCGCGTACCACAACCTGACGGTCACCGAGCTCGCCCGCCCGCAGATCACCGTCCTCTCGAGCGGCCATGCGCTGCCGGCCCCGGTCTCGATCGGCTTCGCGCCCGGCGCGCGCCGCCCCCCGACGCAGATCATCGAGGACGACGCCAGCGGCAGCGTCGAGGCCGTGAACGGCTTCGACCCCGAGTCCGACGGCATCGATTTCTGGGAGAGCCTCGAGGGCATGCGGGTGAGCGTCAACGCCCCGGCCGTCGTGGGCCCCACCCGCGAGTTCCCGAGCTCCGGGACCGCGGAGATCGCGCTGGTCCCGGGCGACCGCGACGCGGCCACGGGCGACGCGGCCGGCCTGCGCAGCGCGCGCGGGGCCGTCGTCGTCAGCCCCGGCGACTTCAACCCGGAGCGGATCCTGCTCCAGATCCCCCTGCGCGCCTCGCCGCCCGCGCTGGACGTGGGCGCCACGTTCGCCGGGCCCATCGTGGGCACGGTCGACTACAACTTCGCCAACTACAAGCTCCTGCCGGTCGACGAGGCGCTCCCCGCGGCGACCTCGACGCTCTCGCGCGAGGTCACGTCGCTCGGACCGCGGACCGCCGACGACCTCGACGTGGCCGCGTTCAACGTCGAGAACCTCGATCCGGGCGATCCGCAGGACAAGTTCGATCGACTCGCGCGGATCCTCGTCGAGAACCTCGGCAGCCCCGACCTCGTCGCGCTCGAAGAGGTCCAGGACAACAGCGGCCCGACCAACGATGGAGTGGTGGACGCCTCGACCACGTTCGCGCGGCTCATCGCCGCGATCGCGGCCGTGCCGGGCGGGCCCAGCACCTATCAATTCCGCAGCATCGATCCGACCGACGGCACCGACGGCGGGGAGCCCGGCGGCAACATCCGCGTGGGCTTCCTGTTCCGGACCGACCGCGGGCTCGCGTTCGTCGATCGCCCGGGCGCCGGCGCCCTGACGCCGAACGAGGTGCTCGGCGGCGCGGGCGGCGTGTCGCTGCGCTACAGCCCCGGCCGCATCGACCCGGGCAATCCGGCCTTCGCCAGCAGCCGCAAGCCGCTGGCAGGCGAGTTCCGCTGGAACGGACAGCCGCTGTTCGTGGTGGCCAACCACTGGAACTCCAAGGGCGGTGACGAGCCGCTCTACGGGCGCTTCCAGCCCCCGACCCTCTCGAGCGAGGTCCAGCGGCGACAGCAGGCCACCGTGGTGGCCGGCTTCGTGCGGCAGATCCTCGACAGCGATCCTTCCGCCAACGTCGTGGTCCTGGGCGACCTGAACGACTTCCAGTTCTCGGCGCCGCTCGGGATCCTCAAGGACGCCGGGCTGACGACGCTCATCGAGACGCTCCCGCCGGAGGAGCGCTACACGTACGTGTTCGACGGCAATGGCCAGTCGCTCGACCACGTGCTGGTCAGCGCCAACCTGGCCGGGCCGAAGCTCATGGGCTTCGACGTCGTCCATGTCAATGCGGAGTTCGCCGACCAGGCCAGCGACCATGACCCCGGCGTCGCGCGCTTCCGCGTCGCGCCCGCGCCGGACATGGATGGCGACGGCGTGCCCGACGCGAGCGACAACTGCCCGGCCGAGCCCAACGCCTCCCAGGTGGACTCGGACGGCGACGGCCTCGGCAACACCTGCGACCTCGAGTGCGTCAGCGTGCGGCGCGGCGCTTTCGGCGGCGTGCAGGACTCCTTCGTCGAGGGCCCCACGACGGGCTGGGCGTACGGCGCGTATCCCTACCTCATCACCAGCGCGAGCGCGGTCCAGCCGGCGACGGCGGTCCTCGCCTACGATCTGTCGTTCATCCCGGAAGGCTCCAGCGTGACCTCGGCGACGCTATCGCTGTCTTATGCCTGGAAGCCCGCGGGCAGCGTCGTGACCATGCACCGCGTGAACGGCGCCTGGGAGGAATCGACGCTCCATGGGGGCGGGTTCAGCGGGTACAGCCCGGCGGTCGAGGCCTCCCTCGCCACGCTGGCGCAGACCGACGCGTTCGTCACCGCCGATCTGACGTCCCTCGTGCAGGGCTGGGTCGATGGCGCGCAGCCGAACCACGGTGTCGCGCTGGTCGACGCGAACAACAGGACCGACTTCCGCGCGAGCGAGTATCCCGACGCCGCGCGCAGGCCGAGGCTCGACGTCTGCTATCACGCGGGCGAGTGATCCGCCGGATCGACAGCGCCTGTCCGCCCCATCGCTCTCGGTGACATCCCTCAACCGCCGCGCCGCCCGCGGCTCCCGCGCCTGCGCAGGAAGTCGATGAACGCCGAGAGCTTGGGCGGCACGTGCGCCCGGCTCGGGTAGTAAAGGAAGTACCCCGGGAAGGGCGGACAGAAGCCCTCGAGGACGCGGGCGAGGCGCTTGCCGTGGAGCTCGTCCCGCACCGTCGCCTCCAGGACGTAGGCGAGCCCGATGCCGTCGACCGCGGCGCGGACCATGAGATCGGGATCGTTGCACACGAGAGGACCGCTCACCGCGATGTCGAAGTCCTTCCCGTTCTCGGTGAACTCCCACCTGTAGACGTTCTGGCTCGTGATCTGCCGGTAGTTGATGCACGCGTGCGCGTGCAGGTCGCGCGGGTGCTTTGGCTTCGCGCGCGCTGAAAGATACGCCGGCGACCCCACGACGGCGATGCGCTGGTCCTCGCTGATACGGACCGCGATCATCTCGCTGTCGAGCGTCTCGCCGAGGCGGATGCCCGCGTCGAACCCTTGCGCGACGATATCCGCGAGCCCGTCCTCGATCGCCACGTCGACGCGGATCTCCGGGTAGGCCGCGACGAACGCCGCGAGCACCGGCTCGATCACCTGCCGGCACGCGATCCTCGGGACGTTCAGCCGCAGCGTCCCGGCGGGCCTTTCGCGCAGCTCGTCGAGCGCCTCGAACGAGGCGCGGACCTCGGCGAGCGCGGGCCGGAGCCGCTCGAGGAAGCGGGCGCCGGCCTCGGTCAGGCCCACGCTGCGCGTCGTGCGCTGGAGGAGCCGCACGCCGAGCCGCCGCTCGAGCCCGGTGATCGTCTGGCTCACCGCCGAGGGCGTCACGCGCAGCTCCGCCGCCGCTCGGGTGAAGCTCCGCTTCTCGGCCACGACGAGGAGCACCGACAGGCCCGCCAGGTCGTCCTGGATCATGAAGCGCAGCTTAACATCCCGTGCAGATTCACCCCGTTCTTCGGCGCAGCGCCGCGGCGTAGGCTCCCCGTCGAAGGCAGAGGAGAGAGACCCATGAGCACTGCAAACAGCGGATCCAGGATCTGGTTCATCACCGGCGCGTCCTCGGGCTTCGGCCGCGCGATCGCCGAGGAGGCGCTCCGGCGTGGCGACTCGGTCGTGGCGGCGGCGCGCGGCGAGGGCGCGCTCGCGGGCCTCGCGGCCGAGGCGCCAGGGCGCGTCGAGGTCGTGAAGCTGGACGTCACGAAGCCGGACGACATCCGCAGCGGCGTCGCGGCGGCGCTCGCGCGCTTTGGCCGGATCGACGTGCTCGTGAACAACGCGGGCTACAGCCTGGTCGGCGCGGTCGAGGAGACCAGCGAGGAGGAGCTCCGCGCCGCGATGGAGGCGATGTTCTTCGGCGCCGTGGCGCTCACCCGCGAGGTGCTGCCGCACATGCGCGGCCGCGAGAGCGGCGCGATCGTCCAGATCACGAGCATGGGCGGCCTCACGACGGGGCCCGGCTTCGGCGCCTACTGCGCCGCGAAGCACGCGCTCGAGGGGCTCTCGGAGTGCATGGCCGCCGAGCTCGCGCCGCTCGGCGTCCGCGTCCTCATCGTCGAGCCGGGCGCGTTCCGCACGCGCCTCTTCGGGGGCGCCTTCCGGTCGATGCCGGCGCTCGACGCCTACGCGCCCACCGTCGGCGCGACGCGCGCGTACGCGGCCGGGTCCGACGGATCGCAGCCGGGCGATCCAGCGAAGGCGGCGCGCGCGATCGTCGATGCGATCGGCCTCGACCCGATGCCGCTCCGCCTGCCGCTCGGCGCCGACGCGGTGAGCGGCATCCGCGCGAAGCTCGCCCGCGTCGCGGCCGACGTCGACCGTACCGAGGCGATCGCGCTCGACACCACGGTGGACGCCGCGGCGGGCAGCGCGGAAACTTCCTAGCCCATCGCAATCCTCTCCAGTCGCAATTTTCTCGACTGGCGAGTTTTCGCTTCCACCAGGATCAGCCCCGCCATCCGCTGGAATTCACGCCGGTCAAGGTACGTGATTCGTACCTGGAAACGTCGCTGATCCACGATTCGCCACGTGCTCCTCGGCGAGTCTGCTCCTCGCCTCCCTCGCCTCGTGTTCAAGAGATGCCCCGATCCGCTCACCTTCCTGGACGGCACCAAGGCGACCTCGAAGGCCGACTGGGCCTGCCGCAGGAAGGAGGTCAGCCTCCTCGCCGCGGTGGAGTACTGGAACAAGCTCGTCGACCGGTTCCTCAAGGGACAGTCCGTGAGCACGGCGGACCTGTTCACCGAGAGCTTCACGTTCGACGCGGCCAAGTGGCAGGACGGGGACATTCCCACGCTGAATTAGAGCGCTTCAGGCTGGCGCCCTCGCCTCGGGCCCGCGCGTCACTTCACGCCGGCGCGCCGCAGCACCTCGGCGCGCTCGGCGTCGGTCGGCTCGCGCTGGCAATCCTTCCCGGCGCTCTGCAGGACATCGAGCTGGCGGACGAGATCCTGGGGATCCACGCTCAGGCATCCTTCCTCGAACTCGGAGCACTCGGCGACCGAGAGCGCGGTCCCCGCGACATAGCGGCAATCGGGATCCCCGGGTGGGTACCTCAGGAAGGTGGAGGCGTTCGTGACGAGACACGCCGCGTCCGACGGCGTGTTCGCCTTCTTGCAGCGCGCGGCGGCGATGCGCGCCATCCGGTCCAGCTCGGCCGCCGGATACATGGGTATCCGGGGGCGGGCGGGCTCGGCGCTCGAGGCGCCCGCGGCCCGCGGGCCCGCGGCGGGCTGCGGCGCTCCGGAGCACGCGCCCGCGAGGAGCGCGCATGCGCCGGCGAGGACGAGCAACAACCCCCCAGGCATCATCACGCGAGACGTATCATATCCGCCTCATCACCCGCAATCGAGCCGCCCCGGACCGGAGGCTCGCTGGCCCGACGTGGATCGGGTCGCCGCCCTTGCGGCGGCGGCGAGCGAGGAGGCAAGCTCCTCCTCGATGCTCCCGGACAGCGTGATCGACGGCCGCTTCGAGGTGAACGCGCTGGCCGGCGCCGGAGGGATGGGGACGGTCTACCGGGCCCGCGACCGGGCGAGCGGCGCGACCGTGGCGCTCAAGCTGCTGCGCGAGGCCGACGCGCACTCGGCGGCGCGCTTCGTCCACGAGGCGCACATGCTCTCGGGCCTCGAGCACCCGCACATCGTGCGCTACGTGACCCACGGGACGGCGCCGTCGGGTCAGCCGTACCTCGTGATGGAGTGGCTCGCGGGGGAGACGCTCTCGGAGCGCCTTCTGCGCGGAGCGCTGCGCCTCGAGGAGGCGCTCGCCGTCGTGCGCGCCGCGGCCGGAGCGCTCGGGACGGCGCACGCGCGCGGGATCGTCCACCGCGACGTCAAGCCGAGCAACCTGTTCCTCGTGGATGGCTCGATCGAGCGCGTGAAGGTGCTCGATTTCGGGATCGCGCGCCTGCACGCGGCGGCGACGCGGCTGACGCAGACGGGCAACGTGCTCGGCACGCCCGGGTACATGGCGCCGGAGCAGGCGCGGGGGGACCACGCGCTGCTCGACGCGCGCGCCGACGTCTTCTCGCTCGGCTGCGTGCTGTTCGAGTGCCTGACCGGGCTGCCGGCGTTCCACGGGCAGCACGTGATGGCGCTGCTCGCCAAGCTGCTGATGGAGGAGCCGCCGCGCCTGCGGGAGCTGCGGCCCGAGATGCCCGCGGAGCTCGATCACCTGGTGGCGCGGATGCTGGCCAAGGAGCCGGCCGCGCGGCCGGGCGAGGGCGCCGCGGTGGCGCAGCTCCTCGACGGGATCAGGGACGCGAGCGGCGGCGCGACCCCGGCGGATCGGAGCGTCGCGCCGATCACCGGGGACGAGAAGCGGCTGATCTCGATCGTGGCGATCCAGCCGGTCCGCGAGCGGCCGAGCCCCTTGCAGGAGACCGTGCCGCTCAGCGCGGTGTCCCTCGACGCGCTCGCGCAGGTGCGGTGCGTCGCGGCCCCGCTGGGCGCGCGGGTGGAGCAGCTCTGCGACGGGACGGTGGTGGCGACGGTGACCGGCGCGGGCAGCGCGACCGACGCGGCCTCGCTCGCGGCCCGCTGCGCGCTGCGGATCCACGCGACCCTGCCGACGGGCGCGTGGAACGTCGCGCTGGTGACGGGCCGGGCCGAGGACACGGGGCGCATACCGCTCGGCGAGGTGCTGGAGCGGGCGGCCTCGCTGTTCGAGGCGCCCTCGCGGGCCGGCCGCGCGGACGGGCGCGAGGAGCGCCACGAGGGCGTCCAGATCGACGCGATCACGATGGCGTTGCTCGACATGCGCTTCGACGTGCTGGAGCAAGGGGGAGCGCTCTGGCTGCTGGCGGAGCGCGAGGTCGGCGAGGCGGCGCGCAAGCTGCTCGGCAGGCCGAGCCCCTACGTGGGCCGCGACCGCGAGCTGCGCGGCCTCCTCCAGACCGTCGAGGGGAGCTTCGAGGATCGGCAGGCCGCGGTGGCGCTGGTGACTGCGGCGGCGGGGATGGGCAAGTCGCGCCTGCGCCACGAGCTCTTGGAGCTGCTGAAGCGGCGCTACCCTGCCATGGACCTCGGCGTGGGCCGCGGCGACTCCATCGGCGCGGGCTCGGCGTTCGCGATGCTGGCCGGGGCGCTGCGCAACGCGCTCGGGATCGCGGCGGGCGAGGCCGCCCCGGCGCGCCGCGAGAAGCTCGAGCGAGCCGCGTGCCGCCTCCTCGCCGAGGCCGATCGCCCGCGGGTGGCGGCGTTCCTCGGAGAGCTGATCGGCGCGCCGTTCCCGGACGATGACCGGCCGCTCCTGCGAGCGGCGCGTCAGAGCCCGGCGCTCATGGCGGAGCGCGTCGAGCAGGCGTACCTCGATCATGCGCGCGCGGTGACGGACGCGCAGCCCATGCTGGTGGTGCTGGAAGACCTGCACTGGGGGGACGCACCCTCGGTGCGGATCTTCGATCGGGCGCTGCGTGAGCTCTGCGATCGGCCGTTCGTGGTCGTCGCCTTCGCGCGGCCCGAGGTCCACGACCTCTTCCCCCGGCTCTGGGTGGAGCGGGGGCGCTCGGAGATCCAGCTGCGCCCCCTGCCCGCCCGGGCCGCCGAGCTGCTCGTGCGGAGCGCGCTCGGCGAGGCGATCGACGCGCAGACCGCCGCCACCATCGTGGCGCAGGCCGACGGGAACGCGTTCTACCTCGAGGAGCTGATCCGGGCGGTCGCCGAGGGGCGGGGCGGCGCGCTGCCGGAGACGGTGCTGGGGATGGTGGAGGCGCGGCTCGCGGCGCTGGGGTCGGAGGAGCGGCGGCTGCTCCGGGCCGCGAGCGTCTTTGGCGAGGTGTGCTGGACCTGGGGCGTGCGCGCGCTCTCGGGCTCCCCGGCGCCCGGCGCGCGGGAGAACGACGCCTGGGCCGAGCTCTTCGAGCGCGAGATCCTCGAGCGCCGTCGGACGCCGTGCTTCGCGGGCCAGGAGGAGATCGCGTTCCGGCACGCGCTCCTGCGGGAGGGCGCCTACGCCATGCTCACCGACCGCGACAGGCGCGTCGGGCACAGGCTCGCGGGGGAATGGCTCCTCCAGGCGGGCGAGCAGGATCCGATGGTGCTGGCCGAGCATTTCGAGCGCGGCGGGGAGACGGCGCGGGCGGCGGGGTTCTACCTGCAGGCGGCCGACAAGGCGCGGCTCGCGGCCGATGTGCCGGCGGTGCTCGCGCGCGCCCGGCGGGGTATCGCCTGCGAGCCCGCGGGGGAGGTGCTGGCCGAGCTCCATATCCTGCTGTCGGAGCTGCTGTTCCACCTCGACGACCTGGCGCAGTCCTGCGCGCACGCGCTCGCTGCGCTGGAGAGCTTGTCGCCAGGCAGCGAGCACCACGGGAGGGCCCTGGCGATCGCGCTCCTCGGCGCGGTCTACGCGGGTGACCGGCAGGCCGCCCGCGACCTGATCCAGCGCGCGCCCCCCGCGGATCTCCCCGTCGATCCCCGGCTGGTGCTGGTCACCTGGACCCCCATCACCTTCCACGCCGTGCTCTGGGAGGGGATGCCCGACCTGGCGCGGCGCTACCTGCACAGGATCGAGCAGGACGTCGCGCCGATCGCGGGGGATGATCACATCGCCTGGGCCGCGATCGACATGGTGCGGGCGTGGTGGTGCGCCCACGCCGAGCGAGATGCATGGGGAGCGCTCCAGCGGTGCCGCACCGCGAAGGAGCACATCGAGGCCCTCGGCGATCGCTTCCACATCATGATGGTGCGGCTGTATGCGGCCCAGAACGAGCTGAGGCTCGGCGCTTTCGAGCTCGCCGAGCAGGCCTTCGACGCGCTGCTCGCGGTGGAGCACGCGCCGGCCTACGTCGCGCTGACGGCGCTCTCGTTCCGGATCATGGGGCTGCTGGAGCAGCGGCGGGTCACGGAAGCGCAGGAGCAGGCCGGCACGATGCTCCGCAGAGCCTCGGCCTCCAGCGGGTTCTCTTACACGACGCAGGCGCGCCTGCTCCTCTCGGAATGCCGCCTCGAGCGAGGGGATCTCGCCGGGGCGGAGGAGGAGGTGCGCGCCGTCGGGGATGCCGCCAGGCTGGTGCCCTTCTTTCAGTCCGTGCGCCTCTCGCTGCTCGCCGAGATCCGGCTCCGGCAGGGGCGGGCGGCGGAGGCCGCCGCGCTGGCCCGCGAGGCGTTCGCCCTGGAGCGGTCGACCGCGTGTCTCTTTGTGCTGCGGCAGGAGGTGGTCCCCGCGCTGCTGGCCGAGGCGCTCCACGAGAGCGGCGAGGTCGAGGCGGCCCGTGAGGTCCTCCGCGAGGCGCGCGCCGAGCTGCTCGCCCGCGCCGACAAGATCGCGGATCCCGCCTACCGGCGGAGTTTTCTGGAGGACATCAACGCGCACGTACGCACGCTGGCGCTCGCGCGCGCGTGGCTCGAGACGCGAGCAGACGGGGGCGGCGCGACGAGGTAAAACCAGCCGCAGTGAACAGGGAGAGAACCGTGGCCGCCGCGAAGTCCACCCGGAACGATGTACAGGGCGCCCTGGAGCTCGCGGTGTTCGCCGGGGGCCGCGTGACGCGGCACCCGCTGCCTGCCGAGGGCCGGGTGTCGCTCGGCCGGTCGCCGGAGAACGACGTCCCGATCGACGACAGCTCCGTCTCGCGCCGGCACGCGATCATCCACCTCGGCCCGCCCATCGCGATCGAGGACCTCGGGAGCGCGAACGGGACCCGCCTCCGCCGCGAGCGAAGCGCCGGGCCGACGACCAAGCTCCTGGAGCTCCAGCCCGAGCAGGGCAAGACGATGGAGCTCGCGGTCGGGGACGCGGTGAACCTCGGCTCGACGCTGATCGTGATCCTGCCGCGCGAGGGCGCCGCGAGCGCGGCGCCGGGCCAGGGGCCGGGCCAGCCCATCGTGCTCGACCCGGCCATGGAGCGGCTCTACGCGCTGGCCGAGCGCGTGGCCGGCGCGCCGATCACCGTGCTCTTGCTCGGCGAGACGGGCGCCGGCAAGGAGGTGCTGGCCGAGCACATCCACCGGCGCTCGCCGCGCGCGCAGGGGCCCTTCGTGCGGCTCAACTGCGCGGCGCTCTCGGAGTCGCTCCTCGAGAGCGAGCTGTTCGGCCACGAGCGGGGCGCGTTCACGAGCGCGGTCCAGGCGAAGCCGGGCCTCCTGGAGACGGCCGAGAAGGGCACGGTGCTGCTCGACGAGGTGGGCGAGCTGCCGCCCAGCATCCAGGTGAAGCTCCTGCGCGTGCTCGAGGAACGGAAGGTGATGCGCGTCGGGGGCCTGAGCCCGCGGCCCATCGACGTGCGCTTCCTCTCGGCGACGAACCGCGATCTTGCCGCCGAGGTGAAGCGGGGCGCTTTCCGGGAGGATCTGTTCTTCCGGCTGAACGGCATCGCGCTGACGATCCCGCCGCTCCGGGCGCGCATCGCCGAGATCGCGCCGCTCGCGCGCGCGATCGCCGACCGGACCGCGAGCGCCGTCGGGCGCCCGGCGCCGGCGTTCGCCCCCGAGACGCTCGCCGCGCTGGAGGCGCACCGCTGGCCCGGCAACATCCGCGAGCTGCGCAACGTCATCGAGCGCGCGGTCGTGCTCTCCGGCGGGGACACGCTGCTCCCGGAGCACCTCCTGCTCGACGCCGCCGCCGCGCTGCCGCCCTCCGAGGCGCGCCCCGCGGCGGCGCCCGCCGAGGCGCGCCCCGCGGCGGTGCCCGCCGAGGCCACCGCGCCCCCCCCGGCCGAGGGCGGGGGCGGCCTGCGGGGCGAGCTCGACGCGATCGAGCGGCGGCGGATCGTCGACGCGCTGGAGCAGTGCGCGGGGAACCAGACGCAGGCCGCGGCGCTCCTCGGCATGCCCCGCCGCACCTTCGTGGCCCGGCTGAGCGCCTACGGCATCCCGCGGCCGCGCAAGGGCAAGGCCACGCGCTGACGCGCGCCGGGGGCGCAGCGCCTCACTTCGTGCCGAGGAGCTTCAGCAGCTCTGCCCGCTCGGAGTCGGTCGGCTCGCGATTGCAGTCCTTGCCGGCGTTCTGCAGGGCCGCGAGCTGGTGGTCGAGATCCTTCGCGTCCACGCTCTGGCAGCCCTCCTCGAAATCGGAGCACTCGGCGACGGACAGCGCGGTCCCCGACACGTAACGGCAATCCGGGTCCTCGGGCCGGTATTTGAGGAATGGTGTGGCCTCGGTGAGGAGACACGCCGAGTCCGAGGACGCATTCGCCTTCTTGCAACGCGCGGACGCGACGCGGGCCACCCTGCGCAGCTCTTCCAAGGGGTAGCGGCGGCTCCGGGGACCGGCAGGGCCCGCCGCGGCGGTGTCGCCGGCCGGGGCCGCCGGCTGAGCGACGGCCACTACCGGGGCACCGCTTCCCAGGCGCTCCGGCGTCGAGGGCGGCGAAGAGGAGGCGCACCCACAGGCGAGAAACGCGGCAACTGTGATGAGATGAGTTCCCCCAACCTTCATGGGCGACATATATCACACCTTGTCTCGCACTTTCAATGCAGAGCTCACCCGCCGAGCGCCGACCCCACGCATCAAGTGTGAGCAAATATTTACAGCTTCAACATCCTGTCGGACGGCGAGGTGAGGTCCACACTCGGGAAGGCTGATTGAGGATGCGCCGCGCGGCGCTCGCGCAAGCGCCGCTCGCGCAGGTCTTGCTCAAGTCGAGCGAGGGTGACCCGACCTGCGGCGCCGCGACGCGAGAGCGCCTCGGATCCTGCACGGATCCTCGTTTCCTCGCGGTGGCACGACGCCTGCTGAAAGGCCAATCGCCGCGCGCAGCGCCGCTATCTCGGCAGGAGAGCGCGCAGGCACACCTCGAAGGGAGCTCTATCATGATGCGTGCGCTGTTCGCTTCGCTGTCCTTCTCGTTGCTCGCTGGCTGCGCCGTGACGCCCGCTGGAGAGTCGGCCGCAGAGGATCTCGCCTCGCCGGACGCGGTCGAGCAGTCGGCGGCCAGCGACGCTGTCGCCTTCTCCTCGGCGGTGACGTTTCATTCGGAGACGCCGTTCTACGTCCCGCCGCGCGTCGGTGGTGATGCCGACTTCGGCGGTCACGGGCCGCGCACCACGCTGGAAGTGGAGCTCCACGTCTTCAATGGCAACGAGGTCTGGGCGTCCGTCCATATCGACGCCATCGAGACGAAGAGCGACTGGACGCGCGCCGAGGGGACCGGCTGGTTCCACCTCTACACCGCGCCCCGCGAGATCACCGGGATCCTCGGCCCCACGTACTTCGAGCACGAGTACCTCGACACGAACCACGCCCACGACCTCTTCTCGTTCTCCACCGGCAGCCTGGTCTCGCTGCTCGACTATGTCGGCGACACGAAGGGCAACGAGGCGGGGACCAGGACCGGCGTCCAGGTCTTCTTCCAGCCGATCACCGTGGGTCTCCTGTGAACCCCCGGCGCGAGCGCGCGCCCGGCGAGGTCCGCCCCTCCGGAGGTCGCGCTCGCGCCGGACAAACCGGCCAACATTTCGAGGTTCCACGCACGAGACGAGGAGTTCATCAAGCCATGAACATTGGTTCAAGCACGGGCGAGCTGGGTGTCACGCGGGGATACGTCTTGCCCACGGGGTCGGATCAGCCGGACCAAACGCAGATCCCCATCGACTCGAAGCTCCGCTTCATCGAGACGAGCACCGGGAACCCGCTCCTCCACTTGGCCGTGACGGGCATGACACCCCCCGGCGGGTACACCGCGAAGACCGAGTACTGGTCGAGGCTCGCCCCCATCAAGTCGAGGTTGATCACCCTGGTCTCGTTCGGGTTCACGAACCGCCCGGGAGCGCCGGATTACCCCAAGGAGTTCCGGGACTGGCTCGTCGGGGGCAGCGTCCTCGCGACGGGCCAGGAGGCGTCGGCGCAGCAGTGGACTCAGGGCATCTACCAGCCGACCTCTCCGGCCAGCGCGCTCTACTGGGCCGTCGATCCGGACGGGCCGCTCGGGCGCCGGATCGGCCTCCTCGTGGAGCTCGGCAGCGCCGGCGAGCTGCGCAACGCGATCTGGTACAAGATGGATCGGCCCCAGAACGGCCTCATCTTCCAGAGCACCCCGAGCAAGGTGAACTTCACGCAGGTGTTCGTGGGGGATACGCCGTCGATCGATCCGCGCCACATCGACCCTCAGGGCGCCTGGCACCACTATCATGGCGTGATGAGGCCCGCGTGAGCGGCCCGCGCGCTTGACGCCTCGCCCGGGGGCGCCGCCCCAGGCGCGCCCGGGCAGGCCTCCAGCGCAGGGAGGCGGAGCGCTGCGCCGCTCACCCCGGCGCCGGGCGCGCCAGCCGGAACCCGATCCCCCCGAAGCGATCCCCGGGCTTGCCCGCGAAGCGCCCCGCCGCCCGGCAGAGGTTCGGCGACGTCGACCACGCGCCGCCCCGCGCCGCGCGGAAATCCGCGTCGCCGTCGTCCGCCGGATCGAGCAGCACGACCCCCGCTTCGGTCCGGGCCCCCTCGCGCTTCCACGCGTTGATGCACCAGTCGCGCACGTTGCCCGCCGCGCCGCGCAGGCCATAAGGGCTCTCGTCCTGCGGGAAGTCGTCGACGGGCCGCCGGCCGGCGACGCCCTCGTGGCTGCCCAGCATGCAACCCCAGGTCGGCTCCAGGAAATCACCCCAGGGCATGCACCGGCCGTCGACGCCCCGCGCCGCCTTCTCCCATTCGAGCTCGTTCAGGAGGCGCCACGGCGCGCCCGTCCCGGCGGCGTACCACGCCGCATAACGCATCGCCGCCCGCCAGTGGACGAACGCGACGGGCATCCTCGGCTCCTCCTGGACGTCGGTCTGGATGCACCCGAGCCGGAAGCGGCCGTCGTCTCCCCGCTCGAACCGGAGCGAGTCCGGGCTCGATCCCGAGGCGGCGCGGCCGAGCGAGAGGCGCGGGCAACACTCGAGGGCCTCGGCTTCCCGCCCGCTCGCGACGAGCGCGTTGAGGAAGCGGAGGTACTCGGCGTTGGTGACCGGGTGCCTCCGGACGATGAAGCCGTCACACCAGAGCCGCGTCCGCGGGAGGCTGTCCCCCGCGTCCGGATCGCCGCCGGCGAGGAACCAGCCGGCCGGCACGTAGAGGTCGTCCTCGCCGAGCTCGCCGAGGCGAAGGAGGCGCACCGGGTGGGCCCCTTCCCCGCCTGGCCGGACGCCGTCCCAGCGCCGCCCGCGCTCGATGAGCACGGGATACCACGCGTCGTGGTACCCCGGCGCGCGCAGCGTGAGGAGGTAGCTGCCGCGCGGGAGCGCCAGTTCGAGCAGGGGCGTCGGGCCGAGCTCGCGCGCGAGCTCGGGCACGAGCCTCCGGTCGCGCTCGACGTAGCGGTGGAGGGAGACCTGCGCCCCCGCGGGAACGGTCGCCAGCGTGAGCGCCCCGTCGCCGGCGAGCAGCACCGCGTGGCGCCCGCGGTCGTGCTGCCGGAGGAGCGCCTCGGCGCGCGCCGCGCCCCGCGGATCCCGCGCCTCCTCGGCCTGGGCGAGCTCCTCGGCGTAGTGATCGGCCAGCGCCTCGTGCGCCTCGCGGAGATCCGGCGCCTCGTTCAGCGCCGAGCGGAGGACCTGCATCCACTCGACCTGGCCGAGCGACGCCTCCCGCTCCAGGCGCTCCGCCTCGTCCTCGAGCCGCCACCCGCGCGCCTTCTGCTCGGCCGGATCGAACGAGCTCAGGCCGTCGAGGATCGCCCGCGCCTCGTCGCGCAGCGCCCGGGCGCGCGCCCGGGTCGCCTCGATCTCCGGCCGGATCGCGCGGGCATGGTCCACGATCGCGAGCGCGCGCTCGCGCCGCCGCGCGCCGTCGAGCCAGCTCCTGACGTCGGCCGCGAGCGCGGCCGCGTCCGGGTGGCGAGCCTCCGGGGCGAGCGCCATCGCGCGGGCGCAGATCGCCGCGAGCTCCGCGGGCACCTCGTGGGGGGCGCTCGCCTCGACCGGCCTGAGCCCGCCGGTGAGGAGCGCGCCCCAGACCGCCGCGGGCTGGCCGCCGTAGGGGTGGCGCCCGGCGAGGATCTCGTAGAGCACGACGCCGAGCGCGTAGACGTCGCTCGCCGCGCCGAGGCGATCGCCCTCGCCTCGCGCCTGCTCCGGGGCCATGTAGAGCAGCGTGCCCAGCACCTCGCCGGGCTGCGTGAGCGGGGCCGCCTCGATCACGTCCGCCGCGCCCGCGGCCCCGGGCGAGGCGCGCAGCGGCGCGGAGGGCCGCGCGAGGCCCCAGTCCATCACCAGGACCTCGCCGAACTCGCCGATCATCACGTTGGCGGGCTTGAGGTCGCGGTGCATCACGCCTCGGCTGTGCGCGTACGCCACGGCCTCGCAGACGCGGAGGAACGTGTCGACCGCCCGCCGCAGCGCGACGGGCGAGAGGCTCCCGCCGCCGGCCGCGTACGCCTCGGCGATCACCTCGCCGAGCGTGCGCCCGCGGACCTCCTTCATCGTGAACCACAGCCGCCCGTCGGCGAGCTCGCCGCACTCGTGCACGGGAACGATCCCGGGGTGCTGGAGCGCCGCGGTCAGGCGCGCCTCGGCGAGGAAGCGGGCGCGATCGGGCGTCGCGTCGCGCGTCTCGGCCGACTGGATCTTCATCGCGAGCACGCGCCCCAGGATGCGATCGCGCACGCGGCGCACCTCGCCCATGCCCCCGCGCCCGATGCAGCCGAGGTCCTCGTAGCGCTCCTCCGCGGACAGGCGCTCGGGGGCCGTGACGGAGATGGGCGGCAGCTCGGGGGCCGTGGCGCCCGGGGTCTCGCGCAGCCTGAACGTGACGTCCGACGCCGCGCCGGCCGGCGGCGCGCTACCCGCCTCGGTCGAGGCGGGCGCGCCGCATGCGGGCTGCGTCAGCGCCATCCCCTCGCGCTCGCTGAGGCTCATGCGTCGTCCACTCCGCGGATCGCGCCGGGGAGCTCCCCAGGGCCGAGGTCCGAGCCGACTCTATCGTCCGGGCGCGCTGGGCTCAACCCGACAGGCGCTGAAAGACCCGATTTTCGCCCCCGTTGAGTCTATCCTCTCGCAAGCGATCGCTCTTCGCAAGACTGGTTCTTCGCGAACGTGGATCCACCTTGTCCGCCGCGCCGACCCGGACCCGGGCGCGGCGGCACCCAGGAGGACTCCATGAGCGACGTCACCATCCTCTTCGGAAGACCCCATGTCCCTCAGTTCGCCGAGGATCGCTTCGAGATCGACGTGCTGGCCGCCGAGGAGCTCGGCATCGAGTCCTATGCGATCCCGCTCGATCCCGTCGTGAATGGCGAGCCGGAGCGCGCGTTGCGCCGGCTGCCGAGGCCCCGGCACCGGACGTGGCTCTACCGGGGATGGATGTTGAGCGAAGAAGAATACACGGGCCTGTACGAGGCCATGCAGGACCGCGGCGAGGAGCTCGTCGTCGATCCGGAGAGCTTCGCCGAGGCGATGTACATGCCCAATTACGTCCCGCTGCTCGGCGACAAGACGGCGCCCACGCGGTGGACCGAAGGCGAAGACATCCGGGAAGCGTGGGAGGTGGCCCTGGAGCTCGGGCCGCCGCCGTGGGTGGTCAAGGACCACGTGAAATCGGTCAAGGAGCTCTGGCATCGTGCGTGCTTTGTGCCCGAGGGCGCCACGTACGACGATTTCGCCGAGGTGTGCGAGAAGATCCTGGAGCTCCGCGGGGACCGCTTCGAGCGGGGGTTCGTCGTGAGAAAGTACCTCGACCTCGCGACGCTGCCCGGCTGGGCGCCCGGCCAGCGCCGCGTGACCGACGAGCACCGCCTCGTGTTCTGGGAGGGGCGGCTCGTGGCGCACGCGCCGTACTACGACGTGGACTCCACGCTCGATCTTCCGGAGCAATTCGCCCATCTCGGGCAGGTCATCGGCTCCCCGTTCTTCACGGCGGACGTGGCCCGGCTCGAGCGCGGTGGAACTACGGTGATCGAGATCAACGACGGCGGCTGTTCGGTCTTCCCCGAGCAGATGGATCCGCGCGACTTCTACGGGGCGGTGCTGGGCTGAGGCGCCGTGAGGGTGGCAGGCGCGAGGCTCTCCGGGTCTGAAGGCGGCGGCGCGGAGCTCGCTGCCCATCCAAGGTCCTGCCGGGGGTGAGGACGACCCAGCGAGCCAGGTACACCAGGGTGATGAGCGCCGGCAGCCTAGCCGCGCAGCGCGGCCGTGGCCTGGGGCCGAAGCGCGGCGGGGCGCGGGCGCTTGGCCATCTCGGCCTTCTTCGGCACGGACGGCCTCGCATCGGCTCTCCAGGGCTGGAACCGCTCGTCCTTCCACATCACGAGGCCGCCCGACAGGGGCGCCTCGGGACCCGCATCGTCCTCGGACCGCAACCAGACGAGCGGGCGCGCCTCGAAGACGGGCTGCGTGCACGCGATGTCCTCGAACGCCGCGGACCAGGAGCCGGTGTTCCCGAAGAACACCCCGCCTTCCCAGCTCCCCTCCGGGTTGTGGGTGTGCCCGAAGATCACGGCCTTGGCGCCGTGCGCCCTGGCCACGGACCGCGCCGCCCGGTTCACGCCCTGCCAGACGGCGTCGAGCGTGGGCTTCGGGACCGTGCACTCGTACGCGACGAGGAGCGTCGGCGCGAGCAACGCCGCCGCCGCGAGCCCCCCCGGCATCCAGCACAGGCACGCGAGCGCCGCGAGGATCCCGACCGCCGCGAGCCCGAGGCGATCCAGCCAGAGCTCGCGCGCCACGCGGCCGAGGCAGTCCTCGGCCGGCCGCGCGAACAGCCGCGCGTGCTTGACCACGGCGGGGAAAGGCGCGCCCGTCTCGCGGGCGGCCGCGGCGAGGTCCGCGCGCCGGAGCGCCCGGCGGCTCGGGTCGCGCCGGCGCACGAGCTCGATCATCGTGCGCAGCGCGCCCACGCCGAAGGCGAGCACGAGGGAGCGGCCAGAGAACAGGTAGTACCGCGTCCAGTGAGAGAGATAGCCGAAGCCGGAGAGCATGAACGACGAGTCGACGTGCGGGTTGAAGTACCCCATCCGCGACACGAGCAGGCGGCTCACGAGCGAGCCCATCGTCGGCTGGATCTCCCCCGGATTCCGGCCGAATGGCGCCATCGGGTAGCGATAAGAGCAGTACGAGTCGTACTGATTGCCGTGCTCGACGATGACGCCGTCGTGCGTGCGGTGGAACCAGGCGCGGAAGACCACCCGCGCCGCGAGCGCCGCGCGGAGGTCCTCGGTCGATCCCGCCGGAAGGCCGCCGTCCCGGGTGGCGAGCTCGTGCATGGCCGCGTCCACGACGCTCCGCTGCACCGCCTCGCGCACCTCGGGCAGCGTGAGCTGGATGTCGTGGTTGCCCGCCACGAAGACCGCGGTGTGCCCGTCCGCGACGATCCGGCCGACGGCCGCGACGAACACCGGGTGATCGCGCAGGATGGCCTCCATCGCCGGCACGGCGTGCTCGGCGGTGCGCGGCAGGTCGTGGACCACGCTCTCGTTGCCGATCACCCGAGGCGCATCCAGGTCGAAGATGTCGCCGTTCAGGACCAGCGTCAGCTCGTCGCGCTCCGCGCCGGGCCCTCCGGAGCTGCCCGTCCCCTTCCGGACCTCTCCCCGGAGCGCGTCGAGCATCACCGCAATCTCCCCGTCCGGGGAGTACGGCGCCTGCCGATAGCGCATCCAGAGACCGTCGGACGGCTCGAGCTCACATAGATGGATGTCTGAGATAGCCACCGTGTGATGCATCGGCGGGAAAACTGACATGAGCACGTCTCCACGCCAGCCACAGGACCGTCAAGACTTGGTGTCACCGGGCGTGGAGAGCGCCCTGCTGCAGTGCGCCCGGAGCGTGATCCAACGCGCAATCACGCTCAGCACACCTGTTCGCCACGGTGCATCCCCGTGAATGTCGCGCGCCCGCCGCGAGCGGACTCGGAACGGTCGAGCACGAGGCGCATTGAGATCTCGGCTCCTGGATTCTCACCAAGAGAGCAACTGGCCGAGCGGCCCCCTCTGGTTGGGGCTCAGTCGCGCCGGAACACATGATGTTGTGGTCCCCCCCTGACGCGGCGAAGCCCTGGCGAGCTCGGCGAGCGGCCCCATCTTTCCTGGGCGGTCGCCGGCGCGATGTTCCGCCCGGGGGCGCGCGAGCCCTGGGGGCGCCGGCCTCTGGTACGATGCACCCTGGCGGAGCGAGGTGGACGCAAACCATACTGGCTGGACGGACTGTTGAGCCCGTGTGGTGTTCCGCGGGGGGAGCTCCGCGACAGAGAGGTGACCATGTCGACGCATTTCATCGACGGCAGCTGGGTGACCGGCGCGGGCGAGCCGTTCGCGAGCCGGAACCCCGTGACACAGGCGGTCGTCTTCGAGGGGCGCGCCGCGAGCGAGGAGCAGGTCGACGCGGCCGTGACGGCGGCGCGCGGCGCGTTCGCTGCGTGGCGCGATCGCGGCCTGGAGGAGCGGGCGGCGCTGGTGAAGCGGTTCGCCGGCCTCCTGGGCGAGCACAAGCCCCGGCTCGCGGACGTGATCGGGCTGGAGACGGGCAAGCCGCGCTGGGAGGCGCTCACCGAGGTCCAGACGATGATCGGCAAGATCGACGTGTCGCTGATGGCCTGGCGCGAACGGACGGGCGAGCGCCAGGCCGAGGCGGGCGACGCGACGGCCGTGGTGCGCCATCGGCCGCACGGCGTGGTCGCCGTGCTCGGGCCCTACAACTTCCCGGGCCACCTGCCGAACGGCCACATCGTCCCGGCCCTGATCGCGGGCAATTGCGTGGTGTTCAAGCCCTCGGAGCTCACGCCGAGGGTCGCGGAGGGGACCGCGCGGCTCTGGGAGGAGGCGGGGATCCCGGCCGGGGTGCTCAACCTGGTCCAGGGGGGGAGGCGCACCGGCGTCGCGCTCGCCGGTCACCCGGGCATCGACGGCCTCTTCTTCACGGGCAGCTCCGGCACGGGCAACGCGCTGCACCGGCAGCTGGCGGGCCAACCGGAGAAGATCCTCGCCCTGGAGATGGGCGGCAACAACCCGCTCATCGTCCAGGACGTCGCGAACACCGAGGCGGCGATCCACCATATCCTTCAGTCGTCCTTCATCTCGGCGGGCCAGCGGTGTACGTGCGCGCGGCGGCTGCTCGTGCCGGCGACGCCGGAGGGCGACGCGCTGTTGGCGCGCCTGGTCGACGCGGCGTCCCGGCTCAAGGTGGGCAGGTACGACGACGCAGAGCAGCCGTTCATGGGCGCGGTGATCTCGCTCGCGGCGGCGGATCGGCTGCTCGCGGCGCAGGCGCGGCTGGTCTCGCTCGGCGGCGAGGTGCTTCTGGAGATGCGCCGGCTCGAGGAGGGAACCGCGCTGCTCTCGCCCGGCATCCTCGATGTGTCGGCGATCAAGGAGCTACCGGACGAGGAGCATTTCGGGCCGCTCGTGCAGGTGCAGCGCTACGGGAGCTTCGATGAGGCGCTCTCGCTGGCCAACCGCACGCGTTATGGGCTCGCGGCCGGGTTGATCTCGGATCGCAGGGAGCTCTATGAGCGGTTCTGGCGGGAATCCCGGGCGGGGATCGTCAACTGGAACAAACCGCTGACGGGGGCGTCGAGCGCCGCGCCGTTCGGTGGGGTCGGGAGCAGCGGGAACCACCGGCCCAGCGCGTATTACGCGGCGGACTACTGCGCATATCCGGTCGCGGGGCTGGAGGCGACGGCGGTGGCGCTGCCTGGACAGCTGGCGCCGGGGATGCGGCTCAACAACTAGAACCTGGACCAGAGCGCAACGGCCGCCGGGGAGAGGGGAGGGGGCGCGCGGGGGCGAGGGGGGCCCTTCCCGCGGACTCGCGCCTTGTGGTGGCTATGGCCGGCTGTGCGGGAGAGGAAGATCTGGGGGGACTGGCTGCGGAGCGGGCCGGCGCTCGGATCCGCGGGGCCCTTCCCCCTCGCCCCCGCGCGCCCCCTCCCCTCTCCCCGGCGGCTCCATAGTGGAGCTGGCGGGTTGGGGAACGAGGGTCCGGAGTTGGACAGGGAGGTCAGGAGGCAGAGCTCTGCGGGCCTAGCTCTATCGGGAGGGCGGTGAGGCCGCGCATGCCGGGGTTCATCCGCCAGGTCAGCGGCCCAGGGGAGAGCTCGGCGTCGGGGAAACGGCGCAGGAACGTGGAGATGGCAGCCTGGGCCTCGACGCGGGCGAGCGCGGAGCCGGCACAGTAATGAACGCCCACGCCGAGCGAGATGTGACGGATGTCGGTGCGGCGGAAGTCGAGCTTGTCGGGGTCGGGGAACTGCGCGGGATCGCGGTTCGCCGCGCCGAGCACCAGGAAGGCGCGATCACCCTTCGGGATCCGCACGCCGTCGAGCTCGATGTCCTCGAGCGCGACGCGGCTCATCCACTGCACCGGAGAGTCGTATCGGAGCAGCTCCTCCACCGCCGGGCCGATCAGCGACGGGGTACCGCGCAGCGCTTCGCGCTCGGAACGGTGGAGAAGGAGCGCGAGCAGGCCATTGCCGATGAGGTTCTTCGTCGTCTCGTGGCCGCCGAAGAGCAGCATGCAACACGTCGAGAGCAGCTCCTGCTCGCCGAGGATCATGCCCTGCTCCTCCGCGAGGATGAGCTGGCTGAGCAGGTCGTTGCCGGGGCTCTGCCGCCGGGCCGCGATCACGCCGCGGAAATAGTCCTCCAGCTCGGCCACGGCGCTCAGCGCGCCCCCCGCGATCTCCAGCGTCGGCCGGCCCGCGCCAAGGAAGCCGCTGAGCGCGTTGGACCAGCCCTTCAGCCGGTGCCGGTCCTCGGCGGGTACACCGAGCACCTCGCCGATCACGAGCAGCGGCAAGAGGTCGCCGAGATCGCGGAGGACATCCATCCGGCCCGCCGGGGCGACCGCGTCGAGCAGCTCGTTGACCAGCGTCTCCACACGGGAGCGCAACCCCTCGACGAGCCGCGGCACGAACGCCTTGTTGATCAGCGAGCGGATGCGCGTGTGCTCCGGCGGATCGAGCAGCAGAGCCCACGACGCCAGGTTGCGGCGCAAGGGCTCCAGCCGCTGCCGCACCTCGTCAGGCAGCTTCGTCACGAAGGCGCTGGAGCGCTTCGCCGACAGGCGCGGGTCACGGAAGCCCGCCGCAACCTGGTCGTAGCGGGTGACGAGCCAGCCGTTGTAAGCCGCGCTGAAGTACACGGGCGCTTCCTGGCGCAACCTGGCGTACACGGGGTACGGGTTCGCGAGGGTCTCCGGCGACTGGAGGCGAAACGGATCGAGATCAGCGTCCGCCGCTGGATTGGCCGCGGGCGGTGCGTCGGGCTTCGGTGCGTCGGGCGAGTTCATCGGGTCAGGGTACGACGGTCACGCCCGCTTGGGAACCGGCGCGACCCACGCCCGCGCAGGCCCGCCCCAGGGTCGGCGCGTCGTCTCAGGCGACAAGGCGGCCAGGCGAGAAGGCCGCGCGGGCGAGGGGACCGGCCTCCCCGCCAGCGCACGGGCGCGCGGCCGCGCTGGGCTAGGCCCAGAGCTTGATTCCGCCGAGCAGGCCAGCGACGTTGTCCACCACGACGACGTTCTCGGGCAGCCGCGAGGCATCGAGCAGGCGCGCGTTGCCGCCGCCGAGGTAGAGCTTGCGGTAATTGAAGATCGGCTCGACCTGCTCGATCATCTTGCGCACGCGCTTGTTCCAGCGCTTCGGGCCGATGCGCTTGCACTCGGCGTCGAACACGCGGTCCTCGTACTTCAGGTCCCTCTTTCCGTACGGATGGTGCCCGAGCTCGAGGTTCGGCACGTAGCGGCCGTCGATGTACAGCGCGCATCCGAGCCCCGTGCCGAAGGTGAGCACCATCTCGAGCCCCTTGCCCTCGATGACGGCGAGCCCCTGGATGCCCGCGTCGTTGGCGACGCGGACAGGCTTGCCGAGGCGGCGCTCGACGGCCTCGCCGAGCGGGTAGCCCTTCCACTTCTCGTTGTCGAGGTGCGGCGCCGTCTTGGTCACGTTCTCCATCACCACCCCGGGGAAGCCGATCGAGACGCGATCGAACTCCCCCTGCGCCCGGGCGATCTCCTCGATGAGGTCGAGGATGGGGTCCGGCGAGGCCGGCTGGGGCGTCGGCACGCGCACGGGATCCGTCATCGGAGTCCCCTGCTCGTCGAGGATGGTGGCCTTGATCCCCGTTCCGCCGATATCGATACAAAGCGTGCGCATGGATCCCTCTGTCTCCCCCCCGGAGCTCTTCCTCCGGGGCCGCCGCGGATGCGCCCACGCGCCCGCGTTCGCGGCGGACATAATCTAGAGCTCTGGCTGCGCGTCAACTGGCGCCGCGACGGCGCACGCCTGAGCGGGCGACCACGCCCCCTGCGCCCGCCCTCGCGCGCACACTCCGCCCGACGCCGACCAGCGCGCACCCCGCCCCTCGGTGCCAGGCCGCCGCGCCGCCCGCCCCCGGGCGACGCTCAAGGCGAGCCGCAAGCGTCGCACGCGACGCTCGGCGGCGGCGCACCGTTCGCGAGCCCGTCGAGCCATTGCACGAGGCGCGCTCCGCGCGACTCGAGGGTGTAAAATTCCGGCCGCCAGAGGATGCAGTGCGCGGAGCCGGCGGCAAGGAACGACCTGAAGTTCGGCGTCGACGCCTCGATTTCGGCGATCTCTGCCCTCATGGCGTCTGACCACGCCTGGGCGTCGCCGCCGCCCATCGCGTTGAAGAAGAAGACCTGGTCCTCATCATAGGCGGTGTTGTACTGCGACAGGCGCATGTCGGGGTAATGGGCGCCGATCTTCTCGTAGAGCACCGACAGCCGCGCGAGCTCGGCCGGGTCGAGGCCAGGTATCCATGTGGGATAAGCGCCCTCGGGCTTCCAGGAAGGAAGGCTGTCCCTGAAGAACGTCTCCGTGATGATCCCTGCCCCGCTGTCTGCGAACTCGATGACCGACGCGCTCTTGTAGTGCTCTCGCAGGTGCGCGGACCAGAGGATGGCGCCATACGCGCCCGCGCTGCAGCCCGTCACGAAGATCTTCTCTGGCGCGGGGACGTTCTCGTAGATCCAGCCGAGCGCCGCGCGGACGTTGACGGCGCCCTTGTGCTGGATGGTGACGGCCTGGCTCCCCTCCCCATACGTGGCCACGTTGTCGCCCCAGTGGACGTCCCCGGTGCAATAGGGGATGTACACATGGTGCCACTCCTTGAAGGGGTTGTCCGGGTTCTCATGATCGTAGATCCCGGTCGTCAGGGCGTCCTCGCCGACCGTCTCCTGGAAGAGCGCTCCCGCGAACGAGCACGTGGTCGCGTCCCAGCACGCGCCGCCGCCGCGGAACTCGACGATGAGGCGATTGACGGTGCCCGGACGGACGAAGTACTTGAAAGGATCACCGCGCGAGCACGTCGTCTCGCCGCCCGGCTCGATGGAGCTCCAGCCGGACGGCAGGCTCAGGATCCCGCCCCGCGGCTCGCTGCTCAGGTCTTCGTGCTCGGCGGACGTGCCGCCACAGCCGAGGACGGCGAGCGGGCAGAGCAGGAGTTGAGCCGGAAGGGGCAAAACGATCTTGAATCGCATGGAGGGCAGAGAATACCACTCCATGACGCGCGGGCATCACCCGCCGGTGACGGCCCGCTCGGCGCCCGTTCGGCGGTGCCGTCGCGTCATGGCACAGGGGCGTGCTCTGCCCACAGCTGCGCCGCGGCCTCGCCTACAGCGCGGCGGATCGACCCCTCGTCGAGGCGGGCGCGGTCGCGCGGCGCGAGGGCGGCGCAGATGCCGAGCGCGACGAGGTAGAGGGCGCCGATGAGGCCGATCCAGCGCAGGCCGGACGCCCCCAGGCGCGAGATGATCTCGATGGGCACGATCTGCGCGCGGATCTGGACGGTCCCGATCACGAGCACGGCGCGGTCTCCCTCCTGGAGCTCGATGTCGGCCGGGCCCGTCAAGAGGCGCGCGAGCCCGTCCGCGCCGTGAAGGCGCGCCCGCGTCCGCCGCGGGACGTGCAGCACGTAGCGGGCGCCGATCACCTCCGCGATGACCGGGGCCGCTCTGTCGAGCTCCCCCGACGGCACGCGCACGATGGACGCGGGCGTGTCGCCGATGTGCGCGCGCCCCTCCGCGAGCACGTGGCGGACGCCGAGCACGTCTTTGCCTCGGACGGCGACGAGCTCCAGCGCGCGCCGCGCAGAGGAGCTCACCGCGGGCGGCCGCGACCTCCGGTCGCGGATGGGTTCGGCCGCCGACGCCTCATTAGGCCCTTTCGCCATACTCTCCAGCCCCCTTCGTCGGCCATCGGCAGGGCTCGACTCGACATGTCACCTGAAGACCCTGCCCCCCGCGGCGCCGCCCCGCGCGCTTCCGCATCACTCCCCTTCCCTGGCTCTCTGGCATGGAGCGTTCCGTGGCCGAGCGCGCAGGGACGTGGCGGCCCGACGACCCGCGCCGGCGCGTGAGGCTCCGGAGGACGCGCCCTGCCACCGCGCGCCGAGGCGCGACGGGGGACGCCCGCCCCGGGGCAGCTCCGCCGCTCCGAGAGGGCGCGCGACGCGGCGCGCCGTGCCCGGAGCTCCGCCCCTATTTCGTGGCGCCCTCCCGGCGCTGGTGTAGATCGCCGCCCGTGAGGAAGCGCCCCCTCGGCAAGACGACCCTTCAGGTCTCGGAGCTCGCCCTAGGCACCTGGGGACTCTCCGGCGACGGCTACGGTCCCGTCGCCGACGTCGAGATCGATCGCGTCATCGATCGCGCGCTCGCGGTCGGCATCGACCTCTTCGACACCGCCGACGTCTACGGCCGCGGCGAGATGGAGCGCTGCCTCGGCAGGCGGCTCCAGGGCGCCGGCACGACGTTCGTCGTCACCAAGATCGGCACCGTTCGCGACGGCGATCCCCCGACGAAGCGGTTCGACCCGGCCCACCTCCGCACCGCGTTCGAGCGGTCGCAGGAGCGCCTCGCCCGCGAGGTGGTCGACGTCGTCCTGCTCCACAACCCCACCGTGGCCGCGATGCAATCGAAGGAGGCCCTCGCCTTCCTGAAGGAGCTCAAGCAGGCCGGGAAGATCCGCGCCTACGGCGTGAGCGCCGGCTCCGCGGACGTCGCCCGCTCCGCGCTGCGCGACGAGGTCGACGTCATCGAGATCGCCTATAACGCCTTCTTCCCCGGCGACCTCCACGACGTCGCCAGCGACGTCTCCGAGTCCGGCGCGGGCGTCCTCGCCCGATCGGTGCTCGCGCACGGGCTGCTCGCCGGCCAGTGGAGCCCCGAGCGCGAGTTCTACCTCGACGATCACCGCTACCAGCGGTGGACCCGCGACGAGCTCAAGACCCGCATCCGCCAGCTCGACGCGCTCAGGCCGCTGGTCTCGGGCGCCGTCACCTCGCTCCGCTCGGCGGCCCTGCGCTTCGTCCTCGCGAACCGCGTCGTCTCGTCCGCCGTGCTCGGCCCCCGCTCGGTCGCCCAGCTCGACCAGCTCGTCCGCGAGGCCGGCATGCCGCCCTACCTCCAGGACACGGCGCTCACGGAGCTCTCCGCGCGCCTCAAGCAGGCCGGGATCGAGGTGTGAGCAGGATGGACCAGAACGACAGGGAGCTCGACGAGATCGTCCGCATCGCGCGCGCCGCGGCGGCGATCGTGATGGACGTGTACGCGACGCCGTTCGCCGTCGAGATGAAGGGCCCCGGCGACCCGGTGACCCGCGCCGACCGCGAGGCGAACGCGCTCATCTGCAGCGCGCTCGAGGCCGCGTTCCCCGGCGAGGCGATCCTCGCCGAGGAGAGCGTCCCGACCGGCGACGAGCTCGCCTCGCGCCTGCGGAAGGAGCGGGTGTTCTTCGTCGACCCGCTCGACGGCACGCGGGAGTTCGCGGACAGGAACGGCGAGTTCGCCGTGATGATCGGGCTCGCGGACCGCGGCCGCGCGGCGCTGGGCGTCGTGGTGATGCCCACGACGGGCGAGGCGCTGGCCGGTCGCGCCGGCGAGGGCGGCGCCGCCTTCCTCGAGGCGAGGGACGGCAGCCGCAGGCCGCTCCGGGTCTCGGCCGTGAGCGCTCCGGCCGACGCGACGCTCATCGTCTCGCGCTCGCACCGGCCGAAGGAGCTCGAGCCGCTCCTCGCGCGGCTCGGCATCTCGAAGGTCGTCCCCTGCGGCTCGGTCGGCGTGAAGATCGCCCGGATCGCGACCGGCGAGGTCGACCTCTACGTGCACGGCGGCGGCGGCGCCAAGCTCTGGGACAGCTGCGCGCCCGAGGCCGTGCTCCTCGGGGGGGGCGGCAGCTTCACCGATCTCTCGGGCGCGCCCATCGACTACAACGGCCCCGGGCTCAAGCTCGGCCGCGGCATCATCGCCTCGAACGGCGCCCTCCAGGCCGCCGTCGTCGCCGCGGCGAGGTCGGAGCTCGGCTGAGGCGCGATGCGGGGGCAGGCCGAGATCGTCATCATCGGCGCGGGGATCATGGGCCTCGCGATCGCGTACAACCTCGCGCGGCACCACGGCATCACCGACATCGTCGTCGTCGACCGGAGCTACCTCTGCGGCGGCGCCAGCGGGCGCAACGGCGGCGGGGTCCGGGCGCAGTTCTCGAGCGAGGGCAACATCCGGCTCATGCAGGAGAGCATCCGCATCTGCCGGGATTTCGCCCGCGAGATGAAGATCAACATCTGGTTCCGGCAGGGCGGCTACCTCTTCCTCGTGCGCAGCGAGGCGGGCCGCCGGACGCTCGAGAAGAGCGTCGCCGTGCAGAACGCGTGCGGCCTCGGGACGCGGATGCTCACCGCCAACGAGGCGCGCGCGATCGTGCCGCAGCTCTCGACCGACGGTGTCGTGGCGGCGAGCTACAACCCCGACGACGGCGTCGTGTTCCCCTGGCCGTTCGTCTGGGGCTACGCCGAGCGCGCGCAGAAGCTCGGCGTCGACATCGCCACCTTCACGAACGTCCTCGGCTTCCGCACGCAGGGCGCGCGGATCGACGCGGTGGTCACCGATCGCGGCGAGATCCGGACGAACAAGGTCGTCAACGCGGCCGGCGCGTGGAGCCCCGAGATCGCGCGCATGCTCGGCGTGGAGCTGCCCAACCACCCGCACCGCCACGAGATCTGCTCGACCGAGCCGCTCAAGCCCTGGCTCGGCCCGCTCGTCGCGGATCTCTCGAACGGCCTCTATTTTTCCCAGTCGATGCGCGGCGAGATCGTGGGCGGCATCTCCAACGAGGACGTCCCCGACGGCCTCGACATGGGGTCGAGCCACAAGTTCCTCTCCCTGTACGCGCGGGCGCTCGTCGCCGCGTGCCCCCTCCTCGGCAGCGTGAAGGTGCTGCGGCAGTGGGCCGGCTGTTACGACCTCACCCCGGATCAGAACCCGATCGTGGGCGGGGTCGACGAGGTCGAGCACTTCTACCAGGCCTCCGGGTTCATGGGGCACGGCTTCATGATCGCGCCCGTCATGGGCAAGCTCCTCGCGCAGCACATCGCCGAGGGCGCCTCCCTCCCCCTGTTCGATCGCTGGAACCTGCGGCGCTTCAGGGAGGGCCGGCTCCTCAGCGAGGCGATGATCATCGGCTGAGCGCCTGCCCTGACGGCGCGGCGGCGGCGGCGCTTCGACGCGCCGCACGCGCCGCGCGCCCCGCGCTCCCCCGCCGCGTCGCGCTTCGCCTATACTCGCGCCCCTTCGTCATGGGTCACCTCGTCCTCGTCACCGGCTCCTCGAGCGGCATCGGCCTCGCGACCGCGGTCGCGTGCGCGGCCGCGGGCCACCGGGTCATCGCCACGATGCGCCGCCCCGAGAAGGCCGGCGCGCTCCTCGCCGCCGCCGGCGCGCGGGGCGTCACGCTCGAGATCGAGCAGCTCGACGTCGCCGCGGCGAGCGCGCCCGACAGGGTCGGGGAGATCCTTCGGAAGCACGGCCCCGCTTACGCCCTCGTCAACAACGCCGGCATCGCGGTCGGCGGCGCCTTCGAGGAGCAGGCGGACGGCGACGTCCGGGCGCAGTTCGAGACCAACGTCTTCGGGCTGATGGCCGTGACGCGCGCGGTGCTCCCGGCGATGCGCGGCGCGGGGCGCGGCCGCATCGTCAACGTCTCGAGCCTCTCCGGGCTCGTCGGCCTCCCCGGCGTGAGCGCCTACGCGGCCACGAAGCACGCCGTCGAGGGCTTCAGCGAGGCGCTGCGCTGGGAGGTCGCCCCGTTCGGCGTCCATGTCTGCCTCGTCGAGCCCGGCACCTTCAAGACCGAAATTTTCTACGAAAACCAGCGGCGCGGCGCCCACGTCTCGCTCGAAGGCCCTTACGGCGCGATGACCAGGGCGATCGAGCAGATCGTCCTGAAGGACGCCGCCAAGGCGTCGCCGCCCACCCCGGTCGCGGCGGCGATCCTCCGCCTCATCGACGACGCATCGCCGCCTTTCAGGACCCTCGTCGGCCGGGACGCACGGGCGCTCGTCGCGCTGCGCCGTGTCATCCCCGACCGCCTCTTCGCCACGGGGATCCGCCGGCTCGTCTCGGCGCCGCGCTCGCGTTGACACGTTCTCTGGCGGCGAATAGCGTCGGCTTCGCCGTTTCCAATGGCGGAGCGGCGCCACGTCGTGGCCGAAGGGGGGCCGCGCCCCCTGCCGCGCGCTGTTTTTGTCCGCTTTCGTCCCCTCAGGCTAACGAAGGCTAGCCGCTGACCGCCTCTCCTGAAGCGCACCGTGCGACGGCGAGGTCAGGCCGGCAGCATCACCGAGGTCCCGGAGGAAACACCATGTCCCGCTCAGCACGCAGCATCCTGCCGCTCCTTCGCTCGCTCCTCCTGGGGGCCGCCACCGCGTCGTCGATGGCGCTCTCCGCAGGGGTCATCGTCGGATGTGGCGACGAGAACGACCCCGAGACGCACGTCAAGCGGCTCGACGACCCGGCCACGCTCACCGCCTCCGTCAACCGGCTCGTCCAGTTCTTCGAAGACGCGATGACGCGTGACAACAAGGACCGGACCGGCCCGACCGTGAAGCCGCTCCTCGACAAGATCATCGAGCCGATGACGCAGAAGTGCGTGGCCGGCGATCTCGACGAGCGCACGAACTCGAAGCTCATCAAGTTCATCTCCGACACGAGGGACCCGCGCGGCGAGGCCTGCCTCATCAAGGCGCTCAAGGACTACAAGCCCGAGTCCACCGAGGAGGACGTCCGCTGGGCCGTGCGCGGCCTCGGCGCGATGAAGTCGGAGAAGGCCGCCGAGCCGCTCATGGCCGTCTTCTCGAAGCTCCAGCACGGCAAGCCCAAGGGCTCGACGATCTCGCGCGACGTGCACGACGCGATGGTCGACATCAACAGCAAGTCCTGGGAAGACGGGCTCATCACGATGATCGGGCGCCCGATCAACGACCCGAAGGACGTCAGCACGATGCGGAACGAGCTGTTCTGGCAGATCACCGCCGCGGAGCTGCTCGGGTGGCAGCGCAGCGAGAAGGCGGTCGTGCCGCTGCTCAAGGTGGTGCTGTCGCCGTTCAAGGCGGACGCGGCCACGACGGCCATCCTGGCGCTCACGAAGATCGGCAAGCCCGCGATCCAGCCGACGATCGCGCTGCTCCAGGGCGACCAGAAGGAGCTCGTCGAGTACTCGAAGGTCGAGAACCTGAAGGGCGCCGGCGGCGACAAGGCGAACGCGGAGCAGAAGAAAGCCGCGGAGACCGCCCACGTCGCGGCGGCCGCCCTCGTCCTGGCGACGATCGGCCGGCAGGAGTCGTCGCAGCCGCTGCTCGCCGCGCTCGAGAAGGCCGACGACGTGCCGCGCGCCATCATCGCGCGCGAGCTGACCAAGGTGCCGAGGACGCCGGAGACCCTCGCGGCCTTCCAGGCGGCCTACGAGAAGACGCCCGCGGGGCTCGAGATGCCGCCGGCCGGCATCAACGCGCGGGTGATGCTCGCCGAGGCGGCGAGCAACTTCTTCGACGCGAGCCTCGTGCCGTGGCTCGTGAAGACCGGCCTCGAGGCGCGCGGCGAGGAGGACGACGTCGCGCAGATCCGCGACGTCTCGCTGCAGACGGCGCTCAAGCTGATGAAGCCCGACCAGATCGCCGACGTCGATCGGCTCGCGGGCACCCGCACGAGCGGCGGCGGCACGGTCGGCAAGTCGATGGAGAAGGAGATCAAGATCGCGAAGGAGCTGCTCGGGGCCTGCGGCACCAAGCTCGAGTGTTACGTCGGCAAGCTCGGCGATCCGGCGTCGCAGGCGAAGGAGACGCAGTTCCAGGGGATCAAGTCCGCCTACATGGCGGGCGTGCTCGGCACCCCCGAGGTCCGGCAGCAGATCATCAACGCGATGCCGAAGGTCTCGAACGCGGCCGTCCGCTTCGTCTCGGTCTCGGTCATCGACGCCCTCTCGCCGAAGGGCGACGCCGAGGTCGCGACCAAGCTGCAGAAGATCGTCGACGACGGCGAGGCCTCGAAGGATCCCGAGAAGATCGCCGGCAACGCGCCCTTCAAGACGGTCATCTACCGCCTCACCGCCCGCGCGCAGTGACCGCCGCAGCGCCGTGCGCCCCGTCCGCGGTCGGGGCGCACGGGGCGCATGGAGCGCGCAGGCGGGCACATCACCTGGGTCCAGATTTTCCTTGATTGGCGCCACCCGGACGCGATGCTTGCCCGAGCTCGCGCGACGCTCGCGCGAAGCTTGCGCGAAGCTCCACTGACGCGCCTGGCTCCTGATTTTTCCTGGCGTCTCCGCCGTCTTGACGGTTTACTCCGGCCCTTGTCACGGGGTCTTCCCAGCTGAAGAACGAACCATGATCGTGCTCGAGGTAACCCAGGGTCTCGCTGCCGGGCGCACCTTCGAGCTCCAGGGCGAGCTGATCACGCTCGGGCGCTCGTCGGACAACCGCGTCGTCCTCGACGATCGCCACGTCTCCGGGGCGCACGCGCGCATCGTGAGCGGCGCCGACGGGGTGATCCTCGAGGATCTGCGCTCGACGAACGGCACGAGCGTGACGCGGCGGGGCGAGCGGCTGGAGCTCGGCGCGGGGCGCAGCGCGCTCGCCCTCCAGACGGGGGACGTCATCGAGCTCGGCTCCGGGGACGCGGTCACCCGGATGGTGGTGAAGATCCCGGAGGAGGCCGACGACGCGCGGGTCGTCTCGATCCGCCGCCTCGACGAGATCGAGCCTGCCGAGGCGAAGATCGAGCGCGACCCGAGCGCGCTGTCCGCGATGTACGCGGCGCAGAAGCGCATCGGTGCGGCGACCGATCTCGACGAGGTGCTCGCCGAGATCGCCGACGCGGTGCTCGCGCTGGTGCCGAGCTCGACCCACGTCACGGTGGTGCTGCGCGACGACGACCAGGAGCCGGGCGCGGCGCCGGCGGCGTTCGTGCCGGTGCTGACGCGGGTCCGGTCCGCGTCGGGCAAAGGGGGGCCGCCTGCAGGGCCGGTCCCGATCACGCGCAGCGTGTACCGGAAGGTGATCAAGGAGCGGGCGGCCGTGCTCGCCGCCGACGCGCCGATCGAGGTCGGGCAGTCCGAGTCGCTGATGGGCGCCTCGATCCGCAGCACGCTCGCCGTCCCGCTCTGGAAGGGCGAGGAGATCATCGGCGTGCTCCAGGCCGACAACCGGAGCGTGCCCGGGATGCTGAACGCCGGCGACCTGGAGACGCTCCTCGTGCTGGCCGCCAACGCCTCGCTCGCGGTGGCGAACGCCCGGCTCATCAAGCGGCTCGTGCTCGCGGAGGAGCGGCTCCAGAAGGAGAACAGCTTCCTCAAGGGGCGCGAGGAGCGCCGCCGGGGCGGCAGCGGGGGCGCGGTCGACATCATCGGCAACAGCGACGCGATGCGCAAGGTGATCGGGCAGCTCGACAAGGTGGTCGACACGCGCGTCACGGTGCTGATCGAGGGCGAGACGGGCACGGGCAAGGAGCTCATCGCCGCCGCCGTCCACTACCGCTCTCGCCGCCGCGACAAGCTGTTCGTCGCGCAGAACTGCGCGGCGCTGGCCGAGAGCCTCCTGGAGAGCGAGCTCTTCGGGCACAAGAAGGGGTCGTTCACGGGCGCCACCGAGGAGAAGAAGGGGCTGTTCGAGATCGCCGACGGGGGCACGCTCTTCCTCGACGAGATCACCGAGACGCCGCTATCGCTGCAATCGAAGCTCCTCCGGGCGCTCCAGGAGGGCGAGATCCGCCCCGTGGGCGCGACGAGCCCGAAGCACGTCAACGTGCGCATCGTCGCCGCGACGAACCGGAACCTCGAGGACGAGGTGGCCAAGGGGCGGTTCCGCGAGGACCTCTACTACCGCCTCAAGGTCTTCCCGATCCGCCTGCCGCCGCTGCGAGAGCGGCGCGACGACATCTCGCTTCTCGCGGCGCATTTCCTGGAGCGCTACGCGGACGAGATCGGCAAGCCCTGCGGCGGGTTCAGCCAGCAGGCGATGGAGCTCATGATCGCGTACGACTGGCCGGGCAACGTCCGGGAGCTCCAGAACGAGGTGCAGCGGATCGTCATCCAGCTGGAGCCGGGGGCGTTCGGGACGCCGGAGCTGCTCTCGCCGAGGATCCGGCAGGTCGAGGGGCTCATCGCGCGGGCGGGGACGCCGAAGGGGTCGCTCAAGGAGATGATGGACGCGGTCGAGAAGTTCTTCCTCCTGGAAGCGCTGCGCGGGCACAACAACAACAAGACCAACGCGGCCAAGTCGCTCGGGATCACGCGCGAGGGGCTCCACAAGAAGCTCCGGCAATACGGGATCTGACGGGACACGGGACGGAGAGGGCTCTCCAGGACGCGGGGGAGCCCTCGGGAGGGGGTGTCGCGCGCGGGGCCGGCGGGGGGCCCTTCCCACGAACTCGCGCCTTGTGATGGCTATGGCCGGCTGAACGGGGAGGGAGAACCAGGAGCGAGTGGCTTCGATGCGGGCCGGCGCTCGGGTTCGTGGGGCCCTTCCCCCGCCGGCCCCGCGCGCGACACCCCCTCCCGAGGGCCCTTTCCAAGGGATGGGAAAGAGCGGTTACGAAGGTGCGTGCAGGCGGGCGGGGGGAGGATGCGGGGGGATTTGCTGGGGGTGTCTACGCGGCGTGGCGGGGACGCCGGGGGCGGGAGGGCGGCTCTGCTTATCGCTTCGGATTGGCGCGCATCTGCTTCGAGATCTGCTTCCAGCGCCGCTTCTCCTCGATCCTCACGCGCACGTCCTGCTGCCCGGCGAGGTGGCGTCGCTCCGCACCCAGCTTGAGGTAGGCGCCGAGACGCTCGGGATCGAGGTCGCCGTCCTTGATGGCACGGAGCACCGCGCAGCCGGGCTCGCCATCGTGCGCGCAGTCCCGGAAGCGGCAGGCCGCGGCGTGGGCCTCGACGTCGTCGAAGCCGGCCGGGGCGCTGCCGCCCGCAGACCAGACGCCGAGCTCCCGTATGCCCGGCGTGTCGATGAGGAGGCCACCGCCAGGGATCAGGAACAGCTCCCGGTGAGCCGTCGTGTGGCGGCCACGCTCGTCCGAAGCCCGGATCGCGCCCTCGAGCTGGACCTCCGCGCCGAGCAGGCGATTGCTGAGCGCGGACTTCCCCACGCCGGACGAGCCGACGAGGGCGATGGTCTCCCCTGCCCCGATCTCGGCGCGGAGCGCGTCGAGGCCGGCGCCGGAGAGCGCGCTGACGAGCGCGATCGGCGCGGCAGGGGCGACGTCCCGCGCCGCGTCGATGTACCGCGCCGGATCCGGGCAGACATCGGCCTTGTTGAGCACGAGGACCGGGCGAGCACCGCTGTCGAGGACGGCGTCGATGTAGCGCTCGAGGCGGCGCAGGTTGAAGTCGGCGTTCAGCGACGTGACGATGAACACCTTGTCGATGTTGGCCGCGAGCACCTGGGCCTCCACCGTGGGCCCAGCGGCCTTGCGGCGCAGGCACGTGCTCCGCGCGAACGTGTGCACGATGTACGAAGGCCCGGCGCCGTCGCCAGGCCTGAGCCCCACCCAGTCACCGACGGTGGGGAGCGCCGCGCGATCCGCGGCCTCGTGCGCGAGGCGACCGCTGACCACCGCGAGGCGCGGGCCATCCGCGGTCTGAACGTGGTGCCTGGACGCGGAGGCGAGGACGACGCGCGCAGGCTGCACGGCATCCTTGAGACAGGCGAGCTGGCTCGCGAAGAAGGGAGTCCATCCAAGCCCGACCAGATCGGGCTGCATTTCGTGCTGCGAAGACGGATCAACGAGAGAATCGAGGTGAGTTTGCATGACGGACGAGCGCTCCATGGCGTTCGGCCGCGCCCGAGCTTCGGCGCGCGGCGATCGACGGACAGGGCGCGGCGGCGCACAAGCGCGCACGCGCCGGCCATTCCACGCGCGGGGCCGCCGCGGAGCGGAGCTCGTCGATCGATCAGGACGTCACGCCAGAAGGCACGCCCGGCCAGGGCAGATCCCTGGAAGGGGCACGCGCTCAGGGCACACACGCACCCCTCAGGGCACGCGGGCGACGTCGCGGAGACGTGGAGACGAGCTCAGCCGGCCGCGGCGGAAACGACGGCGGCGGCGCAATGGGTGTGCGATGTGTTGGCACTCATGACCTGACCTCCGCGTTCGGCTCACGTCACCACGACGCGACAGCACCTAGAATCCTATGGCCCCGCGCCGACGTCAAGCGCTCTCGGCTCGGCCCGGCCGTATGGCCAGCGAGCACAGCGCGCGCGTACGGAGCGCGCTTCATGCAACGAGCGCGCGGAGCCCGCTCTGGGGGTGCAACGAGCGCGCGGCGAGGTGCGGCGCATGCGGCGAAGCGAGGGCGAGCGTGGGCCGGACGGAGGGGCGCGGGACGTGGGGCGCCCTCGTTCCAGGTGAACGACAGTGGGTCGACAATTTCCGCTCGGCCGATGGTTGCCAATGGTTGCCGATAGTTGGAAGACCGACGAAGCCGGACGAAGCCGGACGAGACCGCGCCTTCCCAGCGAGGCCACCCCGCCCTCCGGCCCTGACGGCCGCGGAGGTTGCGAGGAGCGCCTCGCCGCACTAGGGTCCTCCGCTCCATGCCCACACACTTCGAGCTCGTCTCCGAATTCAAGCCGTGCGGTGACCAGCCTCGCGCGCTCCAGGAGATCTGCTCCGCTTTCGAGCAGGGCGAGGCCTTCCAGGTCCTCCTCGGCGTCACGGGCAGCGGCAAGACGTTCACCGCCGCCAAGGTGATCGAAAAGCTGCAAAAGCCGACCCTCATCATGGCGCCGAACAAGACGCTGGCGGCCCAGCTCTACGGCGAGATGCGGGAGCTCTTCCCCAACAACGCCGTCCACTACTTCGTCAGCTACTACGACTACTACCAGCCCGAAGCCTACGTCCCGACGAGCGACACGTTCATCGAGAAGGACGCGATCATCAACGACGCGATCGACCGCATGCGCCACGCGGCGACGCACGCGCTGCTCTCGCGGCCGGACGTGATCATCGTCGCCTCCGTGAGCTGCATCTACGGCATCGGCTCGGCCGAGAGCTACCACGGGCTCCTGATCAAGCTCGAGCGCGGCACCGAGATCCGCCGCGACGAGCTCCTGCGGCGGCTCGTCGACATCCAGTACACGCGGAACGACGTCGATTTCCACCGCGGGACGTTCCGCGTCCGCGGCGATGTCGTCGAGATCTTCCCGGCCTACGAGGAGGCGCTCGCGATCCGGGTCGAGTTCTTCGGCGACGAGATCGAGGCCATCAAGGAGGTCGACCCTGTCCGCGGCAAGGTGGTGGGCCAGCTCGATCGTTACGCGGTCTTCCCCGGCTCCCACTACGTCACCGAGCAACAGCAGCTCAGGCTCGCGATCCAGGCGATCCGCGAGGAGCTGCGCGAGCGCATCGACTTCTACGACAAGGCCGTGCGCTTCCTCGAGAAGCAGCGTATCGAGCAGCGCACGATGTACGATCTCGAGATGCTGGAGCAGATGGGGTTCTGCAACGGCATCGAGAACTACTCGCGCCACCTCTCGGGCCGGAAGGCCGGCGAGCCCCCGCCGACGCTGATCGACTATTTCCCGAAGGACTTCCTCCTCATCATCGACGAGTCGCACCAGACCGTCCCGCAGGTCGGGGCGATGTACCGGGGCGACCGGGCGCGGAAGGAGACGCTCGTCGAGTACGGGTTCCGGCTCCCCAGCGCGCTCGACAACCGGCCGCTCAAGTTCGAGGAGTTCGAGCAACACTACGCGCAGGTCCTCTTCGTGAGCGCGACGCCCGGCGATTACGAGCTGCAGAAGTCGGCCGGCTCGGTCGTCGAGCAGATCATCCGGCCGACCGGGCTCATCGATCCGCAGATCCACATCCGCCCGGTGTCCGGTCAGGTCGACGACCTGCTCGCGCGCATCCGGGAGCGGGTCGGCCGCGGCGATCGCGTGCTCGTCACGACGTTGACCAAGCGGATGGCCGAGGATCTGACCGAGTACTACACGGAGCTCGGCATCCGGGTCCGCTACCTCCACTCGGACATCGACACGCTCCAGCGCGTGGAGATCCTCCGCGATCTCCGGCGCGGCGAGTTCGACGTCCTGGTCGGCATCAACCTGCTGCGCGAGGGGCTCGATCTCCCCGAGGTGTCGCTGGTCGCCATCCTCGACGCCGACAAGGAGGGCTTCCTCCGGAGCCCGCGCTCGCTCATCCAGACGATCGGCCGCGCCGCCCGCAACGTGCACGGCGAGGTCGTGATGTACGCCGATCGCATCACCGAAGCGATGAAGCGCGCGATGGACGAGACGAACCGGCGGCGCGCGATCCAGGAGGCGTACAACAAGGAGCACGGCATCACGCCGGCCACGGTGAAGAAGGCGATCCTCGACCTGTCGCCCACCTCGGGCACGCGCGACTACTACGCCGTCCCGAAAGGCCCGGCGAAGCCCGCGGCCGAGGCGGCGCGCGCCGCGATGGATCTGGTCGACCAGATCGACGCGCTCCGGCAGGAGATGTTCGCGGCGGCGGAGAACCTCGAGTTCGAGAAGGCGGCGCGGCTGCGCGATCAGCTCCGGCAGCTCAAGGCACAGCAGGGGGACGGGGACGCCGGCGCGGCGCGCGAGGCGGCCGAGGAGAAGCCGGCGCGGGCTGGGCGGCCGGCGAGCCGGCGCGGTCCGGGCGGCAAGGGGGGCGGGCGGCCAGCGGCGGGCGGCAAAGGGGGCGGACGGGCGGCGGCGGGGCGAGGGGGCGGGCGCTACCGATAGCTACGGAGCCCGCGGGGGAGGAGGCTGCGCGCGCGGGGGGGGCGGTGGGCCCTCCCACGAACTCGGGCCTTTTGGGGGGCTGGTGCCGGCTGGACGGGTGAGGGAGGACCGCGCGGAGGTCGCTGCGCTGCGGGCCGGCCCTCGGGTTCGTGGGGCCCGCCCACCGCCCCCCCGCGCGCGCAGCCTCCTCCCCCGCGGGCTCTTTGTGGGGGGATGGGGGGATGGGGGGATGGGGGGATGGGGGGATGGGGAGGCTGCAGGCGCGGCGGGGCATGCGGAGCAGGAGGTCGCCGGGGCGTGGAGCGCGAGGGGGAACGGTGGTTTGGCAAACGCTCTTCCGGTGAAGCATCGTTTTGCTTCGTGCAGCGATCTATCGGCGTCGACCCTGCCGCGCGGCGCTGTTAAGGGGGCTCCGGCATGACAGTCTCGTCCGATCCGATACTCGTCACCGTCACCGGCAGGGACCACCCTGGCATCACCGCTCGACTTACGGGCATCCTCAGCGATATCGGCGCCACGCTGCTCGATATCGAGCAGGTGGTGGTCCACGGAAACCTGAACCTCGCGCTCCTCGCGCTCTTCCCCGAGACACGCAGCGGACTCAAGGAGCTGCTGTTCGCCGCGAAAGAGCTCGGCGTGACGCTCGACTTCAAGCCCCTCGACGGGGGCGCGCCGCGGCGCGCGCCCGGGAGCCGCTACGTGGTGACAGCCATCGGCCGCGAGCTCGGCGCGAAGCCGCTGCACGACGTGGCCTCCACACTCGCAGCCCACGGCGCGAACATCGAGAAGATCGCGCGGCTGTCGGTCGAACGCCTCTCGTCGGTGGAGATCCAGGTGCTGCTCCAGCGCGAAGAGGAGGCCGACGCCCTCAAGCAGGCCCTCCTCGCCCTCGCGACGCAGAACAGCTTCGATCTCGCGCTGCAACGCGAGGGCCTCTTCCGCCGGAGCAAGCGGCTCGTCGTGATGGACATGGACTCGACGCTCATCCGGATCGAGGTGATCGACGAGCTGGCGCGCGCGAAGGGCGTCGCGGAACAGGTGGCGAAGATCACCGAACGCGCGATGCAAGGGGAGATGGATTATGACGAGTCGCTCCGCCAGCGGCTCTCGCTGCTCCGCGGCCTCGACGTCGGCGTGCTGCGGAAGCTCGCCGCAGAGCTCCCCATCACCGAGGGCGCAGAGACGCTCATCCGGGTGCTGAAGCGGCTCGGCTACCGGACCGCGGTGATCTCCGGCGGCTTCTCGATCGCAGCGGAGGCGCTGAAAGCGCGGCTCGGGATCGACTACGCCTACTCGAACGCGCTCGAGGTCGTGAACGGACAGCTGACCGGCCGGGTCACAGGGCCGATCGTCAACGCGCAACGCAAGGCCGAGCTGCTCGAGACCATCGCCCAGGCAGAAGGCGTGTTGCTCGATCAGACCATCGCCGTGGGCGACGGCGCCAACGACCTCCTGATGCTGCAAAGGGCCGGCCTCGGCGTCGCGTTCCGCGCAAAGCCCAAGCTGCGAGAGGCCGCCGACACGTCCCTCTCCGCAAGCGGCCTCGACGCCATCCTCTTCCTGCTCGGCATCACCGAACGCGAGCTCCTCGAGGTGGCGTGAGCAGCGCGACACGGCCCGTCCGCCCAGCAACGGAGTCCCACGGGACGCAGCGCCGCGCTTGACAGCGGCGCGCTGACCGGGCCCCCGCGGCCGTCCGGCGCGGCGCCTGGCCCGCCTCGCCTGGCCAGGCGACGGTGTGGGAGGGGCTGCGCTGGGCTCGTCGCTGGCTCGCGGCGCTCGGCCCTGCGCGGCGTTCGGCTCGCCAGCGGGCCGTCGTGCTATCCAACCGGGGCCATGCGGCAGAGCGGGTTCACACGGCAGGCGCGCTCCGTCGCCTGGAGCGGAGGTGATGCGTGAAGCGTCCGACGATCACGGACATCGCGTGGCGGGCGGGGGTATCCAAAGGAGCGGTGTCGTATGCGCTGAACGGCAGGCCCGGCGTGTCGGAGCCGACGCGCGAGCGGATCCTGGCCATCGCGGCGGAGCTGGGCTGGCAGCCGAGCAACGCGGCGCGGGCGCTCTCCGACGGCCGCGCCGGCGCCGTCGGCCTGGTCATCGATCGGCCCGCGCACATGCTCGGCATCGAGCCGTTCTTCATGCAGCTCATCTCCGGCATCGAGGCGGAGCTGTCCGAGAAGGCCGAGGCGCTGCTGCTCAAGGTCACGGAGGATCGCGTGGCCGAGGTGGAGACCTACCGCCGCTGGTGGGCCGAGCGGCGGGTCGACGGGGTGATCCTCGTCGACCTCTGCGACGACGATCCGCGCGTGAAGCTCATCGAGGAGCTGAAGCTCCCGGCGGTGGTGATCGGCGGGCCGGCGGGCAAGGGGCAGCTGCCCGGGGTGTGGAGCGACGACGCGAGCGCCATGCGGGCCGTCGTCGACTACCTGGCCGCGCTGGGCCACCGGTCGATCGCGCGGGTCGCCGGCCCGGCCGAGTTCGTGCACACCGCGGTCCGGACCAAGGCGTTCACCGCGGCCGCGCGCCAGCGGCGCCTGGATCGGGTGCAGACGGTCCACGCCGACTACACGGGCGAGGCAGGCGGCCAGGCCACACGGCGGCTCCTGGCCGAGGCCTCGCCGCCGACGGCCATCGTGTTCGACAACGACGTGATGGCCGTGGCCGCGCTCGCGGTCGCCCACGAGATGCGCGTCCCCGTGCCGGAGCGCCTCTCGATCGTGGCCTGGGACGACTCGGCGCTGTGCCAGCTCGTCCACCCCGCCCTGACCGCGGTGCGCCGCAACATCGCCGAGCACGGCTCCCGCGCCGCCGCGCTGCTCCTCCGCCTCGTCGCAGGAGAGCCGGTAACCGACGACGAGTGCAGCGCGCCGACGCTCGCGACGCGGGGCAGCACCGCCCCGCCCCCCCGCGCATGAGCCGGCCTGGCCCGAGCGAGGGCCCGGCCCCCCGCACGGACGCATAGACTGAACCGATTAAGTGACGTAAGCTGAACCGATTAAGTCACCTGCCCGCCGCTCGCGCCTCGAGCGCGCGGCCCGCGCCGCGAGCACGGGGACGGACGGTGTTCGAGAGCGCCGCTCTGCATGACCAGGACGTGAGGACTATGCACCGCAATTTCGCCAAAGTCGCAGTTCGTCAACAGGCGGTCGCCTGGCTGGGGGCCAATTTCTGGTCGCGGCGCGGCGGCCCGCTCATGTGGCAGAGTTATGATCCGTTCGTGGTCCGCGAGGAGCTCCGGGTGCTCGCCGATCACGGCCTGACCATGACCCGGTCGTTCTTCTACTGGCCGCACTTCATGCCGGAGCCGGACCGGATCGACGAGGACTGCGTCGCGCGTTATGCCGATTTCCTCGAGGCGCACGTCGAGGCGGGCCTCACGACGATCCCGACCCTCCTCGTCGGCCACATGTCCGGCGAGAACTGGGACCCGGCGTGGCGGCGCGGGCGGGACCTCTACGGCGACGTGTGGATGGTGGCCCGGCAGGCCTGGTTCGCCGAGCAGATGGCCCGGCGCTTCGCGGGGCACCGGGCGGTGACGGGCTGGCTCGTCTCCAACGAGATGCCGATCTACGGCGAGCGCGAGCGCTCGATCCGCGAGAACGTCACGAGCTGGGCGAGCCTGGTCCTGCAGGCGCTGCGGGCCGGCGGGGCGAGCCAGCCGATCTCGATCGGCGACGGCGCGTGGGGCATCGAGGTCACGGGGAACGACAATGGGTTCTCCGTCCGCGATCTCGGCGCGCTCGTCGACTTCCTCGGCCCGCACGTGTACCGGATGGAGAACGACCTGACGCGCCAGCACTACGGCGCGGCGTTCGTCTGCGAGCTCACGGGCTTTCTCGGCAAGCCCGTCGTGCTGGAGGAGTTCGGCGTCTCGTCGGCTTTCGCGTCCGACGAGAACGCCGCGCACTACTACCGGCAGGTCCTCCACAACACGCTGCTCGCCGGCGCCACCGGGTGGATCGGCTGGAACAACACCGATTTCGATCTCATCGACCAGGATCCCTACAGGCACCACCCCTTCGAGCTCCACTTCGGGCTGACGACCGTCGATGGCCGTCCCAAGCCGCAGCTCGAGGAGATGGCCCGCTTCGCGAAGGTGCTCTCCGACATCGACGTCCTCGGCTGTGAGCGCGAGCCGGCCGACGCGGCGCTGATCGTCCCGTCGTATCTGGAAGGCGCGTTCCCGTTCACGGAGGCCGAGGACCGCAGCTACCTGTTCACGATGCTGCGGCAGGCCTACATCGCGGCGAAGGAGGCGGACCTGCCGGTCGGGCTGACGCGGGAGCGGGACGGGATCGCGGAGGACTGCCGGCTTTACCTGCTGCCGTCGGCCAAGCAGCTGACCGCGCCCACATGGCACCTCCTGGAGCGGCTTTCGTCCGCCGGCGCGGTCGTCTACGCGTCGTACTGCCACGGCACGCACGGGTCGCAGCGCGGGCCGTGGTACGCGCACCTCAACGCGATGTTCGGCGTCGAGCACCAGCTGCGCTACGGGATGATCGATCCGATCGAGGACGATTGCGCGAAGCTCACCTTCGAATGCGAGTTCGGCACGATCGCGGCGGGCACGACGCTCACGTTCCCGGTCTCCGGCACCGAGCACAGCCGCGCTTACCTGCCCGTGCGCCCGAGGGGCGCGGAGGTCGTCGCGGTCGACCAGCGCGGCCGGCCGGCGCTGCTGCGGCGCAAGATCGGGAGCGGCAGCGTCGTGCTCTGCACGTATCCGATCGAGCACTTCGCCGCGGCGACCCCGCGGATCAACCCGGAGCCGACCTACAAGATCTACGACGCGCTCGCCGAGCTCGCCGGCGTGAAGCGACCGGTCACGGTGGACGACCCGCGCGTCGCGGCGGACACGCTGCGCCACCGGGATGGCCGCCGCTTCGTGTTCCTTGTCAGCCAGGCGGATCAGCCGCTCTCGGTGAAGCCCGCCGCGGCCTCGGGGCACCTGACCGAGCTGGGCGGCAAGTCCCCGGTCCACGCCGTGGAGCTCGCGCCGTACGACGTGCGGATCCTCGAGCTGCGGCCGGGGCCGCGGTAAGCGCGGGGCCGCCGGCCGTCTCCTCAGTACCAGCGCGGCGTGCCGCAATCGATGTGCAGGTGGTCCCGGTGGCTCGCGTCGAAGTCCGGGCCGAGGACGCGCGCGGCTGCCCCCTCGGCGCGGAGCCGGCGGGCCACGCCCCGGAGGAAGCGGCCCTCACGGGTGCTCGGGTCGTCTCCGTGGAGCACGTAATCGCGGAGCACGCTGATCGCGCGGCCGCGCTTCGGCGAGAAGCGCGCGATATCGAATGCATTGCCGAACGAGTGCTCGCTCAGCCCCTCGCTCCACGGGCGCATCCTGCCGACCACTTCGCGGCAGGCATAGCTCCCCAGGGTGTTGATGCGGACGATCTGCGAGCTCAGGTGCGCCTCGGCCTCTTCCTGGATCACGCGCTCCATATCGCCCAGCCGGAGGGCGAGCGAGCAATCGACTTGCAGCGGCGGCGAGTAAACGATGCCGGTCGGCCCGCGGCTCAGCAGCACGCCGTGGGGGATGCCACACCCCTTCTTGTTGGGCTTCACGGTGTCCGGCAGCGACTGGAACCGCGCCCCCGCAACCTTGAGGGCATCGCGGCAATCCGCCCCCGCGGCCGCGGCGATGTGGTTCCACTGGCGCTGCGCCCGCGGAGGCCGCTCGCGGAGGCCGGCCGCGTCGGCGAGGTGCTCGATCCAGGGGCCGGCCCATCCCGGTGATGTCGGCGGCGTCACGGGTGGTCCTGCGGCACCGGTGGGCGCTGCTTCCGCGGAGACCGGCGCGCCCCCGGCCTCAACCGGTGCTGCTCCAGCGACTCCAGCGAGGGCAGGCGCTCCGCCGGGGGCCGGCGCCGCGAGACGGCCGGGCGCGGTTCCTCCGCGCTCCGCGAGCGTAGGACCGCCGTGAGAGCAGGACAGCGCCGAGGTCATCGCCGCCGCAGCGAGCCCCAGAAGAAAGCGTGCGTGCACATCGATGTCCGTACCGCCGCGAGCGGCCGGCGCAAGGTGCGCGATTCCCCTCCACGCGCTCTCGCCCACACCGCTGCCGCGTTCGCCAGCCTCAGCCCTGTGCCGCGCTGCTTCCGCCGGCCGCTCCCCCGCGACGCTCGCGCTCGTCCATCTTCGCCTTCGCTTCCGGTTCCGGTTCCGGTTCCGGCGCGCTCGGCGCCGAGAACCGGAGCAGGAGCAGCCCGGCCAGCGAGACGACCATCCCCGCGAACGTCACGCTCCAGGGCAGGAGCTCGCCTTCGAGGAGGCCTTGCGCCCATGACGGCTTGAAATAGAGGAGCGACACCGCGAGCCCGTTGTTCAGGGCGTGAAGCAGCGCCCCGGGCAAAACGGAGCCGGTGCGGTGGCGCGCGTAGCCGAGCGCCAGCCCGAGCGAGAACGTCGGCAAGAGCCGGTACACCGACCCGTGCGCGAGCCCGAAGAGGAGCGCCGATACGCCGATCGCCACCGCGGGCCCGGCGCGGCGCAGGCCTGCGTAGACGAGGCCGCGGAACAGGAGCTCCTCGCAGACGGCCGGCGTGACGGCGACGAGCAGCAGGACGACCGGGTACGGCTGCCCGCCGAGCAGCACGAGCTCACCCAGCTCACGGGCGAAGGGCTCCGGCGCGGGGAACCACCGGAGGACGGTGCCGCCGATCGCGGCCCACGCCGCGACCCCGAGGAGCAGCGCCCCGGCGAGGCCCCGGACCGAGGCCGGCCTGAGGCCGAGCGTCGCCCGCGGCGAGTAACCGAAGCCGGCGACCAGCGCGAGGGTCGGGACCAGGAAGAAGCCGACCTGCGAGACCGCGAGCTGGACCGCCACGCTGGTGCGGGCGATGAGCAGGCTGCCATAGAAGAAGAGCACCTGGACGCCCGCGAACGCCGCCAGCGAGAAGCCCGCCGAGGGCGCCCCGCCGGCCCGGCGCCCCAGGCCGAGCACGGCGCGCGCCGGCTCGTGCCCCCCGAGGAGCACGCTCTCGCGCTCGAAGACGCGCGCGGCGAAGAGGAGCGCGAGGCAGGCATAGAGCGCCGAGGAGACGAGCGCCGTGAAGAGGAGATCGGCCGGCGCCTCTCCGACGAACAGCGCCTTGATCAGCACCGCGATGTTGAGGACCGGGGCGTAGGCCGTCCACGGGTTGAGCTCGACCACCGGCAGGGCCGTGATGCCGGCGAGCAGCGAGAGCGGCAGGTACGCCGGCATGAGCGCGTTCTGACCGTCCTTGAAGTCCTTCGCGAACACGGCGAGCGCGAGGAAAAGCGCCGAGAACAGGAGCGTGACCGGCACGAGCAGCACGAACGTCAGCGCGAAGGTGCCGGGGCCGACGACCATCGCGTCGGGCAGCAACCGGCTCACCGTGAGCGACATGCTCACCACGTTGCCGAGCGCCGTGAGCAGCGAGATGACCCACACGGCCAGGAACTTGCCCGAGATGATCTCGATGGGCCGCACGGGCGCGCACAGCAGCGTCTGCATCGTGCCGCGCTCCTTCTCGCCCGCCGTCAGATCGATCGCCGGGAGGAAGCTGCCGAGGAGCGACATCAGGATCAGCAGCATCGGCATCATCGCGCCGAGGATCTGGCCGACCTTGCGGCTGTCCGCCGCGACGTCGCGCGGCACGACGTCGAACGCGCGCGAGAACCCCTCGGGCAGGCCGCGCTCCGCCTCGCGATCCGCGACGATGGCCCTGCGGGCGCGCTGCAGCGCGCCCTCGAGGCGCGCCTCTGCCGTGGCCGAGTCCGCGCGGACCGAGTCGAAATAGATCGCGACGGCGCCCTTCCCGCCGCGCCCGAGCTCGGCCCCCATCGATGGCCACGGCACGAGCACCGCGTCGACCTTGCGCTCGCTCACGGCGGCGCGCGCCGCGGCGAGCACGGGGTTCTCCGGCTCGATCCACCTCGCCGGCTCGGCCTCGGGGGGCGCCGCCTCGCCGTCGTCCGGCGCGGGCGCCGGCCCCGCCGGCGGCGCGAGCGCCCCGGAGAGGAGCCCCTCGCGCACGTCGGGGGGCGCGCCGGCCCACGGCGCGAGCTCGATCTTGCCCGCCGCGGAGAGCCTCGCCTGCAGGCCCTCGGCGAGCTCTCCCCAGACCGCGATCCTCGACGGGCGCGCCTCGCGCGCGGCCGCCTCGACGCCGACGAGCTTGCTCATCGCGAGCGCGAAGAGCGGATAGAGGAGGAGCGGGACCACGACGAGGCGCACGAGCGTGCGCCGATCCCGGAGCGACTCGACGAGCTCCTTGCGGAGGATCGTCCAGACGATGGCGAGCCTCACGGCGCGTCAGCCCCCTGGCGCGGGCGCGCCGGCGCGCTCGGGCGTGTCGCGCGCCGCGCTCGGGCGGCTCCGCTCCACGTGGTGGAGGAAGGCGTCGGTCAGGTTCGTGGTGCCGGACCGCCCGAGGAGCTCGGGCAGGGCGCCGGCGTCGACGACGCGCCCCTCGTGCATGAGGGCGATGCGGTCGCAGAGGTACTCGGCCTCGCTCATGATGTGCGTCGAGAAGAGGATCGCCCTGCCCGCGGCGCGCTCCCGCCGGATCGACGCGACGATGAAGCGGCCGCTGAGGATGTCGAGCGCGGTCGTCGGCTCGTCGAGGATGAGCACCTCCGGCTCGTGGAGGAACGCGCGCGCGATGTTGGCGCGCTGCTTCTGCCCCGTGGAGAGCGTGCCGCACGGCCGCGAGGCGAACGCGTCCATCTCCAGGTCGGCCACGAGCGCGTCGATCCGGCGCGAGAGCGCCGCCTCTTCCATGCCGTACAGCCGACCGAAGTAGCGGAGCACCTCGCGGGGCGTGAGCCGCTGGTAGAGCTGCGTGTCCCCGGAGAGAAAGCCGAGGCGCTGCTTCGCCTCGAGCGGCCTCGCGGCCAGATCGACGCCGCCGACCAGGATCTGCCCCTGGTCCGGCGACAGGATGCCGGCGAGCATCCGCAAGGTCGTCGTCTTGCCCGCGCCGTTCGGCCCGAGCAGCCCGACGACCTCCCCGGCGTACACGGCGAGATCGACCCCGTCCACGGCCGTGACGCCGCCGTACCGCTTCACCAGACGCTCGGCGTACAGGGCGGGGCGCATGCAATCGTCTCCTAGTTCGGTCCGCGGCGCGGCGCAAAGCGCCCGTCGGACGGACCCGCACGCAGCGCGTGCCGCGGCGCGCCGCCCCTCCGCTCGCGCCGCCCGGTCGCCTCCGTCGAGGCGGCGTCGCGGCGCCGCCCCCTCGACGTCCGCCGCGGGCCCTCTAGACTACGCTGACGTCCATGCCAACGAGCCCGTCGATGCCCTATCGCGACCGTACGACGCCCGAGCCGGTCCAGTGCCCCTGCGGACATGGTCGCGATCATTACATGGTGAGCGCCGAGGCGGAGTACCGCGTCCTCGGGTACATCCAGCTCGCGTTCGGGATCTCGGCCCGGCCGACGAAGGTGAAGTACAGGTGCCGGCGCTGCGACACGGTCTTCGCGACGACGAAGGATCCCGCGGTCCTCGACAAGCATTACTGACGCCGAGGCCTCCAGCGCGATCAGGCACCTCCCCCTGCCGTGGTCGCCTCGCTCGGCGCGCCCTGTGGCATACTCGTCGCCGATGCGGCAACGGCTCTTCGCGATATCGCTCGTGATGCTCGGCGCGGCGGCCCTCCCGGCCGGCTTCCTGGCAGTCGCCTGCTCACCGGCGGAGCGCTCGTTCGGCGACAGCGGCGGCGGCGGGACCGGCGGCGCGTCGCCGACCGGCAGCGGCGGCGCGTCGCCGACCGGCAGCGGCGGCGCGTCGCCGACCGGCAGCGGCGGCGCGTCGCCGGCTGGCAGCGGGACCGGCGGCGGCGTGAGCGCCGGCGAAGGCGGGGGAGGAGGAACGGGCGCAGCTGGCGGAGGGGACACGCAACCATTGCCCCCGGAGGTCGTCGCCACGGGCCTCGACGACCCGTACTCGATCGCGGTCGACGACCAGAGCGTCTTCATCCTCTCCACCTCCACGCTGCTGCGTTGTCCCCTGGCAGGCTGCCCGGCTCCGGTGGTCCTCGCCGAGGGGCTCGGGCCTCCCTCGGGCGCCGCCATCGCCTCTCCATACCTCATCGCGGTGGATCCGAATTTCGTGCACTGGCTGAGCTCCCCGAACGACGGAGGGTCGCGCCGTTACTACAGATGCCCAGCGGCCGGTTGCTTCGGCAAGTCGCCGGTGGAAGTGTTGGAGTCCATCGTGGGCAACCTGAACCAGATCGAGGTGAGCGATGACGGCGTGGCGCGCATCTCGGACAAGTTCGATGTCCTCGAGTGCGACAACGGCCAATGCCAGCGGATCCGCTGCGTGAGCGCGGACGGGATCCGCTCGTTCGTCATGGATGGGACGACCGTGTACTGGGCCCACGCCACCGATCCAGGAGGCGTCTATTTCTGCGATCCCGGCAATGCCGACGGCGCGATCCAGCTCCACGCCGAGCACGGCGTCGTCATGGCGATCCACGACGGGATTCATTACGTGATGAACGCGGTCAAGAATACCATTTTCGCGTGCAAGAAGACCGGGTGCGGCGGCAGCCCGACGACCTTCGTCGAGGGCGAGCCGTCATTGACCAGCATGGCTGTCGGCCCCACAGGCGTGTACTGGACCGCTCTCGGCATGGGCATGAGCGCAGACGGCGTCGTCAAGATGTGTCCGCTGGACGGCTGCGGCGGCGGCCCTCGGGTCATCGCCTCGAACCAGGCGCGACCGACGAGCGTCCGCCTCCGGAACGGCTTCGTCTACTGGTCCAACCGCGGCTTGCCCGGGAGCCCGATGTCGGGTGAGATCGTGCGCGCTGGCCTCTGACGCACGGCCGGGATCGCGGCGCGGGCGCCTCCGCTCGCGGCGGCGAGCAGAGCGCTCGACCTGCCGCCGGCCCGACCTCCGTGGCCGGCGGCCCTCTCGCGCCGCCAGCAAGAAGCCCTCGCCACTCGCTGCATTTCAGGACACCCTGCGCGCTCGCCATGCGCGCCTCTCGCAGCTCGCTCCCCGCTCTCCCAGCGCACCTGCCGCGCGGGGGCCGACCGGCCTCCGCAACTGCCCGCCGCCGGAGCGCGCCATGAAAGGACGCGTCCTCATCGTCGCCGGCTCCGACTCGGGCGGCGGCGCAGGAATCCAGGCCGATCTGAAGGCGGTCACCGCGCTCGACGCGTTCGGCGCGACGGCGATCACCGCGCTCACCGCCCAGAACACCCGCGGCGTCGACGCCGTGTTCCCGGTGCCGCCCGACTTCATCGGTCGCCAGATGGAGGTCGTGCTCGACGACATCGGCGCGGACGCCATCAAGACCGGGATGCTCCACTCGGCCGAGGTCATCGACGAGGTCGCGCGCGTCTACGAGCGCCTCGGCCGCGGCGCGCCGCTCGTGGTGGACCCGGTGATGGTCGCCAAGGGCGGCGCCCGGCTGCTGAAGTCCGACGCGGAGGGCGCCCTGCGCGCCCGGCTCCTGCCGCTCGCGGCGCTGCTCACGCCGAACATCCCCGAGGCCGAGGCGCTGACCGGCGTGGTCATCGACAGCGTGGACGCCATGCGCAGCGCCGCAGCGCGGCTGCTCGCCATGGGTCCGCGCGCCGTGCTGCTGAAGGGGGGCCACCTCCCGGGCGCGACGGTCGTCGACGTCCTCCGGGTCGCGCCGGGGCCCGGCGCCTCCGGGCTGCCGGAGGGCGAGCAGCTGTTCGAGGACGCGCGCATCGAGACGCGCGCGACCCACGGCACGGGCTGCACGCTCGCCTCGGCCATCGCCGCTGGTCTCGCCCAAGGCCTCGCCCTCGTCCCGGCGATCGGGCGCGCGCGGCGCTACCTCCGCGAGGCGATGCGCTCCGCGCCGGGGCTCGGCCAGGGCCACGGGCCGCTGAACCACGCCCACACGGCGCGGCCGTTCCCCTGAACAGCGCGGCGCGCCGCGCGCGTCTGTGGACGGCCGCGACGACCACGGCGGCCCCGCGCCGCGGGCCCCGCACGGCGGCCTGGCTGCTCTGCGAAGGAGCGGCGGGGCGGTCCCGTAGGGCGCCGAACGGGCCGCGTGCAGCGCTTGTGCAACGACTCGTTGCGCCCGGCGCTCGAATGGACGACCCTGCGCGCAGTCCGTATCGGCGTCCCGGCGCGTCTCCTTCGGCGCCGTCGCGGAGCTCTTCCTCACCCTTCGTGCGCCCGTGGCCGTGACCAAAGATCCCCTCCCTCCCATCGACGTCGGAACGGTCATCAACGACCGCTACGAGGTCCTGAAGAGCATCGGCAAAGGCGGCATGGGCGAGGTGTTCTTGGCCTTCGACCGCCTGACCCAGCAACAGGTGGCGCTCAAGGTGGTGCCCGAGGCCTCCGCCATGCCCGGCGACGACGAGGCGCTGCGGCAGGAGGTGATCCTCGCGCAGAAGGCCCGCCACCCGAACGTCTGCCGCGTGCACGACCTCGCCCCGAGCCCGTGGGGGCCCATCCTCGTGATGGAGTACATCCCCGGGCAGACGCTCCACAACCACATCCGCAAGCGCAAGACGTCGGGCGGGTTCAGCGCCGACGAGTTCCGAAAGATCTCGACCGACGTCTGCGCGGGGCTCGCCGCGATCCACCAGCAGGGGCTCGTGCACGGCGATCTGAAGCCCGGCAACGTGATGGTCGCCGACGATCGGGCGGTCATCCTCGACTTCGGCTTCGCGAAGGAGCGCGCCCGCGCCGCCGTGCGCAAGCCGGGGGCGCCTCCGGACGGCGGCACGCCTCACTACATGTCGCCGGAGCGGCTGCGCAGCGGCGGCGCGAGCCCGGAGGACGACGTCTACGCGGCGGCGCTGACGCTCTGGGAGATGTGGACCTGCCGCGTCCCCGAGCCCGGCTACAAGCCGCGGCTCAAGACGATGAAGCAGCAGATCACGTTCGACGTGCCCGCCGCGCTGACGAACGACGAGATCAGGCAGATCTTCCGCGCGCTGAACCCGGATCCGCAGATGCGCCCGCAGGCGCGGCACATGCGGTTCTTCAACCCGACGCAGACCGCGACCGCGCCGATCCAGCTGCCGCGCGAGCGCATCGATCCCGGCCCCGCGCCTGGGCGAGCCATCAAGACGCAGTTCACGCCGGGCGCGCAGTCGCTGCTCATCACGTACGCCACGAACGCGCCCGACAGCGTCACCACCCTGTTCCCGCTGCAGAAGCCGGTGCTCTCCATCGGCCGCCGCAGCGATCAGGACCTCGTCCTCGCCGAGGCGACCGTCTCCGGGTCACACGCGCTCCTCCGCTGGCAGACGGGCTCCTGGCTGGTCGAGGATCTCAACAGCACGAACGGCACCTACGCGGACTTCCCCTTCGAGCGCAAAGCGCAGGTCTCGCTGCTCCATGGGGCCGAGGTGCAGCTCGGCGAGTGCCGTCTCATGGTGGTCACGTTCGGGCCCGACTCGCCGCACCACGACAAGGCGAAGCGTTACCTCGCCCGGCGCGACGGCCTCACGGGGCTGCTCGTGCGCGAGCACCTGATGAAGGCGATCGACGAGGATGGCTTCTTCGCCGAGTGGGGCGAGGTGCCGATGCAGATCGCGCGCTTCGAGCTCCGCGGCCAGAACGGCCTCGTGAGCTTGCGACCGACGATCCTCGAGATGCTCGCGCTGCGCAAGGCCGCGCTTCAGGTCGTCGATTTGACCCAGACGTTGCTGCTCAGCCTGACGCCGGCCTCGGCCGGGCGCACCGGCCCGCTCACGTTCGTCGTCTCCATCGTGGGTCCCAACCTGGACGAGGCTCAGCACGTGGTCGAGCAGGTCGTCGCGCAGGTGCAGGGCACGCTCCCCGAGACGCTCGAGCTGACCGCCACGCTCGTGAAGTGCGAGCCTGGCCGCCCCGCGCGCACGCTGATCGACTGAGGCAGACCGCCGGGGCGTTGCTCGACCGTCGCTCAACCACCGGACGGTGGCTCGAGCGCGTGTTCCGTCACGAAGACACGGAGCCCATCACCAGGCGCACCGCGCCGGCAGCACGCCGCGCAGCGCCTGCACCCTGCGATCGCTCCTGCGCAACGGGGCCGCTCCCAGGCCGGAGCAGCAAGCGGCTACTGGACGGCGAGCGGCTGCTGGGCGGTGAGCGGCTGCTGGGACGGCCCGCTGCAGGCCTCGCCAGGAGCGGCGGCACGATCGAGCACCACCTCGCCGGCCGACTTCCGGACGTCGATCTCGCCCTGCCAGACGAGCTCTGCGCTGCCCTGAGCGTCGACGACGTCGCGCAGCAGCCGCACGTAGACCTTGCGCTGGGCGACCTCGGGGATCGCCACCGCAAAGTCGAACGCGCAGACCGAATCACACCTCGGATTCGCCGCATCGGGCTCGTCCCGCTCGGTGATCTCGTAGATGCTGTCGATCCTGTCGACGTGCATCGCGCGCTGGCCGCAACAGTTCAGCAGGAGCCGGCTGTCCGCGATCTTCAGGGCGCCGCTGGAGTGGTCATAGCGCCAGCGCAGGACCTCGGCCCCGCAGTAGCTCCCCTCCCCCTCGGAGGCGAGCCGCCGCTCCGGCTCCACGAACCCGCCGGCCTCGCTCACGAGCCCCACCTGCGCGGGCTCCGCCTCCAGGCACGCGCTCAGAGCAAGCAGCGACCCCACCGTTGCAAGCGCTCCACAGACCCCCATGTACTTCATGCCCCGATTTCCTTGGCTGTCCCGCGACACTGTCAAAATACGCCCAAAAGGCAAAGAACCAGGGCCTCTAGAAACGCGCTTCACGTGTCCGCTACTTGCGCCTAGGGATTCAGCTGCAAGCCAACGTACATAAGGTGCGCACATGCGCCGCACCCCGGAGCAGCTGCACGCACATTCGAGTGTGATTTACGGGTTTCTGGAAACCTTGTCCAGGCGAAAGTGGCAGAGTTAGCCCGATTCTCTGACCATCAACGTCATGGTCGACCAAGCTCCTCCATCATCCTCCACCATCCCACCCCATGACGCGCCGTCATGCGCGCCGGGACATTCACGAGCTCCCCCTGCCGACCGCGGACGCGAGGTGCTGCGGAGCGATCCGGGGGCGTGTGCTCAGCGCCTCATCGCGCGGCGACCGTCTTGCTGCGCTGGCGCGGGGAGCCCTTCGCCTGGCAGCCGGCTTCCGCGGGGGTTTCGTCGAGGACGACCGCGCCGGCGGAGACCCCCAGATCGAGGGAGCCGCTCCAGATCACGGCCGGGCCGCCCTGCTGATCGACGACGTCGCGCAGCAGCTTCACGTAGACCTCGCCCTGCGGGACGCCGCGCACGCCGACGGACAGATCGAAGGCGCACTGGTCGCTGCAGCGACCTCCGGCGCCGTCCGGCGCGTCCTGCTCGGTGACCTCGAAGAGGCTGTCGATCCTCTCGACGTGGATCGCGCGCTTCCCGCAGCAATCGAGCATCAAACGGGCATCGGCAAGGCGGAGCGTCGCCGCCGGCTCATCGTACTGCCAGCGCAGCACCTCGGCGCTGCAGTAACCCCCGTCCTCTGCCGCGGCGAGCCGGTGCTCCGGGTTCCTGAACCCCCCCTGCTCGCTGATCCTCGCCTCCTGAACCGCCGCCACCTGGCTGCAGCCACCGGCACAGAAGGCCCAGACGATCGCGATGGCGGTCCAGATACGGCTCGACACCATGCACTTCTCCATTTCCTCTTGGCTGGCTGGCCAGGGCGGTTCGTCCCAATTTCGGTGCAATTTTCCAGCCAACTCTCCCCCTGAGCAGTCCGGAGGCTAACCGCGACCGACGCGGTGGGCCAAGGAAGCGGGGGCTGCTAACGCGCTCTCCCTTCATCGTCGTCGCTCGCAGCAGCGGCGCGGGAGGGCGCGCAGGAACTACCCACGTCAGACGTGCCGGGACGTAAAAAGTTGTCGGAGAGAGAACGCCTGGCTCAGCCACGATGCGGGCGGCCCTCGATCGGACACACACCGGATGTCCGGGCCGTGCCCCGCGGCTCGCCCCGTCAGTTCTTCGCTTCGACGGCCTTGCCGGGCGGAAGAGGATCCCAGCGCAGCGAGTCCCCGAGGAGGTTCGAGATGCGCTTCGGGCGCTGTCCGTCGACGCGCATGACGTAGAGCCCTGGCCCCTCGCCGGAGGTGCGCGTGGAGAAGAACGCCACGAGCCGCCCGTCGGGACTGCAGGCCGGGTACCCGTTCCTGCCCTGATTCTGGGTCAACCGTACGAGGCCGCCGCCCGTCTCCCCCGAGGCGACGAGGTCGGTGTTCTTTCCCACGCCGACGGCATAGACGGCCTTCACGCCGTCGGGGTGGTTGCAGAACGTGGGCGCCGAGGCGAAGAGCCCGTCCGGGGAGATCGCCTTGCCACCGACGTAGATGCGCTGTCCGTACCTGCCCTCGCCGGAGAAGGCGAGCTTGCCGGTCGGCGTGAACACCGGGTGGAGCGCCATCCCCACCTCGGACGCCGGCTTGATGCTCTGGAGATCGGGCCCGGAGAACAGCTTGATCGTCGACCCCACCCCGATGCTGAGGGCGACCTGGGCGCGATCCTTCGAGAACGCGATCCCGTAGACCGAGCCCTTCACGGGCAGCGGGAGCGGGCCGCCGGCGGGCGTGAAGACCTTGTACTCGTCGCCCTTCACGCTCGCCGCGTAGTGGAGCTGCTCGTTCTTCCCGAACGCAGGGGCGATGGCGGTCTGGTCGGGCGGCGAGACGGCCCTGGCGTCATGGCCGTCGGCGTCGATCGTGAAGACACGCCGCAGCGAGCCCGAGCCCGAGGCGAACGTCATGTGGCTGGCGAAACCGCCGTTCTGGCCGGTGAGGGCGCCGATCAGCTGGTCGGCCACCCGGTGCGACTCGAAGCGCACGTCGCGGAGGGGCACGATGAACTTCTTGTCGAACACCGGGGCCTGCCCGCGGTTCACCAGGAACGCCTGGCCGACGAGCTCGACCTTGTCACCGGCGACCTTCTTGCCGCTCACGCTCACGACCGCCTCGACCCCCTTCGCGGACCACGCCTTCACGTCCACGGGGCTGTCGGAGAGGTACAGTCCGTCGGGCGCGGCGCTGTCGGGCAGCACCTCGAACTCGCCGCACAGCTCGAGGTCGCGCCGGACCACGCTGTGGATCGTCACGTCCTCGGGATCCGAGACGAGCGACGGCAGGACGCCGATCTTCGGGAGCGGGCGCGTCGCGCCGGCCACGACCGTGATGTGGCCGAGCAGCTCGTCCGGGTTGGGCGGCGCCGCCGAGGAGGCCGGCGCCTGCGCAGGAGCAGGGGGAGCAGCGAGCGCGGCGGCGGCGAGCGCCAGGGCGCCGAGGGCATATCGAGCTAGTCGCATGTGGTCTCTCTACAGACGAACGTGACGCTGACCTGCTTCTGCCCGAGGTTGGGATAATTCTCGGGCGGCGGCGGCAGCGCCTGCCCCTTCGCCGCCTCGAGGGTCGCCTGCGCGGCCGCGTCGAAGGCGGGATTCCCGCTCGGCGTCAGCGTGTAGCTCACCATCTGCCCGTCGGACAGGACGATGACCGCGCGCGGCTTGTGCTTCGTGAGCTCCTCCGGCGGGAGCCCCGAGCCGTTCACGCGGAACCTGCTCGAGAACCAGCCCGCGATGCGGGCCAGGTACAGATCCACCGCGCGCGCCTTGAGGGGATCGGTCTCGGTCCCCTCCTTCACGCCGTCCTCGTGGCCCTCCTGGTCGACGTTGGCGGCCGGGGCGGCGTCGGTCTTCGGATCGAGCTCGGTGTCGACCTGCTTCGCGATCTCGGCGTCGGGCGGCGGCGGCGCGGTGCCCGCGTCCGCGATCTTGACCTCCGGGGGCGGGATGTCCGCCTCGGTCTTGCCCGCGCTCGGCGACACGAACGCCTTCTGCTCGACGCGCGGCTTGGGCGTCTGGCGCACCCACCGGTCGGGCAGCTTCATCTTGTCGCGCTTGCCGCCCAGCTTGAGCAGCGGCGTGTCCATGTCGAGCACCGGCACGACCTTCACCGGGACGCTCGGCCCCTTGTCGATCTCGGGCGCCGCAGCGGGCACGGCGAGATCGGCCAGGCTGACCGCGACGGCGGCCCCCGCCTGCACGGCCATCGCCACCGCGACGGCGAGCGCGATGTCCCGCGGGCGGAAGTCGCTCGCCGGCCGACGCTGCCCCGGCGGCGTCCTCGGTCCGGGCGCGCGCGCCGCAGCCGTGCTCACGGCGCGGCACCTCCGGGCCGCGGCGCGGCTCCCCCGGGTCGCGGCGCCGTTCCCCCGGGCGGCGGCGGCGCGCCCTCCGGCTCGATCTCTGGCTGGACGAGGAGGTTCAGCCCCTCGACCCCGGCGGCCCGGGCGGCGGCGACGACCCGCGCCACGGCGCCGTAGCGGGCGTCCTTGTCGGCGCGGATGTAGAGCTCCTTCTCCTTCTGCACGCGCCCGTTCGAGGCGAGCACGGCCTCGATGTCGGCGGTCGCGTCGTCCTCGCCGAAGAGGATCTTCTCTTCCTTCGTGACGGTCACGACGAGCTTCGTGTCCTTCGTCGGCGCCTCCTCGGCGGAGACGTTGGGCAGCTCGACCCGGAGCCCGGCCGTGAGCAGCGGGGCCGTGACCATGAACACAACGAGGAGCACGAGCATCACGTCCACGAGCGGCGTGACGTTGATGTCGCTGAACCCGCCGCCGCCGCGCCGCCTGCGCCCTCCACCGACCGACATGCCCATGATCGGCCCCGCCCCTCAGCCCTTCGGCATCACCGGCGTGGGCCGGTCGCTCGACCGCTGGAGCGCGAGCGGGATGGACTCCTGCATCCCCCGCGCGGAGAGCGACGCGATCTCCACCCAGCCCTCGCTCGCGGCCTCGAGCGCGGAGAGCAGGTCGTCGATGCGCTTGTTGATCCCGTTGTAGGCGATGACCGCGGGGATCGCGGCGAACAGCCCGATCGCGGTCGCGATGAGCGCCTCGCCGATGGCCGGGGCGACGACGGGCAGCGACGCGCTCTTCTGCTGACCGATGCGGAGGAACGCGTCCATGATCCCGTAGACCGTGCCGAACAGGCCGATGAACGGCGACGCCGCCGCGATCGACGAGAGCGTCGGCATGAGCGCGCTCGCGCGCTGCGTCTCGGTCACGATCGCCCGCTTCGCGATCGAGTCGAGGAGCCGGCTCGTCCCGACGCGGCGGCTCAGCTCCATCACGACGCGGGCGCCGGGCGCGTCCGCGTGCCGCTGCGCGAGCGCGAACAGCTGATCGGGCGAGTGGGCGTGCGCCGACTCCTGCTCGAACCGCGCCTGCTGCGAGGCGAGCCGCGCGAGCTGGAGGACCTTGAGGACGGCGATCACCCAGACGAGGATCGCGGCGAAGATCAGCAGCCAGACGACCAGGAAGACCGGACCGGAGGCGTGGAGGACCAGGGAGACGGGATCGAGCTTGATCGGGACCGCCGTCGCCGGCTCGGGGGCGCTTTGCAGGAAGGCCATTTCGATCTCTTCAGGTCAGGGAGTCGGCTCGTCAGGGTTCCGCGCGCGCGGCCCCGTTCAGTGGAGTTTGCGGCCGCGGCCCCCTCTCTCGCCTGGAAGCGCGGCCGTGGCCCTCTTCAAGTTCGCCCAGCGCCGCAAGCGGCGCGGCGCTCAGTCCGCGAGCAGGATGTCGACCTTCCGGTCGCGCGCCCAGCCCTCTTCGTCCGTGCCGGTCGCCTCGAACTCGCCCTTCGACGAGGTCGCGATGCGGCCCTGCTCGAGGCCCTTCTTGCCGAGGTACTCCGCGACGCTGCCGGCGCGCTTCTGGCCGAGGCCCAGGTTGTACTCCGTCTCCCCCCGGGGGTCGGCGTGGCCGATGAGCTTCATCCCCTTGCCCTTGAGCGGACCCGAGACGAAGCAGCGCGCGAGCGCGTCGAGCGCGCCCGCGGCCTCGCCCTCGATCGACGTCGAGTCGAACGCGAAGCGGGCGGTCGGTAGATCGCCGCAGGCCTTGAGGATCTTGTCGTCGATGCGGATCGATCCGCTCGTCGGCTTCGCGGTGTCCTGCTTCGGGGCAGGCGGGGCGGCGGTCTTCGCCACCGGAGGGGGCGCGACGTCGCTGGCGACATTCGCCGGCGGCTGCGGATCGGAGCCGCAGCCGGCCGCGAAGGCGGCAAGGGGCGCCGAGACCACGAGGATCAACGCAGGCAGGTTTGTCATGGGCATGCCGTTACCACGCCGGGAGGCGCGTTGCAGCATTTTGAGCGCCCGCCGGCGAGCCGGCGCGCCTGGATGACAGGCATTCCGTTAAAGTGCCGCGATGCATCGCCCGCTCCTGGCGCGGGAATATTTTGGGCACCAACGGTTGGCTCGTCGCGCGCCCCCTCGACGCTGGCTATTCCTCGCTGGTGTCCGCCTGGCGCTGCGTCTCCGCAGCCGCCGGGGCCGGGGGGTCGGCGACGGCTGCAGCCATCGCGTCGGTGAGCGACATCGGCGCCTGAGGTCGCGACACCTCCTCGGACGCGAGCGAAGGCGACGGCTGACGCTCAGGCCGGGCGCGGGCCCCCGGAGCGGCGGGCGGACGCACACCCGCCCCGGAGGCCTCGCGCGCGCCCGCCTCCGGTGCGGCGCGCGGCTGCGGCGCCGTGGCGGGCTCGGCGGCGCTGGCCTCGTCCTCGTCGGCCGCTCGCGCGCGCGCGTCGAGCCCGCGCAGCGCCGTCCTCCCGGGGCCGGACGCCTCGAGCGGCACGCGCACCTCGCGCGCGATCTCCCCGGCCCGGGACACGCCGCGCTGCGCTGCAGGCGGCACGTCATCCCGCGGCGCACGCGACATCCGGCCGGCGATCAGCGTGAGCCCGACAGCGATCACCAGGGCGCCGGCCACGGTCGCCGCCGCGAGGATGCGCACGCGGGCTCGTGATCGCGCCCGCGAGGGCACCGCGACGGGCACGAGCGCGTCGTGGACGCGCATCACGTCGCTCACGCTCGGCGCATCGAGCACGACCGGCGCCGTACCCGCGAACGCGCTCGAGGCGGTCGCCGCGGTCGACTCCACGCCCCGGATCGCCTGTGGCGTCGTCAGGCCCACCGCCGCCGGAGCGACCGGGCCGCTGCCCGGCGCGACCGAGCCCGCCGCCGACGCGCTCGACGTCGTCGTCGCGGCGGGAAGCGTCGCGATGAACGACTTCAGCGCGAGCGACCGGAGATCCATGATCGTCGGGTCATCGTCGCTCCGTGGCACCGAGGGCGCGCTCGATCGCCGGAGCGGCGGAGGAGGCCGGCTCGATCGCCGGCCGGCGCCTCCCGCCGGGGGCGCTGCCGCACCCCTCCCGTGCGCACGGAGCATCGCACCGCCGCAGACGCTGCACTCGAGCGCAGCCCCGCCGCGCGCGTCGCTCGACACCGTGGTGACGATTCCGCAGATTTCGCAGGTAACGTCCATGAGCCCCCCGCAGGCCTCGCGACACGACAACGGCGAGCGCCCGCCACGCCAGATTGTGATTCAAATTACATCTTGAGTATGGCGCGCGAGGGGCGGCCATGCATGCGGTCTCCGCGCGGCATTTCCGAGAATCGAGCGCGTGACGGCGTTGCGGTGCCATCCCGGACGGTCGACATCGGACGAGAGCCGTCCTGGACCGATGGTTTCCCGGGTGGGCGCTTGCGATGCCGGCCTTCGGGCCGCTGTGGTAAGAGCCGCGCTTCGATGTGGTCGGGAGCGGACCACCGGTCCGCTCGACGTGGTCGCGGCTCCCTGCCGGGGGTCACGCTGACATGGGTCCGGGGGCCGCGACCGGCCTCCGAAGCGCCCGGAGGAGTTCGAGAATGGGTCTCAGCGAAACGCTGCTCGATGCGAACAAGAAATCCAAGGTCGTCGCCGACTGTTGCACGCTGGTCGACGAGGAGGTGGCTTCGAAGAGCGGACTCTCCGGCCTGGCGGTCAAGGCCGGCTACGCGGCCGTGAAGGGCATCAAGCCCGGCTTCATCCAGCAGGTGGTCGAGAAGCTCCTGCCCGAGTTCGCCAAGAAGCTCGATCCCATCTGGACCGAGGCCGCGAGCAGCGGCAACCCGAGCTCCTTCTTCACGTCGAACCGCTCGCGGATCGCCGACGCGCTCCTCAGCATCACCGACGAGAAGGCGAAGTCGTCGTCGAGCGGCGTGGTGCGCGGCACCTACGAGAAGCTGCGCGGCTCAGCGAAGAAGAACGTGGAGGAGGCCGTTCCGCGCCTCGCCCAGCTCATCCAGAAGCACTCAGCCTGAGCGGCTCGGCGCAGCAGGCCCGCTTCGCGCCGGCCTGCTGCGCGCCGCAGCGAGGCGCCCCCGCGGCCGCGTGCGCGGCGGAGGGCGCCCGAGCGATCGGCTCTCAGCCAGGCTCGCCGAAGCTGCGCGCGAAGAGGTCGCGGATCGCGTCGCGGCCGGCGTCGTTGAGATCCTGCGTGCCGATGCCGGCGAAGTTCTCGCAGGTGATGCTCGGCTGCCGCGCCATCTCCCAGGCCGAGCCGCTCCAGCGGAACCAGCCGCGCTTCTCCTGATCGTAGACGAACAGCTGCTTCTTCCAGAGGCGCGCGAGCTCCGCGCCCCAGCCGGTGCCGCCGCGCACGGTGCCGTCCTCCTGGAGCGTGCCCACGACGAAGACCTGGCTGGCCGCGTTGATCTGGTGCCAGATCGTCTGGAGGATGTTGCGCACGAGCGGGATCTCGCTCAGCACGCGGCCGAGGCGCCGCGACACGTAGACGAGGCTGAAGTCGCCCTTGCGCAGCTCGTCGTCCCCCAGCACGACCACGCCGCGCTGGCGCTCGAGGAGCCGGTGGCCCTCGAAGCTGTAGTTCAGCTCCTGCACCCCGTACCGCTCGGCGCACGCCCCGAACTCGGCCTCGGCCCCCTTGGCGCCGCCCGAGTGCACGCGGAAGGTCCGCGGGTCCTTCGGCCGCTCCGAGGGGGGCCGCACGTCCTCGTCGATGACGCGCATCGAGTGGGGATCGAGCCGCAGGTGGAGATCGGCGAGATCCTTGTTGCCGTGGTCCTTCAGCAGCCGCAGGCGAACCACGTCGCGCTCCGGCTGCAGGTAGACGACCACGTTGAGGTGCCGCTCGACCTTCTGGAGCGCGGCAGGCAGCTTGCCGGGAGGGCCCGCCTCGTCGACCTGGGCCGCGACCCAGACCTCGGCGGAGCGCTCCTTCGCGAGCCGCCCGAGCGCCTCCATCGCCTGCTCCGACGCGACCGCCACGTCGAAGCCGTCGACGATGATCACGTCGGGCTCGAAGTGGGCGACGCCGCGCGCGAACGCCACCGTCTCGAGCATCTTCTCGACCCACAGGCGCGCCGCCTCTTCGGGCGCGTCGGCCGACGCCTTCACGTGGCCGAGGTGCGAGTAGATCTGCCGGTGCCGCTCGACCTCGAGCCGGACGGCCTCCGGCTCCTCGAGCCGCATCGACTGCGCGAGATCGTGAAAGATCTCGTCGTAGTACGCGCGGACGTGATCGACCGCGTTCTCGTGCGAGATGTGGAGGACCCGGCGATCCCGCAGCAGATCGTCGAGCGCGATCTGCACGAGCAACGCCGTCTTGCCCACGCCGGGCCGGGAGACGATGACGCCGACGTTGCCGCGACCCAGCCCGCCGTGCATCGACCCCTCGAAGACCCGCATGGGGCTCCGCTCGTTTACCTCTTTGCGGTACATGCCGACCCCCTCACTTGGCCTTCTTCGCCTGCTCTTCCCGGTATTTCTTGATGAGCTCCTCACCAAGCGCCGCCGGAAGAGGAGCATAGCGCGAGAACTCCATCGTGAACTCGGCTTTGCCCTGGGTGGCGGAGCGGAGGACGGTCGAGAAGCCGAACATGTCGGAGAGCGGCACCTCCGCCTCGACGCGGCAGAAGCCGTCTGCCTCGGTCGAACCGACGATGATGCCGCGCCGCTGCATGAGGATGCCGACGATGCCGCCCTGGTACTCGCTCGGCCCCTCGCAGGCGACCTTCATCAGCGGCTCCAGGATCTGCGGGCCGGCCTTGGGGTACGTCTCGCGCCAGGCGCCGCGCGCGGCCTCCTGGAAGGCGATGTCGGACGAGTCGACCGCGTGGGCCGCGCCGTCGTTCAGCGTGACCGACACGCCCGTGACGGGCGCGCCGATGAGCTGTCCCTTGGCGAGCATCGACACGAAGCCCTTCTCGACCGCCGGGATGAACTCGCGCGGGATCGCGCCGCCGACGACCTGATCGTCGAACCGGAACGGCGCCTCCGTCCACGGCTCGATGAAGCCGCCGACCTTGCCGTACTGACCGGAGCCGCCGGTCTGCTTCTTGTGCGTGTAGTTGAAGTCGACGCGGCGCGTGATCGTCTCGCGGTACGCGACGCGCGGCGGGCTCGTGACGACCTCGGCCGCGTACTCGCGCTTCATGCGCTCGATGTAGACGTCCAGGTGGAGCTCACCCATGCCCTGGATGATCGTCTCGCCGCTCTCCGGATCCGCCCCGACGCGGAAGGTCGGGTCCTCCTTGGTGAAGCGGCGCAGCGCCTTCGACATGTTCGCCTGGGCCTTGTTGTCCTTGGGCGTCACGGTGAGCGAGATGACCGGGTCGGGCACGTGCATCGACGTCATCGCGACGCTCAGGGTCCCGTCCGTGAAGGTGTCCCCGGAGTTGCAGTCGATGCCGAACATCGCGACGATGTCGCCCGCGCCCGCGGAGTCGATGTCCTCCATCTCGTCCGCGTGCATGCGGACGAGCCGGCCGACCTTGTGGCGCTTGCCCGTGCGGGTGTTCGTGATCTCGCCGCCGCGGGCCAGGTTGCCCTGGTAGACCCGCAGGTACGTGAGCTGGCCGAAGCGGCCATCCTCGAGCTTGAACGCGAGCATCACGAGCGGCTTGTCCGAGTCGCTCGACAGGACGACCTCGGCCTCGTCCTTGTCGAGATCCACGGCCTTGTTCGTGATGTCGGCGGGCGTCGGTAGGTAGCGGGTCACGCCGTCGAGCAGGACCTGCACCGCCTTGTTCTTGTAGGCCGACCCCATCATCACCGGGACGATCTGGAGCTTCACGGTCGCCTCGCGGATCGCCGTCTGGAGGAGCTCCTCGGTGACGCGCTCCTCGAGGATCGCCTCCGTGAGCTCGTCGGAGTACATCGAGAGCGCGTCGAGCATCTCCTCGCGCGCCGTCTTCACCTCGTCGGCCATCTCGGCCGGGATCTCGCCGACGACGATCTTCTCGCCGTTCGCCCCCTCGAACCGGTAGGACTTCATCGCGATGAGGTCGACGACCCCCTCGAACTTGTCCTCGAGCCCGATCGGCAGCTGCAGCAGCACCGGGTTCAGGTTGAGCTTCTCGCGCAGCTGCGCGCGGACCCGCAGCGGGTTCGCGCCGGCGCGGTCGCACTTGTTCACGAACGCGATGCGCGGGACGCCGTAGCGGCGCATCTGGCGGTCGACCGTGAGCGACTGGCTCTGCACGCCGGCGACGGCGCAGAGGACCAGGATCGCACCGTCGAGCACGCGCATCGCGCGCTCGACCTCGATCGTGAAGTCCACGTGGCCGGGCGTGTCGATCACGTTGATCTGGTGCCCGTTCCAGAAGCAGTGCGTGGCCGCGGACTGGATGGTGATCCCGCGCTCGCGCTCGAGATCCATCGAGTCCATCTTCGCGCCGACGCCGTCCTTGCCCTTGACGTCGTGGATGGCGTGGATCCGCTTGGTGTAAAAGAGGATGCGCTCGGTCAGCGTTGTCTTGCCCGAATCGATGTGGGCGCTGATCCCGATATTGCGCAGCTTGGACAGTTCGCTGATCACAGAAGGCTCCCCGCCGCGCACCCGTGGGGGCGTGCCCGTGGAGGGCGTGCGGCACGCATCGAACGTCAGCCAGGCGGCGCACTCTTGCGATCGCCCAGTCAGAAATTCGGCGCGGCTCTTAATTCGGCCCCATGGACAGCGCCAGGGGGAAAATGATCGCGCGTGAACATTTCACGCTACTTGGCTTGAATCCTGGAAAGCCCGACCGTCTCGTCCCACTCGGATCCGTAGCCGTCGTAGTGGATGCGGTAGCGCTCTTGCCCCACGATGCCGGTGACGACCGCCGGGTACATCTGCCCGTGCCACTCGACGCGGACCCTGTCGCCGATCTTGTAGACGTTGGTCTGCGACGCCTGCAGCCCCTTGCTCCGGACCTTCGGCGGCGGCGGCGGGTGGACGACATTGCCCTCGACGAGGCCGCGGATCCGTTCACGAGGTACAACTTCGTCCCAGATGTCGTCGTATCCCTGGTAGTGGATCTTGAACTTCGTCGGACCCAGGACCTCGATGACCTCGGCCGGGTAGACGTTCCCTTCCCACGTCACGAGGACGTGATCGCCGATGGCGTATTGGCGCTTGCAGCCCCCCAGAACCAGGGCGAGGGCCAGGAGGAGGGCCGCGGCGTGAGCGCGCGCTGCGGGCATACTTCCCGCCCGCCTTACCGTCCTCGCCGGCGCCCCGCAAGAGGCTTCGCTCAGGGACGCGCGCGGGTCGGCGCTGGACGGCGCGACGGCGCCGGGCCACGCCACGCCATGCCGTGCCGGGCCGTCCTGCCGCAGGCCGCGCCATGCCGTGCCGGGCCGTCCTGCCGCACGCCCACCGCGCCCCATCTCGACGCCCCCCAGGGCGCTGCAACGGGGCACGAACCCGTGTAGAGAACGCCCATGACCCGAGATGTTCGTCCTGGTACGGGGACCCTCTCCCGCCCGTGCCCGTGCGGCTCGGGGCGCTCGTACCGCGAGTGCTGCGCCCCCTGCCATCTGGGCGATCGCGAGGCGCCCGACGCCGTGGCGCTGATGCGCTCGCGGTACGCCGCGTTCGCCGTCGGAGACACCGCCTACCTCTGGCGGACGCTGCACATGGGCCACATCGACCGCGGGCGCGACAGGGATCAGGTGCTCCGCGAGCTGAAGGTGACGATCCACCACCACCGGTACCGGGGCCTCCAGATCCTCGACAGCCTGCAGAGCGGTGACTCGGCGTCGGTGCTGTTCCTCGCCAAGATCTTCGAGGCAGGCGTCGATCGATCGTTCGTCGAGCTGTCCGATTTCCTCCACGACGGCGAGGGCTGGCGCTACCTCCACGGCGTCGCCATCCCGCGCGCCCGCATCAGCGTCCCGCCCGACGAGCTGACGATCGCCCGGTTCTCATCCCTCGCCAGCTGACCGGCCCTCGCCGGCCGAGCGGGCGCTCGGGCGGCCGATGCGCCCTGGGCCCGCTGACCAGGCCCTCGGGTGGGCGATGCGCCTCAGCCAGCCGACGGGCCCGACGCGCGGGCCTCGTGCCACCCCATCGCCTCGACCACGGCGCGGTTCTTGTCCATCCACACCGCGATGCGCTCGCGCGTCGTCCGGTAGGCGTACTCCAGGATGGCGCGCCGCGCGCGCAGGTTGGCAGGGTTGTGGAGGAACAGCAGCGCGTCGTTCCGCGCGGGCTCGAGCACGAGGACCTGCATCTTGCCCTCGGCGAGCGCGCGCCCCACCGCCTGGTGGAGCCGCGCGTGCGCCCCGATCCGCATCGCCTGGTTGAAGATCCAGAGCATGCCCTTGTCGCGCACGCTCTCGCGCACCCCGTGCCCTGTCGGGACGGGGCGGTGCGCGGTGGAGACGGGCACGAGCGGGCTCACGACGATCGTGAGGTCCACGCCGGCGGCCTGCGCGAGATCGAGGTGCGCCACGTGGCCCAGCCCGCCGTCGAGGTAGTGGCGGTGCTCGACGCGCACCGGCGAGAAGAACAGCGGGAGCGCGAGCGACGCCGCGCAGGCGAGCGACACCGGGACGTGGTCGAACCCCTCGGCGCCGAAGACGACGCGCTCGCCCGAGTCGAGGTCGTGCGCCGGGATGCGCAGCGTCCGCGGCATCGCGCGGAACGAGTTCGGGATGCCGCGCCTCAGGAAGAACTCGCCGAGGAACCGCTCGTAACGATCGAGCTGGAAGAGCCCCGCGGGGAGCGAGTCGTTGAAGCGATCGAGCTGCTCGAACAGGTACTGCTGCGCCGGCGCGTTCGGGGTCGCGTCGCCCCGGGTCGTGAGCCGGACGATCGCGTGGCGGAGCGCGACCAGGCTGGTGCTGAGCGCGCGCCGCCACTCGCCGACGTCGATGTGGAGGAGGTGGCTGCGCTCCAGCGGGAAGAAGTTGTCGACCGGATCGAGCAGGGCGCGGTAGAGCCGCTCGATCGGGATGCCGCCCGCCAGGGCCGCGGCCACCGCGGCGCCGCTGCCGTGCCCGAGGTAGAGCGAGAAGCTCTGGTTGTCGATCCCCTCGACGCCATCCTCGAGCGCCGCGAGCGCGCCGATCTGGTAGAGCGCGCCCGTCAGGCCGCCCCCGGGCAAGCAGAGGCTGACGCGCGCTCGCTTCGCCCCGGCGCGCGGAGCGGCGCGGCCCTGGCCGCTCGCGTCCACGGTCCCGGAGGAGCGGCCCTCGCCGTCCCCCGCTGCGATCTGCGCGGATCGGCTCTCGCCGCCGCCTTGGCTCCCGAACGACGGCATCATGAGAGGTCCTTTTCCCTCGCGCGGGCCGCCCCCTCGGCGCGACGGCCGAGGACGCAGGCGAGCGCGGTCAACACGAGCGCAGAGGCGGAGCTCACCGCCACGAGCCACACCGGGCTCGCCGCGGCGTCGGGCAGCGCGGCGCCGGCGGCCGAGGGCGCGCCGTCGGCGGCCCCCGTGCCCGCCGCGGAGAGGAGCGAGAAGCACTGGATGGCGTTGTAGGTGCCGTGGAGGAGGATGGACGGCAAGAGCGAGCCGCTCGCGACGCGGAGGACGCCGAGGGCCGCGCCGAAGATGCCGATCGGCAGGAACTTCTGCCACCCGACGTGGGCCACCGCGAAGAGCGCGGCCGTGATCGCGATCACGAGCGACGCGCGGTGCGTCCAGCGCAGCGGGCGGGCGAGCGCTCCCCGGAAGAAGACCTCCTCCAGCGCGGGGCCGAGCACGATGAAGATGAGGCCGAGCGCGGCCCGCTCGGGCGCGCTCGCGTCGACGAAGACCCGGACGAGCTCGGCGTCGTCGATCCCCGACGGCCAGCGCGCCTCGATCGCCGTGTAGAGCGCGGCGATGGGCCCCTCGAGCGCGAAGCCGAGCGCGATCGCCAGCGGATAGAACGCCACGTGCGTCCCGCGCACGCCGAGGAACTGCCGGATCGACGCGCGGGGCGCGTGCACCTGGAGCACGCCGAAGAGCCCGAGCAGGTACGCCGCGGCCTGGCACGCGAAGCTGCCGATGACGTCGAGCTCCGGCGCCGCCCGGAACGAGCCCGCGCCGTCGAGCGCCGGCTCCATCCGGAAGGAGGAGATCAGGCCGAGCAGGAACAGGAACAGCGCGGTGACGCCCACGGTCCAGCCGATGGCCCCGGGGATCGACATCGGTCGCTCCTCGCCGCCTCGCCGGACGAGCGGACCGGGCCCTCCGCCGCTCGGCGGAGGGTCGGGGGTGCCGTGCAGATCGCTCATCGACCTCGCAGATAAGGCAGGACGCCCCGCTTCACGACCGTGTCCGTGCCGAGGCGATCGTTCGTCTCGGGGTAGTCGATCGTCGTGTGCAGCCCCCGGCTCTCGTGCCGGGCGGAGGCGCAGCCGACGATGAGCTCGGCCACGGTGGAGATGTTGCGCAGCTCGAGCAGATCCCGGGTGACAAGGTGCTTCCAGTAGTACTCGCGGATCTCCTCCTGGAGCAGGGAGATCCGCCGGGCGGCGCGCCGGAGGCGGGCGTCGGACCGGACGATGCCGACGTAGTTCCACATGGTGCGGCGCAGCTCGTCCCAGTTGTGGGCGACGACGACCTCCTCGTCGCTGGCGACCGCGTTGCCGACCTGCCACTCGGGCACATCGGGGAACGCGCTCTGCCGGAGCTCGGCGATCTGGGTGCCGAGGCGCGCGGCCGCGCGGTGGCCGAAGACGAGCCCCTCGAGCAGCGAGTTCGAGGCGAGCCGGTTCGCGCCGTGCAGCCCCGTGCACGTGCACTCGCCGATCGCCCAGAGCCCGGGGATCGTCGTCCTGCCGTAGAGATCGGTGGTGATCCCGCCGCACATGTAGTGGGCGGCCGGCACGACGGGGATCGGCTGCGCGGTGATGTCGATGCCGTAGCGCAGGCACTGCGCGTGGATGGTCGGGAAGTGCTCGCGGACGAAGCTCGCGGGCCGGTGGGTGATGTCCAGCAGCACGTAGTCCGAGCCTGTCCGCTTCATCTCGAAGTCGATGGCCCGCGCCACGATGTCGCGCGGCGCGAGGTCCTTGCGCGGATCGTGGCTGGCCATGAAGGCCGTCCCGTCCGGCAGCCGGAGGATGGCGCCCTCGCCGCGCAGCGCCTCGCTCACGAGGAAGCTCTTCGCCTCCGGGTGGAACAGGCACGTCGGGTGGAACTGGTAGAACTCCATGTTCGCGATCTCGGCGCCTGCCCGGTAGGCCATGGCGACGCCGTCGCCCGTCGCGACGTCGGGGTTCGTCGTGTAGAGGTAGACCTTGCCTGCGCCGCCAGTCGCGAGCACGGTCGCCCGCGCGAGGTAGGTCTCGACGACGTGCGGCTTCGAGGCCGGCCGGTGCCGGGGCGCTGGCCGCTCCGAGTCGCGCGGCCGCGGCCTGCCCTGGTTCAGCGCGGCGTCGGTCTCGTCGAGCACGTAGGCGCCGGCGCAGATGTCCGGCCCCCCGAACCGGGAGAGCGGGATGAGGTCGATCGCCGTGTGGTGCTCGGCGAAGCGGATGTTCGGGTTCTGCCGGGCCTGCTCGAGGAGCGCGCGCTCGATCTCGAGGCCGGTCGCGTCGGCGGCGTGCACGATCCGCCGCGCGGAGTGCCCCCCCTCGCGCCCGAGGCGCACCTGGCCGTTCTCGTGATCGAACTGGGCGCCCCGCGCGATGAGCTCGCGCACCCGCTCGGGCCCCTCCCGCGCGCAGATCTCGACGACCACCTCGTGACAGAGGCCCGCCCCCGCCTCGAGTGTGTCGGCGATGTGCGCCTCGGGGGAGTCGTCCGGGGCGAAGACCGCGGCGATGCCGCCCTGGGCGTACTTCGTGTTGGATTCGTCACGCGCGCGCTTGGTGACGATGATCACCTCGCCGTGCTCGGCCGCCTCGAGCGCGAAGGTCAGCCCAGCCACACCGCTACCGATGACGAGGAAATCGGTCGTTATCGCCACGGCCAGCAGGGTAGCAGGAGCGGGGCGCACGGAGGTAGGCCGTGGTGCGCTTCCTGCGTGCGACGGCGCTGCGGCCGGGCGTTCGGGCGGGAGGCCGGTGTGGCCGGGGAGAGCCGAGCGCCGGCGTGAGCCTGCGCGAGGTGTGGGCGCGCGCACGGGCTGATCGCGCTCATGGCGGAGCGCCTCGGCCGTTGCCGACGCGCGCCGGGGCGCACGTCGCGCGCTCGGGCTCGCAGCGCGAGCTCATGAGCGCAGTCCATCCATCAGAAGCCGCGACTCGCGAAGGCGCGACTCGCGCAGCAACTCGCGAGATGCAGCGAGGATGCGAGAGATGCGGTGTTCTGGCACAACACGACAGGTTCCCGGAGAGCCCATCAGAGCCTGCGTCCCCCACACCCTCTGGTCGACTCGCTCGATTCAGCCCCTTCGTGAAGGGGCCTCTCGCTCAAGAGTCCTCGCTTCTGCGGTGCACCGAGGGCACGAGCATCAGCTTGGGGCGACGCTTGCTTCGCGCTTTAGGGCCACCTGCCGGGCGTGGGTTCTTCGCCCACAAGAGGCTCTGCGACGCGGGCAGTCTGGGCCCTGACGGCGGCGCGAGCTCCTCCGCCGCCGCCTCTTCGCGAGCGGCCCGCTCCGCGATGCAGTGCATGCAATACTTCTCAGGATCCCAGTCGATGTCCTCGAGACCCAGCCTCCGTACCCACATCCGCTCCCACTCCCCCATCTTGCTCAAGCTGGGGCGCTTACCAGAGGGAGGGGGGTCGTCTCCGCGGGACCTTCGGCGCTTCGGCATGGGGCTCCTTGAATTCGGGCGGCGCCCATTCTGCCGGCAACGAATGAGCTCGCCAAGGGGTTTCTTCGAATCATCGTTGCCGTTTTGCCGAGTTACGTTCAGCCCTCCGAAATTGCCACGAGATCATACCGTCTCTCATTTTTTCTGCAGCGCTCGCCGCGATCAGCAGTCCAGCGGGCTCTGCTCGCTGCTCCGCCCCCTCCCCGGGCAGTCCACCGCAGCCGCGGGGTTCGCCGCTGCCTCCGCTCGCTCCGGCGCCGGCTTGGCTCCCGGGAAGATCGCCTCCCCACCCTTCGCGCCGTCACCTTCGCCCACAAGAATGCTGCCCACCCCGGCCCGTGCTCGTCCCTCCGGGCCTGCGCGCGCTCCGGCGCTGCTGCACCGCTCCTCCTGACGAGTTCAACCCACAGACCCCGCAACACGTGCCAGGACGCACATTACCTGCTCGGGCTCAAAGGTCACCTGCACGCCGCTCGGTCCCGGCCCCGGACGTTCGTCCTCGGAGCGGCCTGTTCGACGCGGGCTCATCATGAACCGCACTTCGTCCCGGCACTGCGACGCAATCATCTCACCAGCACCAAGGTCGTCCACGCTGGCTGCCTCGACAGCGGAATGCACCATCTCGATCGCCGTGCGGGAGACGACCTCTCCGCCAAGCCGGCCCGTGACCAGGAAGAGCCCCAGGCAAGGCAACTCACCAGAGCGCTCCTCGTTGCTCGCACGACGCCTCGACACAAGGGCATCCGCCCCTGCCTCGATGGCGATCGTTGGACGCACCATCCTCCACCTCGCACGCTCGTCGCAACGACGAGCCGAGTCAGCGCGCACCACGCTCGCGGTGCGCCGGTCTCCTGTTCTGTCGCCCAGCCCGCCGCGCTGCGGCGCCGCCGTGCGCCCTCGGCGAGCTCAGGCCGTCAGCGGCTGGTCGCTCCGACTGGAAGCTCGCGACGGGACCTCTTGCTCAAGCGCTCAAAAATCGTCGCGCACGAGGCGCGCCAATCGCACCATCTTCAGCAGCAGCCGCCTACAGCGGCCCTTGCTCCGCCTGCTTCGCCTACCTGCCCTCAAAGGAATCTTCTCCCACCCAGGGCTCAGCAGCAGCTTCGGTCGGTTCCCCGACCGTGATGCAAGCTCCTCCATCACCGCTTCCCAGGCCGCTCGCTTCGCGATGCAGTGCTCGCAGTGCAGCTCGGGGTCCCACTCCACATCCTCGAGGCCCAGCCTGCGCACCCACATCCGCTCCCACTCCCCCATCCCGCTCGGGCTGGGACGTCTTCCGGAGGGAGGGACATCGTTTCCACTGGAATTCCGGCGCATCGGCAGGGCGCTCCTTGGGATTGAGCGGCGCGCATACTGCCGGCCACGAAAGAGCTCGCCAAGCGTTTTCGTCCAGAAATCGATGTCTTTCGATTACTTACGCTCAGCCAGTCCGGGTCATCACAAAATCGTACGGCCGCCCTCACTTTCTCCACCGCTCGCCGGTGGCAGCAGTCCAGCGGGCGCTGCTGGCCGCTGTGCCTGTTGCCTGCGGGAGATGCGTCGCCTCCTTGATGGCGCGTCGCGCGATCGTCGGGGTCGCCTCCGCCACGCTTCGCGGCGGCTGGCGGCCGACGAGGCCGCCCGCCACCTCGTCGCTCACTTGCGGAAACTCCTGCTCCACGGCCGCCGAGCCTGCCGCGCCCGCGTTGTCCGCCACGGTGTTGCTGCCGCCGGGGCCCCCAGCGCCCGGCGTGCCGCGTTGCAGCGTTGTCTCCCCTTCCTGCTCCACCGCCTTGCCTCGGTACGCGATCGCGAACGACGGCCCACCGAGGCCTCCTCCTCCTGGATTGCCATTGCCTCCTTGCCCTCCCTGCCCACCAGCGCACGCGTGCTTCGACCCGCTGCCCCCCATGCCACCGGCTCCGCCGAGCCCGCCGGCTCCACCGAGCCCACCGGCAGGTACCCCGCCAGCCTCACCTCTAGCCGGTGCTCCCCTGGCTCGACGACCACCTCCCCTTCCAGCTCTTCGCACCACGCTGCTCGCGCTGGGGTGCAGAGCAAGACGGAGAGCAACACCACGATGCCCATTCCCCGGCCCGTGCTCGGCCCTGCGGGCCTGCGCGCGGTCCGCCCCTCCCAAATCCCGCGCTCCGCGCGGGACGGGAGGGGTCGCGGCGGCGATCGCGGTTCGGGGCCCAGCGCCATCACGCCTCCGCCCCGGCGCCGCACATCGCAGCTCCCCCGCCGCGCAAAAGTGACCTGCTGCCGGACTGCCTTCAGCGACCGTCGGATAACATCCGCGCTCGCGACCCGACGCAGAAGGGTTCAGCAGGTCAACGGTCCCTCCACCCGCGCCTTGGGCAATCCACTCGATGGTGGTGAGGTTGTCAGCGCCGGGCAGCCCACCGTGTCGCGTCTCCGCGACAAAAGAGTCCCTACCACCCCAGCGCAGGGCACGTCCAATCATTTCTTGTCTCCTCCTTCAGCTCAGCGGCTCGCAGAGCACTGCATTCGTCAGTCGCTCATCCGCATTGCGCTCAGCTCCCGTAAATTCTCATCGTGCTGCTCACTTCACTGACCGCAGCTCGCATTGCCCCGGAAGTCCCGATATTCTCCGCTCACGCCCACCTCGCCGGCGTTTCCACCTGGCGCCAGGCCTCTGCCCTCGCCCGCTGTGCCCCCATGAAGCTCGCCAAGGGCTTTCTTCTGAAATCGAAGCCTTTTCACCCAGTTACGCGCAGCCATACTGGATCGCCACGGAATCGTATGGTCATCTTCACGTTCTCCGTCGCTCGCCGATAGCGGCGATCCACGGGGTTCTGCTCGCCACGTGCCTTCAGCGCCTCCCGCGCCATCACCACACCCCCAGGACGAGCGAGATAACGAGAAGAACACGAAGAAGAAGGGAGAGCTGATGCCCTCCCCCGGTCGGTGCTCGGCGCTTCGCGCCTGCGCGCCGCCCGCCCCTCCCAAGTCCCGCGCTACGCGCGGGACGGGCGGGGTCGCCTCGACGCAGCCTCGCCGCCCTCCAGGACTTATGCCCCGCTCCTCCTCAGGAGTTCTAACCTTCAGATCCGTCAGATATCGGCAACCCGCGCCAGAATGCACGTCACCAGCTCGGACTCGCCATTCTCATCAGCGCAGTCGACAAGCAGGCTGGCCGCGAGGCGCAGCTCGCGGTGCGCTGCGAGGATGCCGGTGATCCGGCGCTCGGCCACAGCACTCCAGAGGCCGCCCGAGCACACGAGGAAGACGTCGCCCGGCTCCGTGTTCTCGACCTGGGTTTTCATCTCCACCGCCGCCTCGCAACCGAGCGCGCGCGGCGCCGCCTTTGCATGTTGCACCAGCATGGCCAGCGCATCCGGCGAGACGGTTCCATCCGACACGCCACCGTCGAGCGCCGCGAAACCACGCGTTCGCTCCTCCAACCTGCCGCCGCGGAATCGATAGATGCGCATCTCGCCGACGTAGGCGATGTACACCGCCCCCGGCGCGAGCAGCACACCGGCGAAGCTCACCGGCGTGCCGCTCCGGCCCGGCTCCAGACGATCGCCCTCGGGGCGGAAATGACATGTTCGACGAGGACTCATCATGAGTCGCACTTCGTCCCGACACTGCGGTGCAGTCATCTCACCAACCCACCCTCCTTCCGCACTACCTTCCAAACATGCGTGTACCACCTCAACAGCAGTACGGGAGACAACCTCTCCGCCGAATCCACCCGTGACCAGGAACAGCCCCAGACAGGGCAGCTCACCAGAGCGCTCCTCGTTGCTCGCACGACGCCTCGACACGGGGGCATCCGCCCCCGCCTCGATGGCGAGCGTTGGACACACCATCGTCCACCTCGCACGCTCGTCGCACGGACGAGCCGAGTCAGTGCGCACCACACCCGCGGTGCGCCGGTTTCTACTCTGTCGCCCAGCGCACCGCGCCGCCGCCGTGCGCCCTCAGCGCGCCCAGTCCGTCAACGCCTGCTCGCTCGAATCGACCCCTCGGGGCCGCTTGCTCAAGAATCCTCGCGCTCGAGACGCGCCAGTCTGTAGATGGCCTCGGAGATCCGCAGGAATCTGGCCACGAGGATCCGCGGAATCGTGACCCTCACGTCCGCAGAAAAGTGACCGTGGCGCCCGCGGAAATCTGACCCCCGGGCGCCGCGGAAATCGCACCCGGCGTCGCCCGGGTCAGCGCCTCTTCGCTGCCGCCGGGGCAGGCGGCGCGGCGGCCTCTGCCGTCGGCTTGGAGCGCGCCTCGCTCATGGCCAACGACTCCTTCTGCCGCCACGAGTCAGCATCGATGTCGAGGATGTGGCAGTGCTGGACGAAGCGGTCGATCAGCGCCGAGACGCACGCCGCGCCCGGAAAGACCGTGCTCCACTGCTTGAATGGCAGGTTCGTCGTCAGCACGAGCGATCGGCTCTCGTGCCTGCGGCTGATGAGGTTGTAGAGCAGATCGGCGGACTGACGGCTGCACGGCAGGTAGCCGATTTCGTCCAGGATCAGCAGCGACGGGGCAGTGTACTTTCGCAGCCGTCGCTCGAGGGCCGGCAGCGACTCCTGCTTGAGCAGATCCGCGAGCGCGGCCGACAGCGTCGTAAAGCGCACGGTGTAGCCGCGCTGGAGGGCGACCATGCCGAGGTTTTGGGCGAGCATGGTCTTGCCGACGCCGCTCGGACCTCGGAGCAGGACGTTGTGCCCCTTGGCGACGAAGTCGAGGGTCATCAGCTCCTCGACGAGCTCACGCTGGATCGTGCGCGGGTGGTTCCAGTCGAAGCGCTCGAGGGGCTTGAAGGTGCCGAGGGTCGCCGCCTTGGCGCGCGCGGCGAGGTTGCGCTCGGCGCGCTCGCGGCGGGCGATGGCGGCGAGCTCCTCGAACGTCTGCACCGGCGACAAGCGCGCCGTGGTCGCATGCGCGATGAGCGCGAGCAGCGCCTCGCGCGACACGCGTACGCCGAGGGAGTGAATCAGATCTGCGACGTCATCGTTGGGCATCGTAGGACTCCAGGTCGTGGGGAATCACGTCGCGATCGGGGACGTGGGCTCCGAGATCGATGTCGATGGGGACAGGGCCCTCGGCGGCGCGGCGACGCTCCTCGCAGAGCACGGCGAGGGCACCGGGATCGTGGGTGCCGCGGGCGATGGCCTCGCGCGCCGCAGCGCCGAGGATCTCGACGCCGTACAGGTCCAGAAGGCGCAGGGCCTTGGCGGTCATGAAGCCGACGTTGCGACCGGCCTCCACCCAGCGCTCTTGCAGGATCTCGAAGCCGGGGATCGCGGCACCGAGCCGCTCGCGCCCCTTGGCCTCGCGCGCGGCGCGCTTGTGGTCGAGCAGCTCGGCACGGTGCTCGGGCGCCTCGATGACCTGGCGTCGTCCCCAGCAGCGCACGTGCCGCGCAACCTCGGTGCCGCCGTCCAACAGCTGCACGGTCGTGTCACTGGCCACGAGCGTCAGCGTCTTGCCGTGGTGGAGCGACGGCGCCGAGTAGCGGTTTCCGTCGAAGTGGACGAAGGCGGTCTTGTCGACGGGCACGGGCTGGACGAGATCCGTCTCCGGCAGCGGGTCGGGCAACGCGAGCAGCCTCGTCCTCTCCTCCGCGAGCACCTGGTCGATGCGCCGCTCAGGCCATCGGGGGTGCGAGCGCACGTTGGCAATCTCGTCGAGGAAGACGAGCAGCTCGGCGTTGCCGCGATCGAGATCACGCATCGTGCGCGCGGCGAAGAAGCGGTCGCGCAGGAAGCGAATCGCCCGCTCGACCTTGCCCTTGTGCTGCGGTTTCCGCACGGCGCAGAGCCGCGGCGCGACGCGGAGCTGACCGGCGACCGCGAGCAGGTCCGGGTGGAAGCGCACGGCGTCGCCGTGGCGCTCGAGGACGACGGTCTTGGGGTTGTCGAACAGCCATTGTCTCGTAGCGCCGCCGAAGTAGCGGCACGCGCGCACGAGCGAGCGGCGGAGCGAGCTCGCGGACAGGTCGAGCACGAGCTCGCCCCAGATCGCGCGCGAGTACGACAGGACCATGACGAAGGCCCAGAGCTGGCGCGTGCCGCCCGCGACGCGCAGCTTGCCGACGTAGGCCCAGTCGATCTGGGCCTGCTCGGCGATGAGCGGCTCGACGCGGAGGAACGCCTCGCTCTTGGGCGCCGGGCGCACGAGCCGGACATGCCGTCGCACCGTGCGCATACTGCCCTCGTAGCCGCGCTCGACCAGCATGTCGTACAGGCGCGTGGCGCGGAGCCGGGGATACTGTGTCAGCGTCTCGATCACGAAGGCCTCGTAGCCGCGCAGCGGCAAAGGCACCTCGCTCACCGCGGCATCCGCGTCGCGAACGACGGGCCGCGAGCGCGCCCCCTTGCCGAGGCCGAGCACGCGCTCGACGGTGTCGTGGTGCAGACCGAGCTGCGTCGCGATGGTGCCGACCTTCCAGTGCTCGGCGAAGTGTAGGCGGCGAACCTCCGCCTCCTTGGCCTGGTCGATCGTCATCGACCGAGGCTCCTGCGAAGGCGATGCTCGCCACGGAAGTTACCGAGTCCCGGCAGGCGTTGCCCGCGGCGGGGCGGGGCGTCCATGAAGAGAGGCTCGACGATGTAGTGCAGCGTCGCGCGCGCGACGCCGAGGCCGTCGCACAAACCCAGCGCGAACAAGATGTCCTCGGACTCCGCAGAAACGACAGCACGGACCCTCTGGTCGTGCCAGAGCGCCATCGATTCGCACAGCATCGGCCCGGCGAACCGATGCGCCGGTGTGGCCACCGACCGCAGCCGGGCCTTCATCACCTCGTCGGGCCCCTGCGTCAGCAGCACCCGCGTCTCCCGCGCTGTCGCGGAGATCGTCATCACGAGTTCGTCCATTCCTTGACTCCCGCGGGCCGGCGGCGGCCACGTCGTCTGTCGACGTCGGCGCGCCGGTCCGCGGGCACACGCTGGCGGATGCGGGCAAGTTGTCGGAACCCGTATCCATCACGCGCCGGCCCCGTCGGACGCGGTAGGCACGCTGGTGATCCCGGTGATCGAGCCGCCCCTCAGCGGAGCGCTGGTGACGCAGCCGAGCCGCGCGCAGAGCCCGCTGGCGAGCCGCGGCGCGGCAGCCGCTGCCGCAGTAGACCTGCCCTCGATCACATCGGCCGCAGACGAAGAACATCTCGGCGCAGCACCCACAGCGGGCGAGCCGGAAGCTGTCTTGCACGAGTCCCCGGGCCAGCGCGCCGGGAAGTTGCCCTTGGCGGCTGGGTCGTGCGAGACAGGCCGAACATCGGTCTGTCGCCGATCCCCGGAAGGCCCTGGTCGCTACCCAGGGCCTTCTTCTTTCCGGCGCGCCGCTTGGGCGTGATCTCTACCGCCGCGCCTCGCCGGGGCGAACTTCCCGGCCGCCCGCGCCCGCCCCCAGGCGTCACGATGTGAGGGGCAGAAATCTGCGGATCGGGGTGGCCATTAACACGCCAGTCGCACCAGCTTCAGCAACAGCCGTCTGCAACGGCCCTTGCTCCGCCTCTTTCGCCCACCCGCCCTCGGTGGGTGCTTCGCCCAGCCGCCGCTCAGCCGCAGCTTCGGCCAGCTCCCCGACCGTGATGCGAGCTCCGCCATCACCGCTTCCCGAGCCGCTCTCTTCTGGACGCAGTGTTCGCAGTGCAGCTCGGGCTCCCACTCGACACCCTCGAGACCCAGCCTCCGTACCCACATCCGCTCCCACGCCAGCCTCGCGCTCACGCTGGGGCGTCTTCCGAAGGGAGGGACACCGTTTCCGCTGGACTTCCGGCGCATCGGCAGAGCGCTCCCTGGGCTCGCGCGGCGCCCATTCTGCCGGCAACGGAAGCGCTCGCCAAGGGCTTTCTTCGGAAATCGACGGCTTTTCGAGCAGTTACGCCCAGCCATGAGGGATTGTCACAAAATCGTACGGTCTCCTCACTTTCTCCCCCGCTCGCCGGTAGTAGCGGTCCACCAGACGCTGCTCGCCGCCGGGCACCTCACCTGCGGGGCACACCTCTCCCCTTCGATCGCGCTTCTCGCGATCGCCAGCCCTCCTTCCACCGCGCTTCGCGGCGACGCGGGCGACGCCATCGACGACGCCGCCCGCTACCTCACCGCTCGCTCACGGAAACTCCTGCTCCGCCGCCGCCGTGCCTGCCGCGCCAGCGTTGTCCGCCACGTTGCTGCTTCCGCCGGGTCCCCCAGCGCCGGGCGTGCCCGGTTGCAGCATCGTCTGCCCTTCCTGCTTCACCGCCTCGCCGCGGTACGCGATCGCCACCGACGGCCCGCCGAGGCCTCCTCCTCCTGGACCGCCGTTGCCTCCCTGGCCTCCCTGCCCACCAGCGCACGCAGCCTTCGAGCCACCTACGCCCGTGCCGCCAACTCCGCCGAGACCGCCAAGCCCACCAGGCTGAAGGTCACCGCCGGCGCCTCCCTTGCCTCCTTCGCCCGCCTTCAGCACGCAGTCCTTCAGCGTCACCTCCCCGTCCACGCTCGCCAGTGCGATGCTCGCTCCTCCCGCTCCGCCGCCTTGGCCGGGTAGCCCGCCGCAGCCACCGGGTCCGCCGCTGCTTCCGCTCGCTCCAGCTCCCGGCATGGCCCCCGAGCAGATCGCCGCGCCGCCCTTCGCACCGCCACCTCCGCCCCCACCTTGCCCGGGCGTGCCCGCTTTGCCGGGTCCGCCGCTCACGCCCGCGTAGCCCGACGAGCTCAGCGTGCCGAGGCCGCTCGCGGCGTCGCCGGCTTTGCCCTCGGGACCGTTCGAACCATCGTCGCCTCGGCCATTGGGTTCAGGCCCGCTGCAACTCCAAGCCCCTTCCGGCGGTTCGCCGACACCTGCCGCTCCAAAGGTTCCGCTCTGACCTACCTGCCCAGAATCGCCGTTGTTCACCTTCCCATCGCCACCTTCGCCACCGATGGTCAACGCGCCACCACACGCGTTTTCGACCTGCTCCCCGCCAGCTAGCGTGGAATCGGGCGCTCCCGATGTATCCAGATCACTGCACGCGTTCGTGCCGGCATTTCCAGGCAACGCCTGCTCCGGTGCCTCGGGATCCGCATCCTCTCCCTTTGTGCCAGCCGCTCCCTTGCCCGCGACCAGCTCGCACCGCACCAGCTCCGCCTCCGCACCATCTACCAGCACCGCAATCGACGACGCGCCCGGCGCCTCCGCATCTGCCGCGCGCACCGACACATCCTCGACCCTCACTGCGTCTTCGCCCCGCGTCACCTTCAGCGCGATTCGCTCTTCCCCCTCTTCCCCGGGCGCCACGACCGTCTTCGCCGTCTTGCCGATCCAGACCCAGCCGTTCGCGCAGTCGAGGCCACCGAAGAACTTTACGCCCGCAGGCAGCTCGATCGCTTCCTCGAACGTCTCGGCGCACGCATAGACCCCCGTCCCATTCCCGGCGGCGCGCCGCACCCCCTCGGCGAGCGTCGCGACTGGCTCGGCCCGGGTACCTAAGTTCTCGTCGTTGCCTGTCGAAGCCACGAAGACGCCGCACGTCTCGTCCACGGCGCCGTCGATCTCGCTCGGCACGCATCCGGCAGGGACGACTTCGCTGCCCCTGCCCCGGTATTTCTCGCACGTGAGCATGAGCTCGCAGTCGTTCTCAATGTGGTACCAAAGCCCATCGCAACCACTTGCAATCAACACAACAGCGACGGCCGATCCAAGCAGGGTTCGCCCAAGCGTTCTCATCGTTCGTTCTCCGGCTCGACTCACCACGTGCTCACCATCACAACGCCGAGGCCATCAACCCGCGGCGCGGGCAGTACGAGCAGCGCTCTCGACTTCTCGCCGCTCGTCACTGGCCACACGGCGTAGGTAACGGCGGCAGCGGCGAGGACGCCCGACGCGATGTAGCTGCCCAACGCGACATCCCCCAGCAGACCTGCGCGCTCACCCGAGCGATGGAGCTCCGCGCATCTCTCTGCGAACGACGGCGACGCGAGGCAACCTCCGCCCGCGACAAAGATCTGGTCCTTCTGCGCGCGAGCCTCCGAGTTCGCGTTGTTCGACGCCACCGTCGTCCCGATCCCCACGCCGAGCCCCACCACGCTCGCTGCGCCCAGTGCGATCGCCGGCACCCAGCTCTTCCCCGGCAGCGGCGGTGGCGGCGCCACCGGCGCCGGCGGCTGTCCCACCACCGGCCCACCACCCGTCGCCCCCGCCGCGCTCCCGTCCCCCTCCGTCTTCACGCCCGCCGACGCCTGCGGCTCGGCCTTCACCGGCGTTATCGCCAGCTTCACCTCCGCCGTCGCTCCCTTCGCCACACCGACCATCTGGCTCGCCGGCTCGTAGTCCAGATGCTTCGCCTCCACCCGGTGCTCGCCGGGGTCGACGAACACCTCGCCTTCCAGCGGCGCCCGCCCCACGCCCTTGCCGTCCACCAGCACCTCCGCTCCCGCTACGGTGACCGACACCTTGAGCGCACCCACCTGCGCCCGCGACTCTGCCAGCCACTTCTCCGCGTTCGGCTTCAGCTTCGCCACACCCTTCAGCAGCGGCCAGTGTCTCAGCGCGAACGACAGGTACGTCGCTGCTTCCTTGTGCTTCTTCAGCTGGTACTTCGTGTTCCCGAGGTTGTACGCCACGTCGAACGTCGGGTTCAGCTCCCACGCCGACTCAAGCTCAGCCTCCACGGATTTCCTCGACGCCATCGCAGTCGATGAGCCGCGTTCCTCGCCCCATGCAGCGCGCGCTGGCATGCAGCAAAGAAGGACGGCCACAAGGATGCTGCCCACCCCCGGCCCGTGCTCGGCCCTACGGGCCTGCGCGCGGTCCGCCCCTCCCACGCCCCGCGCTGCGCGCGGGACGGGAGGGGTCTCGCCTGCAACGGCGGTTCGGGGTCCAGCGGGGCGGCGCGTCCATCCCCCCGCGGTCGCGCCTCGAAGCTCTCCCACCGCGCAAAAGCGATCTGCTGCCGGGCTCCCTTCAGCGACCGTCGGATAACATCCGCTCTCGCGGCCCGACGCAGAAGAAGTCAGCAGATCAACGGTCCCTCCGCCCGCGCCTTGGGCAGTCCACTCGGTGGTGGTGAAGTTGTCAGCGCCGGGGAGCCCACCGTGCCGCGTCTCCGCGACAAAAGAGTCCCTATCACCCCGGCACGGGGTGCGTCCAACCATTTCTTGTCTCCTCCTTCAGCTCAGCTGTTCGCGGAGCACCGCGCTCGTCCGCCGCTCCTCCGCATTGCGCTCAGCTCTCAACAATTCTCAGTCGTACTCACCGTGTTGCTCACTTCACTCGCCGCAGCTCGCATTGCCCGTGAAGTCCCAACATTCTCCGCTCACGCCCACCTCGCCGGCATTTCCACCCGGCGCCGTGCCTCCGCCTTCGCCCGCTGTGCCCCCAATGAAGTTCGCCAGCGTCACCGCAGCTCCCGGCGACGCCGCGTAGGCGATGCCCACCGAGTGGCCGCCTCGGCCGCCTGCACCGGGACCGCCATCACCACCCGCCCCGCCTTTGCCACCGTCGCAACCGGCCTTCGAGCCTGGGAGACCAGATGAAGTGCCGCCGGTCGCGCCGCTGCCTCCAGCGGCACCACCTCTCCCGCCGGCTCCGTTGCCCCCCTTGCCCGCCTTGCCCACCGCGACGGTCACCTCCCTCAGCACAAGCTTCGTTCCAAGGCTCACAATCCCGATGCTTGACCCGCCGGCCTTTCCGCCGCCGCCTCCTTTACCTCCGCACCCGCCGGCTCCGCCTCCGCCGCCGCTGGCGCCTACGCCGTCCACCGTGCTTCCGCCGCCGGCCTCGCAGAACAGGCCGGCCTTCGCTCCCCCGCCGCCTCCTCCGCCTTGACCTCGCTTGCCAATTTCGCCTGCACCGCCGTCGCCCCCAACGATGCCGGCCAGCGTCAGCTGCGTGTCGCTCCTAGCCTCGCCGACCTCGCCTCCAGCGCCGGGCAAGCCGTCTTCTCCGCGCCGGCAGTTGGCGTCGGCTTGCCCAGCGCCACCAAGGCCGGACGCTTCCGGGTTCGGCTCTGGTAACGGCATACCATCCGCTCCCTTCAGACCGTTGCCTGCCTCCGTCCCCGTGATCCCGCCGAGCCCGCCGACGCCGCCGTGCGTCTCGCCGTCCTCGCATGTCGTCACGCCGGGCTCGCCGCCGAACACCTGGTTCGGCGCGTCGCACGCCTCTGACACCTTCACTGACGCGCTCGCTCCCGCCTGCGGCACCTCCGTCGGCGTCTCGCCGGTTGCACCGTCCATCGCATCGCCCGCCGTCACGTCCACCTGCGCCAGCTCCGCCTCGACGTCCGCCACCGCCACGCCGATTGACGACCCGCCCGGCTCCGTCGCGCTCGCCGCACGAACCGCGAAGCTCTTCACCTTCGCCCCGCTTGCGCCTTCCGTCATCGTGAGCGCCACCGCGCCCGCGGGTCCCTCGATGGCGCTGCGTGCCTCTGCGCTCCACGTCCACTCCGCCTCGCAGTCGAAGCCGCCGATCACCTCGACCTTGGCCCCGATCGTCACGCTCTCCTCGAACGCTCCGCTCGTGCACGCGAGCACTCGCTTGTTACCCGCGTTCGCCACCGCCTCCCCGAGGGACGCGTACGGCCTCGCCTTCGTCCCGTCTCCCCCCGCTTCCGCCGTCGCGCTCGCGAACGCCGCGCACTCGTCCGTCACCGTGCTCGCGTGCTGCGTCGGATCAGCCTCGCATGCGGGGTTTGGGTCACCGCCGCCTGTGCCATCCCACAGCCCGCGGTGGTGGTCACACGACAGGGTGACCTCGCAATCCTCCGCAACGTTGCTCCATACCGTGTCGCAACCGACGGTGCAAACGACCAAGCCCAAGGAACACAGCTGCCAACAAACTTGATTCCTCTTCATCGCACCCTCGCTTCGGCTCTTCACCATGCCCCCCGCACCGCAATTCCCCCGTAACCGATGTACACTTCGGGCAGTGCACGAACCTTGTCTGACGCCTTGGTCCCCGAACGCAGCCATAGCGCATAGGTCGCGGCTGCGATGGCCAGCACGCCCGATGCTGTGTACGCCACGGTCGCTGCGCGCCCGAACGTGTCGACGCGGGAGGCCGTTGTCTGAAGCTCAGAGCACGCCTGTTGGTATCTGGGCGGCGCATCCGGGCAGCCACCGCCGACGTTGAGGATTGCATTGGCCTGCGCGCGCCCATCCGCGCTCGCGTTGTTCGACGCCACCGTCATCCCGATCCCCACGCCGAGCCACACCGCGCTCGCCGCCCCCATCGTGATCACCGGCACCCAATTCCGCCTCTTCTCCGGCAGCGGTCGCGGCTCCGCCAGCACCGCCTGCGGCCCCGCCACGAGCCCGACGATCCTCGCACCCGTCGCGCTCCCGCCACCCTCCGTCGTCGCTCCCGGGGCTGTCGACGCCTCGTTCTTCGTCGGCGCCGCGTCGGCCGTCTCTCCAATAGCCACCCGCACCCGCTGCTCGCACCACGCAGGTCGCGCGGGGGTGCTAATAACGACTGCAATGAGCACGAGGATGCCCACCCCCGGCCCGTGCTCGGCCCTGCGCACCTGCGCGCGGTCCGCCCCTCCCACGCCCCGCGCTGCGCGCGGGACGGGAGGGGTCTCGCCTGCTACGGCGGCTCCTGTTCCAGCGCGGTGGCGCATAAATCCCCCCGCGACCGCGCCTCGAAGCTCTGCCGCCGCATAAAAGCGACCTGGTGCCGGGCTCCCTTCAGCGATCGTCGGATAACATCCGCTCTCGCGGTCCGACGCAGAAGAAGTCAGCAGGTCAACGGTCCCTCCACCCGCGCCTTGGGCAGTCCACTCGGAGGTGGTGAAGTTGTAAGCGCCGGGAAGCCCACCGTGCCGCGTCTCCGCGACAAAACGGTCCCTACCACCCCAGCGCGGGGCACGTCCAATCATTTCTTGTTCTCTCCTTCAGCTCAGCTGCTCATAGACCGCAGCCCTCGTCTTCGACCAATCGCATTCCCTTGAGCCCTGCACAATTGTCACTCGGCAGCACGTATCTCTCTCTGCCCAGGCGCTCGCAATCGAGTGCATTCCCTTGGGAACTGCGGAATTGTCACGCGACACCACTTTTTCTCGCACCGCCCACAGCTCTCGTTTCCACCGAAGTTCCGGCACGCTCCGCTCGTCCCAGTTCGCCAGTGTTCCCGCCCGGCCTCGTGTTGCCGCCGTCGCCTGCATCACCGGCGGAGCATCCGCTTGCCGCTGCGCGGGTCACCCTCAGGACGCACCTCTCCCGTCGATCGCGTTCCATGCGATCGCCAGCATCTTCTTCTGCCGCACTTCGCGCCGGCGAGCGACGCCCTCGACGACGCCGCCCGCTATCTCATCGGTCGCTTACGGAAACGCCTGCTCCGCCGCTGCAGTGCCTTCCGCGCCCGCCTTATCCGACACGTTGTTGCTTCCGCCGGCTCTCCCCAGCGCCCGGCGTGCCGGGCTGTAGCGTCGTCGGCCCTTCCTGCTTCACCGCCTCGCCTCGGCAGGCGATCACGAACGACGGCCCACCGAGGCTTCCTCCTAGAATTGCATTCCGTTGAGCTCTACGAAGTTGCCACGCAGCAACACCTTTTTCTCACTGCCCGCAGCTCTCGTTTCCACCAAAGTTCCAGCACGCGCCGCTGGCTCCGGGCGTACCCGCGTTCCCGCCCGGCCCCGCGCTGCCGCCGTCCCCAACTGCGCCTTCGGTGAAGTCCTTCAACGCAACCGCTGCGCTCGGCGCCATCGCGTACGCGATGCCCACCGCATGGCCGCCTCGACCACCTCCGCCGGGACCGCCCGCTCCGCCTCGGCCGCCATCCCCACCCTTGCAGCCAGCGATTGAGGGCGATACCCCCGACGCAGTTCCTCCGACGGCGCCGAGACCGCCATTCGCCCCGCTCTGGCCGGCGACACCTTCCCCGCCCTTGCCCGCCTTGCCCACCGCGACCGTTACCTCCCTGAGCAGAAGTTTCGTCCCCAGACTCACGATCCCCACACTCGACCCGCCCGCCTTCCCACCGCCGCCTCCTTTACCGCCGCAGCCGCCGGCGCCACCACCACCGCCGCTCGCGCCCGGCCCCTCCACGGGGTCCGGAGTGGCAGGGCAGAACAGGCCGGCCTTGGCGCCACCGCCGCCACCTCCACCTTGACCACGCGTTCCGGTTACGCCGTTGCCTCCATCACCGCCGGCGATGCCGGCCAGCGACAACAGGGTGTCGCTCCCCACAACACCGGGACCGCCGTCTGCTCCAGGCTCGCCTGGCTCTCCCTGCCGGCAACTGCCCGCTACTTGCCCAGCGCCACCCAGTCCGTACTCGTCCGGGTTCTCCTCGGGCAGTGGCGTGCCGTCCTCACCTGTCAGGCCGTTGCCCCCCTCGGTATCAATAATCCCTCCAAGCCCGCCTCGACCGCCACTGCTCGTCTCACCGCGCTCACACATCGTCACGCCCGGCTGGCCGCCACGAACCGCTGCCGGAAGCGAGCACGCATTCGTGCCCACCATCCCCGGCGCGCCCTCCTGCGGCGCCTCCGCCGGCGTCGCGCCGTCCTCCCCATCCATCCCATCGCCCGCGGTCACATCCACCTGCACCAGTTCCGCCTCGATGTCCGCCACCGCCACGCCGATCGACGACCCGCCCCGCGCCATCGCGCTCGCCGCGCTCACCGCGAAGCGCCTCACCTTCGCTCCGCTTGCGCCTTGCCCGAGCGTCAGCGCCACCGCGCCAGCAGGCCCCTCTATCCCGCTCCGCGCTTGTCCGCTCCACGTCCACCCTGCCTCGCAGTCGAAGCCCCCTATCACCTCGATCCCCGCTTCGATCGTCACGCTCTCCGCGAACGGCTCGCTCGCGCACGCCAGCACCCGCTTGCCGTTCGCTTTCGCTACTGCCTCCCCGAGCGACACGTACGGCCTCGCCTTCGTCCCATTTCCTCCCGGCTCCGCCGTGGCACTCGCGAACACCGCGCACTCGTCCGTCACCGTGCTCGCGTCCTGCGTCGGATCCGCCTCACATGCGGGGTTCGGCACACTGCCGCCACCACCGTCGAGATAATCAGGACACGTGAGCAGGAACTCGCAGTCATCCGTCAGCCCGACAGACAGGTAGTCGCAGCCGCTCGCCGCCATGGAAACTGCACCCCAGCTCATCAACCACATCATCCATCTGTTCCTCATTGTGCTCACCTTCGCCCCGCTCACCACACTCCCACCACGAAGACACCGCCCCCGTCTGCGTACGTCTGGGGCAAGACGCGCAGCGCGCGACCCGCCGATGTGGCGCGTTGAGGCCACAGCGCATACGTGGCTGCGGCGATCGCCAGCGCCCCCGACGCCGCATAGCTCACCACGGACACCGTGCCGAAACGAGCCGCGCGCCCCGCCTCACGCTCCACGTCGCGGCAACTGTAGATCAAGTCGCTCGGCGGCTCGATGCACTGTCCGTGCATCTGCTGGATCTGCGCTCGATGTCCATCCGCGTCGCTCCGCGCATTTCTCGACGCCACGGTCATCCCGATCCCCACGCCGAGCCACACCGCACTCGCCGCCCCCAGCGTGATCACCGGCACCCAATTCCTTCTCTTGTCCGGCAGCGGTCGCGGCTCCACCAGCACCGCCTGCGGCCCCGCCACGCGCCCGACGATCCCCGCACCCGTCGCGCTCCCGCCCCCCTCCATCGTCGCTCCTGCCGCCGTCGACTCCTCGCTCTTCGCCATCGCCGCGTCGGCCGTCTCTCCCATGACCACTCGCACCCGCTGCTCGCACCACGCAGTTCGCGCGGGGGTGCTGACGACAACAGCAATGAGCACGAGGATGCCCATACCCGGCCCGTGCTCGGCCCTGCGCGCCTGCGCGCGATCCGCCCCTCCCATGTCCCGCGCTACGCGCCGGACGCGAGGGGCCTCCTGAGGCACGGGGACGTTCGAGCCGGCGCTGCGGCTCCGCCATCCCGCCGCGCCGGGCAGCTCTCGCGCGAAGCAAAAGCGACCTGCTGCCGGGCTCCCTTCAGCGACCGTCGGATAACATCCGCTCTCGCGGCCCGACGCAGAAGAAGTCAGCAGATCAACGGTACCTCCGCCCGCGCCTTGGGCAGTCCACTCTGTGGTGGTGAAGTTGTCAGCGCCGGGGAGCCCACCGTGCCGCGTCTCCGCGACAAAAGAGTCCCTATCACCCCGGCGCGGAGTGCGTCCAACCATTTCTTGTCTCCTCCTTCAGCTCAGCTGCTCGCGGAGCACCGCGCTCGTCCGCCGCTCCTCCGCATTGCGTTCAGCTATGAAGAATTCTCAACCATCCTCGCCGCGCTGCTCACTTCACTGCCCGCAGCTCGCATTGCCCGCGAAGTCCCAACATTCTCCGCTCACGCCTGCCTCGCCGGCATTCCCCCCCGCCGCCGTGCCTCCGCCTTCGCCCGCTGTGCCCCGTGAAGTTCGCCAAGGGCTCTTCTGAAATCAAAACCTTTTCACCCAGTTACGCGCAGCCATGCAGGACTGTGTCAGAATCGTAGGGTCGTCCTCACTTTCTCCGCCGCTCGCCGGTAGCAGCGATCCAGGGGGCTCTGCTCACCGCCCCCCGCGTCATCCGCGGGCACAACTCTCCCCTTCGATGGCGCTTCGCGCGATCGCCAGTTCCTCCTCCCGCTGCGCTTTTCGGCCCCGCGGGCGGCGTCCTCGAGGACGCCGCCCGCTACCTCATCGCGTGCTTACGGAAGCTCCTGCTCCGCCGCCGCCAAGCCATCGGCGCCAGCGTTCTCCGACACGTTGTTGCTGCCGCCGGGCCCCCCGGCGCCTGGCGTGCCGGGTTGCAGCATCGTCTGCCCTTCCTGCTTCACCGCCTCGCCTCGATACGCGATCGCAAGCGACGGCCCACCAAGGCCTCCTCCTCCTGGACCGCCGTTGCCTCCCTGGCCTCCTTGCCCCCCGGCGCACGCAGCCTTCGAGCCACCCACGCCCGTGCCGCCAACTCCGCCGAGACCGCCAAGCCCACCTGGCTGAAGGTCGCCACCGGCACCTCCCTTGCCTCCGTTGCCCGCCTTCAGCACGCAGTCCTTCAGCGTCACCTTCCCCTCAACGCTCGCCAGCGCGATGCTCGCGCCGCCCGCTCCACCGCCTTGCCCCGGCAGCCCGCCGCAACCGCCAGGTCCGCCGCTGCCGCCACTCGCCCCAGCTCCCCGCATGGCGCCTGAGCAGATGGCCGCGCCGCCCTTCGTGCCGCCGCCTCCGCCGCCGCCTTGACCTGGCTTGCCCGCTTCGCCGGCTCTGCCGCTGACCCCCGTGTAGCCTGATGAGTTCAACGTGCCGAGGCCGGTCGCGGCGACGCCGGCATCGCCCGGGGCGCCGTTCGAACCATCGTCGCCTCGGCCATTGGGTTCCGCGCCGCCACAGTCCCAAGCGCCGGAAAACGGTTCGCCGACGCCACCACGTGCGGTCTCTGCGGTGCCTTGGCTCGTCGCACCGTCGCCGCCATTGGTCACATTACCATCACCACCACCACCGCCGATCGACAGATCGCCACCGCACTCATTGACCACCTGGGCGCCTCCGGACAGCGCCGCGTCTGACCCCGGGGTGCCATCAACATCACTGCATGCATCGGTCCCGGCGTTCCCAGGCGACGCCTGCGCCGGCACCTCGGTCGGCGCATCGTCTCCCTCCGCACCATCCGCACCGTTGCCCGCGACCAGCTCGCACCGCGCTAGCTCGACCTCCGCACCGTCCACCAGCACCGCGATCGACGACGCCCCCAGCGCCTGCGCATCCAACGCGCGTGCCGACACATCCTCGATCCTCACTGCGCCCTCGCCCCGCGTCACCTTCAGCGCGATCCCCTCTTCGCCGGGCGCCACGACCGTCTTCGCCGTCTTGCCAATCCAGACCCACCCCTTCGCGCAGTCGAGGCCACCGAAAAGCTTCGCGCCCGCTGGCAGTTCAACCGCTTCCTCGAACGTCTCGGCGCACGCATAGACCCCCGTCCCGCTCTGCGCAGCGCGCCGGAGCCCTTCGGCGAGCGTCGCGACCGGCTCAGCCCGGGTACCTACGTTGCCGTCGTTGCCTATCGACGCCACGAAGACGCCGCACGTGTCATCCACGGCGGCTTCGATCTCGTTCGGCACGCATCCGGAAGGCACGACTTCACTACCCCGGCCCCGGTACTTCTCGCACGTGAGCGTCATCTCGCAGTCGTTCTCGATGTGGTACCAAAGCCCGTCGCAGCCGCTAGAAATCCATGCAATCGCGACAGCTGTTCCAAGCAGGGTTCGCCTAAGCGTTCTCATCGATCGTTCTCCGGCTCGACTCACCATGCACCCGCCATCACAAGCCCGAAACCATCACCCCGCAACTCCGGCAGTACAACCAGAGCTGTGGATCTCTCGGCCCTTGGCGCCGGCCACAGGGCATATGTTAGTGCGGCGGTGGCGAGCACGCCCGACGCGATGTAGCTGCCCAGCGCGATGTCTCCTAGGAGACCGGCACGCTCACTTGAATCATGAAGCTCGGAACATCGCTCTGTAAAGGACGGCGACGCCAAGCAGCCGCCCCCGGCAGCGAAGATCTGGTCCCGTTGCGCACGAGCTTCCGAGTTCGCACTGTTCGACGCCACCGTCATCCCGATCCCCACGCCGAGCCCCACCGCGCTCGCCGCCCCCAGCGCGATCACCGGCACCCAGCTCCTCTTCTCCGGCAGCGGCTGCGGCTCCACCGGTCCCGCAGGCGGCTGCCCCATCACCGGCGCACCAGCCCCCGCGCCCGGTGCACTCGTGCCCCCGTCCGGCGTCGCCCCCGCCGACGCCTGCGGCTTGGCTTTCACTGGCGTTATCGCCAGCTTCGCCTCCGCCGTCCCTCCCTTCGCCACACCCACCGTCTGGCTCGCCGGCTCGTAGTCCAGATGCCTCGCTTCCACCTGGTGCTCGCCAGGGTCGACGAACACCTCCCCTTCCAGCGGCGCCCGGCCCACGATCTTGCCGTCCACCAGCACGTCTGCTCCCGCTACGGTGACCGACACCTTGAGCGCACCCACCTGCGCTCGCGACTCCGCGAGCCACTGCTCTGCCCTCGGCTTCAGCTTCGCCACGGTCTTCAGCAGCGGCCAGTTTCTCAGCGCGAACGAAAGGTACTGCGCTGCTTCTCGGTGTTTCTGCAGCTTGTATTCCGTGTTCCCGAGGTTGTACGCCACGTCGAACGTCGGGTTCAGCTCCCAGGCCACGAGCAGCGCCGCCTCGGCTTCTTGGTACTTGCCCTCCAGATAGAGCGACTTCGCTTTGTCGACGAGCGCCTCGGCGCGCTTCGCCGCGTCGGCGGCGCTGGCAGGCCCCGTCCCTGGCGCGGCCGGCGGCGCCGCCGGCTGAGCGGCAGCGATGTCAGGCGCGGCCATCAAGGTCGCAACGGTCAGCAATACAGCAAGCGATCGGCTGGTCATCATCATGGCTCCACGCGGTCTCACTCCATCCATCCTTCGTCTTGTGGCCGCTCCGTGGGTGCCGGCGCGGCCGGAGTCTGCGGTCGCTGCGGCGCCACACGCGTCGGCCGCGCGGGCGCCTGCGGCGCCGGGGCCTCGGGCGCGGGCGCGGGCGGTTCGCTCGCCGACGCGGTGTCGTCGAGGCTCGGCTCGATCGCCTCGGACGCTGCCGGCGCCAGCGACGGCAACCGCTCCGAGGCCGCCGGCGGCGCCTGCGTGCTCCGCGCCGGCGCCCCGCTCGACGGCGGCGCCGGCTCCGGCTCTTTCGGCGGCGTCTCTCGCCGCAGGAGCATCGCCAGCACGAACGGGCTGCTCACCGCGATGACCGCCAGCAGCACCATCAGCCACGTCGGCATCCACTGCCGGCGCCTTCCCGTCGACTCCGTGGCGGCCGGCGCCTTCGGCACCGCGACCGGCGGCGGCGTCACCGGCAGCAACGACGACGGCAGCAGCGCCTTGTCGATCGGCGGCAGCGCTCGATCCGCCCACTGGCTCTGCTCCGTCGCGCCGTGCTGCTGCACCGGCACGCCGTGCTGCTGCACCGGCACGCCGTGCTGCTGCACCGGCACGCCGTGCTGCTGCACCGGCACGCCGTGCTGCTGCACCGGCGCGCGCTGCGGCGCCGCCGCGCCCCCGAACACCGGCACACGCTGCGTCACCATCGCGCCCTGCTGCACCGGCGCGCCCTGCGGCTGCACCGGCACTCGCTGCGTCATCGTCGCGCCGTGTTGCGCCGCCGCCGCCCCGTGCTGCACCGCCGCGCCGTGCTGATGCGCGGCCGTCACCTGCGGTCCTGCCGGCTGCTGCGCCGTCGCCGGAAGCCGCGGCGGCACAGCTTGCGCCGGCACAGCTTGCGCCGGCACAGCTTGCGCCGGAAACGGCGGCGGCACCGCTTGCACCGGCAGCGGCGTCCGCGTCGCTTGCGCCGGAAACGGCGGCGGCACCGCTGGTTGCCCCTTGGCCAGCGCAGGCACCACCGGGAACTGGAACAGCGGCTGTCCCGTCGGCTTCTGCTGCTGCATCTCCGTCAGCGCTCGGTCCAGCTCCGGGTTGTTGAGCGCCTGCTGCAGCTTCCGCTCCGCAACCTCAGGATCCGCCTCGCGCCGGATGCTCTCGAGGTCCGGCAGGTACTGCCGGATGTCGTCGCTGTCCTTGTTGCTGCCCATCGAAGACCTCTCTCCTCAGCGACCACACACTAGAACGGCCTGCACCCCGCCGTGGCGCATGGCCCGGCCGGCTTCGCACCCTGTTGCTTCGCAGGCGCGGCCGGCTTCGCGGGCGCCCCCTTCTTCCGCTCCTCGATCACCCGCAGAAACGACGGCTTCTGACGCTTCGGCATCGGGTAGAAGTCCCCGTCGTCCTCCGTCTCCGCCGGCGCTGCCTTCACAGGCGCTGCCTTCGCCGGCTCTGCCTTCACCGCCGCCGCTTGCTCCTTCGCCGCCGCCGCTTGCTCCTCGGGAGCAGGCGCCTCGGCCTGCGCTGCCGCCCCCGTCTTCTCCACGGCTCCGGCCTTCACCGCCGCCTCGGCCGTGCTCGCCGTCGCCTCCGGCGCGGGCGCCGCCGCGCTCGCCTCGGGCGCGGGCGCCTCCGGCGCCAGCGCCGCCGCGCTCGCCTCGGGCGGCGGCGCCGCCGGCGCTGCCGCTGCCGTCGCCGCGCTCGCCGTCGCGCTCTCGGCTGGCGCCGCCGATGCCGCCGGCTCTCCTGTCACCGGCTCCGGCGCCGTGCCGCGCGCCGAGCGCAGCCCCAGCACCGCGCCCACGCCTCCCAGCGTCAGCGCCAGCGCCACCAGCGGCGCCAGCACGTACGCCCTCGGCGCTCGCCGCGGCTGCGTCAGCAGCGCCGCCACCGGCGTCATCGGCGTCTCTTTCCGCAACGACTCCGCCGGCCCCGCGCTCGGTGCCGTCACCGAGTTCGGCGCCGCTGGCCGCGCCGCGATCGGCGGCGCCGTTCCCGGACGCGACGCCTCCGTCGCCAGGAGCTGCGGCGTCACGTACGGCAGCTCCACCTCCTGCGGCGGCTGCGGTGCCGCTCGTCGTGCCTCCCTCAATGGCACGGCGTGCTGCGTCTCCATCACCGGCAACGGTGGCGGTCCACCATACCCGTGCGCCCCCGCGTGATACCCCTGCGCCCCCGCGTGATACCCCTGCGCCCCCACGTGCGACGCCGGCCCGCCGTACGACGGCGGCATCGGCGGCGGTCCCGCATACGCCTGCGGCATCGGCACCAGCCCACCATACGACTGCGGCATCGGCGCCGGCCCACCATGCGACTGCGGCATCGGTACCGGCCCACCGTGCGCCTGCGCCATCGGTACCGGCCCAACGTGCGCCTGCGCCATCGGCACCGGTCCCGCATACGCCTGCGCCCTCACCTCCGCCGGCGGCAACGGCCCAGAATAACTCCCCGCCCTCACCTCCGCCGGCGGCTGCGGCATCGCCGCCGCCCCCGCTCGCTGCGCCATCCTCTCCGCCCACGCCCCGGACAGCTTCGCCGTCGACTCCAGCGGCTTCAGCGCCGGCAGCGGCTCCGTATGCCCCACCCCCCGCCCCCGCGGCACGCGCGACGCCGGCGCGAACGGCAGCGCGCTCGCCGGCGCCACGAACTGCTCCAGCGGCGCCGTCTCCCCGTGCACCACCCGCCGCCCTCTCTTCTTCTCCTCCTCCGCCGCCGCCGCGCTCCCTCGCTCCATCCCGCCCTCCTGCCCCGCCTCCTCCGTCTCCGCCTCGTCCTCCACCGGCGCGCTGTCCTCCAGCGCCACCCCCGCGAACGCCGCCTGCCGCTCCGCCTCCATCCGCTCCCGGGCCAGCCGCTGCGCCAGCACGTGCCCCGCCGGCACCGTCTCTCTCAAGAGCCCCCGCAGGTCCCGCGCCACATCGTCGAACCGCGGATACCGCTCCTCGCGGTCGATCGCGATGCACTTCGCCACCACCGGCCACACGAACTCGGGGCAATCCGGCACGATCTCGTGCACTGGCTCCGGCGCCGCCACCAGGTGCCCTGTCAGCGTCTCCTCCGCCGTCGCCGGCTCGCTGTCGTCCAGGAACAGGTGCTTCCCCGTCAGCACCTCATAAAAAATCGCACCGAACGCGTAGATGTCCGTACGCCCATCCGGCCTCGCCCGCTCCACGCGCTCGGCCTTCCTCGAGCTCGTGTACAGCATCTTCACCTGCTCCGGCGAGATGTACCTCACCGTCCCCACGTCCGGCAGATCATCGGTGTTCATCCCGCCGTCCGCGAACTTCGCTATCCCGAAGTCGAGCAGCCACACGTGCCCTTTCGCGTCCGCCTTCGTCCCCACCATGATGTTCTCGGGCTTCAGGTCGCGGTGCCATATCCCCTTCGAGTGCACGAACGTCATCGCGTCCGCCACCTGCAGCATCACGTGCATCGCGCTCAGGAAGTCGAGACGGTATGCCTTGTTGAGCAGCTTCCTCAGCGTCCTCCCCTCGAGGTAATCCATCACGATGTACGCCACGTGATCCGGCGACACCCCGGCCTTCCTCATCCGCACGATGTTCGGGTGCTTCAGCTTCGGATAGAACTTGCACTCCTGCCGGAACCGCCTCGCGAAGTCCTCTCTCTTCAGGTGCCGTGGCAGCATGCACTTGATCGCCACGACGTCTTCCGAGTAGTCCTCCACCGCCTTGTACACTTCCCCCATCCCACCCGCGTCGATCACCTCCGTGATCCGGTAGTCCAGGAACACGTCCCCGGCCTTCAGCGCCTCCCGCGCCATCACCACACCCCCATCCCGCGCAGCACGAGTGCCGCGATCGCCGAGAACACCACCGTGCTCGCAAGCGTCAGCCCCGCGAACAGCCGCGCGTCCACCGGCGCCTCCCCCGCCTCGACCGCCACGCCCGCGCCGGCCCTCGTCCCGCTCGTGCCCTCCGGCATCGCCTCGAACCACGCCCTGCTCTCCGGCCCCCACCCTGCCTCCGCCTCCGGCATCCGCGCCGCTCCGCCGCTCCCGTCCTCCTCCGCGAGCTCCGCCCCGATCCGCCCAAGCTCCTCCGCGAACGCCTCGGCGCTCTGGAACCGCTCCTCCGGCCGTTTCGCCAGCGCCTTCAGCACCGCACGGTCCAGCGCCGCCGGGATCCGCTGCGCCGCGTACCGCGACGGCGGGGCCGGCGTCTCCACCACGTGCGCGCGCAGCAGCGCCAGCGCGTCCTCGACATGGGCGAACGGACCGTGCCCCACAACCAGCGTATACATCAGCAGCCCCACCGCATACACATCGGCCCGCGCATCCACCGGCTGGCACCGCGCCTGCTCCGGCGAGGCCGTCCGCGGCGTCCCCACCAGCAGTCCGGCGTCGGTCGGATACGCCGGCCCGTCCACCGCAGGCGGCGCCCCCGGCGCCGCGCCGGCCAGGGCGCCGTCGAGCACCTTTGCGACGCCGAAGTCGAGCACCTTCGCGACCCGGGCGCTGCCCGGCGCCGCCGCCCCCGGCGCGCACAGGAACACGTTGTCGAGCTTCACGTCGCGGTGGACCAGCCCGACCCGGTGCGCCGCCGCGAGCCCCGCCAGCACCTGCCGCACCAGATCGATCGCCTCGGCCACCGGCAGCGGACCGCGCCGCTCGAGCTCCTCCCCGAGCGTCGTCCCTCGGAGCCGCTCCATCACGAAGTAGGGACGCCCCGACGGCGTCTGCCCCAGGTCGAGGACCGACACCACGTGCGGCGACGACACCGCCGCCAGCGCCCGCGCCTCCACCTGGAGCCGATCCGCGAACCGCGGATCGTGCGCCAGCGCGCGGCGGACGAGCTTCACGACGACCCGCTTCCGGAGCGCGCGGTGCTCCGCCTCGACGACCTCCCCCATGCCCCCACGCCCGAGCACCCGGACCGCCCGGTAAGGTGTCCCTTCCAGCACATCCCAGGCACCGCCCGAGCGCCCTGAGCCGTCTGAGGTGCCGCGTTCCACCAGCGAGGTCTCCTGAGATGGAAATCACGACCAGGGGGCCGGTTCAGACAAAGAAAATGCACCCCCCGCGTCGATTCATGAAAACCTGCATCAAATCAAGGTGTTGCCTGCCCACCGGGACCCCGGCCCAGGCCCCCGGCGCAGGGCCCCGGCCCGCGCCCGGCCTGGCCCCGCCGCCGGGCGCGGACAAAAGATCCCCGCGCGTTGCTTTCCTTGTCTGAAACGCCCCCTTGGCCGTGATTTAGGAGAAGGAACGGGCGCCGCACGCGGGCCCCCTCCGCTCGAGGTCACCATGACGCACGACGCTTCCGACGAGCCCGACGCGCTGGAGCCGCCCGGCGGCGCCGATCCCCTCCTGGAGGACTGCCTCGCCGACGCGCTCGGCCCGTACCTCGGCGCGCTCTCCCCCGAGGAGATCGAGGACTACCGCAGGCTCCTCACGATCTTCATCAAGACGCACCCCGTCGCCGCGCCGCTCTACGACCGCCTGCGGGCCCGGCCTCCGGTCCCCTCCGAGAGCGGCGAGGTCGCCCGCGACGCCTCGGGCGCCGGCGGGCCCGCGGCTGGCGAGGCGGCGGCGGCGCGCCGCGACGGCACCTTCGGTGGGCGGCGGTGACCCGCGGCCAGCGCCCGCCTCCACCTCTCCCTGACCAGGAGCGCGTGCTGGAGGCGCTGCCCATGGCCCGCCACGTCGCGCGCACGACAGCGCAGGTCCATGGCGTGCGGACGTCCCAGCGCCTCGAAGACTGCGAGCAGGCGGCCTATCAGGCGCTCCTGGAGGCCAGCCCCGGATACGACCCGACCCGCGGCGTCCCGTTCAGCGTCTATGCCTGGAAGCGGGTCGCCGGCGCCGTCATCCGCCTGATCACCCGCGAGGCGTCGTTCCAGCGCGCCGGGCTCGACGCCTTCCTCGATGCGGCCGAGTCGGTGCGGGACACGAGCGACCCGTTCAGCGACGACGACGCCGACGCGCGGGAGCAGCTCCTGGAGCCGTGCCGCGCGCTCGTCTTCGCGCGCTTCGTCGCGCACACCGGCGAGCGGCTCAAGGCGCATCCGGAGGACGCCATCGCGCGCACCCGCGCGTTCGAGGCGCTCGGGGCCGCGCTCCGCGGCCTCGACGAGCGGGAGGCGCGCCTCATCGAGCTCCGGTACTGGCAAGACCTCTCCTGGGCCAAGGTCGCGGCCGAGCTCGGCGTCCACGAGAAGCACGCCATGCGCATGGACGAGCACCTGCGCAGGCGGCTCCGGGGCGATCTGCGGGCGAGCGACGTCGAGGAGCCGCCGCCGAGCGAAGGGGCCTGAAGGGATCTCGCGCCGGACCACCCGAGCTTCCGGCGCAAAAGGCAATTACAGGCGATAACACCGTCCTCCCCCCTTGAGCCCCTCTTGAGCCGCGAATCAGCTGTAATCGAGCCGTAATTGAGCCGCGGCGCCCCTCCCGGACGCGCCGCGGGCCGACTCGAAATCTCGCGCCGCGCAAAAGAGGCTTTACAATGCCCATCCGGACTGAGAGCTTGACGAATGGTGCATTCCCCGGCGCGTCGCCGGAGGACAACCAAGGAGGCACCATGGCCCTCAAAGACCTCTCTCCTCGTCAAATGGTCCAGATCACCGGCGCCTGGCTCGACCCGGAGCGCGAAAGGCCGCGCCTCGGGTCGCTGAAGCGGTGCGCCCCGCTCATCGACGATATCGAGGAAGCGCACGAAGGCGTCTTGAAGTCGCACCGGCGGCAGAAGAAGGCGAACGACGAGCTCTCCGCGATCCAGCAAAGGCAGGTCGTGGTCGATCAGATCCACGATCGCAAGGCGCGCGGCGCCCACGCGGTGCTCACCGGCTTCGCCGATCTGGCCGACGATCCCGAGGACGCGGCGATTTACCTCGAGATTCGCGATCAGCTCTTCGCGGATGGGCTCAAGTTCATCGGGGCGAGCTACAGCGATGAGGCCGGCGAGGTGAAGCTCGCGCGCGACCGGCTGACGCCGGAGTCCAAGGCGGCGCTCCGGGCGCTGCCGACGCCGGGGGGCAACCTGCTCAAGGCGGTGCAGTCGTGGTTCGCCGCGGGCGACGAGCTCGGCAAGCTCGACGCGCAGCGGATCCACCTTTCGGCGGAGGACCGGCCGGGAGCGGCCGAGTCGCCCGGCGGGCAACTCCGGGCGCGCAACCGCTGGATCAAGGTGGTGCGCAGCGTCCTCCAGATGCTGGAGCTCGAGGAGGCCGGCGAGGAGACGGCGCGCCGGCTGCTCGCGCCGCTCCAGCGGGAGACGGCCAAGGCCGAGCGCCGGCGCTCGGGCGGCAAGGAGGAGACCGACGTGGAAGGCGGCGCGCCGTCCGACGCCGGCGAGAAAGCGATCGACGAGGGAGCCCCGGCGACCGGCGTGGATTGACGGGGCCGCCCCTCCGCCGGGCCCTCCGGGCTGACTCGATCCGTTGACCACCCCCCTCCGCCGGGCCCTCCGGGCTGACTCGATCCGTTAACCACCCCCCTCCGCCGGGCCCTCCGGGCTGACTCGATCCGTTAACCACCCCTCCGCCGGGCCCTCCGGGCTGACTCGATCCGTTAACCCCCCCCTCCGCCAGGCCCTCCGGGCTGACTCGATCCGTTAACCACCCCCCTCCGCCGGGCCCTCCGGGCTGACTCGATCCGTTAACCACCCCCCTCCGCCACCCCCCTCTCAACGGATCGCATCCGTAAACGCTCCCCTCCCCCGACCATCGGTCACCAGCGGGTCGTGAACGTGGTCGTGAACGTGGTCGTGGTCGTCTGAGGATCCCGCACATCTTTTTTTGATCCGTTTCGGACCCGCCAAGCGTCTGAAATGTCATGGGAAATCCCGATGTGCCGGAAACGATGCCGTCGATCGTGCGCGAGTTCGAGACGGTGCAGCTGGGCGATGCGCGCCTGCATCAGCGGGTCCGGGCGGTGGTGGCACGGCTGAGCGTCGCGCCGGGCGAGAGCTTCCCGGACTCGCTGAAGACAGAGGCAGAGCTGGAGGGCTTCTACCGGCTCCTTGGCAATCAGCGCGTGTCGTATGGTGCGCTGGTGCAGGCCCACAGCGAGCAGACCCTCGAGCGGATGGCCGGTCACGACACGGTTCGCGCGGTGCATGACACCACCGCCGTCGCCTTCGACGGCGACGGCGCACGCAAAGGGCTCGGTCCGCTCAACGGCAAGGACACCCAGGGCTTTTTGGCGCACGCGACGCTCGCCGTGGCCACCGACGCGATCAATCAGCCGCTCGGACTGCTGGGCCTTGCCTGCTGGGCCCGCAAAGCCTCCGCCCTGTCCAAGAGCCCACGCAAGAAGAACAGGACGGGCAGCGACTATGCGCGCGTGACCGACAAGGAGTCGACGCGCTGGCTGCGGCAGGTGGAGGCGGCCGAGCAGGCCGTGGGCGACCGCACGTCGCTGCTGCACATCATGGACCGCGAGGCCGACGCCTACCCGCTTCTGTGCGCCATGGTCGAGCAGGGCCACCGCTTCGTCGTGCGCATGGCGCGCGATCGGAACGTGTCGGAGCTGGCCGAGGATGAGGAAGAAGCGCTCGACGACGGCGCACGGCTGCGGCTGAGCGAGGCGCTGGTCGAGCTGCCGATCCGGCTCAGTCGCGAGGTCGTGCTCACCCAACGCCGCGCCGGCCCTGTCCCGGCGAGCAAGCGCGCGCACCCCGAGCGCTCGGAGCGGAGCGCCACGCTGGGCGTCGGCGCCCGGCGCATAGCGCTGCGCCGTCCGTACTACCTGCCCGAGCTGGCCGAAGAGCTCGCGGTCAACGTCGTGCTGGTGCAGGAGATCGACACGCCCGCGGGCGAAGAGCCGGTCGCGTGGGTGCTGGCGACCAACGAGCCCGTCGACACGCCCGACCAGATCGCAGCGATCGTCGACCATTACCGGGCACGGTGGCTCATCGAGGAGTTCTTCAAGGCCCTGAAGACCGGCTGCGCCCTCGAGACGCGCCAGCTCGAGAGCTTCCGGAGCCTGACGAACGCGCTGGCGCTGTTCGCCCCGATCGCGTGGCAGATGCTGCTGCTGCGCTCTCTGTCCCGCGTTGAGCCCAACGCGCCCGCGGAACGAGCCCTGAACCCCACGCAGCTGAAGCTGCTGCACCAGCACCAGCCCAAGAAGTTGCCGGCTCAGGGGGCGACGGTAGTCGATGCGCTCTACGCCGTTGCCGGTCTTGGTGGACATCTCAAGCGCAACGGTCCGCCTGGCTGGCTGACGCTCGCGCGCGGAATGCAGACCTTGCTCATGCTGGAGACGGGCTGGAACGCCGCCGTTGCCAACTCAGCGAAAACTAAGGGGGAAATGTGATCAATCCTCAGTCGTGGTCGTGGTCGTCGACGGCACAGTCGTGAACGTGAACGGCCCCCGGAAGTCGCCGCTCCCATTCGTTGGCCAAGGGTTTCGGCAGAACGTTCACGTCAACGATCGAGCCGTCGACGACCACGACCACGACCACGACCACGACCACGTTCACGTTTACGACGCTCTCCTCCCCCTCTCGATGGATCGCCTCCGTTACGCCCCCCTACGCCACCCCCTCACCATGGATCACCTCGCCTCTCCCGCTCCGCGAGACCCCTCACAATGGCTCGCGCCCTTCGAATAGGCCGTCGCGTCTGCTTGACGCACCACGTCGGCGCTGCCATGACCGGCTCCCTCCGCCTCGGGCGTGCTGTTTCAGCCGCGCGCGCCGGGTCCACGCATGGGGCCGCCGGCCCGGCTGCCGCAGGCGTGGCGCGTCCTTGCCGAGGCGGACTACGCTCTGCGTTACCACACAGCAACAGGAGCCACCGAGCCGTGAAGATCCTCGTTCCGCTCAAGCGCGTCGCCGATCCGGATAACGCGAACAAGGTGAAGATCCCCGCTTCCGGGGACAAAATCGAGACGACCGGGCTCGAGTGGAAGCCGAACCCGTTCGACGAGTACGCGCTCGAAGCGGCGCTCCGCCTGACCGAGGACGGCAAGGCGCCGAAGACGCGGGCGGGCGAGGTCGTCGTCGTCACCTTCGGACCGAAGGAGACCGAGCAGACCCTCCGCGCCGCGCTCGCCACCGGCGCCGACAAAGCCATCCGGGTCGACGTCACCGACGACAAGCTCGACGGCGACCTCGTGGCTCGCGCGCTCAAGACGCTCGTCGAGCGCGAGAGGCCCGACGTCGTGCTGATGGGCAAGCAGGCCGTCGACGGCGACTCCAACCAGGTCGGCCAGATCCTCGCCGAGCTGCTCGACTGGCCGCTCGCCACGTTCGCCGCGACCATCAAGGAAGAGAAGGGCGCGCTCCTCGTCGGCCGCGAGGTCGACGGCGGCGTCTCCACCCTCCGCGTGCGACTGCCGGCCGTCGTCACCGTCGACCTGCGCATCGTCGCGCCGACCAGCGTCTACTCCCAGAAGACGGCGCCCGCGTTCAAGTACAACGACGGCGTCCGCTTCGCGGCGCTCCCCGCGATCATGGCCGCCAAGAAGAAGCCCCTCGCCGAGGTGAAGCTCGCCGACCTCGCCGCGGACCAGGCGCTCAAGGTCCAGTACAGCGCGTTCCAGCCGCCCCCCGCGCGCAAGGCGGGCATCAAGGTGAAGGACGTCAGCGAGCTCGTCTCGCGCCTCAAGAACGAGGCGAAGGCCATCTGACGGGACGCAGCAGGGACAAGACCGGACGCGACAAGAGGTCGAAGACATCGAGGGTGCCGCCGACGCGGACCCCGACCCGCAGCGGCGGGTCGTGCAGGAGGGATCATGGCTGACGTTCTCGTGGTGGCCGAGGCCGCCGATGGAAAGCTGAAGAAGACGACCCACTCCGCTGTCACGTTCGCGAGGCAGGCGGCGGCGGCGCTCGGCGGGACGTACTCGATCCTCGTGATCGGCGACGCCCTCGGCGACGCGGCCGCCGAGGCGGCGACGCTCGGCGCGGCCAAGGTGCTCGTCGCCCAGGCGAGCTCGCTGAAGGACTACGTCGCCGAGCGCTACGTGCCGACCGTCGCGGCGGCCGCCAAGGGCGCCGCCGTCGTCGTGGGCACCGCGAGCGCCTACGGCAAGGACCTGCTCCCGCGCGTCGCGGCGCGGCTCTCGGCAGGGTTCGCGAGCGACATCTCCGAGCTCCTCCCCGAGGGGGGCAAGCTCAAGTACAAGCGCCCCATGTACGCCGGCAACGCGTACGGCGTCTGCACCGTCTCAACCCCCGTCCAGGTCGTGAGCGTCCGCCAGAGCGCGTTCGCCGCCGCCGAGCCCACCGGGTCGACGTCGCCGATCGAGCAGGTCGCGGTCGTCCCGCCGAGCGCGGCGGCCGAGCGCGTCGAGTTCGTCTCCTTCGACCAGGTGAAGAGCGAGCGCCCCGAGCTCACCGAGGCCAAGGTCGTCGTCTCCGGCGGCCGCGCCCTGAAGGAGCGCTTCAACGAGGTCCTCGACCCGCTCGCCGACGTCCTCGGCGCCGCCGTCGGCGCCAGCCGCGCCGCGTGCGACGCCGGCTACGCCGCCAGCGACCTCCAGGTCGGCCAGACGGGCAAGGTCGTCGCCCCCTCGCTCTACGTCGCCGTCGGCATCTCGGGCGCCATCCAGCACCTCGCCGGGATGAAGGGCTCGAAGGTCATCGTCGCCATCAACAAGGACGCCGACGCGCCCATCTTCCAGGTCGCCGACTACGGCCTGGTCGCCGATCTCTTCGCGACCGTGCCCGAGCTCGTGAAGCAGATCCAGGCAGCCCGCAGCTGATCTTCGCGCGACCGTCCTCGCGCGACCGAGACGGCCGACGCAACCAACGCAACGGACGCGACCGACGCGGCCACCACAACCGACGCGGCCACCACAACCGACGCGACCAGCACAACCGACCCCGCCGGGGTGCACCTCGTCCGCCCTCCAGCGATGCGAGCGTACCCCGGCTCACCGGATGAGTCCGTCCAGCGAGAAGTTCACGTTCACGGGCGCGATTTCCGTGTCAGGTCGCGCACGTAGCATCTTGTTCGCGTCCTGCGGCCGTGGGATCCCTTGAGCTCTATGCCCGAACGCCCGGACATGCCGATCGTCGCGGCGCTCGCGCAGGCGCGGGCATTGCTGTACGACACGGCCACGACCACGGAGCAGCGGCGGCTCATCGGCCCGACGGTCATGGAGATCGACCGCGCGATCGTGAGCCTCGATCCGACCGCGAGCGCCTCCTTCGAGCTCACGCCGCTCGCGGCGTCGGTGCCGCCGGTCGACACGGAGATCGAGGCGCTGCGCCGCGAGGTCGAGCGGCTGCGCGTGATCACCCAGCACGAGCGCGGGCTCCTCGACGCGCTCCTCAGCGAGAGCCCTCACGGCATCATCGTCTCCGACAGCCAGGGCAAGCTGATCCTCCAGAACCGCGCCTCCGAGCGGATCTGGGCCGGCAGCTCCACCGCCGAGAACGTCGAGGGCTGGGGGCGCTACCGCGCGTTCCACCCCGACGGGCGGCCGTTCGAGGGCGGCGACTGGTCGATGGCGCGGTGCCTGTCGCGCAGGGAGAGCGTCCCCGCGGAGGAGGTCCACTTCCAGCGCTTCGACGGCACCCACGGGATGCTGCTCGGCAGCTGCGCGCCGCTCTTCTCGCCGGAGGGCGAGATGCTCGGCGCGGTGTCCATCTTCGCCGACATCACCCAGTTCAAGCAGCTCGAGGCGGACCTCCGGGTCAGCAAGACCAAGTTCTCGACCACCCTGAAGAGCATCGGCGACGCGGTGATCTCGACCGACGGCACCGGGCGGATCGACTTCATGAACGCCGTGGCCGAGACGCTGACCGGCTGGACGCTCGATGAGGCGAAGGACCGCCGCCTGTCCGATGTCTTCCGGATCATCTCCGAGCAGACGCGCCACGACCTCGACAACCCCGTCACCGAGGTGCTGCGCCACGGCGGCATCATCGGGCTCGACGACACCACGCTGCTGCTGCGCAAGGACGGCTCGGAGCTCGCGATCGACTCGAACGGCGCGCCGATCCGGAGCGAGGAGGGCGAGCTCGTCGGGCTCGTGCTGGTCTTCCGCGACGTGACCGAGAAGCGGCTCGCCGACAAGCGGCGCTACTTCATCGGCGAGGCGAGCCGGCAGCTCGCGCTGTCGGGCCTCGACTACGAGAGCACGCTGGCCAACGTCGCCCGCCTCGCGGTGCCGCACATCGCCGACGCCACGGTGGTGGACATCGTCGAGCCGGACGGCTCGCTCGGCCGGCTCGCGGCCGTGCACGCGAGCGACACGAAGAAGGCGCTGGGGCGGGATCTCCCGGCCCGCTACCCGACGGATCCCGAGGTGCCGCGCGCGGTGCACGCGGTGCTCCGGTGCGGCGAGTCGCTCCTGCTCCCCGAGGTCGAGGGCATGGCGTGGCAGCGCGCCGCGTCGCTGAAGCCCGGCAACGAGTGCTGGTCCGGCGCGCACGATCCGGCGTACCTCGCGCTGCTCCGGGAGCTCGGCGTCCGCTCGGCGATGATCGTGCCGCTGCGCGCCCGGGACCGGACGCGCGGGGCGATCACGCTGCTCTCGACCGAGCCGAGCCGGCGCTACACCGTCGAGGATCTCGCGCTCGCCGAGGAGCTCTGCAACTTCGCCGCGCTCGCGCTCGACAACGCCCAGCTCTACCGCGAGTCGCAGCAGGTCAACCGCGCCAAGGACGAGTTCCTCGCGACGCTCTCGCACGAGCTCAGGACCCCGCTCACCGCGATCCTCGGCTGGGCGCGCATGCTGCGGCAGGGCTCGCTGAAGCCGGACACGCACGTCCGCGCGCTGGAGGCGATCGAGCGCAACGGCACGCTCCAGGCGCAGCTCGTCGAGGACCTCCTCGACGCCTCCCGCATCATCACCGGCAAGCTGCGGCTCGACGTGATGCTGGTCGACCTGCCGCCGGTCATCAACGCCGCCATCGACGCGGTCCGCCACGGCGCGGACGCGAAGGGGATCGAGCTGCTCGTGCAGCTCGACCCGAACGCGGGGCCGATCTCGGGCGACCAGACGCGGCTGCAGCAGGTGGTGTGGAACCTCCTGTCGAACGCGATCAAGTTCACCCCGCGCGGCGGCAAGGTCTCGATCCTGCTCGGCAGGGCCGAGGGCCTGGCCCGCATCCAGGTGAGCGACACGGGCCAGGGCATCGTGCCGGAGTTCCTGCCGTACGTGTTCGACCGCTTCCGCCAGGCCGACAGCACGAGCACGCGGCCGCACAGCGGGCTCGGGCTCGGCCTTGCGATCGCCCGCCACCTCATCGAGCTCCACGGCGGCACCGTGAAGGCGGAGAGCGCCGGGGACGGCAAGGGCGCGACGTTCACGGTGGACATCCCGCTCGCGCCCCGGGGCGCCATCGCGGCGCTCCGGAGGGCCGACGGGCTGGTCCCCCTGTCCAACGAGCTGGAGCCGACGCTCCAGGGCGTCCGGGTGCTGATGGTCGACGACGAGCCGGACGCGCGGGAGCTCGTGACCACGGTGCTGGAGCGCAAGGGGGCGAGCATCACCGCGGTCGCGACGGTCGACGAGGCGCTGTCCGCGATCGCGCGCGAGAAGCCCGACGTGATCCTGAGCGATCTCGGGATGCCCGGGGAGGACGGCTACAGCCTGATCCGGCGCCTGCGTGCGCAGAGCCCCGAGCAGGGAGGGCGCATCCCCGCCGCGGCGCTGACCGCGTACGCGAGCGCCCAGGACCGTACACGCGCGCTGCTGGCCGGCTTCCAGTCGCACGTGCCCAAGCCGATCGAGGCGTCGGAGCTAGCGGCCGTGATCGCCAACCTGGCGGGCCGCACCGGCTAGGACCGCCCCCGACCACGCCCCCCCAACGTGGTCGTGGACGTCAACGTGGACGTCTGAGGATTGATCACATTTCCCCCTTAGTTTTCGCTGAGTTGGCAACGGCGGCGTTCCAGCCCGTCTCCAGCATGAGCAAGGTCTGCATTCCGCGCGCGAGCGTCAGCCAGCCAGGCGGACCGTTGCGCTTGAGATGTCCACCAAGACCGGCAACGGCGTAGAGCGCATCGACTACCGTCGCCCCCTGAGCCGGCAACTTCTTGGGCTGGTGCTGGTGCAGCAGCTTCAGCTGCGTGGGGTTCAGGGCTCGTTCCGCGGGCGCGTTGGGCTCAACGCGGGACAGAGAGCGCAGCAGCAGCATCTGCCACGCGATCGGGGCGAACAGCGCCAGCGCGTTCGTCAGGCTCCGGAAGCTCTCGAGCTGGCGCGTCTCGAGGGCGCAGCCGGTCTTCAGGGCCTTGAAGAACTCCTCGATGAGCCACCGTGCCCGGTAATGGTCGACGATCGCTGCGATCTGGTCGGGCGTGTCGACGGGCTCGTTGGTCGCCAGCACCCACGCGACCGGCTCTTCGCCCGCGGGCGTGTCGATCTCCTGCACCAGCACGACGTTGACCGCGAGCTCTTCGGCCAGCTCGGGCAGGTAGTACGGACGGCGCAGCGCTATGCGCCGGGCGCCGACGCCCAGCGTGGCGCTCCGCTCCGAGCGCTCGGGGTGCGCGCGCTTGCTCGCCGGGACAGGGCCGGCGCGGCGTTGGGTGAGCACGACCTCGCGACTGAGCCGGATCGGCAGCTCGACCAGCGCCTCGCTCAGCCGCAGCCGTGCGCCGTCGTCGAGCGCTTCTTCCTCATCCTCGGCCAGCTCCGACACGTTCCGATCGCGCGCCATGCGCACGACGAAGCGGTGGCCCTGCTCGACCATGGCGCACAGAAGCGGGTAGGCGTCGGCCTCGCGGTCCATGATGTGCAGCAGCGACGTGCGGTCGCCCACGGCCTGCTCGGCCGCCTCCACCTGCCGCAGCCAGCGCGTCGACTCCTTGTCGGTCACGCGCGCATAGTCGCTGCCCGTCCTGTTCTTCTTGCGTGGGCTCTTGGACAGGGCGGAGGCTTTGCGGGCCCAGCAGGCAAGGCCCAGCAGTCCGAGCGGCTGATTGATCGCGTCGGTGGCCACGGCGAGCGTCGCGTGCGCCAAAAAGCCCTGGGTGTCCTTGCCGTTGAGCGGACCGAGCCCTTTGCGTGCGCCGTCGCCGTCGAAGGCGACGGCGGTGGTGTCATGCACCGCGCGAACCGTGTCGTGACCGGCCATCCGCTCGAGGGTCTGCTCGCTGTGGGCCTGCACCAGCGCACCATACGACACGCGCTGATTGCCAAGGAGCCGGTAGAAGCCCTCCAGCTCTGCCTCTGTCTTCAGCGAGTCCGGGAAGCTCTCGCCCGGCGCGACGCTCAGCCGTGCCACCACCGCCCGGACCCGCTGATGCAGGCGCGCATCGCCCAGCTGCACCGTCTCGAACTCGCGCACGATCGACGGCATCGTTTCCGGCACATCGGGATTTCCCATGACATTTCAGACGCTTGGCGGGTCCGAAACGGATCAAAAAAAGATGTGCGGGATCCTCAGACGTGGACGTGGTCGTGGACGTCCACGTGGTCGTAGTCGTGGACGTAAACGGCCAGACGTCCACGTAGACGCCCACGGCCAGGAAGCCCCCCGCTCCCCGTCTTCCCGTCGGCAGGCCCAAACGACGAAGGGCGGCCATCAGGCCGCCCTTCGTGGATCCCCAGATGAACTAAGTCGGGGCGAGAGGATTTGAACCTCCGACTCCTCGGTCCCGAACCGAGTGCGCTACCAGGCTGCGCTACGCCCCGTTCGCTGCCCCAAGAGCAACGCCCGCTGAACAGCGGGCGCGCAACATCGCCAAGAGCGAGCCGCTTGTCAAGACGAAATGATCAGGGCTCCACGGCCGCACCGCGGGCTCGCACGGCATCCCCGGGAGCGCCCGCGCACCACATGACCGTCAGATGACAAAAAGTGGCAAGAATTCGCTCACTTCGGGGTCGCCCCGGCGCCCCGGACGTTTCACGAAGCCAAGAATCGTGGGAGCGCAAGAAAAATGTCCCGTCCTGACTTGCTCAGGCCGTGTTAAAGTGTCACTGGAATCCCGATGTTGCCGAAAGGAAGCAGAGAGCGAGGCGTCTGGTGCGCCGGTGAGGGCCTCGCCCCCTGCTCGCGCAACTTGAGCAGGGGACCGCACGGGCGGCCCCTTCCAGAACGGACCAGGGCGACCGGCCGGCTCCGGCGGTCGTGACGTGAGAGGAGGAACAGGTGGCAATTGAGCTTCCCGCTGTACGCATTCTGATCGTCGACGACGACCGCGCGATCTGTGACTACATGCAGACGCTTCTCGAGCGCGACGGGTACCAGGTCAAGACGCTGGGCGACCCCACGACCGTGGAGGAAGAGGTCCGCACGGGCGGCTACCACCTCATCATCCTCGACCTGATGATGCCGAAGCTCGACGGCATCGAGGTGCTCAAGCGCATCCGCAAGGTCGACAACGACATCGCCGTCGTCATCTTCACCGGCTTCCCCAACCTCGAGAGCGCCGTCGCGTCTATGAAGCTCGACGCGGTCGATTACATCAAGAAGCCGTTCAACGTGGACGAGTTCCGCGAGGTGCTCGCCCGCGTCATGCGCAAGAAGGGCCTCGCGCGCACGCCCGAGGAGCAGCTCCACCGCGTCATCGGCGACACGATCAGGAACCTCCGCAAGGACAAGGACCTCACGCTGAAGCAGATGGCGCGCCGCACGGGGCTCAGCGTGTCGCTGCTGTCGCAGATCGAGCGCGCCGAGTCGTCGGCGTCCATCTCGTCGCTCTACAAGATCGCGGTCGCGCTCGAGTCGCGCATCCAGGACCTCTTCGGCCACTACTGATCCGCTCGCCGAGCGGCGACGCCTGGCCCGCCGCGCGCGCAGCGTGGACGCGCGCGCGCCCGGGCCAGCGCCGGCTCAGCGCCGCGCGCCGCGCTCGATCGCCGCGTCGAGCTCGTCGAGCGCGAGGCCGGCGATCGCCTCGACCCGCGCGCCCGACGTGTCGAAGACGATCACGTACGGCAGCTTCGAGACCTGCTTCAGGTACCGCCGGGCGAGCGGGCTGTCCCAGTCGACGATGTCGAGCTTGCGGTACGCGACGTCCTTGCGGGCCTCGAGCACCGTGACCATGTGCGCGTCCAGCTTGCGGCAGGGCATGCACCAGGCCGCCACGAAGTCGATGACCGTGACCTTGCCCGGGACGATCTGGGCGCCGAGGTCGGGGATGTCCGCGCCGCCGTCCTCGATCGTCCGGGCGTCCGCGCCCTCGGGGAACGTCGCCCAGCCGAGGTACTGCCCCTGGCCGGCGCCGAGCACCGCCTCGAACCCCTCGTCGGCGGCGAGCTGCTTCACGGTCCCCGCGACGTCGAACGACCGCGACGCGGTGACGGAGATCTCGGCGCGGCGCCTGTCGAAGGCGGCCGAATAGACGCCCGGGCGCTCGCGGAGATCCGCGACGAGCTCGGCGCCGCACGCCTCGCAGTCGATCTTCCGCAGCGAGACGACCGTGGTGCTCGCGCCCTCCGGGGCGGGCTGCGCGCCGCCGCAGGCAGCCGCCAAGCTGCCAAAGGCGACCAGCCAGCCGCCGCAGGCAGTCAAACCAAGGGCCGAAGAGAGGGCGTTCGCGCTTCGCACCGCGTCCTTCGAGGTACCTTGCCCGCCTTCTCCGCGCGGCGCAACGTCGTGTAGGCTGGGCTGCGATGAGCTCCGTCGTGACCCGCACCCTGCCGGCCGATCACGTCACGCCGGTCCGCGCCTACGCCGCGCTCCGCGCCCAGTCGCCGGGCCGGTCGTCGTTCATGCTCGAGTCCGCCCTGCCCGGCGAGCGCTGGGGCCGCTACGCGATCCTCGGCTACAGGGCGCGCGCCGAGACCCTTCTCCCTAGCGGGTTCGACCCGTTCGCGACGCTCGCGGACGGGCTCGCGCAAGCCGCGGCGGCGGACACGCGGAATGCGCCGGACGCACAGGGCACGGCGCGCGACCTGGCGGCCCGCGTCTGTCAGGCCTGGGTCGGCTTCCTCGCGTACGATGCGGTGCACCTGCTCCTGGGCGTCGAGCCGTGGCCCGACGAGGCTTACCTCGGACGGATCATGAAGGACGCGACCGTCGTCGTGTTCGACAGCGTGGCGCAGACCATGACGATCGCCGGCCAGTCGCAGGGCGCCGTGAGCCGATGCGCCTGGGAGCTGTCGCACGGGCCAGAGCAGATGAGCCTCCCCGCGCTCGATCCGCACGCCCTGCCAGAGCACGTCGAGACGCCGGTGGCCGACGAGGACTTCGCCGCGAAGGTGGCCGCGGCGCACGAGCGCGTCGCGGCCGGCGAGGCGAAGGAGGTCGTGCTCGCCCGCAGGTTCCGAGCCCCGCTGCGCGGCGCGGATCCGTTCGACGTGTACCGGGCGCTGCGGGTGCTCGCGCCGTCGACCCACCTCTACTTCCTCGACTTCGCGGAGTCGCCGTTCGCGCCGGGGCTCACGGTGGCAGGCGCGTCGGGCGAGACGCTCGTCCGTGTCGAGCGCGATCCGTCGGCGGGGCCGAGCGCAGGCGACGCGTCGCCCGTCGAGGCGCTGCGCGCCGCCTTCGCGCGCGGCAGCGCGGTCGGCGCGCCGGCGGCGCACGCGAGCGGCGTCAGCCGCCGCCTCGAGGTCGGCCCGCGCCAGATCTACGGCGGCTCGGTCGGGTACTTCGGGCCGGAGGGCGCGGAGATGGCGCACACGCTCGGCGCCGTCTGGGTCGAGTCGGGGTACTTCGAGACGATGACCGGCGCGCGCATCGGGAACGGGAGCGACCCGCGCGCGGCGTCGGAACGGACGCGCGGCGACGCGCGCGCGGCGCTGTCGGCAATCCGCGCGGCGCAGGAGGCGCGCAAGGCGAGCGACGCGGCCGCGGAGAAGAGGGCCGCCGCCGAGAAGGCCGCCGCCGAGAAGGCCGCCGCTGACGACGACGCGGTCCGGAGCGCGTAGCGCGCAGCGCTCAGTCGTGCAGCAGGCTCTGGCGCACGCGCGCGCCCGTGGGGGCCGCCCCCGTGGCGGTGCCTGGCCGCGCGAGGCGCGACGAAGCGGCGGCCTGGGGCGCGGTTGCCGCCGCGCGGGCGCCGCGCTGAGGAGGCTCGGGAGGCGCCGGCCGAGCCGGCGGCGAGGCGATCGCCTCGAGCGCGGCGGCGCGCGCCGCCTGGGCCTTGCCGGCGGCGAGCGCCGCCGTGAGCACGGCCGCCCTGGCGCCGGTCGCGGCCATCGCAGGCCTCGGGCGCTCGGGCCGCGTGAGCGTCACGAACGTCGCGACGCCCATCAGCGCGACGAGGCCGACGGGGAGGAGCCAGCCCAGGCGCGCGGGCGACGCGAGCCCGCGCAGCACGGTGGCGCTCTCCGCGCCGAGCAGCGTGTCCGGCGGCGTCGTGCGGCTCGCGGTCGGCGGCTCGGAGCCGGCCTCCGGCCCCACGACGGCGCGAGGGGCCGCCGCGTTCCCCTGCGCGAACGCCGCGATCGGCGCCCGCACCGAGGCGATCCCGGAAGCGCGCGCCGACAGGGGCGGGCGCGGGAGGCCAGAGGAGGGCGGCGGCGCGTGCTCCGCGATGCGAGCGAACGACGACACCATCTCCTCCACCGAGCGGAAGCGCCGGGCCCGGTCGCGCGCGAAAGCCTTCTCGAAGAAGCCGTCCAGCGCGGCAGGCAGCCTCGGCGCGAGCCGCGTCGCGATGGGCACCGGCGCGAGCAGGATCTTCGAGGCGACGACGCTGGCGATGTCGCCGGGGAACGGGAGGTGACCGGTCACCGCGCGAAACAGGATCGACGCCAGCGACCAGAGATCGGTCTGCGCGTCGAGGGTCCGCTCCGCCCGGATCTGTTCCGGACTGAGGTAGTGGAGCGCGCCCGCGCTGATCTCCGCCGCGATCTCGCCGACGAGCCGTGGCGCGACCGCCCTCGGGAGGCCGAAGTCGAGCACCTTCACGACCTCCTCGTCGCCCTCCAGCGCGAGGAAGAGGCTCTCCGGCCGGAGGCCCTGGTGAAGGAGGCCCGCCGCGTGGGCGGCCTGCAGGGCGTCGCCGGCCTGCGCCGCGACGCGCGCGGCCTCGTCCAGCGAGAGCCGGCCGCGCCGGACGAGGCGCGCCGCGAGATCCTCGCCGGAGAGCAGGTCCATCGCCAGGTAGACCACGCCGTCCTCGGTGCCGTGATCGCGCACGCTCACGACGTGCCGCGACGAGAGCTCGGCGGCGGCGCGGACCCAGCGGTCGAGCCAGAGGATCTCCCCCGTGGCGCCGGCGTCGGGGTCGAAGAGCTTCAGGGCGACGCGAACGCCCAGCTGGAGCTCCCGCGCGGCCCAGACAGAGCCGCGGTCGCGCGCGATCCGCGCGAACGGACGCGCGAGCTGCCTCTCCAGCAGATACTTCCCCCCAACGATGGTGCCCGGTGAGATATCCATGGGTTACCTGAGCCTCCTCCCCCACCGTAAAGTTGCACATACGCCATGCGGCGCAATTTGGCGTTGCGGGTCGCTGCACGGTTTGCTTGTGCGACCGCCTCGACCGTGCAGGCGGCGGGAGCGTTCGCACCGCACGCCGCGCGCGGAAAGAGGCGAGTCGTATCGCGGAGCACAACGAGCCCGTCCCGGTTGGGGCAGACCGAACCCGGCCTCCGAGGTCGGTGCAGCGTCAGGCGCGGCGAGGAGCCTTACCTGGCCAGGCGGAACCAGGGCGGTCGCGAAGCGGACACCGGGGCGTAGAACGGGACGTACAACGGAGCGAAGCCCCGAGGAAACAGAGCCGGTTCCGCCCGCGCGACGTCGCCTTGAAGCGGCGCAGAAATCCGGCCAGAGATGGCCGGACTTCTGGCGGGCGGAACTAGGGTGCTGAGGGCTGCGGGTCGGGCGAAAACCGGAGCGGTACGACGAAGCGCAGGTCGCCGCCCTCCGGCGCCGGGAACGTGAGCGCTCGCGCGCGCCGGAGCACGCAGCGGGTGAGCCGTTCGTCCGGGAAGCGCGACTCGGCCTCGAAGGCCTCGTCGACAGCGCCGCTGTCCGTCACGTGGAAGCGGATCGCGAGGCGTCCCCAGAGCGCCGGCGCGCCCGCGAGGGCCTCTTCGTAGCAGCTCCGCCACACGGGCAAGGCCTCGGCCAGGGCGGCGGAGATCGCGTCCGGCTGGAGCTCGCCCGGGCCAGGAGCGAGGACGGACGGCGGAGGCTCGACCGGCTCGTCGCCCGGATAGACCTGCAGCGTGGCCACGACCGTCGAGCCGGCCTTGGCCCCGGGGAGCGGGAGCGACCGCGCGCGCGCGGTGAGGCACGAGACGACGTCCGGCGCGGAGAGCGTGGACGAGGTGGCGCGCGCCCCGGTGACCTTGCCGGCGCGGCTCACCGTGAGCCGCACCGTGGTCTTGCCGTGCAGCGTCGGGTCCCGGTACGCGCGCAGGCGGTAGCACGAGTAGACGTGGATCCAGAGGTGCCGCCGGGCGATGCGCTGCACCTCGCTCGCCTTGAGCGGACCCTTCACGTGGTCGATGTCCACGATGATCCTCGGCAGCGGGTGCCCCTCGGCCGGAGGCGGCGGCGCGGGAGGATCCCCCCTGCCCCCGGCGTTCCAGCGATCCCGCTCCGCCGCCTCGGCCTGGCCGCGAGGCACGAGGTGGCGGCCGAGCTTGTAGGGCGGATCGATCGCGATCGAGGGCCCCTGCGAGGCGCCGCGCGCGTCGCCCTCGGCGGCCGCCGCGGACGGGTCCCCGAGGGAGGCGCCCGGCGCCGCAGGAGAGACCGCCGGAGGCGCGGCCGGGGCGCGCAGCTCAGTGGAGGAGGCGGCGGCCGCCAGCGCGCCCACCCGCCGGGGCGGACGCCCCGGCTGGGCGGCGGCCGGGGCGGAGAGGCCGGCGGCGCGCGGGGCCGGGCGCGGCGGCGCCGGCGAGGCGCACGCGGCGAGCGCGATGGCCATCGCGAGGAGCGGACCGCACGCGCGGCCCGCGCCGCGCCGGGAGGCCGCGCTCAGAACCGGAGATCGCCGCGCGGCGCCTCCACCTTGCCGTCGAGCGCATCGATCGCCTTCGCGACCTCGGGGTCGTCGACGGTGGGGACGTGCACCACGAACTTCACGTAGAGATCCCCGGGCTCCTTCGCCTTGCGGGCGATGCCCTTGCCGCGCAGCCGCATCACCTGGCCGGTCTGGGTGCGCGCCGGGATCTTGAGCGTCACCTCGCCGTCGGGCGTGGGGACGCGGATCTTCTCGCCCCGGTAGGCCTCGCCCAGGGTGACGGGGACGTCGAGGTGGAGGTCGTCGCCCTCGCGCTTGAAGAACGGGTGCGGCGTGACGTGGATGTTGAGCAGCAGATCGCCGGGCTCGCCGCCGCCCATGCCCGGCGCGCCCTGGCCGCGGATGCGCAGGCGGCTGCCCTCGGCGGCCCCGGGCGGGACGCGCACCGTGACCGGCTCGGGATCACCCTCGCGCTGGAGCTGGAGCGTCGTGCCGCGCACCGCCGACACGAAATCGATGGTGAGGTTCTGCTCGATGTCGCCGCCGCGGCCGCGCGCCGGCTGCGGGCGGCGGCCCGCGCCGCCGCGGCCACGGCCAAAGAGGTCGCCGAGGATGTCGCTGAGGTCGCCTCCGGCGGGGGCGTTGCCGAAGATCTCCTGGACGTCGAAGCCGCCGGGGCCGCGGCCCCCGCCGCCGGCCCGCGCGTTCGCGTAGCGGCGGTAGGCGCGGGCGCGCTCGGGATCGAAGTTCTGCGAGAGGCTCTCCTCGCCGAACTCGTCGTAGAGCGCGCGCTTCGTCTTGTCGCTCAGCACCTCGTGAGCCTGGTTGATCTCCTTGAACTTCTGCTCGTTGGCCTTCCCCGGGCTCTTGTCCGGGTGGTACTTCATCGCGAGCTTGCGGAACGCCTTCTTGATGCTGTCCTCGTCCGCGTCGCGCGAGACGCCGAGCACGGAGTAGAGATCACGAGCCATGGTCGTCCGTCATCGTTCTGGTCCGCGGGAGATGCGAGGCGCGCGGACCGCTGCGGGCCTTCATCGGGCCGAAACCTAGATCTCCCGTCGGTCCTCGTCCACTGGGGGCAGCCGCCTGCACGAGCGTCAGCGGTGGAACGCGCGCGGCGCGGCGCGCCTCAGGCGCTCACCCGGAATGTCGTACCGGTGGGAGAGTCGGCAACCTCGATGCCGTCGCGCTCGAGCTCCTTCCGGAGGGCGTCGCCCCGCGCGAAGTCCTTCGCGGCGCGCGCCGCGGCGCGCTCGGCGAGCTTCGCCTCGATCGCCTGCCGGGTCGTGCCGAGGAGCCCGAGGCGCTGCTCCTGCGTGCGGGCCTGGTAGACCGGAGACGGCGTCTGCAGCAGGCCGAGGACGTCGAGCGAGGACCGCAGGGCCGCGTGGAGGCGGCGCGCGAGCGGCGGGGCGGCGCGGGCGACGTCCTGGTCCTTCCCCCGCCGCTGCGCGGCGTCGGCGAGCTCGTTGGCGGCCTTGGCGACCTCGGCGATGATCGAGAGCACGACGGGGGTGTTGAGGTCGTCGTCGAGCGCGGCGGCGGCGCGGCCCGGCGCGCCGTCCGCGAGCGCGGCGAGCGCCGCGAACCCCTTCGGGAGCCGCGCCGACAGCTCCGGCGCGGCGCCCTCGCTGGCGGGCGGGCCGGCGAGCGCGGACGGCGCGGAGAGCGCGGACAGTCGATCGAGCGTCGCATACAGGTAGTCGACGCGGCGCTCGGCCTCGACCACGCCGGGGAACACGACCCGGCCGTCGTCGCGCTTGTGGGTGTCGAACTCGAGCGGACCCCGGTAGTGGACCGTGAGCAGGAAGTAGCGGAGCGCCTCCGGGTCGTTGCGCGCGTAGACGTCGCGGAGCTTGACGAAGTTGCCGAGCGACTTCGCCATCTTCTCCTTGTCGACGTTGACGAAGCCGTTGTGGATCCAGATCGAGGCGAGCGGCGCGCCGTCCGGATGGGCGGCCTCGCTCTGGGCGATCTCGTTCTCGTGATGGGGAAAGACGAGATCCATGCCGCCGCAGTGGACGTCGAAGCCGGCCCCGAGGTAGCGGCCCGCCATGGCGGAGCACTCGATGTGCCACCCGGGGCGCCCCTTGCCCCACGGGCTGTCCCAGCCCCACCCGCCGGGGGCGACCCCCTTCCAGAGCGCGAAGTCGAGCGGATCGCGCTTGTCCTCGCACGGACCGACGCGCGCGCCGACCCGCAGCTCGTCGAGGTTGCGCTTCGAGAGCTTGCCGTAGGAGGGGAAGCTGCGGACCGAGTAATAGACGTCGCGAACGTCGCGAACGTCGCGAACGTCGCCGGGCCGCTCGACGACATAGGCCACGCCTCGCTCGATCAGCCGCTCGACGAAGGCGATGACCTCCGGGATGTGCTCCGAGACCTTCGGCTCGACGTCGGGCGTCAGACAGCCGAGGGCGGCGACGTCCTCCTGGTACAGGCGAGCCATCCGCGCCGACAGGTCCATGGGGGGCTCGCCGGACTCGGCCGACCGCTGCAGGATCTTGTCGTCGACGTCCGTGACGTTTCGAACGTAAACGACGCGGAGGCCGCGCGCCCTCAGGTGGCGGACGAGGATATCCGGGGCGAGCGCGGCGCGGCCGTGCCCCACGTGCGCGACGTCGTAGGTCGTCGGGCCGCAGCAGTACATGCGGACCTCGCCAGGCCGCCGTGGGGCGAGCGGGGCGAGCTTCTGGGTCAGCGTGTCGTGGAGGCGCAGGGCGGACATCGGCCGGGGGTCTATCAAGGCAGGCGGATGCTGTCACGGGCCCGCGTGCTTAAGGTGATCGCGATGCTGCCCGTCCGTGACCAACTGCCCACCCGCAAGCTGCCGGTCGTCAACTACCTGCTGATCGCGCTCAACGTCCTCGGTTTCTTCTGGATGCGATCGACGATCGCGGCCGGATTGCCGCCCGACCGGCTGCTCTCGGCGTGGGGCCTCGTCCCCGAGCAGCTCCTGGAAGCGCCGAGCGACGCGTGGTGGACGGTCTTCAGCAGCATGTTCCTGCACGATCCGACGGGGTGGGCCCACCTCGGCGGGAACATGCTGTTCCTCTGGATCTTCGGCGACAACGTCGAGGACGCGCTGGGCAGCGCCCGCTACGCGGCCTTCTATGTGCTGTCCGGGATCGCCGCCGCGGGCGCGCAGGTCGTCATCGATCCCGGCTCGACGATCCCGATGGTGGGCGCCTCCGGCGCGATCTCGGGCGTGCTGGCCGCGTACGCGTCGCTCTACCCGCGATCGCCGATCACGGTGCTGAACCCGATCTTCCTCCTGTGGTTCATCTTCGGGCTGTTCCTGGAGCTCCCGGCGTGGCTGGTCATCCTCGAGTACTTCGTGGTGAACCTGCTGAACGGGCTCGGCTCCATCGGCGTGCGCGGCGGCGGCGTGGCGTTCTTCGCGCACCTCGGGGGGTTCGTCGCCGGGCTCTTCCTCGTCCGCATCTTCATGACAGGGCGCACCCGGCGCGAGCACGAGCGCTGGCAGCACTTTCGCCCGTCCCCCCGGCACCCCGCTGCCCGCCGGGCCCCGCCGTGGGACGCGCCGCGGCGGCGAGACTCCTGGTGAGGTGCGGCGCCCTGTACGCGGCGCGCGGCGAAAAAGCCGGTGAGATCCGAAGGATCTCGCCGGAACGGCCAGGCTGCTCGCGGTTCGCCCAGGATGCAAAAGCGTGATAGCGTCGGCTCGCAGCGATGCGACGACCCCTTCGAAGGCGCCTCACCGCCGCGGGTTCTGCGGCCGAGGCAGCGCACCCCCGAGCCTGGCTGCTCGCCGTCGCGATCGCGCTCGCCGGCTGCGGAGGGTCGTCGTTCGACGGAACGGTCTACCGCGGCACGGACGTGGCGTTCCGCGTGCCCCCGGCGCCGGCGAGCTGGAAGCGGCTCGAGGTGTCGGACGCGGCGGTGGCGTACCGCGACGACGCGAACGGGGCGACCATCGCCCTCAACGGGCGCTGCCGGAACGAGGAGGACATCCCGCTCGTCTCGCTGACCAACCACCTCTTCCTGCACTTCACCGAGCGCGAGGTGCTGAAGCAGGAGGTCGTGCCGTTCGACGGCCGCGAGGCGATGCACACCGTCATGTCGGCGAAGCTCGACGGGGTGCCGAAGGTCTTCGACATCTGGGTGCTCAAGAAGAACGGCTGCGTGTACGACATGCTCCTCATCGCCGATCCCGCCGGCTACGCCGCCAGCGAGCCGGCGTTCACGCGGATGGTCCGCGGCTTCTCGACCCTGCGCACCGATGACCGATGACGACTGATCGCAAACGGCCCGTGGCGGCGCCGCCGCCCGCCTCGAACGGCCCGCCGGCCGCCTCCTCCGGCGGGGGCTCCACCAGCGTGCCCCCGCAGAGCCTGCCGCCGAACAGCGTGCCCCCGCAGAGCCAGGCGCCGAACAGCCTGCCCCCTCCGCCGCTCCCCCCGCTCCTCGCCCGGATCAACGAGAACGCGGTCGGGTTCGTCGAGCACCTCGGGCAGTTCGGGCGGATGACCTGGGGGGCGCTCAGGTCGATGTTCGAGCGGCCGCTCGAGATCCGCTCGACCCTCTATCAGATGGAGGCGCTCGGCGTCCGCTCGGCCGCCATCGCGTCGGTGACGGCGCTCTTCGTCGGGATGGTCATGGCGGTGCAGTTCGCCATCGGCCTGCAGAAGTTCGGCGGCATGGAGTACACCGGCCGCATCATCGGCCTGTCGTTCTCGCGCGAGCTGGCGCCGACGCTGACGGCGGTGATCGTCGGCGGCCGCATCGGCGCCGGCATCGCGGCCGAGGTCGGGTCGATGGCCGTCACCGAGCAGATCGACGCGATCCGCGCCCTCGGCGCCAGCCCGCTGAAGAAGCTCGTCTTGCCGCGGCTGCTCGCGAGCGTCGTGGTGATGCCCGTGCTCGGCGCGTTCGCGCTCGTGCTGGGCTTCGGCGGGGCGATGCTGGTCTGCGCGACCGAGTTCGGCATCCCCGCCGGCTTCTTCCTGCGGACGGCGCTCGGATCCGTCACGTTCATGGATTACTTCAGCGGGATGTACAAGACGCCCTTCTTCGGGGCGATCATCGCGCTCGTCGGGTGCCACTTCGGGCTGATCACGCGGGGCGGAACAGAGGGCGTCGGCCACGCGACCACGCGCACGGTGGTCGTGACGTCGATCACCATCCTGATCGCCGACTTCTTCCTGACCAAGATGTCCATCCTGCTCTTCCCGACCCGGTGAGCAGGGCCGGTCCGGGAGGCGCCCAGATGCCGCCGCCGACGCCGCAGCGAACGCTGGCCGGGCTCCTGCCGGTGCTGCTGTCCGGGGTGCTGTTCGGGGTGCCGTTCGGGGTGACTGCGTGCCAGGGGGACGCCGGGAAGGAGGGCGGGGTCGCGGAGGCGAGCGACGGCGGCGCCGCGCTCCCGGAGGGCACGCCGGTGCCGCGGCGGCCGACGCGGCACTACCACCTCCGCCGGACGGACGACGGGTGCGAGATCTTCTGGATCGACGGGGATCTCGTCTCCGCGTCCCAGGCGGTCGTGTGCCCGCCCGACCTCGAGGTGGGCGAGCGCCTCCGCCTGACCGGCAAGACATGCCTCCGCGAGTCGGCGCAGACCCCCGCGCGCGCCGTGCCCGTCGTCTGCCCGCTGCCGCTCATGAACATGGAGAAGGCGGACAGGACGCCGCCCGACGCCGGGGCGCCGCCCGACGCCGGCAAGCGAGGCGGCGGGTAAACGACGGGGAAGCGACGAGCGAGAGGCGGGGCCATCGAGGGCACAAGCGCGCAGCCGACCACGTCCCTGGAGCATCGTAGTCCGGAGGGGTAGCGTCATGCGGCACGCGGATACCGTCGTGATCGGATCGGGCGCCGGCGGGCTCACTGCGGCGCTCGCGCTGGCGCGCGCGGGACAGAAGGTGCTCGTCGTCGAGCAGCACTACCTGCCCGGCGGGTGGACGCACAGCTTCTCGTTGAACGGGTACCTGTTCAGCCCGGGAGTCCATTATATCGGCGGGCTCGGCCCGGGGGGCGCCGTGCGGCGGCTCTACGAGGGGCTCGGGCTCTCGGGAGATCTCGAGTTCTGCGAGCTCAACCCGGACGGGCTCGATCACCTGATCATCGGCGACGAGCGGCTCGACGTGCCCAAGGGCCTCGATCGGCTCGTCGCCCGGCTCACGGCGCGGTTCCCGCACGAGGCCGCGGGGATAGCGCGGTACTTCCGTGTCCTGCGCGGGGTCAACGACGATCTCGGGCGGCTCGAGGCGATGCTCGAGTTCCCGAGGGTGCTTCTCGCGCCGTTCAAGGCGCCGAGCCTCGTGCGCTGGGGCCTCCGCACCCAGGAGGATCTGCTGGACGCGACGATCCGCGATCCCCTGCTGCGCGCGTTCCTGTCGGCGCAGGGGGGCGATCACGGGCTGTCGCCGTCGCGCGTGGCGCTGCCGGTCCACGCGGGCATCGTCTGCCATTACATGGACGGCGGGTACTACCCGCGCGGGGGCGCGAAGCGCATCCCGCTCGCGATGATCAGGGCCCTTCGCCGGCTCGGCGGGCAGGTGCGGACGCGGGCGCGGGTGAAGCGCATCCTCGTCGAGCGAGGGAGAGCGGCCGGCGTCGAGCTGGAAGGGGGAGAGGTCCTGCGCGCGGCGAGCGTCGTCTCGAACGCGGACCCGGCGATCACCTATGGAGAGCTGCTGCCGCCCGAGCTGACGGCCCGCGAGCGCCGCAAGGTCCAGCGGATGGAGTACTCGGTGAGCCTGCTCAGCGTGTTCTGCGCGGTGGACATGGACCTCCGGTCGATGGGTTACGACTCAGGCAACTACTGGTGGTACCGCGAGCGAGACGTGGGGCGCCTCTACGAGCGCATGGAGCACCAGCTGCCGCGCGGGGCGGTGGACGGGCTGTTCCTGACCATCACGACGCTGAAGGACCCGGGCCACCCGACCCGGGGCAACCACCACACGATCGAGATGTTCACGTTCGTGCCCCACGGCCCCTTCACGCGCTGGGAAAAGACCCGCACGGGCGAGCGAGGGGCGGACTACGAGGCGTTCAAGGAGTCGATCGGAGATCAGATGATCGCGGCGGCGGAGAACGTCATCCCAGGCATCTCGCGCGCGCTCGTGTTCCGCTCGGTGGCGACGCCGCTGACCAACGACTTCTACTGCGCCACGTACCGCGGCGCCGCCTACGGCACCGCCAAGACGAGGTGGCAGCTCGGCCCGCTGTCGTTCTCCATCGGGACGAGGATCCCGGGGCTGTACCAGTGCGGGGCCAGCACGCTGAGCCACGGGGTGGCAGGCGCCGCGATGTCAGGCCTCATGGCCGCGCAGCGGATCACGGGCGCGGCGCGCGCTGAGGATCTGCTCGGGCCGGCCGACGGCTCGCTGCGGATCTACCCCGCCGATCGGCCGGAGGAGTGGCTGCACGAGCGGAGGAAGGCGAGCGCGGCGGCGCAGGCGGACACGGACGACGAGGTCCACGAGGGGACGTGAGCCGCGCTTGAGCCGCGCTGCCGCCCTATCGAGCGCTAACCGGCCGGCGTCCTGGACCGGAACGTGATCTGCACGAGCGGCATCACGTCGGGATCGTCCTGTGTCTCCCGCTCGAACTGGAGCACGTCGTAATAGCCGCACCGCGGCCTGCCCGGGTAATCGCGGCAGACCTCGGGCCGGGCCTCGTAGATGGTGCAGCCGCGGGTCGTGAGATCGAGGAAGCGGCAGACCCGGCCGAGCACCGGATCCGACTGCCGCCGGAGGATGCGCTCGTCGTTGTAGCGCTTCGTGAAGCGCTCCTCGGCGGCCTCGAGCGTGAGGCCGAAATGGCGGGCGAGCCGCCGCAGGTCGCGCGGCGTGACCTCGACCCGCTCATAGATGGAGCAGCAGTAGGCCGGGCACTTCGAGCAATCGTAAGAGACGCGGGGCTTGGCCTTGAGGGTCGTCGTCATGGATCGTGAGGGACGTGCAGCCGATGCCGGAGCGAAGAGGCCGAGCGCTCGCTGTCAGGCAGCGGAGCATACGCGGCCGAGCAAGCCTCCGCGACGGCGAAGTGCTCGCCACGGCGCGCGCCCAACATAGCGCCACGGTGCAATCGTGCGATGGGAACGCGATGGGAACGCGATGGGAACGCGATGGGAGCGCGATGCGCGAGGACGGTGGCACGATGACGCGATGAGGCGCGGGCAGCGCGCAGCCACGAGCGCGCGAGCGCCCGCCCGCCTTCACTCGTTGAAGCCGAGCTGCTCCCGCGCCTCGGTCAGGCCGTCGCTCACGGCGAAGACGATGAGGTCGCGCGCCTCCGCGTTGCGCCCGATCCAGGTGACGCGGTCCTTGCCCGCGGCGGGCGGCGCGTTCGTGTTGCCGCCGGACCAGGCGATGCCCGTGAGGACGACGTTGATGTCGCCCACGGCGAGGAACGCGGCCCGGTTCCCCCAGCCGTTGATCGCGGTGTTCAACGTCGAGGCGCGGTTGCCGATCGAGCCGATGACGTCGGCGGCGAGCACGCTGATCTTCGGATCCACGCCGCCCGCCATCACCCGCTCGATGCGGCCGTGGTACTCGCGCAGGCGCCCGGCGTCCGCGCCCTGCGGCGACCACGTCGGGACGAACGCCTTCAGGTAAGCCGCGAGCAGCGGCCAGAGATCGATCGGCGCCGTCCGCGAGAAGGCCGAGGCGTTGGTCTGGAGGATCTTGACGGCGCGGTGGATGAGGGCGACCCGGACGTCCTCGCGCGGCGAGGTGACGAGCGCCTGGCCGAGGACGATCTTGGGCGGGCTCGTGGACGCCGGCACGCAGACGGCGCCGAGCGCGCCCGTCATGTAGACCTGCAGGCCGGGGAGGCCGTACGCCGCGCCGATGCCGCGCGCCAGATCGGTGATCTCGGCGTGCTGGGGCGGCAGCGGCGTCGCGCGGATCGAGTCGAGATCGAACGGCACCGCGGCGTCGAGCAGCGGGCCCGTCTTGAGCAGGAGCTCCCGGAACGCGGGGGTCATGAGCTCCGGCGCGAGGTGGGCGTCGAGGCGGGCCGCGCCGGCGGCGTTGCCCGCGCCGCCCATCGCGGCGTCGCGGCCGTCGAGCGCGTCGACCGTCGCGCGCGCGATCTTCGCGGCGCCAGCGCGGCCGCGGAGCTCCGCGACCGTCGCGACCGTCGAGAAGAGGTAGGGCTCGAAGCGGCCGGTGTTGAGCGCGCGGCGCGCGTCGGCGAGGGCGCGATCGAGCAGCGTGGTCGCCGCGGAGGCCTGCTCGGTGCGCTGGTAGTAGCGGGCCAGCGCGCCGAGCGCGAAGTCGTCCTTCGGCCACGTCTTGCGGGCGGTGAGCAGCGTGGCCTCGGCCTTCTTCGCGTCCCCCATCGCCTCGTAGATCTCGGCGAGCTCCGCGGTGCGGCGGCACTTCTGCTCGGGCGCCTCCGCGGCGTTGATGAGGAGGTTCTGCTGCTCGAGCGCGCGGGCGCCGTCGCCGGCGCGCTTGTAGAGCGAGACGAGGCGCTCGCGCGCGCTCACGTCGCCCGGCGAGCGCTTCAGGATCTCCTGGTACGCGAGCTCGGCGCGCTCCGCGTTCGGGAGGTGCTCGTCGTAGAGCTCGCCGAGTCGGAGGTAGATCGCGACCTGCTTGGCGGGCTCGGGAACGAGGCGCGCGAGGCGGATCCACGCCTGCTCGGCGCCGGCCCAGTCGCCCTCGCCGGCGCAGACGTCGGCGAAGGCGGACAGGGCCTCGACGTGATCGGGGTTCGCGTCGAGCGCGGCGGCGAGCGCGCGCTTCGCGGCCGTCGCGTCGCCGACGTCGGCGAGCGCCCGGCCGCGCAGGACCTCCATCTCGACCCGCTCCGCGGGATCCGTCACCGCCTCGAGGCGGCGCTCGAGGAGCGCGGCGAGCTCGGCGCGCGCCCCCTCGGCGATGTAGATGGCCCTGAGCCGCGAGAAGACGTCGGCGTACGACGGATCGACCGTGGCGACCGCCTCGAGGACGTCGCGCGCCCGCGCGACGTTCTGGACCTTGTCCTGCCAGAGCACGGCCGCGGCGTAGAGCGAGTGCGCGCGCCCCTCGGGGCCGACGCTCGCGCCCGCGGCAGACTCGAGCGCCGCGGCGGCGGCCGCCGGGTCGCCGCCGCGATCGAGCGCGTCGGCGAGATCGAGGTGCGCGACGAGGTAGTGCGGGACGAGCGTGATCGCGTGCCGGAAGAAGGCGACGGCGTCCTCGATCGAGCCCGCGAGCAGGGCGTCCCTGGCGGCGCGCACCGAGAGGGCCGCGGCCTCGGACGGGCGATCGGTGCGCTCGATGAGCTGGCGATCCGCCTCGATCGCGAGGGCGTGATCCGCCTTCGCGCGGGCCTGGGCGGCCATCTGGCGCAGCGCCCAGATGCCGCGGGGCTCGTTCCTGTACGCGATCTGGACCGGCTCGAGCGCCTCCTCCCACGGGAGCACGCGCAGGCGCAGCCGCGCGGACAGGAGCGCGTGGGCGATCGCCTCCGGGCCGTCGAGGACACGCGCGATCTCCAGGGCGATCGGCTCGAGCTCCTCGTCGCGGCCCTCGCCGATGAGGTAGGAGGCGACCCGGCGGAGCGTCGGCAGGTGGTGCGGCGTCTCCTCCAGGATGGAGCGGCGCCAGAGCAGGGCGCTGCCGGCGTCCTTGCGCCCGTGCTCGTCCAGCTCCGCGAGGCGCTCGTAGATGTCGAGGCGCTCCGCCGCGTCCGCCGCCTCGCGGGCGCGCGGGATCAGGGCGTCGACGAGCTCTCCTGTGCCGTGGCCCGCGACGGCCGCGCGGTAGAGGGCGATCGGCGCGAGCGCGTTGTCCCCGGCGGCGATCGCCTGGCGGGCGCACGCGGCGGCCTGCGCGAGGTCGCCGGCGCGCTCGTGGTCGAGGGCGGCCTCGAGCGCGAGGCGAGCAGCCTCGATGCCCACGGCAGCGCGGTCGTCACCCGAGCGGCCCGCGTCGCCATCGCCGCCTGCGTCGAGGGCGCGCAGGAGCTCGGCGGCGCGCTCGGCGCGCCAGGAGGCGCGGTCGGCGGGCGGCTCCGGCGCGAGCCGCTCGAAGAGCTCGCGCAGGCCGATGTCCTGGGGGCGCGAGCGGTGCGCCGTCTCGAGGAGCGACGCCGCGGCCGCGGGGTCGGCCTCGGCGACGAGGAGCGCCTCGCGGACGAGATCGTGAGCCCGCTCGAGGGGGTCGGCCGCGCCCTCGCGGCGCGTCCTGAGCCACTCGAGGAGACCGTCGCGGTCCACCCGGGCGCGCGCGCTCCGCTCGCCGAGGTGGAGCGCGACGGGGAGCTTCGGATCGATCTGGGCGGCGCGCGAGAGCAGGCGCTCGCCCTCCTCGTTGTCGCCGCCGTCGAGCAGGCGGATCGCGGCCTCGGTGACGAGCACCGCGGCGCGCGGCCCCTCGTCGAGCGTGAGCGCGTGCTCCGCGAGGATGCGGGCCGCGCCGACGCCGCTCTCCTGCGCGGCGCGGGCGCGCGCGGCGCCCTCGTGCTGCGGGTCCGCGGCGCGGGCGCGATCGAGATCGCTCATCGCCGCGCGCTGATCGCCCGCGATCTCCGCGAGGACGGCGGCGGCGAGCGCGCTGTCGCGCTCGGACGCGACCTCGCGCAGCGACGCCACGGCCCTGGCGACGCGGGCGCCGCGATCGCCGTCGAGATCGAGCTCGAGCGCGAGCGCCCGGAAGAGCGGGCTCTCCGGCGCGGTGTCGCCGTACGTGACGACCGCGCGGGAGAAGGCGTCGCTCGCGTCGACGCCGCCCTCGGCGGGGACGGCCTCGCGCGAGAGCGCGCGGCCGAGGGCCGCGGCGGCGCGGGCCCTCGGGCCGCCGAGGGGGCGCACACCCCTCGACGCGGGCGCGCCGTCCACCGCGGCGTCGCCGCCGGCGTCGCTCAGGGCGGCGCTCGCCGCGGCGCAGAGCGGCGCGAACTCGGGATCGTCAGCGAGGGCGTCGAGCCACGGGTCGATCTCGCCCGCGGCGCCGCCGGCGAGCGCCGAGAGGACGATGCGATCGGCCGGCGAGAAGGCGCCGCCGTCGTCGAGCGTCGCGTCGCGCACGGCGGCGGCGTCGCCGAGCTCGATCGCCTGCGCCGCGAGGGCGCGGCGCGCCTGGCCGCCGTGCGAGCCGGCGGCGACGCTGCGGAGCGCGCCGAGCGACGCCGGGCGGGTCTCCTTGCGCGCGGCGCTCAGCGCAGCGGTGAGCCACGCGACGGCGGGCGCGAGCGAGGTGCCGCGCAGGGGATCGAGGGTCGCGAGGCCCTCGGCGAGGTCGCCGGCGCCGAGCAGGGCGCGGGCACGGAGCAGCGCCTCGTACGGCGTGGCGGGGGCGGCGCGGCCGCGCGCCGGCCTCGGGGCGCCGCGGTGCGCTGCGACCTGAGTGCTCGCCGCGGCGAGCGGCGCGAGCTCGGGCGCCTCGGGGAGGCGGAACTTCGCGAGCACGGCCGAGGCCGCCGCGTCCGAGTCCGGCGCGGCGAGCGCCTCGCAGAAGCGCTGGACGTGCGCGCGGGGATCGGCGGGGTGCGTCCGCGCCGCGAGCTCGAAGCGTTTGTGGGCGCCCTCGGGATCCGCGAGCGGGATGCGGCAGAGCTCCGCGCCGAGCACGAGGTTGTGGCAGCGCGCGGCCGGCGTGCCGAGGACGCGGGTCTCGCTCTCCAGCGCCTCGAGCGCGGCGGGCAGATCCGCCTCGCGCATCAGGAGGCCGCGGAGCTGGCGGTGCGCGAAGATCAGGCTAGGGGCGAGATCGCGCGCCTCGGCGGCGATGGCGCGGGCGGTGGCGTCCTCCCCGGCCATCACGTAGAGCTCGGCGACGGGAAGCAGCGCGCGCGCTCGAGCCGCGGGGTCCTCGATGAGCTCGGCCTCGGAGCGGAGCCACGCGGCGCGCGCCGCCCACACGTCGCGCTGCTGCGACTGGACGAGGATCGCGCTCGCGTCCTGCTCGCCGTCGAACACCGAGGCGGGCGGCGGGATCGACGGCAGCGGCGGGAGGCTCTCCGGCGCGCGGGAAGGCGACGACGACGGGCCCGCAGGAGGCGCCGACGGGACGCGTGCTGACGAAGACGGGCGCGGCGGCGACGACGACGCGCGCGGCGATGAAGACGGCACGAACGACGACGACGGCACGAACGACGGCGACGGCCGGACGTGGGACGCCGCGAACGGGCGCGGTGGCGACGACGCGCGCGGCGACGACGAGGGGCGCGGCGGCGACGACGACGCGCGCGGCGATGAAGGCGGACGCGGCGGCGTGAAGGCGACGCCGCTGTCGGGTCTCCGGGTCGCGACGCGCGTCTGCGCGAGATCGTCCTCGAGCTCTTCATCGGTCGGCTCGGTCGACCCGCCGATCAGGCTGGACTCGTCCACGAGCTCGCCGGGATCGCTGTCGGCGGCGGGCTGATCCCAGCGGCTGGTGGAGGCGGACGACTGGCCGGTGTACGGCCGGGTCGTGGGCCCAGGCTCGTCGAGGGCGTTCGTCTCCTCGTCGTCGATGCCGTGCGTCTCCTCGTCGTCGAAGGCGTGCGCCTCCGCGAACCGGCCGCTGCTGGCGCCGCTGGGCGGCGCGAACTCGAACGGGGAGTCGCCGCCGTCGGGGATGGGCGTCGCGCGGTCGCCCGGCTCGGCGGTGTCCTCCTCGAACACAGGCTCCCGGCGCACCGACGGCGGCGGCAGCGGGGGCGGCGGGGCGGCGGGCTGCGGGCGCGGCGCCGTGAACCTCGCGGACGGGGCCGGCGGCGGGATCTTCGGCGTCCGATCGCCGGGCGTGAGCTCCGCGCCGAGCGAAGCCTTCACGTCGCCCGGCCTGCTGCCCGAGCGGGGCTGGGCGGCGGGGCGGGGCAGCGACGGGGGGCGCGGCGGCGGGATGGGCGCCGGGGGCCGGCGCGTCCCGTGCAACGCCGGCGCCGAGGTCACGACCTCGTCGTCGACGTCCTCGGCGCGCTGATCCTCGAACAGCATGTCGAGCAGCGCGTCGCTCTCTCCGGCGCTCTGCGCGGGCCTCGCGGGCACGGGCACGGGCTCGCGGGAGAACAGCTGCTTCAGGCCGCCTTCGCCGGCGCGCTCGCCCTCCTCGGCGCCGCGGATCGACTGGATGAGCTCCTCGGGGATCTTCGCGAGGAGCGTGGCCTCCTCGACGTCGCCCTCCGAGACCGCCGCGCCGTACATCGCCGGCGGGGGGACCGTGATCTTCTCCTGCGACGGCGCGCCCTCGTCGCCGCCGCCAGAGGAGCCCTTGGATTGCGGATTCTTGCTCACCGGACCCCCATGCCGAGCTTCTTCCGGAGCTCGAGGTAGCTCTGCGAGAGGACGAACGCGACCAGCTGGCGCGCCCGCTCGCTCTCGGCGACGACACCGCCGAGCTGCTCGCGCGGGGTATTGAGGATGTCCGAGAGGACCAGCGAGACGTCGCCCGCGGCGATGACGGCCATGCGGTCGATGCTCCTGCGCGCGGCCTGCGCCCAGCGGAGCGGGTCCTGCTGGCTCGAGACGATGCGCTGGCAGACGTCGGCGATGGCCTTGCGGGTCGCGCGCGACATCTCCTTGTGGATGGCGCGCGAGACCTCGCCGAAGACGGCGTAGGGCGGCTGCGGGACCGTGAAGCCCGCCTCGATGCACGCGGCCGCGACGAGCGAGGCGACGGTGCTGTCGTCCCGCGTCCTGAGCGACGAGATGCCCCGGCGCAGCGCGAACGCCTCGCGCGCGATCGCCGAGCGCGAGGCGGCGTCGAGCGGCGTCGTGATCTCGGGGCCGAGCACGAGCGCCGGCAGCTGGCCGTAGACGCCGGTCGCGCCGCGAGGGCTCGGGCCGCCGACGTAGAGCTCGAAGTCCGTCTCGAAGCTGAGCGCGCCCATCCACTCGGCGACCGCCACGCGCAGCGGGTGGCCGCCGCGCGAGTCGATGCGGTCCTTCTTGCCGACGCCGAGCGACACGAGCGAGGGGCCGAGCGCCATGCAGATGGTCTCGGCCATCTTCGCGAACAGCTCGCCGACGGGCCCGGTGTCGAGCGGATCGGCGATGTCGGCCATGGCCTTGGCGTCGAGGGCGATCTGCGGCCGCGCCGGGACGCGGGCGTCGATCTTCCTGAGCTCCGCGGAGATGCCGTCGTCGATGCGGACGAGCGAGACGAGCGCGCCGAGCGTGGCCTGCCGGAGCGCCGCGTCCTGCCCCGCGCCGGCGATCTTCGCGAGGAGCGCGACCCGGTCCGCGTCGATCGGCTCGGACGCGAGCGCCTGGATCAGCGTCGCCTTGGCGCGGCCGAGCACGCGGGTGCGGAAGGCGGGCTCGTAGTCCGTCGTGAGGACGAGATCGATCGCCTCGCCGTCGTCCGGCGCCTCTTCGAGGAGCTTCGCGACGGCCCGCTCGGCGCGGCGCGGCGCGGCGAGCTGATCCCGGTAGATGGCCATCGCGAGGCGCGCCGCCTCGATCCGCCCCTCGGGGGTGTCGCGCTCGACCATGAGCTCCTCGAGCAGGCGCGTCGCCTCGTCCCAGGAGCCGACCCGGGCGGCGACCCGGACGAGGCGCTCGCGGACGACGAGCGTCGACAGCCCGGCCCGGTGCAGGCCGATCAGCACCTCGAGCGCCCTGTCGTGCTCGCCGAGCTTCTCGTAGGCGTCGACGGCCGTGATCCCCGACATGAGGCGCTGCTCCCCCGGCGCCTTCGCGACGCGCGAGAGCTCGGCGTAGAAGGCGGCCGCCTGGCCGAGGTCGCCCTGCGCCTTCGAGATGTCGGCCGAGAGCGCCAGCGCGCCGATGTGGTCCGGCTCGAGCAGCGTCACGTTCTCGAGCGCGGCGAGCGCGTCGTCGAGCTTGCCCTTCTTGCGGAGCACGCGCGCGCGCTCCCAGAACAGCTTGCAGAGCTCGAGGTCGTTGTCCGCCACGCCGAGCCGCTTCTCGATGATGTCGAGCAGCCGATCGTCCTCGTTGCGCGCGCGGACCCGGCGGAACAGCCGGTCGAAGGCGACGCCGCGCCGCGGGTCGCGCGCGAACGCGCGATCGAAGGCGATCTCCGCGTCCTCGTCGGCCTCGGTGTGCTGGAGGAGCAGGAGCCCAGCGCTCTCCCAGAAGCCCGCCCCGCGCGCGTCGTCCTTGCAGAGCGCCCCGAGCTGCGCCGAGGCGAGCGCCGTCGACACGGGGTCGCGCAGCGCCTCGGACGTCGCGCGGACGCCCTCCCAGGCGGCGACGTCGTCGGGCCGCCGCTCGACGACCGCGCGGAACGCGGCGAGCGCGCGCTCGTGATCCCCGGCCGCGAAGTCCGACCAGCCCGCGAGGCCGAGCGCGGTGAGCTGCGCCTCCTCGCCGAGCGCGTCGCCGAGCCCGTGCAGCGCCGCGGCGCGGCGCCGCGGATCGCAGCCGGGGAGCGCGAGCTCGAGGTTGGCGAGCTGCGCGGGCGCGTGCTCGCCCGTGAGGAACGGCCGCGGCAGGTTCGGCTGATCGAGCGCGCCGACGATCGCGGCCGAGGCCTCCATCGCGGCGCGGGCCTCGCCCTCCATGTGCCGCGCGAGCGCGCTCCGCGCGGCGACCTCCGCCTCGCGATCCTCGGCGCCGAGCGCGGCGCCGAGCCACTCGAGCTCTGCGTGCGGGCTCGGGTCGGCCGCGGCCCACGCCGCCGCGCGCGCCGCGGTGCGCGCGCGATCCTGGTCCAGGGTCCGCGCGAGGCGGAAGCGCTCGGCGTGCGCGATCGTCGCGGCGCCGTCGCCGCGCTCCTCGATGTAGTCGAGCGCGCGCTCGACGGCGCTGCGCTGCTCGAGGGCCGGCTGCCAGAGGAGGCGCCCGAGCGCGGCGGCCAGGGCGAGGTCGTCGCTCGCCTGCGACTCCAGCGCCTCGAGCGTCGCGAGCGCCTCGTCGGCGTCGCCGCCCTCGGCCGCGCCGACCTCGAGGCCGAACCGCGACAGCGCGAGCGCCGCCGGGTCCTCGCCCGCCTCGCCGGCGACCTCGAGGGCGCGGCGCCGGCTCTCCAGATCGCCCGCCTCGTGGCCGCGAAGGGCCCAGGTGAGCGCCGTCGCGCCGGCGCGCGGCGCCTTGCCGCGCGCCGCCTCGAGCTCCTCGACGGCGCGCCCGCGCTCGCCGGCGCGCCAGAGCAGGATCGCCGCCTCGATGTGCAGCGCCGCCGAGAGATCGGCGTCGTCGATCGCCGCGGCGCAGGCCGAGAGCGTCGCGGCCGCGGCGGTCGGGCTCCCGGCGCGCCGGTGGAGCTCGGCCAGGAACACCGCGATGACCTCGTCGTCCGCGGATCGCTCGAAGAGCGCGCGGAGCCGGCTCCGCGCGCGATCCAGATCGCCGCCGCGCGCGCTGCGCAGGGCAGCGACGAGCCACAGCCCGCGCGCGGTCTCCTCGCCCTCGACCTCGGCGAGCGCCTCGATGACCGTCGGCGAGCGCCGCGGGCCCGCGGCGCCGGGCTCGTCGCCGCGCTCGCGCCGGCTGCGGACGAGATCGACCGCGAAGGCGCCGAGCGCCCGCCCGAGCCACGCGTTCGGCGTGGCGCCGTCGTCGGCGCCGGCGTCGGCGAGCTCGGCGAAGGCGCCCTCGGCGCCGTCCGCGTCCCCCCGGAGGAGGCGGCTCCGGCCGATCTCGAACCACAGGCTCGCCTTCTCGGCCGGGTCGACGCCCGTCGAGAGCAGCCGCTTCGTCGACTCCTCGTACCAGGCCGCGTCGCCGCGGAGGGCCGCGAACGAGCGGCCGAAGCGCGCGAGCACGCCCGGGTGGACGCCGGCCATGCCGGCCTGCGACAGGGCCGCCTTCGCCGCGCCGACGTCGTCCGTCCGCACCGCCCAGACGTAGGCCGCGAGGAGCAGCGCGCGCCCCCGCGCGTCGTCGCTGGCGTACGAGGCCGCCGTCGCCTCGAGCGAGGCCGCGAACGCGGACGGGTCCTGACCGTCTCCGAGGAGATCGATCTCCAGCGCGCGGGCCGGGATGCACTGCGGGTCGGCCGCGAGCGCGCTCCTGAGCGCCGCGAGCGCGGCCTCGCGATCGCTCGCGAGCGCCGCCGCCTCGGCGACGCGGAGCCACAGGGCCGCGGCGCCGGGCCCGCTCGCGCCGCGCGCGATCTCCTGCTTGGCCAGGCTGGCGGCGGCCTCGGCCTCGCCGGCGGACTCGAGCGCGGCGATGCGCGCCCGGCCGAGCAGCGTCGACTGGGGCAGCCGCTCCGCGGCCCGCTCGAGGAGCGACGCGAAGCCGCCCGTGCCGGCCCGCTGCGTCAGCTCGGCGGCGCGGAGCCACGCGTCGGCCGCGTGCTCCGGCTTGCGTATGGTCCGCGGGACGCCGTTGGCGTCGCCGCTCGCCTCGTCGTCGAGCGCGTCGGCGATGAGCTCCGCCTGCCCCTCGAGGGCGCGCGCGAGCGCGCCGAGGTCCTCCTCGCGCCGGGCGATGACCTCGAGCGCGAGCTGCGACCTGAAGCGCGCCCGCCCCTCCAGCGCGGCGGCCGCGTCGAGCAGCTCGTAGGCGCGCTCCACGTTCTCGGTCGCCGCCGCGAGGTCGGCGAGCTCGATGAAGAGCAGCCCCTTCCACGTCGCGTCCGTCGCGAGCTCCGCGCGGGCCTCCAGCGCGCGCATCCGGCCGGCGAGGTCCCCTTCCTTGGCCGCGATGAGCTCGAGCTCGAGCCACGGGGTCGCGTCCTCCGGGTTGCTGAGCGCCGCCTCCTCGAGCGCCTCCTTGGCCGCCGCGAGGTTCTGCTCGTGGTCCTGGAGGTACGCCGCGCGCTCCCAGAACGAGCGCGCCCGCTCCTCGGGGGTGGCCGCGGCGCGCGTGAGCGCGTCGAGCAGCTTGCCGAGGTTCTTGATCGACTTGCGCCGCGTGAGGATGCGGACCAGCGCCTCGAGCGGCTCGCGGAACTGGGGATCCGCGTTGAACGCGGCGAGGTAGTCGCGCGCCGCCGTGGGCTCCTCGCCGAGCGCCTCCTCGAGCGCGCCGAGCTCGTGCAGCAAGAGCGCCTGGAGCTGCCGCTCCGGTTGCTCGCCTTGCTCCGCGCGGAGCCGCGCGATCAGGGCCGTCATGCTCTCCGCCTGCCCCTCGGGTGCCTGAACCGTCATCTCGCTCGCGACGCCTCCGAACGGGGTCTCATCTGTGCGCACCGCATGACGATGGCGGAGAGTAGCGAACCGAACCTGACGGAGTAAAGCGCGCCGGGCAGGGAGCCGGCTCGAACAGCGTCGAGCCGCGTCGAGTAGCCTGCCTGGCCGCGCGCGTTCGGTAGGTCGAACGGCGGACACGAATGTGCGCGCGCCCGCGCCCGGCGAGGAGATCCGCGGAGCGCGCCGGTCGACCGCGTACGCCGCCGGAACCGCTGGAAAACGAAGAACGGTGGGCGCGCTCGCGCGCGGCGCGACGCGCGCGAGGGGGCGGAGGTCGCTCGCTCGCGAGGAGGAGGCGGGGATGCGGCGCTGAGCAGGAGGGCGCGCGTGTCGGCCGGGGCGCCGCGCGCTGCGGGGCGGCGCGGTCGATCGAGCCGCCGGGGCACGCCTGGCCCGGCTGCCGGGCTAGGCCCTGCCCAGCACGGCGTCGAGCTTGTCGTTGACCTTCGACTCGACCATGCCCTTCATCGCCTTCAGCAGGAACGGGAGATCGATCTCCACATGGACCGCGGACGCCTCGACGCGAACGAGGCCCTTCGTCCCCTTCGCGGCGCCGCCCGGCGCCTCGAACCGGATGACGTCGCCATCCCATCGCCACTGGATGCCGAGCTTGTCTTCCATGCCCCGCGCAAGCTCTTCCGCGCGCTTCCTGGCCTCGTCCTTGGTGAGGGCGTGCTGCCGACGGATGTCGATCGTCGCCATACGGTATCTCCACTCGTTCGCGTCCACGGCGACGCGCCGGGTGCGGTACGCTCTACTTACTCGATCCGACGCGCGATCCAAAAGCCGCGCGGCGTGTCGACCGGGCCGCTCACGCCCCCCTTGGGGAGGCTGAACAGCTCGTACTCCGGCGCGGGCTCGAGCACGCCGCGCGGGATGTAGCCGAGGTCGTCGGTCGACCCCTTGTCGCCCTTCTCGATGGCGGCCTTGAAGTCCGTCTTGGCCACCTCGGCGAGCTCCCTGGCGAGCGCCAGCGCGGCGTCCTTGGAGCGCGCGGTCGGCGCCGCGCCCTGCGCGCCGCGGTACTGGATGAGCACGACGCCGAAGCGCACCTTCTTCGGCGCCTCGGCCGGCAGCGAGGGCGGCGCCTCTCCCGAGAGGAGCGTGACGCCCGCGTCGGATCGCCCCGCTGGCTCGGGGCCGCGCTCCTGGACGATGCCCTCGACGCCGGCGTCGCTCCCCGCGTCGGCGTCGCCCGCCGCGGCCGTCGCAGGCGAGGCGGCGGCGTCGGCGGCGTCGGGGCCTGCGTCGGCGGGCGCGCTGGCCGCGCCGCGCCCCTTCGAGCCGCCTTGCGTGATGACGAACGCCAGCGCGCCCGCGAAGAAGAGCGTGTAGATGACCGCCGTCGAGCGCTGCATGAGCGGCAGCGCGTTAGCACAGGTGGAGGACGCTTGGCGAGGCCGCGATGGGCGACACGCGTCGCCTGCCAGATGGCGTCGCCGCTCCGTTACCGTCCCGCCCGTCCCGCCCGTCCCGCCGTCCCCGGCCGCCCCGCGACTGCGCGCTGTCCGCTTCCTGCTTCCGGACCACGTACGCGACATGCCCGAGGAAGTCGCCGATTTGAGGGCGCCCGGCAGAAGAGGCGATCCTAAGGACCGCAACCCCTGCTAGTAAGGAGAGCGGATGTCGGGGCATCCCGGCCTTTCGCAGGCCGAACGAGCGTGGGGCGCCTGCGAAGGCGCTCGCAGCGCCGGCATCGGGTCGGGAAGCATGATCAAGGTCGAGTGCGACGGGTGCAAATCGCCGTACCAGGTCGACGAGAAGCGTGTCCCCCCTGCGGGGCTCAGGATGCGCTGTCCGAAGTGCGGTACGAGCCTGCTGGTGACCAAGGGGGGCGCAAGCGCAGCGCCCGCGCCGACGCCTGTGCCCACCCCCCCGCCGCGGGCCGGGGCGGGGGGGCTTCAGCTCTCGGAGCGGAGCGCCCCGGCGGCGACCGAGGACGCCGATCTGCCCATGGCGGCTCCGGAGGACATCGCATTCCCCGCGGTCGCGCCTCCCCGACGCCCCGGGCCGGCGCCGGCGCCGGTACCGACGCCGCCGCGCCGCGCAGCGCCCGCGGTGCCTGCGCCGCCCGCGCCGCCTCCTGAGCCGCCGGGTCCGGAGGTCTTCGGCGAGATCGGCTTGCCGGACGTCCCCGATCGCCCCGCCCCGTCCGATCGGCGGAACGCCAAGACCGTGCCGCAACGGCGCGGCTTCGGAGAGATCGATCTCATGGTCGAGCTCCCGAGCCCGACGGACGCCGAGGTGCAGGGGCTCAACCCGGACGATCTGCCGGTCGTCTACGGCAACGCGCCCGGGGCGTCGGTGGCGCTCCCGGCGCGATCGCGCGCGGAGTCCCGCACCGCCCCGGCGACGCCGACCGCGTTCGCCGGTACCGACCTGCCGGCGCGGGTCGAGCCGCTGCCTCCGAGCAGCCGGCGCACCCTCGGGTTCGGCGAGCGAGAGTCGGCGCCGGGCGCCCCCTCGGGGCCTGGTGCGCGGGACGCCGGGCTCGGCGCGCGAAACGCCGGGGCCACCACGCAGCCCCTCGGTCGCGGGCGCACCCGCGGTGCGGGGGACGCGCCCCCGCGCGTGGCCCCGGAGTACGATTTCGGAGACCTGGACGACGACGCGCCCCCGGCTCCTCCGGCGCGTTCCAGCAGCGGATCCATGTCGTTCGGCTTCGGTGAGCTCGAGCTGCCTCTCGAGGGCGACGGCGACGCCGAGCTGCCCGCGACATCCGCGGGCGACCTGCCCATTGTCGCCGGCGATCTGCCGAGCTCAGCCCCGGCCGTCATCGGCATGCCCGCCCCGTTCTCGAACACGGGCTTGCCCACGCCGGCTTCCGCGCCGCTCCCCTCGCCTGCGCGCGCCGGGCTCCCGACCGCGGCCCAGGCGGGCTTCCCTGCTCCGACCGCCGCGGGCTTCCCCACGAAGGCCACCGGCCCCGCCCTCCCCTCGAAGGCCACCGGCTCCGCCCTCCCCTCGAAGGCCACCGGCTCCGCCCTCCCCTCGAAGGCCACCGGTGCCGGTTCGCCTGTAGGACCGGGGACCATCGTCGGCGCCGAGCTCTTCGACGAGGCCCCGCCGGACTACGACGACTCGCGCGTGGGCGCCGCATTCCAGGCGCCCGGGCCGCGCCCCCTCCCGCCGCAGGCGGCGCCGGAGCCGCCCAGCAGCGGCGCCATGCCGCCCGTCGACTTCGGCGCCGTACCCCCCGCCGACTTCCTCGCCGCGCCGCCCGCCGACGCCCGCGCCGCGTCCACCACCGGCTTCGGCGCCGCGCCCACCGCCGGCTTCGGCGCCGCCGATTTCGGCGACGAGATCGCCCTCGGCGAGAGCGTCACGCAGCTCGCCCCCGGCGCCGCGCCCACCCCTTACGATCCGTCCGACCGATCGGCGAACTTCACGCAATCGCCCGCGGACGCCGACGATCGGGGCATCGAGCTCAGCGAGCCGCACCCCAGCGTCGGGGACGAGGTCGACCTGACCGGCGCGGGCACCGAGATCGGCGACCTGAGCGCCGGTCCCGACGCGCAGGCCGAGAAGCCCGCGGCGACCACGGAAGCACCGCCGCCAAAATCGAAGATCAAGCGCTACGTCGTGGCGGCGCTCGCGGTCGCCGCCGTCAGCGGCGGCGCGCTCGCGCTCGTTCCGGACGTCGGCGCCTTCGGCGTGAACCTCATCAGCGACCGGCTCAACGCCTTCGCGCACGAGGGGGCGCTCGCCGAGCTCCGCCAGCGGACCCAGACGGCCTTCGCGAAGGACACCGCGTCGGCCGCCAACGGAGCGCTGAACGACGCGAACGCCACGCGGATCAATGCGCCGCGCCACCGGGCGACCATGGCCTACGCCGCGTACATCGCCTTCGCGCGGAGCATCCGCTTCGGGCACCGGACCGTCGACGACGCCTTCGGCAAGGAGATGCTCACGCTCGCGAGCTCCCATCCGGGCGACCTGCTCTCCCTCGCCGTCGCGGCGCAGGCCGCGGCCAGCGGCGAGCTCCCGCGCGCGCGACAGGCCGCGCAGGCGCTCGCCGCGCAGCTCAAGGACGACGTCGACCTCGCCGTCCTCTCGGCCGAGATCGAGCTCGCCGCCAGGGACGCCCCCAAGGCGATCGCGGCGTGGCAGCACGCGAGCGGCCTCCAGAAGAGCGCGCGCACGCTCTACGGCCTGGCCCGGGCGCAGCTCCTCGCCGGGGACACCGCGGGCGCCGAGGCGAGCGCCCGCGGCGCGCTCGAGGCCTCGCCCGACCACGTCGGGGCCCGCACCCTGATCGCGTCGGTGCTCTGGCAGACCCCGGGCCGCGAGCAGGAGGCGCTCGATCTGCTCGGCAAGGTCACCGGCGACGGCCCGACCCGGGCCGCCGCGAGCGACCCCGAGATCGTCGACGCGTACACGCTGCTCGGCACCATCCACCTCGCGAGGTCGCGCATGAGCGCGGCGGAGCAGGCCTTCGCCGCCGCGGTGAAGCTCGACCCGCAGGCGGTGCGCGCCCTGATCGGCAACGGCGAGGTCCTCTACCGGTCGGGCCGCTACTCCGAGGCGCAGGCGCGCTTCGAGGCCGCGGCCCGCGCCGACGCCCAGCGCCTCGCCGCGCAGCTCGGCAAGGCGAAGACGTGGCTGGCGCAGGAGCGCATGAAGGAGGCGAAGGACCTCCTGAAGGAGCTGCAGAAGACGCACGCGGCGGCCCCGCAGGTCGCTTACTGGCTCGGGCGCACCGAGCTCGCGCTCGGCAACAAGAAGGAAGCGGAGCAGGCGTACCTCGACGCCGTGAAGTCGACAGAGGACCTCCCGGAGGTCGTCGACGCTTACGTGGCGCTGGCGTCGCTCCTGTCCAGCATGGGCCGCAACGAGGCGGCGGCGGAGAAGCTGTCGGAGGCGACGGCGAAGTTCCCGGACCTGCCCGCGCTGCACAAGGCCAAGGCGGAGGTCGCGCTCCAGACCGGGCGGTACGACGAAGCCCGGCAGGAGCTCGAGCTCGCGCTCGCGAAGGAGGACGACCTCGGCAGCCAGTTCAAGCTGGGCGTGGCGTACCGTCGCCTGCGGCGGTTCGAGGACGCCGCGAAGATCTTCGACAAGGTCACGGCGGCCGACAAGGACTACCCGGGCCTCGCGCTCGAGCGCGGGCTCCTGTTCGAGGAGACCGGCCAGAGCGAGCGCGCGCTGGAGATGTACGCCGACGCGCTCCGCAAGGCGCCGAACGACATCGACCTGAAGCTGCGCGTCGGCTCGACCCAGGTCATGGCGGGGCACGCGAGCCAGGCGGAGCCCATCCTGCGCGACGTGCTCAAGGACCGCGCGAACTCCGCCGAGGCGAACCACTTCCTCGGCCGCGCGCTCCTCGTGCGCGGCACGAACATGGCCGAGGCGCTGCGCTTCCTGGAGCGCGCCGCGGAGCTCGATCCGAACCGCGCCGAGTACCACCTCTACGTCGGCTGGGGCGCCAACGAGACGGCCCAGACCGCGCGCGCGGAGATGGCGCTGAGGCGCGCGCTGGAGCTCGACGCGGAGCTCGGCGACGCGTACTGGCAGCGCGGCGTGCTGCTGCAGAAGCAGGGGGCGAGCCGGGACGCGCTGGCGGATCTGAAGATCGCGCTGGAGAAGCGGCCGTCCCGCTACGAGGCCTACGCCACGATGGCGCTCTGCTACCAGGATCAGGGCAACTGGGCGGCCGCGGAGGAGGCGTGGCGCAAGGCGATCGCGGCCAACGACAAGGTCCCCGAGTGGCACTACCGCCTCGGCAAGATCTACGCGTCACGCGGCAACCGGGCCGGGACCGCGAGCGAGATGGAGCAGGCGGTCGCCCTGGGCGAGGCGCCGGACCGCTCGAGCCCACCGTGGCTGTTCGACGCGCACTTCCTCCTCGCCGAGGCGCTCCGCGCGGCGAACAACCGCGAGAAGGCCATCCACCATTACCAGCGCTTCCTGGAGACGGCGCCGACCGACAACGCCTACCGGCGCGACGCGGAGCAGGCGCTGGAGGGCCTGGGGGCGGGAAAGGGACGCTGAGGACGCTGAGGCGGAGCGAGCGGCCGGCGCTCGGCTATCCTGGCGGATGATCCCCTCCGTCAACGCCCGCCTCGCGGTGCGCGCCGACATGCCCGAGGTGGCGCGCTTCGCGGCGCAGCTCGTCCGCCTGCACCACGCCCTCGATCCGCACCGCTTCATGTGCCTGGAGCCGCTCGAGCCGGGCTACGAGCGGTGGCTCACGAGCGAGCTCGCCGACCCCGACGCCGCGATCGTCGTCGCCGAGAGAGCGGGCGCCGAGCCGGCGCTGGTCGGCTACGCCTACGGCCGCCGGGAGCCGCGCGACTGGAACAGCCTCCTCGACGCCTGCGGCGCCCTCCACGACATCTATGTCGCCGAGCCCGCGCGCCGGCTGGGCGCGGGCGCTATCCTCCTGGAGGCCGTCATCGCGCGCCTCCGGGCCCTGGGCGCGCCGCGCGTCGTGCTCCACACCGCGACCCAGAACGCCGCCGCGCAGCGCCTGTTCGAGCGGTTCGGCTTCCGTCGCACGATGATCGAGATGACGCTCGAGCTCGAGTGACCGCGGCGTCCGCCACGCTATCAGCGCGTCGGCCGCGCCTCGATCCGAACATCCGAATCCGATGGCGCTCCCGGCGCGCTGGCCGAGGGTGATGGACTCACGAGCTCCGGCCTCCCCGGCGCGATCCCGGGAGCTCCGCGGCCGTCTGCGCCCACACCATCGTGTCGCGAGGCTCGCCCGCGGGCGTCAGGGCGTTCGCCTCGAGCGTCGTCACATGCCGGTACCCGAGCCGCCGGGGCACGGCGGCGCTCGCGGTGTTCCGCGGATCGCAGCGGATCTCGACGCGGCTCACGCCGAGCTCCTCGAGCGCGACCCGGGTCAAGCCTGCCACCGCCTCGGTCGCGTAACCGCAGCGCGTCGCCGTCGCCCGGAGCCAGTAGCCTATCTCGATCGCGCCCGGGCCGATCCGCGGGTGGAGCCCCGTACCCCCGAGCACGGCGCGCTCGTCGCGCGTGAAGATGCCATAATGAAAGTCGCGTCCTTCCGTGAAGTCGTCCCGGAACTTCTCGAGGAGCGCGGCGGTCGCCTCCATGGAGGAAGGCTCGTGCACGGCCCACGGCATCCAGGGCCGCAGGTGAGCAAGGCTTGTGTCGATCGCCTCCCTGATCAAAGGCGCATCCTCGGGCCGCCATGCTCGCAGCGTCAGCCGAGCGGTCAGGATGCGGTCCGGCGGGCGTTCACCTGTCATCGCGTCGCTCCATGCCTGTCGCCGTCATGCGCTTGACGACGACAACGCTGTCTTGCCAAGGCCATCGGACCACGCGACGGTCACGTCCCGAACCATGCGAGCCATGGAGTGCTCGGGCGTCGAGGCGAGCAGGCGTCACGGCACGCACCTTACAACGAAGACAGCCCTCGCACATCCGGTCAATCCCAGCCTCCGCAGCGATCATCGCCGTTGCACACCGGTCCACACACCTCTTGCCGAGGACATCGACGCTACCGCGGAGCGTCTTGACATGTCCGTCATAGCAGACTATTGTCCGTCATAGAAGAGTAAGGCGGAAAACATCAGCGCGCCCTCCCGGCACACCGGGAGGAGGTCCACGTCCACGCCCGCGCGTGGACGACGGATGACCGCTCGAGCAGAGGTGCCATTGGCTGAGGTGGCGCGGGCTGCGAACCATGACACGAGGAGGAAGGATGAAGATCTGAGCGCGCCTCATCCCGGCGGACGCGACGTCTCCCGGGTACTCGACAGGGGTCGACCATCCATCAGCAGAGGCCTTCCCTCGCCCCACGCCGGATTCATTGCTGCCTCAGCAGCACATCACAAGCAATCCCTGCTCCCGTCGCAGCAAGCGCGCGGCCAGCGCGAACGATTGTGATCCGTTCCTGCAATAGAGCCCTGGCACGCTCCCTGCTCCCTGCCACGACGACGGCCCGTGAGCTGAGCGCCCCCTCTGCCTGAGAGCAGGAGAGCTCTTCGCACGGCGCACGCCGTCAAGGAGAACAGGATGACGAAGCTGCGACTCTACAGCGCGAAGGCGTGCCCCTTCGCCCACCGCACCCGGCTCGTTTTGCAGGAGAAGGCGATCGACTTCGAGCTGACCGAGGTCGATCTGCAGAACAAGCCGCGGGCGTTCGTCGACGCCTCGCTCTACGGCAAGGTCCCGGCGATCGAGCACGAGGGCCACCGTATCTGGGAGTCGGCGATCATCAACGAGTACCTCGAGGAGGTCTTCCCCGAGCCACGGCTCCTGCCCAGGGAGCCGGGCAGGCGCGCCCTGGCGAGGATCTGGATCGATTACGCGAACACGCGCCTCGTGCCGGCGTTCACCCAGCTGCTGAGGGCCGAGACCCGGAACCAGGAGGCGGAGGGGCGCAAGGCGCTCGGCGAGGTGCTCGCGTTCATCGAGCAAGAGGCGCTGGCGAGGTCGTCGGGCCAGGGGCCCTACTGGCTCGGCGCCGAGGTCAGCCTCGTCGATCTCTCCTTCTATCCATGGTTCGAGCGGCTGCCGGCGGTCGGCCGCCTCCGCGACTTCTCCATCCCCGCGGAGCTCACGCGGCTCCGGGCGTGGATCGAGGCCGTGCAGGCGCGCCCCGCGGCCAGGGCCATCCAGAATCCGGTCGAGTTCTATGTGGAGCGCTTCGCGAAGTTCGTGAAGCCGGCGGCGACGACGGCCGCCTGAGCGGCGCCGAGGGACAAGGGACATCATGTTGAGACTCTGGGGTCACAAGAATTCTTCGAACGTGCAAAAGGTCCTCTGGGCGCTCGACGAGCTCAGGCTCGATTTCGAGCGCATCGACGCCGGCGGACCGTTCGGTCGCGTCAAGGACGCCGACTATCTCACCCTCAACCCGAACGGGCTGGTCCCGACGCTCGAGGACGGCCCGCTGGTGCTCTGGGAGTCGCACGCGATCGTGCGTTATCTGTTCTCGCGCTACGGGTCGCCGCCGCTCCAGCCGAGCGATCTCGCCGACAGGGCGCGCGCCGACGCCTGGACCGACTGGCAGTTCGGGACCCTGTGGCCCCCGATCCGGACGCTCCTCGTGCAGCTCGTGCGCACGCCGGAAGAGCGCCGCGATCAGGGCGCGATCGACGCCGCCCGCAGGTCGGCGCTCGCCGCGCTGGGGATCCTGGACAGGCAGCTGTCACGGCACCCGTGGGCCGCGGGAGAGTACTTCACGTTCGCCGATATCCCCCTCGGGGTCGCGGCGCAGCGGTGGTACAACCTGAAGACCGAGCGGCCCGCGCTGGAGCACGTCGACGCGTGGTACGGCCGCATCAAGCGCCGGCCTGGATTCGAGCGGTGGGTGGATCTGCCCCTGGGATGAGAGCGGGGCGCATCTTCGCGCGCTACGGGCTCATCCGCGTCTCCTCTCGCGGACGGCCCCTCAGAACATCGGCAGCTCGGTGTCCAGCCCGAGGAGCACACGGCCCTGGACCTCGCGCGTGTGCGGGGCGACGAGGGCGTGCTGCGTGACGGCGTGTACGTCGCGGAAGCTGCGCTGAAGAGGGCTCTCCGCGTAGAGCGCCGTGGCGCCGCCCGCCGTGAAGGCCAGATCGACGGCGCGCGCCGCGCCGAGGGCGGCGTTCGTCGCGGCGAGCCGGACGCGCGCCCGCTCCCGCAGCGAGATCGGCCTGCCAGAGACCGCGACGTCCCAGACGGCGCCGACGGCCTCGAAGAGGTAGGCCCTGGCCGCGCCCAGCGTGGCCTCGGCCTCGGCCACGGCGAGCGCCGTCGAGGGCCGCGTCGCGAGCGACGTCGTCATGCCGCTCGGCCGCTTGGTCGCCGCGAGCCGGACCAGCTCATCGATGGCCGCGCGCGCCATCCCGAGCGCGGTCGTCGCGACCGCGCTCGCGAGGAAGCCGAAGAGCGGGAACACGAAGAGAGGCCCTGGATGGGTCGGAGACGTCATCGGGAGTCGGATGCACCGGCTGCTCGGCACGAAGACGTCGACGACCGCGAAATCGTGGCTCCCGGTGCCGGCAAGGCCGGAGACGCTCCACGTATCCAGGATCTCGCACTCCGAGGCGCGGAACATCGGCACGACGGCCTCGGGGACGCCCCCGGGCAGCATGCGCGGGGCCATCCCGTCGAAGACCACCGCGGTGCCGCCCAGCCAGTCGCAATGATGACAGGCGCTCGCCATCGCCCACCTCCCGGCGACCCGATATCCTCCCTCGACCTCGACGGCGCGCCCGCTCGGCGCGAAGACGCCGGCGGTCACGACATCCGGGCTCGCATGCATCTCTTTGCCCCCCTCCGCCGGGATGTACGCCTCGAACGCGCCGGTCGTGCCGCAGATCATGGCGCACCACCCTGCCGCGCCGTCGGCGCGCGAGAGCTCCTCGATGACCTGCAGCGCCGTGAGGGGGTCGGCCTCGAGCCCGCCCAGCGCGCGCGGACGACACATGCGGAAGATGCCCGACTCCCGGAGCGCCCTCGCGACCGGATCGGGCAAACGGCGCTCGCGCTCTCCCCGCTGGGCGTGCTCCTGGACGAGCGGGACGAGGCTCCGCGCCGCGTCGAGGAGCGACGCGGGGGCGGCAGAGGACATCGTGGTCATGGTGCTCGACTCACCCCTTCCTTGGCGGCTGCGCATAGCGCGCTTCTTCAGCGTAGTACTCGGGGAACCCGACGATCTCCTGGAGCGCCGCGAAGCTCATCCGCGGGTCGGGGTGCCGGCCGGCGCGCAGGGCCGCGAGCGCCTCGCGCATGGCGGCGGCGGCGACCGAGAGCAGGGTGAGCGGATAGGCCGCGATCTTGTAGCCGATCGCCCCGAGCTCGGCCGGCGGCAGCACCGGTGTCCTGCCGTGATCCACCATGTTGGCCATCGTCGGCTTGCGCACCTCGCGGCAGAACGTTCGCATCTCCTCCACGCTCTCGGGCGCCTCCAGAAACACGATGTCTGCCCCGAGATCGGCGAACGCCCGCGCGCGGGCCAGCGCCTCGTCGAAGCCGTGCGTCTGGCGGGCGTCGGTGCGGGCCATGATGAGCACGCCGGCGCCCTCGTCGCGCGCGTCCACGGCGGCCTGGACGCGGGTGAACGCCTCGTCGCGGGGCACGACCTGCTTGCCGCGCGTGTGGCCGCAGCGCTTGGGAGCGACCTGGTCCTCGATCATGACGCAGGCCAGCCCGGCCTGCGCATAACCGCGCACCGTGCGCTTCACGTTCATCGCATTGCCGTAGCCCGTGTCGCCGTCGCCGAGCACCGGAATCGACACGGCGCCGGAGATCGCCCGCGCCTGATCGACCATCTCACCATACGAGATGAGCCCCGTGTCGGGCGCGCCGAGGCGCGCGGCGGAGACCGCGAAGCCGCTCATGAACGAGAGCGAGAAGCCGGCCTGCTCGATCAGCCGCGCCGACAGCGCGTCGAAGCAGCAAGGCATGACGAGGAGGCCGGGCGAGGCGAGCAGATCGCGGAGCTTCTGGGCGGGGGACACGGCGGGGACGATACCGCGATCGGCTGCCCGTGAGGCAAGCGCGAAGGGCCGAGAGGCGCCGCGCGCCGCCGCGCGCCCGGCCAGCGCCCGCACACGCAAGAGGGAGGGACGGGGGCGCGCGCCGGCGTGCGTTCCTGTTGCGGGCCCCCGGCAGCCGGGGGCAGGATGGGCCCCGCGATGATTCCGCACAGGAGAGGGGCATGAGCACGGTTTCGGTGAAGGAGATCGCGATCGACGGCCGCCCTGCCAGCGTCCACGTGGGCGGGCAGGGCGAGCCGCTGCTGCTGGTGCACGGCGCCTGGGGCGGGGCGCCTCTGCACTGGGCGCCTGTCTGGGAGCGATTGGCGGAGCGTTTCCAGGTGATCGCGCCCGATCTGCCCGGCATCGGGCGCACGGACGCCCCGGGGCTCGGCGCCCTGGACGCCTATGCGCGCTGGCTGGAGCGGCTCCTGGACGAGCTGGGTATCTCCAGCGCGTGGTGCGTCGGCAACTCCTTCGGCGTCTCGGTCGTATCGAGCTTCGCTAGCCTGTTCGCGGCGCGCTGCCGAGGGCTCGTGTTCGTCAACGGCGTTCCCATCCCCCCGCTGCCGCGCCTCGTCGGCTGGCTCGGAGCGCGGCCGCTGCCCCGCCGGATGCTGCGCGCGTTGATGCGGAAGCAGACCTATGGCCCGCGGGTCCTGAGCCGCGCCTACGCCGATCCCGGCCGCGCCCCGGCTGCCCTGCGGGACGTCCTGGAGAGCGCCAATCCACCTCAGCTGGAGGCGGTGCTCGACGCCGCCATCCACGGAGGTCCCAGGGCCCCGCTCAGCCTGAATCCCCTCCTCGTCTGGGGCGAGGCGGACCAGCTCCTCGGCAACAGCGCGGACGACGCGAAGAAGCTTCACGCTTCGCTGCCGGGGTCGCATCTCACCTTCATCCCGGCGACAGGGCACATGCCGCAGGTGGAGAACCCTGAGGCGTTCGTCGACGCGGTGTCGCGGTTCATCGAGGCGCGCGCGACCGCCGCCCGTCCGCGCGGCTTCGGCGGCCAGGCCAGCCCGGGCGCGTGAGCGCCTGGGGTGCACGGGCGCATCGCCCTCAGGGCATCGTGGTGACCCGAGCGCGCTTTCCGAGCTGGACCGCAGCGTAGAGCAGATAGAGCCCAGCGATCCCGACGAGCACGTAGATGATGCGGCTGAGCGCGCTGAGCCTGCCGAAGAGCGCGGCGACCACGTCGAACTCGAACAGCCCGACGAACCCCCAGTTGACGGCGCCGATCACGACGAGCGTGATTGCCGCCCACGTTAGCCCTGAGATCCCACGGTTGACCTGCTCCATGACCGCGGCAGAAGCACGCGCCGCGCCGCGCGATGCGTGCACCGCGCGCCCGCTGCGGCGCGACCGCGCGTCGCGCTGACGCCGCCGGCCCGCCTCGCCGTGCTGACGCCGCCGGCGCGCCGCGCCCGTCAGGCCGCGGCGCTCACGCCGGCGTGACGTCGAGCAGGGAGGGCAGGATCGCGCCGGAGCCGCCGGTGAACACGACATCGCAGAGGCCGGAGATCGCGCTCGGCTCGACGTTGACCTCGGCGATGAGGGCGCCGTGGCGCTTGGCCATGGGGACGAAACCGGCGGCGGGATACACCACGGCCGACGTACCGACGACGAGCAGGAGATCGCAGCCCTCGACGCCGGCGGCCGCCGCGGCGAGATCGCTCTCCTGGAGGGCCTCGCCGAACCAGACCACGTGCGGGCGAAGGACGCCGCCGCAGCCGCAGCGCGGCAGCTCCGCCGCCGTGAAGCGGCGGGCGGGGGCTTCCGGATCGGGGGAGCCGCTGCCCGCGAAGGCGGGCGTGATGGGCACGTCGCGGTTCTCGGTCACGCTCCCGCACGAGAGACAGCGCACCTGCCACAGCGAGCCGTGGAGGCGCACCGGGCTCCGGGAGCCCGCCTGCTCGTGCAGGCCGTCGATGTTCTGGGTGATCAGGGTGAAGACCCTGCCGGCCTCCCGCCACCGCGCCTCCAGCTGCGCCAGCGCGTGATGACCCGGGTTCGGGGCGCAGCCGAGGGCGCGCTCCCGGCGGTGATTGTAGAACTCCCAGACGAGGCCCGGATCGCGCCGCCACGCCTCGGGCGAGGCGAGGCTCGTCGCCTCGTAACGCCGCCACAGCCCCCCAGCGCCGCGGAACGTGGGGATACCCGACTCCGCCGAGACGCCTGCGCCGGTCAGGACGGCGATCTTCCTGGCGCGGCACAGGGTGGACTGGAAGCGCTCGCGGCTCGTTTCGCTCATCACGGACCCCTGAGGATAGATCGAGAGGGAGGCGGGCGGAGGACCCGACCCGAGCTCCCGTCGATTTCGGGTGTAAGCCGGCCGAGACGACCGCGTTTCCCTGGCACTCGGACGCGCCGAGCCCCGCCACAGCGGGCCCCGGTCGCGAGAGCCCCTTCGTCGGCTCGCCGGACGACCGGCGACACGCGGCGTTCACGCAGCGAAAGCGGCGAAGGGCCCGTCTCGCCCGTGGAAAATGCACCATGGGGCAGCCGCGCGTGCGGCCCCCGCAAGGACCTGTGTGTGGCGATCGGCGATGGCCGACCCACGAGAACGTACAGCAGGGATCCGCCCTCGCGATCCCCTTCCAAGGAGGACACCTCAATGCGCACCCGGCCCCTCGATCTCGTCGCCCCCGCCCTCGTCACCGCGCTGCTCATCGGCTGCGGTGGCTCCACGCCTGCCCCCACGGCGGCGACCGCATCGGCCGCGCCGACCGAGGCCCCCGCCGGGCAGGCCATGCAGCCGGAGTTCGACGCGGCGCAAGACGAGGACCGCACGTCCACTGCCAAGCGCGAGGAAGCCGCGGCGAGCGACGCGGTCGACCGTGACGCCGCGCCCGCGGAGGCCGCGCCGCCGCCGGCCCTGCCCGTGGCGGCCGCCCCTGTGGCGCCCTCGCCGGCCTCGCCGGGGCCCGCGCAGTCACGGGCGACCAAGGCGGGCGCCGCGCCCGGGGCGGACGCGCGCGTCCGCGTGACGGGCGGCGCGCCCGCGCCCAAGAAGGCGCCCACCCCGGCGGCGACCGCCGTGGCGCGCCCCGCGCCCCCGCCCCCGGCCGTCGCCGTCACCGCGCCCGAGCCCCAGGGCAGCGAGACGTACCGGGACTACGGCGTCAACCCGGTCGAGGACCCCGCGAAGGACCGGCTCTCGACGTTCGCGATCGACGTGGACACGGCCTCTTACGCCATCGCGCGCCGCAAGATCATGGATGGCGCGCTGCCCCCGTATCAGGCCGTGCGCGCCGAGGAGTTCCTCAATTACTTCGATTACGGCTACGCGTCGCCCGCGACAGGCCCGTTCGCCGTGCACCTCGCGGCCGCGCCCTCGCCGTTCACGTCGGGCCACCACCTCGTGCGCGTGGCGGTCCAGGGCAAGCGCGTGCCGGTCAAGGAGCGGACCCCGGTGCACCTCGTGTACCTCGTCGACACCAGCGGTTCGATGCAGTCGCCGGACAAGATCGAGCTCGCGAAGAAGAGCCTGAAGATGCTCACCGACACCCTCAAGCCGGGGGACACCGTCGCGCTCTGCACCTACGCGGGCAGCGTGCGAGAGGTGCTCGCGCCGACCGGCATCGAGAGCAAGGGGAAGATCCTCGCGGCGCTCGCCGACCTCACCGCGGGCGGCTCCACCGCCATGTCGAGCGGCATCGATCTCGCGTACAGCCTGGCCGAGCGGACGCTCGTGAAGGGGCACGTCAACCGCGTCATCGTGCTCTCCGACGGAGACGCGAACGTCGGCCCGACCTCCCACGACGAGATCCTGAAGACCATCAAGCGCGCGAGGGACAAGGGGATCACGCTGTCCACCGTCGGCTTCGGCCAGGGCAACTACAAGGATCTCATGATGGAGCAGCTCGCCAACCAGGGCGACGGCAACTACGCCTATATCGACAGCGAGGCGCAGGCGCGGCGGGTCTTCTCCGAGCAGGTCGGCGGGATGCTCCAGGTCATCGCCCGCGACGTGAAGATCCAGGTCGAGTTCGACCCGAGCTTCGTCAAGAGCTACCGGCTCATCGGCTACGAGAACCGCGACGTGGCCGACCGGGACTTCCGGAACGACAAGGTGGACGCCGGCGAGATCGGCGCAGGGCACAGCGTGACGGCCATCTACGACGTCGAGCTCAAGGCCTCCGCGCCGAAGGGCGAGGGCGCGGCGCCGGTCGTCGTGCGCCTCCGCCACAAGGCGCCGCTCGGCTCGAACACGGCCGAGGAGACGCTGGTCAAGATGGCCCCGGGCGCCGTCGCCCCCACCTTCGACGCGGCGCCGGCCGACCTCCGGTTCGCGTCCGCGGTGGCAGGGTTCGCGGAGGTCCTGCGCCACAGCCCGCACGCGCGCTCCTGGAGGCTCGCCGACATCGAGAAGATCGCGAGGGCCGCCGCGTCCAGCAAGGGCGATCAGCAGGAGTTCATCGGCATCATCCGCCGCGCCGGCGCGCTCGCCAATGGCAAGACCGACGCCGTGGCCGTGAACGCCGACTGACGCGCGCGCCGCCTCGTTCGTGGTATGCGGCGGTGATGGGATTGCTCGCGATCTGCGGCTCGATCACCGCCGATCTCATCGGCTACGGCCCGCGGCTGCCGCGCCCCGGCGAGTCGGTGCTGGGCCGCCGCTTCCTCGTCGCGCCGGGCGGCAAGGGCGCGAACCAGGCGGTCGCGGCGGCGCGCTCCGGCGCGCGCGTGCGGCTCGCGGGCGCGCGCGGCGACGACGCGCACGGCGAGCTCTGCGCGGCCGCGCTCGCCGCCGACGGGGTGGAGCTCTCCGCCGTGGCGGTCCACCGCGGCGCGACGACGGGCGTGGCCCTGATCTGCGTCGACGAGGCCGGAGAGAACCAGATCCTCGCGATCCCCGGCGCCAACGCGCTCGTCACGCCGCCCTCGCCGTGCGGGGCCTCGGTCTGGCTCTGCCAGGGCGAGATCCCGGCCGCGGCGATCGACGGCGTGCTCGCGGCAGCGCGGGCCGATGGCGCGCTGTCGATCTGCAATCCGTCGCCCGTCAACGCCATCGATCCCGAGCTCGTCGGCCGGTTCGATCTCGCCGTGGTCAACGAGCTCGAGCACGAGGCGCTGCGCGGCCGCCTCCCGGAGCGCGTGGTGCTCACGCGCGGCGCGCGCGGCGCGGTGCTGCTGCCGTCGGGCGAGGAGTTCCCCGCCCTGCCGGCCCGCGCTGTCGACACGACGGGCGCCGGGGACGCCCTCACGGGCGTGCTCGCCGGGGGGCTCGCGTCCGGGATAGCGATCGAGGCCACACTCCGGTTCGCGATCGCGGCGGCGGGCATGTCGGTCGAGCGCGAGGGGTGTCAGACCTCGTATCCGACGCGCGCCGAGGTGGAGCGCCGCCTCCAGCGCTCCACGGTTCCGTGACGGCCTCTCCTCCCGGCGTCACAGGGCACCTCGCCCATCACGCCCCCTCGCGGCGAGCGCCGCGCCTCCGGGACATGGCGCTGCACCTCGCCTGCAAGGGCGGCTATCCTGGCGGCATGACGAACCTTCGCGGGCCTGCGATAGCAGCGCTCGTCAGCCTCTCGGCCTGCAGCGTCCAGGAGCGCAACTTCGCTGGCGCGGGCGGGTCGGGCGGCGGTGATGGCGCCGGGACGACCGAACATTCCAGCGCGAGCGCCGGCACGAGCGCGACGACCGGCTGCACGCAGGTCGAGGATTGCTTCAATGGCGGCGACGACGACTGCGACGACGCCGTCGACTGCGCGGACTCGGACTGCGCGGAGGGCGCGGTCTGCCTGACGGCACCCACGAACTTCGAGCTTGGCGTCGTTGTGGACGCGACCGAGCCGTGCCCTGACGGGTTCACCGCGAAGGAGACGCTCCTCTTCCGCGGCCTCTCCGGCAGCGGCTGCGAGGGCTGCGGCTGCACGCCGAACCCCACCGACTGCGCGGCGGATCTCTACCTCTACGCCGACGAGTCGCAGTGCGAGGCCGACGAGGGCGGGACGCGCGGCACGCTCGCGAAGCGGGTCGGGTTCACGTGCGACGCGAAGCCGATCAACAACGGGTTCGTCGACTGGGGCGGCGTGCGCGTGGGCCTCTTCGACGTGATCCAGAGCTGCACCGCGACCGGCACGGCGATCCCCGCGCCGGCGACGTGGACCGAGTCCAGGAAGTTCTGCCACGCGAGCGCCGGCGTGGGCTGCGGCGCCGGCGAGGCCTGCGTCCCGAGGCAGGCCTCGCCGGCGACGCAATGCGCGCTCGTGTCCGGCAGCGCCACCTGCAGCGGCTATGCGCGGCGCGAGAGCGACTGGTTCCGGGGGTACAACGACACCCGGACGTGCTCGTCGTGCTCGTGCACCGCGAGCGGCGGCGACTGCAACTACGTGCGCGTCGAGCTCGGCAACGACTACAGCTGCTTCGATCACGCCCAGATCTCGCAGGGCGGGCGGTACTGCGGGTACGCCTACTCGCCCCCGGCTCACCTCGTCGGCACGCCGACCAGCTCCACCTGCACCGCGCGCACGAACCTCAGCGGCTCGCTGGATCCCACGGGGCAGTCGACGCTCTGCTGCGTCGAGTAGCGGATGCTCGTGCCGCGCGCTCGCAGGCGGCTCCTCGCCGCGCTCTCGGCCGCCGCCGCGGCCGGCGCGCTCGCGGTGGCCGGCTGCGCCGAGCCCGCCGCGATCCGCGCCGCGCCGGCCTCGCCGCGCAGCGCGGCGTCGACCGGCGCCGGCGCTGGCGACGCGTCCTCACCCGCGGGCCCCCCGGCGGCGGGCGCGGGCCCGGCGGCGCCGGCGGCGGGCCCCGAGCGCCGGGCCAGCCTCCAGTACCACCTCAACGATCGCGCGTTCCCCTCGCCGCTCATCGACGCCGTCGTGGCGGGCCAGCCGGCCGTGCTGATCGTCGACACCGGCGCCTCCCACCACGTCCTCGCCCGCTGGCTCGCCGACGAGCTCGCGCTGCCCCTCTCGACCGCAGGCGACGTCGCCGTCGACCACGCGGGCAGGCCCCTCGCGGTGTCCCGCCTCGAGGACGCGAGCCTCGCGCTCTCCGGGTGGGGCCGGGTCGAGGTCTCCGCGCTGCTCGTCGTCCGCATGCCCGACGTCCTGCAGCGCATCGGCATCGGCGGCATCGTCGCGCCTCAGGAGCTGGCGGGGCCGGGCCGCGCCGTCGTGCTCGACCTGCGCGAGGGCCGGATGACCGAAGCTCCGCGCGACGAGGCCGCACGCACGCTCCGGGCGCGGTTCGGCGAGGCCGCCATCGTGGAGCTCGCCCGCTGCGGCGGCCCGAACCAGGGCAGCGAGCTCACCGCCAGGGCGAGCGTCGAGGGGATCGACGTCACGCTGAAGATCGACTCGGGGGCGTCGCAGAGCTCGCTCTTCGCCGTCTCCCCCGCGGGGAAGCGGCTGTCGCGCCGGGCGACCGGCGCCAGGAGCGCCTACGCCGCCTCAGGCAGGCACACCGTTCCCGTCCTTTCGGGCGCTCGCCTCCGGATGGCGGGGTTCGACGCCGCCGCGGATATCGATCTTCTGCCCGGCGAGCGGCGGGCGACCTGTCCGTCGGACGGATTTGCCGGCATGGATGTGCTCCGCACCTGTGTGCTGGTGCTCGCCGAGGACGGCGGCGTCGCGGCCTGCGCCCCGCGGTGACCCGGTGAAGGACCGCGCGACGTGCGTTCGGCGCGAGCGCGGCGCGTGATCGACGAGGCGCGCTGCGGCGACCGCGGCGCGGTCAACGAGGCGCCCCGCGGCGACCGCGGCGCGATCGGCGCCGAGCCAGCGGGCGGACCGCCATGCCTCAGCGGAGGCGCGATGCGTCGTGGTAGAAGGGGCGCACGCGTGGACGCCTCTGTCGCCGCGGCGGGGGGGGAGAGATCCGTTCCTCTGCGAGTCCGGGGCGCCCGCGGCGCTCGGGAGGCATCATGACGACAGGTTTCGAGTTCTTGACCCAGGACGACGAGCGGCTGCTGCTGGAGAAGTCGAGCTGCGTCACCTACCGACCGGGCGAACAGATCCTCGAGGAGGGCTCGCGAAGGCAGGGCATCTTCATCGTGCGCAGCGGCCTGGTCGGGGTCGAGGTCGCCCACCTCGGGCGCGGCGTGGCCCTCCGCCAGCTCGGCCCCGGCGCCATCTTCGGCGAGATGTCGTTCCTCGAGAGCGCCGCCGCGAGCGCCTCCGTCGTCGCCCGCGAGGAGTGCACGCTCGACGTCATCGAGGGCCCGTATGTGCACTCGCTCCTCGCCTCCGTCCCCGGGCTCGCGGCGCGCTTCTACCAGTCGCTCGCGATCATGCTCGCCCAGCGCCTCCGCGAGAACACCGCGATGCTCCCGCCGCTCCTCGTCGAGGACGTGCCGCAGGTCAACCGCTTTCACGCCGCGAGGACGGGCCAGGCCGGCACCAACAACATCCCTCCGAAGCTCATCGACACGGTCGAACAGTTCAAGTTCGAGATGATGATCGCCGACAGGATGGTGAAGGAGGCCAAGCAGCCCGAGGCGGAGATCCAGGAGAAGGTGAGCGCCGCGTGCCAGACGATCGTGTCCGCGCTGCGCGAGCACATCGAGCGCGAGCGCCACCTCGAGAAGGGCATCGGCGCCTATGTCTTCCGCGAGACGTTCTCGCTCTTCATGCTGAGCCGCACCGTCGACCGGTGCTACACGAAGCCGCGCGGCTACGCGGGCGACTTCTACACCATCGAGATGATGTACAACGACGAGCCCGCGGGCGACGGCCGCCTCGGCCGCTTCATCGACCAGTGGGGGCTCGCCATCGACGCCTGCCGCGCCGTCAAGAACCGGAGAGGCGTGCTGAGCCGCGCGATCCGGGACGCCTGCAGCGGGCACGCGTCCGGCCCGGTCCACATCACCAGCCTCGCGAGCGGCCCCGCCCGGGAGCTGTTCGACCTCTTCGCGGAGGGGGGCGAGCTGCCCGACATCAAGGCGACGTGCATCGATATCGACAACCAGGCCCTCGCCTACGCCGCCGGCATCGCCGACCAGCTCGGCGTCATGGACCGCTTCAGCTTCGCGCAGGACAACGTGGTGCGGCTGGCCCACGGCCGCGGCAGGACGGTGCTCAAGCCCCAGCACATGATCTACAGCATCGGGCTCACGGACTATCTCCGCGACGACCTGGTCGTGGCCCTCCTCAATTGCATGCACGACAAGCTCCTGCCCGGGGGCGTCGCGGTCGTGGGCAATTTCGGGGTGAACAACCCGAGCAAGGCGTTCATGGACCACGTCCTCGAGTGGGAGCTGATCCACCGCAGCACCGAGGATCTCAGGACGCTATTCGCCCGGTCGAAGTTCGGGAGCACCCCCGTGGAGGTGCTCGCGGAAGAGGCGCAGGTGAACCTGTTCGCCTTCTGCACCAAGTGGTGACGCGCCCCGCTTCAGAGCGGCGGTCACCCGCACAGGAGACGGGCCCAGATCGGCGTTTTCGGCGCGGAAGCGCACTCCGGTGCGCTGAGCACCGAAAACGTCGAGATGGGCCCGTATCCGAAGCGGGTGACCGCCGCTCTACCGAAGCCAGCGCACCTCGTACTCGCACGTGGGGTGTCCCTCGAAGCGGCACTTCGTGTGGAGGCTCTGGCCGCCGCGCGCGCCCGAGAGCCGGAGCGCGTTCTCCTGCCACGCCGGCACCGCGTCTCTGCAGATCTGGCGCCCCGGGTCGGACTGCGGGTCGACCCCCAGGTAAAGTATCAACCGGAAGAACCGCTCTCCCTCGGCGAGGGGCGCGAGCCGGCCGCCGTTGAAGTACATGCCCCACATCACGCCGGCCTGCCGCATGACGAGCGCGGGCGTGCCGAGCTTGAGCAGCACCTTGTGCGCGAGAGTCAGGTCCTGCTCGGCCACGTAGGCCGCGAGATCGCGGATGACGCCGGACCGGTTGGGCCACCGCGAGATCTCGTCCGCGATCGCGTTCCAGACCGAGATGGGATACCAGCTGTGCGCCGCGAGATCGGGCGCCGTGAAGACCGCCCGCGCAGCGGCGGGCAGCTTGGCGTCCAGGGCGGACATGGCCTGGCTCCCCCACCGCGTCTGCAGGTAGGTCCTCGTGTGCATGAGCGCCGACCCCCGGATCTTCATCGCCAAAGCCGCCCGTCCAGGATAGATGCACCCGGGCGGTGGGGGCCAGCGTGGCGCGCTGCGGGCCGCCGCGCACGGGCGCACACACACCGACGATCGCGCGCGAACGCGCCGCGAGCCCGCCTCCCGCGGCGCACGAGCGCGCTCACTGCAGGCGCTCGGCGGTCGGAGCCGGCGGCGGGGCGTCGCCGGAGCCCTTCGCCCGTCGCGCCTGCGCGGACGCGTCGAGCACGGCGCGCACCGCCTTCGCGAGCTGCGTCGGCGTGTACGGCTTGGCGAGGAAGTGGGCGACCCCGTCGAGCAGATCGGTCTGGAGGAGGGCGTCCTCCGTGTAGCCCGAGGCGTAGAGCACGGGCAGCGGGGCGCGCGCGCGGGCGAGCATCGCCGAGAGCGCGGGGCCGCGCGCGTCCGGCAGGACCACATCGCTCACGAGCAGGTGGATCGGGCCTGGATAGGCGGTCGCGAGCGCGATCGCCTCCTTGCCGCTCCGCGCCGCGAGGACCGAGTAGCCGAAGGAGCGCAGCGCGGCGACGCAGAGCTCGCGCACCTGCGCCTCGTCCTCCACGACGAGCACGGTCTCCACGCCCCCGACGGCGGCCGCGGTCGCCCTCACGGGCTGCTCGCAGGGCACGCCGCGCACGCGCGGGAAGCAGATCGTGAAGCGCGTGCCCTGGCCGGGGGCGCTGGCGAACCCGATGTGGCCGCCGTGCTGCTTCACGATGCCGTGGCACGTCGCGAGCCCGAGGCCCGACCCCTTGCCCGGCTCCTTGGTCGTGAAGAACGGCTCGAACACGTACTTCTGGACGGCGTCGTCGATGCCCTGCCCGGTGTCCGTGACCGTGAGCTCCACGTAGTCGCCGGGCTCGATCTCTGGCCCCCACCCCCGGTCGTCCCCGCCGAGCGCCCTGTTCGCCGTCTCGATCACCAGGCGGCCCCCGCCGGGCATCGCGTCGCGCGCGTTCACGGCCAGGTTCATGAGCAGCTGCTCGAACTGCCCCCGATCGATGTGGATGGGCCAGATCTGGCTCCCCGGCAGCACGACGAGCTCCACGTCCTCGCCCACGAGCGGGCGGAGGAGCGGCTCGACCCCGAAGATCAGCGCGTTCGGGTCGACCACGCTCGGCTGGATCAGCTGCTTGCGCGCAAAGGCGAGCAGCTGCCGCGTGAGCGCCGCGGCCCGCTCCGCGGCGGTGCCGATCTGCGTGAGGTGCTCGGCGACGGGCGACGCCGCCGGCACCTTGCGCACCGCGAGCTCCCTGTGCCCGAAGATCGCGGTGAGCATGTTGTTGAAGTCGTGCGCGACCCCGCCGGCGAGGCGCCCGATCGCCTCGAGCTTCTGGCTGTGCAGGAGCTGCTCCTCGAGGCGCCGGCGCTCGGTGATGTCGAGGCTCGTGCCGACCAGCCCGGTGATCGTCCCGGCGTCGTCCGTGACCAGCTGCGCCGCCATCTGCACGTGGCGCAGCTCCCCGCTGGACGGGCGCACGACGCGGCACTCGACGGGGCTCGCGATGCCGAGCGGCGACGCGGTCTCCGCGCCGCCGAAGACCCGGTGGCGATCCTCGGGGTGGATGAGGCCCGCGAAGAGCTCGAACGTCGGGCGCACCGAGGGATCGACGCCGAGGATGTGGTAGAGCTCCTCGGACCAGCGGATCGTCCGCGACGCGATGTCGTAGGACCAGCTGCCCACGTGGGCGATGCGCTGCGCCTCCTTCAGCATGCGCTCGCTGCGGCGGAGCTCCTGCTCGGCGCGGCGGCGCTCGGTGAGGTCGACGACCGCGCCGAAGAAGCGCGACGGCGGCCCCGCCCCCTCGACGAGGGGCAGGCTGCTCAGCAGGCACTCCCGCACCGTTCCATCCCGGTGGCGCACGCGGAACGCGATCGCGCCCGACCCCTCTCCTGTCTCGTTCGCCAGCTGCAGGCCGGCTTGCAGCCGCTCCCGGTCGTCGGGATGGACGGCCTCGAGAAAGGTCTCCGTCGAGGGCGTATCCGTCTCGGGATCGCGGCCCAGGATCCGGAAGAGCTGCCGCGACCAGATGGTGCTGCTCTTTCCGAGCTCCCAGAGCCAGTTGCCCATCTGCGCCGCCTGCTCGCCCTCGTCGAGCTGCCGCCGCGCCTCCTCGACCAGGGCGGAGCCCCTCGCGCTGCCCGGGTCTCTGGCCGGCGCGTCCGGGCCTCGCGCAGCGGCGCTCCGACCTGGCGCGCGAGCGTGGGCCAGCTCCCGCTCCAGCTCGGCGACGCGCGCGCGGAGCGCGTCCAGCTCACGGCTCCCAGCGGTGCTCATGGCCGTCCCGTTCCTCGCTGGGGCAGAGCGGTGCTCATGGCCGGCCATTGTATGCCGCAGGCGGCCCGCCGGGGACTCCTCATTCTGCGGCCCCCGCCTCGGGCGCGCCTGGTTTCCTCGGGGCTCCGCCCCGCTCCGCACCCCGGCGTCCGCTTCGCGGCCGCCTGGTTCTGTCCGTCAGCAATCCCGCCCAGTGATCGCTGACGCACAGAACTAGCTCCGCCGGCGCAGGAGCAGCGTTCGCGTGATCTCCACGACCTTTTCCTTCACCCTGCCCTCGGCCTTGCCGAGCTCGGGTGTGAACAGGTCGGCGCCCTGCTCGATCAGGGCGCGCGGCGGCGTGTTCTTCACGCCGACGATCCGGAAGGTGACGCTCCCGGCGCCGCTCTTGGCCTCTTCCCTGGCGATCACCTTCGACGCGGCGAACAGCGTGTCGCCCGCGAGCACGCCGCTCGGGTGCGCCCCCTCGTCGAGGCCGAGGTCCCAGACGCCGCACCCGGCCGTGTCGCGGCTCGAGAGCGCGAGCACCCAGGACAGCACGAGCCCCCCGTGGACGACCCGCGTCTTCGCGAAGGAGCTCGACCTGGAGTACTGCTCGTCCACGTGCAGCGGGTGGGAGTTGCGCAGGAGAGTCGCGAGCTGCATGTGCTCGCTGTCCCCGATGGTCCTGCCGACCTCGTGGGTGATCACGTCGCCGACCTCGAAGTCGTCCCACGCGCAGGCGAAGCCGCCCTGGCGCGCCGGCGGCGGCAGCGGGCCGTCGAGCTCCTCCGGGAGGCGCGCCGGCTGCGCGTCCGGCTGCGCGACCGCGTGCGGCGCGTCCGCGGGGCGCTCCGCGACGCGGCCAGGGGGCACGAGCGCCTTGCGCTCGAACGAGCAGACGAGCAGCCCGTCCTGGTTCACCACCTGGGTCCTGACGTGCACGACGCCCTTGTCCCCCGTCGAGACCGGCTTCTTGCCGATGACCAGCGAGCTCGCGCGCAGCGTGTCCCCCGGATAGCAGGCCGCCGGGAACCGGACGTCGGTGTAGGCGAGGTGCGCGATCGCCTGCTCGCTCACGTCGTGCACGCTGAAGGAGATCCCGAGGTTGAGGAGCAAGAGCGGGCTCACCGGCCTGTCCCTGAGCCCCACCGACCGGGCCGCGACGCGGCTGGCGTAGGTCGGGATCGCGTCCTGGAACGAGGCAGCGAAGAGCGCGAGCATCCCCTCGTCCACGGTGACGTCCCAGGGGTGGGCATACACCGCGCCGACCGTGAAATCGTCGAGCTTGCGGCCGTAGCGAGGAGAGCGGACGCGGACCATCGGTCCGCGCGATCATGGCACAGGCGCGCTCGGCTGACGACGGCGCGCACGCGCGCCGCGCCTCCGCGCCGCGCACGCCACGCCACGCCGCGCCTCTGCGCACGCGCTCGCTCGCTGGCTCACGCGCCCGGCCGCCCGTTCGCGACCCCCTCCGCCCGTGCCTCCGCGCAGCAGCGCGCCGCGGCGGAGCGCGCCTCAGGGCAGCGGCCCTTCGAGCAGGGCGCGCGCGATGCCCTGCGCGAGCACCTCGTGCGGGCCCAGCTGGAAGAAGAGGCTGCGGGCGTCGAGCAGGAGCCTCGCCGCGGTCGAGCTCTCCGCGTAGCCGCTCGCCCCGTGGAGCTGCATGCAGGCGTCGGCCGCGTCCCAGGCCACGCGGCTGGAGAAGAGCTTCGCCATCGCCGACGTGAGCTCGCACGGCTGCCCCGTGTCCGCCACGTGCGCCGCGGCGCGCGTGAGCTGCCGCGCGGCGGCGACGCGCGCGATGAGCCCTCCGAGCCGGTGCGCCACGCGCGGGAAGGAGATGAGCTGCGACCCGAACTGCACGCGCGTCTTCGCCCGCTCGAGCGCGAGCTCCAGCGCGGCCTGCGCCACGCCCACGCCGCACGCGGCCGCGTAGGTGCGGCCGGTCACGAGCGCCCGCTGGATCTGGGCGATCCCCTCGCCCTCGCGCTCGCCGAGCAGGGCCTCGCGGCCGATCTGGAGCCCCTCGATCCGGAGCTCGTAGTGCCCCATGCCGCGCTGCCCGAGCGCCCGCAGCTCGGTCCCGGCGATCCCGGCGTCCGGGAAGTCGGCGCCTGGCGCGCCGCGCCGCTTCGCGATGACGAAGAGGCTCGGCCCGAGCGGCAGCTGCCCTTGTCCTCCCGGCGTCGTGGTCCTCGCGAGGGTGAGCACCAGGTCGGCGCGGGACGCGCCGGTGACCCACGCCTTCTTTCCGATGAGGAGATAGCTGCCGTCGGCCTGGCGCTCGGCGCGCGTGACGACGCGCGCGAGGTCCGACCCGTACGCCGGCTCCGCGAACGCGAGGGCGCAGCGCGCCTCGCCGTTCGCGATGCGCGACAGCCAGGTCCGGCGCTGCAGGTCCGTGCCGGATCGGGCGAGCAGGTCCGACGCGATGGAGGCCGTCATGGTGAGCACGCCGAAGCCGAGCGAGCCGCGCGCGAGCTCCTCGATGGCGGTCGCCATGGCGCCCACGCCGAGCCCGTCGCCCCCGTGCTCGGGCGCGGTGGCGAGCCGGAACACCCCGAACTGCCCCATGCGGCGGACGATCGACTCGGGGATGAGGCCGTTGCGGCGGTGGATCTCGGGGGCGAGCGGCTCGACGAGGCGCTCGACGAAGTCGCGCATGTTGTGCCGGATCCAGCCGATGCGCTCGTCCTCCGCGCCGGCGCTGGCGGGGATGCCGTGCTCGGCGGCCGCGCGCGCGATCGAGGCGACGGCGGCGCCGGAGCCCGCGTCGCGCGCCCACGCCACGACCGCCGGGTGGCCGATCGCCTTGGCGACCTCGTCGTCGCGGAGCTCGAGCTCGCCGAGCGGCGCGATCTCCCCGCCGCCCAGATCGACGCCGCCGCGCAGCGACAGGAGCAGCGCCCCTGCGTGCGCCTCGGCGACGGCCCTGGCCTCCCCGCCGGCCTCGCAGGCCCAGCTCGCGAGCGAGCGGCAGGCCTCGATCTCCGCGTAGAGGTGGGCGAGCGCGTGGGCGGCGACCTGGTGTCGATCGAGCAGCATCCGCGACACGTGCAGCGGCACGGCGGCGCCCGCCCGGACGAAGCTCGCGCTCCTCGGCGCACCCCGGAGGGCGGCGCCCACCGCGCTCCCGACGTCCACCACCCGGTCGCGGAGGCGCCCGCGCGCGACGCGCGCGAGCTGCTCGGCGGAGGTGATCGCCTCGCGCATCCCCCCGGGACTGTCGGCCTCGAGCTTTCGAGAAACGATCGTGGCGTGTTGCTCCCGAATCGCCCTCATCCCACAATCCCCCCGCTCGCGGACTATGACCCACGCCTCGCTTCACGGGACGCAGGACACAGCGCCTTTACACCGCGCCACAGCCACGCTCCCCGCGGCAGACGCGGAAAGGCCCGCCGAGGATGCCACCCCAAACCGCGTTCGTCGAGCCTGGGCGCAGCCTCACTATCGCGAGGCGACAGCGCATTAAGGCCCTCCCTGAATTTGCCTCACATAGGGTTCACGTCGGGTTCACGTCGGCGTCGCGCGTTCCGTCCCGCGGCCCGCAAACAACCCAGCTCCACTCCCGATCATCAGTCTCAGACGTCCCCAGTCCCCCCGACGGCCGCCCCTCTCGGACGCACGTCAGGCCGCCCGAGCCGTTACATGGAGCTCACGGTCGGAAGCGCCGCCGAAGGCCCCCTGCAGACCCGGAGGAGCCTGTCCCCCAGCTCGACGGCCCACGACCGCACGTCGTCCGCCCGCGGGCACTGCGGCACCGCCTCGACCGCGTCCTGGATGAGCCGCTGCAGCAGCCGGGTCGTGCCGGAGAGCCCGAGCTCCAGCGCCGTGTTCGGGCGCCCGAGCGCCCCGTCGCGCCCCGCCGGCTTGCCCATGTCCTCCGGCTTCCCGACCAGGTCGAGCACGTCGTCCGCGACCTGGTACGCCTCGCCGATGCGCTGCCCGAGATCGCCCCAGGCGGCCCCGTCCTGGCCTGCGGAGAGCGCGCCGAGGGTCGCCGCCGCCTCGAAGAGCGCGCCTGTCTTCGCGCGCCGGTAGGCCGAGAGCGGGACCTTCGCCTCCGACTCCCACGCCTGCCCGGCGATGATCCCCTGCGGCATCCCGACGCCGCCCCCGAGCACCTCGAAGAACCGGACCGCCCTGCGCGCGTCGGTCACGCCGCTCGCCATCGCGTGGAAGGCGCCGCGCGCGAGCGCCTCGAAGGCGAGCACGATGAGCTGATCGCCGGCGAGCACCGCGATCGGCTCGCCGAAGGCCCGGTGGACCGACGGCCGGCCGCGCCGGATCGGCGCGTCGTCGAAGCAGGGGAGATCGTCGTGGACCAGCGACGCGCAGTGGATGAGCTCCACCGCCGCCGCCGCCGCCTCGGCGGCCTCCGGCGCGGGATCGCCGTACGCCGAAGCGACGGCCAGGCAGAGCCGCGGCCGGATGCGGGCGCCTCCCGGGAAGACGGCGTGCTGCGTCGCGGCCAGGAGCCCGGGCGGCGACGCGGGCGAGGAGAGCGGCTCGATGGCGGCGAGGAGGACGCGCTCGATCCGGCGATCGAAATCCATGGGGAGCGAGTCTTGGCGAGCCTCAGGGGCTTGTCAATAGTTTGAACATTAGTTAAACAAAGTATAGACAAACCACCTCCGACGCGTACACTCCGACCATGGCGGACAGGAGAGATCGCGTCGTGGTGATCGGCGGGGGTATCGGCGGTCTGACCTCGGCCGCGCTCCTGGCTTCGAGCGGGCTCGACGTGGTGCTACTCGAGCGGGCGCCGCGCGTCGGCGGAAAGATACGCGAGGCGGTCCTCGGGGACCGCCGCGTCGACGTCGGCCCGACGGCGCTCACGATGCGGTGGGTCTTCGACGAGATCTTCGCGTCGCTCGGGCTCCGCTTCGGGGACCACGTGCCGCTCCGCCGGGCCGAGACGCTCGCGCGCCACGCCTGGCCGGACGGCTCGACGCTCGACCTCTTCGCGGACGTCGAGCGCACCGCGGACGCGATCGGCGCGCTCGCGGGGGCGCGGGAGGCGGACGGGTACCGCCGGTTCTGCCGGTACGCGCGCGAGATCTTCGACGTCGTCGAGGCGCCGTTCCTGCGCGCGGAGCGGCCCACGCTCAAGACGATCCTGAGCACGGCGGGCAACCTGGGCCTCGGCGGGATGATGAAGATCGACGGGCACCGCACCCTCCACCGCGCGCTCGGCGACTTCTTCACGGACGCGCGCCTCCTGCAGCTATTCGGGCGTTATGCGACCTACTGCGGCTCATCGCCGTACCTCGCGCCTGCGACGCTGAGCGTCATCGCGCACGTGGAGCGCGAGGGCCTCTGGCTCCCCGAGGGCGGCATGAGCCGCGTCGCCGAGGCGCTCGCCGCGGCGGCGGCCCGCGCCGGGGCGACGCTGCGCTGCGGCGCGCACGTCGCCGCCATCGAGGAGGGCCGCGGCCGCGCGACGGGCGTCGTGCTCGAGGGCGGCGAGCGCATCGAGGCCGACGCCATCGTGCTGAACGCCGACCCCGCGGCGCTGCGGGCCGGCCTGTTCGGCCAGCGCGCCGCCCGCAAGGCGCCGGGGAGCGAGCCGCGCTCGCTCTCGGCGGTCACCTGGGCGCTCGTGGCCGAGGCGAGCGGCTTCCCCCTCCTCCGGCACAACGTCTTCTTCTCCGGCGACTACGAGGCCGAGTTCCGCGCGCTGTTCGACCGCGCCGAGCTCCCGCGCGACGCCACGATCTACGTCTGCGCCGAGGACCGCGGCGGCGCGCCGGCGCACGAGCCCGGCGGGCCCGAGGCCGGGGCGCGCCCGGGCGCCCAGGGAGGGGGAGAACGGCTGTTCTTCATCGTCAATGCCCCTGCGACCGGTGATAAACACACCCCCTCATCCACGGAGATCCACGAATGGGAGCAGCGCGTGTTCCAGCAACTGCAGCGGTTCGGCCTCTCGCTGAAGAGCACGGGCGCCTCCCCGGTGGCGACGACGCCGGCGGACTTCGAGCGGATGTTCCCGGCGACGGGAGGCGCACTGTACGGGCCGGTGTCCCACGGGTGGAACTCGACCTTCGCGCGCCCGGCCTCGCGCTCGAAGCTCCCGGGCCTGTACTTCGCCGGCGGGAGCGCGCACCCGGGGGCGGGCGTGCCGATGGCGGCGCTGAGCGGCCAGCTCGCGGCGCGGAGCGTGATGGAGGACCTCGCTTCGACCTCGAGATCCCGAGCGGCGGCTACGCCTGGTGGTACCTGGACGCGGTGAGCGACGACGGGCAGAGCGCGATCACGATCATCGCGATGCTCGGGAGCGTCTTCTCGCCCTACTACGCCAAGGCGCGATCGCGCGGCGCCGCGGACCCGCTCATGCACTGCGCGATGAACGTCGCGCTGTACGGCGCGCGCGCCGATCGCTGGGCGCTGACCGAGCGGCCGCGGGGCGCGCTCTCCAGGTCGCCGCGGTCGCTCGCCATCGGACCGAGCCTGATGGAGTGGTCCGGGGGTGAGCTTCGCGTCTCCTTCGACGAGATCACGGCGCCTCTGCCCTCCCGGCTCTCGGGGACGGTGCGCCTCCGCCCGTCCGTGCCCGGGCCCGCGGCGGACGGCGCGCACGATGGCGTCGCCCTGGACGGGCGGGGGCTCCACCGCTGGACGCCCATCGCGCCGATCGCGCGGGCCGAGGTCGAGCTCGCGCACCCCTCGCTGCGCTTCTCCGGCAGCGCCTACCTCGACACGAACGCCGGCGACGAGCCGCTCGACCACGCCTTCGAGCGCTGGACCTGGTCGCGCGCGCTCGGCTCGGACGGGATCGCCCTCACCTACGACGTCCGGCGCCGCGACGGCACGCGCATGCTCCTCTCGCCCGCGTTCGACGCGGCGGGCGGCGCGCGCGAGCTCCCGCCGCTCGCCCCGCGGCCGCTCGGCGACACGCGCTGGGGCATGGCGCGGGAGATCGCCGCCGACCCGGGGTCCGCGCCGCGGCTCCTCCGCACCCTCGAGGACACGCCGTTCTACGCGCGCTCCCTCGCTGCCGCGACGTTCGGCGGCAAGCCGGCGACGGTCGTCCACGAGGCCCTCTCGCTCGACCGCTTCGCCAGCCCCTGGGTGCAGCTCCTCCTGCCGTTCCGCATGAGGAGGGCGCGATGACGCTCGCGATCTGGATCGGCACGGCGCTCGCCGCCTTCGCGATCATGGAGGTGTGGGCCGCGCTCCTCCACGGCAAGGTCTGGCACCACGCGCTCTGGCGCATCCACCGCTCCCACCACACGAAGCGGCGCGGCGCCTTCGAGCCGAACGACGCGCTCGCGTTCCTCCACGCCCCGATCGCCGCCGGGCTCATCATCTACGGCTGCGACGGCGCGCCCGGGCCGCTGCGCGAGGCCGCGTTCGGCTTCGGCCTCGGCATGACCGCCTTCGGCCTCGCCTACGTCCTGGTCCACGACGGGCTCGTCCACGGGCGGCTCCCTGTCTCGGGCCTCGCGCGCATCCCGTACCTCGCGCGCGTCCGCGACGCGCACCGCGTCCACCACGGCACCGGAGGCCCGCCGTACGGCCTGTTCCTCGGGCCCCTCGTCCTCGCGCGGCGCGCCGCCGCGGGCGGCCGCGCCCAGCGCGCCGCGCAGCGGGCGGGGTAGAGCTCCAGCGGGCGCGGTAGAGCTCCAGCGGGCGCGGTGGAGCTCCAGCGGGCGCGGTAGAGCTCCAGCGGGCGCGGTGGAGCTCCAGCGGGCTTCAGCGGGCGCGGTAGAGCTCTCTCGCGAGCCCCGCCCCCCAGCGGCCGATGGCCCGGAGCGGCAGCGCGCTCACGACCTCGCGGTACACCTCGGGCCGCCGCGCCGCCGTCTCCCGCAAAAACCTCACGAAATCGGCCGGCTGCATCTCGTCGCGCAGCAGCGCCGCGTACGCGTCGTTGCCCATCGCGTGGAGCACGGCGAAGGCCGTGTTGAGGAGCGCGTTCATCTCCCCTGCCCTCGCCCCGCCGGCGGGCTTCGCCATGAGGGCCGCGAGCGCGCCGGTGCCCGAGTGCACCGGCGCGTCGCGCGCCGTGGCCAACGTGCGACGCGCGCCCGGCTCCCGGACCGCCCGCGCCAGATCGGCGGCCGTCGCCGCGAGCTCGCGCACGTTCGCGCCGAAGCCGCAGAACGTCAGCGGGGAGTGCCGCGCCGCCGCGTCCCCCACGAGCCGCACCCGGCGCCCCGGCGCGCGCGGCGCGGCCGACAGCCGCGACCAGCCGGGGATGAACCCGAACGTCGGGCGGACGAGGCGCGCGTCGCCCTCCTTGTAGCGCGAGAGGAGCCGGAAGAACCGCGCGTAGAGCGACAGGAGCGCGCCGGGCCCGACGTCCCCGGAGCGCGCGTAATAGAAGAGGTAGACCGTCGTCTCGCCCGGACGCCCCGGGAACGCCTCCCAGAGGTGCTGCCTGCCCTCCTCGACGTCCTCCGTGGTGGCGAGGATCTCGCCGACGTCCGGCCGGATCCGCCGCTCCCCGTCGCCCTCCGAGAGCCCCGTGAGCACGCCGCCGACGGTCGGGCAGAGGAGGTCCGCGGTCGCGTAGGGGCTCGCCGCGCCGCGCGCGTCGACGAGGAGCCGCGCGGACAGCGCGCGCGGCGCGGCGCCCGGCTGCGCCTCGGCCACGGCGAGCGCGACCGCGTCCGGCCCCTCCGCGTGCCCGAGGAGCGCGTGCCCGTCGAGCAGCGTCACCCCCAGCGCCGCGGCCCGGGCCCGCGCCGCGGCGAGCAGCCCCGCCGCGTCGATGGCGTGGTCGAGCACGCCGCGCACCGGGTACGTCCCGCCGCCGTGCCAGCGGCAGAGCCCCTCGACGTAGCGGGCGACGACGAGCCGCTCGATCTCGTCCCTCGCGAAGATCCCCGACGCCGACAGCGCGGCCACCTCGGACGTCCCGGCGTTCCACTCCCGGTGCGCGGCGCCGATCCGCGCCCGGTCGAGCACCGCGACGCGCAGCCCGGCCGACGCGAGCAGCGGCGCGAGCAGGAGCGACAGCCCGCCGCCCGCGACGACCACGTCGTAATCGGCGGTCGCGCCCCGATCCGGCGGCCGCGGCGAGGGTCCCGGCCGAGGCGCCGAGGCGGCCCGCACCGCGTCGAGGTGCTCGAGGCGCGCGAGCAGCGCCTCGCCGCCCGCCTCGCGCACGCGCCCCCGCGCCGCGTCGATCTCCCGCGCGGCTGAGCCCGGCGCGCCGCCGGCGCTCATCGCGCCGCCTCCAGGAGGAAGCGGACCTCGTCGAGCGGCGGCGCCGCGCCGTGCTCGCGGGCCTCCGCGGGCGCGACGGACCTGCGGAGCAGCGCCCGCAGCACGAGCCACGCCTTGCGGCCCGGCGACACCACGGCGCGCGTCGACACCGAGTCGAAGCCGCGGCGCGCGATGACCCGCCCGATGTCGGCGTAGATGAGCCGCGCCGCCTGGATCGCGGGGCGGCAGTCGCGCGGCAGCATCGGGATGCCGGCGCCCGCGCGGAGGTAGAGCACCTCCGCCTCGGCGAGCAGCCGCGCCACGAGCCGCCCCAGCCGGTCGTCGAACACCGGCCGCGCGAGCCACCCGTCCGGCGCGATCCCGGCCTCCCGCATCCAGGCGAGCGGCAGGTAGATCCGCCCGCGCCGCGCGTCCTCGCCGACGTCGCGCGCGATGTTCGTGAGCTGCATGGCGACGCCCAGGTCGCACGCCCGCGCGAGCGCGTCGGGCCCCCGCGCCCCCATGAGCGTCGACATCGTCGCGCCCACGGTGCCCGCGACGCGCGCCGCGTAGGCGTTCAGGTCCGAGAGCGTCTCGTAGCGGCGCCCCTCCGCGTCCCACGCGAACCCCTCGAGCAGCGCCTCGATGAACGCGCGCGGCAGCCCGTGCTCCGCCATCACGTGGGCGAGCGCGCGATCGACCGGGCTGTCGTCCGGCCTGCCCGCCGCGGCGCGCGCGAGCCGCTCCCGCAGCGTCGCGACCGCGGCCGCGGCCGCGGACGGCGGCGCGTGCTCCCCGAGCTCGTCGACCGCGTCGTCGGCGACCCTGCAGAACGCGTAGAACGCCGCCGCCGGCTCCCTCACGCGCGCGGGCAGGAGGAGCGCCGCCGCGGCGAAGCTCTTCGACCCCTTGCGCAGCAGGTCCCTGCACGCGGCGAAGTCCGCCGCCGACGCCTCAGGCGAGCTTCGATGCATCCGGGACCACCCTATCCAGCACGCGGGCCGACGAGAGCACCCCGGGCAGACCGGCGCCCGGGTGCGTGCCTGCCCCGACGAGGTAGAGGCGCTCGACGTCCTCGCTCGCGTTGTGGGGCCGGAAGAAGGCGCTCTGCGCGAGCACCGGCTCCGGCCCGAACGCCGCGCCCCGGAACGACAGCAGCCGGTCCTGGAAGTCCTGCGGCGTGAGGAGCCGCGAGCTCGCGAGCGCGCCCTCGAGCCCCGGCAGGATCGTCGCCTCGAGCAGCGCCGAGATGGAGCGCCGGTACCGCTCCTGGGCCGTGGGCCAGTGGGTGCCGCTGAGCAGGTTCGGCACCGGGGACAGCACGTAGAACGCGTCGCAGCCGGGCGGGGCGAGGGCCGGATCGGTCGCGGTCGGGCGGTGCAGGTACAGGCTGAAGTCGTCGGCGAGCACGTGCTTCTCGAAGATGTCCTCGAGCAGCGGCCTGTACCGCGGGCCGAGGAGGATCGTGTGGTGAGCGACGTCCGGGTACTGCCGGCGCGTGCCGAAGTACCACACGAAGAGGCTCATCGAGTAGCGCTGCCGCTCGATGCGCCGGTCGGTCCAGCGCTTCCGCGCCTCGGGGGGCACGAGGTGCCGGTAGGTCCACGCCGAGTCCGCGTTCGAGACGACGACGTCGGCGGCGAGCCGCTCCCCCGACGCGAGCTCCACGCCCCGGGCGCGGCCGCCCTCCACGGAGATGCGCCGCACCTCGGCGCCGCACCGCACGGAGCCGCCGAGCCCCTCGATGAGCGACACGAGCCCCTTCACCAGCGCGCCCGTGCCGCCGATCGGGAAGTGGACGCCCCAGTTGCGCTCGAGGAACGCGATCAGGCTGTAGATCGAGGTCGTCGAGAACGGGTTCCCGCCGACGAGCAGCGGGTGGAAGCTCAGCACCTGGCGCAGGCGGTCGTCCTTCACGTGCTTCGCGACGAGGCCGTACACCGTGCGATAGCTCTCGAGCCGCACCATGTCCGGCACGATGCGCGCCATGTCCAGCCACGACCCGAACGGCACGTGCGCGAGCTCCTCGAACCCGACGCGGAAGATCGCCTCGCTCCGCCGGACGAAGCGCTCGTACCCCTCGACGTCCCCGGGTGACAGGCGCCCGACCTCGGCGCGCATCGCGGCGGCGTCGCCCGTGTAGTCGAACGTCGCGCCGTCGTGGAACCGGATCCGGTAGAACGGCGTCACGGGCCGCATGTCGATGTCGTCGGCCATGTTCCGGCCGCAGAGCTGCCAGAGCTCTTCCAGGAGGAACGGCGCCGTGATGACGGTCGGCCCCGCGTCGAAGGTGAACCCGTCCTGGCGGTGGACGTACGCGCGCCCGCCCGGCTGGTCGAGCTTCTCGACCACCGTGACGTCGTAGCCCCGCACCCCGAGCCGCACGGCCGCCGCGAGGCCCCCGAAGCCGCTGCCGATCACGACGGCGAGCGGCGCGCGCGCTCCACGGAGGACGCCGGGCGCGCGCGCCGCTCGCGGGGGAGCGGCCACCTCGTCGCCCGGCGAGGCGTCGGGCCTCGCCGGATGCGCCGGATCCTGCGCCGAAGCGCTGGTGTTTTGCATGACGCGCAGTATAATGTTTGTCCTAGCCTTTGACAAAGGCGAATGACCAAGGTGAAAGACGTCGGCAGGAGGGGGTCTTTCTGGGCCTCGCTGCCCGCCGTTCCGATGCATCCCGGTGCGCCGGGCCGGCGCGGACGGCCGCGGCTCGGCGGGTCTTAGCAAGGTTTATCCAGTTGAGCCGCTACAGAATCCATGTCGTCTCGGAGATGTGTGGCGTGTCCTCGGCGACGCTGCGCGCGTGGGAGCGCCGTTATGGCGTGCCGTCCCCTGCGCGCACGGCGTCGGCGTATCGCCTGTACAGCGACGACGATGTGGCGGTGATCAAGAAGATGCGCGACCACGTGAACGGCGGGATCGCCGCGGCCGAGGCGGCGCGCATGGTGCTCGAGGCGGCGGGGCCGCGCATGCCGGTGGGCACGAGCGGCGGCGACGCGTTCGCCGGGGCGAGCGAGCGCATCGTCGACGCCGCGGTCCGGTTCGATCCTGACGGCCTCGAGGCCGAGGTGAACCGGGCCCTCTCGCTCGGCCCGGCGGTGACGATCTTCGAGCGCGCGCTCGGCCCGGCGCTCGAGCGCATCGGCGATCTCTGGCTCGCGGGGAAGATCACGGTCGCGCAGGAGCACCTCGCCTCGCAGGTCCTCGGCGCGACGCTGCTGCACCTCTTGCGGCTCGCGCAGCCTGGCGAGAGCGGGCGGCGCGTGCTGCTCGCGGCCTTCGCCGACGAGGATCACGTGCTCGGGCTGTTCGGCATCGGCCTGCGCTTCTGCTCGTGGGGCTTCCGCTCCGTCGTGCTCGGCGCGAGGACGCCGCCCGCCGCGATCGCGCGGGCGGTCGAGGCGCTCGCGCCGGACCTCGTCGCGCTGACGGTCGCGATCCCGCCGCTCCCGCCGTCGGCGCGCGAGCTCATCGACGCCTACGCGGACGCGTGCCGGGGCGTGCCGTGGATCGTGGGCGGCGCGGGCGCCGGGGCGCTCCGGCCCTTCATCGAGGCGCGCGGCGGCCTCGTGGCGGCCGCGGAGGCGGCGGAGATCCGCGCGCAGGTCGAGTCCGCGCTGCACGCGCGGCGGCGCCGCAAGGACGGGCGCTGAGCGCGCGCGCCCCGCCGGCCGGGGCGTTCGCTGCGGTCAGCCCTCGACTTCCTTGCGGAGCAGATCGAGGACCCTGCTCTGCGACTCCGGCTTGAGGGCGCCTTCGGCCGCGAAGAGCACGTGGCCGTTCTTGCCGACCACGACGACGTTGCTGACGCCGCGGCGGAGCTTGTAGGCCGTGCGGAAGGAGCCGTCCCAGTCGCAATAGATGGTCCCGCCGACCTTCCTCGACTCCTCCCGGATGGCGTCCTTCACGAAGCCTCTCGCCGGCCAGAAGTCGTAGGAGCTGACGTCGGCGATCGCGGCGACGGCGATGCCTCGCCGGTAGCGGTCGCCCTTCGTGAGCTTCGCCAGCGCGTCCTTGAGCGCCTGGTTCTGGGTCTTCGAGTCCTTGTCCTCGTAGACGATGAGGATCGGCTTGCCTTGAAGCGCCTTGAGCTGGAGCGCGCGGCCGTCCGCGTCCTCGACGCGCGCGTTCGGCGCCCGGTCCCCCTCCGAGGGCAGCGCCAGCGCGGCGCCCGAGATCAGCGCCAGGGACAGCGCCGCCGCGGAGGAGACCGAGCGGAGGCGGGCGGCAAGAACGCCGCGGCGGCGGGAGGCGGGCGGGCAGGGCTGCATGTCCGGGTTTCTAGCGCTTTCCGGGATGCGCTCCCAGGGATGTTCGAGGTGTTCGAGGCGGCAGGCTCCACCGGGCGCCGGCGTGGCTGGCTCCGCCGACTGCCTGCGCTGGCGTGGCTCGGCCTGCGGGGCGGTAGCCGGCGGGAGGCGCATGGAGCTGCTCCGGGGAGCCGGAGAGGTCGCGCTCGCCCGCCTTTCCCTTCGCTCTGACGAGTCCGGTCGCCATCGCCACTCCCGCCGATCTGCCTCGGGGGGACGACGGCGCGCCGTGCTCTTGACACCCCACGTGCCGTGCAAAGATTGGGCGGTGCGAAGAGACCGGCTCTCGGAGCCAAGGTCCCGTAACGCTACAACAAATCGGCCGTCGCGAGCAGGTTGACGGCGCCGCGGGCGGAGCCCCGGCGCGCGCCGCGCGCGGCGGTCATGGAGGATTGACCATGCTGCACCGAACCACGGATTTCGATCGCGCGTTTGCCATGATGGATGAGCTTCGCCGGCGCCTCGATTGGGTGTTCGAGGAGGCGGACGCGCCCCGTGCGTCGCTCCGCGGCGACTTCGACCAGACGTCCCGGTACGTGGGTGGTCCGCGCGTCTACCTGTTCGACACGGGGAGCGCCCTTGTCGTCAAGGCCGATGTTCCGGGTCTGACGGAGAAGGATGTCCAGATCTCGCTGAATCAGGACGTCCTGACGGTGAGCGGCGAGCGCAAGTCGGATGCGCCGGAGGGCTACCTCGTCCACCGCAGGGAGCGGGGCGCGGTGCGCTTCAGCCGGAGCTTCACGCTGCCGAGCAAGGTCGATCCGGAGAAGACGACCGCGGTCCTGAAGAACGGCGTGCTGACGCTCACGCTGAACAAGGCCGCCGAGGCGCAGCCGCGTCAGATCGCGGTGACGGCTCGCTGAGAGAGCTGAGAGCTGAAGAGCGAACGAAGAGGAGAGCGACGATCCTGCGATGAGCGGATCTGGAGTGTACAGAGGAAGGAGCGATGAACATGAGCACCGATCGAAGCTTGACCCACCGTGCCGAGAGCAACCCCGAGAAGATCCAGCAGCGCCCCGCCGTGGCGCCGGCGGTCGACATCTACGAGAGCGCCGAGGAGCTCCTGGTCGTGGCGGATCTCCCGGGCGTGACGCAGGATCGCCTGGCGGTCCGCGTGGAGAAGGGGGAGCTCACGTTCGAGGGCCGGCGGACCGAGGCGGCCGAGCGGGAGCAGGGCGTCGAAGGCCTGCCGGACTTCCGCCGCAGCTTCGTCGTCCCGCAGGGCATCGATTCCGAGAAGATCTCCGCGGATCTCCGGGCGGGCGTCCTGCGGATCCACCTGCCGAAGAGCGCGTCGCTCAAGCCGCGTCAGATCCCGATCAGCGCGAGCTGAGGCGGTGTGCCTGGTGTCGAGGCACCGTGTCGCCGATCACCGACGGCCCCCTCCGGGGCGGCGTCGGGGCGGCGCGCGGTGCCTTTCGCGCGCTCCGGGGCGCCCTCGGCCGAGGAGCCCCTGTCCTGGCGGCGCGGGTTTCGGCTACGGTTCCCGCGTGCCTCTCCTGCGCCATGCCCTGCCCGCCTTCGCGTCGACCGCGCTGCTCGCCTCCGGCTGCGGCGCGCTGATCGGGCTCGACGAGTTCACCGACGCTCCGGCCGCCGCCGGCTCCGGGGGCGGCGATACGACGCCTTGCAAGGAGGGCGACTCGCGGGCGTGTTACGAGGGAGCGAGCGAGACCGACGGCGTCGGCGTCTGCGCCCCAGGCACGCAGACTTGCGGCGCGGATGGGCGGTGGGGGGACTGCGAGGAGCAGGTGCTCCCTGGCGAGGAGGACTGCAACGAGAGGGGCGATGAGGACTGCGACGGCGTTGGATGCAGCGACGTCGCGTGGGCCAAGATGTTTGGCGTGGGTCCCTTCCAGTGGGCAACATCGGTGGCGATCGGCCCGAAAGGGGATCGTATCGCTCTGGCCGGTCTTTACCGAGGGGAGATCAACTTCGGCCCGGATGCCACGACGGTTCTGCCAGAGCAGTCTTCCGGCGGTGTCTTCCTCGCCGTGTTCGACGGCGAGGGCAACCATGTCTACAGCGTCGGACTGGCGTGCGGGGACACCTGGCCCAAGGTGGCGCTGGACGCGGAAAGCAGCGTGCTGTTGGCGACCGGCTACAGGGGGACCGTGAACCTCGGCGGCGACGATCTTCCATCCAGCGGAAGCAGCAATATGCTGGTCGCCAAGTTCGACCAGGACGGCGTGCACGTGTGGAGCAAGAGTTTCGGCGACGCGGAGAATCGCGAGACCGATCTGTTCGATATGGCCGTAGCGCCGGACGGTGACCCAGTGATCACCGGATTTTTCAAGGGCAGCGTGACCTTCGGTGGCGCGATGCTCGAGACCGTGGAGGAGCCGGACACGGACGGGTTCCTGGTGCGATTGAACGGCGAAGATGGCGGCCATGTCTACAGCGTCCAGATCGGGGATCGCGCGGGTGATTCCCCAGGGGCACAATACGGCAAAGGTGTCGGGGTTGATGCGATGGGCCGTGCGGTCGTCGCTGGCACATTCGTGAACTCGGTCGACTTCGGTGCCGGCCACACGCGTGACGACTTGGCCAACATGGGAGAATTCAGCTGGGTGGCCCAGTTCGACGCGAACGGAATGCCTCTCTGGAGTACCACCTTCGGCCGTGAGGATGACGGCAGCACGGTCGAGATAAGCGGCGTCGACGTCGATCCAGCGGGCAACGCTGGAATTGTCGGGCACTTCTCCGGCACGGTCAGGTTCCCGAGCACGCGCGACCCGCGCGTCACGCGCAAGACCACCGGCGTGGACGACATCGATCTATTCGTCGTTCGCCTGTCAGCGGCCGGCACTCACTCGTGGTCGAAACAGCTCGGAGATGCGACCGATCAGAGCTGGGATATACCTTTTCATGGCGTCGCGTTCGACAGCGAGGGTGAGCTCGTCTTCGCCGGCGGCTTCCGAGGGAAGATCGATTTCGGCGGCGGCGAGCTGACCGCCAACGATACCGATTGGCTCATCGCCAAGTTCGATGCCCTCGGGACTCACCGGTGGAGTCACCGCTACGGCAGCGGCGCCGCGTTCCAGGGGGCCACCACGGCAGCGATCCTTTCCGGAACGGGCGACATCGTCGTGGCAGGCATCAATGATGGTGCGATCGACCTGGTGAACCCGCCGCTGACGACGGATATTCCTAACGTGGTGATGGCGCGAATGTCGCCCTGAGTGCGGTGGCGAGGACGAGCGCTACGCTGCAACGCGAGGCTGTGGCGTGCGAAGGCTGATGGATGACGCGCACAGGCTCAGGGCAACGCCGCATTGTTGCCAAGGAGCGTCAGCGTCCAGTTCGCGTCCTCACCGCACACGGTCTCTCCGGTGTGGCGCACCTCGATGATGAACCAGATGTCGTCCTCCGGGCCCCAGCGGTCATTCCAGGTCACGTAAAACGACTCGGGCGTACCCTGCCCTCTCACGCCGGACGCGAAGCAATCCGGTGCATCAACCTCAAGCTCCCCTTGGTAGACGATCAAATCGAAGTTCATCCCTGGCGGGGAGGTGAGCGTCGCACGAAAATGCTCGTCGCTACCCTCGTCCTCCTCGTCATCGATCTTGATCTTGAACCACTTCGACGTGGTCCCTGTCTCTGTCAACGAATCAGCGCCGACGTCGCCAGAGATCCTACCAAGATCCTCTGCTCCAAGACAGGTGTTCGGCGCACCCAAGTCGCACTCGGCCGCCTCTCCTCCGCCGCCGCCAGCGGCCTCGTCACCTTCATTGCTGCCGCCGTCGCCGCCCTCGCCCCCATCGCCGCCGGCCCCGGTGGAGCCGACGCTCACGCTCACGCTTGAACTCGAGCTCACGGACAGGTCTCCTCCGGCGCCGTCATCACCGCCGAGTCCGCCTCCGCCGGCCTGCTCCTCGTAATAGCCGGGCAGCAGATCGTCGGTGCCGTTGGCGCACGCGGCGAGGGTGAGAAGGACCGCAGGAACGACAAGCAGCCGGCCGGGCGTGTGCATTGCACGCATTCTATCTGCTCTCGCGACAGCGGTCCAAGGAAGCCACGAGGCAACGTGAGATACCGTAGCGTCGTTCATCACCGCCGGAAACGGCGACAACCGTTCAAGTTGTTTTCATTACTACGGACCTGAATTTCCGCGAATATCGATGAGGACTCGGCCCGAAACGAGGGGCTGGAACGTCCACGATACACATCTGGAACTCGATGCCTCGCGTGCCGCCGTAGAACGAGAATGAAACCGCGCCTCCAGACCCGCCCCGGAGACCCCTCCACGCGAGCGCGGCCCGGACCGGGGCAGGGGCACCGCGCCGCACCGCCGCCGCCGCGCCCCCTCCCCCACCCGCCGGAGCCCGCGCCGTCCCGGCTGGCGCCGGCGCGCTTCCGCGCCGTCCCGCATTTCGATAGTCTCGGCGCCGCTGAAGCCCGCCCTCGACGCCTTGCTCTCCCTGCGCGCGAAGACGCTGCTGGCGATCGCCGCCACGCTGCTCGGGCTCAGCTTTGCCTTGTACGGCGTGTCCTCGAGGGCGCTCCTCGCCAACTCGATGGCCGCCGAGGCGCAGGACACCCGCCGTACCGTGCAGGTGGCGCTCAACCTCTTCCGCCAGGCCAGCAGCGACTTCAACGCGCGCTGGACCGACTGGAGCCAGTGGGATGACGCCTACGCGTTCGTGCAGGACGGCAATCAAGAGTTCGTTCGCTCGAACCTCGTCGCCCAGCTCTTCGACATCGCCCGGATCGATCTCGCGGTCTTCGCCGGCGCCGACGGAACGCCCGTGTACAGCACCGGCTACGACCACGCCACGAAGAGCTGGGCCCCCCTGCCGCGCGGCATCGCCGAGCGGCTCCGCCTCGGCGATCTCCTCTTCGGGCGGGACGCGCCCGGCAGCGCCGTCCGAGGCGGCATCGTCCTCCTCCCGGACGGGCCGATGCTCCTCTGCTCCCAGCCGAGCGTCGGCAGCTCCGGCCGCGGACCGGTCGCCGGCACCGTCACGTTCGGGCGCTTCTTGACCGACGCCGAGATCAAGCGCCTCACCGAGCCCGCCGGCCTCTCGCTCGCCGTGCACCGCCTCGACGATCCCCAGCTGCCCGACGACTTCCGCGAGGCGCGCGCCGCCCTGTCCGACCGCGACCCGATCCTCGTCCACCCGCTCGGCAGCGACCGGATCGCCGGATACACCGTGCTCAACGACATCGACGGCAAGCCGGCGCTGCTCGTGCGCGTGGACAACGACCGGGCCATCCTCAGGATGGGCCATGACACGTTGCGTTATCTCGTGCTCGTGACCGTGGTCGTGGGCCTGGTCTTCGGCGGCGTGACGCTGCTGCTCCTGGAGAAGCTGGTGCTGTACCGGCTCGCCCGCCTCAGCCGGGAGGTCACGGAGATCGGCGGCGTCGGCGACCTCTCGGCGCGGGTCGCGATGCCTGGGACCGACGAGCTGTCGCGCCTCACCGGCTCGATCAACGGCATGCTGTCGGCCCTGGAGGCGAACGCGCGGCGGCAGAGCCAGCAGAAGGCGGCGCTCGAGCAGGCGAAGGCGGCGGCCGAGCAAGCTCATGAGCGCTCGGACCGGCTCCTCCTCAACATCCTGCCGAGGACGATCGCCGATCAGCTGAAGGAGCACGAGCAGCTCATCGCCGAGCACTTCGAGGAAGTGACCGTCCTCTTCGCGGACATCGCGGGCTTCACCCCGCTCGCTGCGCGGCTCCCTCCGGCGGAGCTCGTCGGCCTGCTCAACCGGATGTTCTCCTCGTTCGATCAGCTCGCCGAGCAGCACGGCCTGGAGAAGATCAAGACCATAGGAGACGCCTATATGGTCGTCGGCGGGCTGCCGGCGCAGCGCCCCGATCACGCGAGGGCCATCGCGCGGATGGCGATCGCCATGACGCACACCGTGCGCCAGTTCGTCGCCGACGACGGCGAGCCGTTCCAGCTCAGGATCGGCATCAACACCGGGCCTGTCATCGCCGGCGTGATCGGCAAGAAGAAGTTCAGCTACGATCTCTGGGGCGACGCGGTGAACGTGGCGAGCCGCATGGAGTCGAGCGGAGAGCCCGGCCGGATCCAGGTGAGCGAGGCGAGCTATTCCCTGCTCGCGCGAGATTTCCTCCTCGAGGAGCGGGGCCTCGTGGCGATCAAGGGCAAGGGCGCGATGAAGACCTATTGGCTCATCGGCGAGAACACACCGCAGTAGCGCGGCGCACCGGCGCTCGTACCCCACGATTGACGCGCCCCCGGCCGATTGACAAGGCCAGGCGGGCGTGCAATGGCTGCCCGCCCGATGTCAGACCAGGAGCGACGCGCCCTCATGGACAAGCAGGCCCCGAACGAGACGACGCTTCCCGTCACCGTCCGCGAACCGGGCCCCGGAGAGGACCGCGACGAGCTCGTGCGCCTCCTCTTCGGCGACGCCGCGGCGTCGGCCAGGCGGCCCGAGGAGTACGAGGCGCGTTATCCCCGGCGCGCGCTGCCCAAAGGCGCGATGGTCACCCGCTACGCGCCGAGCCCGACCGGGTTCATGCACATTGGCGGCATCTTCGTGTCGCTCATCAACAAGCGGCTGTCGCTCCAGAGCGAGGGCGTCTTCTACCTCCGCCTCGAGGACACCGACGTGAAGCGCGCCATCCCCGGCGCGCTCGACACCATCGTCGACTCCCTCGCGCGCTTCGATCTCTCCCCTCAGGAGGGCGTGCTCCGCGCACCGGCGAAGGACGGAGACGCGTCGTCGCGAGGCGAGTTCGTGCAGCAGGGCAGCTACGGCCCCTATATCCAGACGGAGCGGGTCGAGATCTACAGGGATTACGCGATCGATCTCATCCGCCGCGGCTTCGCCTACCCCTGCTTCTGCACGGTCGAGGAGCTCGACGCCATCCGGCAGGAGCAGATGGCCCTCACGGTGAAGCCCGGGGTCCACGGCCGTTGGGCGAAGTGGCGCGACGCGCCGCTCGCCCGGGTGAAGGAGGCGCTCGCGGGCGGCACCCCGTTCGTGCTCCGGCTGCGCGCCCCGGACGACGTCTCCGGCCGCGTCGAGTGGAAGGACGGCGTGAAGGGCGTCATCTCGATGCCCGTCAACGATCTCGACACCATCCTCCTCAAGTCGGACGGCATCCCGACGTACCACTTCGCCCACGCGATCGACGATCACCTGATGCGCACGACGCACGTGATCCGAGGCGACGAGTGGATCTCGTCGATGCCGCTCCACCTGCAGCTCTTCCGCACCCTCGGCTTCAGGCCGGTCGAGTACGCCCACGTCCCGCCGATCCAGAAGCTCGATCGCGTGGAAGAGGTCGACCCGGAGACGGGCGAGACGAAGGTATCGGACGCGCGGCGCAAGCTGAGCAAGCGCAAGGACCCCGAGGCGAACATCGCGTATTACCGGGAGATCGGCGTCCCCGAGACAGGCACCATCGAGTACCTCCTCAACATCGCCAACTCCGCGTTCGAGGACTGGCGCAAGGCGAACCCCGACAAGCCCTATTCCGCCTTCCCCCTCAAGCTCAACAAGCTCGCCCCCGGCGGCGCGCTGAGCGACATGGTGAAGCTGAAGAGCGTGAGCCAGGCGGTCGTGAGCCGGATGAGCGCCGAGGAGGTCTATGCCCAGGGCCTCGACTGGGCCAGGGAGCACGACAAGGAGCTCGCCGCGCTGATGGAGCGAGATCCGGAGTACACGAAGCGCGCGCTCGGCATCGAGCGCGGCGGCAAGAAGTCGAACAAGCGCATCACCACCTGGCCCGACCTGCGGCCCCAGCTCTTCTTCTTCTACGACGAGCTCTACGACCGCGTCGACGCGCTCGATTTCCCCGAGAACGTCCCGGAGGGCGATCGCCAGCCGCTGCTCCGGCAGATGCTCGACACGTTCGACCCGGCCGACTCGAAGGAGGCGTGGTTCGAGAAGATCCGGCAGATCGCGGTGGCCTCGGGCTACGCAGGCGAGGTGAAGCAGTACAAGGCCTCTCCCGAGTCGTGGAAGGGCCATGTCGGCGACGTCTCGATGCTCCTCCGGGTCGCGGTCTGCGGGACGAGGAACAGCCCTGATCTGACCGAGGTCATGGCGGTGCTGGGCGAGCCGCGCGTGCGGGCGCGCATCGCGCGCTTCCTCTGAGGCGCGGCGTGACGCGCCCGCGGGCCGCGCGACGAGGGCGCGGCCGGCAGCGGCAGGAGGAAGAGCGATGAGCGAGGTGTGCCGGTTCGCCCCGTCGACCACCGGGCCCGCCCACCTCGGCACGCTCGCCGCGGCGCTGCTCTCCTGGCTGGACGCGCGGTCGCGGGGCGCGCGGCTGGTCCTCCGGCTGGAGGACCTCGATCCCGACCGCTGCCGGCCCGAGTTCGCGCGCGCGATCGAGGAGGATCTCGCGTGGCTCGGGCTCGATTTCGACGAGCGCGTCGAGCAGCACGCGCGGAGGGCGCACCACGAGGCGGCGATGGACCGGCTCGAGGCGCTCGGCGCGCTGTACCCCTGCTCCGCGACGCGCGAGGACGTGCGCGCGATCGGCCGGCGCGCCCCGGACGGCGGCTTCGCCTACGACAACCGCGCGCGCGGCCGCGCGCTGCCGCCCGGCGGGTGGCGCGCGAGCGTGGAGCCGATCCGGGCGCAGCTGCCGGACGGCGTGTTCCGGCCCCTGGACGAGGGCGGGCTCGACCTGTCGCAGGAGCCCGCGCTCGCGATGGGCGATCCCGTGGTTCGCCGGCGCGACGGTGCCTTCTCCTACCAGCTGGCCGTGGTGGTCGACGACGGCGCGGCGGGCGTCACGCGCGTCGTCCGGGGGCGCGACATCGCGCCGAGCACCGCCACGCAGGCGGCGCTCCAGGCGCTGCTCGGGCTGCCAGCGCCGGTCTACCGGCACCACCTGCTCCTCCTGGAGGAGCGCGGCGGCAAGCTGGCGAAGACGCACGGCGCGGCGCGCGGGGCGGCGCTCGCCCGGAGCGCGCCCGCGCTCACCGGCGCGCTCGCCTGCTGCGTCGGCCTGCGGGATCGCCCCGATCTGTGCACGCCGACGGAGCTGCTCCGCGAGTTCGACTGGTCGCGCGTCGCGACCGCAGACCGCGTCGTGAGCCTCCGCGACGGCTCGCTCACGCTGACGGCGAGCGGGCCCTGAGCGGCGCGTAGATCAGGCGGGCAGCGGCGAGACGGCGCGTCCCAGCATCGGGAGCCACGTGAGGATCGCGTTCGGCCGCGGGAAATCGTCGTCGTCGTCGTCGTCGTCGCGCCGGCCATCACGCCCACGGCGGGAGCGGCTGCCAAACAGCGTCCAGGCGCGCCACGCCTGCTCGGCGAGGTCGCGCGCCCGTCCCGACGAAGTGTCATGTCCAAGGAGCATCATGTGTGGCTGCCGCTTACCACAGGTCCAAGTCGGCGCGCCAGTGTTCCACGCCGAGGCCACGCGAACGTGACCGTCCCGATGACCGGCCGTGGTGCCCGGACCGTCCCTGCTCTCCCTCACAGTGCCCGGGATGCAACCCCTCCACGGCGCGCGGGGTGCAGCGACCTGGCGCTCGATCTCCCGGCCCGTAACCGCAGCATCGCAGCCTGGCGACCCTCGCTGGAATGCGCCATGAACGTCGCCCGGACTCGTTCATGGCCACCGCCCCCGCCGCCCTGAAGCCGTCGTCGCCCTTCGCCGCCTTCACATCGCGCGATTTTTGCGTTTACGCGGCGGCCCGCCTTCTGGCCACGGTGGCCTACCAGATGCAATCGGTCGCCGTGGGGTATCAGATCTACGACCTCACGCGAGATCCGCTCGCGCTCGGTTATGTGGGGCTCGCCCAGTTCCTCCCTGTCGCGGGGCTGTCCCTCGCGTCGGGGCACGCGGCGGATCGCTTCGATCGGCGGCGGATCCTCGTCCTTTGCTACCTCACCTCGGCGCTCGCGGCGCTCGCGCTCTTCTTCCTCGCGCGCTCGCCGAGCCCGAATTTGCCGGCGATTTACGGGGTCCTCGTGCTCCTCGGCACGGTGCGCGCCTTCCAGGGGCCGGCCGGCTCGGCGCTCCTGCCCACGCTCGTGCCGACGGAGCACTTCCAGAACGCGGTGACGTGGCAATCGACGCTCTGGCAGGTCGGCGCCATCGGCGGGCCGAGCCTGGGCGGGCTGCTCTACGCGCTCTGGAAGGCGCCTGCGCCCGTCTACCTGAGCGCGAGCCTCGCGCTCGCCGCGGCGTGCGCCGGGCCCCTGGCCGTGCGGGCGCCCGCCGGCCGCCTGGAGAGGAAGCCGCCGTCGCTCGCCACCGCGCTCGCCGGGCTGCGCTACGTCTACCGGAAGAAGGTCCTCCTCGCGTCGATCTCGCTCGACTTCGCGGCCGTCTTCCTGGGCGGCGCGGTCGCGCTGCTGCCGATCTACGCGACCGACGTGCTCGGGGTCGGCCCGCAGGGGTTCGGCTTCCTGCGCGCCGCGCCGGCCGTCGGGGCCGGGCTCATGGCCGTGGTCCTCGCCTTCCGGCCCATCACGCGGCGCGCCGGGCCGAGGATGCTCCTCTGCGTCGGGCTCTTCGGGCTCGCCGCGGTGGTGTTCGGCCTGTCGCGGAGCTTCCCCCTCTCGCTCGTCGCGCTCACCGTGATGGGCGCCGCCGACATGGTGAGCGTCGTCGTGCGGATGACCCTGGAGCAGCTCGCCACGCCGCCCGAGATGCGCGGCCGCGTGAGCGCGGTCAACATGGTGTTCGTCGGCGCCTCGAACGAGCTCGGAGAGCTCGAGTCGGGCACCCTCGCGAGGCTCATCGGGACGGTGCCCACCGTGGTGTTCGGCGGCCTCGGGACGATCGCGGTCGTGCTGCTCTGGGCATGGCTGTTCCCCGAGCTGCGCGCGGTCGACCGGCTCGAAGACACGCGCGCGACCTCCGAAGAAGACGCCCCCGAGAAGGCCTGACGCGCGCCTCGCGTCGAGCGCGCGCGCAGCACATCACCGCTCCCAGCCCGGTGAGGGCCAGTCGCTCTCTCGAGGACTGGAGAGGGCCACTCCATTCGTGAGCCCCGCGGCGAGAGCGCGAGACAACTCGGCGCGAATTTGACCGCGAGCACACCCGCAATCTCGCGAAGCCGAGCGCAACAAACGCAACAAACGCAACAAACGTAACTGAACACAACCGAACACAACCGAACACAAATCCAGTGCGAGCCAGTGCGAAAACGATTGCGCACCACGTACGACGCACCGCTTCCCAGGTCATTCGCAATTTGACGAGGACGTTATAATGCACACTGAGCGGCACGCCATCATACAACGCACGACGACAATCCCAGCCAGGCTGTCCGAATTGCTTGACACAGAGGTAGCCCATGACCTTACATGTCTTATGGATACGATTATCGCGTGGGCTGTTGGTATCATGATGACATGGGCCCCGCCTGGGAAGAGCTTCATCAAGGACGCGGTCGAGACGCCCGAGGAAGGCCGTGCGCGCTACCACGAGATCGCGCGCGCGGCGGCGAAGGTTGCCTATGATCCCGCATTGAAGCCGCTCTTCGGCGGCCCGCGCGGTCGAGCCGAGACGATGGCGCTGCTCTTATCGATCGCGTATTTCGAGAGCGGTTACCGTCGCGACGTGGACCTCGGGCTCGGGAAGCTCGCGCGCGGCTCGGGGCTCGACTCCTGTCTGCTCCAGGTCCGCGTCGGCGCCGGCAAGACCCGGGAGGGGTGGTCGCACGAGGATCTCGTCGGGGATCGAGAGAAATGCTTTCGCGCGGGACTCGCGCTGATCAAGGGATCCTTCGGGGCGTGCCGCAAGCAGGAGCCGCGCGACCGGCTCAGCGCATACACGCGCGGCAGGTGCATCGACAACGACAAGCATTCGAGGGCGCGTATTGGACGCGCGCTGAATGTGCCGCGCGCGCCGATGACGGACGCGGCGGTGCTCGCCGCAATGCCCGGGCGCGCCCCCCTCCCCGCCGCGCCGCCGAGCGCGCCGTCCGCGACCGGAGCGGCCAGGACGGTCGCACCAGTCGGAACCGCCGGAAACGACAGCTAACGCGGCGACGAATGAGGGGGATTGGCCAGCGCGCGAGCGCGTTGCGATCGCCCCGCGCACGACCGCTCCGGCCGCGCCTGACGACCCGCTGGAGGCGCGCGCTCAGCCCCGGATCAGGTTCGTGGCCGCCTCGGCGGTGAGGTAGCTCTTGCTCTTCATTCCCAGGCGGATCGACGACAGGCTCACGTCCGTCTCGCCCTGGAGCGCGGCGATCGTCAGCGCGTTGTGGCAGTAGATGTTGATGAGCTTCGGGCTACCGCCGCTCCTCGCGTGCAGCAGCTGCTGCGACGCGAGGTCCATCTGGAGCCCCCGCCTGCTCCCTCCGACCGAGCACATCCTGAAGTCGATGTATTCGATCATCTCCTGCTGCGTCATGCCGGGCAAGAGGAGCGACTGAGCGCCGGAGTAGAGCTCGCGCGGCACGCCGTTCGAGGCGAGGGTCGCGGGGAGATCGGGGGCGCCCACCAGGATCATCGAGAGCTTGCCCGCCGGGGCGCAGCGCAGGATGTCATGGATCTCCATCAGGAGCTCGTGATCCTCCGGATCGACGCCGTCGACGACCAGCACCGCGATCGCGTCCGACCCTGCGCGGAGGAGCGCTTGCCCGAGGAACGCGTCGACGAGGAACTGCTGGCTCAGCGTCGGTGTGATGGCCGTCGCCCCCACCTGCCTGCACAGCGACACGAGCGGCCGCGTCCCGAAGAGCAGCTGCGGCTCGACCGAGAAGACATGGATCCGCGGGACCTTGTTCTTGATCATCTCACAGACGAAGGTCCGGCCGCTCCCCGGCTCGCCCACGAGGATCGCCGGGCGCTGCCCGGCCACGATCTGCGACGCCAGCGTCCTCAGGATCCAGGCATAAGGGCCCGCGTCCCAGAAGAAGCTCGGCTGCCGGATGTCGCTGAACGGATAGCCGGTCAGCCCGAAATGATCACGGTAGCTGTACTGGCCGGTGAAGTGCCCGACGGCGGTCGAGCTGTTCACCAGGATCGTGCCCGTCGGCGTCGCGAGCGGGCCCCTCGGCGGCGCTGGGAGCTCGCTTATCCTCGTATCGGAGAGATCCACGGGCGAGCCGAGCAGCGCGCTCTTCGGCTCCGCCATCTCTCGCGGCCTGACGCTGCTGCGCCGGAGCATCAGCATGTCCTCGAGGAACGCCACGATGTGCCCGGCCGACGGCCGCTCCTGAGGCCTCTTCGCCATGCAGCGGCGCAAGAGCTCCGCGAGGAGCGGGTCGATGTCCGGCATCGCCAGCTTCGGATCCGGGACGGGCGCGTGGCAGTGCGCCTGGAAGCAGCCAGCGAGATCCCGCGCCGAGAAGGGCGTCCTGCCCACGAGCAGGTGGTAGAACGTGCAGCCGAGGCTGTAGATGTCCGACGGAGGCGCGATGTCCTGCCCGGTCCATTGCTCCGGGCTCATGTAGAACGGCGTGCCCTCCAGCGTGCGGGCGGCGCTGCCGCCGAGCGGACCGCTCTCCGGATGGGACGCCAGGCCGAAGTCGGCGATCTTGAGCGTCCCCGACGCATTGAGGAGGAGGTTGGCGGGCTTGACGTCGCGGTGGGAGATGCCGAACGACGCCGCGAGCTCGAGCGCCGCCGCGGCCTCGCGCATCTTCTCGATCCCGAACTGCTCCGGCAGGCGGCCGCCGTGCTGCTTGGCCGCCTGCGCCATGGTGAGGCCGTGGACGTACTCCATGGCGATGTAGCGGACGTCCTCGTCCTCGCCGACCTGGAAGATCTGCACCACGTTCGGGTGGAGGAGGCGCGCCGCCGCGCGCGCCTCGCGCAGGAAGCGGTCGCGCCGCTCGGGATCGGTGTCCGCGCTCCCCTTCGCGATCAGCTTCACCGCGACGTCGCGCTGGAGCACGCTGTCCCTGGCCAGGTACACGGCGCCCATCGCGCCGATGCCGAGCAGCTGGATCAGCTGGAAGGGTCCCAGCCACTGTCCCGCCAGGTGGGTCAGCGTACTCGCAGGCTCCGCGATCATCGGACTCTCATTCCCATCTTGCCATCAAACCCGTGCGCTCGCCGGGCGAATGCGTCGGCTTCCAGTCCACGACCCGCTCACGACCCGCACGAGGAGCTCACAGCTGCCCCGCGCCGGGCCCCGCGTCGCTCCGCGCCCGACCCCGCCCCAGGATGTGTCCCATCGTGAACGCGGAGAGGACGAGGACCGTGACGATGATCGGCACGGCGTAGGTCGCGAGGGACGCGATGTTGGGCGCGGCGCCCGCGCCGGCCGCGGCGCCCACGCCCGCCGCAGCCTTGTCGGCGCCACCCACCGTCATCAGGATGGCCGTGGCCATCGAGGCGGCGATCGAGAGCAGGGCGATCGCGAGCCCCGCGGCGAGGCCGCTCGGGCCAGTCGGCTCCAGCACGACGGGCGCCGCGACCGCCGGCGACGTAATCCCGGGCGAGGAGACCGGGACCGTCACCAGCGGACCGTCCAGCTTGACGTGGACGTTGACGACCATGTCCTGGCCCGCCCACGGGATGACGAGCCCCTGCGGGCTCGCGCTCGCGACGGCAGGGGGCGCTGCGGATGCCGGGCGCGCCGCCGCCCGGGACTCCTCGTGGTGGATACCGCTGGTCATCATGGCCTCATGGGCAGGGTTGGTCTGGTAGTGCAGCGTGTCGGCGTCCTCGTCGAGCGGGCCCGGGCGCCTCTTCGCCGGCATCACCTCCGTGACGCTCGACGGCGCCGGCGCGCGCTGCTCCGAGAGGGGCGGCCGCTGCGCGGGCGCCCGCTCCCGCACGGGCGCGGCGTCGGCCTTGCGACCGCCCCCGCTCGCGACGTGATCTGCGGCCGCCTTCTTCATGACGTCCGCGATCACGCCGTAGACCTCGGTCCATGCCGACTCGACGTCGCGCGTGAAGCCGTCGCCCAGCCCTTCGCGCAGCGTCCAGAGCAGCGCCTCGCCCACCACGTCGTAATGGCGATCGACGACCATGTAGCCGTGGTGCCGCACGCCGAGCGCCTGGAGCACCGGCACGAGCCTGCCCAGGTTGTTCAGCCCATCGACGGCCACGGCGAGCGTCTGCATGAGCTTCTTCTTCTGCTCGGCCATGTCGTTCTTGAACAGCGGCCGCACCGACGGTTCGAGCTCGAAGAGGCGGTCATAGAAGAGCGCCGCCGCGGCGTCCGAGATGGGCATCACCTTCGCCCACGATCGCTGCACGAGCTCGATGGTGCGCAGGCTGATCGGCGCGCCCGCGGGCGCCGCGGCGGGCGCGGGCGGCGGCGGGTCGCCCTGCCAGGGCGGCACGACCCCGACGAGCGTCCGCGAGGCCTTGGTCGACGAGGGCGGCGGCACCGACTTCGGCATCTGCACCGCATGCTCCACGGGCGCCGAGCGCTGCGCCGGTTGCTGGGAGCCGATCCGCGGGGCCTCCCTCCCGGCCGGCGCCGGCGAGGGGTGCGCCTGCGCGCCGCCCACGGCCGAGTGGGCCGCGGCGGCCTTCTTCATGACGTCCGAGACCACGCCGTAGACCTCTTTCCACGCGGACTCGACGTCGGCCGAGAAGGAGTCGCCGAGCCCCTCGCGCAGCGTCCAGAGCAGCGCCTCGCCCACCACGTCGTAATGCCGATCGACGACCATATAGCCCTGGTGCCGGACGCCGAGGGCCTGGAGCACCGGCACGAGCTTGGGCAGGTTGTTCAGCCCATCGACGGCCACGGAGAGCGTCTGCATGAGCTTCTTCTTCTGCTCGGCGATATCGTTCTTGAACAGCGGCCGCACCGACGGTTCGAGCGTGAACAGCCGCTCATAGAACAGCGCCGCCGCGGCGTCCGAGATGGGCATCACCTTCGCCCAGGACCACTGCACGAGCTCGATGGTGCGCTGGCTCAGGAGCTCCGGCGGCTGCGCGCTGCGCGCCTTGTTGAGGAACTCGGGCGCGCCGTAGGCCCCCGGCCCTCGCTGGGTGGCAGGCCCCGCAGAGGGCAACGCACGCGCCGCGGGCGCGGTGGCGCTGCGTTGCGGCTTGGCAGCATCCCCCGGCGTCGCGGCGCCGCGCGTGTTGGTCGAGGGTGCGAAGGGATCGTTCGGTTTGGCCATCGTGGTTGTCCGCTGGAGGTTACCGGGAATGCGCCGGTGAGGTGCGCGCCGCGGCGCGCGTGTTCAGAGCACAGGAGCCGCCTCTATCGGCATCCTACATCACGGGGCCGGCGCCTGCCTACGGCGCGGCGAGAGGGCTGCGCCGCCGGCGCGAGACGCCCGTGAAAGCGCGCGCCATGTCCACCAACGCCCGACCAAGGCGCAACGAACGCACGACGAACGCGCGCAGATCGCGGCGACCTCGCCGGGGGCGCGGCTGCGCGACGAGCGGACCGAGGCCGCGGATGTGGCGCTGGCGAACCGCACCTGTACCGGCTCCGTAGCGCTGCGCACTTCCCGAGCGACACCGCCGACGGACAGGGCATCGGAGCGGCAACGCGCCGGAGCCGCAGAGAGCGATTGAGTTCACGCCGTCGACGCTCGATGTTCCAGAAGGGGTGTGCCCCCCTCATCGCCCTTGCGCTCGAGCCGCTCCGCGCCGCCGCGCTCCGATGGAACGACTGGGACCCAGGGCGCGCGAGGCCGCCGGGACGACCAGGACCTCTCCCGAGAGGCACACACCAAGCGAGCAGGCAAAGCGCGCGACGAGCAGCGCTCGCCTGAAGGGACCGGACGGCGGGATCGCTCAGACCGCCTCTCCGGTCTCACGCTCGGCGTCAGCAGACAGACCCTGAAAACGAAAAACGCGAGGTGGCCTTTCCGGCCAATCCTCGCGTCCTCTTGCTACTTGGGTCGTGGTTGCGCGGGCGGGATTTGAACCCACGACCTTCGGGTTATGAGCCCGACGAGCTACCAGGCTGCTCCACCGCGCGAGAGGGAATCTACTCACGGCCTCGCTCCGGTCAAGGATTCTCTCACGGCCCGGTGTCGATTGTGTCCATTCCCCTTTCCGATGCCTTCCGAGGGCGGCGGCACAGCTCGGCTGCGCTCGAGCGGTCCCTTCGTCCCCCTGCCCCTCAGCCCAGCCAGTCCGGCACGAGCGGCGACGGCGCCGCCGTCGAGATCACCCAGAGCTGGTGCGCCGCGCGCGTCGCCCCGATGTGGAGCAGGTGCCGCGACTCGTCGTCGGCCGAGTAGGTCGACGCGTTCACGTCGACCAGCACCACGTAGTCGTACTCGAGGCCCTTCACCTGCCGGACCTCGGTCACCTCGACGCCGGGGCGGAACGCGAACTCGTAGGCGCGCACGCGCCGGAGGTTCGGGATCTCGGCCATCCTGAGGGCGTCGTAGTAGACGTCCGCCTGCTCGGGGTGGCGCGCCAGGATCGCCAGCGTCGCGCGGGGCTCGCGCGCGAACAGCGGGCGGATCGCGTCGGCCAGGAACGCGACGGCCGCGCCGGCGCTCGGGAAATGGTGGTGCTCGACCGGCGCCCCGCTGCGCGGGGCGAGGGGCGGCGTCGGATCCGCCAGCGGGCCCAGCACCGCGCGGGCGAACGCGAGCACCTCGCGCGTCGAGCGGTACGCGATGCGCAGCGGCTCGACGTCGACCCGCGACAGGCCGAGGTCGTCGAGCGTCGCCCGCCAGTCGCGGAAGCCGGAGTCCATGAAGAGCCGCTGCGCCGTGTCGCCCGCCAGCGTCACGCTGCGCGGCTCGGCCACGACGCCGAGCAGCACCGCGAGGTCGATCGGCGCGAGATCCTGCGCCTCGTCCACGAAGAGGTGCTCGTAGACGAGCACGTTCTTCCCCTTGCGGAGCTCGCCCCGGAGCAGCTGGTACGCCCGCAGGAGGAGCGCGTCGTCCTCGGGGTCGAGCACCGCGCGGTCGTCGCTCGAGACCTCGCGCCCGTCCCCGCCCCGGTCGTCGTCGTCGTCCGCGGGCTCGTCGGCCATCGCCGCCTTGCGCTCGGCGCGGTCGCCGGGGTCGAGGTCGAGCACGGCGGGGCAGCGGTCCGCGCACCAGCGCCACGCGCGCTTCACCTGCTCCGGGCCGAACTCGGGGTCGCCCGCCGCCTCGAAGGCGGCCATCACCCGGTCGAGATCGGTGAGCACGTCCGCCCAGAAAGCGAGGGTGCCGCGCGAGTCGCGCCGCGCCCGCGCGTCGTCCTTGAGCTCCGCCGCGCGCTGCTCGAGGAGGTGGAGCATCGCCGGGTGGGTCTTGTAGCGGGTCACGACCGAGGGCGTGTTCTCCTCGATCGGCGCCTCGAGCCACGGGAACGCGCGCTTCCGGGCCGCGCGCGCCCACTCGGAGAACGTCTCGACCGCGATGCCGCCCAGGCCGAGCGCGGGGAGCGCCTCGCTGATGTACGCGCGGAGCGCGGGGCTGCCGACGATGACGAGCATCTTGTCGGCGGTGAAGCGGCGGCCTCCGTTGTAGGAGAGGAAGGCGAGCCGGTGGACGCCGATCGTCGTCTTGCCGCTGCCGGCGCCGCCCTGGATGACCACGATGCCGGCGTCCGGCTTCGAGATGAGCTCGAACTGCCGCGGGTCGAGGAGCGCCGCGATCTCCGGGAGGTGCCGGTCCTCGCGGGCGTGGAACGCCGCCCCCGTCCCGAGCCCGCCGCGCGCGCCGCCCGCCGCCGCGCGCGCGATGTCGCGCATGTCCTCGGGGCGCACCGCGCTGCCCTGCCCGCCGGAGAGCTCGGTCGCCCGCGTCGCGATCTCGCGGAAGCCGCCCGAGGGCCCGCGCACGAGCGTCCCCTGCGGCGCCGAGATGCGATAGAGCTCGCCGTCGTCGATCGTCACGGTGCGCCGCACGAGCACGGTGCCCTCGACGTCGCGCTCGCCGAAGGTCTCCTCGTACTCCGCGCCCTCCTCGTAGCGGTAGTAGATCTGGCTGACCGGGGCGTGGCGCCAGTCGACGATCCGCACGCCCGCGCTCGCGTCGACGAGCGTCGTGCGCCCGATGAGGACGTCGCGCTCGGGGCGGCCCTTCTCCCGGAGGCGCAGGTGGCCGAAGTAGGGCGACTTCGGATCGACGGGCTCGACGACGTTCTCGTTCCGCCGCGCGGCGATCCCTTGCAGGCGCTCCATCTGCTGCACCAGCGCCGGCACGTCCTCCAGCCGCGCCGCCGCGATCTGATCGCGCAGCGAGAGGAGCTGCTCCTCGTAGTTCTCGGCAGGCGGCGGGCGCGACGGCTTGGTCGCGGCGGCGGCGAGGTGCGCGGTGACGCGGGCGAGCAGCGCCTCCTCCTCGTGCACGATCGCCGCGCCGTGCTCGCTCAGCCCGGCGCCGGGCGCGCCGTCCGCAAACGTGGGAGGCGTGGGCGGCGCAGGCCGGGTGGACGTCGTGATGGTGGCCGAGGACGGCGCGGTGGACTGCTCTCGGGTGGGCGTGGGGCTCGTAGAACGATTCGCGGTCACGGGGATGCCGATGCGATGGTGGATGAGGTGACAGGCTGAGCCGGAGCGTCAGCACGCCAGACATCCGTCGCGGCCCGTTGACGCAGGAGGGTCGGACCTATTGACCGATCCGGCACAGCTCCGCAACCGCCGCGTGGGGCCCCCCACGCTATCCGCGCTTCGGCGCGTTTCCACGGGCCGGCGCGCGCCTCGACGGGGCGGTTCGCGCCTCGGCGTGCGCCTCGACGGGCCGGCGCGCGCCACGCGAGCGCCCTCGGTGCGTAACGTGCCCCGCGTCCGAGGGCGGATCCGCCGCGGGCGGTGGCGTTCTGGATTGAGGTCACGTGGGCGGACGCCGTACAAGGCAGCGATGCAAAACTGCGCGACCCGGTCCGACCGGCTCCTCGAGCTGATCCTCTTCTCGCTGCGCGATCGCGGGGCGCTCTGCGCGCTGGTCCTCGCCGCCTACCGGGTCGAGCTGACCAGCCTGCTCGACCGCGTCTCCTCGGGCTCGATCGGGGACGACGACGATCGGGAGGTCGCGCCGCACGCCCGGGGGGATCGCGCTTCCGGATCTCCGGCGCGCGCCCGCGCCGAGGGGCGCCGTACGGAGGCCCGGATCAGCGAGGAGGACGCGTTCCTCATCTACGATCTCGCCGGGTGCATCGCCGAGGCGGCGGGCGCGGCCCGCCTCCCGGTCGTCCGCCGCGACGCCCTCGCCCTCCGGGAGAAGGCGGCCGAGGTGCACGCCGGCGGCGAGCGCGCTGAGCGGGACATGTTCGCGGCCGGGCTCAGGGTGATCGACCGGATCCTCGACGCGGCCCGCGCGCAGCCCTCGCCGCGGAGCGAGCCCGCGAGCAAGGACCTGAACTGAGCGGAACCGAGCGGGACTGAGCGGGACTGAGCGGGACTGAGCGGGAGCGTGCACGCCGGGCGCTCCATCGATGGCCTGCTCCCTGCACCGGGTGCCGCCGCGGGGCGCTCCGCCTCGGTCCCTGGGGCGGGCTCGCGTCCCGGCGGGTCGCGCTCGCGCCGAAGGACAGCATGAGCACCCCCTGCGCCGGCTCCCTCTCCGCGCCGCGAACGCTGCGAAGCCCGCTGTGGCGCGCGGCCTCGAGCGCGCCGATGCGCGTCTCCTTCGCCGGGGGTGGCAGCGACCTGCCCGGCATCGCCCGACAGGACGGCGGGCGCGTCGTGGGCGCCGCGATCGATCTGCGCGTGCGCGTGATCGTCGAGCCGTTCGATCGAGGCTGGGTGCGGCTCGAGCTCGCCGCGCGCGGCGAGGGGCGGGCGGAGCCGCGCCCGACCGAGGGCGCCGGCGGCGCCGGAGGGGCGCGCGTCCTCCTGCGGCGCCGCGCGGATCCTCCGCGCGACGATCTCGCGTTCCGCCTGGTCGAGGCGACGCTCTCCGCGGCGGGCGTGGGCGACGGGGTCGCCCTGCGGGTCGAGAGCGAGACGTCGCCCGGGGCTGGCCTGGGCGGCAGCGCGTCGGTGGCGGTGGCGGCGCTGTTCGCGCTGCGCGCCTCGCTCGGAGAGGCCGTGGCGCCGGAGGCTCTGGCGCGCGAGGCGGTCGCGATCGAGCGCGAGCGCCTGTGCAACGCGTGCGGCGCGCAGGATCAGGTGTTCGCGGCGTTCGGGGGGCTGCTCGATCTCGCCTTCGACGCCGGCGGCTGCTCGGGGGTGCGTCCGCTCGCGATCGGCTGCCCGGACCTCGTGCCCGCGCTCTCGGCGGGGCTGCTGCTCGTGGACACGGAGGTGCGGCGCGTGTCGGGCGAGGTGCTGGATCGGATGGACTCCGGCTCGGCGTGCGACGCGAAGGGCGAGCTCGTGGCGGCGGCCGGCGAGGTCGCGCGCGGCTTCGAGATCGGCTCGCTCTCGCTGGTGCTCTCGGGCATGCGCCGGGGCGCGGCCGCGAAGGTGCGCCTCTCGAGGGCGGCGAGCGCGCTCGCGCTTTCCCTGGAGCGGCGGCTCGACGGCCTCGGGGTCGAGGTCCTCCGGGTGTGCGGCGCAGGCGGCGGCGGGCACATCCTCGTGTGGGCGCCCGCCGAGCGCCACGCGCGCATCCTCGAGGCGCTCGGCCCGCGCCTCGTGCGGCGGCCCGCGCTCGGCGCCCCCGGCGTGCGGCTCGACGGGGGCTGACGCGGGCTGACGGCCGCCGCGCGGCGCTAGGCGCTCGTCCTGAGGCGGGCCTTGCGCGCGCCGCGCTCGAGCGCGAGCCCGATGAGGCGCTCGATCAGCTTGCGCGCGGGGATGCCGCTCGCCTCCCAGAGCTTCGGGTACATCGAGATCGCCGTGAAGCCGGGGATGGTGTTGATCTCGTTCACGTAGAGCGCGCGATCGGGCGAGAGGAAGAGGTCGACGCGGGCCATCCCCGACGCCTCCAGCGCGCGGAACGCGCGGAGCGCGACCAGCTGCACGGCGTTCGCCTCGGCCGGGGAGAGGTCGGCCGGGATCCGGATCGTGGCGCCGTCGGCGTCGATGTACTTCGCGGCGTAGGAGTAGAAGCCGTCGGCGTGCCCGACCACGATCTCGCCGGGCACGGAGGCGATGGGGTCGTCGTCGCCGAGCACGGAGCACTCGATCTCGCGCACCCCCTCGATGCCCTGCTCGCAGACGATCTTCAGGTCGAACTCGAAGGCGTGCTCGACGGCCGCCTCGATCTCGGAGCGCGCCTTGACGCGCCGGACCCCGACGGACGACCCGAGGTTCGCGGGCTTGACGAAGATCGGCCCGAAGCCGGCGCTGCCGGCGGAGAGGGCGGCGATCTGCTCGATGCACGCGCCGCGATCGCGGTCCCACGCGGCCCGGCGGAGCGTGACGTGGGGGACGATCGGGATCTCCGCCTCTCGGAGCAGGCGCTTCATCACGTCCTTGTCCATCCCCACGGCGGAGCCGAGCACGCCGGAGCCGACGTACGGGACGCCGGCGAGCTCGAGGAGGCCCTGGACGCAGCCGTCCTCCCCGGTGGGCCCGTGCAGGACGGGGAAGACGACGTCGATCGGCGAGCGCGCGCCGCCCGGCACGGTCAGCGTGGCCTCGCCCGCGGGCCCGGGGTGGGCGTCGAGGGCGATCTCCGGCATCGCCTCGTTCAGCCGGGCGAGGCGGGGGTCGCGCGCGGCGCCGAGGAGCAGCGCCTCTTCCTGGAGCAGCCAGCGGCCGGACTTGTCGATGCCGATGAGCATCGGCTCGAAGCGGTCGCGGTCGAGCGCCTCGACGACGAAGCGGGCGGACAGGAGGGAGATCTCGTGCTCGGCCGAGCGGCCGCCGAACAGGACGGCGACGCGCACCTTGGCGGGGTTCCGCATGGTGGCACCCTAGCCGCGATCGCGCGCGGGGGTGAAGAAGCCGGCGACTCGAGCGACGCGAAGAAGACGGCTACTCGGAGAGGACGCGGAACGACGTGCGGACGGTCGCCATCGCCACGCGCGCGACGTGGCCGTCGGCGAGCTCGACGTCGACGGCGGTGAGCTGGCCCTGGCGCTCGATCAGCCTGGCCACGCTCACCCTGGAGCCCCGGGCGACCTCGGCGCGCGCGACCTTGACGTCCGCGAGCGCCTCCAGCTGAGCGCCGACGGCGATGCCGTTCGCCACCTTTGCCGGCGTCTCCTCGGTCGCCCTCGCCGCTCCGGCGGGGACGACCACGGCGAGCGCCGCGACGACCGCAACGATGAGGCCGCCCGTCGTGCTCCTTCGACTGCAGGTGAGCATCGAGCCCGATTCTACGCGGAAGGAGAGCGATGTCACCTGCGTTGTCACCAGATCGGGTGGTCCGTCCAGGAGGGCCCCTGCGACGACATCGAGCGCGCCTGTCGGCACAGAACGCAGAGGCGCATCGTCCCCTTGGGGCGGCCCGCTGGAGCGGGCACCCCGGGCGGGCGCTCCGCGCGCTGGCGCCGCGGCCGCGCCGGCGAGCTCCGCGACGCGACATCGAGCTCGGCAAAAAGGGTCCCAATGTGCGGTCCTCGCCCGTGTCCGATAAAGGCGAGGAGGCATGATGAAGTCGCGATCGCTTATTTCAGTCACAGCCGCGCTGCTGTTTCTCTGCGTCTCGATCTCCGAGGCCGCTGCGCAGGACAAGACACCGACCAAGCAAGAGAATTACAGCTACACGTTCACCGACGATCTGCTGGATGCCTCGAACAGCTCCGCGACCGGCGCCATGCTCCAGGTCCGACAGCCCGGGCGCCGCGACAGGCTGCTCCGGCCGAGACTCCACTTCATCCCGGAGATGCTCAAGTCGGTCGAAACGATGTGATGGGCCGACTCGCCTCGTCGGCCGCGGAGGGGGTCGGGTAAGGTGAGCGAGAGACTTCGTCCCCGCGCACGCGGGGTCAACTCCCACGAACACCGCGGCATCGATATCCTCGGGAGGACGCGCGAGCGACGCGCGACGTCGGGATGACATCGAGCGCTCTTCGCTGAACGCGACACCTCGCCCTGGTAACACTTCTGACCGGGAGCCTGAGAGCGGAGCGACCCGTAAGGTGCTGCGCACGTCCCTGCTTTGCCCTGGAGCGATTCAGCGTACAAGCCGCGGCGACATGGCGTATCAGATGAAGTATCCGACGCGGAGAGGCGATGCGTCGGGACAAGCATCAAGGGTGACAGCGAGCCCAACCACGCAGGATCGCCACAGCCCTCTGCGCAGCTCGCCTGCTCGGCAAAGGATTGCAATCCCGATTTCCGAGAGTCGTTGTTCTGTGGGGTGGTCCACCAACAGAGCCGTGGCGTTTCTCCCGAATCCCGGATACGACCTCGACATGCTCTCGAGGACTGGAGAACCCATCGAGGTTTCAGGGGTCACGCTGGACGTGCTCGTCCATCAAGGGATCGAAACGGCTCTGTATCGAGGTCGTCGTCGCGGAGACGGTGCGCCCGTCGCCGTCAAGGTCACACAGAGCGATTACCCGACCTTCCGCCACCTCGCCCGGCTCCGGCGGGAGCACGCGATCTTGCGCGATCTCTCCATGCCGGGTGTGCCGCGGGCGCTCGACCTCCTCCCGCATGGCCGCGGCCTCGCGTTCGTGCTCGAGGACCTCGGCCCGACAAGCCTCGCCGATTTGATCGCGAGGCGCGGGCGCCTCGAGGCGAAGACGACGCTGCGCATCGTGGCGCCGCTCGTGCGCACGCTCGACACGCTCCACCGGCGGCATATCATCCACAAGGACATCAAGCCGCGCAACGTGATGATCGACGAGGCGACGCTCTCGCCGCGCCTGATCGATTTCGGCATCGCCGCCCGCCTGGCCCAGGAGACCCAGGAGGCTTCGGCGATGGAGGGGCTGGAGGGGACGCCTGCGTACATCGCGCCGGAGCAGACGGGCCGGATGAATCGACCTGTCGACCGGCGCTCGGACCTGTATTCGCTCGGCGTGACGCTCTACCACATGCTGACCGGAGCCACGCCGTTCCAGGCCGCGGACGCGACGGAGGCGATTCACGCGCACCTGACGCGGGTGCCGGCGCCGCCGCACGCGGTCGTCAAGGACGTGCCGCGCGGCCTGTCCGACGTCGTGATGAGGCTCCTGGCGAAGGCCCCGGAAGATCGCTACCAGAGCGCGAGGGGGCTCCTTTCGGATCTGGAAGAGTGCCAGCGGCGGCTCGATGCGAGCGGGACCGTGGAGCCGTTCCCGCTGGGCCGGGACGACCTGGTGGAGGACGTCGTGTTGCCCGATCGGCTCGTGGGTCGCGAGGCCGAGCTCGGCGCGCTCGAGGCCGCGCTCGATCGAGCGCGTTCCGGCGCGGCCGCCCTCTCGCTCGTGGTGGGCCCGCCCGGCATCGGCAAGTCGGCGCTCGTGCGCGAGCTCTGTGCGACCCAGGCGCGCGAAGCGTACTTCGCCCCCGGCAAATTCGACGCGATGGCGAGGAGCATGCCGCTCTCGGCCTTCTCGCAGGTGATCCGCGCGCTCGTGCGGCAAGCGTTGGCCGAGCCGCCCGACACCCTCCTGGCGAAGAAGCACGCCATCCAGGCCGCGCTCGGCCAGTACGGGCGGGTCGTGACCGACCTCTGCCCGGATCTCGAGCTCGTGATCGGGCCGCAGCCGGAGCTACCGGCAACCAGCGCGAGCGAGGCGAAGAACCGCCTGGCGCTCCTGATCCGGCGCTTCCTGTCCGTCTTTTCGCGTGAGGACGCCCCGCTGGTCATGTTCTTCGACGACCTGCAGTGGGCAGACCTGGCGTCGCTCGACCTGCTCGGCCGCCTGCTCATGGATATGGATGCGCGCCACCTGTGCGTGGTCGGCGCCTACCGCGACGAGGAGGTGGACGCCGCGCACCCGCTCACCGCGACGATAGGCACGCTGCGCGAGGCGGGGATCGAGCCATTCAAGCTCACGCTGGGGCCGCTGCCGCCCGCGGCAGTGACGGAGATCGTGGCCGAGGCGCTGCATGCGGACCTCGGGCGAGCCGAGCCGCTCGCGGCCCTGATCCGGGACAAGACGCACTCGAATCCGCTCTTCCTCGGCCAGTTCTTGCGTGAGCTAGAGAGCGACGGGCTGCTCCGCTTCGACCCCGAGGCGCGCGGGTTCGTCTGGGACCTCACGCGCGTCAAGGGCGCGATGGTCACCGACAACGTGCTCGCGCTGATGGCGCGCAAGATCGAGCGGCTCGCGCCCGCGACGCGCCGCGCCCTGATGTGCGCGTCGTGCATCGGCCCGTCGTTCGATCTCCGCACGCTCGCGACGATCGTCGAGAGATCGCCCGCGGCCGTCGCCGCGGATCTGCGGGAGGCGCTGCGCGAGGGGCTGGTCCAGCCGCTCGGCGGCAACTACCGGCTCCTCGAAGAGGCCGGGGACGCGCTCGAGCCGACGGACGTCGCGGTCCCGTACCGCTTCCTGCACGACCGGGTGAAGGAGGCCTGCTACGCGCTCGTGCCCGAGGCGGAGCGGCCGGCGGTGCACCTCGCCATCGGCCGGCTGCTCATGGCGCGCGGCGGCGGAGCCCGGGGCACAGCCGGCTTGTCCGGCTCGTCCGGCGGCGCCTCGGATGTCAGCGGGCAGGTGCCGGACGAGGACCTGCTCGAGGTCGTGCGCCACCTGAACCTGGGCGCGCGGGAAATCACGGACGAGACCGAGCGCATGGACATCGCACGGCTCGATCTACGCGCCGGCCGGCGGGCCATGGCCGCCACGGCCTTCGAGGCGGCGGCGAGCCTCTTTGCGGCGGGCCGGGCGCTCGCGTCGGCGAAGGGGTTTTCGCGCGATCACAAGGCGTGCTTCGCGCTCTGGCTCGAGGGGGCCGAGGCGGAATACCTCATCGGCGCGTTCGAGGAGGAGGAGGCGCTCACGGCCGCCGCGCTCGCGCGGGCGGAGAGCGCGAGCGAGCGCGCGAGCGTGCACAGCGTCCGCGCCCGGGCCCTGACCACGCGGGGTCGGTTTGCCGACGCGGTGCGCGCGGGGCTCTCAGGGCTCGCGGAGCTCGGCGTGACGATGCCCGAGGAGCCGGCCGCGCAACAGGCGGCCTTCATGCAGGGCGTGGGAGACGTGGATCGATTGCTCGCGGGCCGCTCCATCGAGGCGCTCGCCCACGCTCCGGTGACCGAGGATCCGGAGGATCGGCAGATCTTCACGCTGATGGCGGAGATCTGGCTGCCCGTGTACTTCGTGAGCAAGGCGCTGTTCGGGCTGGTGATCGTCGAGCAAGTGCGCCGCTCGCTCGCGCGTGGCCAGTCCGAGACCAGCGCGCTTCCGTACGCAGGCTATAGCCTCATCCTATGCGTGATGATGGGGCGGCACGCCGAGGGGCACGCGTTCGGCCGGCTCGCGGTCTCGCTGTGTGAGCGATGGAAGAGCCCGACCATCGCCGCGCGCGTGCACGTCACGTGGGCCACCGCGCTCTACGTGTGCGAGCCGCTCCGCAACGCGGTCGATCACGCGTTGCGGTCGCGGGACGCCGCGCTGGAGGCCGGGGACAATCTCTACCTCGCCATCAACCTGGGCTACTGCCTGCTGCAGTGGCTCATCGCCTCGGGCGTTCCGCTCGAGGAGGTCAAGGCCGAGGCCGACCGGTCCGCCGTCTTGGCGCGACGAACGAAGGACCCGGTCGCGATCGCGGCCGTCACCGTGTCGCGGCAGCTGGTCGCCTGTCTGACCGGACAGACCCGGAGCCGGACGAGCCTGGACAGCGACGGCGTGGTGCTCAGCGAGGAGCTCGCGGCGCTCAACGAGAAGGAGCACGCGATCGCCTTCTATTACAAGCATGTGTACCTCCTCTTCCTGCACGTGCTCTACGGCGAGCACGAAGCCGCGCTCGAGGCGGCTGCGGACGCGGCGCGGTTCGCCGCGGACATGACGGGCCTCTACTGGCCGGGGAACGCGGCCTTCCTCGAGGCCCTGACCCGGGCCGGGCTTGCGCGCGAGGCCGCGGATCTCGAGGCGCGGAAGGAGCACGAGGCCGCCATCACACCGCTGAGGGCCCAGCTCGAGGCGCTCGCCCGGAGCTGTCCGAGCAACTTCCAGCACAAGCTCGCGCTCCTCGACGCAGAGCTCGGCGCGCTACGGGGCGAGCGTTGGGAGGCGATCGAGCAGTACGACCATGCCATCGAGCTGGCGCGCGAGCATGAGTATGCGCAGGACGAGGCGATCGCGAACGAGCGGTGCGGCCGGTTCCTGCTCTCGCTCGGCCGCGAACGGGCCGCCCAGGGGTACCTCGCCGACGCCTTCCGTGGTCATTTGCACTGGGGCGCGACGGCCAAGGCCGAGGCGCTCCTCTTCGAGTTCCCCGGCCTCTCCGCGCGTATCAGCAGGCGCGACGCAAGCTCGCAGAGCAGCACGTCGGAGTCGGCGACGTCCCAGACGACGCTCCTCGGTCGGGCCACGATGGGGAGCCTGCGCGACGCCGCGCTCGTGCTGCGCGCGGTGCAGATGATCGCGGGCGAGGTCGTGCTCTCCCGGGTGGTGAGCCGCCTCATGCAGATCGTGCTCGAGAACTCGGGGGCGGAGCGAGGCATCCTGCTCCTCTCGCGTGACGACCGGCTCTTCGTCGAAGCGGCCTTCCGGGCCTCGCCGGAGTCGATCGAGGTGGGGCAGAGGCGGCTGCTCGAGGACGAGCCGGAGCTCGCGCGGCAGGCGGTGCTCTACGCGTGGCGCACGCGGGAGGCGCTGGTGCTCGACGACGCGGCGGGCGACTCACGCTTCGCGTCGGACCCGTACCTCGCGGAGCGCAAGACGCGCTCGATCCTCTGCATGCCGGTGAGCAGCCAGGGGCGCACGGCGGGGATGCTGTATCTCGAGAACAACGCGACCGCGGGGGTGTTCACCGCGGTGCGGGTGGAGCTCCTCGGGCTCCTCTCGTCACAGGCATCGATCACCATCGAGAACGCGCTGCTCCTCGAACGGATCCAGGAGGCGAACGAGGAAGCCCACCTCGCGAACGCCCGGCTCGAGCGCGAAGTCGAGCAGCGGACACGCGAGCTCGCGCGCTCGAATGCCGAGCTCGCGCGCGAGCTCGAAGACCGGACGCGCGCCGAGGCGGAGCGCGCCGCGCTCCAGGAGCAGGTGGTGGAGGCGCAGAAGGCCCGACTCTCGGAGCTCATGGCGCCGCTGATGCCGATCAGCGAGGACGTGCTGGTGATGCCGATCATCGGCACGGTGGAGGCGGAGCGGGCGGCGCAGATCATGGAGGTGGCGCTCACGGGAGCGCAGCAGACCGGCGCGCGGGCGCTGATCCTGGACATCACCGGGATGCGGTACGTCGACACGGCCGTCGTGAGCGCGCTCGTGTCGGTGGCGAACGCGCTGCGCCTGCTCGGCACCGAGCCGCTGTTCACCGGCATACGACCCGAGGTGGCGCGGACGATGGTGGAGCTCGGCGTGGATCTCCAAGCGATGACGACGCTGTCGACGCTTCGGGCGGGTATCGCGCGCGCACTTTCGGGGTCGGCGATTCCAAGGAGGGGCGAGGGCTCCGGCCCGCGCGCTCAGTTCATTCACACCAGGATCGGCGGGTGACCCGGGGCTTGTTGCTCGCCGTGGTCAACAAGGCTCCCTCTCCCGGGCAGATGGCGCGAGCGCTAGGCGTCCCGTCCCCGGGAGATCGAGTCTTGTTGTTCTGTTCGTGGACGCTCCGCCGACTGCGTCTTTGACATGGCCATTTTCGGCTGCACGTTATGCCATCGGCCCACTCGTGCCCCCTGGGCGCAAAATCCACGCTAAAGCACCCAAACCCCGACGCCGCGGAGCGACACCAGCGCGCCGACCGGCGGCGAGCTGTACGCGACGCCCACGCCATCCACCGAGAAATCGCTGCGCCGAAGCGGCAGCAACGCGGAGGCGCTGACGTCGAAGCCGAGCGGACCTGACAGCCTCGCCAGCGACAGCTCGAGCGGCACCGCCAGCCACATCTTCTCGGCAACGTCGTTCCGCGTGTAGCCGCTCGCCGCCGCCTTCAGCCAGCCGGCGTGAAGGCCAGAGCACACATCGAAGCGCAGCGCCTCTGAGCCCGCGGCAGCCAGGCAGGCGCGGACGACTCCACCGAGCATCGTTTCGCGGAGCTCGCCTGGACCGTGCTTCAGCGTCTGAGGAACGAGCCAGAGCGCGCCCATCGTGGCTCGAAGTCGCGCGCCGCCGATGCCTACCTCCGCGGAGAGCGCGGGCGCAAAGGGGCGCACCACGCCGAACAGGCCAATGGCGCCGACCGCCAGCGTAAGCCGCGTCGGAGTACGCCCCGCGCTCGGAGCCTCGCCCGTCCGCTCGCCGCCGCCAGGTCCCGCGGGCTTGGGCGGCGAGGTGGCCGCCGCCGCCACCGCTTCGGAGGCAGGCGCCGCCGCTTCGGGGGCAGGCGCCGGCTCGGCGCCCGCGTCGGCCTCGGGAGCTCGCACGGCCGGCTCCCGCGCGTCGGAGTCGAGCAGCAGCGCGAGCGTCACCGCGGTCGCCTGCTCGAGCCCGGCGCAGCTGCGGCTGCGATCGCGCAGCTCGCGCGCGCCGCTCCCGCTGCGGATGGACGCGCGGAAGCCGTCGGTATCCCGGGTGAACTCGACGACGTAGGAGCCGCTCGCACCCGTCTCCGGCCGGCCGCGCAGCTGCTCGACGCGCTCGATGAGGCGCGCCGCGTCCGGGCAGCTCTCGGCGCCAGCGCCGCGCGTCACGCTCAGGAACGGCTCGGTCTGTGCCGTGGCGGTCCCCGAAGCCGCCAGCATCGCACCAAAAACCACGGGAAAAGCGCGACGCCTCCGCATCGGGACGACGCGAGGGTAGCCGCCGCGCGGTGCACGCGCATTTATTTGTGATCGTCTCGGCCCGGCGTCCCCACTAGGTGGCCGAGTGGTATCGTCCCTGCACAATTCCGCGCTCGATCTTGCGGCGTCTGCTCGTCTCGCTCGCTGACAGGTCACCGGGACGTTACGGCATGAGCACACCGGACCCCGAGTTTCGAGCCCTCTACGACGCGCACTTCAACTTCGTCTGGTGCTCGCTCAGGCGCCTCGGGGTGCGCGAGGCGGACGTGCTCGACCTGGCGCAGAAGGTGTTCTTGACCGCGCACTTCAAGCTCCCCGAGTTCGAGGGTCGATCGCTCCTCACGACATGGCTCTTCGGCATCTGCCAGCGTGTTGCGAGCGACTACCGGCGCTCCGCGCGGTTCCGGCGCGAGGTCACGACGGACGCCGCGGAGATGGACCTCTACGGCGGCGCTTCCGAGGAGCTCGCGCTGAGCGCGGAGTCGCGGCAGCGCGCGCAGGCGGCGGAGGCCATCTTGAACAAGCTGCCGGAGCCGCAGCGCCTCGTGTTCGTCCTGTTCGAGCTCGAGGAGAAGTCGGGCCAGGAGATCGCGGACCTGCTGGGCATTTCCGTGGGCACCGTGCGCTCGCGCCTTCGCCTGGCGCGCGAGACCTTCTCGCGAGAGGTCAAGCGCCTCGCGCTGGCACAGGACACGAGCCGAAAGGAGGCCGTGTGATGGGGGATCCTGAACGGCTGCTGAGCATCAAGAGCGGGGCGGACCCGCTCGAGCGGGAGCTCCTGGGAAGCGTGCGCCACGTGGGTCCGCCCGAGGGCGCGAAGGAGCGCGCATGGCGCGGCATCGCGGGCCAGCTGGCGGCAGGGACGGCCGTCGGCGCCACGGCCGGCGCCAGCGCCGCCGCTGCCACGAAGGCTGGCGTCGGTTCGCTGTTGCCGTCGGCGCTCTCGGTCAAGGCAGCGGCGGTGCTCGTGGGCGGGGGCCTGGTGCTCGGCGGAGGGTACTGGGCCCTCTCCTCCCCGGACGAGCCGCCTGCGCCGCCCCGCGCGGCGGCCCCGGAGCGCGCGCCCGCGGAGGTGCCGCAGACCCCTGTGGCGCCTCCGGAGGAGCCCAAGGCACTTCCGGAGCCGCCGCTCGATGGTCCCACCGCGGGAGAGCCGATCCGGAGGCCGAGCGGACCGAAGCCGACGGAGACCGATCTGTTGCGCGCGGAGAGCGCGCTGCTCACGGAAGCGCGCGCCAAGCTGCGCTCCGGAGACGTGGCGGGAGCCACGGCGCTCCTCGAGCGCCTGCGCGCGCAGTTCCCGAACGGCGTGCTCCGGCAGGAGCGCGAGGTGCTCGCCATCGACGTGCTGGCCGCGCGCGGCAACGCACAGGAGGCGAAGCGGCGGGCTCAGGCCTTCGTCAAGCAGTATCCCAAGAGCCCCCACAGCGCGAAGCTAAGGCGGTTCCTGGATCAGCCGTGAAGCGCTGCTCGGCCGCTCGCATCATGGCGTTCGGCTGCCTTGCGGCCTCCGGGTGTGATGCGGAGATCACCTCGGTCGGAGCCTGGGCGCCGGTCGTGTCCGGATCATCTTATATCGAGGCGGAGCTCGGAGAGCTGAGCGACGGCTTCACCGTCGGTGAAGACAGCCGCGCTTCCGAGGGTCGCTTCATCGCGCCCCCTGGCGGAATGCCCTCGGACGAGGCGCCGGGGCTCGCGCGAGCTCGCTACCGCTTCGAGGCGCCGAGCGGGGCAGAATACGTGATCTGGGGGCGGATCCACGCTCCGAGCGCCCTCAACAACCGCTTCTGGTTCCAGGTGGACAGCGGCCCCTGGTACCTCTGGCGCATCAGCGTCGGCGACATCTGGTTCTGGGACGATCTCCACGACGACACGCGCTATGGCGAGCCGCTCCGCTTCCCCCTCTCGGCCGGAGCGCACGAGCTCGTCCTCGCGGACGCCGTCGAGGGCGTCCAGCTGGATCGGCTGTACTTCACGCCGGACGGCGACGAGCCTCCGGGCAACGACACGCCCTGCGATCCGCCGCATTCGATCGAGGTCGAAGGGGAATGCCTCCCGAGCTGCGGGGCCTTGAAGGGAACCGCGTGCGGCGACGTCCCGTGCGCAGGGCGCGAATTGCTCGAAGTCTACGATTGCGCGGTGTGCTGCCGCATCGAAGGGCCGTGAGCCGGCGGCGCTCCCGCCATCGGGTCGGAGCTCGGCGACCGTAGACCCACCTCTTCGTACCAATCGAAACGTCTCCGCGCTTCGACGACGAAAAAGGTGATCGCGCCCGAGCAGGTCTCCCCACCGAGCCGGAGTAGCCAGCAGCGTCGAGCGGAGCCCTGAATGACTACATCATCGATTGAACAATTCAAGTCTCACGGAAGCGTGGGCCTGCTCGCCGCGGCGCTCACGCTGTCGGCGTGCATCGGCAACCTGGGCAGCGAAGACGGCACATCGCCGGCAGAGGGCACGAACGGCACGAGCGGCAGCTCGAGCAGCGGAGGCTCGGGCTCGGGGTCGGCGGGCCCCGGCCAGCCATTGAAGTGCGACGCGAGCACCATCGATCCTGGGCCTTCGCCGATGCGGCTGCTCTCGCGGGAGCAGTACCTGAACACCGTGCGCGACCTCGTCGGCGACGTGCCCGGCCTGGATGCGGCGCTCGGCCCCGCGATCGAGGCGTCGGCGTTCGGCCTCTTGCAGCCGGACGTGACGCAGGTCGAGCTCGAGCATTTCCAGGCCGCGGCGGACGTCATCGCCGCGGCCGTCGCCGGCAGTCCGGCGGCGCTCGACGAGATCGCGCCTTGCGAGGTCGGCGCCGAGCCGAGCGAGTGCGCGCGCCGGCTGGTCGTGGGCTTCGGCGCCCGCGCCTACCGCGCGCCGATCACGGACGCGGCGGACATCGAGCGACACCTTCAGCTCTTCGACGTCGGCGCGGAGACGAGCTACGAGCACGGGGTCGAGCTCCTGCTCCGCGGCATGCTGCAGTCGCCGCGCTTCCTCTACCGCGTCGAGATCGGCACCTCGGAGAAGGTGAGCGATCGCGCCGTGAAGCTCTCTCCGTACGAGGTCGCCGCTCGCCTCTCCTACATGCTGTGGGGCACCCTGCCGGACGCCAGGCTGAACGAGGCCATCGAAGACGGCAGCCTGACCACGAAGGAGGGCGTCGCGGCGCAGCTCGACTGGATGCTCGAGGACGAGCGCGGCCAGAAGCTGGTCCATCGCTTCCTCGGCAGCTGGACGCACCTGAACGGCCTGAACAGCGTGGTGAAGGACGCGGACGCCTTCCCCGAGTGGCAATCGCGGTCGTTCCGTGAGTCGCTGCGCGGGCAGGCCGACGCCTTCTTCGACCACGTGCTCGACGGCGAGGGAGGCAAGCTGAGCGCGCTCCTCACCTCGACGACGGTCTTCTACAACAAGGATCTCGGCGGGTACTACGGCGTCACCGGCGACGAGTCCTTCCAGGCGCTGAAGCGCACGGACGGCGCCACCTCGGGTATCCTGACGCTCCCGGCGCTGCTCGCCATCCAGGCGAAGCCCGCGGAGAGCTCGCCGATCTACCGAGGGAAGTTCGTGCGCGAGGCGCTGCTCTGCCAGCAGCTACCGGCCCCGCCGGCCAACATCCCCAAGCCGCCCGAGGTCGACCCGAGCAGCTCGACCCGAGAGCGGCTGTCCCAGCACGAGGTGGACCCGAGCTGCGTCGGCTGCCACCAGCTGCTCGATCCGATCGGCTTCGGCTTCGAGCACTACGACGCGATCGGCCGCTACCGCGAGCTCGACGGCGGCGAGCCGGTCGACGCGAGCGGCAAGGTCATCGCCACCCGTGACATGGACGGCGAGTTCGAGGGCGTGGCGGAGCTCGGCGAGAGGCTCGCGGGCAGCGCCGAGGTGGAAGAGTGCGTGGCGCGCCAGTGGTTCCGCTTCGCGATCGCCCGCTTCGAGCAGGACATGGATGGTTGCTCGATGGAGAGCTTGCTCGAGACCTTCAAGGCCGCCGGCCAGGATCTGAACGCGCTCCCCCGCGCCGTCGTGGAGACGGACGCCTTCCTCTTCCGCCGTCCGATCGACGCGCACACGAAGGAGATGCCATGAACCGAAGAGGCCCTATCGACCTCCGCACCCAGATCAGCCGCCGCAAGCTGCTGGGCGGGCTCGGCGCCCTGACCGTCGCGCTCACGAGCCCCGTCTGGCGGAGCGCCACGGTGTTTGGTCAGGACGCGAAGCAGCCGGGCGCCAGGCGCTTCATCGGCATCTTCTCGGCGAACGGCACCGTGCCGTCGGCGTTCTTTCCGGCAGGGGACGCGCACGAGGCGCCGCTCTCGCTCGGCCCGATCCTGGCGCCGCTCGAGGAGCACAAGCAGAGGATGCTTGTGCTCAAGGGCGTGCACATGAACTCGACGGTCGAGGACGAGCTCGGCGTCCCGAGCGAGAACAAACCCGGCGGCCCGCACATGAAGGGCCCCGGCGCGATGCTCACGGGCGGCTCCCTGCTCGCCGGCAGCTTCACGGGCGCGGGCGGCCCTGCCGGCTGGGCGGATCGCATCTCGGTCGATCAGCACATCGCGAGTCGCATCGGCGAGAGCAGCCAGTTCCCGTCGCTCGAGTTCGGCGTGCGCATCGAGGGGCAGGAGCCGCTCCGCGTGATCTCGTACCGCGGTCCGAACCAGCCGAACACGGCCGTCGACGATCCATTCCAGATGTATTCGCGCATCTTCGCCAACGCGGATCTCTCCGAAACGGAGCTGCAGCGGCTGATCGCCGAGCGCCAGAGCGTGCTGGACTTCCTCAAGGACGATATCGGCCGCCTGAAGGCGCGCGTCAGCTCCGAGGACAAGGCGCGGCTCGAGGCGCACCTCGGCGGCATCCGCAACATCGAGCAGCGGCTGCAGAGCTCGGCGGTCTCGTGCACGCCGCCCACGATGCCGGAGAAGTTCGACACGCGAGCGATGGAGAACTATCCGAAGGTCGGCCGGCTGCAGACCGACCTGATGCTGCTCGCGCACATCTGCGGCATGACCCGCGTCTCCACGTTCATGTGGGCCAACGCCGATAGCTGGCAGTACTATCCCTGGATCGGGGTGAACGAGGAGCACCACGAGCTCTCCCACGCCGGCGACAACGATGCGGTCGCGAACGAGAAGCTCGTGAAGATCAACGTCTGGCACAGCGAGCAGGTGAAATACGTGCTGGATCAGCTGGCGCTCGCGAAGGAAGTGGACGGCAGCTCGGTGCTGGACAACACCCTGCTGCTCTGGGGCAACGAGCTCGGCGTCGGCAACACGCACACGTACAAGGATATCCCCTGGGTGCTCGCGGGCGGCGCGGGCGGCTACTTCAAGATGGGCCGTTACATGAAATACGCCGACCTGCCGCACAACAACCTGCTCGTGTCGGTATGCAACGCGATGGGCCTCGACGACGTGACCACCTTCGGCATTCCCGGCGTGTGCACCGGGCCGCTGCCGGGCCTCCTGGCCTGAGCCCCCTTTTCGCCTCGCACCCCCGGGCGCCCGCGCACGCCGCGCACGCCGCGCGGGACGCCGGACGGGTAGGTGCCCAGCGCCAGGATCCGGGTTGCCCCGGGCGGCTTCGGCCACTACGCTCCGACACATTTGGCTTGTGAGGAACCGTGGTCCATGCGCCAGCCCAGTCCGCGTTCTCTGACTTCGTCCTGCTCCTTCTCTCCGCAGCGCCCAAGCTCGGGCTGCCGATCGACGCGGTCCTGCGCGACGCAGCGCTCCCGCCGGAGGCGCTCCGCCAGCGCGGGTTGCCGATCTCTCTGAGCGTGGCGCGGCAGATATGGTCCTCCGCCGAGAAGATGAGCGGCAATCCGCTGCTCGGGCTGCACGCCGCGGAGGGGCTCGAGGTCGGCTCGCTCGATCTCCTGGACTACCTGACACGCAGCAGCAGCAGCTTTGGCATAGCGTTGGAACGCGTCATCCGCTTCGCTCCGCTGGTCGCCAATGGGGGCGTCCTGAGCCTCGAGGTGACCGGTCGCCGCGCGCATTTCCGCCACCTCTCGCCGGACGGCGTGCCCGCCGTCGCGGATCTCATCGTCAGTTTGATGGTGCTCCGGACGCGGGCGTTCTCGGGCGAGCACATCCGCCCGCTGGCGGTGCGCTTCCGGCACCGCCGCGAGCGCGTCGCAGGCGAGTACGAGCGCGTCTTCGACGCGCGGGTCGAGTTTGATGCCCCCCACGACGAGCTGGTCTTCGATCGGGATCTCCTGGAGCTGCCCTTCCATTCCGCCGAGCCGCGCCTCTGTGAGATCCTCGAGGACTGCGCGGCGGCGCGGCTTCAGGCGCTCGGCAAGGTCGGCGGGGCGCCGGCGACCGCCGCCGGCGTCCCGTCGAGCTTCGTCGAGGATGTCCGACAGGCCCTCCAGCTCTGCATCGCTCAGGGCAACCCGAACATCGATCGCGTCGCCGAGCACCTCGGCGTGAGCTCGCGGACGCTCCAGCGGCTGCTGCGAGAGCAGGGCACGTCCCACCGCGCCCTCTTGATGGAAGCGCGAACCGAGCTGGCGAATCGCTACCTGGCCTCGTCCAACCCAACGAGGCGCGCGCTCGCCGCCGGGCTCGGCTACGCGAGCGCGCGCTCCGTGTCCCGCGCGCTGCGCCGCCGGTGAGCCGGAGCTCACCGGCGGTCCGCGCGGTCCATGACGAGTCAGCGGCGCGTCGCGCCGAGACCGTCGCTCAGCGTCACGGATACCATTGAATCCGAAGCTGCCTGTTGGTCGTCGTGCTCACCTGATAGACAACGTCGTTCGCGGTGCCCGGGAACGGGATCGTGGTCGTCGCGGACCAGCTGTTCGCCAGGGCGCTCTGGGGCGCCCCGCCGTTGACCGACACGCTGACGCCGTTCAGCGGGACGCCGTCCGTCGGGCTCATCTGCAACGTCAGGGTCGCCGGCGTCCAGGCGGTCGGGAGGCTCGACCGATCGATCTGGAAGCAAGAGGTCCCGTTGACCGAAGCGACGATCGCCGCGCTCATCGGCCCGAGGCTCTGGCAGGGGGGCGCGGGGTTCTTGTAGAACCCGAACGTGTGCTGCCGCGTGAACATCGGGACGGTGGCGCTGCCGGCGTGGTCCGCGAACACCGTGATGTCGTGGCTCCCCGTCTCGGCGAACTGGCCGACCTTCAGCGAGTAGACGCCGTCGTTGGCCGTCGTGTCGCCGTGCGCGGCGGCGCCGTCGTCGTGGAACGACAGGGGCGTGACCGCGCCGCTCGGGCCGGTCATCTCCGCGCTGACCGTGGCGCCCAGCACCGGGCTGCCCAGGTGGCTCACCTCGGCCTCCACGATGAGCGGCGCCGCCCCGACGTTCAGCGTGCTCGGCGTGACCTGGAGCTCGATCGTGTCGGCCAGGGTCGATACCGCGGAGTAGACGTAGATGGGCTGATCCGAGGTGTTGACGGCGCAGAACTGCCAGGACCCCTCCTCGTGCGCCTGCGTCAGGTTCAGGGAGAAGCGCTTGAAGTTCTCCGCCGAGAAGAAGGTCAGGTCGGAGCCAGACGCGGCGAAGTTCGCCTCGGTGATCTGGGACGTCGGGTCCCACGGGGGAAGCAAGTAGACCTCCGGCGCGGCCGCCCCGACGAAGATCATCGTGAAATCCACGATCTGCGCCGCCGAGACCAGCGTGTCCGCGCACGCGAACGACAGCGGCGACTGCGGCGACGGAGGCGGGATCTGCGTCAGCCCCTGGTCGATCATGCCGCCGTCGCGGCAATCGTTCGCCATGCGGTTGAACGCGCCGATCAGCTCGAGCTGATCGATCGCGGTGTCGCTGTCGGCGCGCAGGTAGAGCCCGGGCGAGAACCCGTAGTTCGCCGCGATGTCGCTCATCATCGCCTCGTCCGCTCCGGACCCGAGCGCGATCGAGTGGACCTCGTCCACGCGACTGAAATAGTCCGCGTAGAAGTCGCTCGGGGCAGGCGGGGTGTTGTGCTGACCGTCGGACAGCAGGATGACGCACTCGCGCGCGCTCTTGGTCGGGCTCTCGGCGATCAACATGTCGAGCGCCTCCTCCAGGCCGGCCCCGATCGAGGTGGAGCCGTCCGCGACGAGCGCGTCGACCGCCGCGTCCAGGCCGGACGCCGGCAGCGCCGTCATGGGGTACGTGATCGACGAGGTGTCGGAGTAGCTCGCCACGCCGAGCAGCTCCGTGAACGACTGCGACGCCGGCACGTTGCTCGATATGAGCGTGTTCCAGTAGATCTTGGCCGCCTTCTTCGCGAGCTCGATGCGGTCGCCGTACATGCTGCCGGACCGGTCGATGATCACCACATGGTTCGTGTCCAGCGGGGCGACCTGGGCCAGCGCCGCGGACACCCCCGCCGCGCTCGCGAGGAGACCGCCGGCGACGCATGCGAACATTCTGAATGACCTTCTCATGTGCTCCAATCCTTCTTGAGTGTCGATCAAAACCAAAGGTCCAGAGCGGGGCGCATCTTCGTATCTGCGCCCCGCCCTGTCGCGCCGGCGTTCAGGGCCTCCGGAACACCACCTCGAGCTTGGGGCGCCGCGCGGCGGTCGCGTGATCGCTCGACGTGAACGAGACCTCTCGCCACTTCACCACCTCGTCCTGGAGCCGCATCAGGAAGCCGTGGTTGTTCGCGGGCGCGCTCAGCATGTCCCGCACGAGCGCCGTCACGTCGACGCGCTCGTAGTCCTGACCGTCCGACGTGCTCTGCGGCAGGAGCACCTGGTTGAGCGTCGTGGTCGTGGGCTGGTTGGCCCAGGTCACGGTGTTCTCCTGCCACGCCGAGGTGACGCGCTGGAGCAGGAAGGCGTTGGAGCCGCCGAGCGTCGCGTGCCCCGGGGAGAGGCCGTTCGAGGTACCCTGGCCGTAGAGGCGCGCGTCGGGATCGGCGTAGAGGCTGAGGCGCGCCCGCTCGATCGTGGAGCCCGCCGGGATGGTCGACAGATCGAAGCGGAAGAGGCTCCGGTTCGTGTATTTGACGTCGCTGGACGTCCACAGCCCCGCGGTCAGGTTCGGGGAATTCCCGTTGTTGGTCCCGGCGCCCGAGCCCAGGCTGGTGATGGTCGCGTCGGCGCCGGCGCTACCGGGCTGGATCTCCAGCCGCTCCGGCTCGTTCTCGCAGCGGCCGCCTTCGACGAACACGCCGCTCACCGCGTCGCACTGCGCCTCGTAGGTCGGCGTGTGGCAGGTGCCGTCGGGCTCCGTGCACGAGCCGATCGGCGCGGCCCCGCAGGCGTCGATCTCCGCGCAGCTGTAGCCGCTCACGAAGTAGCCGCCGGCCTCACGGCAGCTCGCGCTGGAGCCGATACCGCCCGTGCCGAGATCGGTGCAGGTCTGGGACCGGCAGCACGCGCCCTTCGCCTCCAGGAGGCAGCTCGACGAGCAGCCGTCTCCGCTCTGCGTGTCGCCGTCGTCGCACTGCTCGGACGCCTGCTTCACGCCGTCGCCGCAGCAGCGCTCGACGGTCACGCCCGCGTTCTTCACGACGGAGCACTGGATGACGTCGTCCTCGGGGCCCTGGCACGTCCCGCTCACGCACGTCTGCCCCGGTCCCGTCGTGCAATCCGCGTCGTCGATGCACGTGCAAGGCACGGTGTCCTCGGAGTGGTCGTCGAAGCACGCCTCCACCTCGGCGAGCCACGTCTCGGCCAGGGCGCTGCGGTGCACCAGGTTGAACGCCTCGAGCCCATTGCTCGTGTCGTACAGCAGCTTGGTCAGGTCGAACGTGGGCGTCGGGTTGTTGACGACGGCGCCGCTGAAGTCGCCGAGCCGCAGCTGGTTGGAGACGGGGGAGCGCTGCGTGTCGAGGCAGCCCCAGTGCATGAGCAGGTACAGGTGTGCCTCCTGGCACGGGAAATTGAGGTTGCCACGCAAGCCGCTCACCGGTCCGACGTAGGAGCAGGTCCCGGTCACGAACGTCTCGGCGAGCGCGTCCTTGTCCTGCAGCCAGTCCATCATGGGCCGACCGTCGATGCAGAGGTTCTCCATCGTGGACACCTGCTCTCCCAGCGCGAAGCCGAAGTCGATGACCTCCTGCACACTGGCCTTCACGTCGTCCGTCGTGGGGGGCAGCGGGTCCTCCGCGTAGAGCGGCATCTCGTCCTTGCACCACGAGAGGAAGTCGGCGGTCTCCGACGTGATGGCCGCGTAACGGGTCACCTCCTTCTCCTGGTAGTTCGTCACCTCGCCGAGCGACGTGCTGTCCCACTGGTACGTCGCCTCGAGCCCGGGCTGGAACTTGGCCTTGGCGACCGAGCCGATATCCCAGGATCGGCGCCAGTCCCAGAGCGTGAACTTCCTCGGCTTCTTGAAGAGCTTGAACTCGAGGCCGACGTGGATGCCCGCGTTGAGCGCGGCGATCAGCTCGATCTCGCTCATGCCGTAGGTGGCGATCGCGTGGGCAGGCGCCTCGGGGTTCTTGAGGCCCCAGATCACCTGCTCGGCGTACTGGGCGCCGGCCTGCGGCGCGCACGCGCCGTCGGGCGTGCAGACCTGACCGTAGCCGCAGACGGTGTCCGCGGTGGAAGAATCGTAGTTGCAGCGGCGGGTGCACGCGCCCTCGACGCACGTGCGGCCTGGCTCGCTCGCGCAGCTCGGGTTCGGCTCCCCGCTGCACAGGCACGCGACCGGCGTGCCGCCCACGGTGCACAGCTTCTTCACGGCGTCGCAGGTCTCGCCGCTCGCGCAATCGGCGTTCGACGTGCAGCCGCACGCGGACTGGAAGCCGGCATGGAGCGGGTGGCAGCCGGGGCCCCTCCAGTCGACGACATCGCTCCGGGTCTCGGTCACGCAGCGGTACGCGCCGAAGTTGCCGGGGCACTCGGACTCCGTGACGTCGTACACGACGGCTCCCGGGACCGATGCGTCGCAGTTGCTCCCGAGCTTGCGGACCGTATACGGCAGCGTATCGCTCACATAGATGTCGCCCGACGGCAGCACGGCGAGGCCGCCGGGCAGCTCGAAGACGGCCGTCGTGACCAGGCCGTCCTGCCATACGGTGCCAGGCGCGCCGGCGACCGTGGCCGTGGCGCCGAGCGCCGGGTCGAAGCGCCGGATTCGACCAGGCCTGTTGCCTTCGCCGATGAACACGCTGCCAGCGCCGTCGATCGCCAGCGCCTGCGGCGAGGTGAGCCGGGCGGCCGTCCCGGCGCCGTCCGCGGAGCCCGCGGCGCCGTTGCCTGCCACGGTGGTGACCATCGAGGTCGCGATCTCATACCGGCGCAGCGAGTGATTGAACGCGTCGGCGATGTAGAGATTGCCGCGCCCGTCGGCGACGATGCCGGCCGGCTCGGCGAAGCGCGCGGTCGTCCCCACGCCGTCGGCGTTCCCGGACAAGGGCGCCTTGCCGGCGACCGCGATGTTCGCGCCCGTCGCCAGATCGATCCAGATCAGCGTGCGGTTCGCGCTGTCGGTGACGTACAGGTGGCCTCCGACCACGGCCACGTCACGCGGCGTGCCGACCACCGTGCGGTCGGCGATCGTCGTGACCTGGTTGTTGCTCAGCGTGAGCTTGCGGATCGTGCGGCTGCCGCGATCCGCGAGGTAGAGGGCGCCGTCGTGGAGCGTGATGCCCGAGAGGGTGTTGAACCGCGCGGCGGTGCCCACGCCGTCGGCGGTGCCCGAGGCGGTCGACCCCGCGATCGTCGTCACCGCGCCGCTCGCCAGGTCGATGCGGCGGACGGCGGTCCGATCCGCGACGTAGAGCATGCGCGTGGCCGCGTCATAGGCCAGGTCGCCGGCCTGGAGGAAGCGGGCCTGCGCGTAGCTGCCGTTCGTGAGGGCGCGCGACCCGGCCAGGCCGAAGGGCGACGATGCCACGGGGAGGCAGCAGACGCCGTGCTTCTGGCAGCCCGAGATGTCGCGGAGATCGTCGCTCCGCACGTCGGTCACGCAGGTGCCGTCGCTGTCGCACTCGTCACAGGTCTTGTTCGCGTTCCACTTGGCGGTGAAGCCTTGCTGGAAGGCGCTCTTGAGCAGCTTTGCCTTCTTCTCCTTCATGAAGGTGGCGAACAGCTCGTACGAGAGCTTGCCAGAGTCGCACCACTCTTCGGTGATCCCCGTCCAGTCGTCGATGCAGGCGCGGCCGCCGGTGATGAAGGTGAGGCAGCAGGAGTTGTTCGTGTCGAGCGGGGAGCAGCCGAGGTTCAGCTCGGACTCCTCGACGAGCCGGTTCGAGCAGTACGTCTGATCTTTGTGGTTGAAGACGGGCTTGCACTCGAGGTTCTCGTCAGGGTTGCTGTTCACGAGCGCCCGCTCGAGCGAGGTGTTGAGATCGACCACGCCGCCGGAGCCGCTCGGCCTGAGATCCACGGAGAAGCCGATGCTCGCCTCGACGCCGACCTTCAGCCGCTTGCCGAGCGGCACGCCGAGGAAGAGCTTCGCGCCGATCTCCGGCTTCACCGAGACCTCCGTCCCCGCCTCGCCGGTCACGTCCGGCGCCTGGAACGGGTGCATGTCGCGATCGAAATCGACGTCCCCGATCTTGTGGTTCGTGTGCTTGTTGAGCGCCTCCTGCAGGCGCTTGCGCATGAAATAGGCCTCGTCGTACCACTCGACCCCGGCCCCGAGCCGGAAGTACGGGATGAGGAACGCGCCGGGGACCGGCGGGAGGGGGATCTTCGTCAGCTCCTTCTCGATCGGCTTCATCCGGAAATCGAGGTTGAGCGCCGCGGCCATGACGGCGGCGGAGCGCCCCTCCCAGGGCTCGACCGGCTCCGCGGCGCCCCTGGGCCAGGTGGCCGGGCTGGGAGCGCCGCTCGGCGTGTAGTCCGCCGTGTAGGAGAACGGCATGTAGGTCCCGATGAGGAACTCCTGCGGAGCCACCCGGCCGTCGCCGTCGGTGTCGAGCGATTCGACCTGATCCCCGTCCGCGAGGTAGAAGACCCCGTTTCTCTTCGCCGCGGCGAGGCTGAGGCCGCCGCCGCCCGAGTGGCCGAAGGCCTCGATGCCGAGCGGGGCCTCGCGGTTGAACCACTTGTACCCGTCGAGCTGCATGTTGAACTCCATCCCCGGCTGGATGCTCAGCGTCTCGCCGAACGCCGTCACGGCGAAGCCGCCGGTGCGCATCTGGGCGCGTCGCTCCTCGCTCAGGTTGTGCGACGTGTAGCGGCCGCCGATGCCCCACTTGCCGTCGCCGCTCTCGACCATCGTGGCGTACGCGCCATGGCCGGCCCAGGGGATGCACATGTGCAGGTCGGGCCGCTGCTCGGAGTAGCTGCCGAGGTGGTAGCCCTCGGTGTAGAGGTCGATATAACACTGGATCTTCGCGAGCAGCTCGGTGGCGTTCTCGAGCTCGCCGCCGGCCTGCTCCAGGAAATCGGCGAAGCGCCCGTCGGAGATCTCGCCGGCCATCTTGTCGAGCCACTTGAGCGTCTTGCGGGCCCATTTTTCCTTGCCCGCGCTGGTCTGCTGGACGTCGTTGGAGAGCCAGACGAGCACGCCGATGCTGCAGGTGTTCGTCGGCGTCGTGGCCGGATCGCAGAAGTCGGAGCACTCCTCGTAGGTCGTCTGGCTCTTCTGGATGACGTCCGTGCACCCGGCGACCACTTGCTGGGTGCAGATGCACCTCCCCTTGCCGGCGTCCTCGATGGTCTCCGTGTCGGCGGCGTTGATGGCCTCGGCCGTCTTGTTGACGATCGACGAGAGGAGCTGCATCGACTGAAGGACATGGAAGTTCGTCGTGATGTTCTGGAGATCGGCGCCCTTCGGGTTCGGGTTCTCCGGCATCTTGCCGAGCAGGTTCGGGTCGCACGCCTTGGGCTTGAACTCGAAGCCTGAGCCTCCGCCGGCCCCGCTCGCGCTGCTGGCGCTGCTCGACGCGCTGCTGGCGCTGGCGCTGCTCGACGCGCTCGCGGCGCCCGAGCCGGTCTCGAACTCCTCGAAGACGGCGTCCGGCCGATCGGGCTGCTGAGACCACCTCGGCCAGCTCGGTGCGCCGCTCTGGCAGCCCACGTCGTCCGCGGAGCAGAGCGCTTGCTGCACGCTTCCGATGGGCTCGTTCGGCTCGCTCGGCTCGTCGGCGCCGCCCGCGCAGGCCGATGCGACGATGCCCAGGCAAAGGAGGAGCGGGAGGCGGCCCGCGCGCCAGGGATCCGCGAGGGCGTCTCGTGATTGGATGAGCTGACGTATCAGCATGGACCTGAGAGCTGTCATTGAATCAACCCCGACGGCCTGATCGGCCGAGATGAGCGGACGTGACGCGGTCGGCCGCCGTGCCCGCTCGCGGAGCGGCTCGCGGTCTCCCATCGTTGCGTGGATTAGCTGCCTCTGGGCCGGCGGCGAAGGCGACAAACCGCGCCAGGCGCTGACAAAACCCGCCACGCGCCGCGCGGGCCCGGTCCACCGCTTGAAAATGCGGTGGGGACTACCCCAGCTAACCAGGCGTCCTCAGCGCCTGGAACCCCCACGACCGAACCCCCGGACCGCGACACCCATGACCTGCCCCGACGATCGCCTGACACGTGCCCTATCGACTCGACCCGGCCCGGCGCCCCGAGCGCGCCGCCGGCGCTGGCCGCGCCCCTTCGCGACCGCCGCCCTGGCCGCCCTCGCGCTCATGGCGTCCGCGTGCGACCCGGGAGCGCCGTCGCTTCCCGGTGAACAGGGCACGACAGACGATCTCGCGCTCTCTGCTTCGCTCGGCCTCTCCGCCGGCGCCGCGACGGCAGACGGCACCGCGGCGGCGCCCCCGGTCCCCTCCCCGGCGGCGCTCAGCGGAGCCCCGGTGAGCGGGTTCGCGGACCTGCACTTCCACATGATGTCGGAGGAGGCGTTCGGGGGTGGATGGCTCCACGGCAAGCACGACGGCGCCGGCGCCCTGGACGATTGCGACGGCGGCAGTCCAGGGAGCGATCACGCGCGCGTTCGACAGGATCTCAGCGCGCTCCTGGACCGGTGCCCCCAGTCGACGATGCTCGATTTCGCCAGCAACGGCGCGCTGTCAGCGCTGCTCGGCCTGGGCGGCGGCATCGGCGGCTCGGAGGTGATCGGCCAGACGGAGGGGACGAGCGGCGACACCGGGCTCCACCTCGGGCGAAAGCGCTTCTCCGAGGGGTGGCCGCGCTGGGACACCATCGCTCACCAGCAAGGTCACGTGAGCTGGCTGCGCGAGGCCCACGATCGCGGGCTGAGCCTCATCGTCATGTCGGCGGTGAGCTACGACTGGCTCTGCTCGATCCTGCCGGAGCAGAACCGGCAGCGGGCGTGCGACGAGATGGTGGACGTCGATCTCCAGATCCAGATGACCCACGCGCTGGCCGCTCGCAACGCCGGCTGGATGGAGGTCGCGCTCTCGCCGGCCCACGCCCGGCAGATCATCGGCGCGGGCAAGCTGGCGGTGGTGCTGTCCATCGAGGCCAGCCACCTGTTCGGCCGCGACGTCGACGCGGCGAAGATGCGCGCGCAGCTCGCCAGGTACCACGCCCTCGGGGTCCGGACGCTCCAGCCGGTGCACCAGGCCGACAACGCCTTTGGCGGGGCGGCGCTGCACAACCCGATCTTCCAGCTCGCGCAGTACACCGAGAACTGCTCCATCGACACCGACTGCGGCGCCACCCTCGCGGGGATCACGCTGGGCATGGATGTCGACGCGAGCTGCCGCAACGTGCGCGGGCTGACGCCCCTCGGCGAAGCGCTCGTCGGCGAGATGATGGACCGGGGAATGCTGCTCGACGTCGCGCACCTCTCGGAGCGCGGCGTGGATCGGGTGTTCGAGCTGGCGCGGGCGCGCGACTATTATCCGATCTACATCTCCCACGGTCACTTCCGGGAGATCATGGCCCCGACGGTGGCGGAAAAAGAGAAGTCCACGCCGGCGCGGGTGATCCGGATGCTCCGGCAGACCGGCGGCATCTTCGGCCTGCGCACCGCGCACGACGAGACCCGGCAGTACAGCCGCAGCTCCGTCGAGAACAGCTGTCAGGGCTCGTCGCGCTCCTTCGCGCAGGCTTACGAGTACGGGCGGCTCGGCCTGAAGGTCCCCATGGCCTTCGGGGCAGATCTCAACGGCTTCATCCAGCAGACCCGGCCGCGCTTCGGCGAGGACGGCGCCTGCTCGGCGGCGTTCCAGGCAGAGGCCGATTGCCAGGCCTGGGAGCAGCGCGAGCAGGGGCCCGGCCCCCTGGGGACGGAGTTCGACGAGAAGGGCCTGGCCCACGAGGGGATGCTGCCCGACCTCGTGGCCGACCTGGATCGCCTGGGCGTGGACACGACCGGCCTGAGATCCTCGACAGAGTCCTTCCTTCGCATGTGGGAGCGCGCCCAGGGGCCGCGGGCCGGGATGGCCGATCCCGCCACCGATCTCGACGAGAGCGGCATCGCGCCCTTCGCGCCCGCGGAGGAGCGGGAATCCGCCTATCCCACGAAGTGCGGCGCGGCCTACTGCCCTGGATTTCAGGCGCTGGGCGGGAGCTGCCGGTTCGATGAGGAGTGCGAGAGCGGCCAGTGCACGGCCGTCGCCTGCAACGCGATCCCGGGCCGCTGCGTCTGCAACGACGACGCCGATTGCGGGGGCGGCCTCCGCTGCGCGCTCAAGACGCCTGGAGTCGGCGGCGACAACGCCTGCGAGCCAAAGAAGGCCGAGCATCAGCTGTGTACGCGCGACAGCGAGTGCGCCTCCGGCCGCTGTGGCGGGCTGATCGCCGGCGCGGGCTTCTGTTACACGCCCGGCTCGAAGGCCATCGGCCAGGGGTGCCGTGTGAACGAGGAGTGCCCCAGCAACCGCTGCGGCGATCTCACCCAGACGTGCCTCTGCCGCTCCGACGCGCACTGCGCGGCGGGCCAGTTCTGCGGGTGGGGCACCAACGAGGGCGAGTGCGTGGACAAGCGCGGCCGGGGAGCGGCGTGCACGAAGGACAACCAGTGCGCATCCGGGAACTGCAGGTTCCTCTTCTGCCGCTGACGCGTCACGCGACACGCCACACGTCGCCAATCTCACTTGCCTGGACGCAGATCGATCGCCGGCGTCCGACTGACCGCGACGGGAGCGATGACGCGTGGACCTGCCCGTCGTCGACGAGCGCCCCCACACCTTCTTCAATGCCTCTCCGTCGCTGAGGCGCTGGTTCCGCGGGGCAAAGCCGTATGCGGCCGCGGAAGAGACCCGACATGCGCGCCAAGGCTGGAAGTCGCGGACCGATCCCGTCCAGCCAGAGCGAGCGCACGGCGCGCGGCCCGGCCTGGACAGCAATCCTCGCGCACCGCTGTCTTACCATTCATCACCGTTTTGTATTGCCACATTCCGGGTTCGGCCTATATTCCACACCAATCAACTTTCCTACCTTCCGCCGCGCATCGGCCGCGGCGTGCTGCGGCGCTTGCGCTTCTCAAGCCCAGGACGCTCGTCCATCATCGCTTTGCTGCATCGGCCAGGGAGCGGAGCGCCGCTCCGCCGATCGGAGAAGCCAGAGCACGCCTTGAGAAGCCAGGCAGCGCAGCCACGCTGGACGAGCAGCGCGCGTCGACACTGTTCCATTCGTTCGAGGGGGGGCGACATGGATGTTCGTGACATTTACGGCGTGGGAGGCCGCGACCAGAGCAGGGCGGGGCTTCCATGGAAGCTCGCGATCGCGAGGCGCCGGGCGGCGGCTGGGGCGCGCCGCGCACCGACGCGGCGGCCAGCGCGCGGCCGCGCTCGCCGATCGCGCTGTCGATCTGAGCGAGCGCTGCGGCGCAACTCGGACTCGCCTCGGCCCTGCGCGCTCGGAAGCCGGCGGGCGCGGTCTGCGGGGACACGCCTACGACGTCGCAAGGTGTTCGAGGAGAATCTTGAACCCGAGTCCGATGAGCACGACCCCCCCAGCGAGGTCGAGACGCTTGCCGAGCATCGCCCCGAACCGCCGTCCCGCGAAGAGCCCCGCTGCGCTGAGCAGCGCCGTGACGACGCCAATCGTCACGACGGAGATCGCGAACGGGGCATTCAGCATCGGCAGCGTGATGCCCACGGCGAGGGCGTCGATGCTCGTGGCGATCGCCAACACGAACATCGAGCTCAACGCGAAGGGATCGACCGTCGTCTCGCCCTCGCCGCCGTCGTCGCCGTCGCCGTCGTCGCCGCGGGCTTCCCAGAGCATCTTTCCGCCGATGAACGCGAGCAGCACGAACGCGATCCAGTGGTCCCACGCTTGCACGCGCGGACCGATCCGCGCTCCGAGCAGCCAGCCGATGACGGGCATCAGGGCCTGAGCGCCGCCGAAGAACCCGGCGACGAGCAGGACATGGCGCGCCCGAATCGCCGGAACAGACAGCCCTCGTGCCGCCGCGACAGCGGTCGCGTCCATCGCGAGCCCGAGCGCGAGGAGCAAGATCGCGCTGAAATTCACGAGCCCCTCCGCGCGTCACCGGCAGAGAGCGGGTGAACCTCGACCGTGACGTGCTGGAGGCTGGCGATCGGGACGAGCGCGTCACGGTAAGCGGAAGGCGCCAGGGGGCTCGGTACCGCGACCGAAACGATGCAGGCGCGCGCGCCGGGACCGATGTCCCACAGGTGGAGATCGACGACGCTCGCTCCTGCGAAGGTAGACTCGATGCGATCGCGGATGCGCTGAGCGAGGGACTCGGAAGGGACGACGTCGAGCAGCTGCCTGGCCGCTTGTCGGCAGAGTCCGTAGCTCCACTTCGCGATGACGAGCCCCCCGACGATGCCCATCGCGGCGTCGAGGAACGTCCAGCCAAGGTAGCGCCCGCCGAGGAGGGCGAGGATCGCGAGCACGCTGGTCAGCGCGTCCGCGAGGACGTGGAAGTACGCCGCACGCAAATTGTGATCGTGCCCGTGGTGGTCGTGGCCATGGGCGTGCTCGTCGTCGGGATCGTCATGGCCAGGGTCGTGGTGATCGTGGTCGGGATGGTCGTCGTGCGCCTCGTGATGGTGCTCGTCCGCGTGGAGGAGCCGCACGCTGACGAGGTTGACCGCGAGACCGACGACGGCGACCGGAAGCGCCTCGGAGAAGGCAATCGACTCGGGATGGAGGAAGCGGCGCAGCGACTCGACGACCATGAGGAGCGCGATGAGCGCGAGCGCGACCGCGCTCGTGTACCCGGCGAGGGCGTGCACCTTGCCCGTGCCGAAGGAGAACGCGCTCGACCCGGACTGCTTGCGCGCGAACCAGTACGCGAAGGCCGCCATGCCGAGCGCGCCCGCATGCGTGGCCATGTGCCAGCCGTCCGCCGTGAGCGCGAGCGAGTTCGTCGCGTAGCCGACCACGAGCTCCGCCACCATCATGGCGAAGGTCAGCGCAACGACCCACCGGGTCCTGGCTTCGTGCGAAGACGCGGCGGCGCCGTGATCGTGGGCGTGTCGAAGCTGGGCGAGCCGATCGGATCCCGTGGAGTCGCTCATCGTTGCTTCCTTCACTTCACATAGGCGCGGACGATCTGGACCAGCTCCTCCGCGGCCTCCCGCTGGGGTGCCGTTGCACGCTCCCCGTCGATGACGTGCGTGCGGATGTGACCTTCGATGAGCTCGCCCACGAGGCCGTTCAGCGCGCCACGCGCCGAGGTCACCGTCTGCAGGACCTCCGAGCACCCCGCTTCGCCCTCGAGGGCCCGCTCGACCGCTTCGAGCTGCCCGCGGATCCGCCGGACGCGCGCGATGAGCTTCTTCTTGTTCTCGACCGTGTGCACGCACATAATATAGGGGGGTATACTATCTGGATCAAGCGCCGCGCGCTGGCTCCTCTCGGAGGCCGGCGACGGTGGCTCGGTCAGGCGCGAATTCGCCGTCTCCCATCGGGCAGGCAATGCTTCGGGGCAAATCCGGGCCAGTGGCCCCCATGATTCTGCCGAGCACATCGCACACATCACCACATTTCACCAGCATCCACACGCGGCAATGCCGCACGCTTTCGTCCATTTCAACCAAGCGTCCGGGCGCGCGCGAGCGGAAGATGGATGCTTCGAGCAGCGAGCGCCGCTCGAAGCACCACGGTGAACATCGTGGTGTTCACCCCGTTCCCATGGAGGGAAGCGCCTATGCTGGGATGGCTCGGATTTCTCGCGGGCAGCGCCTTCGGCGCGTACGACATCACCTCGGTCGAGGTCACGCGACCGCATCCATCGCTCGAGAGGGTGGTCTACGAAGTGGAGGCCGGGGACAGCCCCCTCGATCGATTCTCGATCATCCACGTGAGCAAGCGCGGGGCCGGCCGCGGCTGCAGCGAGCCCGTGATCCTCTTGAGCCCCTTCACACTTCCGGGCGAATTCTACGAGATCAGCGAGACCGGGAGGTACGCGAAGTCCGCGGCCGGCGAGCTCGCCATGGCCGGTCACGACGTCTGGCTCGTCGACCAGCGGAGGACCGAGCTCCCGCCCGGCGCGTGCGAGTCCGGCGCCGCCGATTGCAGCGTGATGGCCGACTGGGGCTTCGACACCCTCTCGAACGACGGGCTCTTCGCGCTCGCCCTCGTGCGCTCGCAGAACCCCGGCGCGCGGCCCGTCATCGGAGGATTCTCCGCGGGCGCCAACACGGCCATGGCGCTCGTCAATCACGCGCCCCGCGCCTTCTCGGGCGTGTTTCTCTACGAGGGCACCTTCTACACCGAGGATCCGGAGATCGCCGCGCACAACGACGCGATCTGCAGCAACCTCGAGGGGGCGCTCGCCGCGGGCTCGACCTACGATCCCAGCATCGCCGTCCTCGGGCTCGCGTTGCGCGGCGCCGCCGCGGATCCTCAGGGCGCGTTTCCTCTGCCCATCTTCCCCCCGGGAACGACCAACCAGCTCGCCATGCTGCTCGTCTTCGGCGCCCCGCCCCCTCCGGGCGCGCTCGCCCCGACTCCCTCGTTCGTCCGCGCCGTCGCCGATTTCGAGACGCAGAGCCTCGTCTATAGCGACCAGTCCCGGCTCGAGCTCGTAGGCCCCCTCTTCGACAATTACGGCTCCCTCGCCGCCGTCCGCGATCTCGCGTGCGGGCTCTCGGGGCGCGACGCGAGACACACGTCGAACCTCTCCGCCTTCCGCGGCGACGTGCTCATCTACGTCGAGGGCACCGGCTTCGGCCCCGCCATGTTCGACACCGCAGGCCTCTTCGATCGCGCCGCGTCCGTGACCATCGATCACAACCCCGAGCTCGGCGAAGCGGACGTGTACTTCAACGTCCACTGGAAACGGACCTTCCTAGACCCCTTCACGCGCTGGCTTCGCCAGAAGATCTAGGACGCATTCCGATCAGGGGCGTCAAATTTCCAAAAATAATCGACCTATTTCCACCGTTCTCGCGCCCATGGCACCTCGACATCCCGGAGCCAGAGGGATACACGCGGCCGAGGCATGCAGGTCTCGACGACGCCCATCACGTCGATCTCCGCGAGCGACGTGCGCTGGCTGCTCGCCACGGAAGCGGGCAGCCGGCTGCTCTCCGGCGCTGATCTCTTCACCTTGGCGTTCGCGCTCTCGGGCCGGTCGCATAAGGAGCCGCTGACGCTCGACGAGGCGCGTGACCTGCTCCTCGCGCGCGGCCTTCCACAGGCGCTCGCGGGCAGCGCGCTCATCGAGCGGATGCGCGAATCGACGAGCGCGGATCCGGCGTTCCTTGTCTACAACGCGAGCACGTTCTGCATCGACCGCAACGTCGGTATCCCGCGCCGGCTGAGCCAGCTCGTCTTTCGCCACGACGTCCAGCGACTCCTCCTGGCTCATCGCGCGGAGCAGCCGTCGCCCCCGGAGCGCCCTGTCACCCGCGCTCGGACCCGCTCACCCGCGCGGGCTCGGCGGACCGAAGCGCCCACCGCGCCGCCACGAAGTCCCCCCGCCACCCCGACGACCCCGGAACGCCCGCCGCGCGCCCGCGCTGCCGGCCCGCGCGGCACGCCCACCGCCTCCCGGCCGCCCGCCGCCTCCCGGCCGCCCACCGCCTCCCGGCCACCCACCGCCTCCCGGCCGCCCGCCGCCTCCGGCGCGGCGGAGCCGGCGTCACCGCCCGAGCCGGCTCCGCCGCCCAGGAAGCCGGCGCCGCTCCTGATGTCCGGCCTCGACCGGTCCGAGCTGCTCCAGCGGCTCGCGGGCCCGCCCTCCTCGCTCGCGGCGGTGAGCCACGCGCTGCGCGCCCACCTGCTCGCCTCGGCCGAGCAGTTCGAGGAGCTGCTCGCGCTCGCCGCGCTCACGGGCGTCGAGCCGCACCGCTACCAGATCGAGACCGCGCGCCGCGTCCTCCGCGTGTTCCGCGGGCGCGCGCTGCTCGCGGACGAGGTCGGTCTCGGCAAGACGGTCGAGGCGCTGACGATCCTGCGCGAGTACCAGCTCCGCGGGATGGTCCGGCGGGCGCTCGTGCTCGTCCCTCCTGCGCTCGTCGGCCAGTGGACGGGCGAGCTCGCGGAGAAGGCCGGGATCGCCGCGCGCACGACCGACGACGCCGCGCGCACGGCGGACCCCGAGGCCTTCTGGCAAGAGGAGGGCGTGGTCGTCGCGTCGCTCGCCCTCGCGAGGAGCGCGAAGCACGCGCCGCTCGTCCAGGCCGCCTCGTGGGACCTCGTGATCGTCGACGAGGCCCATCACGTCAAGAGCCGCACGACCGCCGGCTTCAAGCTGGTCGACGGCCTGCACAGCCGGTTCCTCCTGATGCTCACGGCGACGCCGATCGAGACCGATCTCGAGGAGCTCTACAACCTCGTGACGCTGCTCAAGCCCGGGCAGTTCGCGACCCCGGCGGCCTTCCGCGCGCAGTTCGTCGACCCGAAGGACCCGCTGTCGCCGAAGAACCGGGAGCGGCTGCGCGCCCTGCTCGCCGAGGTGATGGTGCGCAACACCCGCGCCGACAGCGGCCTCGCGCTGCCGCCCCGCTATGTGAGCACGGCGCTTGTCGATCCGCTCCTGGAGGAGCGCGAGCTCTACGAGCGCGTCCTCGCCCTCGTGCGCGCGCACGGGGCCGACGCCGGCTCCCGGATGCTGGCCTCGACGCTCCTGCTCGGCGCCGGCTCGAGCCCCGCCGCAGTTCGCGGGAGCCTCGAGCGCATGAGCGCGAGCGAGCGGCGCGTCCCCGGGCTGCGCGCCGCGCTCGCCGCGCTGGCGAAGCTCGCGGCCTCGGTCCGCGCGTCCCGGAAGGGCGGCGCCCTCGTCGATCTCGTGCGCGCTCACGACGAGCAAGTCCTCGTCTTCACCCGGTTCCGCGACACGCTTTCGTACATCGAGGCCGTGCTCCGCGAGGCCGGCGTCGAGCCCGTGGCGTTCCACGGCGGCCTCTCCGCCGCGGACAAGCGCGCGGCGCTCTCGGCGTTCCGTGACGGCCGCGCGCGCGTGCTCGTCTCCACCGACGCCGGCGGCGAGGGGCACAACCTCCACCACTGCCATGTCCTCGTGAACTTCGATCTTCCGTACAACCCCATGCTCATCGAGCAGCGGATCGGGCGGCTGCACCGGATGGGCCAGCGAGAGGAGGTGCGCGTCTACAACCTCTGCGCGCGGGGCACCGCCGAGGAGCGTGTCCTCGATCTGCTCGACCGCCGCCTGCACCTGTTCGAGCTGGTCGTGGGCGAGATGGATATGGTCCTTGGCAACATGGCGGACGAGCGCGATCTGGAGGAGCGGATTGTCTCCCTCTACGCGACATCGCTCTCAGAGGAGGAGATCGCGAGCGGCTTCGACGCCATTGCCGAGGAGCTCGCCGCGGCGCGCGGGCGTTACGAGCAGGTGAAGCGCCTCGACGCCAGGCTCTTTGGAAAGGACTACGAGGCGTGACCGCGGCGCTGGGGATGCTCTCGCCCACGGAGGGCGCGCTGCCCTCTCCGCTCGATTTCGTGGTCGAGGCGCTCGCGGAGGCCGGAGCGCTCGCAGAGCGGGAGGACGCGCGGGCGGTAGCGCTCCTGCCGGCGCAGCTCGCGGCCGAGATCGAGGTCCCGGAGGAGTGCGCCCTCGCGCTCTACCCCGATCGGGACGGGGACGTCGCGTGTGGCCTTGGCTCCACGCTGCTCGAGCGGCTCATCGCGAGGGCGCGCGGGCGGCCGGTGTCCACCTCGGTGCGGCTCGCCGCGGATCCGCCGCGGCCTGCCCACGTGCGGGCCGCCGCGGACCGTTTCGTGCTGCGCAACGGGCTCTGCGAGCCCGGTCAGGTCTCCACGGGCGCGGCGGTCTACGTCGCGGCCATCGTCGCTTATGGGGTCGAGGCCGACGACCGGCGCGAGGGGCTCGTTCGGGTCGTGGTGAACGCACACGACGGCGGCGAGCCGGACGCTGCGGTGGGCGCGCACCTGGATCTCTCCTGGCCGAGCGCCCTCGTACTGCCGAGCGCCGTGCCCCTCTCAACAGACGATCGCGCGGCGGACTGGATCGCGCTCCGTGCGGAGCAGGCGGTGCGGACGGCGGTTCAGCCGCTGCTCGGCGAGGTCGAGCGCAGGCACGCGCGGGATCACGATCGGATCGTGTCGTATTTCGCGGACCTGCTCGCGGAGGCGCGGGCGCCGCGGCGGCGCGCGGATCCGAAGGCCGTCGAGGCCAAGGTCGCGCACCTCGTCGCCGAGCGGAACGCGAAGCTCGAGGCCTTGCCCGCGCGGTTCGCGGCGAAGGTGACGTGCTCGGTCGCCGCGCTGGTGAGCGCCGAGGTCCCGGCGGCGCTCGTCAACATGCGTCTCCGGCGGCGCAAGGAGTCGCGGGACATCGTCTTGCGGCTCCCGGCGGGCGCCTCGAGCCTGGACAGGCTCACGTGCGAGGCGTGCGGCGCCGCGACGGCGCGGCCGGCGGCCTGCGACGATCGGATGCACCTGCTCTGCGAGGCGTGCGCGCCGAACGCGCAGGGCCGCATCGCGTGCCCGGCGTGCGCCAAGCGGCGCTGAGGACCTGTCCAGCCGCCGCCAGACCGCTCCACGCTCCGCGGTTTCCTTTTCCGCCTCCGATCCCAGGTGGCCCTGGCGATGGCGCCCTTTTCGCTTCGGTCCCCTGGTGATTCCCGGATTAGCCAGCGGGCGCGTCGAGCACGGGGAACTCCTTCACGGAGCGGCCGCCCGCCTGCTCGACCGTCAATTCGCTCTCCACGTAGAGGACCTGGAGCCTGCTCGGCCCAAGGTTCTGGACGAAGACGACGTTGCCGTTGGGCTGGTAGGTGTCGGTGTGGCCCGTCTGGATGACGACGTCGGTCCAGGCGCCGACGTTGAGAATGGTGATGCTGTAGGTGGTCGCGCCGCCTCCGGGGTTGCCGGTGTTGTAGACGTGCATCGTCCCGGGGATGGGGCCGAGCTTGTAGATGACCTGATTGGGCGGGATATTGACGACGGCCATGGTTGTCTCCTGTCTTGTAACAAGGCACGACGAACAGGTCGTGCCGGTGCAACACGCGATGGCAATGAATAGCAACGTCAATGCCAGGACATCGTCCTTCAGGGGGTCCGGACGACGAGCAGGGGGAGGATGTCCGCGCCGGCCGACACGGCCATGGCCCAGGGCTCGGAGCCCCAGCTCCACCCCGCGTTGATCTCGAACGCGAGCCGGCGGACGCTCTCTTGGCCCAGCTCCACGAGCACGCCTGGTCCTGGCGACGTGGTGGCCGGGTCGCCGGGGCGGAGGCTCGACGCCGCGAAGACGAGGAGCACCGTCTCCATCGGATAGAAGACCTGGCGGGTCTTGCCATAGAGCGGAAAGGAGGCGATGGGCGCGGCGGTCTCGCCGAGGCGCTGCGCGAGGCCACAGGTGAACGGCGTCGACGTGTCGTTCTGTATCGAAATGGCGTTCGCCGGTCCCCCGAGGAGCACGACGCCGGTGCCCGTCGGCTCCTGCACGTACAGCACCTGTCCGGGCTCGATGTCGTACGAGGCCGAGGCGTCCACCCGGGCCGACGGCAGCAGCGTGCGGGTCGCGGTGTAGGCCCGATAAAGCGCCGCCCACGACAGGGTCGTGGTGAGGGAGTAGGTCCTCGATTGGAACCACACGAGCGGCACGCCGGCGGCGTCCTCTGCGCCCACCGCTTTGAAGGCGTACAGCGAAATCTCGGAGGCGGCGAGCGCGCTCGCCGTCTCGGCGCTCATGGAGACGATCAGCCGTCTCTCGGTCGGCGCTGAGGAGGAAATGGGCGGAGCGGCTTCGTCGACGCGCGCGGCCTTCGATGTCGCCGAGCCTGGCCGCTCGTCGGGCGTCCTGAGACCCGTGCCGCACGTGAGGGACAGCAACGACGCGGCGACGAGCGCGGCCTGTCCACGAAGAGGTCGTCGCATGAGGCCTCCTTGCCGCGTCGCGCTCGTCGCCTGACCGCGGAGGGTGAACCGGCAGCCGGTCCGCCCCGCGGGCGCCACGTCAGGCCTGGATCAGGCCGCCATTGCTGCGGGAGGCGTGGCGCGCCTCCGGCGCCGGCGCGTGGGCGCTTTGCGCCGCCAGGATCCTTCGGTTCAGGCTGGCGGACGACTGGAGCAGGAGCGGCGCGAGGTTGGTGCCCGCGGGGACGAGCTGTACGTTCGGGTTGCCGCTGGAATTCCAGCCTGCGTTGATGTCGAAGCTCAACGAGACCTCGGGCTCGCTGGTGAGGTTGATCAGGGCGGCCTGGCTGAACGCCTGGAAGATGACCGTCCCCGTGTTCACCGCCGTCGTGGCGAACTCCAGCAAGACGAGCTGGATTGGCGCGAAGACATCGAGCATGTTGCCGTAGAGCGGGAAGGCGCAGAGAGGCGTCGCCACCGCGCTGCCGCTCACCGACTGCACCTGCGAGATGCCGCAGACCATCTGCGTCGTGGTCTGGTTCGCGATCGAGATCGCGTTCTGCGTTCCACCGGTCACGACGGTGCCCGTGCCCGCCGGGCTCGTGACCTGGAGGATGTCGCCGAGGTTCATGTCGTAGGACGCGCTCGCCTTGATCTTGCCGCCGGGGATGATGGCGCTCTGCGAGGTGTACCCCTGATACTGCTCCTCCCACGAGATGGTGGTATCCAGGGAGAAGTTCTTGGTCTGGAACCACACGAGCGGCGCGCCGCCCTGGATGCTCGTCTGCACCCCCTTGAATCCATACAGAAAAAATCCGCCCGACTCCAGGGCGTTGAAGGTGTTCTGGTCCATAGCAATGTCGATCGAATAGGGCGTGGCCATGGCGATGCTCTCCTCTCAGAAATCCTTGTGCATTCGCCTGGAGCCGCCGGCGCCGCGCATCGACGCAGGTCATGGGATCCGAGCGATGCTGCGTCCAGAATTGCAACAAGAATGCCAATCGAAAACGTGGCATCACGGACGCGCGACCGGAAGAGAGGGCAACAACTTGCCCGGCGGCCCCTCCCCTGACGGCAACCCTTTGCCCAGGGCAACAACTTGCCCTCGCCCCCGAGACAACCATTGACGGCGGACGTGAGGAGCGCGACGTCGGCGCTTGAATGAACGCAGCCGACCGCTCGCTCCCCGAGCGGCTCGGCCCCTACCGAATCAAGCTCGCCCTCGGTCAGGGGGCATGGGCGCCAGGGCCGTGAGCGCCGGGGTGGGGGTGTGCGCGGCAGCGCGCGGGGGGCGCGCTGGAGCACCGAACGAGGTGCCATAAGGTCCCAGCAGGCTCCACGTCCCAGGCGCGCCTTGTGTGGCGCGCAACGGAACGTCTCAGAAGGCAAGACCCGAAGTGAGACATGCCGGGCGGTGTTTCATGCGCAAGCTCTCCCGCCCCCGTCTTGGCGGATGGCCAGCGCCCCCCGCGCGCTGCCGCGCACACCCCCACCCCGGCGCGTGCCCCCGGATCCCCCGTCAGTCGTCCCGGGACCAAGGCATCAGCCCGGTCGCCAGGCATTTCACCGCCGCCGCCAGCTCGATCGGTTCGATCGGCTTGGGCACGTGCATCTGGTAGCCGGCCGCGAGCGCCCGCACCCGGTCCTCGGTCCGCGCGTACGGCGTCAGCGCCAGCGCCGGCGTGCGCCCCACCTTGCGCGGCAGCAGATCCCGCACCCGCCGGATCAGCGAGTAGCCGTCCTCCCCCGGCATCCCGATGTCGACGACGAGCAGCGCCGGCTCCGACGTCTCCAGCAGCTTCAGCGCCTCGTTGCTCGACGTCGCCGTGCTGACCTCGGCCCCGCAGCGCCGCAGCACCGCCGAGAGCATCGCCAGCGTGTCGGGATCGTCGTCCGCGATGAGCACCCGCACCCCGGTGAGCCGCGGGAACGGGTTGCGCGGGTCGGGCGCGATGCCCGCGTTCGTGAGCGCCGTCGCGGTCGCGCCCGTCGAGAGCGGCAGCTGCACCGTGCACGTCGTCCCGCGCCCGGGGCCGGCGCTCGTCACGCGCACCATGCCGCCGTGCAGCCCGACGATGTGCCGCACGATCGACAGCCCCAGCCCGAGCCCCCCGTGCCGGCGCGCGCCGCTGTTGTCCTCCTGCCGGAAGCGCTCGAAGACGTGCGGGAGCGAGTCCGCCGAGATGCCCTCGCCGTCGTCGATCACCTTGACCTCGGCGAAGCGCTCGTCCTGCGAGAGCTGCACCTGCACGAGCCCCCCAGGGCGCGCGAACTTCACCGCGTTCGAGAGCAGGTGCCACACGACCTGCTGCAGCCGCGCAGGGTCGCCCTCGACGAACACGCCCTCCGGATCGAGCCTCGTCTCGATCGCCACGCCCTTGCCCGCGGCCGACGGGAGGATCGACTCGACCGCCGTCTGCACCGGCAACGTCAGCTCCACCGCGAGCCGCTCGATCTTCAGCGTGCCCGTCACCACCTGCGACGCGTCGAGCAGCTCGTCGATCAGCGTCACCTGGTGCTCGGCGTTGCGCTCGACCGCCGACAGCGCCCGCGTCTCCGCGACCCGATCGAGCGAGCCCGCCTGCATCATCCTCGCCCAGCCGAGGATCGCGTTGAGCGGCGTCCGCAGCTCGTGCGACACCGTCCCGAGGAACTCGTCCTTCAGGCGGTTCGCGTCCTGCACCTCGCGGTACAGGCGCGCGTTGTCGAGCGCGAGCGCGGCCCGGTGCGCCACCTCCTCCGCGAAGGCGACGTCGGACCGCTCGAAGAACCGGCCCGACTCCGACGACACGAGCGAGATCGCGCCGAGGATCCGCCCGCGCGCCCGGAGCGCCACCACGAGGTACGAGAGCGGCGCGAGCGTCCGGTTGGCCGTGGCCTCCTCGCTCGTCATCGCGTCGTGCAGCAGCACGTCCCCGCGGACGTCCGCGTAGAGCTCCGACCGGCCCGTGCGCAGCACGCGCGCCACCGGGCCCGGCTCGCCGTCGACCCGGCTCGGGTGGAAGTACCGGAGCAGCGGCTCCTTCAGCGGGCTCACGTGCGCGGCCGCGACGTGGCGCAGGCCGAGGCCGTCGTCGATGTCGACCAGGCAGAAATCGGCGAGCACCGGCAGGACGAGCCGCGCGAGCGACTGGAGCGTGGCCGTGAAGTCCAGCGACGCGGCGAGCGCCGTGCTGAGCTCGGCCAGGAACGCGAACCGCCGCGCCGCCTCCTCGGCCTCGGCCCGCGCCGCCTGCACCCGGATCAGCCGGGCGCGCTCCTCCTCGGCCCGCTTGCGATCAGTGATGTCGCGGTGGATGCCGACAAGGAACAGCGGGCGACCCTCCTGGTCGTGGACCGCGTACGCCGTGATCTCGATCGGCACCTCGGAGCCGTCGCGCCGCACGCACGGGACCTCGCCGACGAAGGTGCGCGCGTCCTCGATCTGCTGGAGGATCCGGGCCGTGCTCTCCTCGCGGACGTCGTCGCGGTGGAGGAGCGCCATGCTCTTGCCGACGATCTCCTCGGACAGGTAGCCGAAGATCGACTCGGCCTCGCCCATCCAGTACCGGATGTTGCCCTCGACGTCCGTGACGAGGATGGCCTCGGGCATCTGCTTCAGCACCTCGTGCGAGAGGTGCATGGCCTCCTCCGTCTGCAGCGCGGAGAGGCGCGCCCGCTCGAGCGCCTGCGCGCTCTGCTGGACCAGCGCGAGCATGAACGCCCGGTCGTCCTCGGTGAACGACTGCGGCGCCGAGAAGCCGAACCCCACGGCGCCGAGCACGCGCCCCTCGAGGAAGAGCGGGATCGCGGCGTACGCGCGCTCGCCCGTCGCGACGCAGCACGACGCGAAGCCCGGCTCGAACTCGCCGAAGCGCTCCTCCGACTCGAGGAAGATCGGCTGGCGCTCCCGGACCGCGCGCGCCAGCGGCAGCTCCGCGCCGAGGTCGAAGCTCTTGAAGCGCGCGATCTGCGCCTCGAGGTAGCCCGTCGAGCGCACCGTCTCGAGCTCACCGCCGAGCCCGGCGCGCAGCGCCACCACGCCGGTCATCGCCCCGGCGGCCGCGACGACGTCGCTCGCGAGCACGCGGAGCACCGCGGGCGGCGTGATCGCGTCGGACAGCGCGGCCGTCACCGCGAAGAGCCACGCGGCCCGGTCCGCGCTCCGCTCCGCGGCGTGGCGCGCCTCCTCCGCCTTCCGGTAGAGGTAGGCGTTGTCGAGCGCCAGCGCCACGCGGTGCGCGAGCTCGGCCGCGAGCACGAGATCGTCCGCGGAGTAGATGCGGTTCGACTCCGAGACGCCGAACGACAGCACGCCGAGCTTGCGGCCGCGCGCGATGAGCGGCACCGCCATCGCCGACCGCGTGCCGAGCTGCTCCAGCGCGGCGGCGCGCTCGGCGGCCTCGTCGCTCTTGTCGCGATCGAGCTCGTGCAAGAGCTCGGACTCGCCGCTGTGCAGCACCTTGGCGATGCCGAGGCGCTCCTCGGCGTCGGGCGAGATCGCGCGCAGGAGCCCCTCGCGCTCGGGGTTCACGTGCTTCGCGGCGACGCGGCAGAACCGCCGCCGCGTCGCGCCCGCCTGGCCCGCGCGATCGGAGCCCGCCGGGTCGGAGTCCGCGGCGGCGCGATGGCGCCGGGCCGCGTAGATGCCCGCCACGGGCGCCGGGTCGATCCCGTCCGGCCCGGCCAAGAACGTGGGACCGCCGTCCGACGGCGGCGGCGGCGGCACGGAGCCGACCAGGCCCATGGCGTCCGCGGCGCCACGCTCGATGAGATCGACCGTGCACCAGTCCGCCAGGTAGGGCACCGACAGACGCGCGAGCCGCTCGAGGATCGTATGAGGGTCAAGCGATCCGGTGAGCTGCTCGCTCGCGTCCGCCAGGAACATCAGCTCATTATGGATCGCCCCTCCGCGGGGCGGCTTCAGGACCTGCCATGCCATGGCGGTCTCGCTAGGGTTGCCTTCACGCTCCATGGGGTCGCCGGCGGCCCGCATCGTAGCGAGGGCCGATCGCAGAAGCCAGCGGCGCAGGAGAAAGCGCGGCGCTAACCGTCGGCGGCGAGCCGCGCGCGGGCGCGGTGGACGAGCGCCTGGACGGCGCGGTGCGATTCGTCGCGCACCTCGCCGACGTCCTGGCCTACCGTGGCGATGGGCGCGCCGACCTCGAGCGCTACCGGGATACGTCGCGCACGGCTCACCCGGGCCATGTGCGCCGTGAACGACTCGTCGACGTAGGAGGACTCGGCGCCGCCGTACACGAGCCCCACGGGGACGATCTCCGCGCCAACGCGGCATGCCGCGGTGAAGCCGCCCGCGCGGAACGGCCGCACCTCATCTCCGGAGAACGTGGTCCCTTCGGGGTAGACCATCACACCACGGCCGCCCTTGAGCGCGGAGCACATCGCCTGGACGACCGCAGAGCCGCTGCGCTTGCTGGAACGGTCCACGAAGAGCGTTCCGACGCGGCGCGCCGCCATGCCGATGACCGGCCATCCAGCGAGGTCGGCCCGGCTCACGACCGTGGCCTCGAAGAAGGCGAGCGTGATCATGATGTCGAGCGCGGAGCGGTGGTTCATCACGAACAGCCGGCCGAGCCCAGCGGCGTCGCGTCCAGGGCAGTACCCGGCGCCCGCCGGATCGGCCGCGCCGTCGGCGCGCCCCGCCGCGAGCTCACCCTGGAAGAGCCCGCCCGCGCGCACGTCGAGTCCGTAGAGCTTCAGGAGCGCGCGCCCATACCGGCGCATCCATGTGTGGAGGACCACTTCGCGGTCGGCCGCGGGCGAGATCGCGGTGTCGACCTCGAGCAGGCCGTACATGCCGAAGGTGAGGCCGACGAAGCCGGCCGTGCGGAGAGGGAAGCGGAGGGCGTCGAGGGGGCGAGCGCTGACCATGCGTCGGATGTCCTTCCCGCTCGGGGCGATCGTAGAGCCAGGGCTTCAGCGAGGCGGAGGCGCCGGGCGCGCCCCGGCTCGCGCGGCGAGACGCCGGCCGGCGGCACCCTATTTCACGCTTGCGCTCGGAGAAAGCCCCGTCACCCGCTCGTGGCGGGAGCTCCCTCGAGCAGTCGCTTCAGCACGTCGTTCACGACGGCCGGGTTCGCGCTGCCCCCCGTCTTCTTCATGATCTGGCCGACGAAGAAGCCGAACAGCGCGGTCTTGCCGCCGCGGTACGCCGCCGCCTGCTTCTCGTTCGCGGCGATGACCGACGCGGCGACCGCCTCGATCGCGGCCGCGTCGCTCATCACGGCCATGCCCTTGTCGCGGACGATGTCGCCGGGCGCCCGGTCCGTGCCGGCCATCTCCATGTAGACCTCCTTGGCCTGCTTGCCGCTGATCGCGCCCTCGTCCACGAGGCGGAGCAGCGCGGCCACCTGGCCGGGGGCGACCGGGAACGCCGCGGAGAGCCCCGTCGTCCGGGTGTCGCGCAGCACCTCGCCCTGGACGAAGTTCGCGACCTTCACGGCGTCGCCGTGGAGGCGCGCGGCCTCCTCGAAGAACGCCGCGATCTGCGGGTGGCCGGTCAGGACCGACGCCGCGTACGGGGTGAGGCCGAGCGACTCGGTGAAGCGGCGCCGCTTGTCGACCGGCGGCTCCGGGAGCGCGCCGCGCACGTCGGCGAGGAACGCCTCGTCCACGACGAGCGGCGGCAGATCCGGCTCGGGGAAGTAGCGGTAGCCGGACTCGTTCTCCTTGTCGCGGAGGAGGTACGTCTCCTTCTTCTCGGCGTTGTACCCGCGGGTCTGCTGCCGGACGCGGCCGCCCTGCTCGATGAGCGCGATCTGCCGCCGGATCTCGAGGTCGATCGCCTCGGCGACGAAGCGGAACGAGTTGATGTTCTTGAGCTCCGTCCGCGTGCCGAGCTTCGTCTCCCCCACCTTGCGGACCGAGACGTTGGCGTCGCAGCGGAAGCTGCCCTGCTCGAGATTGCCGTCGTTCACGCCGATGAACATGAGGATCTCGCGCAGCCGCTTCAGGTACTCGGCCGCCTCCGCGCCCGAGCGGAGGTCGGGCTCACCGACGATCTCGATGAGCGGCGTGCCGGCGCGGTTGAGATCGACGACCGACAGGCCGCCGATGCCGTGGACGTTCTTGCCGGCGTCCTCCTCCATGTGGACGCGCGTGATCCCCGCCCGCATCTTGCCCGCCTCGGTCTCGATCTCGAGCTGGCCGCGCAGCGCGAGCGGCCGATCGAACTGGCTGATCTGGAAGCCCTTCGGCAGGTCCGGGTAGAAGTAGTTCTTCCTCGCGAAGACGCTGCTCTCCTGGACGGCGCAGCCGAGTGCGAGCGCCGCGCTCACCGCCATCCGGACCGCCTCGCGGTTCAGGACCGGGAGCGCCCCCGGGAGGCCGAGGCAGACCGGGCACGTGTGCGTGTTCGGCGGGTCGCCGAAGCTGGTCGCGCAGCCACAGAACGCCTTGGTCCGGGTGAGGAGCTGCGCGTGGACCTCGAGCCCGATGACCGCCTCGAAGGAGCCGTACGTCGTCGCCATGACCCGCCCTTCTAGCAGAACCTCAGCCGGACGAGAGGCGAGATGCCCGGGCTCCGCCGCCCGGCAGGCGGCGCAACGGCACGGCCTACCGGGGGAGGAAGACAGGCTCAGTGATCCGCGTGGTCGCGCGAGAGGCCAGGGTGCGTCGGGTCGCCCGGCTCGTGGCGCTTGTTCGCCGTCAGCCGCGAGCCCGAGCGATCGGAGAGGCTCATGAGGAGATCGCGCCGGTAGATGAACTGCTCGCGCGAGTCGTAGGGCACCGCGTGGAGGCCGGTGTCCATCCGGATGGCGTCGACGGGGCACGCCTCGACGCAGAAGCCGCAGAAGATGCAGCGGAGCTCGTCGATGACGAAGCTGCTCGGGTACCGCTCGTAGCCTTTCCGCCGATCGCCGTCGGGGTACTCGGCCGGCTCGATCGCGATGCACTGCGCCGGGCACGCCGTCGAGCAGCAGAGGCACGCGACGCAGCGGGGCGAGTTGTCCTCGCGCAGCGTGAGCCGGTGGATGCCCCGGAAGCGCTCCGGGTAGGGGCGCTTCTCCTCGGGGTAGCTGATCGTCGTGACGCCCGGCTCGAGCGCGTGCAGCACCGGGTCGGGCTTCTGGCCGAGCACCATCTCCTTCGTGTTCTTGAAGAAGTGCTTCATCGTGATCCCCAGGCCCTTGACCATCTCGGGGATGTAGGCCTGGACGTCAGCGCTCCGGACCGGCCGCGGAATGGGCTTGCCGGCGACCGGCCTTCCGGCCGGCTTCGTCCACGTGGTGCTGGGGGTAGCTCTCGCCATGAGATCCTCCTCTACGCCTGCTGCGGCGACGCCTTGGTGCCCCCCGCCGCGGCCGCGAACCGGGAAGAGGTGGAGTTGACGGTGCGCTGGCGCTCGATCGGCTCGAGCAGGCCGGCGATCAGCGCCACGACCGCCGCGAACCCGCCCAGGGCGACGACCGCGTGGGTGACGTCGGCCGCGACCTGGAGACCGCCGACGAGCCCCGCGGGCGCCGAGTCGACGGCCAGCACGACGATGCCCGTGACCATCATGTTGACGATCGTGAGCGGCAGGAGCTTCGTCCACCCGAGCCGCATCACCTGGTCGTAACGGAAGCGCGGCAACGTCCAGCGGAAGAAGACCTGCACCCACGCCATGAGGATCGTCTTGCCGAAGAACGCCAGCACGTAGGTCAGGCTCACGGCGAAGTGGGTCATCTTGTACTGGAAGAGCGTCGCGTCGCCGAAGGCGATGTTGATGCCGTCGCGGTCCAGGAACGGCAGGTGGTAGCCGCCGAAGAAGAGCGTGACGAGGAGCGCGCTCGACGTGATGAGCTCCACGTACTCGCCCGTCATGAACATGCCGAACTTCATCCCGGAGTACTCGACGAAGTAGCCGGCGACGATCTCGCTCTCGCCCTCGGGCTGATCGAACGGGATGCGCTTCGTCTCGGCCGCGAGGGCCGCGAGGAACAGGACGAACGCGAGCGGCTGGACGAAGATCCCCCACGTGTGCTCGGCCTGCCACTGCACCATGTCGCCGAGCCGGACGCTGCCGTAGATGATGAAGAGGCCGACGACGCTGAGGCCCATCGCGACCTCGTAGCTGACCATCTGGCTCGCGGCGCGCAGGCCGCCGAGCAGCGAGAACTTGTTGTCGCTCGCCCAGCCTGCGAGCGCGGCGCCGATGATGCCGGTGCCCGCCATCGCGAAGATGTAGAGGATGCCGACGTTGAGGTCCGCGACCTGGAGGTTCACGACGTGGCCGCTGCACGTGAACGCCTGGTCGACCGTCCGCTTGAGCAGCGGGAGGTCCCCGAAGCCGAAGACCCCGTCGCCGTTGTCCTCGAAGCAGAGCTTGTCGCCGAACGGGATGACCGCGAACGTCACGAGCGCCGGGAACATCGCGAGCAGCGGCGCGAGCGAGTGGAGGAGCCGGTCGGCGTTCTTCGGGATGAAGTCCTCCTTCCAGATCATCTTGATCGCGTCGGCCGCGGCGTGGAGCGTGCCGAGGAGCCGCAGCGGGATCTTGCCCTCGGGCACGCGCAGCGCCGCGTAGGCGCCCGTCACGAGCAGCAGCGCGCCGAGCAGCACACACGCGATCCGCGCGACGACGGGCGCCGCCGAGAGCGGGACCGCCTGCGTCAGGAAGAAGACCGCGACGTGGGCCATGACGCCCCCGTAGAAGATGTTGCGCGGCTCGACGCGGGCGAGCGCCTCTTCAGCCGGGTTGATCGGGCCGCCGCTGCGGGCCGACGCGCAGAACACGATCAGCCCGAGCCAGGCCACGGCCACCGCGAACTGCGCGGCGGCCACCATCGTCTCGGCCGCGGCCGGCGCGGACGCCGGGCGGGTCGCCGTGAACACGGACAGCGCCGCGAGCAGCGCCGGGGGGAAGAACACGATGCCCCGCACGACCAGGGACGGCAGGTAGACGACCGCCCGGTTCGGGCCGACGCGGTCCTGCACCATCGCGCCCTGGCGCCGGTCGGCCCAGGTGGCGATCGCCGCCATGTTCAGCAGGAACAGGACGACGATGAGGATCTTGACGATCGCGAGAACGAGCTCGACGCTGGTCATGCCGTGGCCTCCGTCTTCTTCGGCTCGACCCGCGCGCCGTCGGCGGCGGCGGGCGCCGGCGCGGCGTGCGCGGAGGGCGCCGCTGCCCCGGCTGGCCCACCAAGCGCCGCGCCGGGCGGCATCGCGCGGCGGAGCTCGGCCAGGGTCTTCCACCCGGTCTCGTACCCGAGCGCGCGCCCGAGCCGGCCGATGAGCTCCCAGGCCGGGCGCGCGTCGCCGTGCGGGAGCAGCGCCCGCTCGCTCCGCTGCGCCAGGCCCTTGCCGTTCACGTACGTCCCCTCGGCCTCGGCCCAGGAGCACGCCGGCAGGGCGACGCGCGCGGCCTTCGCGAGCGGCCCCTCGTGGGCGGCGATCGTCACCACCCCCTTCAGCCGCGAGAACGCCCGCTGCGCCTCGCCCGCGTCGACCTCGAGGTCCGACCCGAGGGCGACCACGTACGCGTAGTGCCCGGACGCGATCCCCTGGATCAGCTCCGCGACCGGGCGCGGCGGGGTCGCCGCCGCGATCTGCACAGCGCCGCGGGTGTTCGGGTTCTTGTCCTCGCTGATGAGGATGTCGTCGCCCTGGCCGAGCGGCTTGCCCGACACGAAGAAGTCGGTCGCGCCGAGGTACGTCGTGGCGAGGTGGTAGAGCGCGAAGTTGTCCTCGTTCGAGTGCTGCGCCGACAGGACGATCGCGACCTTCTGCGGGTCGTCGCCGTGGCCTGCGAGCTGCTCCTTGGCCGCGGCGAGCGCGTCGTCGACGCTCGCGTCGTCGTTGCCGACGAGCGCCGTGAGCAGCCGCCCATCGACCGCGTGCCGGTACGAGAGCATGCCCTCGTCGCACATCCAGTACGTGTTGACCGCCATGTTCTCGCGGGGGCGGTGCCGGTACGGGGTGTTGTTGCGCGGATCGTAGTCGAGGTAGGCGTTGCAGCCCGTCGCGCAGCCCTGGCAGACGGTCCGGGCGCTGCGGAGGAACCAGACGCGCGCCTTGAACCGGAAATCGCGCGACGTGAGCGCGCCGACCGGGCAGACGTGCTCGGTCATGAGCGTGTAGTTGTGGTCGAGCTCGCGCCCCGGCGAGACCGTGATCTCCCCGAGGTTGCCGCGCTCGCGGACGGAGAGCACCGGATCCCGGGCGAGCTCGTTGCAGACGCGGATGCACCGCGTGCAGACGATGCAGCGCTCGGCGTCGTACACGATGGTCGGGCCGAAGGTGACCGCCTTCGGCTTGTGCACCGGCTCCTGCCGCATCCGCTTGCCCTTGCGCTGGTGCTCCAGCCAGTAGTCCTGGAGGCGGCACTCGCCGGCCTGGTCGCAGATCGGGCAGTCGACCGGGTGGTTCAGCAGCAGGAGCTCCTGCACCGCCGAGCGCGCCTCGGACACGTGGTCGCTGTTGTCGGACAGCACCTCCATGCCGTTCGCGCAGGCCATCTGGCAGGCCGGCTGGAGCTTCGGCTTCGCCGCCGGCACGTAGTCCTGCTTCGCCGCGTCCCAGCGGAGGATGTCGAGGCTCATCGCCGGCCGCCCCGGCGGCGGCATCACCTCGACCAGGCACATCCGGCAGTTGGCGGCGACGCTGAGGCCCGGGTGCCAGCAGTAATGGGGGATGTCGATCCCGGCGCGGTGCGCCGCGCGGATGATCGTGTCACCGCTCTCGAAGGGGATCTCCCTTCCGTCGATCTTGATCGTAGGCATCGTGCTCTCGATTCCCGGCGGGGCCGCGGAGGGCCCTTGCTTTCCTAAGTCGATGACGGGAGCGCTCCTCGCGCCGTCGCTAGTGGTCGCACTCCCCGCCGATCATGTTGAGGGAGCCGAAGGTCGGCACGACGTCGGGGATCATCAGCCCGGTGATGAGCTGGGAGAGCCCCTGCGTCGTGGCGAAGCACGGCGGGCGGATGCGCACGCGGTACGGCGTGCCGCTGCCGTCGGACACCAGGTAGAAGCCGAGCTCGCCGTTGCCGGCCTCGGTGTACGAGTAGCACTCGCCCGCGGGCACCTTGATGCCCTCCATGACGATCTTGAAGTGCTGGATGGTCGCCTCGATGGTCGTGTAGACCTCCTCCTTCGGCGGCAGCACGATGCGCGGATCGTCGATGTTGACGGGCCCCTCGTCGGGCATCTGCTCGAGCGCCTGCTCGATGATCCTCCCCGCCTGGCGGATCTCCTCCTGGCGGCACATGAACCGATCGTAGTTGTCGCCCCGCGTGCCGACCGGCACGTCGAAGTCGAAGCGGTCGTAGACCATGTACGGGTTCGCCCGGCGCACGTCGTAGGGCACGCCGGTCGCCCGGAGCACGATGCCGGTCCAGCCGAGCGCGAGCGCGTCCTCCTGCGAGATCTGCCCGACGCCGTCGAGGCGGTCGAGGAAGATGCGGTTCTTGAGGATGAGCTTCTCGGCGTCGTTCACGAGCGCGAGCACGCGCGCGAGGCCCACGCGGACCATCGCCTTGAAGTCGGCCGTGGGCGGCCGCGCCATGCCGCCGACGCGGCCGAAGCTGTGCGTCAGGCGCGCCCCCGTCTCCTCCTCGAAGATCTCCCAGAAGATCTCGCGCGCGCGGCACAGGTAGAGGAACGGCGTGAAGGCGCCGAGCTCCATGGCCATGGCGCCGCTGCAGATCATGTGATCGCAGATGCGCGCCAGCTCGCCGAGGATCACGCGGTAGTACTGGCAGCGCTCGGGCACCGTGACGCCGAGCATCTTCTCGACCGCCAGCGCGAAGCCGACGTTGTTGAGCATCGGCGAGACGTAGTTGAGCCGGTCGACGTACGGGAAGACCTGCGACCACGTGCCGCGCTCGCACATCTTCTCGAAGCCGCGGTGCAGGTAGCCGATCTGCACGTCGGCCTTGTTGATCGTCTCACCGGACAGCTCGAGCACGATGCGCACCGTGCCGTGCATCGCCGGGTGGGACGGCCCCATGTTGAGGAGCATCGGCTCGCTCGGTAGGTCGAGCTCGGCCTCGTCCAGCTCGCGATCCAGGGGTTCCATGGGTCAGCTCCGCTCCTCCAGCGCGCCCGCGCGCTTGCCGTTGCTCACGGCCTCGTCTCCGTCGATCGACGCCCCAGGGCCGTGCAGCGCGAAGTCGTGCGACTGGCGGCCGAAGCTCATGCCCTCGTCGGGGCCGAACGGCGGCAGCTTGCCGGTGTTCGGCACGTCCCGGAACGGGATGAGCGGCTGGATGCGGTCGGCCGGGTAGTCCTTGCGCAGGGGGTGCCCCTCGAACTCCGGGTACATCAGGATGCGCCGGAGATCCGGGTGCCCCTTGAAGACGATGCCGAGCAGGTCGTAGCACTCGCGCTCGAACCAGTTCGCGCCCTTCCACACCGGGACGATCGAGTCGATCTCGGCGCCGTTGCCCTCCTCGTCGCCGACGCGCGCCTTGATCCGGACGCGGTGGTTGCGCTCGAGCGACCGCAGGTGGCAGACCACCTCGAAGCGGGGCACGTCGCCGCGCCAGAGGTAGTCGACCGCGGTCAGGTCGACGAACATGTTCATCAGGGTCCGCGGGTCGTTGCGGAGGAACAGGGCGGCGTCGCGCCACACGGCGGGATCGAGCACCGCCGTGTCGTCGCCGAACTGCGAGTGCGTCTCCAGGACGGCGCCCGGGAACTGCGCCGTGAGGAGCTCTAGGACCTTCTTGCTCATGGCAGGCTCCGCTCCTTGCGCTGGAGGGTGACGAGGTGCTCCGTCGTCTGCGCCGGATCCTCGCGCGGCTTGACGATCGCCGGCGTGCGATCGCCGCGCGCGATCTTGTCCTGGAGCAGCATGAGGCCGTCGAGCACCGCCTCGGGGCGCGGCGGACAGCCGGGCACGTAGACGTCGCAGGGGATGACCTTGTCGATGCCGGCGACGGTCGTGTAGTTGTCGTAGAAGCCGCCGCACGAGGCGCACGTGCCGAAGGCGAGCACCCACTTCGGGTCCGCCATCTGCTCGTAGATGCGGCGGAGCGCCGGCGCCTGGCGCTGGCTGATGGTCCCCACCACCCAGAGCAGGTCGGCCTGGCGCGGCGAGAAGCGCGGCACCTCGGCGCCGAACCGCGCCATGTCGAAGCGCGGGCTCGCCATCGCCATGTACTCCATGCCGCAGCACGCCGTCACGAACGGGTACTGGAACAGCGAGTACTTCTTCGCCCAGTTCAGCAGCGCGTCCACGCGCGTGGTCGCGAAGCCGTGCTCGGAGCCCTCCATCACCCGCGTCGAGGGCCCACCGGCCTTCACTTCTCCCATTCCAGAGCTCCCTTCTTCCACACGTACACGAGCGCCACGACGAGCAGCGCGACGAACGAGCTCATCGTCGCGAGGCCCGTCCACCCGAGGGTCCGGAACTGGACCGACCACGGGTAGATGAGCACCGCCTCGATGTCGAACACGACAAAGAGGATCGCCGTCAGGTAGAACTTCACGCTCGGCTTGACGAACCGCCCGCCCGTCGAGTCGCTGCCGCACTCGTACGGCATCATCTTCTCGGGCGTCGGGTTCTTCGGGCCGAGCAGCGACGTCAGCGTGAACATCGCGAGCGCGATGATCGCGGCGACGAGAAACAGCAGGAACAGGGGGATGTAGGTGGCCATCGAGAGAGCACTCCTACGCGTCGACCCCTGGAGGGGTCGACCATCTCGCCGAGGCGCGCGGCGTCTCGGGGCGAGACCTCGGGGCCCACGGCCCCGAACCATGCAGTCCAAAAAGGTGAGAGCGACGCGGCGATGCTGCCTGAAGCAGCAAAAATCCGAGCGATCCCGGCTTAATCCGCGCCGGATCTAGTCGGCCGCCGCGGGGGTGTCAATGGAGGCGGTCGGCCAACCGGTGGGCAAGCTGCGAGCTACCGGGGGGCCGCAAGTCTAGGAGCGGTTCGCGGCCAGGACCAGCCCTCGCCACGCGGTGAGCGCCGTCCCCAGGCTGGCCTCGATCTCCCGGATCTCCTCCACCATGTCGGCGTCCGCCACGCCCACGCTCCGCGCCTCGCGGACGCAGGCGAGGGCGGCGACGAACTTCTTGCGCTGCACGAACGCCCGCGCGAGCAGCGGCCAGATCTGCTTCGGCGGGGCGCCAAGGTTGGCGGCGCGCCGGAGGGGGCCGATGGCCTCGCCGGCCCGGCCGTCGTCGAGCATGGCCTCGCCCAGCCGGCGGAAGATGTCGCCGGCCGCGGCCCCGTCGTGCGCATACTGGACGGCGAGGCGCATGACCTCCTCGCCCTGGTGCTCCTCGCCGAGCTTGACGCACGCGGTGCCGAGGAGGCCAAGGCCCTTGGCGATCAGGCTGCGGGCGTCCGGCGTGAGCATCTGCCCCTCGGGCGTGCGCAGGAAGATCGCGAGCGGGGCCGGCCAGGTGCCGAGCAGCTGGATCACCTTCGGGAAGTCGCCGCGCTGCGAGGCGACCTCGGCCTCGGCGACCTTCGTGAGATCGATGGCGGAGCGCGCGCCGGCCGAGGCGCGCTCGAGCTCGTCGCGCACGTGCGAGCGGATGCGGGCGCGGAACTCGTTGAGCTCGTGGGTCTCCTCGATGCCGTCGCGCAGGAGGAGGAGGCGCGAGGTCTTCCCCTCGACGGCGAGCTTGCGGAGGCTGTAGCCGTAGAGCGGGGCGAGCAGCAGGTAGCGGACGCCGATGTGGAGCTGGATGCCCTCGAGGTCGGTGTCCCGCTCGGGCGCGGGCGGCGTCGTGTCCTCCGTGAGGAGGGCGCCGACGAGGCGGTGGCGGAAGTCCGCGAGCGTGAGCCGCTGGACGTCGCCGTCGATGTCCTCCTCGCCCGGCGGCGCGATAACGAAGTCGACCAGGGTGTTGTCCGGGTTGCGGCGGTCGACGGTGAGCGCCGTGATGCGGGCGCCCGTAATCATCGAGAAGGCAAAGAACGCCTCGCCCACGATCTCGCAGAGCGCCTGGAAGCTGCCGATACCGTCGCCTATGCGCTCGAACCAGCCGTCGGTCCGAACGGCATCGAGGGAGAACACGCGTTCCTTTGGCATGGTTCGACCCGGATCACAGGGGCGCGTCCCGGACGACGGGCGCAAGTCCCAAGGGGGCCGAGACTCGCACGGGCGGGCGCCGCTCTCAAGAAAACTCCTAGGGCGTGCGCGTCGACACGTCGCCCGCGTCGCTCACCGACGAGAGCGCTGGCCGCCTTCCATGGCTCCCTATCGTTCCATGCCGCTCCACCTGCCCCCACGCGCGCCGATCCGCGCCCCCCTCCCCGGCCCGTGACCCACGAGCCCCGGCCGGGCCCGTCGCGACGGCCGACCCGCCACAGCAGCGGTGCCGCCCCGCTCCCGCGCCCCTCTGCCCGCTGGCCGACGGGTCGCCGAGCGGGCGCGCCCCGCTCAAGGGATCTTTGCGATGTTGAGGGTGAGGTTGCCGGAGGCGGAACGCCGGCTGTCGCCGATGATCGTGATCACCTGCCCTTCGGTGAGGGTCACGGCCACGCGCGAGCTGACCCTGTCCGTGTTGTCGTTGCACGCGAGCTCGGGGCCGGAGCAGCTGTCACCGTCGTGCACGTGAAGGACGGTGTCGAAGTTCGACGACAGCGTGTCGACCACGTAGGTCCCGTTTGCCGGCGCGGTGAAGCGGTAGACCCTGTCGTTGCCGCTCGACGGGACGCAGCTCGGTGTGGCCGAGTCCGGCTGGTACAGGGTGGAGCCCGTCGTCGTCTGCGGGACCGTCGAGCCGAGATCGACGGGGTTCCCGCAGATGCCGTCCCCCTGGAACAGGCTGATGTTGAGCTTGAACGCGCCCGTGGCCTCGGGTTTGGCGCCATCGACCACGACGACGGTCTCCTGCCCCGCGGCGAGCGGCACCACGATCCGCGACTGGACGCCCGTGGCGTTGTCGTTGCAGCCGAGCACCGCGCCGCCGCACGTGCCGGCGTGCACGTGGACGACCGTGTCGAAGCTCGATCCGAACGTATCGAAGACGTACAATCCGTCGGCCGGCGCCGTGAAGCTGTACGCCCTGTCTTCGCCGCCGGGCATGCCGCACGGCGCGCTCACGTAGTCGCCAGCGCCGACGGTCGTCCCCTGCACGGTCTGCGGGACGACCGACTCCAGCGCGTTCTCCGGGCACGGGGGGCCCGGGGTGCCGCTCACGTTGAGCGTGTACGCGCCGTGCTTCCCGGACGCGCCGTCCACGACCACAACCGCCGTCTGCCCCTCCGCGAGGGGCGTGGACACCCGCGATCGGTACGACAAGCCCTCCGCGTCGTCGCTGCACCCCAGCGAGGCGCCCGTGCAGCTGCCGTCGTGAACGTGGAGCACCGTGTCGAAGGTCGAGCCGAGCGTATCGAATGTATACCGGCCGGCGATGGGCGCCGTGAAGCTGTAGCTGACCTCGGGGGAATTCCCCGTGGCGCAGGCCGGCGGGGGCTGGAGGACGCCGTCGAGGCCTGACGTGTGGCCCGTGACCGTCTGCGGGTAGGTGGAGCCGAGATCCACCATGGGGCACGCGGGCGGAGCCCACGCGGCGACGTTCAGCGTATAGGGCCCACGCGCGCCCTCGAAGCCGTCGATCACCGCCACGACCTTCTGGCCGGCGCTGAGCTCCACCGTGGCGCGCGACTGCGACCCTTCTCCTGAGTCGTCGGAGCAGGTGAGCACGTCGCCATCACACGCGCCGTCGTGCAGCTCCAGGATCGTATTGAACCCGGAGCCGAAGGTATCGAATACATACTTCCCGGCCGCCGGCGCCGTGAAGATGTAGCTCGCGTCGGGGCTGTCTGCGCCTCCGCACGTCGGCCTGATCGCGTCGCCGAAGTGCTCGGTGTTGCCGGTGACGGTCGTCGGGAGCGCAGCGTCGATCGCCCACCCTGGGCACTTCGGCGGATCGGCCCTCGCCATGTTGAGCGTGAAATCACCTTCCCCTCCGTCGAAGCCGGTCACCACGATGAGGACCTGCTGGCCCGCCTCGAGGACCGCGCGGACCCTCGATTGGGCGACCCCGGTGGCAATGTCATCGTTGCAGGCGAGCTGAGCGCAGGTGGTCGATCCCAGCACCCCGATGGCCGTATCGAAGGTGGACCCGACGGTATCCAGCGTGTATGTCCCCGCCACGGACGGCGTGAAGCGGTAGACCCGCTCCGACGAGCCGGCGGCCACGCACGCGAGATCGTAGTTCGTCTCGCCGCTGATGGTGGTCCCCGTGATCGTCTGCGGGAACGTGTTGCCGAGCTCATCATACGTCCCGAGGACGCAGGTGCAGGCGCCTGCCTGGCATAACGCCCCTCGCTCGCACGCGACGCCGCAGGCGCCGCAGTGGAGCTGGCTCGTCTGCAGATCGGCGCACGCGCCATCACACGCCGCGAGACCGGCCGGGCAGGTGCAGACGCCGTCGACGCACAGCTGGGCAGGCGCGCAGCTGGATTCACACTCGCCGCAGTTGCGCCTGTCGCTCAGCACATCCACGCAGGCGCCGTCGCACTCCGTGAGATCGCCCGCGCACGCGCAGGAGCCGTCCGCGCAGACGTGCCCCTCCGCGCACTCGACGTCGCAATCGCCGCAGTTCCGCAGGTCGGTCTGGAGGTTCACGCATCTGCCTGAGCAGTCGGTCTGGCCTTCTCCGCACTCCTCCCCGCCCCCGACGCCGGCCCCTATACCGCCGCCGCCCTCACCGCCGCCCCCGCTGCAGCGGCCCTTCACGCAGAGCTGCCCCTCCTCGCAGGCGTCGCCGCACGCGCCGCAGTGCTCGGCGTTCGCCTGGAGCTCGACGCACTCTCCATTGCACCGCGACAGCCCGTCAGGGCACTCGCTCGACGCGTCGGGGCTCTCCGCGCAGGACGCCGCGAGGACGACCCCCGCAGCCAGGAGCAGCGCGGCGGACGACAGGGCGGGCCTGGGGCGCGATCCGGATCTGTTCATAGCCATCCTTGGGGGGTGCGTGGCCGCTCGAGGCGAGCGGATAACGAGGCGAGCGGATAACGAGGCGCGCGCCAGGATACGCCTACGGCCGGCGCATCCGCAACCGGCGGGGGTGCTCGGCTGGCGGCGCGCAGGTCGAGCCGCGGCCCGGACCGCGCTCGCCGCGCCGCGCCGCGGAGAGGCGCCCTCGCGGGCTCGACGCGACAGACACCGTCGCCAGGCAGGCCAGGGCACCTCCAGCGCGGACTCAGAGCTTGGCGATCTTCAGCGTGAAGTCGCCGGACGCTCCATTATACCCGTCGACGACCACGGTGATGGTCTGGTTGGGGGCGAGCTCGATCTGTACCCTCGACGCTTGTGAGCTCGTCAGATCGTCGTTGCATTGTAGCTCGGTGCCGGCGCAGCCACGCGTGTGGACGTGAAGGACGGTGTTGAACGACGAACCGATCGTGTCGATGACATAGGTGCCGCGGATCGGGGCGGTGTAGGTGAACACCGTCTCCGGAGAGGACACGGACGCCGCGGACACGCATTTCGGCCTCACCGCGTCGGGCTGGCCGCGCGTGGTGCCGGTCCTGGTGATCGACAGCGGCGATCCGAGGTGGATCGCCGTCGCGCAGGTCCCCGGGCCGGTGAACCGGTCCACCTGGAGCACGTAGTCGCCGGAGCTCGTGCCGAGGCCGTCGACGACGACGAGGACGGTTTGATTGGCGGCCAGGCGGAGGGCGACACGCGACTGCTGACCGTCCGTGTTGTCGTTGCACCCGAGCGACGTCCCCGTACAGCTCTCCTCCAAGATCTGGAGTATCGTGTCGAAGCTCGATCCGAACGTATCGAAGATGTAGAGCCCGTCCTCCGGCGCGGTGAAGCGGTAGATCATGTCTGGAGCATTCGACGAGGAGCCGCAGGCCGGGCGAACGGACTCGGGCCGCTCCGCGGTGCTCCCTGTCACGAGCTGCGGGACGACGGAGCCGAGATCGATCGCCGTCGAGCAGGTGCCGCCGCCGGAGAACGGCGCAATGCTGAGCGTGAAATCGCCCGACGCGCCCGCGGCGCTGCCGTCCACGAGGAGGACGATCGTTTGCCCCTCGGCGAGCTCCAGCGTCAGCCGCGACTGCTCGCTTCCCGGCGCGTCGTCGCTGCACGCGAGCTCGGCCCCGGTGCAGCTGCCGTCGAGGACGGAGAGGACCGTGTCGAGGCTCGATCCGAACGTATCGGCGATGTAGGTGCCGGCCGCGGGCGCGGTGAAGCGGTAGGTCACCTCGCCGGCGCCGGCGCCGCAGCTCGGGCGCAGGACGTCGGCCACATCCGCGGTGGTCCCCGTCACTGTCTGAGGCACCGTCGAGCCGAGATCGATCAGCGGGCAAGGGAGGACGAAGGTCTGGCTCACGTTGAGCTGGAAGGCGCCGGAGGCGACTGGAGCGTAGCCGTCCACGACGACGGAGATGGTCTCTCCCTCGCGGAGCATCACCTCCACCTGCGATTGCGTGCCAGAGGCGTCGTCGTTGCACGCGACGCTCTCGCCGCTGCATGTCCCCTTGTGGACGTGCAGGACCGTGTCGAAGGAGGAGCCGAAGGTATCGAAGGTGTAGAGTGCGGTCGCCGGCGCGGTGAAGGCATAGGTGGCCTCGGGGCCGCTGTCTCTGGTGCAGGGCGACGGGACGGCGCTCACGCGATCCGGGATAGCCGTGGTGCCCGTCACCGTCTGCGGAAACGTGGCGTCGAGCGTGAGCTCCGGACATGGAGGCGGCACGTACTCGGAGACGTTGAGCGTGAATGGCCCGGATCCGCCGTCGACGCCGTCGACGACCGCGACGACCGTCTGGCCCTCGGCGAGGTTCGCGACGAGGCGCGACGTCTTGGCTCCCATGGCGTTGTCGTTGCAAGAGATCACCGTCCCGGAGCAGGACCCCCTGCGCAGCTCGAGGACGGTATCGAACGTGGATCCGGACGTGTCGAAGACGTACCCGCCAGCGCGCGGCGCGGTGAAGCTATAGCTCGCGTCGGAGGTGTCGATTGAACCGCAACGCGTCGAGACGGCGTCGCCGAGCCCCCAGGTGTCCCCGGTGATGCTCAGCGGGAGAGCCGTCGCGAGGGTGTCGAGCGGGCACACCGGCGGCGCCATCCGGTCGAGGTGAAGGGCGAAGTCGCCTTGCGCGCCGTCGTAGCCCGAGACGACGACGAGGACGCTCTGCCCTTCCTCGAGGGCCACCGAGGCGCTGCCCGTCGCGGCTCCCCCGCGATCGTCGTTGCAGGCGAGCTCCTCGCAGGCGTCGAAGTCCAGGACGCCGATGGCGGTGTCGTAGCTCGACCCGGCGGTGTCGAACTTGTACCTGCCGGCCTCCTCCGCCGTGAACCTGTAGACGAACTGGGTCGAGCCGACTCCCATGCAGGCGAGCGGGAAATAGGTCTCCGCGCCGACCGTGGTGCCCGTCAGGAGCCGAGGGACCGTCGAGCCGATGTCCTCGTAGTCGCCGGCGGCGCAGGCGCACGCGCCCTCCCGGCAGAACAGCCCCGGGGCGCACGCCGCGCCGCACGCGCCGCAATGCGCCGGGTCGACGGCCAGATCGACGCACCTGCCGCCGCAGACCGCGAAGCCCTCGTCGCAGACGCACGCCCCCTCCACGCACGTCTCGTGGAGGGGGCAGCGGGCCTCGCAGGTCCCGCAATGCAGCGGATCGCTCTTCACGTCCACGCAGCCGCCGCCGCACGCGGTGAAGCCGGAGGCGCAGCGGCAGGCGCCGCCCTCGCACCGCTGTTCGGCCGCGCATTCCTGGCCGCAGCCCCCGCAATGGGCGGCGTCGGTGGCGAGGTCGACGCAGCCGCCGCTGCACGCCACGAGGCCGGAGGCGCACAGCTCGCCGCCCGCCCCGCCCCCGCCGACGCACACGCCCGCCTCGCACCGCGTCCCGCTCGCGCAGACGCCCTCGCAGCCGCCGCAGTGGTCCGGATCGGCCTGCGTGTCGAAGCACGCTCCCCCGCACGGCGTGAGGCCGTCACCACACGGCGCGGCGGCCGGGTCCTCCGCGCAGGACGCGGCGAGGGCGGCAAGGGCGACAAGCGCCACGACCGTCAGCCAGAGCGCCATCGACGACGGCTCGAATCTGGCGCGCAATCCGGGGTGACTCATGAACATCCTTCGGCGGACAGGCCGGCCACCGCGTGGCTCCGAGAGATCCGGCGCCGAGGATACGCCTCTTCGCTTTCGCTCTGCAATCGTCGATCACCGCACTTCCACACGCGCGCGATCGACCTCCACGGGCGTCAGGCGGCCGGGAGATCCGGCATCGGAGCGGTCTCGTCGGATGTCGGCAGACGCGCCTGGATGGCCTCCAGCGCCACAGCGCCCGTCTCGGGCCCGGGCGCGTCTTCGGCCTGCAGATCGGGGCCGAGGAAACGAGCGATCGGCTCGAAGAGCTCGACGCCGGTATAGGCGCCGACGGCCAGATCGCCGTGACCGTAATCTTCCCGCGCTCCGAAGTCGCGCCCGAGCACGAGAAAGCGCTTCGGCGTCTCCGGGCGGTCGCGCCCCCATGCGTCGAACGCCGCGCGCACCGCCGAGGCGGGGGCTATCCTGTCGGCGCTGCCCGCGATGAACAGGGCCGGCGCCCCGACCGAGGCGAGGCCGTCCAGGACCCTCTCGCCGTCCACGCGGATCTCCCCGTCGCTCGCCATCCACGCGGCGAAGTCGGCGTTCAGCGCTGCAGGGATGTCTTCGATGCAGTTGACGAGCGCGAGCCGCGTGACGCCGGGAGGCACGTTGCGCGGGTTGGCCACGGCGTGATGGATCGGCGTCGGCAGCCACTCCGAGGCGAACGCGACGCTGCGTGCCATGAGGCGGAGCGGGACGCCCGGCAGCAGCCGGCCCGGCAGGAAGCGCATGAGGCGCACCGGCGTGGTGAGCCGGCCAGGCGAGCCGACGATGACGACGCGGCGGACCCGATCGCCGGCGACGCTCCGGCCAAGCGCCGCATAGAGGAGCATGCCCCCCATGGAGAAGCCGACATAATCCAGCGAACGGGCGCCTGTGCGCTCCAGGATCGCCTCGATGGCGCAGGGAAGATCGTACCGGACCATGGCGGAGAACCGGACGCTGCGGCGCTCGGCGCGGGTGAGGAGGCGGCCGCTGCGCAACGTCAGCAACCACACGTCGCGTCCGAGCGTGGCGAGGTGGCGAGCGAGCGAGTAATCGGGGTGGATGTCCTGGTTTCTGTGGTTCGCGGCGAGCCCGTGGACCAGCAGGATCGGCGGCAGGTCCGGCTGCGCCTCCGCGCCGTCCGGGCGCGGGACGCGGCGGATCTCGATCGGCGCGCCATCCTCGGTCCGCAGGACCTCTTCCACGCTGTACTCGAGCGGCAGCGTCAGCCGCTTGACCCAGTAAAGGAGGTGCGCCCACAGCCCGATCGCCGCCAGCACCGCGAGCGCCAGCGCCACCAGGAGCGTTGCCCCGAATGTCCAGACCATACGGTCAATCTACCTGCTGGCGCTGCTTCCGCATGCAGGCAACCTCGACATTCTTTTTCACCAGGATGGACGGAACACAGGCCAGTCGCTCGTCGAGGCCGCAATCCAGCTCGCTCGTCTGGATGATCATGAATCCATGGGAACAGCACGTTTCACGATCATCTCCTGCAGCGCGTGAAAAAGTCACACAGCGTTCCGGAAGCCACTCCACCCCATCGCGCCGGACAGCGCGTGGGGCGACTGCCCCTGGTGGAAACGCACGTTGGCAACGGCTCGTTTTCCCTGGGATTCGCGTCTCGCGGGGACATGACCATGTGCCCAGGCCTACCGCGACGCGAGATCGAGAGCTCCAGCACAGGCGTGCACAAAGGTTCCAGATCTACCAACCCGGAACGTGGCATGCGGATCGCAACACCCCAGGGCGAGGAGAGAGCTGGCAAGGGTCCCGTAAGCACCCGGGAAAGGGGGCACGGCAAGGAGAACGCCGCAGCAGAGCTCGGGGGGGCTCGGTTGCGGCGCTCTTCTTGCCGTACCGTCTGCCGGACGGCCGCGCTCATGCGCTTGCCGGAGACAAAATGAAAAAAGCGCCTCGCGGACCTGGGGGGGGAAGGTCTCCGCGACGGCGCTCGCGTGTCATTTTGCAGGCTCTGTGCCGCCCCACGCAGGATAGAATTTCAAACACTTACACCAAACACAACCAGCCACTGTTGCACGATTGCAAATCACAGTTGCAATCTGATTCAAATTCGAAGGCCTTCACGTTCTCGAACTGATCGGGGCTGTAGCTGTTCCGGACGGAAATCTGCCGTGCGGGGCGTGTTCACTCGTCCCAGTGGCGACAGACCGGCTTCACGCCGCATCCCTGGCAGCGGACCGGATCGCGCCGCGACGGGCATTGCTGGAGCATGCCGAGGTGGCAGAGGGCGAAGTCGTACTTGACCGGGTCGGCTGGATCGAAGCCGCGGAGGGCCGCGGTGATCTCCTCTGCCGTCTTCCAGGTGGCGCCCCTGCGATCGGTGAGCCCGATGTTGTAGCCGAGCTTCTCGATGTGCGTGTCGACCGGGATGAGGAGGGCCGACGGGGGCACCGGCCACAGGCCGAGGTCCACGCCGTCCGCAGGGCGGATCATCCACCGCAGCAGGAGCATGAGCCGCTTGGCGGCGCTGCCCTTCTCGGGATCGGGGAGGATGTGCGCGGCTCCGCGGTCGTCCGGACGCCGGTCGAGGCCGCCGGCGCGTCGGATCGCCCGCACCCAGGCCCCGAGCGCCTGGCGCAGGTCGCCGGTGCGCGAGAGCTCGGCCGCAAAGGCGGCGCCGAGCGAGCCCGAGGCCCGCTGCACCCGCCGCGCGCCGACGATCAGCCCGACGAGGTCGCGATCGCGGTAGATCCGGTGGCGGAAGCCGCGCAGCCGCGCCGAGACGGCCCGGGCGTCGTCGGCGGTGAGGGCGATCTCCGGCCCGAGGCGATCGAGCGCCTCGCCGATCTTGGCGTGCAGCGCCTTCACGTTGCCGAAGGCGAGCGACGCGGCGATGAGCGCCACGAGCTCCTGATCGGCCGGGTCCGTGTAGCGATGGACGAAGGAGACCGGGTCTCGCGCGCGGCGCTCCTCGACGGCGCACCGCGCGCGCACCCCGTCGAGCGCCGCCTTGACCGCGGCGTCCGTCCGCTGCTGAGGCGCCGCCTTGACCGCGGCGTCCGTCCGCTGCTGAGGCGCCGCCTTGACCGCGGCGTCCGTCCGCTGCTGAGGCGCCGCCTTGACCGCGGCGTCCCTCCGCCGGGGCGCCGCCTCGCCGCTCCCGCGCGCCCTCACGGCGACCCCGCGTCCGGCGCCGGATCGGTCACGACCGGCTCGGCGTTCGCGGCGCGCTCTTGCGCCTCCCGGTCGTGCTCCAGCGCGGGGAGCGACACGACGAACGCGCTGCCGCGCCCGTCATCGGTGAGCGGGCTCTCGACCCGCACAGCGCCGCCATGGCTCTCGGCGATGTGCTTCACGAGCGCGAGCCCGATCCCGCTGCCGCGCACCTGCCGCTCGCTCGCCCGCCGCCCGCGCGCGAAGCGCTCGAAGATGTGCTTCTGCTCGTCAGGATCGATGCCCGGCCCGCGGTCGCTCACCCGGATGGTGACCTGCCTCGCCTGGCGCGTCAGCGCGGCGAGGCGCCCGCCGCCCCCGCCCTCGGCCTCCACCGCGACGGCGACGCGGCCGCCGTCCTTCGCGTACTTGAGCGCGTTGTCGAGCAGGTTCACGAGGGCGAGCTCGAGCGCGCGCGCATCGATCAGCGCCTCGGGCAGCCCCTCGGCGATCGTGAGCTCGACGGTCATCTCCTCGCGCTCGGCGCGGTAGCGGTACATGTCGACGGCGCGCGTCGCCACCTCGGCGACGCTCCCGCGCGCGAACTCGTAGGCGGCCTTGCCCCGCTCGACGCGGGCGAAATCGAGGACGTTCTCGATGAGCGCGGTGAGCCGCTCGCTCTCGCTCACGATGATCTGCAGGTACTGGCGGCGCTTCTCGTCGTTGGGGACGCGGCCGCCGAGGAGGAGCTCGCCGAACATGCGGACCAGCGAGAGCGGCGTCTTGAGCTCGTGGGACACGTTCGCGACGAAGTCGCTCTTCAGCGCCGCGAGCCGCCGCTCGTTCACGGAGGCGAGCACCACGATCGCGAGCCCGGCCAGCGCCACCAGGGCCGAGAAGCCGACCATCAGGATCTCGATCAGGCGCTGCCGCTCGACCTTCTCGCCGAGCTCCTCGGCCGTGGTGAGCGCCATCTGGAGGCGCCAGTTGTAGAGCGTGGTCGGGAAGGGGCGCCCGACGGTGAACTCGCCGCCGATGATGGGCGGGCCGAACACGATGCGGCCCTCCTCGTCGATGACGTTCATCCGGCTCTTCTCGCGATCGAGGTCGCGGAAGAGCCGGGGCATCACCTCGTGGACCAGGCGTGGCACCTCGTGCCACGCGACGATGAGGCACTTGCGCCCCACGTGCTCGCGCTGCCAGTAGCTCACGAGCAGGCTCTGCTGATCGATGACGTGGTGGAGGTGGCGCAGCTCGGTCGTGTCGCCGGCGAAGTTCATCTGCGGCAGGAGGCGGGCGAGCAGGAGCTTGCGGAAGGCGTCGTCCTCCCGCCCGGACGCGCCGCGCGAGGCGAACGCGAGCACGTCGTGCGCCTCGTTGTCCATGTCGAGGACCAGAATGGCGCGCACGGTCGGCGTCTCGCGGGCCGCCGTGGGGAGCCACCGCCGCGCGATGACCGAGAGGTTCGCCACGTCGACGTGCGCGGCGACGACGTTGTCCTGGGCGATGATCAGCTTGTCGAGCCGGTCGACGCGCTCGTCGGCGAGGGTGAGCGTCGCGTCGAAGACGGTCTGCTGCCGCGCCTTCTCGATCTGCAGCGTCGTGCGCAGGGCGATCCCGCCGAGCACGAGCACGGCGACGACGATGGCGGGGACGAGGGCGAAGTACGGGACGCGATGGCGCTTCCCAGCGGAGGGGAGGAGGTCCATCGCTCGGCTCCGCTAGCGGGCGGCCTTCTTCGCCCCCGCGGTCACGAGGCCGGGCTCGAGGACCACGCCGCGCGCCCCGACGAACTCGGCGAACTGCTGGCCGATGTAGGTGAGCGCGTTGCCGTCGCTCTCGGAGAACGGCTTGCCATCGAGCGGGTTTCCGATCTCGAGGAGGCCGAGGTAGCGGCCCGCGAGCTCGACAGGCGCGCAGATGACGCTCCGGAGCTCGACGCCGATCGCCTTCCACCGCTCGTCCATGACGCGCTCGTCCTTGGCCGCGTCGGGCACCACGACGGCGCGCCTCGACCGCATGGCGGCCAGCGGGAGCGGCGCCCGCTCGGACAGCCTGGCGAGGAGCGCGCTCTTGCCGCCGTACTGCCGGACGACCACGAACTCGCGCCGGTTGATGTCGAACAGCGACACGAGGCCGAGGGCGCACGGGATCTTGTCGAGCGTGAGCGCGAGGATGAAATCGGCGCCCGCGAGGGTGTCCTGGAGGAAATGCAGGTCGCTGCACGCCTCGAACAGCTCGGCGATGAGGTCGTCGCCGGAGAGGCGCCCGTTCTTCGGAGGGAAGGAGGAGCGCCGCCGCGGCGGCGCCGGCGTGGGGGCAGCGACATCGGGCGGCTCCGGGACGAGCTGGAGACGTGGCGGCGCCCCCTGCTGGTCGGCCGGCACGGCGAGCAGCACCACGTCGGCCGGCGGCGTGAGGGCTGGCCGCGGCAGGTCCGCAGAATACGCGGCGGCCGGCGGCGCCACGTCCGCAGGCGGCGCAACGGCCGGCGGCGCCACGTCCGCAGGCGGCGCGGCAGCCGGCGGCGCCACGTCCGCGGGCGGCGCAACGGCCGGCGGCGCCACGTCCGCAGGCGGCGCAACGGCCGCGGGGGGCGCGGCGTCTGCCGGCGGCGCGGCAACTGGCGGCGCTACGTCCGCAGGCGGCGCAACGGCCGGCGGCACGGCAACCGGCGGCGCCACGTCCGCAGGCGGCATGGCCGGCGGCGGTGCGGTGCCGCCGGTGCGCGGGCGGAACTGGATCTCGGGTTCGGCCGAGCGCCAGTCTTTCCAGGCGAGGGTCGCGAGGGGGCTGCGCTGAGGCCGGCCGTCGAAGACGTGATCGAACACGGCGATATGGATGAACTTGCCCGGTCGCGCGTCGTCGATGCGCTGCCGTGCGCGCTCGAGCCGATCGATCAGCAGCGCGCTGACGAGATCGCGCGGGGTGCCGGTCGCGACCGCATAGACGAACTCTCTGTACGTGAGCGGCGAGCGCTCGGACGGGTTCTCCTCGCGCTGTGAGATCAGCTGATACGGCGGCAGCTCCGCGGGCGCTCGCTCCGGCTCGGCGCCTCGCTCCTGCGGCGCATCCCGCCCCGGCGCCGCCTCCCCGCCTTTCGCCGGTTGCGCCTGGGCGCCCGCTGGCTCCGAGACGAGGAGCGCGGTCCCCATCGAGATGAACGGGACCGTGGGCGCGATCGGGCGCTTCCCTGCGACACGCCCCGCAGGCTCGGCCGGCTTTGGAGAAGCCGCCCCGGCCGGGGAGGCGCCCGCCGGCGTGTCGGTCCCGTCCGTCAGCGCCGCGTCGTCCGGGGCGCGCTGCACGACGTACCGCACGCGCGTCGCCGGATCGATCGCTCGGTAGCCGCTCTCCAGCAGATCCACCGAGAAATTGTTGAGCGGGCCCCCATCGCCGCGGAGCGCCCGGGCCTTCTGCAGCGCGGGCTGCCACTGCGGGGCCTCGACGCACACCTTCCTGCTCGGCGGAGCGTTCTGGCCTAACGACGAGATCTCGACGAACCAACGCATCGTTTGCGGTTCCAATCCGCGCGGGCGCTGACTGGGTGGCGCGCTCTGGCGCGAAGATCGTTCTACTCGACGCGCGCGAGAGGGGTCAACGCGCAGGCCGCACGGGAGCGCGCAGAGAGCGCGCGGACCCCTTTGGAGGATGGCGCGAAATCTTCTCAACCGGGACCGGCAAGGAGAATCGGGCCTGTCCTGAAATCACGCCGCCCGCGCCGCGAGTCGCCGCGGACGAACCCGTTCGTCCACTGAACGGCCGCCGGGTATCCCCGCGGGAGCAGGAGGTCACCCGCTGTCGAGCCGCGCGCGCCATGGAGCGCGCGGTGAATGGGTGGGGCTACCCCGCGCCGCTCTTCTCCAGGCGATCGCCGTCCTGCGCGCAAGCGGGATACCCGGCGTACATCCGATGCAGGCCGGGGGACGATCCGTGATGCGCAACTCTGCATTTCGCTTCGTGCGCAGCTCGACCCCTGCAAGGGGGTCCGCCCACGCTCGCTATCGGGTCCGCAGGATGATGTGGAAGCCGAACGGCGTCTCCACGACCCCGCTCAGCGCGCCGACAGCGACCTTCTCCACCGCCTGCTCGAACTCGGGCACCATCATCCCCTTCGAGAAGGTGCCGAGGTCGCCGCCGCGCGCCGCCGCCCCCGGCTCGTCGCTGTACTGGGCCGCGAGGTCCTCGAACCTCGCCCCCTGCTGCGCTCTCTTGAGCACCTGCTCGGCGAGCGCGCGCGCCTCGTCCCGCGTGCGAACGACGCGCGCCGGGGCCCGCCGTGACCCCGCATACATGATGAGGAGGTGCTTCGCCCCCATCTGGCCGGCCGTCGCAGGGGGCTGGGCCGGCGCCGGCTGCGCTGCTCCCGGCTGGGCCGGCACCGGTGGCGCTGCCCCCGGCTGGGCCGGCGCCGGCTGCGCTGCTCCCGGCTGGGCCGGCGCCGGTGGCGCTGCCCCCGGCTGGGCCGGCGCCGGCTGCGCTGCTCCCGGCTGGGCCGCGGGCTTGCCCGCGCCGTGAAGCGACTCCTTCGTGGGGGGATCGTGCGGCCCGAGCGCCCTGTCGACGAGCCGCTTGAAGTGCGCTGTCGGCTGCGCCCCGGCGAGAAAGTAGTCGTTGATGGCGAAGGACGGCGTGCCAGTGATGTGCAGGCGCTCGGCGAGCTTCCGGTCCGCCTCGACCGCCGCGCGGTGCGCTCCCGAGTCGAGCGCGGCGCCGAACTTCGCCACGTCGAGGCCGATCGCGGCCGCGTGGCGCTCGAGCGCCTCGCGGCCGAGCCCGTTCTCGGACGGGTCCTCCCACAGGCGCTGCGCCATCGCCCAGAAGCCGGCGTCGCCCTTCTGCCGGAACGCCTCGATCGACGCCTCGGCGGCGAGGGGGGCGCGCTTGTGGAAGGGGAGCGGCAGGTGCCTGAAGACGACGCGGACCTTGCCCGGATAGGCGGCGATGATCTCGTCGATCGTGGGCTGGACGCGCTTGCAGAACGGGCACTGGAAGTCGGCGAACATCTGGATCGTCACCTTCGCGCCGGGCTTCGCTCCCTTGCCGGGGTTGTCCTTGGTCGGCGCCGGGGCGAGGATCCGCTCGGGCGCGTTGCCAGCCCTCGCTTCCTTCTGCAGCGCGTCGTAGACCTTCGCGGGCGGCGTGCCCGCGGCCACGAGCTTCGCGGCCTGCGCGATCTGCTCATCGATGAGGGCCCCGAACTTCTCCGCCGGCTGGGCGCCGGCGAGACGCCTGCCGTTGATGAAGAAATGGGGTGTCCCCCTCGCCTGGAGGTCGTCGGCGAGGCGCTGATCGCGCTCGATGCGCGCCGCGTGGCGCCGCGCGGCGATGGCCCTCTGCGCGCGGGCCACGTCGAGGCCCAGGGACTTCGCGTGCGCCGCGAGGTCCGCGTCCTCGAGGCCCCCGGTCTTCAAGAGCTCGTACGCCTTCCAGAACGCCGCGTCGCCCTTCTGCGCCTTGGCCTCCAGCGCGAGCTCCGCGGCGGGCTCGGCCCGCTCGTGGAAGGGGAGCGGGTTGTGCTTGAAGACGACGCGCAGCTGAGCGCCGTACTTCGTTTCGAGGCCGTCGACGGTCGAGGCGGCCCTGCGGCAGAACGGGCACTCGAAGTCCGAGAACATGACCAGCGTGACCAGGGCGCCCGGGTTGCCCCGGATCGGCGATCCGTCGACAGGCACCTTCCACACGGTCGTGTCCTCGGGGGCCGGGGCCGTGGGCGGCGTCGGGGCCGGAGCGCGCGCCTTGTTCTGCTCGGACAGGGCCGCGTAGATGCGCTCCTGCGGGACGCCGGATCGCCGGAGATCCTCGGCCGCCCGGAGCTGCTCGTTGACGAGGGTCCGGAAGTCCTCGATGGGCCGCGCCCCGCTGACGAACACCCCGTTCACGAAGGTGGCTGGGGTGCCCCTGACGCCCGCGGCCTGGCCGGCCTCGACGTCCCGCTCGATCTTCGGCGCGTGCTGCTGCTGCTCGAAGGACGCGCGGAACGCCGCCCGATCGACGCCCGCCTCGGCAGCCCACGACGCGAACGACTCCGGCGCGAGCGAGCGCTGGTTGGCGAACGCGAGCCGATGGAACTTCCAGAACGCCTCGGGCCCGCCGAGCCGGAACACCGTCTGGGCCGCCAGGTGCGCCGGGCGCGCATTTTTGTGGAACGCGAGCGGGAAGTGCCTCCAGACGATGCGCAGCCGTTCGGGGCCGTAGGCCTGCTTCAGCTGCTCCAGCGTCGCCATGTGCCGGGAGGTGAAGGGGCACTCATAGTCGCCCCACACCACGAGAGTGACCGGCGCGAGCGGCTCGCCCCACCACGGATCCGCGCGGGTGACGGGCACGGCGGTGCCCGGCTCCGGCTCCGGCTCCGGCTCCGGCTCCGGCTCCGGCTCCGGCTCGGCCGCTACAGCAACGGTCGGCGCGGGAGCGGGGAGGACCACCGTCTTCGGCCGCTCGACCGCAGACGGGGGCACCGCGCCCGACGCGCAGGCAGCGAGAAAGCACCAGAGGAACTGCAGCAAGAACAGACGAGAAAACGGCGGTAGCGCAGGCATGAGCCCCCTCGAGTGTCGCGGTCCGTGGACGGGATCCTACACGGACGGCCACAGCTCAGGTCGCCCGGGCCGCGGCGAGCCATCGCTGCAGACGGGCGCACGACGGGAGCCCCGGCGAGCACAGACGGCGAGCGCCTGCCAAGAAACACCCGCAGATCCGTCCGCCAGCCATCCGACCAGCGAGGCAACGGAGAAAAAAAAGAGCGCCCGCTCGACGGCGGGGGGGGAGACCGTCACGGGCGCTCTGCACTGCTCATTGAGCAGGATGCGGGCCAGGAGCTTCCCTTCCGAGTTCGGGGACTTTCGTTAGTAAAATGGCTTGCCCATTTCAATCCTGAACAGCCGCTTGCAAACGTGCTGGGCAGAGCTGGCGGCCTCAGCCTTCGCGGGCGGGCTCCTCGGGTCAGGCTGCGTGAAAGTCGTGTAAAAGAGCCGCGTGTCACCGTCCAGCGCCGACCCTGGTTCCCCCTCGCCGCCCGGAAGCGCAGCGCCCCGACCGAGCAGCGCCTCCCACGACGGAACGGACGGAACCGAGACCGCGGCCTCCCGGGGCGCCGGTCCGGCGGTGCCACCCGGCTGGCTCGATCGCCTGGTCGCGGCCTGGCCGCGCGTCGATCCGGTCCTGTTCGCCGCCTACGCCGGCGCATGTGTCCTCTACGCCGCCGTCGCGTTCTACAGCGCGATGCACCAGCAGACGGGCGGCATGTGGTCGGCGCCGCTCGACGACGTCTTCATCCACTTCGATTACGCCCGCGCCACCGCGCGCGGGTACCCGTTCGAGTGGTCCGAGGGCAACGGCTTCTCGAGCGGGAACACGAGCCTGAGCTACCCGTTCGTCCTCGCCCTCGGCTATCTCGTCGGCTTCCGCGGCGTCCTGCTGATGCAGTGGGCGGCGATCGTCGCGTGCACCTCGACGCTCGGCTTCCTGCTCGTCGGCGCGCGGCTCCTCGAGCCCGTCGGGCGCTGGGCGAAGTACCTGCTGCCGCCCGTGGCGCTCTCCATCGGCGCGCTCGACTGGTCGCTGTTCAGCGGGATGGAGAACGCCTTCCACCTCGGCGTCTGGGCGCTCGCCACCCTCGCCGCGCTCTCGGTCGCCCGCGCGGCCGACGCGCCACGCGAGCCGACGGCGCAGGCGACGCGGACGACGCGGACGGCCGATGACACGCGCGCCGCGGCGCCGCCGAAGCGCCTCGCCCACCTCGGCTGGGCCGCCGGCCTCGCCGGCGCGCTCCTTTACGCCACCCGGCCGGAGTCGGTCGTCTGCGTGGCGGCGCTGAGCGTGTACGCGGCCATCGCCGTGAAGCGGGCCCACGGCGCGCGCGCGGCGATCGCGACCCTGCTCCGGACGTCGGTGCCCGGCGCGCTCGCGTGCCTCGCCCAGGCGGTCGCCAACCGCGTGTTCACCGGCGAATGGGCGGCGAGCGGCGCCATCGCCAAGCTGGCGCTGAACAACCCGTACATGACGTCCTCCGAGAAGTGGGACACCTACGAGTTCCTCGCGACGTACGTCGTCGCCCGCAACACCAACCACCACTTCTCGGACGCCCTCCCCTGGGGCTGGCTCGTGCCCGCCCTCGCGCTCATCCCCCTCGCCTCGCGCAGGACCCGCGGGGCCGCGGCGCTGCTCTGGATCCAGGTCGCCGGGTGGCTCGCGCTCGTGGCCCTGAACGGTCAGGTCCGCTGGCAGAACGAGCGCTACACCATGCCCGCGGTCGCCTGGCTGCTGGTGCTCGCGGCGATGGGGCTCGCGCTGCTCGTCGCGCGCGCCGCATGGGCCAACGGCGGCGAGCGCCGCCAGGAGCGGCCAGAGAGCGCCCCGGCCGGGATCAGAGCGCAGCTCGGGGCCCTCGGCGGCATCGCGGCCGCGGCCCGCGGCGGCGCCCTGGCGCGCGGCCTCTGGTGCGCGCGCGTCGCGCTCGCCCTCGCCGTGGCCGCGCTCTTCTGGGCCCACCAGCTGCCCAGGATGCGCGACCAGATCTGGTTCTTCGGCCGCGCCAGCCGCAACATCCGCGATCAGCACCTCGTCGCCGGCAAGCTCCTCGCCCAGCTCGACGTGCGCCGCGTCCTCGTCGGCGACGCGGGCGCGCTCCTCTACGCGTCGGACCGGCCCGGCCTCGACATCATCGGGCTCGGCGGCTACCACGATCTCCCGTTCGCCCGCGCGGGCGTCCACGGCCTGGGCGCCTCGCTGGAGCTCATCGAGCGCATCCCCGCCGACGACCGCCCCGACACGCTGGCCATCTACCCGGGCTGGTGGGGCGACCTCCCGGCCATCTTCGGCAGGCGGATCGCCGCGATCCCCGTCGTCGGCAACGTGATCTGCGGCGGCGCGGAGAAGGTCATCTACCAGGCCGACTGGAGCCCGCTCGCGCACGGCGAGGCGCCCGCGTCGATGCGCGAGGACGAGCGGGTCGTCGACGAGCTCGACGTCGCCGATCTCGTGAGCGAGCGGGAGCACGGCTACGCCTTCCCGCGGCCTCAGGCCGGCTTCGTCGGCTTCAGCGTCCTCCCGGATCCGCGCGGATCAGGGCATGATCGCTTCGACGCGGGGCGCGTCATCCCGGGCGGCAGGAGCGAGGCGGCCCGCCTTCACGCCCCCCGCGAGGGCCAGGGCAGGCTCGTGGTCCGCACCGCCGCGCCCCGCGCCGCCACGATCCGCGCGACGGCGGACGGCCGGGAGATCGGCCACCTCGCGCTCAAGAGGGGCGACGGCTGGACCGAGGCCTCGCTCGACCTCCCCGAGGGCTTGCCCGAGACGTTCACGCTCACGCTCACGCCGGTCGACGGGGAGTGGGTCGATCACCACGTCTGGATCCTCGATCGCCCCGCGCGCGGCGTCGGCGCGCGCCCGCTCGCCGGACAGTGACGTGCGCGCCGGCCTGCCCCGCGACCTCGCGCAATGGATCGCGCTCGCGCTCGCCGTCGCCGCGCTGCTCACCGGCGCCTGGCTCCTCCGCCGCTCGCCCGCCACCGCGCGGGCCGGCCCCGCGCCTCCACGCCCCGGCGCCGCGCGCTCGGGCCGCGACCCCGCGCCCCGCTCCGGCGCGGCCCTGGGCGCCGCGATCGCCGCGACCCTCTCGGTCGTCGCGGCGCTGCTCTCGGCCGCGTACGTCGCGGTCTACCTGCGGGGCGGCCCCCGCATCATCGACGCGACCAGCTACTGGCTCGAGGCGCGCGCGATGGCGGCCGGCTACCTCGCGTGGCCCCTCGATGAGCCCGCGGCCTCCGTGCTCGGTCGCTTCCTCGTCCGCAGCGACGCGATGGCCGGGCGCGGCGCGGCCGAGGTCGCGGTCCTCTTCCCGCCGGGCTACCCCGCCCTGCTCGCGCTGGGCTTCCTCGCGGGCGCGCCGCTCGCGGTCGGCCCGGCGCTCGCCGCGGCGCTCGCGATCGCCACCTACGACCTGGCCGCGCGGTTCGCGCCGGAGGGCCCGGCCCCGTCCGGGAGCGCCGCGCCGATCCGCTTCGTTCCGCTCGTCGCCGCGCTCTTCTCGGCGCTCTGCGCCGCGCTCCGCTACCACACGGCCGACACGATGTCGCACGGGCTCGCGGCCCTCTGCTTCACCGTCGCGCTCGCGTCGGCGCGGCGCGCGCTCGACGAGGCCCGCGCCGCCGCGTCGACGGGCGCCGCGACGGGGCCCCTCGGTCCGGCGGTCCGCGCCGCCGCGCTCGCCGGGCTCGCCGCCGGCTGGCTCGCGGCGACGCGCCCGCCGAGCGCGCTCGCCCTCGCTGCGACGCTGCCCTTCGTGATCCTGCCGGCGATCGCGCCGGGGAGCGCGGCGGCCGGCCCGCGCGAGGGCGATCCGCCGCCGCGCCCCTCGCCGCGGCTCGCGCGGCTCGCCGCGGCGATGGCGATGGGCGCCCTCCCCGGCCTCGCGCTGCTCGCGGCCCACCAGCGCGCCGCGACGGGCGCCTTCGCCTCGTCGCAGGCCGCGTATTACGTGGTCTCGGACGGCCCGCCCGGCTGCTTCCGCTACGGCTTCGGCGCCGGCGTCGGCTGCCTCGGCGAGCACGGCGACTTCGTCCGTCACAACCTCTCGGAAGGATACGGTTTTCTGGCGGCTGCCGGCACGACGCTGCGCCGCCTGAAGCTCCACCTCGTGGACGCGCTCAACGCCGAGCCGCTCGCGTTGCTCGTGCTCGCCGGCGCCGTGATCGCCTGGCGGCGGCCGCGCTCGCGCGCCCTCGCGATCGCCCCGCTCCTCCAGGTCGCCGCTTACGCCCCCTTCTATTTCGACGGCAACTACCCGGGAGGCGGCGCGCGCTTCTTCGCCGACGTGCTGCCGGTGGAGCACGTCCTCGCCGCCATGGCCGCCCTCGCGCTCGCCGAGCGCGCGGCGACGGCGGCGCACGCGGAGCGCGGCCCCGCGCGCCGGCGTGGCGCGCTCCTCGCGGCCGCGCTCCTCGCGGCGGCGCTCCCGCTCGCCGGCTTCGCCTTCCGCGCGGGCTTCGACCACGCCGCGCTCCGCGATCGCGAGGGCGGCCTGCCCATGTTCGACCCCGGAGCCGTCGCGCGCGCGGGCGTCTCGCGCGGCCTCGTGTTCGTCGACACCGATCACGGCTTCAACCTCGGCTTCGATCCCGCCCCGGAGGACGTCGCGGTGCTGCGCTACCGGGGCGACGCGATCGACCGCATGGCGTGGGAGGCCCGCGGTCGCCCCCCCGCGTACCGCTACCGCTTCGCGATCCCGGACGGAGGCGGCCTCGCCTCGGTCTCGATCACGCCGCTCGTCTTCGACGCCGAGCCGCCCGGCGAGGCCCGCATCGAGGGCGAGTCGCTGTGGCCGCCCCGCGACCAGCGCGGCGCCTTCGCGCTTCCCGAGCACGCCGGCGGCACGTGCGCGTCGGGCGGGCGCCTGCTCGCGGTGCACGCGGCGGGGCGCGGCGAGGCCGTCGTCCGGGTCGGCCTGCCCGCCCCTTGGCTCCGCGGCGCCCGGATCAGCCCGCGCGTGGCGCTCTCGGGCGACGGCGCCGGCGAGGTGCGCCTCCTCGTCGACGGCGCCCTGCTCCACGTCTGGCGGGTCGAGCCCGCCGCGCCGAGCCCCCCGGGCGCGCCGCTCGCCTGCGCCGAGCTCCCGCCGTATCCGATCCCCGAGGGTGCCGTCGGAATCGAGCTCTCCCTCGCCCGCGAGGACGCGGCGGCAACGTGGGAGACCGGGGAGACCGGGCAGACCGGGCAGGGACAAACCGGAGCCCTCTTCGCGCTCGACGCGCTCTCTGTTGTGGGCGGGAATTCGGTTGACCGCTAGTCCCGTAACATGCGAGCTTTTCATAGGATTCTGTTGTCGTGCGGCTCCTGGAGCGGCGCATCCCCTGGAGCTCTGCGGTGGAAAGCGGCAAGTCGAGCGCCGGCGGCGGTCCGCTCGGGTGGGGGAGGTGGACCATGACGAAAAGCGAGCTCATCGACGCGATCGCGGGACGGGGGGAGCTCACCAAGGCTCGAGCGGAGCTCGTGGTGAACTGCGTCTTCGACGCGATGACGCAGGCGCTCCAGCGCAACGAAGGCATCGAGATCCGCGGGTTCGGCAGCTTCACGGTCAGGCCGTACAAGCCCTACAGCGGCAGGAACCCGCGCACGGGCCAGCCGGTGCCCGTGCCCGCCAAGCGCCTTCCGTTCTTCAAGGTCGGCAAGGAGCTCAAGGAGCTCGTCAACGCGAGCCGCGCATACGCGATCTCGGGTGACGACGACGACGAGGACGAGGACGACGAGGAGACCGACGACGAATGAGGCGGCGCGCGGCGCGTCCGTGACGTGACGCGCCCCACGGCGTGGCGGCGTGACGACGTCGCTCGCGGCGCCCTGGTCACTCCCTGCGCCCTTCCGCGCGCGCCGAGGCGCGTCGCCCCTCTGGCGGGCGGTTCCGCTGCGCGGTAGAAGCGGGCCCCATGGTCCCCGCCGAACGTCAGCTCCAGATCCTCTGCAAGGGTGTCGTCGACCTCCACGTCCGGGCCGAGCTCGAGGAGCGGATCCGCGAGGGCAAGCCGCTGCGCGTGAAGGCCGGCTTCGACCCGACCCGGCCCGATCTCCACCTCGGCCACACGGTGGTGATGCAGAAGATGCGGGAGTTCCAGGAGCTCGGGCACCACGTGGTCTTCGTGGTCGGCGACTTCACGGCGATGGTCGGCGATCCGACCGGCAAGAACGAGCTGCGCCCGCGGCTCTCGCGCGAGGAGGTCGTCGCCGCGGCGGAGACCTACCAGGCGCAGGCGTTCAAGGTCCTCGACAAGAACAGGACCGAGGTCCGCTACAACTCCGAGTGGCTGAACAAGCTCGATCCGACGCAGATGATCGAGCTCTGCGCGAAGTACACCGTCGCCCGCATGCTGGAGCGCGACGACTTCAAGAAGCGCTACGAGGAGGCGCGGCCCATCTACGTGCACGAGTTCATGTACCCGCTCCTCCAGGCCTACGACTCGGTCGAGCTCGAGGCCGACATCGAGCTCGGCGGCACCGATCAGCTCTTCAACCTGCTCGTGGCGCGCGACCTGATGCCCCGCTACGGCAAGCGCGCCCAGATGGTGATGACGATGCCGCTCCTCGAGGGCACGAACGCGCGCGTCGAGGACGGGAAGGTCGTCGGCGCCAAGATGTCGAAGAGCGCGGACAACTACGTCGGCATCACCGAGCCGCCGTTCGACATGCTCCAGAAGCTGATGCTCGTCGATGACGGCGTGATCTGGCGGTACATGGAGCTCCTGTCGTCGCGCCCGCCCGAGGAGATCGCCGCCCTGCGGGGGGCGGTCCTCCGCGGCGAGCAGGGCGTCATCGCGGTGAAGGAGCTCTTCGCGCAGGAGATCGTCACCCGCTTCCACTCGGCGGAGGACGCGCGCGCGGCCCTCGAGCGGCGCCGCAGCGTCGCGGCCGGCGGCCTGCCGGAGAACATCGAGGAGCTCCAGGTGGCGAGCGACCGCGACACGATCCCGATCGGCAACGCGCTGGCGCTGGCGGGGCTCGCCGAGTCGACCTCCGCGGCGCGGCGCCTCGTGAAGGGCGGCGCGGTGCACCTCGAGGGCGAGGTGGTCAAGGACGAGCAGCTCAAGCTCGAGCGTGGGAAGCGCTACCTGGTCCGCGTCGGCTCGAAGAACCGCCGCTTCGCCTACCTCGTCGTTGGCTGACGCGCGCGGGCGAGCGCCTCGCCGGCGCGCCGTGCTCGGCGGCGTCCTGGGCTGCGCCCTCGGCCTCGCGCTGCCCTCGTGCGGCGGCGCGCCGCGGCCGCCCGCCCGGCCGAGCCCGCCGCTGCCGCCGCTCGCCACTGCGGACCTGACGCGCCTCCTGCCGCAGGCGGGGCTCAGGTGGCTGATCCTCGTCCGGCCCCGCGAGGTCGCGGCGGTGCCGTGGCTCATCCCGTCTATCGCGCTCGTGGCGCCCGAGGAGAACCTGGCCCGGCACGCCCGCGCGACCGGCGTCGATCTGCGGCAGGTGCGCGAGGCGGCGATCGCGTCGTACGCGGGCGCGGGGCCGGCGGGCGACGCCACGCTCTACGTGGCGCGCCACAGCGGCGATCCGCGCGCCATCGAGCGCCTCTTCCGGCGGCGGCTCACGGGCAAGGAGCGGCGCGCGCTCGATCGCCCGGACGTCGTGCGCGTGACGGGCGACATCGGCACGAAGCCGCACGCGCTGGTGCTGCTCGGCGAGGACGTGGCCTGCGTGCAGGACGGCGGCAGCCCGCTGCGCGGGCCGGCGCGCGTCGCGTCGCTGTACGCGCTCGGCCGCCTCAAGCGCTCGCCCGCGGCGCTCTCGGGCGGCCCGCTGCGCGCGCTCGAGGCCCGCCTCGGCCCGGCGCCCGTGCGCGCGTTCGCGCCGGGGCCGTTCGACGGGGAGCTCGCCCGCGGCGCGCGGGGGCTGCTCGCGGCGGCGACCGCCGTGGGCGCGGCCGCGAGGCCGAGCGCCCGCGAGGGGATCGCGCTCGCGATCGCGGTGGCGGGCGACTTCTCGACGAGCGGGGAGGCTGCCTCGGAGGAGCTGCTCGCGGCCTGGAACGAGCTGGCGGGCGGCTCGTTCGGCCACCTGCTCGGGCTGGACGCGCCGGTCGAGCCGCCGCTCGCCACCCACGCGCCGGACGCGGTGGCCGTCGCGGTCGAGCTGAACCCGCGGGCGCTCGCCCGGGGGCTCGCGGCGGCGACGGGCGAGCGGCTCGCCGAGATGCTGCGGTAGGCGCGGCGGCGCGTCGCCGGTAAATTGGGTGCCGTCAGCGCCATGCCCACCACGACCAGCGGCTTCTTCCTGCAATGCGCCTCCCGCGGCACGCTCGAGCTCGTCTTGCCCACCGCCGAGGCGCCGTTCGGCGTCGAGCACCACCGCCGCGAGGAGGCCTCCGGGCCGTGGCGTCACGTGGCGACGTTCGCCAGCGGCCTCGGCCCGGTCGAGGCGGTGTCGCTCATCCAGAGCAACTTCGGCGATCCAGGCCACCTCGAGGCGGTGGCGCGCATCGGGGATCGGCTGGCCGCGTTCTGGTGCGCGCCCTCGAGCGAGCCGTCGTGGAGCGAGCCGCGCTTCTTCGCGGAGGGCGCGGCCGGCGACCCCGCCCTGATCCAGGGCGGCTTCGGGGGCAAAGGCAACTTCGAGCTCGTGGTGCCTCACGCGAGCGGCGGGATCGCGCACTACCACCGCGACAACGACACCGCGGAGCTCGGCTGGCGCGGCCCGGTGATCTTCGGCGAGGGGCTCGGTCGATTCGAGGCGGCCGCGATGATCCAGCGCGTGGCCGGCGCGCCGCACGGACCCCACGCGCCCGGCGACCTCGAGGTCGTCGCGCGCGTCGGCGATCGCCTGGTGATGTTCCGGCGCTCTCCCGGGTCCGGGGCTGCGTGGCACGGCCCGGAGGAGGTGGTCTCCGGGGTCCGCGGGACACCGGCGCTCTTCCGGAGCACGATCGGCGGACCTGGGACGCTCGAGCTGTTCTCGCCGCTCGCGCGCGTGGGGCTCGCGCGGTGGAGCCGTGACGACGGCGCCCGCGGGGCGCGCTTCCGCGGTCCGACGGTGTTCGCCACCGATCTGGGCCGGTGCGAGGCGGTATCGGTGATCGAGAGCTGGCCGCTCGGGCGAATCGAGCTCGCCGTGCGCGCCGATGGGCGGATCGTCCACGCGACGCGCGACGGCGCGGTCTGGTCGCAGCGCGCGATCGGCAACACGTCGCCTTCCCCGGCAGATGTCCCCTCTCCGGCGACGCTCCCTCCGCCTGCCACCACGACGAATCGCCCGCCTGCAGCGACGACCTCTCGCCCACCCGCCGCCACGACGAATCGCCCGCCTGCCGCTACGCCCTCTCGCCCGCCTGCGGCGACGACCTCTCGCCCGCCTGCGGCGACGACCTCTCGCCCGCCCCCCTCGATGAGCTCGCCTCCGCCTGCGCCGCTCCCCACCGGCGCTTCGCCGCGGCTGCGCGCCGGGCCGCACCGGGCGGGGTTCCGGCGCATCGGCGCGCTCTCGCTGTCGGCGGACGCCTGCTACCCCGACACGTGGCCGTTCCAGGGCGCGCTCTACCGATGCCCCGCGCGGAGCGCCGCGCTGCTCTACTACCCCGCGTCCGCGGACGGCGAGGAGGCGCCGCTCTCGACGGAAGGCCCGTTCCCGGTCATCGCGATCGCCCACGAGCGGCGCCTCGCCACGAGCGCGGCCACCGCCGGGTCGCCCGCGGGTCTTGCCCAGGACTACCGCCAGCTCGCCGGCGTGATGGCGCACCTCGCGCGCTGGGGCTTCGTCGTCGTCGCGCCCGATCTCTCGTGGCTCACGCCCGACGACGCGCCGCTGCGCCGCGCCGCGGTGCTCCGGGACGCGCTCACGCACCTCCGCGCCGGCTCCCGGGGCCCGCTCCTGGCCGACTTCGCTCGGGTGGGCCTGCTCGGCCACGGGCTCGGCGCGCAGGCGGCGCTCGCGCTCGCGCTCGACGCCGCTTGCCCGTTCGATGTCCGCGCCCTCGCGCTCCTCGCGCCGGCGGGCGCCCCCGAGCGCGCGCTGTCCATCGACGCGCTCGCGCCTCGGCCGGCGCTCGTCGTCCGCGGCACCGCGGACCCCATCGCCGCCGCGGTCCCGGCGTCGCTCTACGAGCGCGCGCGCGCTCCGAAGCACCTCGTGACCCTGCCCGGCGCGAACCACTTCGGCTACACGACGTCGCTCGGCCTCGCCGAGCCGCTCGACGGCCACGCCGGGCTCCCGCGGCGCGAGCAGCAGGCGATCGCGATGGGCTACCTCGCCGCGTTCTTCAATGGCTACCTCCGGGACGCGCGCGGCGACCTCGACGCGCTCTCGGGCAAGGCGTCGCTCGAGGGGCTCGAAGCACGTGAGATCCCGGTCAGCGCCGAGGTGCCTGACGGAGCGGCTGGCTCCTAGGCGCAGCCGGCGGGGCCGCGGCCGGACGCGCGATCGGCGCGATGCTAGTTTCCGTCGCGTGTACCAGCTCGGCGGCCTCGTCGTCACGCTCGTCAACGGCCTCCTCGGCCTGATCCTCTGGCGGCGGCTGCGCGCGGCGTTCCCTCGACATGGGGCGCTGATCAGCGGCCTCTGCGCTGCGGGCCTGCTGCTGGCCGCGCTCCCGGCGCTGCTCATGGCCGCGGCGAGCTTCTCGGGGCTGCGCGCGCTCCAGCGCCACGCGCCAGAGCCGCTGGCGCTGATCGCCATGGGCGCGCAGGTGGGCCTGCTCCTCTACGGGTTGCTCCTCGGGCTCGCCACGCTCGCGTGCGCGGCCGTCCGGGCGCTCCGCCGGCTCCAGCCGCCCCGGAACGCCCGGCCTGCGGCCGATCCCCAGCCTGCGACGAACGCGCAGGCCAGCGCCGGCGCTCAGGCCGATCCAGCCGCTCAGGACATCCGCGTGCCTGGGGAGGTCGAGGCCCGGCCGGAGGCCGTCGATGAGCGCCGCCGCCGCTTCGTCGTCGGCGCGACATGGGCGCTTCCCGCGGCGGCGGTCGCGGTGTCGATGGGCGGCGTGCTCGCGTCGCGACAGCGTCCGGCCGTCGTGAGGCTCGCGCTGCCGGTGCGCCGCGAGCTGACGAGCCTGCACGGCGTCACCATCGCGCAGCTCAGCGACGTGCACGTCGGCAGCTTCATGGATGCGGAGCGGCTCGACGAGCTCCGCGGCGCCATGAACGCGATCCGCGCGGACATCCACGTCGTCACCGGCGATCTGCTCGATCACCACGTCTCGCAGCTCGAGCTGTCCGCGCGGCTGCTCCGGGGCCTGCGCCCCGCCCGGGGGCAGCTCTTCTTCTGCATGGGCAACCACGAGTACATCGCCGCCCGGTCGGCCAGCGTGGGGACGATCGTGAAGGGCCTCGAGGAAGCGGGCGCCCAGGTGCTCGTCGACGAGGCGCGGGAGGTCCGCCTCGGCGGCGATCGCCTGTGGATGGGCGCCATCGACTACCCGAGCCGCGCGCGCCCAGGAGAGCCCGCGCGGCGCCCGACGCGCGACGGACTCGATCGAGCGCTCGGCCAGATGCGGGACGACGGCGCGCCGCGCGTCCTCCTCAGCCACCACCCGGGCACGTTCCGGGCCGCGCGCGAGCTGCCGTTCGATCTGATGCTGTCCGGTCACACGCACGGCGGGCAGATCTCGCTCGGCCGGATCGGCGATTACGCGCTCACGCCGATGTTGCCCGCCGGGCTCTACCACAACGGGCATTACGAGCACCGGGGCCGTCGCCTCCACGTCAACGCCGGCGCCGGGGGCTGGCTGCCGGTCCGCATCAACTGCCCGCCGGAGATCACGCTCGTCGAGCTCGTGCCCGCCTGACGCCGCAGCCTCGTGGATGCGCCCAGCCGCCCTCGGCTACAGCGTCACCTCGAACGGCGCGCGCGCGAGCTCTTCGCCCGTCTCCGACCGCACGACCGCCGTCCACTCCCCCGCCTTCCGCGCCCCGCGCGTGAACGCCCACGTCCGCCACCTCGGCGACGGTCCGACCCCGAGCGTCACGTTCCCGACCGGCTCCCCGCCGCCCGGCGGGACGAACGCCACCGTCACCTCGCCCTCCACGTCGCTCCGGTTCTCGACCTCCAGGTACGCATAAAGCCGCGGTGTCTCCGGCGCGTGGAACGTCGTCCCCGGCGCCACCGGCTCGCGGTCCTTCACCCCCTCCGCGATCACCAGCCGCTTCACCTTCAGCTCCGCCGCCCCCCTCCCCTTCTCCTTGGCCTCACGGCTCCCCTTGCCCCCCTTGTCCGCCACGACGTTCGCGTCCGGCGCGGGCGCCGTCACCGTCGCGGCCGGCAGGCCAGCGGGCGCCGCCGCCGTGGCGGCTGCAGGCTCGGGGCACTGCGTCGCCGCGGGGCTCGCGGCAGCGGCCGGCGCCGGAGGCCGCGCGTCGTGACGCTCGCCGCAGCCGGCGAGCGAGACCGTGCAAAGCGCCAGAAACGTCATCCGTCGAGCCATCTTCATTGCCATCGAAGCACTCCTCCGCGATCCGGGGCGTCCCGGCCTCGCCACCGGATATGGCAAGGCGTGGACCGCTTCTGGCTCATTGAAATCACTGAAGATTTTGGCTGACCTGTGGTCGCTCGGCCGCGCCCCGTGTGTCCATCGAGACGGCCGACCCGCGCCGCCGCGATCGACCCGAGCCCCAGGCCTCCTCGAGTCGACGCGCGGACGAGATGCCGATCGCGAGCCCTCGCTCACGTCGAGAGATTCACCCGCCCGGCTTCCCTCCAGAAGCGGGGACAATCCCGTCCGCCCGCATCCGCTCGGCGCTCGCCGGCCCGGCCACGGTGCCGGCCGGGTGCACATACCACCCGGCCGGATCCGCCTTGTCCGGATCGTCGCGGACCTTGAGGACGGTGAACATTCCCCCCATGTCGATGTACGAGAACGGCCCGGCCCCGCCGCGCATCGGCAGGCTGTTCGCGGGGATCGGCATGGGCATCTCGCCCATGCCGCCCATCCCCGTGGTCCCCATCGTCATGTAGCCGGGCATCACGCGGCTCATCCGCCGATCGAGCGCGCGGGTCTCGGCGCCGACCATGTTCGGCAGGCCATGGCCCATCTGCATCATCGTGTGATGGGTCATGTGGCAGTGCACAGCCCAGTCGCCCGGCTCCTCGGGGACGAACTCGATGACCCGCGTGCTGCCGACCGGGACCAGGACCGTCGTCTCCGGGTACTGGGCCGACTCGGGGACAAACCCGCCGTCCGTCGCCGTGACCTGGAACGACAGGCCGTGCAGGTGGATCGGGTGGTGATCCATCGGGCCGAGGTTCCCGAGGCGCACGCGCACGCGCTCGCCGCGGCCGACGACGAGCGGCGCCGTCGCGGGGAACGCCTTGCCGTTGAACGTGAGGACGTTGAAGTCGCTCATCGCGTTCGGGTCGGGCCGGCGCGCCCCCGCGTTGATCTTCCACTCGTGCGTCATCAGCACGAAATCCCGGTCCACGCGCGGCCCCCTGGGCCTCCTCGGATGCACGACGAACATCCCCACCGCGCCCAGCGCGATCTGGGTCATCTCGTCGAAATGCGAGTGGTACATGTACGTCCCCGGATACCGCACGATGAACTCGTAAACATACGTCTCGCCGGGCTCGATCGGGCGCTGGGTGAGCCCGGCGACTCCATCCATGCCGTTCGGCAGCACGAGGCCGTGCCAGTGGACCGTGGTGGCCTCCGGCAGCGAGTTCGTCACGTAGATGCGCAGGCGATCGCCCTCGACCGCCTCGATGGTCGGGCCGGGCGTGCTCCCGTTGTAGCCCCACACCTCGCTCTTCAGGCCGGGGGCAATCTCGTGCTCGAGGGGGCCGGCGACGAGGTGGCCGACCTTCACGCCGTCCACGACGCGCAGCGGGAGCGTGCTGCCGTTCGGCGTCACCACGGCGGGCTGCCCCCCGGGCGCCGCGGTCCGGCGAGGCGGGGGCGTAGCGGCGCCCGCGGCGGGCGGCGCGCCAGGGCGCTGCTGCGCATGGGCGAGCCCTTGCGTGAGGATGGCGGCGCCGGCGGCCAGACCGCCCGCGTGGATGAAAGCACGTCGGTCCATGTCAATGCCCTCCTTCGCCGGTGGCCGAGGCCCTCGGCATCGCCGCGGGAGCTCCGGCCCCCGCGGCCTCGACGCGGCGCCCTGCCAGGAGCGCGTCGAACGCAGCCTTCGCCGTCCAGTGCTCGCGCAGCGCCTCGACCGCCGCGAGCTCGGCGTCCAGCTGCTCTCGGCGCGCCGAGAGCAGCTGGAAGACCCCGACCTGCATCGCGTTGTACTGGAGCAACGTCTGCTCCAGCACCCGCTTGCGCGCCGGGAGGATCACGCGCGCGTAGTGCCGCGCGCGCGCGTGCGCGAACAGGAGCCGGCTCTGCGCCTCGCGGACCGCCGAGCGGACGTCGACGGCGCGCCCGTGGTAGCGCTCGAGCAGGCCGTCGAACTCCGCCGCCTGCGCGGCCTCGGCCCCCTGACGCCGATCGAAGAGCGGGAGCGAGAGGCGGACCCCGGCGCCGAGGACCCACGGGTGCTCGTGCGCCTCGCCGCTCGCGCCGAGCTCCCGCTCGCCGTGCACGCCGATCGCCACGTCCGGCACCCAGCCCTCGGCGCGCAAGGCCCCGGCGCGCCCCGCCGCCGCCTCGAGCCGGCTGCGCAGCTCCGCGAGCTCGAGGCTCGCCCGCAAGGCCAGCGACTCCGCGCGCGGCGGCGTCGCGAGCGCCTCGGGCGCCGCAGGGACCGCGCCGGCGATCGTCCAGGAGGTCGCCGCGCCGGAGAGGCCGAGCAGCCGGGTGAGCCGCTCGCGCTGCGAGAGGAGCTCCAGCTCCATCTGCGCGGCCGTGACGCGCGCCTCCTCGTAACCCGCCTCCTGCGTCGCCACGTCGAGCTCCGGGACGTTGCCCGCCTCGAAGAGCGCGCGGGCGGCGTCGCGGGCCGCGGCGAACGCGTCGAGCGCGCGGTTCGCGATGCCGAGGCGCTGCTCCGCCGCCTGCGCGGCGTAGAACGCGGCGCGCACCTGGTAGCCGAGATCGACGACCGCGCCCGCGGCGCGGTAGCGCGCGGCCTCGTGCTCCGACCGCGCCGCCTTCGCGTGGAGCGGCGAGAGGAGCGCCGACGTGAGGTCGATCTCGACCTCGAGCTCGAGGTGCGCGTGCTCGACCCCCTCCTGCAGCGGCGTGACCCCGATCGCGATCTCCGGGTTCGGCAGCTTGCCCGCCTGCTCGAGGTTGCCCCGCGCGACGCCGACCTCCTTCAGCACGGCGCGCAGCTCGCGGTTGTTGAGCAGCGCGATCCGCACCGCGGCGTCCGCGGTGAGCGGCTGCCGCGGCGCCTGGCCGAGGGCGCGCGCGCCCTCGGCCGGCGCCGGATCGACCTCCTCTGACGCCGCGCCCTTCGGGAGCTCGACGCGGGAGAGCTCGCGGATCCGCGCCATGTCGGCGGTCGACGACGGGGCGGCGCAGCCGGCCGCGGAGAGGAGCGCGAGGCCCGCCGCGAGCGGGGTGAGGCGCGCGGCGAGCGCGCGCGAGCGCCGGGGTTCAGTGCGCATGGACGGGCTCCTCGGGCGTGGCAGCCGCCGGGCCGCCCTCCGGCGGCCTCGCCGGCGCCGGGCCGTGATGATGGTGGTGGTGGTGGTGCTGGTGAGGGTCGGCGCCAGCGCCCGCGGCCGCCGCCGGCTCGAGCCCGACCCAGCCCGCGGCGGGCTCGCCGGGCAGCGGAGGCTCCTCCGAGAGGGCGACGCCGATCCGCGGCGAGGGAGCTTCCGCGGCCTGCGGTGAGGCAGCAGAGGACGCGGGGAAGCTCGCGGGAAGGCTGCGCGGCGCGCAGCCGGCGAGCGCAGCGACGAGCATCAGCAGGGCGTTCAGGCCGGCGAGATGAGGTGATTTCATGGAAGCCGCTCCAGCGTGGCGAGTGCGATCACGTGCGGGGCCCGAGGGCGACCGCGCCCCGCACCGGCTTCATGCCGCATTTGAGCTCGAGCGCTCCAGAGCTCAGCGCAGGAAGTTGGATCGCCAACAGCGTCGTCCCGGGTTGCATGCATGGCCGACGCGCGCGGCCCGGCGGTATTACACGCTCCTGGCCGCGCGCGGTCAGGCGTGGATGTACACGAGCGTCCCGCCCTTGTCGTTGAACGCGGCGTGCCAGCCCTCGGGGACGGGGGGATCGGTCCACGCGAACAGCCACGCCGCGTCGGCGGGCGCGAGGTTCACGCAGCCGCTGCTCCGCACCTTGCCGAACGCGTCGTGCCAGTAGACGCCGTGCAGCGCATAGCTGTTGTGGAAGTACTGGACATAGGGCACGTCCCGCAGGTCGACGGACGACTCGCTGAGCTCGTCGCCGTCCATCGTCGCCGTGACGTGCTTCTCGCGGATGAAGAACGTGCCCTGCACGGTGGCGCTGGTGGTCGCGGGATCGCCGAGCTCGCCCCTGCCCGTCGAGACGAGGGTCGCGAAGACGGGGCGCTCGCCCTCGTAGGCGACCAGCGTCTGGAGCTCGATGGAGATGTCGATCCACTTCCTTCCGCGCGCCGCGTGCCCCCAGAAGTCGCGGCCCAGCCGCGCGACCCGCAGCGCGGACGCGGGGATCCACACGCCCGCGTCGGTCTCCGCATAGGCGCCGCCGGCGGCCGTCTTGCCGGTGAGCACCCAGCCGGAGCGGTGCGCCGCCCAGCCGTCCGGCTTGAGCTCGCCCGAGGCGTCCGGCTTCAGCGTGCGCACCCCGTGGTGCATGACGAACGCGGGCGTCCCCTCGCTCTTCACCTCCACGCCGCGCATCGCTGTGGGGGTGACGGCCGAGGTGCGATCGATCGGGATGAGGTCGAGCTCGGTCGTCAGGCCGAAGCGCCGCCCGGTCCACGTGAAGGTGGAGATCAGGCCGAAGGCCGAGTCGGCCCGCGCGCGCCCGCGGTGCGCGGGGAAGCGGACGTTCTCGGCAGCGCCTACCGGCTTGGGCAGGTCGCGGCGGCTCGCGAAGAAGGGCGTGAGCGGCTCCGGCTCGCCCAGGAGCGCCTCGTCGCGGCGGGACCACGCGGGGGTGCCCTGGGCGCGCGAGCGCCCCTCGACGCGCCGCTGCTCGGCCTCGCTGGGCAGGTGGACATAGAGGTGCGGCGGCGGCTTCCGCGACACGACGTACCGGTACGGATACGGCTCGCCCCGTCGCGGGCCGGCCGGCGTCGCGGCGACGATCTCGTGGTCCAGGTCGAGCGAGGCGCCCTTGCCGACGCACACGAAGCCGCGGGGATGGATGGCGTACCACCCGCCGGCGCACCCCGCGTCGCCCGACGGCGCCGCGGCGCGCTCGACGAGCGCGCCGGCCCGCAGGTAACCGAGCTTGAGCGCGCCACGCTCGGGCGCGGCGTACACGAACGTGCGCATGGCGATGCTCGCGAGCTTGTCGCCGCGCCCGGGCCGCAGCGCCTCCCTGGACGCCGCGGGCTCGGCCTCGACATCCGCGCCGCCGTCCAGCGGCTCCACGACGCCCGCGGCGGCGAGCGCCGGCTCCAGGGCCGCCGGCTGCGCGGCGGCCGAGCGCCCCGGCGGCTCCTTGCCTGGGCCGCAGGCCGCCACGAGCGCCGACGCGGCGAGCGCCGACGCGCGCCGCAGCCGATCCAGACCACCGCGGCGGCGCGCGCGCGCATCCGGGAAAGAGCAAGCCATGACGAGCAACGGGCCTCGTCTAGCTCAGAGCCCGCCCGCCGACCAGATCGCCCGCGGCGCGACGTCCTCGACCCACCGAGCAGCCACAGCAGTTCAACGCGCGCGCTCCCCACCCTCGCACCGCTCAAGTTCACCAGCGCGGGTCGCCGTCGGTCAGCCAATCCAGCGCCCGTCGGGTCTCCTCGGCGACAGGCCCGTCGTACCGGTGGCCGGCCTCCTTGCTGCGCGCCACGCGAGCGAGCACCCCCGCTTTCTCCAGGCGCGCCGCGGCCGCCGCGGCGGCGCCGCCGCACCCGGCCTGCGCGCAGACGAAGAGGACCCGCTGCCCGCCGCCGTCCGCGAACGCCTTGGCCGTCGCCGGGGTCCACTTGTCGTGTCCGCCCTCGACCAGCACGAGGCGCGGGAAGAGCGCCGCCCGGCGCGCGGCGATCGCAGAGCCCATGATCGCGCCCAGCGAGAAGCCTGTATAGAGCACCGCGCCGGGATCCACGTGCTCGGGAAAGCGCGCCCGCAGCGCCGCGAGCCCCGCGTCGATCTCCTGCTCCAGGCGGGCGTTGCTCTCGTACGTGAAGCGGACGTCGCTCGCCGACGGCGAATCGGGCCGCGCGACGCCCCTCGGGCACAGGACGAAGACGCCGTCTCCCACGATGTCGCGCCACACCTGGCACTGCCACTCGGGCCGATCGTAGTTGCCGTGCGACGCGATGAGCACGGGACGCCGCGCGGTGGCGCCGATCGGCACCGACACAACGGCGCTCGGAAACCCCTCGACAGGGAGCTCCACGAACGGCGCGTCCGCGCGGAGCGGCGCAGCTCCCGCAGCAGCGGCCGCCGCGTCCCCGGCGGCGGCCGCCGGTGTCGCGCCGCCGTCCGCGGCCTGCGCCGCCTCTTCCCGCGCCGGGGCGGGCGCGACGCTGGGCGGCGCGGGCGCCGGACCGGCGGAGCGGCCTGGGCGGTCACAGCCGAGCGCCGCCGCCGCAAGGAGCGGAAGCGACACGAGCGAGAGGAAGAGGAACGCGGCGGGGGGCGCCATCCGACCCAGAGGATGACGCTTTCCTACGGGAGCGCCTCCGCGAGCTTGTCCGCGAGCGGAGCGCCCCAGCCGGTCGGATAGTCCCAGCCGGGCCCCGCGCTGAACCCCTCGGGGGTCTTGCCCTCGGTGATGTCGCGGAACGCGGCCTGCACGCCCGCATCGGTGTAAAGCGCCCGGTTCAGCCACCCGGCGACGGGCTTGCCCTGCGCGATCCGGTGGCTGTTCACCGACGCCATCAGCCCGGCGAACACCGGCGCCGCAAACGAGGTGCCGCCGCGCTGATCCCACTCGCCCAGGAAGTAGAGCCAGTACGGGGAGTCCGACGACGCGCTCAGCGCGACGTCGGAGACCGCGCGCGTGCCCTGCGCGTCCGTCACGACGCTCTCCTGCCACCACGGCGTATCGAAGGCGCGCGATCGGCCCGAGCCGGAGCCGCTCCACGCCACCTCGCGCGCGACCTCGCCGCCGCCGCCGAGCTCGAGCACCGTCCCGCCGACGCACGTCACATACGGGCTCGACGACGGCACGTCGGGCCTGCTCGAGTCGCCGCTCGCGACGACGATCGTCATCCCGAGCGCCGCGCCCATGCGCGCCGCCTCGTTGTATTGCTCGCGGATCGGCTGCGCCTCCGTCTCCTCGCGGTGCGCGAACGACGTCGAGAGCACCGACACCTCGCCGGCAGCGATCGCCTCGTTCCACGCATAGAGGATGGAGTGGGTGCGCGCGTCCGACCCCTGGTACGCGATGAGCTCCGCCATGGGCGCCATCACGCCCGACCATTGCATGTCCAGCGTGCTCTCGACATAACGCGTGGAGATCGGATCCGCGGTGACCACTTCCTCGGGGTTGTCGCGCGAGACGCCGAACGATCGCCAGAACGACTGGAGATCCCGGGTCTTGAACGTCGCCCCGACAACGACGCCGAGCTTCACGCCCTGCCCGCTGTGGCCGGCGGTGTGGAGTGCTTCGGCTCCATAGGCCCGCGCGATCTGCGCGGGCGTGTACCCCTGCTCCGGCTCCGGCGGAGGGTCCGTCTCGATCGCGCCTCCCTCGGCCGGGAGCGGATCGGTGTCGGCGGGGATCTCGACCGAGATGACGCCCGACGCGAGGTCGATGATCCGCTGCGGCGGCCTGAGCGGATCGAGCGCGCCGAACGTGCGGAGCGGCTTGCCGCCGGCCGCGGGGTTCTCGCGCTCGAAGTCGCGGAGCTCGGTGTCAAACGCGGTATTGAACTGCTCGACCGTGCCCGCGAACTCGAGCAGGAGCCGGTTTTTGGACCGCCGCCGGATCTCCATCCCCTGCTGGACGAGCCAGTCTTCGACGGCCGCGACGTCGCTCTCGGACGGGGCGTGGCGCTCCATCCAGGTCTCGACCGACATGTACTTCCGGAACGTGTCCGGCTTCCCGGGATCGTACATGTCCTCGATCGCGCTCTCGAGCCCGGGGACATCGCGGGTCGGGAACCCCATCAGCGCGCGGAAGCGGCCCTCCTCCGGCGCCGCGCCGAAGTCCATGTAGATCCCCGCGAGCGGCCGGGGAAGGCCGCTCGGGAGCACGGGGCCGTCTTTTCCGCACGCTGTGCCCCCGAGGGCGACCAGCGCAGCGCACCAAACCGAGAGCGAACGCATCAACGAGGCCCTGCGACCGAGGGGGGAAAGAGTCCGTCAGGCGCGTCTCAGCACCACACGTGCTCGATGAGGTAGCAGGTGTAGGTCCCCGGCTTCCATGTCTCGGGGCGCCCGCCGGTCGTGTTGTCGGTACATACCTCGCAGTAGGCGTGGATGCAGTCGGGGTCGGTGCTCTGCGGCTTCGCCCCGGGGGCCGACGGGGGCTCCTCGGAGTAGAAGAACCCGTCGGTCCTCAGCTGGTCGAGCTCGCTCTCCGACAGCTTCCCGAAGGCGGACTCGTCCGAGGAGATGCTGAACCGATCGTCCGACGCCTCGGTCAGGACGGGCGCCGGGTAGTCGCCGTAGTCCGCCTGCTCGATGGCGGCCATCTGCTCCGAGAGCAAGATCTCCTTGCCGTTGCCGGTGGAGAGCTTGATGCGCGCGTAGTCGATGGCCCCCCCCGAGTAATCGAGGGCGTAGACCGTGTCTCGGCTCATGTCGAGGTTCAGGAACTCGCTCGTCTCGAGGGCCTTCGAGACCTCCGCCTGGGTGATCCGCTCGTGCGCCACCGCGTCATCGACGGGAGCCTCCTCCGACGCGCCGCATCCGGTAAACCCGGCCGCTGCGATGACGCCAAGCGCAACACTGAGAGCGAGCGATTTGGAAGAACGGATGGACTGTCGAATCATGATGGCGTTCCTTTCTTATGGGCTCACTGACGGCGCTCGCCTGGCCTCGCGCGGGCCAGCGGGAGCTCCCCCATGTCGGTCCTGCGTCGCTCCTGCAAACGATCGCTTGCTTGTCGGACCCCACGACTCCGGCGAGTCGAGTGGAATGAGGGGAAGATGAATTCATTTCAACGGTGCCGCAGGCCCCCCATACCTGGCAAGTAATTTCCCGGCGCGAAAGAGATTTCCATCGTTCTTTCTGCCGCACAGTGGTCGGGACGGTGCACCGTGCGGGGCCTCGCTTACCCCGAGCTGCAGACGGGCCATGACCCGACTCAGGGATTGCCGTGGAAGCCGGCCGCGGACATACCGGAGCCTACATGGAGGACGTGGCCAGATCGCCGCTCGGTTCAGCTGCTGTGTCCGCCGAGGCTGCCATCGTGGTCCTCGACGGCCCGCTCGGGACCGAGCTCGCCGCGCGCGGGGTCGAGACGCCGGCGCCGCTCTGGAGCGCCGCGGCCCTGCTCGATGCGCACGGCCACGACGTGGTCCGCGCGATCCATCGGGATTACGCGCGCGCAGGCGCGACGGTGCACACGGCGAACACGTTCCGCACCAGGCGGAGGCAGGCGGGCGCCGCCTGGGCCGAGCTGACCGCGCGCGCGGTCTCGCTGGCGCGTGAGGCCGTGCGCGACGAGGGCCCACGGCACCGGGTCGCCGGCAGCATCGCGCCGATCGAGGATTGCTACCGGCCCGACCTGAGCCCGGCCGACGCGCGGCAGGAGCACCGCGAGCTCGCGCAGGCGCTCGCGAGGGCGGGCGTCGACCTCCTCCTCTGCGAGACGTTCCCGCACATCGGCGAGGCGCTCGTGGCGCTGGAGGAGGCGGTCGCCACGGGCGTCGAAGCATGGGTGTCGTTCACGGCCGGTCCGGGGTCGGATCTGCTCTCGCCCGAGGACATCGGGCTCGCCGCGCGGGAGGCGGCCTCCCGCGGCGCGAGTGCCGTGCTCGTCAACTGCACCCCGGCGACTCGCACGCTCGCGCACATCGAGCGGCTCGCGGCGTGCGGCGTCCCGTTCGGGGCCTACGCGAACGCGGGCGCGGAGGCCGAGGGGCTCGGCTGGGGCGTTGGCGTCGACCAGCGCGGCTCGGCGGCCGCGCGTTATGCGGAGCTCGCGCGCCGCTGGCTCGAGGCGGGCGCCACGATCGTGGGCGGGTGCTGCGGGACGGGGCCAGAGCACATCGCGGCGCTGCGCGCGCTCGTCGACGGGGCGAGGCCCGCGCGCGAACCGACGGGATCGCCGCGCTGAGGCGACGCGCCCAATCGCCGGTTGCTCCCCACGGGGCGACGTGCCACCGATTGTCCGACGAGCCGGGCGACGCCAGCGCGAAGCGGCGCGGCGCCCGGCAGACACGATCCATCGCCTGAGACAGCACGCCGTCGCGATCGGCGACGGCCCACGGACACGGAGCGCAAGATGATCGATCTCTATTACTGGCCCACCCCGAACGGCTGGAAGATCAGCATAATGCTCGAGGAGACGGGCCTCCCCTACAAGCTCGTCCCGGTCAACATCGGGCGGGGCGAGCAGTTCAAGCCGGAGTTCCTCGCGATCAGCCCCAACAACCGGATGCCCGCCATCGTCGATCACGACCCTCCGGGCGGCGGGGCGCCGATCTCCGTGTTCGAGTCGGGCGCGATCCTGCTCTACCTCGCGGAGAAGACGGGCAAGTTCATCCCCTCGGACGTCCGCGGTCGTTACGAGGTGACCCAGTGGCTCATGTGGCAGATGGGCGGCCTCGGCCCGATGAGCGGCCAGGCGGGCCATTTCAATCACTATGCGCCGGAGAAGATCCCCTATGCGATCGAGCGCTATACCAAGGAGGTACGGCGGCTCTATGGCGTGATGGACAAGCGGCTCGCGGACCGGCCTTTCCTGGCTGGCGAGTACTCGATTGCCGACATGGCGAGCTATCCCTGGGCGATGCCGCACGAGCGGTACGGGGTGTCGGCCGACGAGCTCCCGAACTTCAAGCGGTGGCTCGATGCGGTGCGCGCGAGGCCCGCCGTCGAGCGCGGGCTCGCGGTCGGAAATGAGCTGCGGAACGCGAGCCAGCCGATGGACGACGAGGCGAAGAAGTGGCTGTTCGGGAAGAAGCCCGAGGCGTGACCCGCCCGTCCCGCACGCGCAGGGGACGCGCCCCCCGCGATTGCGCGGCGGTGCGCCCTGGGCGCGCGGCGCCTCGCTGACGAACTGCGACCAGGGCGGACAAACCAAGCTCCAACGCGCCGTCCAGCGCGCCAGCGCGCCACGCGCGACGCACCCCAGAGCGTCCTGAGCAGGGCGGGGCCACCAGCGCAGCGCGGCCTGCCGTCAGGGCTTCACCGGGCGCGCCGGGCCGCTGGTGCGCCCTGGCTGGACCCGACACGTCCTTTCGCCGGAGAAAAGGGGAACGAGCGCTCCTCGACGATCCGCTCGGCCCGGATCGCGCGGGCTCCGCTGCGGGGCGCCGCTCGCGCGAGCGCGCTGCATTGACGCCCTCGCGGACGTCAAGCACGCCGGGAGCGGAAACGTCTGCACAGCTCCGCCAGGCACACACTCTGCTCTGCGGTGAGCCGAGATGTCTGGGCCTGGTGGGCCCTCGCGGACATCGGGGGGAAACGATCATGTCGATGCATAGCAAGATGCTGGTGCCTGCATTTCTTTTGGCTGCTCTGGCCGCCGGTTGTGCGGTGAACACGGACGACGCGGACCTCGATCAAAGCGATCTCGGTGACGACGAGATCGGGGCCGTCGAGCAAGCGTTGGAGGAGGAGCGAGGCGGATACCTGGGGATGGGCGCGGCGCAGCTCGCGCCCGGACAGGCCCAGATGGGCCCGAGCAAGGGCGAGATGTTCCCCAGCAAGGGCGCGCTCGGACCGAGCAAGGGCGAGATGTTCCCCAGCAAGGGCGCGCTCGGACCGAGCAAGGGCGAGATGTTCCCCAGCAAGGGCGCGCTCGTGCCGAGCAAGGGCGGGATGTTCCCCAGCAAGGGCGCGCTCGGACCGAGCAAGGGCGCGCTCGGGCCCAGCAAGGGTGAGGTGTTCCCTGGCAAGGGCGCGCTCGTGCCGAGCCAGGCCGGGATGTTCCCCGGGCAGGTGCCGTCCAAGGCCGGGTTCGGCGGTTATTCCGGCCAGCAATCCAGCCAAGGGATCCAGGGCTATGCTGGTCAGCAGGCCGGCCTCGGCCAGGCCGCCATCTCCCAGTCGGGCGCTTATGGCCAGTCGGCCGTCCTCGGGCAGCTCGCGCCCGGCCAGCAAGGCCAGATCACCGCGCCTGGCCAGCAGGGCCGGCCGTAACGCCTCGCGCGCGCGCTCATCGGGCTCCCAGGAGAGCGCGCCCGCCCGCGCGCACCTCCCCCGCGCTCGATCGCCCAGATTGCCCCGACTGCCCCACGGCCTGGGTCGGTCGGGGCATTGTCTGGAGATCTACAGCGGTCTCCGCCCCCCTCTGCACCATCCAGAGCAGAGCGGCAGCAGAGCGGCGGTCACCCGCACAGGAGACGGGCCCAGATCGGCGTTTTCGGCGCGCAAGCGCACTCCTGTGCGCTGAGCACCGAAAACGTCGAGGTGGGCCCGTATCCGAAGCGGGTGACCGTCGCTCTAAAAAACGACGGTGCGGCGGCCTTCGACGATGACCCGCCGCTCCAGGTGCGCCCGGACGGCGCGAGAGAGGACGAGCCGCTCCACGTCACGCCCCATCCGGGTCATCTCCTCGGGGCCCATCTGGTGATTCACGCGCGCCACGTCCTGCTCGATGATCGGCCCCTGATCCAGGTCCCGCGTCGCATAATGCGCCGTCGCGCCGATGAGCTTCACGCCGCGCGCGTGCGCCTGGTGGTAAGGCTTCGCGCCCTGGAACGCGGGCAGGAACCCGTGGTGGATGTTGATGACGGGCGGCGCCTCATCGAGCATCTGCTCGGAGAGGATTTGCATGTACCGCGCCAGGACGAGGAGATCGACATGGTGCCTCTTCAGCAGGTGAAGCACCTGACGCTCCTGCTCGCGCTTGGTCTCCGGGGTGATCGGGATGCAGAAGAAAGGGATTCGAAAGCTCTCGGCCACCGCCTCGAGCGTGGGGTGGTTGGAGATCACGAGCGGGATCTCGCAGCGAAGCTCGCCCGCGCGCTGCCGGAGCACCAGATCGTAGAGGCACGCAGGATCCCTCGTGACGAGGATCGCCATCTTCGGGACGTGATCGCTGTATTCCACCGACCATCGCGCCGAGAGCGACGCGGCGAGCTCGCGAAAGGCGGCCTCGATCGCGCCGCGGGTGGCCGAGCCGCCCAGGGCGGCGACGGCGGCCGGCGAGGCGAGGCCGGACAGATCGACGACGAGACGCATGAAGAAGCGCGGGCCCTCGTCCATGAACGCATCGGTGTGGTTGCTCGCGTCGATGATGTTCAGGCCGATGTCATAGAAGAACCCCGCGAGTCGCGCGACGAGACCGGGCTGGTCGGGAGCGGCGATGAGGAAGGTTGCGTGAACGGGACCCATCATACGGGTCATGTAGCTCGCCCCGAGGCGGAGGCGCAAGCGCGAGGGCCGAGAGGGACCGCGGGCGGGCGGCTGCCTGTCTGCCTGGCCGCGCGCGCTAGCGCCCCTCGCCGCTCTCGGAGGACGGCGGCCCAGACGGATCATCCACGAGCCTCGGCGCCAGCGTGGAGAGCTCCGCCCAGGGGATGCGCACGGTCCGCTCGACGTCGCGCAGGTGCGCGCTGTCGTTGTAATAGATGAGGTGCCAGGCCTCGGCCCGACCCCAGCGCCGCCTTCGCTGCCAGTGGGTGAGCGAGGTGTGGCGGGTGGCGAAGTGCGCGCTCGGGAAGGCGAGCGCGTTCATCCTGAAGAAGTGGAGGAACGCGACGTCGATGAAGCCGCCGTGGGTGACGACGACGATCGTCCGCCCCTCGTGCTCACGGGTGACGCGATCGAGGGCGACCGAGACCCGCAGCATGAACTGAGCCCAGCTCTCGCCACCGGGGCTCGCCGGCCGGTACGGCTCGCGCTCGAAATCGATCGCGTAGCGCACCATCGCCTCGCCGACCGGCATCCCGTCCGCCTCGCCGGGGCGGAGCTCCTGGACCTCGTCGTCGAGCGTGACGGGCAGCCCCAGGGCGGGGGCGACGATCTCGGCCGTCTGCTGCGCCCGGCGATAGGTGCTGGCGATCAGGACGTCGGCGGGGATCTCGCGCGTCGCGGCCAGGCGATCGCGCAGGCGCTCCGCCTGGAGGACGCCGAGCTGCGTCAGCCCGGTGTCCCCGCGCATCCCGCCCACGATATGGTTCACGTTGACCAGCGCTTCTCCATGCCGGATGAGATAGAGGTTCGTCACGATCTGAGCCTCCGAGGCGCGCGACCTTGTGGGGGGGAGGGCCGCGCGGGGCGGTTCGCGCTCGCTAGGAAGAGCAAGGCCCCCCTCGAATGTCAAGGGTTTGTACCGCCGCCGCGCGGGCGCTCAGGGACAGCCGTGGAAGAGCGCGAAGATGGCCGCGCTCTCGGAGCAGACCTGCTCGTCGCGCAGGGCGCTGCAGAAGTCGTCCTCCGTCAGGAAGGTCTTCTTTCCCGTGCTGCCCTCGATGCAGGAGATCGAATAGGCGAACCGCGAGGCGCCCTCCCCGGGCAAGCCTGGGAGCTCCAGCTCGGAGCCTTCACCCACCTGCGAGCCGCTGCCACCCGCGTCCTCCGGCGGATCGACGCCGAGCAACGGGAGCACCAAGATGGGCAAAATGCTGAAGAGACCGGCTACGAAATTCGGGATCATGGGTTTACCTCCAACGTCGATAGAAAGGCATCCTCGTACGAGGTGGCCATTTCAGCTGTCGAATCCAACATGCATCCGACAGGCCAGCTCCGGTCCTGTCCGCCCATTGCACAGCGCGCGCGAGCGCGGGGCGAGCCCGCGCGCGCCATCGATCGAATGCGCGGGCCGCCTGCCCCGTCCGGGTCGGAGGGGGCGCGCGGGCCGCCGCCGCGTGATCGCGGCGGGCCGGACGGGCCCGCCTGGGCGCGGCGCGCCGGACCGGCCCGCCCGGGCGCGGCGCGCTGCGCCGCCCTTGCCAGCTCGCTCGGACATGGCCTACAAGGCGGGCCCTCTGAAGGAGACCCTCATGCACCGTCGCAGCTTCATCGCGGCCGCGCTGCTCGGCTTCGCGGCCCTCGCCGGGTGCGGGCCGCGCTGGCGCGTCGTGACCCAGGCGAGCCCCGACACGTTCGTCGGCCAGCGGTATTTCGCCCTGATGCCCATCGACTACGTGGGCCTCTTCATCCTCGACCAGCGCGAGGACCAGTACCTGGCCGGCAAGGACGCGGACGATCACCAGCGCTTCGTGGCGGACAAGGAGTCCATCAACGAGGAGTTCACGAAGGCCGTGGTCGCCGCCGCCCAGGAGGAGGGCATCGAGGTCGCGCCGTCCGACGGCCACACGTCGGCGCCGTTCGTGATCAAGCCCTATATCGGCTACATGAATCCAGGCTTCTACGCGGTCGTCTCCTCGGCCCCGAGCCAGATCCGGCTGACGCTCCGGCTCACGACGCCGGACGGCCGGGTGCTCGATGAGGTCCAGTTCTCGAGCCGCACGGCGTCGCCCATCCCGAACACGAGCCTGAGCTCCGCGGACGCGGACAAGCTGAAGCCCGGCGGCCGCTGGCGCGAGGACGCGCGCGTGATCGGCGCGTATGTGGCGCGCTACCTGGCGTCCCGCGTCAGCCCCTAGGCCCCCGCCGCCCGGGCGCTCCCCGGCCGCGCGCTTCGGGGAAGCCCCCGGGGAGGGCGCGGGGGGCGCTCGCCCGCTTCACAGCAGCACACCGCGGAGCAGGAGCTCGGCCACGCTGAAGTAGATCACGAGGCCGGAGACGTCGACGAGGGTCGCGACGAACGGGGCCGAGGCGCTCGCCGGGTCGAAGCGGAGCGCCCGGAGCACGAACGGCAGGAGCGCCCCCGCCAGCGTGCCCCAGGTCACGACGCCGACAAGGCTGATCGCGACGGTCAGGGCGAGGAGCGCGTAGTGCGGGCCATAGGCCTCGAAGAGCTTCTCCCAGGCGATGACGCGCGCGAAGCCGATGGCGCCGAGGATCCCGCCGAGCGCGAGGCCCGACGCGAGCTCCCGGCGGCTGACGCGCCAGAAGTCGGCGAGCCGGATCTCGCCGAGCGCCATCGCCCGGATGACCAGCGTCGTCGCCTGAGAGCCGGAGTTGCCCCCGCTCGAGATGATGAGCGGCACGAAGAGGGCGAGCACGACGGCGCGGGCGATCTCGCTCTCGTAGTGCCCCATCGCCGTGGCGGTGAGGAGCTCGCCCACGAACAGCGCGGACAGCCAGCCCGCGCGCTTGCCGAGCATCCTGGAGAGGGGGGTCCGGAGGTAGGGCGCGTCGAGCGCCTGCATGCCGCCGAGCTTCTGGATGTCCTCGGTCGCCTCCTCTTCCACGACGTCCACGATGTCGTCTGCGGTGACGATCCCCTTCATCCGACCCTCGCTGTCGACGACGGGTATCGCCACGAGATCGTGCTCCGCGAAGGTCCGCGCCACCGCCTCCTGGTCGGCGTCCTCGTTGACCGACACGACGTCGGTCTTCATGACGTCGCTGACGCGCCGGTCGCCGGGGGCGATCATGAGCTGCCTGAGCGACACCACGCCGCGCAGCCGCTGCTCGGCGTCGAGCACATAACCGTAGTAGATGGTCTCGAGGTGATCCCTGGCCTGCCGCTTGAGATAGCTGATCGCCTGGTCGACCGTCGCCTCCGGCCGCACGCGCGCGAACCACGGGCTCATCAGCCCGCCGGCCTCGTCCTCGGCGTACGCGAGGAGCGCGATCACCTCGCGCCGCGTCGGCTCGTCGAGCAAGGAGAGGAGCTCCGCCTGGTCGGCCGGCGACACCTCGAGGAGGAGGTCCGCCACGTCGTCGGGCGCGAGCAGGCGGAGCCACAGCCTGCGTTCGCCCTTCGTGAGGCCCACGAGGAGCGCGGCCTGGTCGGCCGTGGGGAGACCCTCGAAGAAATCCTCCGCCTCCTCGCGCTGCAGGCGGCGATAGGCCTGCACCCGCTCCTCGTTCTGCAGGGCCGACCAGGACAGCGTCAGATCAGCCGCCGTGAGCGCCTCGGCCGCGTTGAAGGGCGGGCGTTCCATCATCGCCTCACCTCGTCGAGCGCCTGGCCCGCCCCGTCGGCGTCGCCCGGCAGAAGATGCTCATTCGTGAGGGCCCAGCGGCAGGCTCGACCCTGGAACCACGATTAGCAACGGGCGCGCCACGGCCGCCCCTCCCTGGAAGCCCCGGCACGCACATGGCGCCGCAGCCGATAGTGCTCAAATTTGCCCGAAGAGAGTTCACATGAAGGCGGCAAGGCGGGAAGATCATTGATCTTTTCTTCCCGCCTTCCCGCCTTCATGTTCAAATCCGGCCACCACCCGCGCGCGGGCCTACGCGCTCAGGCGCGCGCGGGCGGGGCGAGCGGATCGACCCCGAAGCGGCGCAGGAGGCGGCAGAGCGGGACGAGCGGCAGCCCCACGATGGCCGCCTCGTCGGCGTGGCGCACGTCGTCGAACAGCCACGGTCCGTGCTTCTCGAAGAGGTATCCTCCCGCGCTGCCGATCGGCCGATCCAGCTCGACGTAGCGGCGGATCTGCGCGCGGTCGAGCGGGCGGACGCGGAGCTCCACCGAGACGCACTCGGCCAGCGTCCGCGGCTCGCCGGCCGCGAGCGGCACCCCCGGCGGCGCGTGCACCGCGACGGCGGCGTGGAGCGCGTGGACGCGCCCCGAGAGCCGCCCGAGCTGGTCTGCCGCCTCGTCGAGCGAGGCCGGCTTGCGGAGGAGCTCCCCATCGAGCTCGAGCGCCTGATCGGCGCCGATGATCAGGGCGCCTTCCCGCGCGGGCGCGAGGCTCAGCGCCTTCCCCTCCGCGAAGAGGCGGGCGCACGCGAGGGGCGACATCCCCTCGGGCGCGATCTCCTCGAACGCCGGCGCGACGGCCTCGTAGGCGAGCCCGAGGCGATCGAGGAGCGCCCTCCGGAAGGGCGACGTGGAGGCGAGGACAACCGGAAACATGGTCGGCTCCATGACACGGAACGACGCGCGCGCCGAGAGGAACCGCCCGCCTCGCCCCGCGCGCTCCTCCAGCCCCTCGCGCTCCTCCCGCTCCTCCCGCGCTTCACCCGCTCTTCGCTGCTCTTCACGCTCTTCGCGGCGTTCGCACCGACTTGCTTTTATTTACCAAAATTTATCGAGAAATGGCAGACGGCGAGGATTCTCAGCAATGGTGAAAGCCGCTGGGTACACGGGAATAACGGCAGGAATTCCCGCCGTCAGGTGTCGCCTGAATTACCCATCATGCATTTCATTAAAAAGCAGCTTGCACTCGGACTCTACAGCACGCGACAGTACGCCAATGCAGCAACTCAACACAAGGCACCTCGTCACACTCTCTCTCGTCGCGCCGGGCATCGGGCTCTCCGTGCTGCTCGCCGCCTCGCCGGCGAGCGCAGCGACGTACGAGGTGGGGCGGGGCAAGCCTTATGCGAGCCTCGCGGAGGTCGCCCCTCGCCTCGCTGCCGGGGACGTGGTTCTGGTCGAGGGCGACGCGACCTATCCGGGGGATCTGTTCTTCAAGAAGTCGGGCACCGAGGCGCAGAAGATCACGATCCGCGGCGTTCGCGTGAACGGCCGCCGCCCTGTCCTATCGGGGGGGACGAACACCGTGGTCTTCGCTGGCAATCACTATACCTTCGAAGGCTTCGACATCACCGGCGGCTCGGGCCGCTGCGTGTTCAACAAGGCGCACGACATCACGATCCGCGACTCGGTGGTGCACGATTGCGCCGGGCACGGGATCCTCGGCGCCGACTCCGAGTCGGGATCCCTCACGCTGGAGTACGTCGAGGTCTATGCCTGCGGCTCGGGCGACACCAGGCACCCCATCTACATCGCGACCGACGAGGAGACGCGCCTCGGCTCGGTGTTCCGCATGCGGCACTGCTATGTGCACGACGGCAATGGCGGCAACAGCGTGAAGAGCCGCGCGGAGCGGAACGAGATCTATTACAACTGGATCGAGGGCGCGAAATACCACGAGCTCGAGCTGATCGGGCCGGACGGCCAGGACGAGGGGCTCGCGCGCGAGGACTCCGACGTCGTCGGCAATGTCATCGTCAAGACCGGCCAGCACTTCGCCGTGCGCGTCGGGGGCGACGGCACGGGGCAGACGTGGGGTCGCTTCCGGTTCGTCAACAACACGTTCCTGCTCGCCCCCGGGTCGCGGCCGGCGATCAGGATGTTCGACGGGATCGAGAGCGTCGAGCTGAGCAACAACGTGTTCTATCGGCGCGGCGGCGGCGGCGTGGAGGTCTATGTCGACAGGAGCGCGACCTGGAAGACCGGAACGGCGTTGATCTCGGGCGCCAACAACTGGGTGCCCACCGGCTCCTCGGCCATCCCCGCGGCGTGGACAGGCACGGTGCAGAGCACCGACCCCGGCTTTACCAACCTCAGCTCGCTGGACCTCCGCCCGGCGTCGAACAGCCCGCTCGTCAACGCCGGCTCCAGCGCGACGCCGAGCCCGGCAGGGTACCCGTTCCCGAAGCCGCTCACCGCGCCGCAGTCCTCGCCCAGGAGGGGCAACCGCGGGGCCAGCGGACCGCTGCTGCGGCCGGTCGCTGGCGCGATCGACATCGGAGCCTACGAGTCCGGCTCCAGCCTCGCGGCGTTCGCCATGAGGGCCGCGGACAGCGATCGGGACCTCGACGACGGCGACAGCAGCGCCGCGGAGGAGGCGTGGAACGTCGGCCGCGATGCCGCCCCGAGCGACGGTGAGGCGGACGCCAGCGACACCGACGACGGCGATGCCAGCGACGCCGATGCCAGCGACGCCGATGCCGACGCCGACGCCGACGCGTCCGCCGGCGACTGCGCCGCGGACGGCGACGACACCGCAGCGCGCGCCGCTGCGTGCTCCGAGGCCGCCCAGGGCAACGCGGGCGCTCCGCACGACGCCCACGCCAGCGCGTGCAGCGTCGGCGGGGGGCTCGCGGGCGGCCCGGTCGCCGGCTCGGGGGCTCTCCTCGCCGGGGCGGCGGCGCTCCTCGGCGCCGCCCTCCGGCGGCGCGGTCGCCGCGCCAGGGCGTGAGCCCTCAGGCGACGAGCGCGCGCAGCAAGCGACGCGCAGACGCCGGGTCGGGCAGCTGAAACGCCGCGGAGCTCTCCCCGCCGCCCACGTGGATCGTGAGCGCGGTCGGGGGGAGCGCCGCGAACAGATCCTCGTCGGTCCTGTCGTCGCCGAGCGCGATCACCACCGCGTCGGGCCCCATCATGGCGAGCACCCGCGGCACGATCACCCCCTTGTTGACGCCGCGGAGCCGCACCTCCAGCACCTTCCGGCCCGGGATGAGCTCGAGATCGTGCTCGCGCAGCGCCTCGCCGAGCTCCAGGGGCACCTCGCGGGCCGTCTGGCTGGCGAGCTCCGGGTCGGCGGCCCGGTAGTGCCACGCGATCGAGACCATCTTCTCCTCGATGAAGCTGCCCGCCGTGCGGTCGACGAAGCCCTGGAGGACGTCGCGGACCCTCGGCTTCCAGTCGAGCGCGGCCTCGCGGAGCGCGACCCAGGGCTCTCCGGGCGCGGCGCGCGAGAAGAACCCGTGCTCCGCGTGGAGGCTGATCGGCAGCTCGCCCAGCCACCGCTCGAGGTCCTCGCGCGGCCGGCCGCTCACCACGTGCACCTGCGTCCGCGGGCGCGCCGCGAGCTCGCGCAGCTCGGTGACGAGCGCCTCGTCCGGCTGAGCGAGCTCGGGCATGGCCTCGAGGGGGACCAGCGTGCCGTCGTAGTCGAGCATCACGATCAGCGACGGCGCGCTGCGCGCGCTCGCGATCGTGCTCCCCTGAGGCGCGCCTTCCGGCCGCCGGACGGCCCCCACCGCGGGCAGGACGCCGCCCGCGCGCTCGAGATCGTTCAGGAAGCGGTGCGACCAGCGGTGCGCGTCGTGCGTCACGACGCGGCGCCGGAGCGCCTGCATCCGGACGCGCTGCTCGGACGGCGACATGACGAGCGCCCGCTGGATCGTCGACGCCACCGCGTCGATGTCGTGCGGGTTCACCAGGAGCGCCTCGATCAGCTCGGCGGCCGCGCCCGCGAACTCGCTCAGCACGAGCGCGCCGGTGTCGTCGAGCCGCGAGGCCACGTACTCCTTGCAGACGAGGTTCATCCCGTCGCGCAGCGGCGTCACCATCATCACGTCGGCCGCGAGGTAGAGCGCGACGACCCCGGCCATGGGCATCGACCGGTGCAGGAAGTGGATCGGGACATCGTCGAGCGTCCCGTAGCTGCCGTTGATGCGGCCGACGAGCTCGTTCACGACGCGCCGGAACTCGGCGTAGGCGTCGACGTTCTCGCGCGTCGGCACCGCGAGCTGGATGAACCGGACCTTGCTCCGGAGCTCGGGCTCGCGCTCCAGGAAGCGCTCGATGGCGAGCATGCGCCTCGGGATGCCCTTCGTGTAGTCGAGCCGATCGACGCCGAGCACGATCTTCCGGCCCTGGGCGCTCTCGCGGATGCGCCGCGCCTCGGCGCGGACCTCCTCGTCGCGCGCGAGCCGCACGAACTCGTCGACGTCGATGCTGACCGGATAGGCGCCGAGCCGCACCCGCCGCCCCTCGTACGCGAGCGTCTCCAGGTCGGGATCGAGCCCGAGCACGCGCGCGGCGGAGTAGACGAAGTGGTACCGATAGGCCGTCGTGTGAAACCCGACGACGTCGGCGCCGAGCATGCCGCGCAGCACCTGCTCCCGCCAGGGCAGGATCCGGAAGACCTCGGCCGCGGGGAAAGGGATGTGCAGGAAGAAGCCGATCCGCGCGTCGGGGATGCGCCGCCGCAGCATCGCCGGCACCAGCGTGAGCTGGTAGTCGTGGATCCACACCCTGTCGCCCGGCCTGTACCGGGCGACGATGGCCTCGGCGAAGCGCTCGTTCACCTCGCGGTAGCTCTCCCAGCCGTGCCGGGCGTCGAGGTGCAACTTCTCGACGAGGTAGTGGAACAGCGGCCACAGGACGCTGTTCGAGAAGCCGTCGTAGTAACGGCTCACCTCGGCCGAGGTGAGGTGCACCGGGGCCGCGCCGAGCTGCTCGAGCCGATCCTCGACCTCTCGGCGCTGCTCCTCGGTGAGGCGCGCGAGGTCGCCCGGCCATCCGAGCCAGAGGCCGCCGTGGCGCTCGTGGGGGCCCCGGAGCGCGGTCACGAGGCCGCCCGCCGAGGGGACGACGGAGACGTCCCCCTGATCGGCGTGGACGGTCACCGGAAGGCGGTTCGAGACGATGAGCAGGCGGGACATGCGCGGCCAGGAAGCTAGCGCATGGCCCCTGCACCACGCCCTTGAGGCGCGGTGAAATCAGGGGCTAGCCGATGGTGTCCGTCGGGCGCGCCCTGATCGCTACCTGTCGATCCGGATCGACGGCGCCGTGTTCTCCGGAGGGCTGGGCTTCGACGTGGCCGTGGGCGCTGCGGGGCGAACGGGGCGGCCCCAGTTTCGCCTGCCGCCCGAGCTCGTGTTCGACGGCGCGTCCTCGGTCTTCGCAGGCGCGGCCACCTGCGCGAGCCGCGCGACGGTCTGCACGGACATCTCCGACGGCCCCTGCACGATGGAGTAGGGCTGGAAGCCTTCCTTCTGCAGGGTCAGCCGGCGAGGCGACGCGCGCACCTGCTCGTTCGCGATCGAGAGCTGGAGCGGCGTCTGCCCGAGCGACTTCCCGTCCTCCAGGACGTCGGCGCCCGGCGGGATCGACTCGATGATCAGCATGAACGAGGGCGCGCCCTTGTGATCGCCGGGCGTGCCGGTCGCCGCGGGCGCCGTCGTGGGCGCGGTCGCGACCTCGGGCGTGGCCTCGGTCTGAGCGGGCTTGCGGGTCAGCGCGAACGCGCCCGCCGCCACGACGACCGCGCCGATGGCGGCGAGGATCACCCCCTTGCGCCCGCCGCCGGAGGGGGCCTCCTGCGCGCCGGTCGCGCCCTTGGACGCGCCCGCTGCGGTCGCGGCGGCGCCCGGGCCCGAGCCGACGCCGGAGGTGCGCCCGCTCGGATCGTCATCACTCGACGGCGCCGGGAGCGTCACCGCGTCCTTGAGCGCTTGCACCGTGGACGAACGCGACGAGATCTGCACGCCGGGCAGCGACTCGAACGAGGTGATCTGCGTGCCGCCGAACGCGGTCGTCACGCCCATGCCGCGGGCGCACTCGCCGAGGCCCTGGATGAGGGCGTCCATCGTCGCGGGCCGGCCGTCCGGATCCTTCGCGAGACAGCGCATCACGAGCGCCTCGAGCGGCTCCGGGATGTCGACGTCCGGGTTCCGCTCCTTCATGCGCGGCACCGGCTGCTGGAGGTGCGCCATCAGGATCTGGATCGACTTCTCGGACTCGAACGGGACCTTCCCGCAGAGCATCTGGTAGAGGATGACGCCGAGCGAGTAGATGTCGGTCCTGAGATCGACCTTGCCGTGCGAGATCTGCTCGGGCGACATGAAGCGGGGCGAGCCCAGGAACGCGCCCTGCTGCGTGAGCTCCTCCGAGTCGTCGCCCAGCTGCTTCACGAGGCCGAAGTCGAGGATCTTGACCGCCTCCTCCGCGTCCTCGTTGGAGACGAGCATGATGTTCGACGGCTTGAGGTCGCGGTGGACGACGCCGTGCTTGTGCGCCTCGCGCAGCCCGCGCGCGATCTGCCGCGCGATGCGCATCGCCTCGGGCGGCGGCAGGCGCCCCTGCCGGCGCACGCGCCGGAAGAGCGTCTCGCCCTCGAGGAACTCCATCGCCATGAAGAACCGCTCCTGATCGTCGGCCTCGATGCGGCCGTAGTCGAAGACGGTGACGATGTTCGGGTGCTGGAGGCGCGCGAGGATGCTCGCCTCGAGGAAGAAGCGCTTGTGGAAGTTCGGGTCGAGCTGCCGCGAGGCCTGGTTCGGGATCAAGACCTTGATCGCCACCTGGCGCCCGAGCGGGATCTGCTCGCCGCGATAGATCGTGCCCATGCCGCCGGTCGCGAGCTGGGAAAGGATCTTGAACTTTCCGTTGAGCACCTTTCCGAGCAACGGATCGATCGGCTCGCTGCGCGCTACTTCATCGACGACGTTTTCGTTGGCACCACTCATATGAACTCCGTCGCCTTCCCCGTGCGGGCGCGGGCGAGCCCTCCCCTCGGTGACGATGCCTCGCGATGCGTGAGCCTGGACCTCATGATCGTGGGGAGCGTCGGCGCGTGGGGCCGTCGGGGCAGTCTAAACGGAAGAAATGTCCTTGGCGACCTTTCCTCGATCGCCTCCACGATCGCCCCGTTCGTGAGGCAGGGGCCCCCGCTCGAGAGGCCGTTCGGGAGGCCGTTCGGGAGGCGCCGCACCATGCGCCGTGCGCCATAGCCCCGATCGACGGGAACCGCCAGTTGCTGGCATCGAGCGTCTGCATCGCACCTTCGCGCCACGAGATCCTGCGAGCAGAGTACACTGCTCCGCGCCCGCGCGATGCTCTTCCGATCATCCTTGTCGGGTGCCGCCGCCGGACGCCGGCCGGTGCGCGCCGGACGTCCCTGCCGGCCTTCTCGCCCTCCCGGGTGGGGACGAGGTAGTAGAGGAGGATGCGACCGGATCGCGCCGTGCTGCGCTGGTGGAGGGGGAGAGAGTACCGGCGCCTACTCGACGTGGCCGCGTCCGAGCTCGCCGGCTCGCGCCACGCCGACGCGGAGGCGACATGCGCGCGGGCGCTCCGGATCGCCGAGGAGATCTACGGTGACGGGGACGCCGAGCTGACGGCGCCGCTCTACGCGCTGAGCTCGGCGCGGCTCGCGCAGGGGCGGCTGGACGAGGCGCGCGCGAGCTCCGCGAGGGCGATCGCCATCGCCGAGGCGGCGGCGAGCACCGATCCACCGCTGCCGAGGCTGCTCGAGCAGCTGGCCGCCATCCTCGAGCGGCAGGGCGAGCTCGAGGACGTCGAGGCGCTGTTCCGCCGGATGCTCGCGGGCTACGAGCGGATGCGCGACCCCGACCCCATCGAGCTGTCGGCGCTGCTGAACCGGCTCGGCCTGCTGCTCGGCAGGCGGGGGGCCCGCGCCGAGGCGGCGCCGCTCTTCCGGCGGGCGATCGCGCTGCGGGAGGGGGCGCTCGGCGCCCGTCACGCGCTCGTCGCAGAGGCGCTCTACAACGCCGCCACGTTCCTGGAGCTGGAAGAGGACCTCCCGACCGCCGAGCGGGAGGTGATGCTCCGGAGGGCGCTCGAGATCGCCGAGGCGGGGGCGGGCGTGGAGGGGGGCCTCCTCGCGTCGATCCTGCACAACCTGGCGGCCGCCCGGGAGGCGCTCGGGGACACGGCCGAGGCGGCGGCGCTGTACGAGCGCGCGCTCTCCGCGCGGGAGGCGCTGGCCGGGGCCGCCCACCCGTCGCTCCGGCCGACGCTGGTCCGGCTCGCGCAGGTCCACCACGCCGCGGGGCGGCCGTCCACGGCGCTGCCGCTGTACGAGCGGGCGCTCGCGCTCGCCGAGGCGGAGCTGGGGGCGGATCACCCGGTGGCCACGGCGATCGGGGCCTGGATGGCCGAGGCGCGGAGCCGGAGCTGACCCTGCCGCTCCCGTCGATCAGCGCTCGGACGACGGATCGCCGCCTTCGCGCCAGCGCTCGACGAGCTCCGGGAGGACGGTCGAGGCCATCTGGAGCAGGTGCGCCATGTGGTGTTCGGGCGTGTTGCCCCGGAACCCGCGGACATGGAGCTCGCCAACGCTCGCCTCGGTGGTCGGGATCATCTGCTTCTCGAGCTTCTTCGAGACGGCGCCCTCGGCCGCGCGCAGCCGCAGGTGCGGGGGCGCGTCCGACGCGGGCGACCGCTCGACGTGGCGCCCTGCCGCGGCGTCGAGCAGGTAGCTGGCCGTGGCGGAGGAGCTGGCGTACGCGATCGGGTCGATCTCCGAGTGCGTGATGGTGAACAGCAGCTCCTCCGAGGCGGCGAGCTGCGCGGCGCGCGCGAACGAGGCGAGCTGCAGCGGGTTGAGCCCGCTCGGCTGCTCCGGGACGAAGCCGCAGTGGATGCCGTCGGTGACGAGGATCGCGTCGAGGGGCTCGGTGCCGCGGCGGAGCTCCAGGATCTTGGCGACCGCGCCGTAGCCCGCGCTCCACGAGGAGAGGGCGACCCGGCGGAGCCGCGGGGTCGGCAGCCCGCGCTGCGCGAGCGCCCGGTCGATGTCCGCGAGCAGGCTCTCGTAGACGCCCGGCGTCGCGTAGAAGTCCTCGTACGCGCCCGAGCCGATGCCGAGGTTGATGACGGCGACCGCGGCGTTCAGCCCGGCGACCTCGGCGCTCTCGCGGACGAGCTGGGTGTTGCCGTGGAAGTGCAGCAGGAGATCGTAGCTCGACCCGGCGGGCCTGAACGTGTCGGGCGTGAAGAGCACGCCGCCGCGGATCGACGCGTACCCCTCGTGCCGGATCGCGGGCGGCGGCGTCACCGGCGCGGGCGGCGGCGCCGGCGGCTGCAAGCGCGCGAGCCCCTCCGGCGCGACGGCCGCGCTCACCCCGGCGTCCTCGCGCGAGGAGCGCAGCGCGAGCAGCGACGCGCGGTTGACGGGGGTCATGGCGCGGAAGGCCTCGGCGGAGGCGATCGGCATCCGCGCGGCGATCCCGCGCGCGGCGGCGGCGACGACGACGATCACGGTGGCCGCGGCCAGGACGAACGCCCCGAGGGCGCGCCACACGCGCGCGCGGCGCTCGTCCGGCGAGGGCGCGGACCAGGAGCCGTACGGCCCGGCCCCGGCCATGGGGAAGGGCGGCGTCCCCTGCGGCATTGGCGGGGCGAAACCGGGAAGGAACGCTTGCTCCTCCGGCGCGGGGGCCATGCCGAGGGGGGGCAGGTCGAGGGGAAGACCGCGGTCCGGGCAACCCTGGATCACGGTGACGGGCGGCGGCGTGGGCGTCGGCGATAGGTCCGCAGGCGACCCGTCAGCGCGCACGTTTCCCTTCATTTCGATACCCCTCCCTTACAACGGGGATGTAGCGCCCGGCCCTGGCTCGCCAGGCGCTGCGTCTGTTCCGTGAGCGCGCCGCATGGCGGCAGCGCGCTTCGTTTCTGCTCCTGCCGTGAGCCCGGAAGGCGTCGCGGCAGGCGGAGCATCGACCAGTACGGTCTCGAGCTCAAGCGACAACCATTCCGTACGCACATATTTAAGCGTGGCCGTAATACCCTGTCCCCCGCTGGAACACGCGTGGGTGAGCCTGTCGGGCCGCAAAGCGAGGGAGGGGGTGGGGTGTGCCCGGGGCTGCGCAGGTGCGCGCGAACGGGGACGTGAGCACGCCGGCGACGAAACGCGCACTTGCGCCCCTGTCCGGCACCCACCAAGGTGCTCGGCGCTTGCTCTCCCGCGAGGTCCGCTTCCTGCTCGCAGCGACGCTGCTCCATGCCGCCATCCCGCTGCTCGCGCGGATCGCGGGCGCCCCGGGGCCGGTGCTCGAGGCCCGCTCGAGCGGCGCGCGCCGCGAGGTGGAGATCGAGATAGAGCCCGTCGCGCCGCGCGAGGCGGAGCAGGACGAGGCGCGCACGCCGGACGAGGCACGGCCGCGCGAGGCGGAGCCGGTCCTCGGCCGGACGGCGCGCCGCGAGCGGCGGCCGCTCGATCCATCAGCGCCGCCGGCGCCGACGGAGGCGCCGGTCGAGCCGCGGGAGGGTCCCGTGGCGCCTCCGGCCCCGGCGCCATCGAGCGAGTACGACGGGCCGCCGACCGCCGAGGCGCCGCGCGGGGTCGCCGGCCTCGGGGGGGCGCCGGTGTGGCAGTTGCCCGGCGTTCTGCCGGATCGCGCGCCGCCGGCGCCGGCGCCGACCACGCCGGCCGCGCCGCGCGAGGTCTCGGCGGACAGGGCCGGCGAGCTGCTGCGCGAGGCGATGCGCGATCGGGACAAGACGCTGGGGCTGGATCTGCCCGCCGCCGGCACGGTCGCGTCCGTGGTGGCTGACGCGGTGCGCTCCGCCGAGACGCCCGCGACGGCGCGCGCGGTGTTCGAGGTGCACCTGAGCGGCGCCGGCGCGGTGCTCGGGGTGCGCGCGCTGTCGTCGACGGCCGGAGCGGCGACGCTCTGGGCGCGGGTGGCGCGCGAGGCGGCGGCGCAGCTCGCCGGGCGCGTGCTCGCGATGACCGCCGCGTTCGCCAAGGGGGCGAAGGTCTACGTCACGGTGAGCTCGTCGGTGCAGATGCCGAGCGGCGCCACGTCGGGCGGGATCCACCACCAGGGCGCGGGCTTCGGGTTCGACGTCGCCGACATCGGGGCCCGGCCCCGCCGCCTGGTCCAGTCGAGCTTTCGCGTCGAGGCGATCGACTGAGGCGATCGCAGAGGCGGAGGCGCGCGACGCGCGCGAGCTCGGGCGATCAGCGGCCCCGGCGCGCCGTCCAGCGCCTGTAGCGCGCGGCGCTCGCGGCGAGGCCGATCCAGAGCAGCCCGAGCAGGCTCAGCGCCGCCGGGACGCCGGTGAGCCAGACGAGCGCTGGCAGCGGCGGGCGCGTCGGACAGGGGCGGCGCGTGTCGAAGCGGCAGGCGTGATGCCGATCGAGCTCCTCCGCAGCGGCGCGGACCTCGGGGACTTCGTCTGGGAGGCCCCGCAGGGCCGCGGAGGCCATCATGTACGCCGCAGAGGCGGCGCGATCGTACGCCGGGTCGGCCGGCACGCGGTCGCGCACGAGCTCGCTCAGCCGGGCGGCGCGCTGCGCCGGCGCCTGCTCGGCCAGCGCTCCGGCGAGGTGCCGAGCGAGCGCCTCGTCGAGCTGCAAGGCGCAGGCGACGGCGCGATCTTCCCCAGGCGTGAGGTAGACCGTCTCGCCCGACGCCGTCTGGCGCGGCTCCGTGCCGGACGCCGCGACCGGCCTGCGCAGCGCCACCCGCGCCCCGCGGACACAGCCCGGGATCCTCGGGAGGGCGCGCAGGTGCACCGCGGCGTAGCGCTGGTATGCGACGCCGGCGATCGCGCCGAGCGAGAGCGCCAGCGCGAGGAGCGCGGCGACCCTGCGCGCGCCGGCGCGCTCTCCGGCGCCGGCGCGCGCTGGCGGCGCGGCGCGCTCCTCGCCGGTCTCCGGCGCGGGGGCCGGCTCGCCGGAGGGCTCTCGGGACGACATGGCCGGCGGTATGGACAGCCGCGACGACGCTGTCAATGCGCCGTCATGAGGGGGGAGCCGCGCCGGCGAGGCGCGCCACCTGCGCCCACGCGTGGGCCGCCTCCTCGTGCCCGGTCGCGGCCGCGAGCTGCGCCAGGAACTGCGCGCACGCCTGCTCGCCGTGGGGATCCTCGGCCTCGCGGGCGCGCGCGAGGGCGCTCAGCGCCTCGAGGAGCGCGCCCTCCGTGCGGCCCGCGGCGGCCAGCGCGACGCCGTACGCGAGCAGCGCCCGGGCCCGCTGCGAAGGCGACGCGTCGGCCTCCGCGGCGATCCGGAAGCGCCGGAGCGCCTCCTCCTTCGCGCCGCGCCCGAGCGAGATCAGGCCGGTCATGCGCTCCGCCAGCTCGAGGTGCTCGCCGGTGCGGCGGAGCTCGCCCACGAGCCGCTCGAGCGTGCGGAGGTCGCCCTGGACGAGCGCCTGCTTGGCCAGCTCGGCGAGGCGGACCGCGATGTCGTTCATCGACAGGACGGGCGACTCCGTGGTCTTCGCGAGCGGATCTCCGGAGGCGTCGCCGCACGGAAGGCCGACGTCCGGGGAGGTCGCGTCGGGAAAGTCGTCGGGCGTGTCGTCCGGCTGCGCCGCGGGCGCGCCGGGGCGGGAGCGCTCGCCGACCGGCGCCGACGCCGCGCGCTGCGGCTCTGGCGCGTCGCCGACCACCTCGATGGGCGTGCGGTGGGTGGGCGGCTGGCTCGACGAGCTGTCCGGCGCCCCGTCCCGGTGATCGCTCGCGGTCTCCTGCTCGTCGGCGAACGCGAGCAGCTCCGCGGCCGAGCCCTCGAGCAGCGCGTCGCCGGCCGCGCGCCCGGCGCGCCCGGCGAGATCGGCCGCGGAGCGCCGATCGCCCGCCTTCGCGGCGTGCCACGCGGCGTCGGCGAGGCCGAGCACGCTGGCGTGATCCTCGACGACCCGCGCCGCGGCCAGGTGCCACGCGGCGCGCTCGCCCGGCGGGACGCCCGCGAGCAGGGCGTCGCGCAGCGTGCGCGAGGAGAGCCGCAGCCAGCCAGGCTCCGGCCGGAAGACCCAGCCGGCGCCGAGCAGCGCCGCCTGCACCGCGGCGACCTTCGGGGCGCCGGTGCCGTCGCACAGCGCGTCGATCGCCGCGTCCGACGCGTCCCCGCCGAGGGTCGCGAGCGCGGTGAGCACCGTGCGCTGGCCGATCGCGAGCAGGCGCAGGCGGGCCTCGATCGAGCGGAGCGCGGGGGGCGCGGCGAGCTCGGCGCCGGTCATCGTGCGCGGGGGCCTGCCCCGCCCGGCGCTGCGCCGGCGCGGCCCGACGCTCCTGCCGATCCAGCGCAGCGCGCCGCTCTCCAGCGCCTCGCAGAGGAGCTCGCGCACGGCCAGCGGGAACGCGGGCGCGCGCGCGGCCCAGCGGCGCGCGCCCGCCTCGTCGATGCAGCCGTCGAGGAGGCGGCGGACGAGATCCTGCGCGCCCGACGCGGAGAGCGGCCCCAGCGTGACCGTCGCGGCGGGGGTGAGCGCGGTGAGCGGCGCGGGGAGCGGATCCGAGCGCCCGAGCCGGGCGACGGCGCGCGGGCCGCCGCCCGGCGAGAGGGCGAGGGCGATCGCTTCGAGGCTCGCGGCGTCGACCTCGGAGGCGTCGTCGACGGCGAGCAGGCCGACGCGGACGTCGGACGGGGCGAGCCACACGGCGAGCACCTCGGCGGCGATCCTCGGCTCGACGCCCTCGCCGGCGAGGAGCCGGGCGAGCGCGGGCTTCAGCCGATCCGGGAGCACCGGCGCGCGGGCGCGGCTCTTCTCGGCGCGGAGCGCCGCGCGCGCGAAGGCGCGCCGGAGCGCGCCGAACGGCTCGCGCGAGGCCCCGATCGGCGCGACGAAGAGGCTCCGCGACGGCGCGAGCAGCCTCTCCAGCTCGAGGAGCAGCCGCGTGCCGCCGGCGCCGGGCTCGGCCCGGACGATCGCGAGCGAGCCGGGGGGCACGGCCAGCTCGGCGAGCTCGGCGTCGCGGCCGATGAGCGGCGGCTTGCACAGGCGCGCCACGCTCTCGGCGACCTGCCTGCGCAGCGGCTGCTGCGCGTCGAGGCGGAGGCCGCGCACCCGGCGCGCGCCGTCGATGCCGCGGTGGGCGCCGAGGGTCATGAGCTCGCCCGAGATCACGGCGGCGAGCGCGGGATCGAGGAGCACGTCGCCGGGGAGCGCGACGCGGGCGAGCATGACGGCGACGAGCAGCGGCTGCCCCCAGGAGAGCGCGGTGAAGCGCCCCGCCTCGCCGACGTAGGTCATCTCGCCCTGCGCGATGCCGACCGCGAAGCGCGCGTCGGGGTGCACGGCGGCGTCCTCCGCGGCGAGCGCGGCGAGCAGCACGGCCTCCTCGACGTCGTCGGGGGTGAACTCGAACGAGAAGGTCTGCGCGCTCCAGGCGCACAGGGTGGCGCCGAGCGCCTCGGCGCGCTTCTTCAGCGCGAGCGCCCTCGCGAGGTAGCTCTCCTCACCGCGCGCGGCGCCGCCGGCGGCGCGCGCGGCGCCCTTCTGGCGCGACGGCGGCGCGAGCGCCCGCGGCGCGCCGCGGCGGCCGGGCCACGGAGCGACCGCGTCCGTGCTGTCTGGCTGCGAGAGGGCCGCAGTACCTCGAAAGGACACGACGATGCGCTCCGGCATTGCGGCGAGTGTAGCGGGGCGCGGAGGGCGCGTGGGCGGTTCTCGGCGCGCGCCGCGGTACGATGGATCCTCGATGCGACCGCCTCCCCCGCGCGCCGTGAGGCCGGGATCTCGCCCGGCGCGCGCCGTCGCGCTCGCCGCCGCGGCGCGCGCCGTCGCGCTCGCCGCCATGGCGCTCCCCTCCCCTGCGGCCGCGAACGGCGTCTTTCCCTCGGCGGACCAGATCGTGTTCGACCCGGCGGATCCAGCGCGCGCCGTCGCCCGGATGACGTACGGCCTGCTGACCACGCGAGACGGGGGCGCGAGCTGGCGCTGGATCTGCGAGGGCGCGGTCGGGTACGACGACACGGCCGGCCAATCTCCGCCCATCGCGGCGGCGGCGAGCGGCCGGGTGCTCGCCGCGCTGGCCGACGGGATCGCGGTCGGCGCCGAGGGCGGCTGCGCCTGGGCGCGCGCCGCGGAGCTCGCGGGGCGGGAGGTGATCGATCTCTCGGTCCGGCAGGGCGCTCCGTCGCACGTCGTCGCGGTGGCCGCGGGGACCAGGCACCGCCTCTGGGCGTCGCGCGACGGCGGCGCGAGCTGGACCGGCGCGGGGGCGCCGCTCCCGGCGGGCTTTGTGGCCCGGACGGTCGACGTCGCGCCGTCGGATCCGCGGCGGGTCTACGTGAGCGGCCTCGCGAGCGAGGGCGGCGCCATCAAGGGGGTGCTCGCGCGCTCGGCCGACGGCGGGGAGACGTGGCAGACCGCGGAGGTGCCGGGGAGCACGACGTCGCGCGAGCCGTACATCGCGGGGGTCGATCCGCTCGACGCCGACGTGCTGGCCCCCCCTCGCGAGGGGGGGCACGTCGATCTGGAACCGAAATCGACGGCCTCGAGGGCCGCTCCGACAGGTCGCGACGTGGCGGCGCCCCCCCCGCGAGGGGGGCGCGTCGATCCGGAACCGCAGTCGACCCCCTCATGAGGCCGCTCCGACAGATGATGAGTCAGGGAGAGATGACGACCCGCTGCGCGGCCATCGCGACGTCGCCGTTCGGGTCCTCCAGGGCAACCTCGATATCGAGCGCTTGCCCCCGGACGGCCTCGACCGGGAGCCCCCGGTCCACCTGAAAGCGCACACCATCGATCTCGCAGCGGTCCTCGCCGGCCTTATGCATCGTGACCTGCGCGGTGAAGGGAAGGAGCTCGAACTCCAGCTCGGGGAAGTACCCCTTCACGGTCAGGCGCGAGCCCATCTGCCGGAGGCCCGTCACGCGCAGCGCGAGCCACACGTGATGGCCCCCTTGAGGGCCCGCCTCGATCGGCACCACCTCGCCATGCTCCAGCGAAGCGAACGCGCTTTCCCCCTGCCCGATCACAACCGCAGGGTCGCCAGAGCCCGGCGTCTTGCACGCATCGCTCGCCGACGCGATCCACAGCGGGTCGTAGTCGGTGAGGGCGGAGGGGGCGATGAAGGGCTCGACGCACGCCCCCGCCGCGCAGGTCGCGCTCGCCGCGCAGGTGGTCGCGCAGCACGCCTCGTCGAGCGAGACGGGCAGGAGCAGACTCCGCCCGCCAGCCGCGCGGGTCGCGCCCCTCCGCGTCACGATGGGAGAGGCCTCGCCGTCTCGGAACGCCGCGATGGACAGCTCGATCTCCGCGCCGTCGGGCGCTGGCCCGACCACGAGCTCGGCCGGGAGCGACAGCTCTCCCCCGCCATACGAGAGACGCTCGGTGCCCGTGACGACGCCATCCACCTTCGTGGTCGTCTCGATGTGATCGAACTGGAAGCCGACCGCCATATCCGTGGTGAGGCCGATCACCACGAGCGCGTCAGCCGCCTCGCTCGCACAGCCCGCGGAGCACAGGAGGAGCAGCGCGAGCAGCGTCTCGTGCGTCGGCCGCACGCTCACCTGGGGACGCTCAGCCCGACGTGCGCGATGAACGCTTGCGGCGCCGCGCAAGCCAGCCTGCCGCCGCGGCGAACACGGCGAGCGGCGCGGTGAGGGAGGCCTTGCTCGCAGGCCTGGCGGCGCACATGCCGGCTGAGAGGTTCCCGTCGATGCCGTCTGGACCGATGGTGACCTCCGCCTCGGCCTTCACGCTGATGCCCTGCGCGAGCAGCGCGTTCACGCACGCCGGGATCTGCGATCCGGAGATGATGTACTTCCCATTGCAGAAGAGCGCGCCGTCGCCGCTGCAGGAAGCGTCGCAGTTCGCGCGGAACTCGTGCTCGCAGTCCTCGAACTGCATGTCCTGGCAGGTGGTCTGGCAATCCATGTTCGCGTCGGCCGTGCACGAGCCCCCGCAGCACTCGATGCAGTGCTGGTAGCAGCCGCCATCCACCGTCACGCACTTGGCGCCGCACTCGCTGTCGCAGTTCGCGTCCCACGTCGCGGCGCACTGGGCGGCGTCGACGGCGCCACTGCACTCGACGTCCCGCGTGGTGGTGCACTCGACGAAGCAGTTGTGGGAGCAGATGACATTGATGCCCCTGTCGCAGTCCGCGCTGCACTGCTCGGTGCAGCTGTCCGTGCAGCCCGCCTCCGCCGAGAGGGTGCACTCCGTCTTGCAGACCGGCACGAGCTTCGTGGCGCACGCGGTCTTGTAGATCCCGAGCTCGCTGCAGCCCGCGGTGCACTCGCCCGTGACGCGCACCTCGCAGTTCGACAGGCCCTCGAAGCGAATGTTGCCGCACTCCGGGACACCCGCGCTCGCCGGGAGAGCGGCCGTGAGACAGACGGTGATGCTCGCCAACCCGAACCACATGGATCTTCGCATAGATGCACTCTCCTCCTCGACGGCCGCGAAAATACGATCCTACACAAGGCGTTCGCCGCGAGGAAGCGACATCGCCGCGGCGCACGTTTGCGGCGCACGGGACGCGTTGTTGTGCACGCGGACACGCGGGCACGCGTTCACGTGGAGCGCATGTGGAGATGTGGAGACGTCGAGACGCGTGTTGAGGGGGATCGACGTGAATGGGGGTCACGGGCGCGGCGCGCTGGTGTCACCTGGCGCGCGTCGCTGTCACCTGGCGCGCGTCGCCGTCACCTGGCGCGCGTCGCGCGGGGCTCAATCGGCGGGCCAGGGGTTCGGCGGATCCGCCGGTGTGTAGGGCTGCACGTTCGCCTCCGCCGTGATGAGGTTCTCGATGAACAGATCGACGTAGCGCAGGTCGTCCTCGACGTCGGGGTCCGGATGATCCGCGAGCCACGCCTCGACGTTCGGCCGCAGCGCCTCGAGCGTGCGCCGCGCGGTGCGGGGGTCGGCGTCCGCGGCGAGCTGGGCGGCGAGCTTGAACCCGGCGAAGAGGTTCAACATGACGAAGCCCTTCTCGACGGTGTCGCCGGAGAAATAGCCGGCCTCCGGCGGCGCGTCGGGCGCGCTCGGCGCCTCGATGTCGACCTCCTGCGCGTGCGCCTCGCCCGTCAGCGGGTGCCGCCACGACAGCGCGAGGCTGCCCACGGCGCGCGGGTCCTCGACGCCTTGCTGGTCGGGCTTCGGCACGAGCTCGAGCAGGATGGCGCCTCCGCCGCCGCGCCGGCCGGAGCCGACGGGCTCCGCGGCGCTCGTCCGGCCGGCGAGGAAGAGGCTCGGGATGTGCACGGCGCCGCCGCGCTCGCCGCCCTGCCAGCCGTTCGTGCCGTACGCTCCGCGCACGACGTAACCGTCGCCCACGGCGACGTCGAGCTCCACGTCGAGCGCCAGGGGCACGAGGAACGTCTTCACCTCCTCGGCGAAGACCTCCTCCACCGCCTTCGGGTCCTCGAGGAAGTAGAAGTTGCCCGCGCCGACCTCGCTGATCCCGCGCATCGCGTCGACGTCGAACTCGGCCCCGACGCCGATGGCCGTGAGGCCGATCCCCTTCTCCGCGTACCCGGCCGCGAGCGACACGAGGCGCTGAGGCGAGGTGAGCCCGGCCGTGGCCACGCCGTCGGACAGGAAGATCACGCGGTTCTGCCAGGCCGGATCGAGGTGCTGCTCGGCGAGCGCGTACGCGGTGAAGAGCCCCTCGTACAGGTTGGTCGACCCCCGCGCGGTCAGGCCCTCGAACGCCGCCGTGAGCGCCTCCCTGTCCGAGCCCTCCGCCTGCTCGAGGACGACCTCGGCCGCGTCCGCGTAGCGGACGAGCGAGATCCGGTCGGTCGGCTGGAGGGCGCCGATCATCTCGACGAGCCCCGCCCTGACGTAGGCGATCGGGTCGCCTTCCATCGAGCCGCTCGTGTCGACGGCGATGACGAGGTGCAGCGGCGGCCGCTCGAGCGCGCCGAGGTCCACGGGCGAGTTCATCCCGATCTGGATGAGCGTGCAGGGCGAGCCGCTGATCATGTTGCCCATGATCCCGAGCAGCCCGTGCATGCACACGTCCTCGCCGCAGGTCGCGGCCGGGTAATCGAGCTTGTGCTCGGCGAAGAAGCCGACGTCGTCGAGCGTGTCCGGCCCGGGGATCTCGCCGTCCTCGAGGATCTGCCGGAACAGGCCGAAGTCCTGCGCGCCGCCCTGGGAGACGCCCACGCTGCCCGGGGGATCCGTGGGTGCGGCGAAGCTGCCCCGTGCGTCACCGGAATCGGCGCAGCCGGCCGCGCCGAGCGCGGCGGCGGCGCCGAGCGCGAGGACATCATGGATTCGGTGCTTCATGGCGTGACCTCCTACGGCGCCGCGGCGGCGGCGACCAAGACCGACTCGAGCAGGCGGGGTTGATCGACGGGAACGGTGAAGCACTCCGCGTCGCGCACGGGCATGTCGTCGGCGCGCACGAGGAAGACCGCGCCGGCGCCCTCGGCGAGCTCCGCGCTCTCGCCGGGCCGCAGCGAGACGACCCCGGAGACGCCCTCGCCGAGGAGCGACGCCTCGAGCGGCGCGACGAGGCTTCCGCACGCGTCGTGGAACGCGTCGCAGCCCGGGAGCGGCGAGAGCTCGGCCGAGAAATCGGCGGCCGGCAGCCGGCCCACCATCGACCAGCGGGCGAGCACGTTGCCTCGCAGCGCGAGCACGGCGTGCGTCGCGCTCTCGATGTGGATGCCGCGCGCGAAGGCGAGCTGGTCCCGCGGGAGCTCCGGGTACCTGCCGCCGTCGATCGCGACGGAGCTCACGCGGAGGACGTCGCCTTCGCTGAACGGGATCGCCTCGGCAGGAGCGCAGAGGAAGAAGGTGTCGCCGCGCTCGAGCGTGAGGGCATGACAGCCGTCCGGAGACGACGTCACGCCGGTGAGGACCCCTGCCCCGGGGACGGGCAGGGTCCAGTCGAGCCCGCTCCCCGCGGCGTACGCGCCGCACGCGCTCACGGGCGACGGCGTCTCGATGGGCGGCGCCGGGAACACCGCCGGGTGCTCGGCGAGCTCGAGCCTGGCCCCGGCGCGCTGCAGCGCGATCATCCGATCCGGCTGCGGGTTCTCCGTCGACGTGACGAGCAGCTGCTCCGGAAACTCCGCCGCGGACCACGCGAGGAGCGTGAGGGGCAGCCCGTCGGCGTCGATCAGGGTGGCGTCGCACCCCGCGTTGCCCAGCGGCAGCGCGCGGCCGGGCGCGATGAGCCAGGTCTCGGCGTTCGCGAACAGATCGCGCGAGAGGGCGCTCGTCGGGTCGTCGAGCACGACGCCGCAGTCGACCCGCACCGACTCCCGCAGGCGCCGCACGCGGATGAGCTGCTCGGTCCCGGTCGTGTTGCCGATCACGAGCGACGCGAGCTCCTGCGGCTGCGGCGGCGCGCACCCCTCGGCCTCGCCGCACGGAGGCGGATCGTAGCTCGTGGCCACGCAGGACAGGCTGCCCGCCATCAGCGCCAGGCGGTGGGCGACCGGGCGCGCGGGCTCCGGCCGCGCCATCGCCTCGGCGAGCACGCGGTACGAGGCGAGGAGGACCGGCAGCGCGATGAGGTCCGTCGGATCGACGGTGATCCGCCACGGAAGCGGCGTGAGCGCCATGAGCCCCTCGACCGCGCGGGCGGCCTCCGGAGCGAGCTTGATGGCCGAGAAGACGACGCCGATGACGACGTGCGCGCCGAGAAATCCCCGGCGCGAGGTCACGCGGAGCAGCGAGGCGAGGACCGCGGGCGCGACCAGGAGCCCCGCGAAGTCGCTGAGCTTCCCGGTCAACCACCCAGGGAGCACACCAGAGCCCTTGAGGGCGTGATCGTTGAGGACGAGGAGCGCCAGGGCTCCTAACCACAAGGGGTGAAGGAGCGTTCGAGTTGAGCGCAGATCTCGGGCCATCGGGAGCTCTCCTTCCGTGCGATAGAGGCCATCGCGGGCGGCCGAGCAAGCGAGCGGGGCGCTCGCCGAGGTTCGGCCCCAAGCAAGCGCCATACCCTGAACAAACAAACATCAATTCAACCAATTACAACGCAACGCGGCCGCGCGCCCCTGACGCCGGTGTCAGGCGTCAGGGCTGCGGCGGGCGATGGTTCGCGTGTCCGCGGCGCCCGAGCCCCTGGGCCGCTCCCCCCGAGCGCCGGATCGACCGGCGGAGCATCGCCCGCCGACGAGGGGGGCGTGGTGGCGGTGTTCGAAGGGAGGAGGGCGCCGGAGGGGCGATCCGCGCGCTGCGTCAGGGCCTGAGGACGACCTTGACGCAGTCGTCGAGCTTCTTGTTGAAGATCTCGTAGCCTTGCGGGGCGCGCGAGAGCGGCAGGCGGTGGGTGATGATGTCGTCCGCCCGGAGGTGGCCGTCCTCGATGTGCTTGAGGATCCGGTCGATGTAGTTGTGCGCCAGCGCCTGGCCGGCGCGGAGCTTCAGGCCCTTGTCGAAGAGCTGGCCCAGCGGGAAGTTGTCGTAGGACACGCCGTAGACCCCCACCACCGGCACGACCCCGCCCCGGCGCACGGCGCTCATGGCGAGCCGGAGGGCCGATATCGTCCCGACCTGGCCGTGAAGGGCGCTGGAGGCCTTCTCGAGGAGGCCGCGGTGCGCCTCCATCCCGACCGCGTCGACGCACACGTCCGCGCCGCGCCCGCCCGTCATCGCGCGGATCGCCTCGACAGCGTCGACCTTGTCGACGTTGACGGTCTCGGCCTTGGCGACCTCGCGGGCCGTCTTCAGGCGGTACTCTTCCCGATCGACGCCGATGACGCGCGCCGCGCCGCGGAGCCAGGCGCACTTCATGGTCGCGAGGCCGACAGGCCCGCATCCGAACACGGCGACCGTCTCTCCACCCTTGAGCTCGGCCCACTCGATCGCCGTCCACCCGGTGGGGAGGATGTCGGTCGTGAAGAGGACCTGCTCGTCGGTGAGGCGCTCAGGCACCCTCCGTGGCCCGAAGTCGGCGTAAGGGACGCGCACGTACTCGGCCTGACCTCCGTCGTAACCGCCGTAGAGGTCCGTGTACCCGAAGAGGGCGCCGCCCTTGCCCTCGAGCGTGCCGCCCTCGGGGCCGTAGTGCTTGGGGTTGGAGCTCTCGCAATGGACGGGGAGCTCCGCCTGACAGAAGAAGCAACGCCCGCACGCGATGGGGAACGGGACAACGACCCTGTCACCCTTCCGCAGCTTCGTGACCTGCGGGCCGATCTCCTCGACGACGCCCATGAACTCATGGCCGAGCACCATGGGCTTCGCCTGGGGAAAGAAGCCGTTGTAGATGTGCAGATCCGAGCCGCAGATCGCGGTCGCGGTGACGCGCACGATGACGTCGGTGGGCTCTTCGAGCCGGGGATCCGGGACGTCCTCGACGCGGACGTCCGAAGGTTTGTGGAAAACCAGGGCCTTCACGGTGCCTCCTTTCGGCTGACACATCGGTACGGGGCGCTCGGCGGCTCCACCGGCCAAGCCGGCGCACGGACAGCGGAACCACAGCGCTGGCTCGCATAAAGCGAGCCACGGAGCAGCGGCGCGCCCGCAGGCGGGGGCCCGTCGGCCACGGCGAGCGCGAACGGGGTGCCCTGCCCCACCGTGGCGGTCTGTCTCGACGCCGGGGAGCGACCGCGGCGACCACGGGCCGGGCGCGGCCGGCGCCCCTGCCGAGCGCGGGCCGCCGCTGCTCCGCGACCCCGCTGGCACCCCCGCCCGCGCCGATGTCTACTGCTCTCCGATGCTGCCCTCGTCCCCCGAGCCGCTCCTCGGCGCGAGCTTCGTCCGCGAGCTCGAGGTGCTCCAGCGCCGGCTCGAGATCCGCGCCCGCTCCGGCGGCGCCGGCGAGCACCTCGCGCGGCGCCGCGGCGGCTCGGCCGAGTTCAAGGAGCACCGGGCGTATGCGCCCGGCGACGACATGCGGCGGATCGACTGGGCCGCGTACGCCCGCACCGGGGAGCCGGTGCTCAAGCTGTTCCGCGCCGAGGAGGACGTCATCGCCCGCATCGTGTGCGACGCGTCGGCGTCCCTCGACTTCGGGGAGCCCACGAAGCTCGACGCGGCCCGCCGGCTCGCGGCCGCGATCGGCTACATGTCGCTCGCGCGCTCCGAGCGCGCGCAGCTCTTCGTGGCGGGCGACGGCATCGCCCGCGAGCACGCGCCGGTGCGCGGGCGCGCCGGGCTCGCCGCGCTGCTCCGCGCCCTCGACGGCGTGAGGGCCTCCGGCGGGACGCACCTCGCGCGCGCCATCGACGCCGTCGTGCGGCAGAGCGCGCGGCCAGGCCTCCTCTGCGTCGTCTCCGACTTCTTCGACCCCGGCCCGGTCACCGCCGCGCTCGGGCGCGCGGCGCAGGCCGGCCACGACGTCGCCGCCCTCCAGGTCGTCGCCGCCGACGAGCTCGAGCCGAGCTTCGAGGGTGACCTGACGCTCGAGGACGCCGAGACGGGGGCGCTCGTCGACGTGACCCTGGACGCCGCGGCCCTCGCCGCCTACGCGGCCCGCTTCGCCGGCCTGTGCGAGGCGCTGCGCGCGTTCGCCCGCCGCCACGGGGCGACGTACGTGCGAGCGCGGAGCGACGAGCCGCTCGAGGGCGCCGTCCGCCGCTTCGTCGCGAGGGGCGTCGACTGAAGCGGGGGCGCTGCCGCGAGCTGCCCGGCCGCCGGAAGGGGTGCTCGTCGCGCGGGGTAGAGCCCCGCGCGACGAGCACCCTCTCCGACAGCCTACCGCGCCCTCATGAAAATGGACGGCGTCGCCAACGCCTCATGAGCCTGACGAACCGGCGTCGCTCACCTCGGCGACAGGGAGCCCGATGGTCATCGCCTTCTGGTGATCCAAGAATTGCACGTTCGCGTTCAGCCCGAGGAGCTCGGCGTAGACGAGCACTTTCGTGCGGATAGGATCACGGAGGTGCCTCAGCGAGGCGAACTCCGATTGCCGCACCTTGAGGATGAAGTAGAGCCGTACGGGCACCTCCTCCCGAAAGACGCCCGGAATCTCCTCGACCAATGCACGCCCCGCTCCCCGCCTCTGCCACGCAGCGTTCAGCATGAGCAGGCTGTCCCGCCCCTTGGCCACCATGGTTTCAAGTAGATGCTCATCTTTCGGGCTCCGATCGCTGTAATCCTTCACCTCCAGCAGCACCATACGGCGACGCTGATCATCCCAATAGCCGAAGTCCATTTCTTTTAGCGAGCGGCCGCTCAAGGTGCGGTACGTCGGGCAGTCCGCAAAACGAAAGGACGCGCCGTCGGGCAGACTGACGATCAGCCCGGACTCCTGAAAGACAGGCACCTTCAGCCTTCCTCCCGCTCGGTGACCTCGACATCCTCATCGTACTGACGTATCGCCTCCGCAACGATCGCGTTGTCGGGCATGCCTTCGCGCAAATCGAAGAACGAAGCGCGGACGCCATCCTTGCCCCGGTCTAGGGAGCAAAGCTTGACAGACTGCTTCTGCGAGCGCGCAAGAATCTCGAACTGCTTGAGAACAAAATAACTGTGCGTGGCAACAAATATTTGCACACCCGCGCGGCTCAGCTCGTACAACATTCGCACGAGCGCACGAGCAGCCCTGGGATGCAGGTTGGCCTCTGGCTCGTCGAGGAAGAGAATCGAATTGCGGCGTAGCTCCCCGTTCAAGATGAGGCGGGTAAGGATGCCTATTTTTTTGAATCCCTCCGCCGTCTGGGACATGCCGTATTTCTCGCCGTCTCGCAGGAAGACAAAGCGATTCTGCTCCTCCTCGATGCGGCCACCGAGCAAGCCCTCGAGATCGGCGAGCACCCGCTGGAACGGCTCCGGGAGCGCCACCTGTACCGGTTGGCCCCGCAGCGCCACGACGAGATCGTAGTACGTGTTATCGAAGCCGAACATCTTGAGGCGCTCTCGAACGGCGGCGATCGCGTGAAGCGCGGTCAGCACCTCCTTGGGGGGAATGAAGAGCGCTTGGATTCCAGGCTGCGGGCGGATGTTCGAGGTGATATCGCCGAAGTCCTGAGGCTCCCCTCCGGCCTCCGGACCGAAGGAGAACGTGTACTCCTCGTTGCGGAGCGTCGCCAGAACGGAGAGCCCCGCGCGCTCGACGCCGGCCCGGCGCACGAGACGGCCGAGCCTCCCGTCCTGTGGCTCGAACGTCCACACGAGCTTCTCCGCGAGCACCTTCGACCACGACGGCTGGTCCGCCTCGATGCGCGCCGTGTACTCCTGCACGCTCCGCGCGACGGCGTACATCATCTTGAGCAGATGGCTCTTTCCGGTGTCATTGGCGCCGACCACCACGTTGAGCAGGGACATGTCGCTCCACTCGAAGCGGTGAAAGGCCCCGAAATCGAAGAATCCGATGAAATCGAAGAAGACCCCCTCCTGCGACGACGAGGTCTCCCGCTCGGACTCGGAGTCCTTCACCTCGCTCGTGTGCGCCTCTGCGGCAGTCAACAGCGCCTCGAAGAACTCGCGCTCCGGGGCCCCGATGTCAAATGGCGGCGAGCCGATGATATCGCTCTCCTCCCCGCGCGTGACATAGGGCAGCTTCAACAGGGCTGCCTGCACCAACGAGGAGAATGCCTCGGCAGGCGAGGGGCGTACTTCGCCTTCAGGGAGCATGATGTCGAAGAGGCGACACTGCGAGGGCGTGAGCGGCACGAGCCCCGCGCGCTCGGCAGCGCTCGCGAGGGCCGCTGTGAGCGGCCCCGCCGTGCGCTCCCCGGTCCTTGTGAACAGGGAGAAGCTTGCGGGGACCGGACATGCGCCTTGCTCCGGGGTGTCTAGGATGCGCTGCGTGAGGGTGGACCAGATGAGCTCGCGGTTGAGCGGGACTGTCACCACCTGCAATCCCAGCTGCCCCGCGTAGCGACCCCGCCGTCGCCAGAAGTGAAGCCGTATCTCCAGCGACACCTCGCCATCTTTCCATGTGCAGCGAAGCCGCACCGGCGCGGGCCAGGGCCCATCCTCGGGCTCGGAGATGCCCTCCGGCGGGGAGCCGGTCCGGGGATTTGGCCAGGGCACGGGCTGCCGGGGCTCGGGCACGACCCGCACCGCCGTGGCCTCCACCTCGAGCTCGATCGGCCGAGCAGCATCCAGCACAGCCCGGACGGCGCGGAGCGCGATGCGGTTGGCGTCTGCGGTGTTCATCGCCGCTCACGATGTCCTGCGATCGGCGACGTGGTCAAGATGAGCGCCCGACGCACACGGCTGCGCCGCTCGGCTCATCCATCGTCCAGCGCGCACACACGGCAGGGAACGCCGTTCCATGTCCCGGGCGCCGCGCTGGCACGACCGCCATCATCGGTGGTTTACTTGCCCCTCATGCCGATCGCCGCACCTCCCGAGCCGCTCGAGGGCGCCGTCCGCCGCTTCGTCGCGAGGGGCGTCGACTGACGTGGCCGCCCCGCTCGCCCAGGCCTCCGCGGGCGCCCCGCTCGCGCTGCTCTCGCCCGGCGGCCTGTGGCTGCTCGCGCTGCTCGGCCCGCTCGTCCTGCTCTACATCCTCAAGATCAAGCGGAGCCGCCGGCGCGTCCCCTCGACGTGGCTCTGGGCCGCCGCGCAGCGCGATCTCATGGCGCGCGCGCCCTTCAGGAAGCTCATCGCCCAGCTTCCGCTGGTCCTGCAGGCGCTCGCGCTCGCGCTCCTCGCGCTCGCCCTCGCCCGCCCCGCCTCGCGCGGGCGCGAGCTCACCGGCGATCACGTGGCGATCGTCCTCGACACGAGCGCCTCGATGTCCGCGGCCGCTCGAGGGCCGGCCGGCGAGGCGACCACGCGCGTCGAGCTCGCGAAGCAGCTCGCCAGGGACCTCCTCTCCGGCCTCGCCCCGGGCAGCGACGCGCTGATCGTCGAGGCGGGGCGCGACGCGCGCCTCGTCGCGGCGCTCGATCGCGATCTCGTCCGGCTCAAGGCCGCGATCGACCCCATCGCGGCGCGCGACGTCGAGGGCGATCTCGGGGCCGCGGTGGCGCTCGGGATCGACCGGCTCCGCCAGCTCGGCGGCGCCCGCCGGGTCGTCGCGATCACCGACGGCAACCTCGCCCGCCCCGCCTCGCTGCGCGGCGTGTCGCTGCCGGTGGAGGTCATCACCGTGGGTGATCCGGTCGACAACGCCGCCATCGTCCGCGTCGACGTGCGCTCCGGGAGCGCGTTGGTGGGCGCGAGCGGCGCGAGCGGCGCGGACGGCGAGCGATCGGAGCATCGCGAGGAGGTGCAGGCCTTCCTCGTGGTCGCGAACTTCGGGGCGCAGCCGCGCGACGTGTACGTGACGATGCGGCAGGACAACGCGTCGGACGTGCTCGGCTCGCGGCGCGTGCTGGTCAAGCCGGGCGAGCGCCTGCCGGTCGTGCTCACGTTCCGCCCGTCGCCCGGCGACTACCGCAAGGGGCTCGTTTTCGAGCTCTCGCCGCGCGACGCGATGCCGCTCGACGATGTCGCCTACGGGCGCGTGCCGGCCGGCGACAAGCTCCCGGTCTTCCTCGCGTCGGCCGGCGGGGGCCAGGGGGGCGACGCCCAGGGCGCTCAGCCGGGAGCGCCCTCCGGCGGCTCCGTCTGGATCGAGCGGGCGCTCGCGTCCGATCCGATGACCTCGGTGACCTCGGGCGCGCTCGCGGATCTGCTCGGGAAGCCCGGGCTCGATCCCGACACGTTCGTGGTGATCGACGGCGCGTGCCCGCCCGATCCTCCGGGGGGCGATCTGCTGATCGTGAACCCGCCGCCCGGGCGCTGCGCCGGCACGCTCGTCGGGCCGACGCTCGAGCGCCCCACGCTCACGTCGTGGGACACGGCGGATCCGCGGCTGCGCTTCCTGACGCTGGACGGCGTGAACCTCCGCGTGGCCTCGTCCCTCAAGCCGGAGGCGGCGACGCAGGAGCTGATCCGCGCCCAGGAGGGCACGATCGCGACCGACATCTCCACCGCCTCGCGGACCGGCACGCTGCTCGGCTTCGACGTGGGCGAGAGCGACTGGCCGCTCAAGGCGTCGTTCGTGCTCTTCGTGCGCAACCTGCTCGAGCAGGCGCGAGCCCACCGCGCCCACGGCATCACCGGCCCCGCGCGCACGGGCGAGCCGCTGCGCGTGAGCGTCCCGGCGACCGCGCGGGACCTCCAGGCCATCGGCCCTGCGGGCGAGCGGCTCGAGGTCGCGCAGCGCGCCGGCGTCGCGGTGATCGCGGAGACGCCCCGCGCCGGCTTCTACCGCCTCGCCTGGCAGGGACCGCAGGCCGGGTCCGTCGTCGTGCCGGCGAACCTCACAAGCGTCGCCGAGAGCGACCTCACGCCGAGGCCGCTCCTCGCAGAGGGAGGCGGCGAGGTCGCCGTCTCCAGCGCGGCGGGACAGCCGGACGCCCACGTCGAGTGGACCTGGCTCCTGGCGCTCGCGGCGCTCGGCTTCGTGCTCTTCGACGTCTGGTATTTCACGCGCGTGCCGAGGCCGCTGCGAGGCCCCGGCAGCCCCGCCGCCTAGCGCCGCGGCGGGAAAGCGCCGCGGATCAGCGGAAAGACCGCCGGGGCGCCAAGGCCGCGCCGCGAGGAGCCAGAGGCCCTACCCGACCATCTCGGCGGATAGGGTTCTCGTCTCGATATCGACCCACAGCTGGAGACTCCCGGCCTCCAGCTCCTTCGCGTAGAAGATCTTCGGGTAGAGCCGACCGTTGAGCCTCATTCCTTGCTTGCAGCTCGCCACGATCGCCGCCCCGGTCGCGGCGAACAACGTGGCCACATTGGTCTTCTTCGCCACCGGGCGGATCGTGACCTGCTCGAGAGCCTGACCGCGCTGGCGCGCACCGGCGAACTCGAGCAGATTGGCGGCCTCCCGGTCGAAGAAGCCCCAGTCCTGCTCGCCGGCGGGCGCCCTCCGCGACGCCAGGTACACCAGCTGATAGCCGCCTCTCAGATACTCGTGAGCCGCGAGGGGGCTCGCTTCGACGACGGAGAGCGCCGCGCCGCCGTGCGCGCCCTCGAAGCGCTGGAGCACGACGTGCGCTTTGTGAGAACGAGCGACGTCGGTGATCGTCTCGAAGAGCACCACCGTCGGAATGAACGCCTCTATGGTGGCCATGCGGCGCCTCCAGGGGTGAACGCGTCGACAGCTCCCCGACGCCTGCCGATTCGATCGCCGCGAGCCAGGGCGGTCGCCGCGCCCTCCTGACCTGCCGCAGGCGGGCTCCATGGCCCGATCGGCTCGACCACGAGACGAGCGCAGTCCGCCTCGGTGAGCTGGCGCCTCAGGGCGCGTCGCCCTCGCCCTCGTCGAGCCCTTCCCACCATTCGGCCAGGTCGATCTCGACGTCCTCGAACGGCGCCGCGCGCACCTTCTCGTCTCGTCCGTGCAGCCCCAGCTCGACCCACCGCCCGTTCTCGAGCTGGCTGACCAGCAACGTCCGCCGGACAGGATCCACGTACCAGAGGTGAGGCACGCCGATCTCGGCGTAGAAGCGGCGCTTCACGAGGTTGTCGTAGCCTGCCGTGCGCGGCGAGAGGATCTCGCAGCACCAGTCGGGAACGAGGGAGATGGATTCCGCGGGCCGCGGCGGCGCGGGCATGCGCGCGCGGCGCCAGCCCGCGACGTCGGGCGATATCTCCGGCGCGCGCTCGATCTGGATGCCCGGCTCGGAGAGGATCCACCACCCTCCCGGACCGCCCCTGCCCCGCTGGTAGGGGTTCTTGAGGTCGGCCGTGATCAGGTCCTCGATGTTCGCGTGAACGAAGCGGGGACGCGGAAAGGCGTACAGCGTGCCGTCGATGATCTCGCCCCGCCAGCCGGGCGGCAGATCGTCGAGGTCGGCGAGCGTGGCGGACCGGACGAGCTTCTCGGCGAGGTTCATGCGCGGCCTGTCGCCAGCGTACACCGCCGCCACTCCCGCCGCTCGACCCGCGTCGCGCTCGCTGCCACCAGGCGCACGCCGACCGCTTCAGGGGGCTCTCTCAAGGGCAGGCCGTCTGCTCGCCAGGAGACCGGCCCCGGTTCATCCGGTGCACCCGGCGGCGCGACGACCACCGGCGGCTCGGCCGGCTCCGCTCCTCCACCCAGGATACGCGCGGCGTCGAGCCATTGCCCGCAGGCACACAGGGCTCCTCGCAAGGAAGCCACTCCCCCTGGAGTGACACGCCGCGCGCGTCCTCCAGGACGCCCCGCGCCCTTAGCCACGCGGCGAGCGCCTCGCCGAGCTCGCGCATGCTCGACCAGCGCGAGGACGGCTCCTTCCGCAGCCCGCGCTCCACGATCGCCCAGAGATCCGCGTCGAGGCCGCACGTGTCGACGAGCGACGGCACCGCGTCCTGCAGCACCGCCCGCAGGCCGTCCAGCGCGTTCCTTGACGAGAACGGGGGCCGGCCCGACAGGAGCTCGTACAGCATCGCGCAGAGCGACCAGATATCGGCGCGGCGATCGATGTCAGGGACGGCGAGCACCTGCTCCGGGGGCATGTAGTCGGGGGTGCCGAAGACCTCGAAGCTGGCCGACGCCTGGCTCGCCTCGCGCTCGGAGACGATCTTCGCGACGCCGAAATCGACGATCTTCGGCTGGAGCCGGCCGCCGCCGCGGCGCACCAGCATCACGTTGTCCGGCTTGAGGTCGCGGTGGACGACCCCCTTCTCGTGCACCGCGTGCATCGCGCCCGCGACCGGGAGGAGCAGCGCGATCGCCCGCTCCGGCGTCATCGCCGCCTCGCGCGAGAGCGCGCTCCGCAGCGACTCGCCCTCGATGAGCTCCATCACCAGGTAAGGGTCCCCCGCCGCGGTCTCGCCGAGGTCGAAGATCCGGACGACCTCCGCGTGGTTCAGCCGGCCGGCGGCGCGCGCCTCGCGGACGAAGTACTCCGCGAGCTCCGGCGACCGGAGCTCGGGCCGCATCAGCTTGATCGCGACCTCCGACCCGAGCGCCACGTGCGTCGCGATCCAGACCGTGCCCATTGCCCCCTCGCCGATCCTGCGGACCAGCCGGTACTTGCCCGCGATGAGATCCCCCTCCTGGTCCTGGCAGTGCACGCTGCGCGCGGGCTCGCCGAGGCCCTCGTCGAGATCCCACGCGCCGCCGCCCGTGCCGTTCCAGGTGTCCGTGGTCTCGATGCGCGACATGATCTCTCCTGCCCCGACTGCGCGGCCTCGCCGCGCCCATGACCCGCGCTCAAGCAGACTGCGTGCCATCCCTGACAAACATGGAAAGGTGCTCCGATGCGCCGGAGCGCCGCATGAAACCCGCTCGACACCGACAGAGACGCCCCACGGCGTCGCCGATGGGGCACTCGGCCACACCCGCCGAAGCGGCGTCCCCGGGCCCGCGCAAAGATGATTTACTGCGGCTCCCCCGCATGCGGACCGAACGGAGGCCTCCCTGATCCCGGCGGCCGCGCTGCGCGCCCTCCCCTACGCCGCCACGCTCGCCGGCGCGCTCGTCTTCGCGGCGCTGCTGCGCCTCGCCCTCCGGCGCGGCGCGCTCCGCCGCCCGATCCTGCTCGGCTGGATGGTGGCAGGCGCGCTGCCGGCGCTCTACGTGGGCCTCGTCTGGTGCGGCCTGCTCCCGGACGCCTATCTCCGGCTCGCGCGGCCCTGGGGCGCGCTGCTCGCGCTGGGCGCCACGTCGTTCATCGCGCTCCGGTACCTCGCGCTCGCGCTCGCCTCGGCGCACGCCCGCCGGCAGGGCGCCTGGCGCTCGCGGCTCGGCGACTTCCTCGCCCCCTTCGCCGCGTTCGCCGCGGCGATGGCCGTGGCCGGGCCAGAGCTTGGCCGGCCACTCGACCGGCTCACCGTCCTGGTCGCAATCGATCGCAGCCGCTCGATCGATCTCGTACCGAGCGCCGACCGGCGCGTCGCGCAGGAGCTCTCCGTCGCCGAGCTCGGCATGCGCGAGGACGATCGGATCGCCACCATCGCGTTCGCCGCGGGCGCGGCGACCGAGGATCCGCCGCGCCCGCGCTCGCAGCTCGCGGCCCCGCAGCGGGTCGCGCTCGGCCGGGACGGGACGGACCTCGCCGCCGGCATCCGGCGCGCGCTCGCCGAGGTGCCGCCGGACTCCGCGGCGCGCGTCGTGCTGCTCAGCGACGGCGTCGCGACCCGCGGCGACACGATGGCCGCGGCCGCCGCCGCCGTCGCCGCCGGCCTCCCGGTCGACGTGATCCCGCTGGAGCAGCGGCTCGTCCCCGACGTCCGCGTGGTCGCCCTCCGCGCGCCCGCGCGGGCCGACGAGGGTGAGGCGCTCGATCTGCGTCTCGTCACCTCGTCCCCGTCCCCGGCCGAGGTCGAGATCCGCCTCCGCCGCGACGGCGAGCTCATCGCCCGCACCGAGGCCTCGATCGCGGCGGGAGAAGACGTGCTGCGCATCCGGGAGAAGGCGCCGGGGCCCGGGCTGCACCGCTACGACGTCGAGATCACCGCGAAGGATCCGAGGCTCGACGAGGCCGCCGAGGACAACGCGGCGAGCGCGTTCCTGCGCGTCCGCGGGGCCGCGGCGGCCCTCGTGCTGGAGGGCGACGCCGGGCAGGGCGCGTTCACCGCGCGGGCGCTCGCGGACGGCGCGTTCCGCGTGGACGAGGGCGGTCTGAGCCGCGTCCCCGCCGATCTCGGGGAGCTCGCCGGCTACGACGTCGTGGTGCTCAGCGACATCCGCGCGTCGGATCTGTCGCCAGGCCAGATCGACGCGCTCGCGAGCTACGTCCGCGATCTCGGCGGCGGGCTCCTCCTGATGGGCGGCGATCGGAGCATGGGGCCGGGCGGCTACGCGCGGACGCCGCTCGAGGAGATCTCGCCCGTCGCGTTCGACCTGAAGCAGGAGCGGCGGCGGGCGAGCCTGGCCGAGGTGATCGGCATCGACATCTCCGGGTCGATGGCGGCGACCGCCGGCGCCCACACGAAGCTCGAGCTCGCCAACGAGGCCGCCGCCCGGTCGGCCTCGCTGCTCGGCCCCGGCGATCGGATCGGCGTCGCGCACGTCGACACGGCGGTGCGGTGGAGCGTGCCGCTCGGGCCGGTCGCGGACGGCGCCGCGATCGAGAAGGCGATCCGCGCCGTGGGCCCGGGCGGCGGCGGCATCTACGTCGACATCACCCTCGAGGCGGCCTACCAGGCGCTCGACGGGGACACCTCGAGCCTGAAGCACGTGCTGCTCTTCGCCGACGGCTCGGACGCGGAGAACATGGGGCCGTGCCGCGCGATGGTGGAGGCGGCGATGCGCCGCGGGACGACGACGAGCGTCGTGGCGCTGGGCCAGGGCAGCGACGTGCCGGAGCTCGAGGCGCTGTCGCGCATCGGCGGCGGCCGCTTCTACCTCGTCGAGGACGCCACGCGGCTGCCCGCGGTGTTCACGCAGGAGACCATCATGGCGGCGAAGAGCGCGATCGTGGAGGAGCCTTTCCACGTCGCGCTGGGCGCGCCGTCGTCGATCACCGCCGGCGTGCCGTTCGGCGAGGCGCCGCCGCTCGGGGGCTACGTGGTGACGGTCGCCAAGAGCCGGTCCACGGTGCTGCTGTCCGGGCCGGAGGGCGATCCGGTGCTCGCTGTGTGGTCGGCGGGGCTCGGCCGGGCCGCCGCGTTCACGAGCGATCTCAAGGGCCGCTGGGGCGCCGCGTGGACGCGCTGGCCCGGCGCGGCGCGGATGATCGCGCAGGCCGCGCGCGACGTGACGCGCAAGGAGGAGGATCCGCGCGTGCGCCTGGAAGCGGACGCGTCGGGCGGCGAGCTGTCGGTGCGGGCGAGCGTGATCGGCGACGACGGGCGTGCGCAGTCGTTCCGCCGGCTGGTCGTGCACGTCGCGGGGCCCGACGGCTTCTCGCGAGAGCTCCCGCTCGAGGCGACGGGCGCGGGCGCGTACACGGCGAAGCTGCCGCTGTCGCGGCCGGGGACCTACGTGGCGGTGGCCCGGGACGAGCTCACGGGGGAGGCGGTCGGGACCACGGGGGCGGCGATGACCGCCGGCGAGGAGCTGCGCCCGACGCGCAGCGATCTGTCGCTGCTCCGGCGGATCGCGGAGTTCACCGGGGGCAAGCGGCGCGACACGCTCGCGGGCATCTTCGAGGATCGGGCCTCGAAGCGGTTCGCGTACCGGGACGCGACGCCGAGCCTGGTGTTCTTCGCCGCGCTCGCGCTGCTGCTCGCGGTGGCGGCGCGGCGGCTCGCGCTGCCGGAAGCTGCGGCGGCGTGGCTCGCGCGGGCGGGAGAGCGGCTCCGCGCGGCGCGGTGGGGAGCCGCCGCGGAGCCGGCCGCCGCGGGCGCGACCGTGGGGGCGCTGCTGTCGGCGCGGGAGCGGGGGCGCGAGCGGCGCGAGGGCGCGCAGGCGGGACCGGCGCTGCGCGATGACGGGCGCGGCGGGGGCGAGCCGGCGGGGACGATGCCAGGGAGGACAGCGCCGCCGGCGGGGGCGCCGGGACCTCAACCTGGGTCGGCGGCGTCATGGCCTCAACCTGGGTCGTGGCCTCCACCTGGGCCGACGGTGGGACCCCTACCTGGGTCGGCGGCGGGGCCTCAACCCGCGCCCCCGGGGAGCGGACACGCAACGGGCGCGGGCCGCGCGGCGCCGGAGGGACGACCGCTCACGGCGGCGGAGAAGATCTTGGCGCGGCGTCGTGGGCGGAGGTGACGCGACTCATGACGGAGAACGCCACGAAAACGGGGCACGCGGTTCGTGTTCTGGCAGCGACGGTCTTGCTCGTCCCTGCCTTTGGCTCCGGCGTGCTCGTCGGCAGATCGCTCCTGGACCGGAGTCCGCCGGCGAAGGAGAAGAGCGCGGAGCCGGCTTCGGATCCCTGGATTCGGATGGACCGGGAAGAGCTGGCTACATGTCGAGAACAGCTGGCAGCTCGTCCGGAGCCGCGAGCGACGGCTCCGGCAGCCGAAGCGCCTCCGGGGGAAGGACGACAAGACGCTCCCGAAAGAGCAGCCACCGTCGATGAGCTCGAGGTGGAGCTGAAGCGGTGCAGGAAGAGCGAAATCCTGGTCAACGCCGAGGTTTGCAGCGCCGCGTCTCGTCAGTTCAGCGCGCTGATGGCTTTGCCGAAGGATGGGTTGATGTGCGGGCCGAAGTCCAGGGCTGCCGATCTCATCGAGCAGAACTTCGAGAGCTGCGCGGCGCTCTCGGACATTCCCGCGGATTTTCGCTCGGGCGACCTCACGAAGGAAGAGTCGAGCCTCGTCGCGGAGGCGATCCGGGTTCGTGAGACGCTCACGGAAGAAGAGCTGCTCCGCAGCCTGAAGGAGTTCGTCTGGACGTGCACGGAGACGCCCCCGAAACTCCCACCGATGATGAAGCAGGCACCGAAGCCGTAGGAGCTTGACACATGAGCAAACGCCCCGAGAGCGCCGGCCTCATGGTTCATCTCCTCATCGCGGTGGCCGTGCTCGGCCTCGTCTTTGGCGGCGGCGTGGTGGTCGGCTGGGCGACGCGGGAGCGCAGACCTCCGGCCATGGAAAAGAGCGCGGCGTCCATCCCTGATGCGGAAGTGACGCGGGAGCTCGCTGCGTGCCGACGCGCAGTGAAAGCGCGCGCGAAAGCCACAGCCATCCCGCCAGCCACGGCGACGTCTCCTCCGGGAGAAACGGACGACGCCGGGGTGGAGAAAGCCACCGCCAAGGTCGAGGCACTGCAAAAAGAGGTAGAAGAATGCAGAGTACGAGAGACCTTGGCCAATGCCTACGTCTGCGGCACCATTACAGATCACAGAAACCTGCTGTTCGTCTTGACATACAACGCGCCATGCGTGGACGAGGCGGGGGTCGGAGAGTTTCTCGTCAACAGCCTCGAAAAGTGCACAAACTTCGATAAGTTTCCAGCGCATTTGGACGAAGACGAGCTAACGCAAGAAGAGAAATTCATAATCGCACAGTCAGAACAAAACCGCGCACTCAGAACAAAGAGTGATTTGACCCGCGGCGTGCAAGAGACACTCCGCAGGTGCCGCAAAAGATTCGGACTTCCCTCCGAATGAACGAACGCGTTCATAACGTCGTCTCCCAGACCGTCTGGGTGGGTGGGGCTTCGACGGGTGAACGGACCAGGTCGAAGGAAGACCAGGGCGTTTGCGTGTCGCGCGCGTGGTCGCTCCTCCCATCGTCCAGCTTGTCGAGCGCGAAGGTCAAGGCACCCCAGAGCCGCCACCGAACGGGTATCGGGCCGCCAGAGAACTCGATGGGTGAGCGGAGCTCCAATCCCATCGCGACTTTATGACCCCATATCGCCAGGTCGCTGCCCCGGACCGCGAGCGAGGGGACGGCGTTGACGACAGCATTCTTGCCGCCGACCATGATCCCCAAATTCGCTTGCGCGTGCTTGCCATGAAGAGCATAGAACCGCGCACCGCCGAGATACGCAATCGACAGGGGAACGTCTGAGGACTGCGGCATGATGGCCGCCGACGCCGCCCCCGTGAGCTGGATCAACGGCAGCGCGGTCCCCCAAAGGTTGATGTGACCCGCGGTGGCGGGTGCGCCGGTGATGACACCGCTCAGGGGTTCGCTCGGCCTCTGCGAGCCCTGCCCCTTGGCGGCCATTTGCAGCAGCCACCCGCCGCGCCGGTTGTCGAAGAGAGGTACCCCTACGCTCATGCTCGCTTCGCCGATCCCAAGAGGGAACACGGGCACCCCGCCGGCGCAGGGAGAGTATCGTATCTGCCTGTACGAAAAGCGCGTCGTGGCGAGGATCGGAATTCCCGCCACGCGTTGTCTCACTTGGAGCTGCCCAACGCCCCAGAACCCGTTGAATGGCTCGGGGGCCGCGCAGGGGCCCGCGTGAGCGAACACCTTCGAGGGTCGGACAAAGGCGGAGGCGACGATGATGGCGATCGCGAGGATGCGCGCAGGCATGACCACCACGACCACCCTCACTCCTCGGGGATGAGTTCCACGTCCTCCATGGGCTGCGCCGCTGGCTGTCCCCTCGGCGGGCAGACCAAAAAGCTCAACCCCGCATACACGGGCTGTCCATCGGGCCCGAACTCTTTGATGACGTCGGGGGGATTAACGACCGCGCAGTACCCCGATTCGAAGAATCGGTAAAATCCTCAGTGCACCAATTCTGCTCCATCAACATCAAATAAACGTACTCCGAATAAACAGCGCTCTTTTTCCGGATTTCCTCGCACTGACGACCATACCATTTTCTTCCGCGGAGGAGCGGATCACCATTATAATTCCACCCCTGGCAACATTCGAACAAGCACTCCACGGGGATGCAGTTCTGATCGAACCAGTTCCCGACGACGGGCTGAGCTTTCTGCGGGTCATCGCCGAACGTGCAGCCCGCAAGCGCGAGCGCCGCGCCAGCCGCGGCGATGGCCATGGGTGCCGTTCGAACCGCCGTCCGGGTGATCCGGGCATCCACCCAGTTCCTCAATTCCTGGCGCCTCATGAGAAAATCTCCTCGCGGGGGACGACACTCCGGACCTTGGCGCGCGTCGCGAAGGGCCTCTCAACGCATCCCAGAAGCCCCGGCCGCTTGAGGAAGGCCCCTCCCAGACATAAACTACTGGCTCCGTCGCCGCAACGTTTGCGGCAGGTGTCGTCGAGCTCCTAACGACATCGCCGTCGCGGCCGAGGCACATTTCGCGACGAGCTCGCGTCGTCGCGCGCCGCCGCGTCGGCCGCCACGCGCTCGGCAGCGGTGCCCTACCCCTCGCAGTCTGTGGAGCGCAGACGGAGGCCGGGCACCACAGCCGCTCGCCCCAACGATTTCGTCCAGATAGAATCCTGCATTGTTCGCCTTGCTGCACCCGACGGGGACTCTTCGCCGCCCCGCCCGGACAACCTCAAGGGCGCCGTCGTCGAGCGCCACGGCGACGCGATCCGGTTCCACCCCACGCTGCAGGCCCTGCCGGCGCATTACCACTTCGAGCCGCGGCCCGTCGCCGTCGCCCGCGGCAACGAGAAGGGCCGCGTCGAACGCGCCATCCGCTACGTCCGCGAGGCCTTCTTCGAGGCCCGGAGCTGCACCGACGTCGGCGACCTCAATCGACAAGCGACCGAGTGGACCACCTCCGCGGCGCTCGGGTGGCGGCACGCCGGCTCGCGCTGCCGGAGGCGGCGGCGGCGTGGCTCGCGCGGGTAGTGGTCAAATTTGAACATGAAGGCGGGAAGGCGGGAAGAGAACCTTAATGATCTTCCCGCCTTCCCGCCTCCATGTGGACTCTCTCTGGGCAAAGTTGACCACTACCGATGGCGAGAGGGCGAATCGTAAGTAGCCTCGACTTGAACCGTGTTCCAGGTGAACCACGGGATCTCGCTCGGGCGCCTGAACCCGAGCTGCCTGCGCCACGCGAAGCCCACGGGCGTGGTTGACGTCGCTGACAGGCCGTGCGACTTTCGCAAGTGTCGCGCAGGCCCCGCCTCGTGAGCTCTCGTCGGGGGCTCGACCCGCTCGTGAAGGCGGAGGGCGAGCGCACGCTGAGCGTCGGCGTGAAGGCGCTGCGGAGCGTGCTCGGGGCCGCAGAGGCTGCCGGGATCGACGGGAGCTCGCTCGCCCGGGCGCACGGGCTCACGCCGGAGGAGCTGCGCAACCCCGACTTCCGGCTCTCCTATCGCCGGTGGATCGCGCTCTGGGACGATGTCGTCGAGAGGGCCGGCGATCCGGGCGTCGGGCTCCGCGCCGCGGAGGCGCTCTCGATCGGCCACTGGGATGTGATGGACTACGTCGTCGCGTCGAGCGACACGGTGGGAGACGCCTTCCAGAGGTTCTCGCGGCACTTCGCCGTCATCAGCACGGCCGTGCGCCATGTCCTTCACGTCGATCGCACGGAGGCCCGGCTCGTCCGGGAGCACGTCCCCGGCGCGGCCCCGCACCGGGTCGCGACCGAGTTCGGCTTCGCGAACATCGTCCTTCGCTTCCGCGCGCTCGCCGTCACGCCGTTGTCGCCTTCCTCGATCCAGTTCCGTCACCCGCGCTGCGCCGAGCTCGAGGCGTACACCCGGATCTTCGCTTGCCCGGTTCGATTTCGAGCGCCCGGCGACGCGATCGTCCTCCCGCGCGCGGCGCTCGCGACGCCGATGAAAGGGGCCGCCCCCGAGCTCTGTGCCGTCCTCGAGCGCCACGCCGCCCTCCTCGTGCAAAAGCTCCCGCCCGCCCAGGCGAGCCTCGTGGAGCGCGCGCGGCACGCGCTCGCCCTCGAGCTGCACGGCGGTGCTCCCAAGCTGGCGACGGTGGCGAAGCGGCTCGGGCTGAGCGCGCGCACGCTGCAACGACGCCTCTCGGAGGACGGCTTTCCCTTCCGAGCGCTCGTCGAGAAGACCCGCGAAGAGCTCGCGCTGCGCTACCTGGAGGATCCCGCCCTCGGGCTCGCGGAGATCGGCTCGCTGGTGGGCTTCTCCGATGTGAGCGCGTTCTACAAGGCCTTCCGGCGGTGGACGGGGAGCACGCCGGGCCAGCTCCGCGAGCGCTCCATGGCGTAGCGCGTAGCCGAAGGCACCCCCGGACAATCGATTGGCGTGGCGGCACAATGCCTGGGGCGGCCCGGGTTCGTACGCTCCGGTCATGCGCTCGTTCGCCCGCCGCTGTTGTCTGACGTGCGTCGTGCTCGCCTCGGGCTGTCTGGATCCGGACGCGCCAGGAAACCTCGTCCCGAGGACGGTCGCGGAGGACGACACGCTACCTCGCTTCACCCTCCGCGACGGCGCCCTCATTCACCTTCGCACGCAAGGGGACCCGCAAAACCCCACCCTCATCACGCTGCACGGCGGCCCCGGCGGCGACATGCGCGGCATGCTCGGCCTCGGCGCGCTCTCCGAGCGGTACTTCGTCGTCCACTGGGATCAGCGAGGCACCGGTCTCTCGGAGCGCGTCCCTTCATCGGACTTCACCGCCGAGACGTACGCGGCGGATCTCCACGAGCTCGTCCAGCGCTTCTCCCCCGACGCGCCGGTCACGCTGTTCGGGCATTCGTGGGGCGCCATGTACGCGGCCCTCTACATCCAGAGGCACCCCGACCGCGTCGGAGAGGCTGTCCTCAGCGAGCCGGGCTTCCTGAACGCGGCGATCGCGAACGAGACCGAGCTCTTCACGTTCGGCCTCACCGCCGAGGGGTTGAACGATCTCGGTTGGTCGGAATGGGCCATGAGCCCCGACGGAGATGCGCGCGCAGACTTCCTCCTCTCGTTGGGACAGGGCTGGTCGCAGCCAGGGTATTACGAAGACCCGGACGACCCCGACAACTTCAAGGCCTTCCGCCTGGGCGCGCGCGCGATGCGGGACCTGCAGAGCTCGGCGAAGACGGACGGAGAGTGGGACTTCGATTTCTCTTCCGGCCTCGACCGCTTCTGCAAGCCGGTGACCCTGATCGGAACGACGATCAACACCGTCATCGGGTTCGAGCAACAGGAGAGCCGTCACGCCCCTCTTTTTTGCGACGTCGAGCTCGTCCGCATCGAAGGCGAAGACCACGGCTGGGTGAACAAGCACCCCGATCGTGTCATGGAGGTCCTGCGCGCCCATCTCGGCGCATACGAGGGGGCGAGATGAGGGCCGTCGCCCTCGCCACGGCGATCGCCGCGACGGCGGTCTCCACGGTCGCGTCGGCCGCGCCCATCAGCGGGTATCAAGGGGAGCAAGAGAACGCGACGCACGTCAATCTCGGATGGAACTCCGCGCCCGCTCTGGAGCTCGCCTACGGGCGAGCGATCCCGGTGGAACGGCTCGTGCGCCGCCTCGACCTCGAGATCGGGCTGACGCTGCCGGTCTTCCTCGTGCCGGCGCTCGACTCCTTCCGCCTGGAGCCGGCGGCGCGCGCGACGCTCTTGCAGCACGGCGGCTGGGGGCTCGCCGGGCGCCTGGGGCTGCCGGTGCAGACGGGCGACAACCAGACGTTTCGGTTCGTGAGCGTGGGCGCGCACCCCGGGCTCGCAGGCGGGTATTTCCAGCGCGGCTGGTTCATCGCGCTGGAGGTGGAGTACACGGCGATCCTGAGCACGTACATCGCGGCAAGCGATCGCGCGCGCGCGACCTACGAGGGCATTCGCGACGGCTTTTACGCGCCCACGGGGGGCTACCTCGACGCGAGCCTCGCGTTCGGGTTGTCGATCGGATCGAGCGTCGAGCTCGGGCTGCGCGCGGGCTATCGCTCCACCCACGGCCTCGAGCCCCCCCCGCTCGTCCCCTTCCGCGCCGAAGTGGGCGTGTCCTACGCGTTCGGAACCTCGGCGGCGGCGCCGCCCCGAGAGATCACGCAGTAGCGTGGCGCACGGGTGGCCGTCCCCCGCTCGCCTGTGACATGGATTTTCTCGGCGGGCGCGCGCCGCGAGCGCGCTCGGTGGAAGCGGCGCGCCGTTGCGCGAGGGCTCGCGACGGCGGGCGGCCGGCGAGCCACGCGCGCCGCGCCGCGGCGGTCTCCTTGTGCGGCCGCCGCGCTCGGATCACGAGGCGCGCAGTCGCCCGTGGCGGGCGCGGGCCGAACGAGGCCTTGGCAATCAGCGGCGAGGTGCGGGCGTCGTCGCCTGCGCCTCGTCCGCTGCATTGCCTTGTTGGGCGGCCTCCGGGCCACCGCTACGCGGAACGATCGAGACGTGGTCTGTGGCGCTGCCTGCTTCAAGGCGTCGAAACGCCTTGAACAGCTCGTGAACGTCATAGCCACATTCCTTCGCAATTTCGTCGCGAATTGCGCGAACTTCATCGACGATGGCATCGCGAATCATTTCTCCTCCTGTGGCGACAGCTCGTCTGGTGTGCAGATGACGGGCGGTCGAAACCCACTGTCTCTACACACGGACTCTATGCGTGGCCGCATCGGATCTCATCGGCGAGCTCCGGCTCGTCGGCGAGCAGTCCTAGGAACGGATCGTCCGGTGGGTCCGCCAGCCCCGCCGGCTCGCTCCGGGTGCCGCCCAGCTCCCGAACGATGCGTTCGATGAGCGTGCGCTGCGCATCGGTCGGAAGACTACGGATCTCCTGAAAAATTTGCTCGGCGTCCATCATGCCCAACCTCCACTTCCGCCGCTGTCCAGTCTACCATGTCGCGCCGTTCCCGCCGTTCCCGTCGCTGCAGCCGCTCTGGGGACGCAGGCAGCGCCGGAGGCCGGGCCCCCGTCAAGGGCAGCCTCGGAGCGAACGGTGGCGCAGGGCTCGCAGGAGCAGAGGCTGCAGCCGCGCCCGACTGCACCCCACCCCTGCCCAGTCGAGCGCGATCCCTGGCGGACGGAGCGCCGTCGTACCGAGAGCCGTCGTCATGAGGCCCCGCGCATCCTGGCCGTGGAAGCGGGCCCCGATCGAGAGCGAGGCAGGCGCCGGTGGATTGCGCTCCCGCTGCGCACGTGTCCACGGCTCTCGTTCGTCGGGCCTGGGGAGGCCGCGGTCACGCAGGCCCACCCGTTCAGCATGACGCCCGGCGGCCCAACGTAGCGGGAGTTCAGCTGTGGCGCGAAGCGCCATCAGCTGCAACTCCTTGTTGGGCAGGTGCAGATTCCACGGGCGGCCTCAACGTCGCTAGGTCCAGCCCCCATCGACGTTCCGCGCTCGCGATCGTCTTCAAAAGTCCTACGTACGGATTCGAGGGGAACACTTCCCGATTCTCGTTCACAACGCCCAGAGGCACTACGTCACCGCCCAGCTTCTCGAGAAGAAATTTCATCTCGGAAGACACCGCATCGCTCGTCGCCTGCTGCCATACGCGTGCGAGCAGGTCGAGGAAGACCGTGCCTCGTGGTGTGACTTGGTAGGCTGCCGATCCTAAGGGCGCCGCGACTAGACCTGCCCCCGCTAGCAGCATGAACTTCTCTCGAATCGGTGCAGCACTGACGCCAAGATTGCGAGCCACCATGGAAAAGTTCGTCGGTTCGCCTTTAGCCGCCTCGCACAGGACAGCCAAGTTCAGACCCGGGATCCCGCTGGCCTTGAGAAAGAACGCGACGTCGTCTGCGCTGAGATTTCCGAGAACAACGTTTAGGAGGATATCCTCCACGATCTGCGACTCCAGTACCCGCGCGACCGCCCCTCGCTCAACCTCACTGTCTGCGTCGAAGTCAGATGGAATCCAGAGCACTTTCAGCTTGAAAAGGTCCTGCGCTCGTCCACTCCGACGGTAGTCATGAATAACCTCCTCCAGCGCAAGTCGATGCCGTACTTGATCACTCGCAACATACAGCCAGATGTCAGCCTCGCCGTCAGTGACCATGGTTCGAATGTCCTTCTCTAAGCCCTCGGAGTGCTTCCACAGGACCTGGCCGACAAGAGGACGCTTCCAGTCGCGTTCGAGCATGCATGCAAGATCGAACCGCCTACGATCCGATTCGGTGCAACCGTAGAGGCGCAGGCGGGCAAACCGATTCAGGACAGCGACGGTCTCGGTCTTCAAGAACGCGTGTTCAGGAGCTTCTGCCATGGTGCGCTCCAGTTACACTCTGCCCAACGACTGCGGTTGTTCTGCGGGGCGCCACGCGGAGCGGAGCAAGGCTCGGCGCGCCGTCAGCACCAGCCGCATAGTTGGCCTGTGCTCCGTGCTCAGAACGGGATGTCGTCATCGCCTGGTCCCGGTTTGGTGAATTTGGGCGCCGGGCGCAGCGCCGCACGCCGCGCGGCCACCGCTGCTTTCGCGCGTCCCTTCGTGCAGCAGTTCTGTGCTGTGTCGGTCCCCATGTCGGCGCGTTGAAGCCAGGAGCCGCACGTGGCGCACTCCGGAATCGAGTACCATTCGGCGCCACAATCGCCACAGAACCGGGTGTCTGTATACGCGGTACCGCACTGCTCGCAGTGTCGCTTCAAGGCCTGACCGCATGAACCGCAGTGGTTTGCCTTGGTCTGATCATAGACATTCGGACCGCGGTAGTACCCATGGGGCGACCAGCTTGCACCGGGGCAGCGGGTGTTCACACAGAGTGCGCGGGTCTCGGCGTTGAGCAACGTCGGACGTGCAGAGATCAGCGGTCGAAGGGCGTCTAAGAACTCCTCCGCAGATTGGTAGCGCGCGTCTACCTGCTCGGCGCATGCGCGCTTGACGACGGTTCTTACGCCGAGTGGAAGGTGCGCGAGCTGCGCTTCGATTCGATCCACCAGAAGACGCGGAGTTCCGCTCAGCATTTCAAGCAAAACGATCCCGGCCGCGTAGAGGTCACATCGCTCGTCGACCCGAGCCATGTCACGGCGCTGCTCGGGACACATATAATCAAGCGTGCCGAGACCCTCCCCCGTCGCAGTTGCGCGCGTCGCCCCCGGCAGGTCTTCGAGTGAAACTCCAATCGAAAAGTCAATGAGCACGCAACGCCCACCACTGAGCATGACATTCTCCGGCTTCACGTCGCGATGAATGATCCGTTCGCGATGCGCGGCGCGGAGCGCGTCGAGAACCTCAGCGGCATAACGAAGCGCAAGATCAGGTTCGAACGTGCGCTTCTTGTCGAGTTCATCGCGCAAGCGGTGCCCCTCGATGAACTGAAGCACCGTGTAAGGAACGTCGATCTTCGGGATGGCGCCAGTCGTGAGTACGTATGGAATTGCCGGATGCTGAATATGAGCGAGAAGGACGGCCTCGCGCTCGAAGCGCTTGCGCAGAGCGGGGTTGTTTCGAGCTGCGAGCCCATCAAAGAACTTGACCGCCACGGGGCGACCAAGGCGCGTCTGGATCGCCTTGACAACAGTACCAGAGAGCCCGCTCCCGATCGGGCCCTCCGTGCGGAATCCCTTGGATTCCAGATACTTCGTATATTCCGCAGGAATGTTCATGCCATCAGCCTCGGGTCACATCGGCCCAACGACTGCCGCTGTACCGCGGGCCGGGCTGCCGAGCGAAGCGATGTTGCCCGGGCCGTCGGACACCAGCGGCTTGTTGGGTAGAGCTTCCATTGTGGTCGCGCTACTGCTCCGTGGTCAGTGCCTGCTCAAGCCAACGGCGCACCGACCAGATCGGCGTGGCTCGAATAAGATGCGTTCCGGCTGGGGAGGGGTTGCGTCCCAAGACGATCCCAAGGAGGCAGGGCTGGCGATCCAAGACCATCCACAGGCCGGAGCCGCTGCTTCCCTGGAGGTCGCGAACCCCTCCTGTAGCCACCTCTCCTTTGAGCTGGGGGAAGTCCTTGTCATTGAGAGTCACGATCCTCTTCTCGGCCATGTCGGCGACCAGCTCACGTTCCACCACCTGAACCAGGGGGCCCAGGCCCGTGTAGATCGGAGCTTCAAGATAGACGAGCCCGTCGGGATACTGGTGACCACGGGCCTTATTTCCCAAGAGTCCATAGATGAACGCCGCCACGCCCTCGCTTGCGTCCAACTTCTCGGGAGCGAACCACGAACTGTCAGCGAGAACGTAGGGGGTCTTGCCGGAGCCAGTGTCGTTGGCGTCCGTTCCTTCGAACACGGCGATGTCGAGATCCTGAGTTGCACTCAAGAATCGAAGCGAATGAACCTGGTAGCGCGTATTCTCGTCGATGACGCTGTTCTGCACGCGAGTGGGTGACGTGAAGTATGCGTGCTCAGCCCTGAGTGCGTGATTGCACGTCAGCACCAGTCGCCTGCCGTTCCAATCGATGTGGATGCAGGATGCGAGCGCGGCGTCACCTCCGTCCTTTGGAACTACCAGGATCACGTCCGTGTGAGCACGCGCTGTCGCGCACACAAATTCGAGGAGTCGCTGAGCCTCGTCATCAGAAATTTGAGCCATGGTGGTCTCCTATGGGACCGGGTACGATTCCGCTCTTCTGCCCAACGTCGCAATCAGCTGTGATGCACGACATATCCACGCATTTTCCCATGTAGGCCGCGAACCGTGGTACCCTATCTCCATATTCCCGAGGATAAGTCACAGCCCATCATGGCCTATCTCCGCAATCCTGCAGATAGGCCGCGACCTTCCGCAGCCTATCTGCAGGATTGCGGAGATAGGCCGCTGCTGCGTAACTACGTATTCCCGTTGCTAGGTCCCGGACGGCAACGGCGTGTCGTCGCGCGAGATTCGCGCCGACGGCTGGGTCCCCCGGGCGACCAGAGCCCGGTCGACGTATCCCCCGGTCGCCGCAACTCGCGCCCGCCTCGAGCCGATAAGGGCCAGTGCGGGACCGACGAACCGGCCCTATGCACGCAGGACCATCCACGTGACCCTCATCGAAGCCGTACGCACCACCATACGACGCCTGCATGACTCTCGGCGCACCGAAGCGGCATATGTCCACTGGCTCCGGCAATTCCTCCGCTTCCACAGCGGCAAGCCCCCACGGCAGATGGGCGCGGAAGAGGTCACGGCCTTCCTTGACGAGCTTGCGGTCGCACGCCGCACCGCGGCATCCACGCAGAACCAGGCGCTGTGCGCGCTCCTCTTCCTTTACAAGCGGGTTCTCGACCTGCAGATATCCCGGCTCGAAGCGCTCGAACGCGCACGCCGGCCGGAGCACCTCCCCTCGGTCCTCTCGCGACAGGAGACGCTCACCTTGCTCGAACACTTCGTCCCGCCTTTTCGACTCATCGGCGAGCTCCTCTACGGAAACGGCCTCCGGCTCCTCGAAACGCTTTCGATTCGTGTCAACGACGTCGACCTCGATCGACGACAAACATCGGCAGTGCAAAGGGCCGTGCACGATGCCGGACGCGCGGCGGAGCTCGCCAAGCGCGCGACATGCCGACCCTTCCGCCAGAGCTTCGCGCCCCACCTTCTCGAGGCGGGCATCGACATCCGGACGATCCAGACGCTGCTCGGCCACAAAGATGGGCGGACCACGATGATCGACATCCACATCGTCGACCGCGGCCCTCTCGGCGTCATCAGCCCCCTTGACCGCTGACCGCCGGGTCAGCGGGGAGCGCCTTGAGCTCCGACCCCACCCCGTCGTCCCGGCCCCACTCATCGTGAAAGATAGCGTACCTGACGGCTGCGCCGCCTTGTCAAGGAGACCAGCGCGTGCTCGTGCGGGCTCCACACCGGACGACTCGAGCTCGGCCGCGGCGTCCACGCCGCGCGCTCGCGATGGGCATCCCCCTCGCCGATCCCGTCATCGTCACGCCCACCGGGGCAGCTCCGTCCAGAAGCAGGCGGGCGGCCCAGGATCTGGGCGCCAGCGTGCCATCGGCGATGCCGCGCGCCACGCACGTGCGTGGGCGCCGCCTCGTTCCGCAGCGGCCTCGAAGCGCTTGCCCAACGTTCGGGATCACTACGCGCGGGGTCGCGCCTTGCGTGGCCGGCCCCGCTTGACCGGCGGAAGCTGCCGCTGGCGGAACAGCACCCCAGGCCGGACGCCGAGCACGTCGGCCAGCCTCACAAGGACGGCCACCCCGACGTTGGTCTTGGCGCGCTCGACCTTCTGCAGAAATCCGAGGGCGATTCCGGCTGCGCTGGCGAGCTCTTGCTGCGTCATGCCGCGCTTCAGGCGGATCCGGCGGACGTTGGCCCCGATGAAGCCGAGCACCTCCTCCAGCCGGGCATCAGGCATGGCGAAGGCGTCGTCTCTCCTGCGACCTGGAATAGAATCTCCTATGTCTCATTCGTGTTGGCGTGCTCCCACCGCCGTCGGCCTGACGACGCGCGAGATCGCGGCGGCGCTCGCGATCCCGAGGCCGACGGTGGCCACGCGGCTCCGCCTCGCTCGCCGCCTCTTCGCCCGCTCGCTCACCCGCGCTCGGAGGTGGCCCCGATGAGCGGCGCCCCCGTCGACGCCCCCGCCGAGACGGCGGCCGAGATCCCGACCGCGACCGAGGCCGGACTGATCCCCGTCAGCTCCGGGAACGCTGGGATCGTCGGGATGCACATCGCCGGGTTCGTGGTGGCCCCCTTCGACCAGACCTGGTTTCATTCGGTCGGCGACATCGAATCTCAGCTAGGAGTCACCGTTGCGTTCTGATTGGAGCCTCGCCGCGGCCCGACCGCTCGCCGCTTCCCTCCTCCTCGTGGCCGGGTGCAACGCTCCTACACCGGGGAGCGGCGGCGATGCAGCGACCACCGGCGCGAAACCACAGGGAGCCCCGGCCTCGACGTCGGCCGCGCCGTCGTCCTCGAGGCCGGAGGCCGCCCCGGCGGCAAGTCGATCGAGCGAGGTCCATCCCGCCGTTGATCGAGCGGCCTTCAGCCCGGTCACCCTCGAGACGATCCAGCGCGCGCAGCACAAGATCACCGGGGACCACGCGGTCGGCGTGAACCTGCAGCCCTACTGCGAGCCGGAGGTTCAGGCGCCCGGCAGCACGAGCCCGACCGGCGAGATGGCATGGCCAGCGCTCCGCGTGACCGACTACCAGCCGCTGCACGATTTGCTCTCGAAACACCCGTCGTTCATCGGGGTGGTGCCCGAGCGGAAGCGGCGGTCGATCGTCGTCGTCTTCGAGCCGGACTTCCAGGATTGGGCATCGATCCAGGCCCAGATCCCGGTTCCAAGGCGCGTCCCGGTCGAGCTGCGTCCCGGCTGTCACACGCGGAAGCAGAGAGAGCTCGCGCAGCAAGCGCTCGAGGCGCTCAGGAAAGAGCCGGCGGTCGGCTCGGCGTTGCACGCATGGGCGCCCGATGCCTCGATCGCCGGCCTCCGTGTCTTCGTGCTGCCGGGAGACACGGCGACGGCGGCGCTCGTCGCCGAGCGGCTCGGCTCGATCGCGAACGTCTGGTTCAGCAGGCCCTTCGGGAACCACTGAGCTCCCGCTGCTCGACCGGGGCGCGGACCGCCGTCATCGTCACGCCGAGCGGGCGGTACCACCCCGTCCTGGAGTAGCCATCGCGGAGCCATCTCCGCGACCACGTCGAACCGTGGCGAGCTCCTCCGGATGCCCCGGCGGGAGCCCGAAGCGCTGCCGCACCTGCGCGATGCCGACGCCCACGCCCCCTGCTGCGAGCGCGAGCGGCCAGGGCTTCCCGGTCGTCTGCCGGATGAACGCGCGCACCCGCCCGACGTCCTCGAGGACCGCCGTCAGCCGCGCCGGATCGTTGAAGTTGTTCACGAAGGCGTTCGCGAGCGCCTGCTGCCCGCTCGTGTTGTCCGCCCGCCCGTCGCTGCCGTACTGCGCCATGAGGAGGTGGGCCATCGGAGGCGAAACCCCGGCGAGCAGGATGTTGTTGAACCGGTCGGTGGGCCCGCCGTGCCGCGCGTAGAAGCGATCGAAGGTGCGCGTCATCCAGTCGGCGTCGAACGGGCGCTCGCCGTGCTGCACGATGCACTCGACCAGGTTGCGCGCCATCTTGTTGCCGTTGTTGGCGCCCTGGCCGCCGATCGGATCGATCGACATCGCCGTGTCGCCCAGCGGCGTCACGATCCGGCCGGAGGGCAGCCGTCCGACGGGCTTGCGCACCGCGGGGACGACCCGCCCGTTCTGCCATCCGTGTTTGTCCGACAGCTCGGCTCCCCTGAACCACTCGTAGTCCCAGGGGATGAGCTCCTTCACCAGCCCCTTCGCGATCGCGATGATCTCCTCGCCCGACTTCGCGCCCTGGAACCTGTCCAGCGGCCCGCCGGGCACCGCCTCGACGAGGCAGTTCCAGCTCGGTCCCACGTCCTTGTGGTGGTAGGGCACCCAGAACGCCTCGCCGATGCCCGCGAACAGGTTGAACTTGACCGGGAGCATCGGGATGCCGTCGAACCCGAGCTTCGGGCCGATCACGCACATCATGACGACGTTGCGCTGCGCCTCCGAGTGGACGCTGCGCGCGGCGTCTCGCTCGAACAGGTTGCACAGATCCCCCCGTCCAGCGGCGACGACGGTGAGATCGTTCTCGGCGGCGATCGCGTCGAGCCGCGGGATCGTGACGGGCTCGATCGCGATCTTGCCGCCCCGCCGCTCGAGCTCGAGCATCCACCGGTGGCTCTGGAGCCGGAGATCGATCGCGAAGAAGTGCTGCTCGAGGCGGCCCGCCAGCGTCAGGAGGCGGTTGCCCGGGGTGGCAGACGCGGTCACCTGGGCGCCGTGGCCTCGGGGCGCGGCGTCCTCCCAGAAGGCCAGGCCGAGCTCGCGCTCGAACGCGAGCGCGACGTCGAACCGCGCCGCGGTGCCGGTCGGCTTTGACTCGTTGAGCCACTGCTCGGGCGTGCGATCCGAGTAGAGCGTCACCTCGTAGCCGGCCTTCACCAGGGCGTGCGCCGCGAGCAGGCCGGCCTGTCCAGACCCCACGATAGCTATCTTCCGCATGAGGAACCCCCGGGTTGGTTTGGTCTGCGCTCGCCTCACGGGCGACGCGCGCCGAGCCATCCGAGTCGGTTCGCCGTCAGGGCCACAGCAGGCGTCTCGAGCAAGGAAAGCCCAGTCAAGAGAGACCGTATCACCCGAGCCAGCCCCGCAGGAAGCGCCCACCACGCGCGCCCGCATGCTCCGGTGCCGCGCATCGATCCCCGATCCCCGTTCCCCGTTCCCCTCGCGCCGCGCTTCCCGCCGGAGAGAGCCCTCGGGGGGAGGGGGCGTCGCGCGGGGGGCGAGGGGGAGGGCCCCACGAACCCGAGCGCCGGCCCGCATCGCAGCCAGTCCTCATGGACTCGCCAGCTCCGTACAGCAGGCCATTGCCACCAAAAGGCGCGAGTTCGTGGGAGGGCCCCCCTCGCCCCCCGCGCGACGCCCCCTCCCCCCGAGGGCTCCGCTGCAGTCAGTCCACGGAGCGCGCCGCCACCGAGCCCGCCCGCCGGTTGCGAGGCGCAGCCGCTTGGAGTAGCGTCCGCGCCGCCGCGGGGCTGAGCGATCCAGTTCGCCCAGCTCCAGCGGACGAGCCGGGCGTCTGGTGCGCGCCCCGGCTCGCGCGGCTCCCTCCGCGCACAGGAGACGAGAATGGCCCGAGGTTCGACAACGACGCGCAGCGAATCGGACGCTGCCGAATCGCTCATCGGACGGGGCGCCCGCATCCGCGGGCGCGTCCATGGCGACGGCTCGCTCCGGGTCGAGGGGAGCGTCGAGGGCAACATCCAGCTGGCTGGCGACCTCGAGATCGAGGACGGAGCGACGGTCACCGGAGACGTCGAGGCGAGCTCGCTCGTCGTGTCCGGCCAGCTCACGGGGGACGTCGCGTCGCGCGGCCCCGTCACGATCCGGGCGACCGCGCAGTACGCCGGAAACGTGGGCGGCAGCGAGGTGATCCTCGAGGAAGGCGCGGCGTTCGCCGGCCGCATCGAGGCGGAGTTCGACCTCCCGGCCGAGCTCTCGGAGCGGAGGACCGGCGGGCGCGGGCAGGCCCCGCGGCGTGAACCGGCAGGGCGGTAGCGCGCGTTGACGGACGAAGAATCGCGCCGCGAGGGCGCGGCGAGGAGCACGAACGTGGCGGGTACGATCATCGGAAACGGGCTCACGATCGAGGGCGAGATCACCTCCGACGAGGAGGTGATCGTCGCCGGGACGGTGCGCGGAAAGCTCACCGTCGAGGGGCCTCTCACCATCGACGCAGGGGCGCTGATCGAAGCGGACATCGGGGCGGCGTCGCTCCAGGTGGGCGGCAACGTGACCGGCAACGTCACGGCGGCCGATCGCGTCGATCTCCTCGCTGGCGGTCGCCTCGTCGGCGACGTGAAGGCGTCGCGGCTGACCATCGCGGACGGAGCCTCGTTCAAGGGCAACGTCGACATGGACGTGTAGCCGATGGCCGCCCAGTCCTCGATCGGGCCGACGACGGCCATCCGCGGCAACGTGCAGGGCGACGGGGATCTCGAGATCCTCGGCCGCGTCGAGGGGAGCGTCGTCATGACCGGCGACGTGACCATCGGCGAGGGCGCGCTCATCCAGAGCGACGTCCGCGGGCGGCGCGTCGTCGTCCGCGGCGCCGTCGCCGGGAACATCTCCGGCGACGAGGCCGTGATCCTCGAGCCCGGCGCGCGCGTCGTCGGCGACCTCGGCGCGCCGCAGATCGGCATCCACGCGGGCGCGCTGGTGCGCGGCAACGTCACCACCGGCGCGCCGCTCGCCGTGGCCGCCGCCCCCGCCCCGGCGCGGACCGCCGCCGCTGCACCTGCGCCGCGCGCCGCGGCGGCGCGGCCGGCGCGTGCGCTGGCGGAGCAGCGCGCGCCTGCGCCGCCCGCCCGGCCTGCGCCGCGCGCCGCGCCTGCCCCCGCGCGCCCCGCGCCGGCGGCGCGCCCGGTCGTCGAGGCGAGGCCCGCTCCTGCGCCGGAGCCGCGCCTCGCGGCCGTTCACGATGACGAGGAGGCCGATCTGTCGGCCTCGGCCGCCGGCGAGGGTGACGAGCCCGAGGCGGCCGAGAGCGCCGGCGGGCCGCCGCCGCCCGTGGTCCCCGCGCTCCGGAAGGGGGCCGCGAAGGCCTCGCTGCGCAAGCGGGGCGGCCGGTGAGCGCCGCCGGCGCCTCGGAGCGGGAGCGGCTCGTCGCGCTGCTGCGCGAGCGCTCGTTCGAGCAGAAGCGCGTCGTCCTCGCGTCCGGCCGGGAGAGCGACTTCTTCATCGACTGCAAGCAGTCGGTGCTGACCGCCGAGGGCCACGCCCTCGTCGGCTCGCTCATGTTCGAGGCGCTCGGCGCGCTCCCGCGGTGCGAGGCCGTCGCCGGCGTCGAGCTCGGGGGGTGCCCCCTCGCGAGCGCTGTGTCGCTCACGAGCTTCCTGCGCGGCCGCCCCCTCCCCGCGCTCTACGTGCGCAAGGAGGTCAAGGACCACGGCTCGCGGCGCCTCGTCGAGGGCGATCGCGGCCTCGTGCCCGGGATGCCCGTCGCGATCCTCGAGGACGTGATCACGACGGGTGGCTCGACGCTGAAGGCGGTCGAGAAGCTCCGCACCGCGGGCGCCTCCGTGGTCGGCGTGATCGCCCTGGTCGACCGCCTCGAGGGCGGCGCGGAGGCGATCCGCGCCGCGGGGCTGCCGGTCGTCGCGATCTGCACCCGCCGCGACTTCATCCCGGACACCCCGCCCGGCTGAGGCTGCGCGACGCGCAGCCCGGCCGAGGCGACGGCGCGCTGCCCGCCGCCTCGGCTGCGCGCTACTCCGCCGCCTTCGCCTGCGGCTCGCCGAGGAGCGGATAGCCGAGCGCCTCGCGCTGCGCGACGTACGTCTCGGCGACCGCCCGCGCGAGCGCGCGGACACGGCCGATGAAGCGCTGCCGCTCGGTGACGCTGATCGCGCCCCGCGCGTCGAGGACGTTGAAGCGGTGGGCCGCCTTCACGACGAAATCGTAGGCCGGGAGCACCAGCGCCTTCTTCGGATCGATCGCCGCCCCCTTCGCCGCCGGATCCGCGCCCCGGTACAGGAGCCGCTTCACCTCGGCCTCGCAGACGTCGAACGCCGCGAAGTGCTCGGCGATGTCGGCCTCCTCGAAGTTGTAGGTCGACCACTCCCACTCGGCGCGCTGGTAGATGTCCCCGTAGCGCACGATCTTCCCGCCCCTGTCCGAGTAGACGACGTCGTAGATGCTGTCCTTGTCCTGCAGGTACATCGCGATCCGCTCGAGCCCGTAGGTGAGCTCGCCGGACACGGGGCGGCAGTCGATCCCGCCGATCTGCTGGAAGTAGGTGAACTGCGAGATCTCGAGCCCGTCGATCCACACCTGCCAGCCGAGCCCCCACGCCCCGAGCGTCGGCGACTCCCAGTCGTCCTCGAGGAACCGGACGTCGTGATCGAGCGGGTTCGTGCCGATCGCCCGCAGCGACTCCAGGTAGAGGTCCTGGATGTCGATCGGGCTCGGCTTGAGGATCACCTGGAACTGGTGAAACTGCTGCATACGGTTCGGGTTCTCCCCGTAACGACCGTCCGCGGGCCGCCGGGAAGGCTCGACGAAGGCCACATTCCAGGGCTCGGGGCCGAGCGCGCGCAGGAACGTCGCCGGGTTGAAGGTGCCGGCGCCGACCTCCGAGTTGTACGGCTGCACGATGAGGCAGCCGCGATCGGCCCAGAACTTCTGCAGGGTGAGAATGAGGTCTTGGAAGGTCATGGGAGGGCCGGTTCTTAGCCTGGATCGCGCGCGCAGGCGACGCCCCGCGTAGCGTCGCCCGCACGGTCCGCCCGGCGCGCTGCCTCCAGGCCCGCGCGCCGCGCGCCGCACCGGCGCCCCCGCCGCCATCCACCGCCGCCCGCGACCACCCCGTCGAGGACGGCCCGCCTCGATCCGCCCCTGCCGCCCGGAGGTCCGCAGACTGCTTGCGGTTGACCGGCGAGCGGCGTAGGTTCCCGCGCAATTATATGGGAGCCCATGGTTCTTCGACGGCGCGCCGGAAGAGCCCCGCGCGGCAGGCCCCCGGCGGGCCCGACGCGCAGCGGGTCATGGATGCGATCCGCGCGATCGTACAGCGCCTGCGCGTCTCGTCGCGCGCGTGCGAGCGGCAGCTCGGCCTGAGCAGCGCGCAGCTGTTCGTGCTGCAGCAGCTCGATCAGGCCGCCGCGTCCTCGATCGCCGAGCTCGCGCAGCGCACGCTGACGCACCAGAGCTCGGTGTCGGTCGTGGTGACGCGCCTGGCCGAGCGAGGGCTGGTCACCCGGCGCGCCTCGCCTGAGGACGCGCGCCGGACCGAGATCTCGCTCACCGCTGCCGGCCGCGCGCTGCTCCGCCGCGCGCCCCGCACCGCGCAGGCCGAGCTCGTCACCGCCGTCGACCGCCTGCCCGCCGACGAGCGCAGCGCGCTCGCGCAGAGCCTCGCCACCCTCGCCCGGGCGCTCGGCGCCGGCGACGAGGCCCCCCCGCTGTTCTTCGAAGGCGAGGAGACCCCCGCCGGAGCCGAACCCGAAGCGACAGACCGCGAGGAGAGCTGAATTGTCCAGATTGAACGCCCCACCCCCACCAGTCACCGAGAGCATCCCGGTCGCCCCCTCGATGGGCCCGACCCTCGAGGACCTCCGCGTCCCCGCGCCCAGCGCCGCCGTCGACCGGCGGGTCGTCCTCGTCAGCGGCCTCGCGATCGCGCTCGGCGGCGTGGCCTTCCTCGCGGCGGAGCTGCTCACCACGCTCATCGCCGTCATCACGAACCTCGCGTTCTTCGGCCGGCTGTCCGCCGCCCCCGCGTCGCCCGCCGAGCACCACCTCGGCCTCCTCGTGCTCGTGGTGCCGATCCTCGGCGCGCTCGTCGTCGGCGTGATGGCGCGCTACGGCTCGCAGGCGATCCGCGGCCACGGGATCCCGGAGGCGATGGAGCAGGTGCTGTTCAACCAGAGCCGCATCCCGCCGCGGATAACGCTGCTCAAGCCGCTCTCCGCGGCGATCGCCATCGGCACCGGCGGTCCGTTCGGCGCGGAGGGCCCCATCATCGCCACCGGCGGCGCGCTCGGCTCGCTGGTCGGGCAGCTGCTCCGGATCACCGCGGACGAGCGCAAGACGCTGCTCGCCGCGGGCGCGGCGGCGGGCATGTCGGCGACCTTCGGCAGCCCGGTGGCGGCCGTGCTGCTCGCGATCGAGCTCCTGCTCTTCGAGTACCGCCCGCGCTCGGTGATCCCCGTCGCCCTCGCCGCGACCACGGCGACCGCGGCGCGCCTCTGCGCAGGCCACACCGCGCCCGCGTTCGAGATGGCGTCCGTGGCGCCCTCGACCGGCCCCGCGCTCGCCTTCTACATCGTGCTCGGCGCGGTCCTCGGCCTCGCGGCGATGGGCGCCACCCGCGCGATCTACGCGATCGAGGAGGCGTTCGAGCGGCTGCCGCTCCACTGGATGTGGTGGCCGGCGATCGGCGCCGTCGCGATCGGCGTCGTGGGTTACTTCGCGCCGCGGACGCTCGGGGTCGGGTACAGCAACATCGACGACATCCTGAGCGGCCGCCTGGCGCTCGCCGCGCTCGTGTCGCTCTCGCTGATGAAGTTCATCTCCTGGTCGATCGCGCTCGGCAGCGGCACCTCGGGCGGGACGCTCGCGCCGCTCTTCACCGTCGGCGGCGGGCTCGGCGCGATCCTCGGCCTGGCCGCGAGCGCGCTCCTCCCCGGGCTCGGCGTGGACGCGCGCGTCGCCGGGCTCGTCGGGATGGCGGCGATCTTCGCGGGCGCGTCCCGGGCGCTCCTCGCGTCCGTCGTCTTCGCCTTCGAGACGACCCGGCAGCCGATGGGGCTGCTGCCGCTGCTCGGCGGCTGCAGCGCGGCCTTCCTCGTCTCCAGCCTGCTGATGCGGCACTCCATCATGACGGAGAAGATCGCCCGCCGCGGCGCGCGCGTGACGGTCGAGTACGCGGCCGATCACCTGGCGCAGATCACCGCCGGCGAGGCCGCCTCGCGCCCCGCCGTGACGCTCGCCGCCGACGATACGGTCGAGGCGGCCCGCGCCTTTCTGCTGTCGCAGGCGGCGGGCTCGCGCCACCAGGGCTTCCCGGTCGTGGACGATCGGGGGGAGCTCGTCGGCGTGGTCACCCAGCGCGATGTGCTCACCGAGCAGGCCGGTACCATCTCGATCCGCCACCTGGTCCGGCGGCCGCCCGCCGTGGTGTTCGAGGACAGCTCCTTGCGCGAAGCCGCCGATCACATGGTCACCGAGGGGGTGGGGAGGCTCCCTGTCGTGTCCAGGCAGGCCCCCCGCAAGGTCCTCGGGATCCTGACGCGCAGCGATCTGCTCGACGCGCATCGGAGCCGGATCGACGCCGGCAAGCGCCGCGAGCAAGCCCTTGCCGCCGCGAGGCGGCGCGGAGGTCCGGCCATCCCGGACCGGGCCACCGTGGGGCAGAGCTAGTCCACGAAGTAATCGCGATCGCCCGCCAGACCCTGCTCGAGCGCGGCCATTCCCTTGGCGACGTCGAGCTTCACGCCCTCTCGCTGGAAGCTCATGCCCATCGCGTAGAGCGTCTTGAACAGGTTGTGCGAGCGGCACTGCTCGCCCATCTGGCCCACACGCACGATGTTGAGGCCGAAGGCGCCCGAGATCTCGACGCGGAAGGCCTTGGTCATGTACTCGCGGATCCGCGCGCTATCGACGCCGGACGGCAGCTTGATGGCGAGCACGCTGTTGAGGCGCACGTCCTTCGACGCGAACAGCTCGAGCCCCATGGCCTCGAGGCCCGCCTGCATGGCCAGGGAGCTCATCTCGTGGCGACGGAACCGCCGCTCGAGCGTCTCCTCGCAGACGAGGCGCAGCGCCTCGTGCAGCGCGAGCACGCCGGGCACCGGCGCCGTGTAGTGGTACTGCTGGTAGCCCCAGAACCGCTGCGCGCGCGTCGCGTCGTAGCACCAGTGCGGGCGCGGCAGGGGGCGCTCCTCGACGACCTTCCACGCGTCCTGCGAGAACGCGCAGGCCGAGACGCCCGGGATCGACGACAGCGCCTTCTGCCCGCCGACGATGCCGACGTCGATGCCCCACTCGTCCATGTGCACCGGCATGGCCGTGAGCGTGACCACCGCGTCGACGATCGTGAGGGCGCCCTGCGTCTTCGCGAGCTTGCAGATCTCCGGCATCTCGACCATGCGGACGCCGCAGGACGTCTCGCCGTGCGCCATCGTGACCACGTCGTAGCGCTGCTTCTTCATCGCCTCACGCACGTCCGCGAGCGACACGGGCCGCCCGGGCGGCCCCTCGAGGAAGGTGACATCGGCGCCCACGCCGAGCGCCATCTCGCCGAGGCGCCCGCTGAACGTCCCCACCTTCAGGCAAAGCACCTTGCGCCCGGGCCAGCACAGGTTCGCCACGGCCATCTCCATCGCCGCGGACGCGGGCCCGGCGAGGCCGAGGATCTTGTCGCTGCGCGTCTGGAACGCATAGGCCGCCATGTACTTCACGTTCTGGATGACGCGGTCCATGGTGGGGCCGAGGTGATTGATGATGACCCCGTTCGCCTGGGCCACCGCCTGCGGGATGGGCACCGGACCGGCGCCCATGAGCAGCAGCGGCTCGGACGGCAGGATCGCGGCGAGGGGCGTGATCGGCGGGGGCAGGATCGAGAACGACATGGCCAGGACCTTGGGCAAAAGCGCGGAGCCCGCTAGCAAGCCCAAAGCCTCCTGCGGCGTCAAGCGTTACCCGGCGAGCGGACGCGGCGCCGGCGGAAATGCGGTGCTGGCGCCGGAGTCCGCGCCGCAGGCCGCCACAGGCCGCCGAAGGCCCTGCTCGTCGTACGACCCTGGGGGGTGGGCCGTGCGACGGGCAGGGCCCCCTCCAGCCTGCCGAGCGAGAGGGGGGCGCGCCGCGCCGCCTGAGCCGAGATCGCGCTCACGGGTCGCGGCGCCTCCTCCGCGCCTCCTGCTCTCGGCCCGAGGTGCTCCCGGACGTTACAGATCGCGGCGGCGGATCGAGAGCTCCTTCGTGCAGCGCCGTGGGCCGGTATCGGGCGTGGCGCCTCAAGAGAGGATCGCTCGGCCCGCTCATACCACCGTACGGCGCCGCGCGATCGCCTGATAACCGGCGGTCAGCACGATGGCGCCGATGAGCGACATGAAGAAGCCAGCCGGCTCACCCTCACGGTACATGAACAACATGCGGCCGAGCAGCCCGCCGATGAAGGAGCCGACAACGCCGATGATCATCGAGACGACCCACCCGCCCGGCTCACGTCCAGGGACGATGAGGCGCGCCAGAGCACCGACGACGAGGCCAAACAGGAGAAAGAGAATGAACGACATGATGAACCTCCCAGAAAGGAGCGAAGTGCTCCTCGTTGCTATGCAGGCTGTTCAGCAAGCGCCGCGCCATGCCCTGGAGTCCCGGCTCTCCACAGACGCCCAGCCGAGCTGAACGCCGCGGACAGAGCGCTCGCATCGCCGCATTCACCGCGAAATCCGACCGCAGCGCGGGTGCGCCCCCAGGAGAGCGCGGGCCGTCCGGTCGGACCGTGGGATTGCTTGCTTGGCCGCCGCGTGGCGTATTGCCTCAGGCGAGCCGAGAGGCAGAGCGCGAGCGAGGTAGCCTGCCCCAATCGCCCTTCCGCGTCCTCGAAAAGACCGTTCGGCATGCGATGGCGCACCGGTTGCTAGATCTGGAGGTTGCCAATGCGAGGTCGACGGCGGCGGCGCGCCGCAGAGAGGCTCTGCGGAGGCCACGCCACGAGAGGATGCAATGAGCAACGCAAGCGATCGCAATGAAGGGGCCGCCGAAGAGATGGGCGGCAAGATCAAGAAGGGCCTCGGCCAGCTGCTCGGCGACGAGCAGATGGAAGCGGAGGGCCGCGCCAAGGAGCTCCGAGGAAAGGTACAAAAGGAGGACGCCAAGGCGGAGGAGCGCGCGAAGGGCGCGGTCGAAGAGGCCGCCGGCGCGATCAAGAACCGAGTCGGCAAGCTGGTCGATAACGAGCAGATGGCCGCCGAAGGGAAGGCCAAGGAGCTCAAGGGAGAGAACCGCCAGAAGGCCAACCAGTAACCAGCGAGAGGGCGCGCCCTGGCGCCGCCCGCCGGAGGTCCGGCGGGGCGGGCCGCCTCCGGCGCCGCCCTAGCCGCTCACCAGGCGCGCGCGCGGCCGTCTCCGGCGCTGGCCCGGGGGCCCGGCCGTCACGCCTCCGTCGCCGAGACGCCGTGCCGCTGGAGGAGCTCGCGCAGGTGGCTGCGGTCCATCCGCGCCGCGCGGGCCGCGCGCGAGAGGTTGCCGCCGTTCGCGCGCACGAGCGCCGTGAGGAACGTGCGCTCCCAGCGCGCCACGGCGCGCTCCTTCGCCTCGCGGAACGACAGGTTGAGCTCGTCGTCCCGGGGCGCCGGGAGCGCCGGGGCGCCGCTGTCCACCCCCTCGGAGCCCATCACGGCTTCGCGGAACAGCGCGGGATCGATCATCAGCACCGCGCGCTCCACCGCGCCGCGGAGCTCGCGGACGTTGCCCGGCCAGTCCTGCCGCATGAAGGCCTCCAGCAGCTCGCCGGGGGGGCTCTGGTCCTGCCCTTGCGCGAGCTGCCGGTAGAAATGCGCGGTGAGCATCGCGATGTCGTCGGGGCGCTCGCGCAGCGCGGGGACGCGGAGGCGGACGATGTTGAGCCGGTAGTAGAGATCCGACCGGAAATTTCCGCGGTTCACCTCCTGGCGGAGATCGCGGTTGGTCGTCGCGATGACCCGGATATCGAGCTTGGTCGGCTCGATCGTGCCGATGCGACGGATCTGCCGCTCCTCGAGCACGCGCAGGAGCTTCGGCTGCATGTCGAGCGGGAGCTCGCCCATCTCGTCGAGCAGCACGGTGCCGCCCCGCGCCGCCTCGAAGGCGCCGGCGCGCGCCGCCTGCGCGCCCGTGAACGCCCCCTTCGCGTGCCCGAAGAGCTCGGCCTCGATGAGCGTCGGCGGGATGGATCCGCAGTCGATCACGACGAACGGCCCCCCAGCGCGCGGGCTGCTCTCGTGGATCGCCTCGGCGAGCAGGCCCTTGCCCGTGCCCGTCTCGCCCTCGATCAGCACCGTCGAGTCCGACGCGGCGATCCGCGGCAGCGCCCCGAAGATGCGGCGCATCGCGGCGCTCTGCCCGAGCACCCGGCCGTACCGCTCCTCGTCGCCGAGCGGCTCGCGGATCTCCTCGGCCAGCGGCTCGAAGCGGAGCGTGGACTGCCCGACCCCGAGCAAGGCGCCCGGCAGGAGATAGGCCGCCTCGATGCGGAAGCCGGAGAGGGTCGTGCCGTTCTTGCTGCCGAGATCGCGGAGAAAGAACCCCCGCGGGGTGACCGAGATCACGCAATGGTGCCGCGACACCGCCCGGTCGGTGAGGATGAGCTGGTTGCCGGGCGCCGTGCCGATCACGAACTCCGTCGCGTCCGACGTCTGGGACGCCCCGGCGTCCGGGCCGGCGGTCACCTGCACGCGGAAGCGGCTGAACGCGATCTCCTTGGAGCGGACCTTGAGGAGCGCCGTCTCGGCGCTCGGGTGGATCTTCGGCTCGGACGCCATTTCGCCAGTCTACCACAGGGAGCGCGGCGCGAGATCGCCCGCCGGTCCGCTCGCCCCGGCGCGCGCAGCAGCGCCGCGTGGCGTTGACGTCAACGCGCCAGCGCCGCGCCCCGGCGGCTCGCGCCGGAGAGCTCTGGCTCGCCACCGTCAGGGCCTTTGAACCCGTGACGATAACGCGCCGGATAGGGGCAGTGTGGACCCCCATCGTAAACACAATTTCTTTTGCTTTCTCTTCTAGAAGGATAGGAAGGATGGCCGACGGCCGGGCCCGGCAGTCACGGCAGGCGCGCGCGCTCGCCAGCGCTGTGGCGAGCCCGCCTCTCGCGGCGCCGCCGCGCGCGCGGACTCCCCTTGTCGCTGCGGCGCGCGGCGGCTAAGAGGTCTCCCCATGATGCGAGGCGCGCGCAGCGATATCACGAAGGCCGTCGGCGACACGCCGATCGTCAAGCTGAACCGGGTCACCGAGGGGCTCGAGAGCGACATCTATGTGAAGTGCGAGTACCTGAACCCGGGCGGCAGCCACAAGGATCGGGTCGCGCTGAACATGATCCGCGACGCCGAGGCGAACGGGCTCAAGCCCGGCGGGACGATCGTCGAGGCGACCAGCGGCAACACGGGCGCCGCGCTCGCGATGGTCGCGGCCATCCGGGGATACAAGTGCGTCTTCGTCATGCCGGACAAGATGTCGCAAGAGAAGATCGCGACGCTGCGCGCCTATGGCGCCCGCGTCGTGGTCTGTCCCACCGCCGTCGAGCCCGACGACCCGCGCAGCTACTACCAGGTGGCCAAGCGCATCGCCGACGAGACGCCGAACTGCTTCTACGCGAACCAGTACCACAACCCGTCGAACCCCGAGGCCCACGTCCGGTCCACCGGCCCCGAGATCTGGGCGCAGTGCGGCGACGAGCTCGACGTCTTCGTCGCCGGCATGGGGACAGGGGGCACCCTGAGCGGCATTGGCAAGTTCCTCAAGGAGAGGAAGCCAGAGATCAAGATGGTCGGCGTCGACCCGGTCGGCTCGCTCTATTACGATTACGTGAAGACCCAGCGGATCACGAAGCCGTTTGCCTACAAGGTCGAGGGGATCGGCGAGGATTTCTTCCCGAGCACGATGAACCTCAAGATCATCGACGAGATCATCCGGGTCGACGACAAGGAGTGCTTCCTCATGACGCGGGACCTCGTGCGGCTCGAGGGCCTCTTCGTGGGCGGCTCCGGGGGCGCGGCGGTGGCCGGCGCGATCAAGTATGCGCGGCAGAGCGGGAAGAAGGAGAACATCCTCGTTCTTTTGCCCGACGGCGCGTCCAAGTACATCTCGAAGATCTTCAATGACGACTGGATGCGAGAGAACGGCTTCCTCGAGGAGGACAAGGGCCTCGGGACGGTGCGCGACCTGCTCGCCGTCAAGCCCAGCGGGGCGGTGGTCACCGCCGACGCGAACGCCAGGGTCCGCGAGGTCATCGACATGATGAAATCGCACGGGATAAGCCAGCTCCCGGTGACCCAGGACGGCAAGCTGCGCGGGATGGTCCACGAGATCGACCTGCTCCGGCACCTCGTGACGGGGAGCGGCACGCTCGACTCGAGCATCGGCGGGCTCGTCGAGAGCGACTATGCGACCGTGACGCCCGCGACGAAGGTCGAGCTCCTGAAGGGCGTCCTGAGCGACGCGAAGATCGCGCTCGTCGTCGACAAGGAGACGGTGCTCGGCGTCGTGTCCAAGATCGACCTCATCGACTATCTTGCCCGCAAGGCGACGCCGGCCATCGGCTGAGCGCCCGAGCTCCGGCTGGAAAGGGACCATTGCGGTGACCTACGATCTCGACACGGTGCGGCGCGCGCTGCACGACCATATCGCGAAGGAGATCCTGCTGCGCAAGGCGCCGCTCGCCCTGGACGAGGATCTGTTCGCGGGCGGGTCCGGCTTCGACTCGATGTCGCTGACGCGGGTGCTCGTGTTCATCGAGCAGCGCTTCGGCGTGAAGATCCCGGACGAGGAGGTGGACCTCGACGCGGTGTCGACCGTGGACAGCATGGCGCGCTTCGTCGCCGGCCGCATCGCGGCCGCGCAGGGCTAGCGGGGAGCGGGTGGCCGGCACGTTCCGCCTGCGCGCCGAGGACCTGGCCGCGCGCGGCGACGCCGTCGCGCTCGCGTCGCGCGGCGCCGCGGTGAGCTACGCCGAGCTCGCGGCGCGCGCGGCGGCCGTGGGCGCGGCGCTCGGCGGGGCGGGCGTGCGCCCGGGCGACCGGGTGGCGCTGCTCTCGCTGGGCCGGGCGCACGACGAGCCGGTGGCGCTCGCCGGGGTGCTCACGGCCGGCGCCGTGGCGGTCCCGCTCGACGCGACCGCGCCGCCGGCGCGGCTCGGGCGGATCGCGCGGGCCCGGGGGTGCCGGGCGCTCGTGCTCGACGCCGCGGCCGCGGGCCTCGCGGCCGGCATCGACGCCGAGCTCCGCGGGGGCCTGCCGCGCGTGGAGCTCGACGCCGAGGGGCGCACGCTGCGCGGGGCCGCGCGCGCCGGTGCGGACGGCGACGACGGGACGAGCGACGGCCGCGCCCGCGACGACCGCGCGCAGGACGTCGCGTGCATCCTGCACACGTCGGGCAGCACGGGCGAGCCGAAGCCGGTCCCCATCACGTGGGCGGGGCTCGATGCGTTCACGGCCTTCTGCATCGACCTCGTCGGGCTCACGCCGGCGGATCGGGTCCTCCGCGTGGCCGAGCTCGTCTTCGATCTCGCCTGGTTCGACCACCTCGCGACGTTCCGCGCGGGCGCGACGCTCGCGATGATGGCGCGGCGCGACCTCGCCTCGGGCCGCGCGCTCCGCGACGCGGTGAGCGCGCTCGCGCCGACGGTCATCTACGGTGTGCCGTCGATGTTCATGAAGCTCGTCGCGGCGCTCCCCGCGGCGGACGCGGGCGCGCCGGCGCCGGCTTTCGCGCTCTCGCCCGTGCGCGCCATCCTCTTCGCCGGCGAGGTCTTCCCGCCGCGCGAGCTCGCGGCCCTGGCGGCGCGGGCGCCCGGCGCGGCGCTCTACAACCTCTACGGCCCGACCGAGACGAACGTCTGCACGTTCCACCGGGTCGACCGCGCGGCGCTCGACGGGGCGAGCGAGGTCCCGATCGGCGTCGCGTGCCCCTACGCCGACTGCGCGCTGCGCGCGCTGGACGCGGGCGGCGAGAGCGGCCAGGTCATCGAGGGCCCCGGGACGGGCGAGCTCGTGGTCTCGGGGCCGACGACCGTGGACGGCGGCCCGTACCGGACCCGCGACCGGGTGGAGCGCAAGGCCGACGGGCTCTTCTACTTCCGCGGCCGCATCGACCGGATGGTGAAGATCCGGGGTTATCGGGTCGAGCCGGGCGAGGTCGAGGCCGCGCTGGCGTCGCACCCCGCCGTGCGCCAGGCCGCGGTGATCGCCGTGGAGGACGCGCGCCTCGGCAAGACGCTGCGCGGCTTCGTCGCCCTCGCAGGGGACGCGGACGATCGCTCGCTCAGGCTGTACCTAGCGGAGCGGCTGCCCCCGTACATGGTCCCGGACACGATCGTCGCGATGGACGAGCTGCCGCGGACCTCGACGGGGAAGATCGATTATCGCGCGCTCCCCGGGTGAGCGCGCTCGGGTGGTCATCGAGGTGCCGTTCCACTCACCTCCGTTGAGCTTTATGCCATCGAGCTTCACGCCCTCGCCCCCATCGCGCCGCGGAGCACGCCGCGTCGCTGGGATTGCGGCGGTGACAGGCGCGCCCGTCACCGCCGCGCGTCGCATCAATGTGCCCCGATCTTGGCGCCCGCGCTCGCGCGGGCCGACGCCGACGCCTTGAAGCTCGGCTTGGGGATCGAGATCTTCGGCGCCTTGATCTGCACGTTCACGCTCGGCGGCGTCACGCGGACGCTCGGCGCCTTGACGTGCACGTTGGCCTTCGCGTTGGCCCTGGCAGCGGCGCCGGCCCCCGCGTGGACGTGGACCTTCGGGTCGATGTCGGCCTTCGCCTTCAGGTCGGCGTTCGCGAGCGCGTGGACGCGCGCGTCCCAGTCGGTCTTCACGCGCACCTTCACGCGCGGGGCGCGCGCGTGGACGGCGAACGCCGCCCCGGCCCGGTAGCCGCACAGGGCCACCGCCGAGCGACCCGCGTTCCGCACCGCGATGGTCAGCTTCAGCGGATCGGCGGCGAGCGCGAGCTTGCCGGTCAGGTACGCCCCCGCGGCCACCCCCGCCGCCGCGGTCGCGGCCACGTCCGCGGTCGCGACCGCCGGAGCGAGGACGACCACCTGCGGCGCCTCGGCCACCACGCCGAGCGTGATCTTGCGCTCGCCGAGGTCGATGGGCTTCAGGTCGGCGTCGAGCACATAGACGCGGACCTCGCCTGTCACCTCGTCGACCAGGAGCTCGAGGCGGTCGTCGCCCACGATCTCGATGCGCCCGCCGTGCGGGCCGAGCTTGCCCTCCGGCAGCCCGAGCTCCGCCGATGCCTTGGCGTTGGCGAAGAGCTCGGCGGTGCCGCCGGCGGGCACGTGCAGCGTCCCGTTCCACGGCTTGCCGGCGACGTTGAGCGTGTAGCCGATCTCGGTGAGATCCGCCTCCAGCTTGGGGCCGGCGGCGACCAGGAGGCCGGTCTTCGCGTCGAGCGTGAGCGGCACGCTCTTCTCCCCGGAAGCGTCCTTCCACACCAGCGTGCCGCTGACGTCCTCGCGGATCGGCTTGCCGTCCGGACCCGTGACCGCGGCCTTGACGTTCCCGTCGGCAGCGACATTGAAGGCGGCCTTGCCGCTCTCGTGCTCCTCGACGTAAGCGCCTTCGCCGATCGCCGATTCGGCGGTGGCGGTCACCTCGACCGTCGCGTTCGCCTCAGCCGGCTGCTCGCCCTTGCCGCAAGCAGCCGCGGCGGCGATCAGCAGCAGGGCGAGCACTCCGGAAACCTTGGTGATCTTCATGAAATCCTCCTCTGTGCCAGCGAACCGTCGGCGCGAGCCGCGACTTCGCTTGAGCCGAGACGCCGAGGGTTGAACCTCCCCGGGCGCGCCGGCTGCGGAGCCCATCATACGCCGAGATGCCCTGGAAGGCGCGGACGAGCACGAATATCGGTAGGAATCAAAAGATCCAGGGAAACAGAGGTAGGACAATGGCACTCACGGCCGCCAAGCGGCCGTGTCGTGCCTACCGGCGATTCGTTCAGGCAGCGAGCCGTGCGTCCACGTTGAGCGCGATGATCGATGATCGATCGCCGATGATGGGTGGCCGCCCGCGCCCCGGCGCCGTGTTCAGGGGCTCTCGGCGCCCTGATCTCCGCCCACGTCCAGGATCTGCGGGCACTTGCGCGCCACCGCATCACACTCCGGAGGAGCCGTCTCGAGCGAGCTCAGCGCCGAGTCGCACGTGAGCGCCCGGACCCGCTGCGTCTGGGCGAGCAAGCAGACCTCGTACTCGGCCACCGTGGCGGAGCAGCCGGCGCGGTGCTCGGTCGGAGGCATGCAATCCGCTGCGTGGTCGTCCTGCTCCGCGGCCGCCTCGTCGGCCGTGGAGAGGCACTCGTCCTTCACCGTGCCGCACGGCTGCCCGACGGCGGGAGACGCGACGAGGCCCAGGTACTCACAGGCATCTTCCTTGGAGAGCTTCACCCTCGCCGCGAGCGAATCGCAGGCGGATTGGACGTCATCGGCCGTCAGATCCCTGAGCTGCTTGGAGCTCACGGCGCTGTCCGTCGGGGCGGAATCTGCACCTTCGCCGCCGCACGCAGCGAGGAACAGGACGGTCAACAAGGCCCCGAGATGAGTCGAATGCTTCATTCGTTGGTTCCCTTTCTAAGTGCGGCCGCCAGCGCGGGCCGTGAGTGCACCGGGAGCAAACCGTGTACCGCGAGCTCAGCTGTGCACGATGGGATCGCACGGCACGGTCGAAGCTCGATGAAACGGGACAACGACATCGGAGATGTCGAATCCACCAAGCGGGGAAAGCAGACGATCCCCGGCGGTCCGCTCGCCGCGAGAGACCGAGACGTCCCCGCCCGAGCGCCGCGCGGCTCGGCTCGCCTCGACATCGCGTCTCGACATGCGGCGACGACCGCGGCGGCAGAGCGCGCCTCCGCAGAGTCCCGGGTTCACCGTGTCTCGCGCGGCGCTGGCGTCCAGAGGGCGGCCGCGCGCCGGCGCTCCCTCCGTGCGCGCGCCGCGCGGCCGCGCGGCGCGACGACGGCACGGCGCCGCGCGACGGCGCCTCGAGACGCGCCGCGCCTCCGCCCCGGCGCGAGCCTCGATAGCCACGCTCCGCTGGCTCATGTGTAGTCGCCTGTCGGTGCGGCAGCCCCGCCGCGCGGCGTTCGTGCGATGAGCTGGCCTCCACACAGACCTGTTGTACGGTCGGCCGCGCCGTGACATCATCGCGCGCCGTCGGGTGGATGTACTCAGCTCCAGCGTGGATGTCGGGAAGCCGCTTTTGACCTACCACCTGGGGCGAATCCAGGCCCGGGCCAAGGGTGCGTCGGTCCCTCGATGATCACGACGCCGAGTTCGGGACAGGCCAGGCACCCTCCGGATGTCCCGGTGTCCATCGGGCCGTGGCGGGTGCTCGCGCCGCTCGGCCGCGGCGGGATGGGGGTCGTCTACCGCGCTCAGCACGGCGTCACGGGCGCGCTCGCGGCGCTGAAGACCGTCTGCGTGGGCGACGAGAGCCTCGTCTCCAGCATCCGCCGCGAGATCCACGCGCTCCGGGGCGTCGAGCACCCGGGCGTCGTGCGGGTGCTCGACGAGGGGGTCCAGGGCGGGATCCCGTGGTACGCGATGGAGCTGATCGAGGGGCGCACGCTCCGCGATCACAACCAGGAGCGCTGGCGCGCCCGCGGGAGCGTGAGCAGCGAGCCGACCGTGAGCGTCTCCACGGCCATGAACGCGCAGGCCAGCACCGCGACGGCGGAGATCGCGCCCGCCTCGATCATCCCGCGCTCGTACCAGCCCTTCGCGCCGCGCCCGTTCCACCGCGCGGCGGGCGGCGCGCTCCGCCAGGCGCTGACGCTCCTCCGCGCGATCTGCCGGCCGCTCGCGTACGTCCACGGCCGGGGCCTCGTCCACCGCGATCTCAAGCCGGACAACGTGTTCATCCGCCCGGACGGCACGCCGGTGCTCTTCGACTTCGGCCTCGCTTTCCAGTTCGAGGGGCACACCGGGCGCGACGTGCTGCAGGCGGGCGGCAGGCTGATGGGAAGCCCCGACTACATGTCCCCCGAGCAGATCCGCGGCGACCTCGTCGACGCGCGCGCGGACCTCTACGCGCTCGGCTGCATGATCTACGAGGCCGTGACCGGGGGCGTCCCGTTCCTCGGCGACTCGAGCTCCGTCGTGCTGTCCATGCACCTCTACGCCGAGCCGCTCCCGGCCTCGGAGCTCGTCGCCGACGTGCCTCCCGCGCTCGACGCCCTCATCGCGCGGCTCCTGAAGAAGCGCCCCGAGGACCGGCTCGGCTACGCCGACGAGGTCGCGACCGCCCTCGCCGAGCTCGGCGCGGCCGACACGCCGCCGCGCGACTGGAGCGGCGCGGCGCGCGCGCGCGTGCGCGTGCCGAACGCGCAGCCGTACCTGTACCGGCCGCGCCTCGCCGGGCGCGGGGAGGCGCTGCAGCAGATCACCGCGGCGCTCGAGCGCGCCCACGAGCGGCGCCAGGGCAGCCTCGTCGTCGTCGGCGGCGAGAGCGGCGTGGGCAAGACGCGCCTCGCCGTCGAGGCGGCGCACCAGGCGGCGCTCAACCGCATGGCCGTGGTCACGGGCGCGTGCGCGGCCGTGTCCGCCGAGGTCGAGCGCGAGGGCGCGGTCAAGGCCGCGCCGCTGCACCCGTTCCGCCCGCTGCTGCTCGCGGTGGCCGACCGGTGCAACGAGCTCGGCCCCGCGGGCTACGACGCGCTGCTCGGTCCGCGCGGCAGGGTCCTCGCGCCGCACGAGCCGTCGCTCGCCCAGCTCCACGGCCACGACCGCTACCCCGAGCCGCCCGAGCTGCCGCCGGACGCGGCCCGCTACCGGCTGCGGACCGCGCTCGCCGACACGCTCGCCGCGTTCGCCGCGACGCGGCCCGTCCTGCTCGTGCTCGACGACCTCCAGTGGGCCGACGAGAACTCGCGCGCCGTCCTCGAGCACCTCGACGCCGACTACTTCGCGGCCCATCCCGTCGTCCTCCTGTGCGCGTACCGGACCGAGGAGACGTCGCCCGCGCTCTCCTCGCTCCTCGGAGCCCCCTGGGCCTCGCGGCTCGAGCTCGGGCGGCTCGACCGCGGCTCGGTCGGGCGGATGGTGCGCGACATGCTCGCCCTGGACGAGCCGCCGGAGGCGTTCGTGCAGTACCTCTTCGAGCAGTCGGAGGGGAACCCGTTCTTCATCGCCGAGTACCTCCGGGCCGCGATCCAGGAGCGGGTGATCTACCGGGACGAGGCCTACGCGTGGCGGATCCGCGCGGGCGCCGAGGGCGCCGCCGCAGAGCGGCTCGCCCGCGCCGCGCGCGGGAGCCAGCCGCCCGCGCCGCTGCCGCTGCCGGGCTCGCTGCGCGAGCTCGTGGCGCGCCGGCTGTCGGGGCTGAGCCACGAGGCGCTCGCGCTCGCGCGGCTCGCCTCGGTGCTGGGCCGCGAGCTCGAGGAGCGCCTGCTGCTCGGCGCCGCGGGCCTCGCCGAGGTCGACGCCATGGACGCGCTCGCGGAGCTCGCCCGCCGCCACGTGCTCGAGGAGACGGAGCCGGGGCGGCTCGGCTTCGTGCACGACAAGCTGCGGGAGATCGTCTACGCGGGCATCCCCGAGTCGGAGCGGCGGGCCCTGCACGCCGCCGCGGCGCGCGCGATCGAGGGGCGCCACCGCGACGCGCCGGGCCTCGCGCTGTCGTACCCGCTCCTCGCCCACCACTATGGAATCGCGGGCGCCGTCCAGAAGACGCTGGAGTACCTCGACAAGGCGGGCGCCCAGGCCCTCGCGACGGGCGCCTCCGGCGACGCGGTGGATTTTTACAAGAGGGCGCTCGACCTCGACGGCGCGCACCCGCCGGAGGAGCGCGCGCCGCCGATCCGGCGCGCGCGCTGGGAGCGGCGGCTCGGCCAGGCCCACTACAACCTCGGCGATCTGCTCGGCGCGGAGCGGCACTGCGCGGCGGCGCTGGAGCTGCTCTCCCGGGACGAGGCCGCGTGGCTCCGCGCGGGGGAGCGCGCGGCGAGCGGCCGCGCGGGCCTCGGGGAGCGGCTGCGCCCGGCGATGGCCTCGCTGAAGCAGCTCGGCCTGCAGCTCGCGCACGTCGCTGGCGTGCCGGCCCCGGTCGCGAGCGACGCGGCCGAGCGCGAGCGCCTCGCCGAGGCGTCGCTCGCGGCGGAGAAGCTGTCGGAGACCTACCTGTTCCGCAACGAGCCGACGCTCGCCTTCCTGGCCGCGCTGGCGGCGACCAACGCCGCGGCGCGGCTCGGCCCGTCGCTCGCGCTCGCGCGCGGGTACGCGACCCTGAGCGTCGCGTTCGGGTACGTCCCGTGGAAGGCCGTCGTCGACGCGTACGCCGCGCGCGCGACGGCGGTCGCCGCGGCGCTCGACGACCCGCAAGGCGTCGCGTTCGTCTCGTGCCTGCGCGGGCTGACGGCGCTCGGCGAGGGCCGGTGCCGCGACGCGCGGGCGCTGCTCACCCAGGCCGAGCGGCTGGCCGAGGCGCTGCACGACCGCCGACGCAAGGAGGAGTGCATCACGCTGCTCGCCGGCGCGGCGTACTCCGAGGGCCGCTGGAGGGAGGCGCTCGACCTGTACGGCGCGCTGGTGATCGCGTCGCGCGAGAGCGACAACGCGCAGGGCCACATCTGGGCGGAGAGCGGCCGCGCGCAGTGCCGGCTGCTGCTCGGCGACGGCGAGGGCGCGATCGCCATCTTCGACGCGCTGTCAGCCGAGGTGCAGCGGCTCGGCGACCGCACGCAGCAGATCACGCACGGCCAGGTCGCGCTGGGGCACCTGCTCCGCGGCGCGCAGGGCGAGGCCCGCGCGGCCGCCGAGCGGACGCTCCCCATGCTCCGCGAGGGACAGCCGGCGGGCTACCACTGCCTGTACGGGTACGCCGCGACGTGCGAGGTGCTGCTCGCGCTGCTCGAGGACGCCCCTGGCTCGGCAGAGCGGCGCGAGCTCTCACACCTCTCCGCGGAGGCATGCCGCGCGCTCGGCCGGTACGCGCGCATCTTCCCCCTCGGCCGCTCGACCTCGCTCCGCCTGCGCGGCCTCGCCGCCTGGCTCGCCGGCGGCCACGCGCGTGCGAGGCGGCTCTGGGCCGCGGCGATCGACGACGCCCTGCAGCGCGGCCTGCCCGTCGAGGAGGCGCGCGCCCGCTTCGAGCTCGCGCGGCACCTCCCGCGCCGCGATCCGGAGCGCGAGCGCCAGATCGCGCGCGCCGCCGCGGTCTTCTCCGCGCTCGATCTCCAGTACTGGCGCGACCGGGTAGCCCGGCTGCGCGAGCGCTAGGACCTCGCGTCCCGGACGAAGAACACAAAAAAGAGCGCCCATTCGACGGCAGGGGGAAGCCGTCACGGGCGCTCTGCCCTTCAGCTTTAGCAGGACTTTAGCAGGACACGGGCCAGGGCCCGACCTTGCTCGATTCATGGAATTGACCTTAAGGATGTTCCTGACATCTTTCGAACCTGAGATTCTCGATTGCAGGTCTGAACACGATGAATGCGCGGGGACGCGGCTCGCTCTCCTCTGTCTGGAGCGGACGCCACTCGGGCGCGCCTGGCGCGGATGACCGCTTTGGACCGTGGTCACAGCCACAGATCGGGGCCGTTCACCGCAGCACGCACGGCGCGATGACAACCGCTGAATCCCCCCTCTCACGAGCGCGTCTAGCATCGCGTCCGATCGCGAGTCGGAGCGTTCCCGTCGCGCCGCTCACCGAGGCAGACCGAGCAGCAGAGAGAGAGGCTCGCCCCCGGCGCTCACCCGCCCTCACGTGGGGCGTAGAGGCCATCCGCCAGGAACTCCGGAATAATCCATGTGCCTAGAACACGCGACCTACCGCCGAGACGGAGCGAGTAAGGGCCGAGACGTCAGGCGATCACTGACGTTATCCGTTGGACAATGTACCGACCGAGGGTATACACCGACGATCATTGACGGCATGTTCCCAACACACCGGCAAAACACACAGGGAATCCATGCATTATCTCCGGCGCCCGTGCCCTGGACGACGAATTTCCGCGTCGACTGGGGGACGATAAGGCCTCATAAAGGAAGGCGAACAGGCGTCACCGCGCATCTCTCGGAGGATCGGAAAGTTCTACACGGTAGAGAGCCACCATCCATCACCGACGCAGGCGCCCCAAGCAAACAGGGTGAGCTACGTCCATAATCGCCAGTGACCGCGCGAAGCCAGGGCGACACACCGGCGACAAGCACGTTCAACGTGCGGCACTCGACATCGTGAAACCTACTCAACACATCTCCTCTCGACCGCCCTACCTGCCCGCTGCCGCACCGGCATCGGAGCGGACTCCCTACCAACCGATCTCGGCGATCGTCGGCTCATCGCACTATCGCGCCCTGTCGGACGACGCGTTGAAAGACGAGGACAACGCCGCGTGGGTGCTCGGCCTCGCGCCCGACGTGAAGCGGGCGTGGCTCGATCGCATCCGCTGGATCCGGATCGTCGATCGCCTCGCCGAGAACGAGCGCATCGAGCCCCACGCGCGGCGATTCAGCCGCTTCATGGTGGCGTGGAGGCGCGTCCGTTCCTGCGGCTTCGTCGATCCGTGCTGCCCCTTCGCGCGCGAGCTCTCTGCCATCCACGCGCTGTGGCTCCGCCGCCCGGCGCTCGATCGTCCCGACCTGGACGAGATGCAACCGCGCTCGCTCGCCGCCTGGGACGCCTACTTGCTCGCCCTCGCCGACTACCACGCGCCCAGCCTGCTCATCCGCACCCTGAAGGAGCACGACACGATGCTGGTGCGGCTGTCAGGCCATATCTTTCAGCTGGTTCCGTTCCTGACGAAGGAGCACTGGGACGCTGCCGGGGAGTTCGGCCGGCTCGATCAGTTCTTCAACAACCTGAGGGACATGCAGGAGGACGCCGATCGCGGCATCTGCTACCTGCCCGAGGAGGAGCTCGCGCGCCATGGGGTCACGCGCGCTCAGGTGATCTCCGGACGGTGCGTCGACACGCCCGGATACCAGGCCCTGATGCGGAACTGGCTCGATGAGGTCATGCCAGCGCTCTACGCGCGGGCGGCGCCGTTCATCGAGGCGCGCGGCCTCCACCCCTCGCTCCAGATCATGAGGGAGTGGAGCCTGCGCCGTTATGCCCGCATCACACGGGTGTTCCGCGCGACCGGCTTCGATCACCGCCGGTTCCCCGCGCGGTACTGGGCCGAGGTGCGGCGCGACCTCGCCGAGCGGCGGCAGCTCCTCCGCGCTCACCCCGTGTAACGCCTTACCGTCGAGAGGAGCGCGTCCGGCTCGAACGGCTTGCCGAGCCACGCGTCCGCGCCGACCTCGGCCGCCCGCCGGTGCGCGTCCGCCGCGGCGGTGAGCACGACGATGGGCGCCTGACGCCCGTGCCGGACCTCGAGCTCGCGCGCGAACTCCGGGCCGTTCATCACCGGCATCTTCATGTCGAGCAGGATGAGATCCGGCAGGTCGTGCTCCAGCTTGGCCAGCGCCTCGCGGCCGTTGCACGCGATCTTGACCCGGTAGCCGTCCTCCTGGAGCACGAGGGAGACGAGCGCCACGAGATCCGCGTCGTCCTCCACGAGGAGCACCGTCTTTGCGTGTCTGTCGCTCATCGTCGATCGGCCGCGGGGGCCTCGCTGCTGAGTGGAAGGGTGAAATAAAACGTGCTGCCGCTGTCCTCCTCGCTCTCGAACCAGATACGGCCGCCGTGGCGGGTGATCATGTCCTTCGCAAGGAACAGCCCTATCCCCATGCCGCCGTAGTCGTGTCGGGTGTCCGTGTGCGCGCGGAAGAAGCGCTCGAAGATCCGCTCCTGCCTGTGGGCGGGGATGCCGACGCCCTGGTCGCGCACGGACACGACCGCCTCGAAGCGCGGCGCCGCGCCGTGCCGCTGCGAGAAGAGCGCGGCGTCGCAGGAGGACGGCGGCGACGACGCCGGCGCGCGCTCGGCGACGGCGACGGTCACGTCGACGTCGCCGCCGTCGGGCGAGTACTTCACCGCGTTGTCGAGGAGGCTCGCGAGCACCTGGCGCAGCCGCTCCGGATCGGCGCGCACGACGGGCGGCCGCTCGGCGTCGAGCGACAGCCGCACCCGGTGGCGGCTCGCCGACTTCGCGACGCGATCGACCGACTCCTGCACGAGCTCCTTCAGATCGACGTCCTCCTCGGAGACCTGGAGCACGTCGAGCGTGACCTGCGAGATGGCCAGGAGATCGTCGACGATGCGGTTGATCCTGTCCGCGCCGCGGTCGATGGCCTCCAGCATCTTGCGGCGCGGCGCCGGCAGATCGTTCGAGTTGCGCAGGAGCGCGAGCGCGTATCCCTTCATGATCGCGACCGGCGTCTTGAGCTCGTGCGCGCCGACCCGGATGAACTGATCCTTGACGAGATCGAGCTCCATGAGCTCCGTCACGTCGCGGGCGACCGCGACCGCGCCGAGGACCGCCCCGCCCTCGCTGCGGATCGGCGCCGCGCTGGTCCGCAGGAAGACGTCGCGGCCCGCGCGGCCGTCCGCGAGCACCTGCTCTTCCTGCACGATGGTCTCGCCGGCGAGCGCCCGCACCATGGGCAGCTCGTCGCGCGTGAAGGCGCGGCCGTCGCTGTGGCGCACCCGGCCGAGGTCCATCACCTCCTCGATCATCCGGCCGGCCTGCTCCGAGCGGCCCGAGAGGCCGAGCAGCCTGAGCCCCGAGGCGTTGATCATCGTCAGCCGGCCCTGGCGGTCGCACGCGAACACCCCCTCGACGAGGTTGTCCAGCACGGCCCCGAGCTGCGCCGCGCGCTGCGCCGCGTCCTGCAGCAGGCGCTCGCGCTCCGCCAGGTAGCTCCGCGTGCGCCGGGACGACTCCTCCAGGCGATCGACCATCGCGTTGACGCCGCCCGCCAGCGCGCCGATCTCGTCCTTGAAATAGATCGGGATCCGCTCCAGCCGGTCGACCTCGCCGCGCTGGACGATCTTCTGGATGACCGCGGCGACCTGCTGGAGCGGGCCCGCGAGGGCGCCGGCGAGGAAGCCCGCGCAGACGGGCGCCCAGGTGACCGCGACCATCGAGAAGATCGCCAGGGTGAGCTTCAGGCCGGGCTTGGCCGGCCCCGCCGTCTCGCCGAGCACCATCGCCGCCATCCAGCTCGTCGGCGCGATGGCGAGGCAGGCGCCGAGGATCACGAGGCGGACGGCGAGCGAGTAACCCTTGCCGGGCATGGAGAGGCCGCGCTCGCGCGCGATGAGCGAGATCACGCCGGCGGCGGGGGCGAGCAGGCGGCCGAGGATGCTGTAAGCGAGCGGCAGCGCGGCCGCGAACAGGGCCAGCGCGAACAGGGCCAGCGCGACGCCGCGCTGGACGCCGAGGGGGCTCTGGTCCGGCGCGATGAAGTAGAGCGCCATCGTGACCGGCAGGTACAGGAGCCCCCACGACACGGCCCAGACCGTCGCGAACGCGAGCGGGGTGTCGTAGGCGGCGTTCGCCGCGGCGAGGACGACCTCCTCCGGGGGCGCCGCGCCGCCGCTGCTCGTGTCCTCGACGCCCGCGCCGCTCTGGAGGCGATGGGCCACGGCGTACTGCCGCAGGCGCTCGATCGGGCGCAGCATGTGGACGAGAAGCGCGATCAGCCCCCCCGTCTTGACGAGGTACATGAGCCCGATCAGCCCGAGTAGCCGCGCCTGGACCGCCGAGTCCACGACGCCGAGGAGGCGCAGGTGAGCGACCGGGACAAGCAGGCTGTACGGCAGCTCGATGCCGAATGCATAGGCCACGACCCGAGGCGTGAACGACAGAGTCCGCGACCTCCCCGGATTCCAGATTTTAGCCCAGGCGGCTCGGCTGATGGCCACGTCCGTCACCCCCCTTGTTGAAGCATGGCCGCGGGGTTCGCGCCTCTGGAGCCCCTCCGCGCCAAGTTGATGAGTCAGGTCGCCAGGCAGCTTTGCTATGAGACCAACGAGCGAGTTGTCGACCCTTTTGCGCAGCGGCTCCTGTCGATTCGCTCGACTCCCACTCACACGTTCCGTCCGCGCGCGGGCGTTCTGCGATTTTCCTGATCAGCTCAGGGACTGCCTTATGGCGTTCCTGGCGATCAGGAAAAGGATGGTGAGCACGTGGCGCGCGCGCAGGCCGCTCGCCTCACCGCGGTAGACGGGACGCACGCTGACCTCGCAGACGCGGAGCCGGCGAGCCGCGAGGGCGGCGAGCAAGTCGTTCGGATAGCCGTAGCGGGGCCAGAGGCCGTCGAGGTCGAGCGCGTCGATCGCGCGGGCCGAGATGGCGGTGTACCCGCACTGGCTGTCGGAGAGGGCGTCGAGCCCCGCCGCACGGCGGGTGAGCGCGGCGAGCGCCGCCGTCGCGGCGAGCCGCTGGAGAGGCATGACGCGCCACACGTCGGGGTGGCGCAGCCGATCGCCCTTCACGTAATCGGCTTCGCCCGAGGCGATCGGGGCGACGACGCGCGGGAGATCACGCGGATCCATCTGCCCGTCGCCGGCCATCACCGCGACGGCCGAGGCGCCGAGCGCGCGAGCGCGCCGGTAGCCAGCGACGATCGCCGCGCCGACGCCGCGGCACTCCGGGTGGACGAGCACCTCGAGGCGCTCGTCCCCGATCGCGCGCGCCATCTCGGCCGTGCCATCTCGACTGGCATCGTCCACGACGATCACGTGGTCGACGAAGGCGGGGACCGACGCCGCCGCCTCGGAGATCCATCGCGCCTCGTCCCGCGCGGGGATGACCACTGCGACGCGCGCACCGTGGAGCACGCGGATTCCTAGCGGAGCGAGCGGTCTCCGGCAACGCGATCGACGCCGCGACAACACGCTCGGCGCCGCGCCGCGGGCCGTGCGCGCCAGACGTATTACCTGCCAGCGCTCTTGCGGAGCTCGGCGTAGGAGCCGCCAGGCGTGGCCGTCTCGACGGGCAGCCCTGCCGGCCCCCACCCCGGCTCGGTGATCGCGCCGAACGCGTCGCGCGGCCCCTCGAAGCCGGCGCGTTGCTCGATGACGGCCGTGTAGCCGGCCGACACCATGGCCTCGGCCGCGCGCATCGAGCGCTGTCCGGACTTGCAGCCAACGATGATCTTCGCGTCTCTGGGATAGAGGGCGCCGACCACATCGAGGAAGTCGGGGTTCTGCTTCATGCCGCCGGCGCCGGCGTGCATGAGCGGCACGTTGTGCGCGCCGCTCGGGTGCCCGGCCGCATACTCGGGCTCGCTCCGGACGTCGAGGTAGAGATACCCCTCCTCGTCGATGAGCTTCTTGGCCTGCTGGGGGGATACACGCTTGATGTCCGCCATGGGGCGCAGTCTACCCCCGGCGCGGCGCGCTCGTCAGAACGTATGAATGAAGAGCCCGCTGCGGAGCTTCGGCTCGAACCACGTGCTCTTCGGCGGCATGAGCAGCCCAGCGTCGCTCACCGCGAAGAGCTCGTCGATCTGCGTGGGATAGAGGTGGATCGCCATCGTGAACGCGCCCGAGTCGACGCGTCGCTCGAGCTCGGCGACGCCGCGGATGCCGCCGACGAAATCGACGTGCTTGTCCCGGCGGGGGTCGCTGACGCCGAAGATCGGGCCGAGGATCTGGTCCTGGCAGATGGAGCAGTCGAGCGAGGCCACCGGGTCCTTCGCGTCGAACGACCCCGGGCGGACCCTGGCGGTGTACCAGCGGCCGCCAAGGTAGAGCCCGAAGGCCCGCGGCTCGGCCGGGGTGGCGGCCGCGCCGTCCCTCGCCGGCGCGACGTCGAGCCGCTCGCCGAGGGCTGCGAGCAGCGCCTCCGCGCTGCGGCCGGCGAGGTCCCGCACGACGCGGTTGTACGGCATGATGTTCATCTGGTCGTGCGGGAAGACCACGGCCAGGAAGACGTCGTGCTCGCCGCCGTCGCCGCGCAGCTTCCTGTGGACGCGCGCCGCCGCGGCGCTGCGGTGGTGGCCATCGGCGACGTAGAGCGTCGGGATCGCCTGGAAGCGCTCCTCGAGGTCGGCGGTCGCCGCGCGGCCGAGGACCCAGAGCTTGTGCGCGACGCCGTCGGCGGTCGTGAAGTCGTAGATGGGCGGCGACTGCAAGGCCTCCGCGACGGCGCGGTCGATGCCCGCGTCGGCGCGGTACGTGAGGAACACCGGCTCGTCGTGGGCGCCGAGCTCCTCGATGTGGCGGGTGCGGTCGTCCTCCTTGTCGGGGCGCGTCTTCTCGTGCTTCTTGATGACGTCCTGCTCGTACTCGGCGACCGCGGCGCAGCCGACGACGCCGATCTGCCGGTGATCACCCATCCTCTGGGCGTAGAGGTAGAGGTGCGGCTCCGGGTCCTGCGCGAGGTCGCCGCTCGCGATGAGATCGGCGAGGTTCTGCGCGCCGCGGGCGTAGACGGCGTCGTCGTGCTCGTCCGTCCCCTCGGGCAGGTCGATCTCGGGGCGGGAGACGCGGAGGAAGCTGTGCAGGCCTCCCGCCGCGAGGACGCGCGCCTCGGCGGTGGAGATGACGTCGTACGGCGGGCTCGCGACGCGAGCCGCCTGGGCCTGGGGGGGTCGGTAAGCGCGGAAAGGTCGGACGGTAGCCACGGGGAGCGACTAGCCCAGCGGCCTGGGCGCGTCGAGGCGGCTCGCGCGCCGGGAGCGGCTGCGACGGGGCGGGCAGACCGCGCGGCCCTCGTCGCCGGCGCGGAGCCCTCGGCACCGGCGCGGAGCTCCGGCGACGGCGGCGCTCATGGCCGCGCGCGGCGCGTGCTAGGAGGGACTCGCGCCGCGAGCCGCTCGCATCCGCTCGCCGCCGCACCACCCCGCCCGCGCAGCCGCGCGCCGCACGAAGAGGAACCTTGTCCAGCTCCGGTGAGTCCTACCCTCCGCCGCGCTATTCGACCCTCCCGCCCGGCTCGGCGGACGACGATCTCCCTCTGCCGGGCGAGATCACCTCGTTCTCCAGCTCGCGATCCCGCCGCGTGATCGCCGTGGGGGGCGGCCGCGGGGGCGTCGGCAAGGCGACGCTCGCGGTCAACCTGGGGGTGTACTTCGCGCAGCTCGGGCGCGACGTGATCATCATCGACACCGACGCTTACAGCCCGGGGCTGCACGCCGCGCTGGGGATCGAGGCGCCGCCGCTCGTCACGCGCGAGGACATCGAGGAGGGCAAGGCCGAGCCGATCGCGACCACGGTGCCCGGGCTCCGGCTCGTCCCGACCGCGTACGACCCGATGACGGCCACGCCGCTCCGGCCGAGCCGCGCCGCCTACTGGATGAAGATGATCCAGGAGCTCGACGTCGACTACGTGATCGTCAGCCTCGGCGCGGCGACCGGCTCCTCGACGCTCGACCTCTTCCTGCACGCCGACGTCGGCATCTGCGCCACCACGCCCGAGCCGCTCGCGGTCGAGCACTCCTACCGCTTCTGCCGCGCGCTCTACCAGCGCACCTTGCGCCGGGCGCTCATGAAGGAGCGCTTCAAGATCCGGCTCGTCGAGAAGGTGGCCGCGTCGCTCCCGGCGCTCGCGACGCCGCGCGACTTCATCATGGAGGTGAAGCGGTTCGACGAGGGGGTCGCGTCGCTCGCGGCCGCGCAGCTGCCGCGGGTGAAGCCGCACCTCGTGGTCAGCCAGACCCGGCACCGCTCGGACCTGGAGCTCGGCCCCGCGATGAGCGCCGTCTCGGAGCGCTTCCTCGGCATCTCCCTCGACTACCTCGGCCACATCGAGCACGACGACGCGGTGTGGCTGACCGCGCGCCGGCGCCAGCCGCTCCTCATCGACAGCCCGACGTCGAAGAGCGCGCGCAACCTCGAGCGCGTGGCCCGGCGCATCCTCGCGCTGCTCGCCGCGCGCGACTCCCGCCCGGCCGAGGCGCACGCCCGCGCCCTCGCCGCCGCCTCGAAGAGCGCCGCGCCGCCGACGCTCTACGAGGCGCTCGGCCTCGCGCGGACGGCCGCTGACGACGAGATCCGGCGCGCCTACAAGCGCCAGCGCGACACCTACCGGGAGGGGAGCCTGCCCGTGGTCAGCGTGCTGAGCCCCGCGGTGCTCCAGAAGGAGCAGGCGCGCATCGAGGAGGCGCACGACACCCTCCTCGATCCGGTGCGCCGCCGCGCGTACGATCTCTCGACCTACCCGGACGATCCGCGCACGCAGCTCGGCCCGGTGCGCGCCGAGAACGCCGCCGCCGCGGCCGAGCTGGCCATGCTCCAGGCCGAGCTCGCGCGCGAGATCAACGCCGAGACGCAGTTCAGCGGCGCGCTGCTCCGCAAGGTGCGCGAGTCGCAGGGGGTCGAGCTCACCGACATCTCGCAGCGGACCAAGATCTCGCTGGCGCACCTCCAGGCGATCGAGAACGAGGCGATAGGCGACCTGCCAGCGACCGTCTACGTACAGGGATTCATTCAGGAAATTGCCAAATACCTGCGGCTCGATCCGGCGCAGGTGGCGAAGACCTACATGCGTCGCCTGCGCGAGATCTCTGCCGGCTCACGCGCCAAGCCGCATGGCTGAGGCGGCGCGCGGAAGCGACCGGGCGGCGCGGATCGGAGGCGGGCGCGGCACGTGCCGCACGTCAGCACGCGCCGGCGGAGATCTCGCGTTCTCGGCGCTCGCGTTCGCGCTCGCGCTGCTGCCGCGGCTCTACGTGGCGATCGCGTGGACGCGCGAGCCCGTGTGGGACGGCCATTACTACGATTTCGGCGCGCGCCGCATCGCCGCCGGGCTCGGCTACTCGGACGATCTCATCGTCGGGGGCCAGGCGGTATGGCACCCGTGGTGCCATTATCCGGTCGGCTACAGCGGGTTCCTCGCCCTCGTCTACCGGCTGTTCGGCGCCGGGCCGCACGCGGCGACCGTCGCGAACGCGGTGACCGGCGCGCTGCTCGTCGTCGTGGTCCACCGCCTCGCCCGGTACGCGACAACGCCGGCGCGCGCCCGCGTGGCGGCGCTCCTCGCGGCGCTCTCGCCGGGGCTCATCGTCTATGCGGCGCTCGTCATGACGGAGCCGCTCGCGGCGCTCGGCCTGGTGACGGCGCCCTGGCTGCTCGCGCGCGACGCCGCGCGCGGTCGCCCGGCCCGCGGCGCGGTCCTCGCGGGCGTGGCGCTCGGGCTCTCGGCGCTGGTGCGGCCCCAGAGCCTGCTCTGCGCGCCGGCGCTCGCGCTGCTGGCCATGCGCAGCCCGGAGGCGTCCGCGCCCGGAGGAGCGGCGGCGACAGCGTCTGGAGGGGCGGCCGCGTGGAAACGCGGCGCGCTCGCGGCGGCGCTCGCGGCCGCGACGGCCCTCGCGGTGGTGGCGCCGTGGACGCTCCGCAACTGCCGCGTGATGGACGGCTGCGCGCTCGTCTCGACGAACGGCGGCTGGAACCTCGCCATCGGCGCGTTCCCGCGCGCGACGGGCCGCTTCGAGACGCTGCGCGCGGGCGACGGCTGCCCGATCGCGCGCGGCCAGGTGGCGCAGGACCGCTGCTGGATGGCCGCGGGGCTTCAGTGGATCAAGGATGATCCAGGTCGCTGGCTGGCCCTGATCCCGAGGAAGCTGGGCTTCACCTTCGATCACGAGTCGTTCCCGATCGGCTACCTCGGCGAGGCGAACCCTGCGGCGTGGCCCGAGGAGCGGCGCGCGGCGGGGCGCCGCGTGCTCACGGCGTCGCACCTCGGCCTGCTGTCCGCCGCGGCGCTCGGGGTCGTGGCGATGCCGAGGCGGAGGCCGCGGCGGGAGCTCGTCGCGCAGCTCGTTGCGCTCGCGGCGGTGCTCGGGCTGGTCGCGCTCGGGGTGCTCGGCGACGGGCACGCGTTCTGGCCGCTCGCGGTGGCGATCCCGCTGATCGCCGCGCTGCCGCTGCCGGGCCGGCCCGCGAACGGGGGTGTCGTCGGCTACCTCGCGTTCGCGGTCGCGTCGGTGGCGCTGACGCACGCCGCGTTCTTCGGCGAGGACCGGTATCACATGGTCGTGACGCCGGCGCTGTGCATCCTCGCGGCGTGCGCGCTGCGGCGAAGAGAGGCGGCGCGGGCGGAAGCGCGGGAGGCTCGGCCGCACTGACAGCCCCTATTCGGATTGGATGGTCCTCAGCTCGACGTATGTCGAGCTACCTCTGATTCCAATGCACGCAAGATCGCACACGACACTTGCCGCACTGCCCAACGCTGCCCGGAGCGCCGTTCGCAAACTGTTTGTCGAACGTCTGCACACGGCGATCAGCACATTCCGACCGCGCGCGATCATTGCTCTCGGCGCTGACTGTGTTACCGAAAGCAGGGCCGCTCTGCGACCCGTCGGTGCTCCGGATAACGTGAGCCTCTCGCCACATGTCCCGGCCTTCGGAAAGAGCACGAGGGGATCCGAGCCGGCGAACGCAGAGAGGTCCAGCCAGCAATTCCGCAGCGCTGGCCGCCTTTCGGGCGCGGCCGCTGCACGGTGGCGCAGAGCTCCTCTCGGCCCCGGCGCAGCCACGTCTCAGACCGCGCGCGTCGGGATGGGAGGGAGGTCGCCATCCTGACCTGCATGGAATGCGGGCTTCGCCGCGCGCTCGTTCTGGAATCGCATGGACATCTCGGCGATCGCGGCCGGCGCTACCGTCGCGAGCCGGCCGGTTGGCCCTCTCTCCGGCCGTATGCGAAGGCTCCTCGCCATGGTCTCCATGCGCCACGAGGTCCTCGTGGATCTCTTCAGAAACCGACCTTCCCTCGCCGCCGAGATCCTCGTCGAGGTCCTCGGCGTCACGCTCCCGACTACAGTGAGGCCCGCGTCGCCTCCATCGACCTGACCGAGACCACGCCGGCCGAGTACCGCGCCGATGTCGTCGTCTTGCTCCTCGATGCGGACAAGCCGGTCCGGGTCATCATCGTCGAGGTGCAGCTCAGGAAGGACGACGACAAGCCGTTCAGCTGGCCCGCCTACCTGACCGTCTCGCGAGACCAGCACCGCTGCCAGGCGGGCCTGCTCGTCGTCGCGCCGGATCCCCTCGTCGCGGACTGGTGCGCGCAGCCGATCGAGATCGGCGTACCCGGCTTCGTCCTGCGCCCGCCCGTGCTCCGTCGCGACAGCGTTCCGGTCGTGACGGACCCAGCGGAAGCGGTCCGTCGACCGGAGCTGGGGGTCCTCTCCGCGATGGCCCATGGCGAGACGGAGCAAGGCGCAACGATCGCTGGCGCCGTGCTGCCCGCGATCCAGGGGCTCGATGACGAACGCGCCCGGTTCTACTACGATCTCCTGTACAATTCCCTGAACGACGCGGCTCGCCGGGCGCTGGAGGCGATGATGAAGGGCTACGAGTACCAGAGCGATCTCGCGAAGAAGTACGTCGCGCAGGGCCGTGACGAGGGGCGCGTAGAGGGAGCGGCGCGCGCGCTGTTGAGCGTGCTCCGGGCTCGCGGCATCGCCGTGCCGACGCGGCACGCGAGCGCATCCTCGCCCAGAGGGACCCGGAACGCCTCGAGCGCTGGCTCGAGAAAGCCGCCACCGCGGCCGCGCTCACCGAGGTGCTCGACGAGCCGAGCTGAGGACGAACGGGCACCGGACGCGCCGCCGCAGTCACAGGCGCGCTAGCCGCCGCCGGCCTGCGCGTCCTCGCTGGTCGCCTTCCCCGCCTCGCCCGGAGTCTCTTGCTCCGCCACAACGAGGATCTCGACCCTCCGGTTCCTCGCCCGCCCCGCCGCCGTGTCGTTCGGCCCGAGCGGCCTGAACTCGCCATGTCCGACAGCGGACAGCCTCTCGGGCGACATCCCTCGCGCGACGAGCCGCTCGACCACCGCCGCCGCCCTCGCCGCCGAGAGATCCCAGCTCGACCGGAACGCCGCGCCCTTCATCCGCTTCCGGTCGTCGTCCGTATACGCGGCGACCTGGAACTTCCAGTCCGGCACGGCCCGGAGCGCCGTGGCGACCTCGTCCAGCACCGCCCGCCCCCGCGGCTTGAGCTCGGCCCTCGCGCCGTCGAACAACGCGTCGCTCGGCACCTCGATCGCGAGCTGCCCCGCACGAAGCCCGACGCGGACCTTCCCGCCGTCGACCATCGCCTGGAACCGGCTCGCGAGGTCGCGCATCTGCGCCGCGCGCGCCTCCGCCGCCGCCTGCTTCCGGCGCAGATCGTCGAGCTTGGCCCGCGTCTCCGCGAGCTCTGCCGACAGGCTGCCCCGCTCCCCGGCGAGCTGCCCCACGCTCTGCCCGGCGCTCCGGAGCCGCGCCGACAGCTCCTGGTTCATGGCGGCGAGCTCGTCGAGCCGCCGCGCGAGCCCTGCCTCGGCCGTCGTCGCCTCGGACAGCCTGAGATCGCGCGCCCGGAGGTCGTCCGAAAGGCGCGCCAGCTCCTCCTCGATGGCGGCGACCTGCGCGGACCGCTGCGCGGCCTCGGCGCGCGCGCTCTGGGCCTCGGCCCGCGCTCTGTCACCCGCGTCGCGCTCTCTCCGGATCTCCGCGCGCGCCTCGTCGTACAGCCCCTGCCGGACGAGGCAGCCCGGCGTCGCCAGCCCGAGCAGGCCGGCCGCGAGGAGCCGCGCCGCCGCAGGCGAGCGCCGCGAGAGCCACGTCGGGATCCTGCCGGCCGTCGTCGTGTCTTTCATGCGTGGCGCGCACTCTGGCACGAAACCACGGGCGCGACGAAATCGTGGCAAACGTTCCCCGCGCGCCGCCGCGCGAGCGGTCGCGAGCCGTCCCACAGCGCGCGATCCCCTGGTACCCTCGGCGGCGTGATGTCTCGGCGAGCTTGGTTGTCCGTGGGCGCCCTCGCGGCGACGACGCTGGTCGGCAGCGCCGCGGCGGCGTTCCCGCACGTCGTCCGCGAGGGCGAGACGCTCGCGCAGATCGCGGAGCGCACCTACGGGCGCGTGCAGATGGAGCAGGTGCTCGTCGCCGCCAACGCGCTCGACGCGGGCGCCGGCGTGCCGATCATGCCCGGCCTGCGGCTGGAGGTGCCCGCGCTGGGCCACCACCGCGTCACCGCGGGCGAGACCTGGGCGATCCTCGCGGAGCGGCTGCTCGGCACCGCCGACCGGAGCGACGTCCTCGCGCTCTCGAACGACACGTGGCCCTGGCTCGAGCCGACCGACGGGCAGGAGATCATCGTGCCGTACAACCTGCGGTACGTCGTCGGCCAGCACGACACGTTGCTCACCATCGCCTATCGCTTCTTGGGCAAGCGGGACCACGCGTGGATGCTCGACAAGTACAACCACCTCAAGCAGGACCCGCTGCGCCGCGGCATGGTGATCCTCGTCCCGCTCACGGATCTGCCGCTCACGACCCAGGGCAAGGCCGAGGCCGCGAGCTCCGGCGCGCTGGTGCGCTCCGAGGGGGCCGGCCGCGCGCGCGACGCCCAGCGCCGGGTCGACGCCGAGCTGCCGCAGCTCGCCGGCGACGTGCGGAGCGGCCGCTACATCGACGCCGTGGCGCGGGCGAGCCGCCTGCTCGGCTACGGCGATCTCGCCCGGGTGCAGATCGCCACGGTGCAGCGGCACCTGCTCGAGGCCTACGTCGCGCTCGACGCCACAGGGCTCGCCGAGACCGCGTGCGCCGCGTGGCGCGAGGCCGACCCCGCCGCGCGGCTCGATCCCATCGAGCTCAGCCCCAAGATCGTGCGCGCCTGCACCTCGTCGACGGAGCTGCACCTCAGGGCGCCTTCGCCGGATCCCGCGCCGCCGATCCCCGCGGACGCGGGCGGTGGGCGGTGACCTCGCAGCAGCCCGCGCCCGATCGCCTGCCCGCCGGGCACGGCGTCGCGTCGCGGTACACCGTCGAGTCCGTCATCGGCGAGGGGGCCTCCGGCGTCGTCTACCGCGCCACCCGCGACGAGGACGGCCAGCGCGTCGCGCTGAAGGTGATCCACAGGCACCTCTCGGGCACGCCCCAGATCTTCAGGCGCTATCACCGGGAGGCCGCCATCCTGGAGCGCGTCGAGGGCCCTCACGTCGTCCGGATGCTCGACTTCGTCGAGGAGGGCGGGCTCCTCGTGATCGCGCTGGAGCACATCGACGGCAGCTCGCTCGAGGAGCTCCTGCGGGACCACGCGCCGATCGAGATCGACCTGGCGATCGAGATCGCCCTGCAGATCTGCGCCGCGCTGGAGACCGCGCACGCGGCGGGCGTGGTGCACCGCGATCTCAAGCCGGCCAACGTGCTCATCGAGCGCCCGCACGGGCACGCGGGCGCCGCGCCGTCACCCTTCGCCGGCCGCGTCCGCGTGGTCGATTTCGGGCTCGCCAAGGTGGTGCACGGCGAGCAGCAGACGACCGGGCTCACCGAGAAGGACATGATCTTCGGGACGCCGGAGTACATGGCGCCGGAGCAGGTGCGCGGGGAGGACGTCGACCCGCGCAGCGACATCTACGCGCTCGGCTGCATCCTCTACGAGATGGCGGTCGGCGCCGTGCCGTTCAGCAAGCGGACGCCCATCGCCGTGATGACGGCGCAGATCGCCGAGCAGCCGCTGCCGCCGCGCGCCAGCGAGCGCTCCGGGCTCATCTCGGCCGGCCTGGAGGCCGTCATCCTGAGGGCCCTCGCCAAGAGCCCTTCCGAGCGGCACCCGTGCGCCAGGGCATTCGCCGACGCCCTGCGCGCCTGCCGGGAAGAACGGCGCGTCGTGCACCACACCCCCGCGAGCCTCGCGGACGCCGTCTCGATCACCGATCTCGCGCTCGAGCGGACCGGCCTGGATTACGCCGCGCCCCTCCAGGACGGTGCTTCCGCCCCGGGCGTCGGCCATGTTGGCCACGTCGGCCATCCGGTCACGCGTCCGGAGAGCGCGGTGGCGAGCGCGGTGAGGAGGGCGCTGCCCGAACGCACGGCCGCGGTGGTCCGCGAGACGCCCGCTAACCCTGCGCCGCCGGCAGGCGGCACCTCGCGTGAGCTCATCCTCTGGACCGTGGTGGCCATTCTCTGCGCGGCCGCCGGCATCGTGGTCGGCACGCTGTTCGGGGCGCGCTAGGACGCCGCAGGAACGCAGCTGGGACGTGCCTGGCGCGCCGCCATCGGGGGGCTGCGGCCATGGCGTGGAGCGCGAGGATCGTGGTAATCGTTCTCATGCGTTCCTTGCTGTCCGACGGCGCTGCCCTCGCGGCCTTCCGCTCTGCTCGGCCCCGGCGGCGGCGCGCTCTCCCCTGCGTCGCCGCCGCGCTCGCCCTCCTCGCCCCCGCGGCCGCTTCGGCCTATGACTCGCTCGCCGTGCCGTGCGCGGACGACCCGCTCCAGTGCGCGCGGGGACCGCTCACGTTTCAGCGCAAAGACGCCATCCCGCTCGAGCTCGACTTCGATACAGGCTGGGTCCCGCCGGGCTCACCGCTCCAAGTCAGCCTCGGGGCGGCGGTCTACGCCGACACCCAGGTCTCGTTGAACGGAGCGCTCGAGGCGTCGTGGCCAGAGGCGCTCGCGCTCAAGGCGCCAGGCGCCCCGGATGGAGGCGCGTTCAGCTGCGATGTTGGACTCGATGTCAGCGCACAGGGACGCATCAGCGTTTCCGTCCTGGGCCAGGACTTCGACTGGACGGGGGATATCCCCTATGTGCCCCAGATCGATTTCCAGGTGCACGCGCGAGAGCAGTTCGACGCCTGGGGCTGGGAGCCGGGCATCACGCTGGAGAGCTCCACCGCGCTGCAGCGCGTTGCGTCCGTATCGCTCGGCGACCTCATCGGCGGCTCGATCCCCGGAATCGACGGGAGGTTCGAGCTCGACATCGCGATGGACGTCGCGGCCCGCTACACGACCCATCGCGTGGCCATCGAGACGCTCGATCAGGCGACGGTGAGCGGAGGCGACATCACCTCCGAAGGCGGAGCCTCCTCCGTGGACTACCTGGGAGGCCCGTCGGTCGAGCTCAACGTTCGTCCGGAGGGCTCGGTGCGGTACGACGGCACGCTCCACCTCGTCCCCGCGTTCAGCGTCAGCCTGCTGGGCCGCTCGTGGTCGATCCCGCTCGCCGACATCCCGCTCGCCTTTCCGCTCACCGAGCGGGAATGGGTCTTCGAGAGCGAGCGCGTCCATGTGCCGCTCCCGGACCTCGCGCTGGACAAGCAGGAGATCGATTTCGGCGCCGTGGAGGTGGGGCAGGCCAACGTGGAGCTCGTCCGGCTGTCGAACGCGGGGGAGGCGCTGCTCGATGCCGTCGTGACGACCGACGACCCGGAGAGCTTCGAGCTCGCGGACGCGGCGCTCGGGATCGACCCAGAAACGGAGATCGACTTCGCGATCCGCTTCGCGCCGAAGGCCAGCGGCGAGCTCGCGGCGACCGTCCTCGTCGAGTCCAACGACCCCGACCGACCCGTGCAGATGATCGCGGTGCGAGGGATCGGCGTCGGCGAGCCGGAGGCCCCGGCAGGCGGCGAGCTCGCGGAGGAGGACGGCGGCTGCGCCTGCCGCGCGGCCGGGGGCGCGCCGCGCGGGAGCGCCGGCGGCCGGGCGTGGGCGGCCGCCGGCCTGTCGCTCGCCGCGCTCGCGGGCGGCCTCAGGCGCCGGCGGCGCGCGGCCTGAGGCTCACGCCGCGCTCGGCGGGCCCACGGCGATCTTCCGCCGCGTCGACACGGCCGCGACCTCCTCCAGCTCCTCGCCGCGCAGCGTCTCCTTGAGCACGAGCGCCTCCGCGACCGCCTCGAGGCCCTCGCGGCGATCGACGAGCAGCTGCTTGGCCTTCAGGTACATCTCGCCGAGGCGCTCCCTCACCTCCTCGTCGACCTCGCGGGCGGTCTCCTCGCTGCACGTGCGCTCCTCCTGGAGCACGCCGAGCATCGGCGCGCCGACGGTGCGCGCGAGCGCGGCCAGCCCGAGGCGCCGGCTCATCCCGAGGCGGGTCACCATCTCGCGGACGAGCGCCGTGGCGCGCCCGAGATCGTCGTGCGCGCCGCTCGACACCTGCCCCAGCGCGAGCTCCTCCGCCGCCCTGCCGCCGAGCATCACCGTGACGCGCGACTCGATCTCCTGCTCGGTGACCAGCTGGCGCTCGTCGCGGGGCACCTGGATCGTGACGCCGAGCGCGCCGATCGTGCGGGCCACGATGGACACCCGCTCTACCGGATCGGCGGCCGGCAGCGCGAGCGCGACGAGGGCGTGCCCGGCCTCGTGGTAGGCCACGCGCCGCCGTTCCTCCGCGGTCATGATCTGCCCGCGGCGCCGGAGCCCGAGCTGCGAGCGATCGAGCGCCTCGTCGAAATCGGCCTGTCCGATCTCGCTCGCGCCGCGCCGCGCCCCGGCCAGCGCGGCCTCGTTGACGATCTTCGCGAGATCGGCGCCGACCATGCCCGGCGTGCGGCGCGCCACGAGCCCGAGATCGACGTCGCTCGCGAGCGGCACCCGCCGCGCGTGGACGGCGAGGATCGCCTCGCGGCCCCGCAGATCGGGCCGATCGACGATGACCTGGCGATCGAAGCGCCCGGGCCGCAGGAGCGCCGGATCGAGCACCTCGGGGCGGTTGGTGGCGGCCATCAGGATCACGGTGGTGCGCGCGTCGAAGCCGTCGAGCTCGGCGAGGAGCTGGTGGAGCGTCTGCTCTCGCTCGTCGTGGGTCGCGAGGGCGCCGAGGCCGCCCCGGGTCCTGCCCACGGCGTCGATCTCGTCGATGAACACGATGCTGGGCGCGCTCTTGCGCGCCTCCTCGAAGAGCTCGCGGACCCGCGCGGCCCCGAGCCCCACGAACATCTCGACGAACTCGCTCGCGTTCAGCGAGAAGAACGGCACGTTCGCCTCGCCCGCCACCGCCCGCGCGAGCAGCGTCTTGCCGGTGCCTGGCGGCCCGATGAGCAGGAGGCCGCGCGGGATCCGCCCGCCCAGCGAGCGGTACCTCGAGGGCTCCTTGAGGAAGTCGACGACCTCGACGAGCTCGTCCTTGGCCTCATCGACGCCGGCGACGTCCGGGAAGCGCACCGGATCCTGCCTGGATCGATCGTAGATCTTCGCCTTGCTGCGCAGGAACCCGAGCGGCCCGCCGGCCCCCTGCCCCGCCCGCCGCAGCATCATGAAGAACGCCGCGTTGATGAGGAGGAGCGGCAACATCCAGATCGCCACCTGCATCCACACCGACGTCTGGGAGCTCTTCGCCTCGATGCGGACCTGCTTGTCGAGCAGCGCCCTCACGAGCGGCTCGTCCTCGACGCCGGGCAGCCGCGTCACGCGGACGCGCTCCTCCGGTCGTTGCGGGCTCTCGCGGCGGATCAGCTCGATCTCGTCGGGCTTCACGATCGCCGCGGAGATCTCCCCGCGCCGCACCTCGGCGACCGCCTCGTCGTACGGCACGAGCGGGCGCCCTCGTGACCTGACGATCCCGGAAAGGACCAGGATCCCGACCGCGATCAGCAGGTACCCGAGCCACGCGCGCGACGCCGGCCTCTTCTCGTCAGCCATTCCAAGGAGCTGATGTGCGGCGGGCGTCGCCTCGGCAAGCCCTCGCCCCCGGAAGAACGGGAAAGCCCACGAGAAAGCCGCGCGAGGGAGGGAGCCCAGGAGCGTCCCCGAGCGCGGCAGCCGTGCGCCGCCGGCGCACGGCTGCCGCGCGTCCACCGACAGCGCCGACGCACGGCTGCCGCGCGTCCACCCGCAGCGCCGACGCGCCGCTGCCGCGAGGTGATCGCCCGGTGGATCCAGGCTAAGAAGCGACACCGTGCCGCTCGCCTCCGACCGCGCCTCGCTCGCAGCGTTCCCCATCGACTGGGGCGGGCTCGCCCCGCTCCGCCTCAAGTCGCGCGCCGTCGCCGAGGGCGTCTACGCCGGCATGCACCGGAGCGTCCGCAAGGGCGCGGGGGTCGAGTTCGGCGGTCAGCGGCCCTATGTGCCCGGCGACGATCTCCGCTTCTTCGATCGCCGCGCCCTGCTCCGCCACGATCGCCTCATGGTGCGCGAGTTCGAGACCGAGACCGATCGCGCCCTGTGGCTGTGCGTCGACGCGACCGCCTCGATGTCCTACCGCGGCCGGCGCGCGCCCGGCGCCAAGCTGGCCTACGCGGCGCTCATCGCCGCGGCCATGGCCCGCGTCGCGCTCGCCACCGGCGACCCGGTGGGGCTCGCCTGGCTCGGCGGCGCCGGCACCCACGGCCTGCCCGCGATGGCGGGGCGCGAGGCGTTCGAGCGGATCGTCGGCGCCCTCGAGGCCACCTCCGCCGCCCAGGACTGGAGCGGCGACGCCGGCGCCGTCGAGCGCGCGCTCGCGCCCATCGCGAAGAAGGCCCGCCGCGGCGCCGTCGTCCTCCTCATCTCAGATCTCATCGATCTTGCTCATGAATCCGGCGCGGCCCCGTCGGGCGCCGATCGCGCGCTCTCGGCGTTCACGTCGCTGAGCACCGGCGGCCGCACGCTGATCGCGCTCCAGGTCCTCGATCCCAGCGAGGCGACGCTCGACTTCGAGGGCAACGTGCGCCTCCGCGCCCTGGAGGGCGGCGCGGTCGTGGAGGCCGACGCGGGCGCGGTCCGCGCGCAGTACCAGGCGCGCCTCGCCGCCCTGGCCGAGGCCTGGTCGCGGGCGCTCGCGTCGCGCGGCGGCCGCCTGCTCCGCGCGACGAGCGCCGATCCTCCGACCGACGTCGTCCGCTCGCTCGTGCAGGCGATCGCCGAGGTGCGCCGATGAGCTTCGTCACGCTCGGCGCGCTGCTGGTCGCGCTGCTCGTCGGCGCGCCGGTCGCCGCGCACCTCCTGCGCCGTCGCCGCGCCGAGGAGCGGCCGTTCCCGCCGGCGCGCCTGGTCCCGCCCACGCCGCCGACGGCGCGGCGCCGGAGCCTCCTCGAGGACCGCGCCCTCTTCGCCACCCGGGCCGTCTCGGTGATCGCGCTCGCGGTGCTCGGCGCGACGCCGCTCCTGCGCTGCTCGCACCTGTCGCTCAGCCGCAGGGCCGGCGCGTCGGTCGCGCTCGCCATCGTCGTCGACGACTCGCTCAGCATGCGGGCGCGCACGGACGGCGCCGAGGGCGCCGCGCGCGACGGGCGGTCGATCGACGATTCCTCGCACGATTCCTCGCACGATTCCTCGCACGATTCCTCGCGCGATTCCTCGCATGCGCCCTCGCGGTTCGAGCGCGCGCTCACGGCCGCGCGCGAGCTCGCCGGCGGCCTCGCTCCCGGCGACGCCGCGGCGCTCGTCCTCGCGGGCGCCCCGGCCCGCGTCGCCCTCGCGTCGACCACCAACCTCGCCGCCGTCAGCGAGGCGCTCGCCGCGGCGGCGCCGTCGGACCGCGCCACCGACATCGACGGCGCCCTCGCGCTCGCCCGCGATCTGCTCCGTGGGCTGCCTCAGAGCGACAAACGCATCGTGCTCCTCAGCGACCTCGCGGACGGCACGCCCAACGCCCCGCCCATCTCGGGCACCCCCGACATCGCCACGTGGGTGCCGCTCCAGGAGCTCGAGGCGACGGGCCAGGACTGCGGGATCGTGCGCGCCGATCGATCCGGCCAGAAGGCGCGCGTCCGCGTCGTCTGCACCGCCGCGTCGACCGCGGCGCGCGGGCCCGACGTCGCCGTCGCGCAGCGAGACGGCGGCGCGGACGCGCCGCCCGCGGCGGGCGCCGCCGCAGGCGCCTCGGCGACAGGCGCCTCCGCGGCGGCGGGGCGATCCCTCGAGGTGCGCGCCGGCGACGCCGTGCTCGGCAAGGTCGCGCTCGATCCGGCCCTGCGCGCCGAGGAGCTCTCGATCGACCTCCCGGCCGCGGCGCCCGAGATCCTGATCGCCGCGCTCACCGGCGGCGACGCGATCGCCGAGGACGACCGCGCCCCGATCATCTCCGCCGGCGGCCCGCTCTCGATCGCGGTCGTGGTCGACCCCGCGACCACGCACGTCGAGACGGGCGGCCCGCCGCCGCTCGAGCAGGCCCTCTCGGCGCTCGACCTGGACGCGCAGATCAGGCCGCTGCCCTCGGTCCCGGAGCACGCGGACGAGCTGGCCGCGCATGCGGGGCTCATCGTCGACGACGCGCCCGGCTTCACGCCGGAGGTGCGCCGCTCGCTCGCCGCGTGGGTCGAGCGGGGCGGCGTCGCGCTGCTGACGCTCGGCCAGCGCGCGGCCGCGGCGCCGCTCGGCGCCGGGTTCGAGCCGCTGGTCCCGGGCGTCGTCCGCTGGTCGGCCTCCCCGGTGCCCGGCGTGGACCCGGCGACGGCAGGCTGGCTCGGCCCGTCCGCGCCCAGCCTCGCCGACGTCGCCCCGCGCGGCCGGGCGACGCTGGGCGCGGAGGCCTCGGAGGGCGCCGAGGTGCTCGCCCGGTGGGCGGACGGCGCCCCGTTCCTCGTGCGCCGCCCGCTCGGGCGCGGCGTGGTGCTGTTCATGACGCTGCCCCTCGGCACGGAGGAGAGCGACGTCGCGCTGCGGCCCGCGTTCCTGTCGTTGCTCGACGGCTTCGTCGGCGCCGCGCGCGCCCGCGGCGGCGCGCGGCGCCTCGCCGCGGGCGAGCTGTGGACGTTCGACGGCTACCACGACGTCAAGGTCGAGCGCGTGCGGGTCGACCGCGACGGGGCCTCGCAGTCACGCGAGGCGCTCCCCGTCGCCGAGGTCGAGCGGCGCCTGCGCGTGTCTCCGCCGCTCGCCGGCCTCTACGAGCTCACCCTGGACGGCGAGCGCTCGACGCGCGTCGTGTCGGTCCCGGAGCGCGAGATCGACCTCCGCCCGAGGCGCGTCGCCGAGAGCGCCCGCGCGGCAGAGCTGGGCGGCATGGCCGCATCCATCGACGGGTCGCCCTACGTCGCGCTCCTGCTGCTCCTGTTGCTCGCGGTCGAGCTCTTGCTGCGCGCCATCGGAGGGCGGCAGGAGCCGGCGGAAGGCCAGGCGAGCTGAGGCCGGCCCCCTCCGGCGCGCTTGCCCGCGCGGAGCGCGCGCCTGCCGGCGCGGAGCAGCCGGCGTCGAGTCGAGTCGAGTCAACCGGCCGCGCCACGCCGCGCTGCCGCGCTCAGTGCGTCTGCCAGTGCGGGGGGATCTCGTCGGCCGGCGCGAACTCGGTCTTGGCCGGCGCAGCGGGCACGCTGGCGGCCCGGCGAGGCCCGTTCGGCTTGAAGCTGTGCTCTGCAGCGGGGAACGCGCGCGACTGCACCTCGTCCACGTAGGCGCGCGTCGCCTCCACGATCTGATCGCCGACCTCGGCGAAGCGCTTCGCGAACTTCGGCGTCAGCTCGCGGAACATCCCGAGCAGGTCATAACAGACGAGCACCTGCCCGTCGCAGCCGGCCCCGGCGCCGATCCCGATCGTCGGGACGGAGACCGCGGCCGTCACCTCCTCCGCGAGATCCGGCGGGATGGCCTCGAGCACGATCGCGTAGACGCCCGCCTCGTCGAGGATGCGCGCGTCGGCGATGAGGCGCTCGGCCGCCTCGTCGCCCTTGCCCTGCACCTTGAACCCGCCCATCGCGTGCACCGACTGCGGCGTGAGCCCGAGGTGACCCATCACCGGGATGCCCGCGGCGACGATCCGGCGCACGTGCTCGGCGATCTCCTCGCCTCCCTCGAGCTTGATGCTCTCGAAGCTGCCCTCCTTCATCATGCGCCCGGCGTTCTCGAGCGCGTGCATCGGAGAGAGCTGGAAGCTCATGAACGGCATGTCGCCCACGACGTGGGCCCGCCGCGCGCCGCGCACCACCGCGCGCCCGTGGTAACAGATCTCCTCGACCGTCACGGGGAGCGTCGTCGTGTGCCCCTGCACGACCATCCCCAGCGAGTCGCCGACGAGCAGCAGATCGGCGCCGCCCTCGTCGAGCAGCCGCGCCATCGTGAAGTCGTACGCCGTCACCATCGCGATCGGCGAGACCCCTTTGCGGGAGCGGATCTCGGGGACCGTGACCTTCGTCGAGCGCTGCGCTGGCCTGCGTGCGCTGCCGCCACCGTTGCCTTGCGGACCGTACATGTGCCTCCGGGTCGCGGCCGCACTCGCGGTCCACGCCTCGGGACAAGCTAGGGCGGCGCCCGCTGCGGGGCAAGACGCGGCGCGCGGCGGTCGCGGGGCGGTAAGCCGCAATCTTCAGCGTTCTCGCCTGGTTGCCGGCCGGTCGCCGGCCGGCAGGGGCGTGCGGCCAGGACGCCGCGCGGCGGCGCGATCCCAGGAGCGGCCGGATCAACCGTGGCGGGGGCCGGCGCCGCGGACGGGGTGCGCTGCCCCCGTCGTTCGCGAGCCGCCCGGAGGCGCGGACCTCGGGTTGGTCAGCGCGGTCAGGACGTGATCGCGCCACGCACCATCGATGAACAGGTAATCGCGCGCATACCCCTCGACGGCGAAACCGAGGCGCCGGAGCAGCCGGCCGCTGCGCTCGTTGTGCGGCAGGTAGTTCGCCATCACCCGGTGGAAGCCGAGCGTGTCGAACATGTACGCGATCGCCGCCTCGATCGCCTCGAACATCAGGCCTGAGCCAACGGCGCGCTGGTCGAGCGAGTAGCCGAGGGTCGCGGCCTGGAAGGCGCCGCGGACGAACTGCGTGAAGTTGCAGACCCCGATCACCTCGCCGCCGGGGGCGCCGCGCGACTGCAGCGCGAGCCGGAGCGCGCGATCCGCGGCGAAGTCCTCGTGGTCGCGGAGGAGGCGCTCACGCCAGAACGCCTCGGTGTAGAAGCCCTCGGGGCGCGGCGGATCCCACCGCGCCAGGTGGTCGCGGTTGCGCTCGAAATAGGCGAGGTAGCGGCCAGCGAACTCGACGGGAGGGATGAAGAGGCGCAGCCGCGGGGTCTCGATGCAGACGGGGCTCTTCAAGGGGTCTCCAGCGCGACGCGCCTAGGACAGGGTCCCTTCATCGAGGCGTCGCATCCCTTCGAGGAGCAGCGCCTCGGGTGACGCGGTGATGCTGCGGGTGCTGGGCGAGAAGCTCGGGTCGAGGCGGAAGTCGCCCTCCCGGAGCGTGAGCATCCGGTAGAACGCGTCCTCGCCCAGCGCGCCGGCCCAGAGCGCATGGACGACCTGTCCATCGGCGAAGTGGATCTCGCCGGCCATGGAGTTCGCCTGGATCTTGAGCGCGCACGTCTTCCGGCCGTGCCAGAGGATCTGGATCATGTCCGGCAGGCCCATCTCGGCGAGCGAGCCGGACACGCCGCGGGGGACGGAGGTCGTGGAGCGCCGCTCGATGAGCTGGCGGAGCTTGGCGGCCATGACGTCGGTCGACGCCGGCTTCGAGACGAAGTCGTCGACGCCGAGATCGAAGGCGCGCTGGGCGGTCTGCCGGTCCGTCTTCGCGGTGAGGATGACCCACGTCTTGTCGCGGCCGAAGCCGAGCTTCAGCGCGTCGGAGCGGAGCGTGAGGCCGGCGTCGGGCTCCTCGAGGTCGATCTCGCTGACGACCACCTCGATGTCCTTCGTCTCGAGCTCGCGGCGCGCCTGCGCCACGTTGCGCGCGATCGAGACCTCGAAGCCCTGCTCGAGCAGGCGCAGCTCGAGCACCGTCGTCTCCTCGGGATCCGGGTCGACGATGAGCGCCTGGTGCCGATCGGAGAGCAGCTTCGCGCGCATGTCGTCGCCCGTCATGACCTGGCGGAAGAGATCGACGATGTTCGGATCGAAGATGGTGGCGCGGTACTGGGCGAGCACGTCGCAGGCCTCCGGCGGGCGGAGCGCCTTGCGGTACGGGTTGCGCGGGTTCTGCGTGAGATCGGCGTAGGTGTCCGCAACCGCGAGGATGCGCGCGCCGAGCGGGATCTCCTTGCCAGACAGGCCATCGGGGAAGCCGCTGCCGTCGTAGCGCTCGTACATCATGCTGATCGCCGAGACGACCTCCTGCGGCAGCCCCACCGACTCCATGAGGTGCGCCGGAAGATCGACGCTCTTCGTCGCGGCGAGCCGGTGCCCCTCGTACTCGGCGACGTTGAGCGCGGTGAGGTGGTACGGGCCGTTCTTGCCGAGGTCGTGCAGGTAGGCCGAGGCCACGTAGCTCGCGACCGTCGTCGGCGGCAGGCCGATGCGCTCGCAGAGCTTGCGGACGATGCGGGCGACCGTGGAGGAGTGGCCTCGAAGGTCTTGCCGCGCGTTCTCGAGCAGGCTCACGAGGACGTTGAGCGTCTCGACGTACGCGTGGGTCGTCGTCGGATGCGGCGGCGGCGGGGGCGGCGCCGCGGCGACCGGCGCGGAGATCGGCGCCGGAGCGACGTGCTGCTGGGGGGGCGGCGATGGGGGCACCGGCGTGGGCGGGGGCCCGGCCGGGGCCACTCGGGGCGGCGCGGAGGGCGCCCGCATCACCGCGGGCACCTGCGGCGCCGTGACGAGCGGCGCAGGCACCGGCGCCGCCTGCGTGGGCGCCGCGTGCGCCGGCTGCACGTGCATCGCCTGCGGGTGCATCGGCGCCGCCTGCGTGGGCGCCGCGTGCGCCGGCAGCCCGTGCATCGTTTGCCCGTGCGCCGGCTGCGGGACCACCGCCGGCACGTGCGTCATCGACGCGCGCTCGTGCGTGATCGATGCGCGCTCGTGCGTCATCGACGCGCGCTCGAACGGGTTATTGCTGTTGGTGTAGAGGATCTCGTCGAACGAGTTGACCGGGCGCAGAAGCGAGCTGAACGCGGTCGTGTCGCCCCGGTAGTGGTACGCGATGGCCGCGCGGACCGCCGCCGGCCTGGCGACGATGGCGCGTACGTCCCGCACGCCCGCGGCGAGCCGGATCTCGTGCAGCGCGACGTCGTTGTCGGGATCCGCCGTCGCGACCGAGAGCGTCGTGTTCCGATCGTCGAGCAGCACCGGGAAGACACCGTGCAACGTCGCGGTGATCGCCGAGACCTTGGCGAGCACGCGCGGCTCGATGATCGCCTTCGAGAGCTTCTCGGTCGAGACGAAGCGGGTGTTGTGGACGGTCGCGATGAACTTCAGGAGCTCGGCCTCGTTGACGATGTCGAGCTCGATGATGGCGTCCTCGATACGGCCGCGCGTACGCATCGCGTACTCCACCGCACGACGGTGATCGTCCGGGGTGATGCGCCCCTCGAGGACGAGGCGATCGGCAATCCGCTGGTTCAATCCTTGAACGGAAGCCATCGAAACCCTGATTCTACCCAGAAATTGGAGGTGGCGCGCCCAAGAACCCTCGCGGAACGGGAGCACGCGGGGAGAGCTGGCCAGCCGCTCGCGGCGTATGCAGCCATGGGGTGCGCTCGAGGAATGAGAGCAGAGCTCGGCGCGGCGCGCGAGCCCCGTGAGCATTCCAGCCGACGCCGGTTGGCTGGCAATGCCCGCTCGACCCGATACGCTGCGACGTGGAAGTGAAGACTGGCTCCGGGTAGGCGCGCGCGCCACGTCCGGCGCGGCTCGCCAGGCTGGTCACCTTGGGGCGACGGGCAAAACGCCTCCCGAGCGCTGCGAGCGCGCTTCGGGAGATGGGCGGCGCGCCCGGGGTCGGGGTTGAATCCCGCCCTGGGCGCGCCTGCAGGTCGGCTACTCCTCGTTCACGGCCGTGAGCGTCTCCTCGGGACGCGGCCTGGGGGCGACGTACGGCGCTTGCGCCACCGGCTCGCCCTCGACCACGACCTGGAGGCGCTTGTAGGCGGGCAGCCCCGTCCCGGCCGGGATCAGGCGGCCCATGATGACGTTCTCCTTGAGACCGCGGAGATCGTCCGTCTTGCCGTTGATCGCGGCCTCGGTGAGCACCTTGGTCGTCTCCTGGAACGACGAGGCGCTGATGAACGACTCGGTCGACAGGCTGGCCTTGGTGATGCCGAGCAGGAGCGCCTCGGCGATGGCGGGCTTGCCGCCGCGCTCGAGCACGGTCTCGTTCTCCTTCTCGAAGATGTGCTTCTCGACCTGCTCGTCCACCAGGAAGTTCGTATCGCCGACCTCGCGCACCCGGACCCGCCGGAGCATCTGCCGGACGATGACCTCGATGTGCTTGTCGTTGATGCCGACGCCCTGGAGCCGGTAGACCTGCTGGATCTCGTTCACGAGCCAGGCCGAGAGCTCCTTCTCGCCCTTCACCCGGAGGATGTCGTGCGGGTTCGGCGGGCCGTCCTGGAGGGGGTCGCCCGCGCGCACCCGGTCACCCGGCTGCACCTGGATGTGCTTGCCCTTCGGGATCAGGTACTCGCGCGCCTGATCGCCGAGCGCGTGCCCGTCCGGCGAGTACGGCGTGATGATGACCTTCCGCTTGCCCTTCGTGTCCTTGCCGAACGTGACCTCGCCGTCGATCTCGCTGATGATCGCGTGATCCTTCGGCTTTCGGGCCTCGAACAGCTCGGCGACGCGGGGCAGACCGCCGGTGATGTCCTGCACCTTCGTCGTGTCGCGCGGGATCTTGGCGATGACCTCGCCGGCCTCGATGAGATCCCCCTCCTGCGCGACGATGTGGGCGCCGACAGGGAGCAGGTAGCGCGCCTCGAGCTCGCTGTTCGGGAGCTTCAGCGTCTTGCCCGACTCCGGGTCCTTCAGCGAGATGCGCGGGCGGACGTCGGCCGCCTTCGACTCGATGACGACCTTTCGCGAGAGGCCCGTCACCTCGTCGAGGCGATCCTGCACGCTGACACCCTCGATGAGGTCGCCGAACTTCACCACGCCGGAGACCTCGGTGAGGATCGGCGTCGCGAACTGGTCCCACTCGGCGAGCAGCTCGCCGGGCTTGGTGCGCTCGCCGTCGGCCTTCTTGAGGATGGCGCCGTAGACGAGGCGGTTGTGCTCGCGCTCGCGCCCCGTCTCGTCGACGACCACGATCTCGCCGTGGCGGTTCATGACCACCATGGTGCCGTCCTTCTTCTTCTGGACGACCGCGCGGCGGAGGCGGACGGTGCCCTCGGTGCGGGCCTCGAGGTAGCTCGCCTCGATCTTGCCGCGCGCCGCGGTGCCGCCGATGTGGAAGGTGCGCATCGTGAGCTGCGTGCCCGGCTCGCCGATCGACTGGGCGGCGATGATGCCCACCGCCTCGCCGATGTTGACCCGGTAGCCGCGCGCGAGGTCGCGCCCGTAGCACAGCGCGCAGACCCCGCGGCGGAGCTGGCACGTGAGCACCGAGCGGATGACGACCTCCTCGATGCCGGCGTCCTCGATGGACCGCACCGCCTGCTCGTCGAGCTCGGTGTTCGCCGTGATCAGCACCTCGCCGGTGAGCGGGTCGACGACGTCCTCCAGCGCGACGCGGCCGAGGATGCGGTCGCCGAGCGGCTGGATGACCTCGCCGGCCTCCTCGAGCTTCGCCACGCGGATGCCGTCGAGCGTGCCGCAGTCGAACTCGGAGATGACCGCGTCCTGCGCCACGTCGACGAGCCGCCGGGTGAGGTACCCGGAGTTCGCCGTCTTGAGCGCCGTGTCGGCGAGCCCCTTCCGGGCGCCGTGCGTCGAGATGAAGTACTGGAGCACGCTGAGACCCTCGCGGAAGTTCGCGGTGATCGGCGTCTCGATGATCTCGCCGGACGGCTTGGCCATCAGGCCGCGCATCGCGGCCAGCTGCCGGATCTGCTGCGTGGAGCCGCGCGCGCCGGAGTCGGCCATGATGTAGATGGGGTTGAAGCTCGGCTCGATCGACTCCTTGCCCGTCTCGTGGTCGACGACCGTCTCCTTGCCGATGCCGGCCATCATCTCGGTCGTGACCTGGTCGGCGATGCTCGCCCAGATATCGACGATCTTGTTGTACCGCTCGCCGTCGGTGATGAGCCCCTCCTGGTACTGCTCGACGACGCGCTCGACCTCCTTCTGCGCCTCGCCGAGGAGGACCTTCTTGGCCGCCGGGATCACCATGTGATCCATGCAGATCGAGATACCGGCCCGCATCGCGTGGTCGAAGCCGAGCGTGCGGAGCCGGTCCGCGAGGAGGACGGTCTCCTTGTTGCGGTGGATGCGGTAGCAGACGTCGATGAGCGCCGAGAGCGCCTTCTTGTCGAGGGTCTTGTTCGCGTACTCGAACGCGACCCCCTTCGGGAGGACCTCGGAGATGATGACGCGGCCCACCGTGGTCTCGACGATGCGGCGCTTCACGTGGCCGAACTCGTCGAGCTGCGGGTTGCCGTCGTCGTCGATGATCGGGACGCGGACGCGGATGCCGGCGTGCAGCGCGACCTCGCCGTTGTCGTACGCCATCCGCACCTCCTCGAGGGAGGCGTAGATGCCGCGCAGGTAGCCCTGCGCCACGCCGTCCTCGCCGAAGGCGAGGGTGTCCGCGCGGTACGACCCCTTCTCGAACTTCCGCTCGCGGGTCGCGTAGTAGAGCCCGAGCACGATGTCCTGGGTCGGGTTGATGATCGGCTTACCGCTCGCGGGCGAGAGGATGTTGTTCGTGCTCATCATGAGCACGCGCGCCTCCATCTGCGCCTCGACCGACAGCGGCACGTGGACCGCCATCTGGTCGCCGTCGAAGTCGGCGTTGAACGCCGCGCAGACCAGCGGGTGCAGCTGGATCGCCTTGCCCTCGATGAGGACCGGCTCGAACGCCTGGATGCCGAGGCGGTGGAGCGTCGGGGCGCGGTTCAGGAGCACCGGGTGCTCGCTGATGACCTCCTCGAGGATGTCCCAGACCTCCGGGCGCTCCTTCTCCACCATCTTCTTGGCGCTCTTGATGGTGTTGACGTAGCCGCGCTCTTCCAGCTTGTTGTAGATGAACGGCTTGAAGAGCTCGAGCGCCATCTTCTTGGGCAGGCCGCACTGGTGCAGGCGCAGGGTCGGGCCCACGACGATGACGGAGCGGCCCGAGTAGTCGACGCGCTTGCCGAGCAGGTTCTGGCGGAACCGGCCCTGCTTGCCCTTCAGCATGTCGGAGAGCGACTTGAGCGGGCGCTTGTTCGGGCCGGTGATCGTCTTGCCGCGGCGGCCGTTGTCGAACAGCGCGTCGACCGCCTCCTGCAGCATCCGGCGCTCGTTCCGGATGATGATCTCCGGCGCGTTCAGCTCGAGGAGCCGCTTCAGGCGGTTGTTGCGGTTGATGACGCGGCGGTAGAGGTCGTTGAGATCGCTGGTCGCGAAGCGGCCGCCGTCCAGGGGGACGAGCGGGCGCAGATCCGGCGGGAGCACCGGGATCACGGTCAGCATCATCCACTCGGGCCGGTTGCCGCTCTCGCGGAACGCCTCGACGACCTTGAGCCGCTTCGCGAGCTTCTTCCGCTTGGCCTCGCTGGTCGCGGCGCGCATCTCCGTCCTGAGCAGCTCCGCCAGGCCGTGGACGTCGACCTGCTTGAGCATCTCGAGGATCGCCTCGCCGCCCATGCCGGCGCTGAACTTGTCGTCACCGTACTCGTCGAGGAGCTGCAGATACCGCTCCTCGCTCAGGAGATCGCCCCGCATGAGGCCAGTCTCCTTGGGATCGATGACGATGTACGCCTCGCAATAAAGCACCTTCTCCAGGTCCTTGAGCGTGATGTCGAGCATGTTGCCGATGCGCGACGGCAGGCTCTTCAGGAACCAGATGTGGGCGACCGGCGTGGCCAGCGAGATGTGCCCGAGCCGCTCGCGCCGGACCTTCGACTGGATGACCTCGACGCCGCACTTCTCGCACACGATGCCACGGTGCTTCATGCGCTTGTACTTGCCGCAGTTGCACTCGTAGTCCTTCACAGGCCCGAAGATCTTGGCGCAGAACAGACCATCGCGCTCCGGCTTGAACGTCCGGTAGTTGATGGTCTCCGGCTTCTTCACCTCGCCGTGCGACCACTCGCGGATCTTCTCCGGGCTCGCGAGCGAGATGCGGATGGCGCTGAACGACAGCGGGTCCTTGGGCTTCTCGAAGAAGCTGAAGATGTCACGCATGGAGACCTCCGGAGACAGAAACGAAACCGATGAACCTGTCCGCGCCGACTGCTTGAGTCTTCGGGAGCGCGCCGCCCGCGCGGCGCGCCTCCCCTGCCGTCACCGAGAAGGCGCGCGGCGCTCGTGACGTGACGAACTGCATCACTCCTCTTCCTCCGCGGCCGACGCCTCCACCCCTGCGCTCGTCTCGACCAGCTCGACGTTGAGGCACAGCGACTGGAGCTCCTTGATGAGCACGTTGAAGCTCTCCGGCAGCCCCGCCTCCAGGGTGTAGTCCCCCTTCACGATGGCCTCGTACATCCGGGTGCGGCCCATCACGTCGTCGCTCTTCACGGTGAGGAACTCCTGCAGCGCGTAGGCCGCGCCGTAGGCCTCCATCGCCCAGACCTCCATCTCGCCGAGCCGCTGCCCGCCGAACTGCGCCTTGCCGCCGAGGGGCTGCTGCGTGACGAGCGAGTAGGGCCCGATCGAGCGAGCGTGGATCTTGTCGTCGACCAGGTGGTGGAGCTTCAGCATGTACATGATGCCCACCGTGACGTTCTGATCGAACGCGTCGCCCGTGCGCCCATCGAAGAGGATCGCCTGGCCCGAGGTCGGGAGACCCGCGAGATCGAGGGCGCCCTTGATGTCCGACTCGTGCGCGCCGTCGAACACCGGCGATCCCATGAACACGCCCTCATCGACCGTCTTGACGAAGCGCTTGACGTCGCCGTCGTCGAGGTTGTCGAAGAAGCCGTTCATCGTCTCGTCGCCCGCATAGATGGCCTTCAGGTGCTCCTTGATCTCGGCGCTCGCCCGCTGCTGCTCGATCATCCGCTGCAGCTGGTTGCCGAGCTCGAAGGCGCCCCACCCGAGGTGGATCTCGAGGATCTGACCGACGTTCATGCGGCTCGGCACGCCGAGCGGGTTCAGCACGAGATCGACCGGCCTGCCGTCCTGCAGATACGGCATGTCCTCCTCGGGGAGGATGCGGCTGATGACACCCTTGTTGCCGTGGCGGCCTGCCATCTTGTCGCCGACCTGGAGCTTGCGCTTGATGGCGATATAGACCTTCACCATCTTGATGACGCCCGGCGGCAGCTCGTCGCCCTTGGAGAGGCGATCGATCTTGTCGCGGAAGTGCTCCTCGCGCGTGCGGACGAGCTCCTCGAGGTCGCGCAGGATCTGCTGGACCCGATCGGCGTCGTCGACGGGGATCTCCCCCCAGTACTTGCGGGGGATCTCGGCGAGCGAGGGCTCGTCGATGATGGCGCCCTTCTGGAAGAGCACCTTGCCCTTGTCGTCGACGAGCTTGCCTGTCGCCTCCTTGCCGAGGAGGAGCTCGCGGATGCGGCGGAAGAACGAGTCGCGGAGGATCTTGATCTCCTCGTCGCGCGTCCGCTCGATCCTGGCCCGCTCCTGATCCTCGATGTCCCGCGCGCGGTCGTCCTTCTCGGTCCCCTTGCGCGAGAACACGCGGGCGTTGATGACGATCCCGCCGACGCCGGGCGGCACCTTGAGCGAGCTGTCGCGGACGTCGCCGGCCTTCTCGCCGAAGATCGCCCGGAGCAGCTTCTCCTCGGGCGAGAGCTGGGTCTCGCCCTTCGGCGTGATCTTGCCGACCAGGATGTCGCCCGGCCGCACCTCGGCCCCGATGCGCACGATGCCGGAGTCGTCGAGGTCCTTGAGCGCCTCCTCGCCGACGTTCGGGATGTCGCGGGTGATCTCCTCCTTGCCGAGCTTCGTGTCGCGGGCGACGCACTCGAACTCCTCGATGTGGATCGAGGTGAACACGTCGTCCTTGGCGATGCGCTCGGAGACCAGGATCGAGTCCTCGAAGTTGTAGCCCTGCCACGGCATGAACGCGACGAGCACGTTCTGGCCGAGCGCGAGCTCGCCCATGTCGGTCGACGGGCCGTCGGCGAGCACGTCGCCCTTCTTCACCACCTCGCCCGTCCTGACGACCGGCTTCTGCGTGTAGCAGGTCGACTGGTTCGAGCGCTGGAACTTCATGAGGTGGTAGATATCGGGCACCTCGGCGCCCTCGCCCTCGGCGCGGACGACGATGCGCGTCGCGTCGACGCTCTCGACGACCCCGGGGCGCCGCGCGATGACGCAGACGCCGGAGTCGCGGGCGAGCCGCTCCTCCATGCCCGTGCCGACGAGGGGCGCGTGCGACACGACGAGGGGCACGGCCTGACGCTGCATGTTGGCGCCCATGAGCGCGCGGTTCGCGTCGTCGTGCTCGAGGAAGGGCACGAGCGCGGCGGCGACCGACACCATCTGGTTCGGCGCGACGTCCATCAGCTCGACCATCTCGGGCGTGACGATCTTGAACTCGCCGTTGTAGCGGGCCGAGACCAGCGACTCCTTGAAGCGGCCACCCTCATCGAGGTTCACGGTCGCCTGCGCGATGTACTTGCCCTCTTCTTCGAGCGCCGAGAGCCAGATCACGTCCTCGGTCACCCGGCCGTTCTCGACCTTCCGGTACGGCGTCTCGACGAACCCGAACTCGTTCACGCGGGCGAACGTCGACAGCGACGCGATGAGGCCGATGTTCGGCCCTTCCGGCGTCTCGATCGGGCAGATACGGCCGTAGTGGGTCGCGTGGACGTCGCGCACCTCGAACCCGGCGCGCTCGCGGGTCAGGCCGCCCGGGCCGAGCGCCGAGAGGCGGCGCTTGTGGGTGACCTCCGAGAGCGGGTTGGTCTGGTCCATGAACTGCGAGAGCTGGGAGCTCCCGAAGTACTCCTTCACGACCGCGCTGACCGGCTTCGCGTTGATCAGATCGTGGGGCATGAGCGTGTCGATCTCCTGCGACATGCTCATGCGCTCCTTGATCGCGCGCTCCATGCGGACGAGGCCGATGCGGTACTGGTTCTCCATCAGCTCGCCGACCGCGCGCACGCGGCGGTTGCCGAGGTGATCGATGTCGTCGACCGAGCCGCGCCCGTTCTTGAGCTCGATCAGGTGACGCACGGTCTCCAGGATGTCCTGCGGCGTGAGCACCGTGAGGTCGAGCCCCGGCCGCTCGTCCTCGGGGACATCCCGGTAGAACTTGTAGTTCAGCTTCAGCCGGCCGACCTTCGAGAGGTCATAACGCTCGGCGTTGAAGAACAGATTGTGGAACAGGGTCTTGGCGGTCTCGAGCGTCGGCGGATCGCCCGGCCGCAGCCGCCGGTAGATCTCCAGGATCGAGTCCTCCATCGTCTTCACCTTGTCGGTGAGCAGCGTGTCGCGGAGGTACGAGCCGACGTTCAGGCCGTCGATGAAGAGGATGCGGAACTGCTCGATGTTCGCGTCGCGCAGCCGCTCGAGCTTCGCCTCGGTCAGCTCCTCGTTCACCTCGACCACGACCTCGCCGGTCTCCGGGTCGACGATGTCGTGCGCCGCGACCTTCCCGACGAGCTCCTCCGGCTCGAGGCTGAGCCGCTCGAGCTTCGCCTCCTTCATCTTCCGGATGGCAGCGCGGGTGAACTTGGTGTTCTTCTTGACGATGACGTCGTTGCCGATCTTGATGTCGCGCGTCGTCCGCTGACCGGCCAGGAGATCGTACTCGATGCTCTTCGCGTACTTGCCACCCTTCTCGAGGTAAACGGTCTCGGTCGAGTAGAAGTAGTTCAGCAGGTCCTGCGTCGAGTACCCGAGCGCGCGCAGCAGCACCGTCGCGTGCATCTTCCGCCGGCGATCGATGCGGACATAGATGATGTCCTTCGGGTCGAACTCGAAGTCGAGCCACGAGCCGCGGTACGGGATGACGCGCGCGGAGTAGAGCAGCTTGCCGCTCGAGTGCGTCTTGCCCTTGTCGTGATCGAAGAAGACGCCGGGGCTGCGGTGCAGCTGGCTGACGACGACGCGCTCGGTCCCGTTGATGATGAACGTGCCCGTCTCGGTCATCAGCGGGAGCTCGCCGAAGTAGACCTCCTGCTCCTTGATGTCGCGCACGATCCGCTCCCCGCCGTCGCGGGTGTCGTAGATCATCAGCTGGTTCGTGACCTTGATCGGCGCCGAGTAGGTCATACCGCGCTGGCGGCACTCATCGACGTCGTACTTCGGCGGCTCCAGGTTGTACGAGACGAAGACGAGCTCGCTCGTGCCGTTGAAGTCTTTGATCGGGAAGACCGAGCGGAACACCGCCTGCAGCCCGACCTCCTCCCGCTCGTTCGGCGGAACGCTCATCTGGAGGAATTTGTCGTAGCTCGACTTCTGGATGTCGATCAGGTTGGGGACGTCGATGATGCGACGAACGCGACCCAGGTTCTTACGGACGCGGAAGTTGGATTGGACGACCGACGGCATCGATTTCCTCCGGCTCACACGAGCAGTGCGGGGCGGGCGCACGGCTCGAACCGAGCAACGAACACGAAGCTACGCACGAATGGCGAGCGAGCGTCCCCAGGGAATGAGGACCCAAAACATCTTGGTTGTGGGGGCAGAGCGGACCGCGTGGCGACCCATTGAGCTCCGACGTTGGCCGAGGACCCGCACCCGCGGTCCTCTTCAGGATTGACCGAGGACCCGTACTCGAGGCCCTCTTCAGCGTTGCGCGAGGGCCCGCAAACGCGGTCCCGTTCATCAGACAAAAGCGGGACGTGCGGCAGGGACGACCGCCCCTGCCGCCGTCCGCCGGCGGATCCCGATTTCCCTTGCAGGGAGCGGTGATCGTTACTTGAGCTCGACGGTAGCACCTGCCTCGACGAGCTTCTTCTTCATCTCCTCCGCGTCCGCCTTGGAAACCTGCTCCTTGACGGTCTTCGGCGCGGCCTCGACCAGGTCCTTCGCCTCCTTCAGGCCCAGACCGGTGATCTCGCGGATCGCCTTGATGACGCCGATCTTGTTGCTGCCCGCGTTCGCGAGGATGACGTCGAACTCGGTCTGCTCCGGGGCCTTCTCGGCCGGAGCGGCGGTCGCGGGGCCGGCCGCGACGGCGACAGCCGCGGGGGCAGCCTTGACGCCCCACTTGTTCTCGAGGTCCTTGATGAGCTCGGCGATCTGGATGACAGGGAGGTTGGAGAGGTAATCGACGACCTGCTCGCGCGTGATCTCAGCCATTGCAAGACTCCTTCAAACTCTTCTGCGCGCCCCGGGGAGGGGGCGATGTAAACCAAAACCAGACGGGCGCAAGGCCCAATTGATACGAAAGCACCCTCTCAGGCCTGCTTACCCGCTTCCTCTTCCTTCGCCTTCAGGAGATAGGCGAAATTCTGGAGAGGCGCGTTGAGCTGCTGCACGAACTGCTGGAGCGGCGCCTGCAGCGTCGCGAGCAGCGTGGCACGAAGCTCATCCTTGCCGGGCATCGTCGCGAGCTGCGTCTCGACGGCGTCCCCCGAGAGGATCTGCCCCTCGATGAGCCCCGCCTTGATCTGCAGCTTCTGGTTGTCCTTGCGGAACGCCTTGACGACCTTGGCTGCCGCGCTCGGATCCTCGTAGCTCCAAGCCACGCCGGTCATGCCGGTCAGGCTCTTCGAGAGGGTCTTCGCCCAAGGGTGCTCCTTGATGGCATGGCGGACGAGCGTGTTCTTCACGACCCGGTACTCCACGCCGGACTTCCGGAACTCATCGCGAAGCTTGGTGACCGCTTCGACGTTCATCCCCTTGAAGTCCAGGAAGACCGCGGAAGACATCCGCTCGAACTTCTGCCGGACGGAGCCGATCAGCACTTCCTTCTGGGACCGTTCCATGGGCTACGCCTCCTCCGTCTTGCCGATGAAGTGGACCGGGTCGATGCGAACCCCGGGGCCCATCGTCGAAGACATCGTGATGCTCCGGAGGTAGATGCCCTTGGCCGTCGCCGGCTTGGCCCGGACGAGCGCCTGGATCAGCGCGTCCGCGTTCACGTGGAGCGCGTTCTCCGCGAAGGAGACCTTGCCGATCCGCGCGTGCACGATGCCCGCCTTCTCGACACGGTACTCCACCTTGCCGGCCTTCGCCTCCGAGACGGCCGTCTTCACGTCGAACGTCACGGTCCCGACCTTCGGGTTCGGCATCAGGCCGCGCGGACCGAGGATACGGCCGAGCTTGCCCACCAGACCCATCATGTCGGGCGTGGCGATCACGCGATCGAAGTCCATGAAGCCTTCCTGGACCTTGTTCACGAGATCCGCCTCGCCGACGAAGTCGGCGCCGGCCGCCTCGGCCTCCTTGGCTTTTTCGCCCTTGGCGAACACCAGGACCCGAAGCGACTGCCCCGTCCCATGCGGGAGCACGACGGCGCCACGGACCATCTGGTCTGCGTGCCGCGGGTTGACACCCAGCCGGACCGCGAGGTCCACCGTCTCGTCGAACTTGGCGGGCGCCGCTTGTTTCACGAGCGCGCACGCCTCCTGCAATGTGTACTTTCGAGCGCGGTCGACGACTGCCCGCGCTGCGACCTTCTTCTTGGCGACTTTCGGCACATGCCCTCCTTCTTAACGGCTCTCGCCTCCCACGGTGCGCCTCAAACTACCGTGGTAAATCTTGCTTCTGGCCCGCTGGGCGCCGCTCTCGGGGCGCCCGGCGCGGCGGGGCGCATCCCCGATGGCGGGGAGCGCCACGACCACCTCAGTCGACGACGTCGATGCCCATCGAGCGCGCCGTGCCCGCCATGCTGCGCATCGCGGACTCGAGGTTCGTCGTGTTCATGTCCTGCATCTTGAGCTGGGCAAGCTCCTTCAGCTGCTTCTGCGTGACCTTGCCCACCTTGACCTTGTTGGGCTCCTTGGAGCCCGCGCCCGGCTTCTTCTTCGTCTCGAGCCCCGCCGCCTTCTTGAGGAGCACGGAGGCCGGCGGCGTCTTCATGATGAACGTGAACGAGCGGTCCGAGTAGACCGTGATCACCACCGGGATGATCATGTCCCCCTGCGTCGCCGTCCGCGAGTTGAAGTCCTTGCAGAACGCCATGATGTTGACGCCGTGCTGGCCGAGCGCCGGACCGACGGGGGGCGACGGGTTGGCCTTGCCCGCCGGAAGCTGCAGCTTCACGTACCCTGTGACTTTCTTCGCCATGATGAATCTCGCACCCTATCGAACCGCCGCCCGACGGGCGGTCTACTATTCAGAGAAACAGCGAAGCACCGCGGAGGCGCGGTGCTCGCCCGCAGGTTTGCAGCCGTCCGTTCCTGGCTAGCGCTTCTCCACGGCTGAGAAGTCGAGCTCAACGCTGGTGGGTCGGCCGAAGATGCTGACCTTCACCTTGAGCTTCTGCTTGTCCATCTTCACGTCATCGACCGTGCCGGTGAAGTTCGCGAAGGCGCCGTCGAGGACCCGCACCTCCTCACCCACCTCGAACGTGAGCCGCGGCTTCGGCTTGACCGCGCCTTCGACGATCCCCCGCCGGAGGTTGTCGATCTGAACGATCGGGACCTCCTGCGGCGTTTGGTTGCCGATGAAGCCGGTCACCTTGGGCGTGTCCTTGACCAGGTGCCAGACCTGCTCGTTCATCTCCATCTCCACGAAGATGTAACCGGGCAGACTGAGCTTCTGACGAATGCGGGTCTTACCGCCGGGACGGTTCTCCGTGACCGTCTCGCTCGGGATGAGGATCTCGCCGAACCGATCTTCCAGGCTGTACTGCTTCACGCGCTGCTGGAGCGCGTCGCGCACCTTCGCCTCGTATCCCGAGTAGGTATGGATGACGTACCACTTCTTGGCCATGGCGCTTGATTCCCTCAGGGTCTCCCTGCTTCAGCTTCCATCGCCGTAAACGATGTTGGTCACGAATGCCCAGAAGCGGTCGAGCAGCGCCAGGTAGAGGGTCGCCACGGTGGTCGTCGCGATGACGACGAACGTCGCATTCGTCACCTCTTTCTTGGTCGGCCACTTCACCTTCGCCAGTTCGGCGGCGACCTCGTCGCTCCAGGCGCGAAGCTCGGCGTTGCGGAATGCGCGCAACACGACGACCAGCGCGACGACGCCGCCGATGACCATGCCGTACGTCGTCTTGTCGTCGTCACCCACCGCGGAGAGCGCCGGCAGCGCCCGGCTGAACCAGTCCTTGTTGGCGAGGGTCGCCCAGACGCCATGGACGACCTTGCCGAGCAGGTAGGCGAGCAGCATCCCCGCGGCGAAGAACCCGGCGAGCACATAGCGCTCCGAGCCAAGCTGAGCGGCCGCGACCTCCTCGCCCTCGGCCTCATCGGCGTCGTTCGATTCATCGGCACGCGGCGCCTCGGCGTCCTTCGCGTCAGCAGCCCCCGTCCCCTCGCTCTGCGTCACGAGGGACGAGTCCTCGGCAGGCGAGCTCGGTCCGGATTCTTCCGGCTCCTCGTCCTCCGCGACCTTCGTCGGCGGCTTGTCTTTTTGACCCTTCGCCATAACAACACCAAACGCGCCGACCCGCGGCAGACAATGGCCTGCTCGGTGAGGATCCAGGGGCGGCCCTGAGGCGCCCACATCCCCCGGCAGGGGCAGAGAGGCTCGAACTCCCGACCTGCGGATTTGGAATCCGCTGCTCTACCAACTGAGCTATACCCCTAGAATCGCTGCGCCTTCCTGAGCACTCGTTCACTTCGTCTCGTCGTGAACCGTGTGCTTCTTGCACTGCTTGCAGAACTTCTTGAGCGACACCAGCTGGTCCGGCGCCTTCGTGGTCTTGTAGTTCCGCGACTTGCACTCGCGGCAGGCCAGTGAGACGGCGATGCGCGCCGCACGCCACCCACCGGCCTGCTCGCCCACATCGGCCTCCTACGCGAGGATCTTGGTGACGACGCCGGCGCCCACCGTCTTGCCGCCCTCGCGGATGGCGAAGCGCATCTGCTCCTCCAGCGCGACCGGGGCGATGAGCTCGATCGTCATCGTGATGTTGTCGCCCGGCATCACCATCTTCACCCCCTCGGGGAGGTTCACCGTGCCGGTCACGTCCGTCGTCCGGATGTAGAACTGCGGCCGGTAGTTGGTGAAGAACGGCGTGTGGCGCCCGCCCTCCTCTTTCTTGAGGACGTACACCTCACCGGTGAACTTCGTGTGCGGCGTGATCGACCCGGGCTTCGCCAGCACCTGGCCGCGCTCGATCTCTTCCTTCTCCACGCCGCGGAGCAGACACCCGACGTTGTCGCCCGCCTGCCCCTGATCGAGCAGCTTGCGGAACATCTCGACGCCGGTCACGACCGACTTCTTCGTGTCCTTGAAGCCGATGATCTGCACCTCGTCGCCGACCTTGATCACGCCGCGCTCGATGCGGCCCGTGGCCACCGTGCCGCGGCCCTTGATCGAGAACACGTCCTCGATCGCCATCAGGAACGGCTTGTCGATGTCGCGCACCGGCTCGGGGATGTAGCTGTCCAGCGCGCTGAGGAGCTGCTGGATCGTCTCCTCCCACTTCGGGTCACCCTGCAGCGCGGGCAGCGACGCGCCACGGACCACCGGCGCGTTGTCTCCGTCGAACTTGTACTTCGACAGGAGCTCGCGGACCTCCATCTCGACCAGGTCGAGCATCTCCGGGTCGTCCACCGCGTCGCACTTGTTGAGGAACACGACGATGTGGTTCAGGCCGACCTGCCGGGCGAGCAGCACGTGCTCGCGCGTCTGCGGCATCACGCTGTCGAGCGACGACACGACGAGGATCGCCCCGTCCATCTGCGCCGCGCCGGTGATCATGTTCTTGATGTAGTCGGCGTGCCCGGGGCAGTCGACGTGCGCGTAGTGGCGGTTCGCCGACTCGTACTCGACGTGCGCCGCCGCGATGGTCACCGTCTTGGTCTCGTCACGGACCGTCCCGCCCTTCGCGATGTCGGCGTACGAGATCGCCTTCGCCAGGTTGCGCTTCGACTGCACCTTGACGAGCGCCGCCGTGAGCGTGGTCTTGCCGTGGTCGATGTGGCCGATGGTGCCCACGTTCACGTGCGGCTTCGTACGAGTGAATTTCTCCTTGGCCATCGAGATGTCTCCTGCCGAAATGAAGTTCGCGACTGCGTTTCGCTGTCCTCGTTGGAGCCCACCATCGGGATTGAACCGACGACCTCGTCCTTACCAAGGACGTGCTCTGCCAACTGAGCTAGGTGGGCAAACGACCGACCACGGAGCGGGCGACCGGGTTCGAACCGGCGACGTTCAGCTTGGAAGGCTGACGCTCTACCAACTGAGCTACGCCCGCGGGCTTCCGTCGGGAGTGACCCGGCGGATCTGGTTCCTGGTCGGACCGCCTTCGGAGCGAAACGTCGCTCCGGTGGAGGGTGATGGATTCGAACCATCGTAGGCATTGCCGGCAGATTTACAGTCTGCTCCCTTTGGCCGCTCGGGCAACCCTCCAGATTTTCTCTACTTATTAGATTTTGCCGACTTTGTCTCTGCCCTGACCTCCCGAACCACCGACCGGTCGCCTTGCATCGGAGCTGACGAGGGGACTTGAACCCCTAACCCCCTGCTTACAAGGCAGGTGCTCTACCGATTGAGCTACGCCAGCGGCATCCACCCGCTGCCCGTCCCCGGGCTCCGGGAAACGTGCGTGCTGACCTAGCGAAATGTCCCAAGACCGATCACTTCTGTGCGAGCAATCAACTCCCGGCCCTGCTGGACCGCCTGCCTGCACGGTTCGGAATGTCCCGACCGGGCTGGACCGCAGCGAGGTGAAGCTGTTGGTGCCGCTCACGTCGCTCCGAAGGTAGACGAGTCCCGCGAAGGGAGGAGGCTCTTAGCCCCCTGCAAGAGACGTGTCAAGCGGTGTGCATCGTTTTCGTCCGTTTCGCTGGAATCGGCTGGGAGAGCGCGGTCTGGCCGCGCGGTCGAGCGGGGCGCTCCAGAGCACCGGCGTCCTCAGACGGCGCCGATCTCGCTCGAGCGCTCCCGGTTTTCAAGTGCGGACGTCGAGGAGCACGCTCCCGCGGCGCGCGGCGCGCGGAGCGCAGCGGCGAGGCGCTCACGCAGCTGCGCTCCGCGCGCCGCGTGCCCGCGCCGAACGCCGCGCGCAGCGACGGCGCGCCTCGGACGAGCAGCCGCGTGAGCGCGAACACAAGCGAACGTGAACGAGGGGGCGAAGACGAGGGCGACGAGGGCGCGCGTCGGCGGCGCCTCGGGCGAGCGAGAGGTCCCTTGCGCTCCGCTCACGGCTGCTGCGATCCTGCCCGGCGCACGCTCGCCCGGGCGCGCCGCGGAGCGGCCCGACGCGACGATCGCGTTCCGTCATGCTTCGGGGGTAGAGGTTCGATCGCATGGAATGTCCCGCTTGCCATCAGCCAAACATCGATGGGGCGCGCTTCTGCGCCACGTGCGGCGCGCTCCTCCCTGTCGCGCCGGTGGAAGCAGACCCGCTCATCGGCGCCATCGTCGGCGGCCGGTTCCGCATCATCGGCGTGCTCGGCGAGGGCGGGATGGGCCGCGTCTACAACGGCGAGCAGCCGATGGGCACGTCGGTGCGGAAGGTCGCCATCAAGACGCTCCTCTCGCAGCACGCGAAGGATCCGCAGGTGGTCGCGCGCTTCATGCGGGAGTGCGGCACGGTCAGCGAGCTCGAGCACCCGAACACCATCAAGGTCTACGACTTCGGGCAGACGAACACCGGAGAGCTCTACATCGCGATGGAGCTCCTCAACGGGCAGTCGCTGGAGACGGCGCTCGAGCGGGGCGGCGCGCTCTCTCCCGAGCGCGTCGATCGCATCATCGCGCAGACGTGCGGGTCGCTCCAGGAGGCCCACGAGAAGGGGATCGTCCACCGCGACCTGAAGCCCGCCAACATCTTCTTGACCAGGCGCGCCGGCGAGGAGGACTACGTCAAGGTCCTCGACTTCGGCATCGCGAAGCGCGACGAGCGCAGCGCCAAGGCCGAGCAGAAGCTGACCCAGCAGGGGACGGTGCTCGGCACCCCGCCGTACATGAGCCCCGAGCAGTTCACGGGGACCGAGCTCGACGCGCGGAGCGACGTCTACTCGCTCGGCGTGCTGACCTACGAGATGCTCACCGGGCGCTTGCCGTTCGACGCCGACACGCCGTGGGCATGGGCGACGCAGCACATGACGGCGCAGCCGTTCCCGTTCGAGGCCGTGCCGATGGGCGCCGCGGCCCCGCCGAAGATGAAGGCGGCCGTCATGAGAGCCCTCAGCAAGAGGCGCGAGGACCGGCAGCAGTCGGCGCGGGAGTTCTACGAGGATCTCACGATCGGCGCGGGCGCCCGCCTCTCGGTGCTCGCGGCGGCGCCGCGCACCCTCGTCGGGAGCGACGCGCCGACCAGCGGGACGGCGCTGATGCCGTCGCGCTCGGGTCAGACGCAGCTCGGGGAGCCGCTGTTCGTCGCGGGGCCGCCCACGGGATCGGGACAGGTGAGGACCGTCGTCAACCATCAGGCCCATCAGGCCGCGACGGTCATGGATCAGGCTGCCGTGCCGGCGCACCCGGCCGTGCCCACGGGCAGCGGCCAGGTGTTCCCCGCGCCGCCGCCGGCGCCGCAGAAGAGCAAGGCAGCTCCGATCCTCGCCGCGGTCGCGGCCGTCGCGGTGCTCGGCGTCGTGGGCGTCGTCATGATGACGAAGGGGAGCGGCGGGAGCACGACGGAGGAGAGCACGTCGACCGCGATCCCGCTGCCCACCGGCGCGCCGTCGGTCACCGTGGCGTCGGATCCCGTGGGCACGCCCACGAGCACGCCCACGACCACCCCGGAGCCTCCCCCGCCCGAGCCCACCGGCCCGGACAAGGCGGCTCCGGACACCCCGAAGAACACGTCGACTCCGACCGCGACCACCGCGCCCAAGGTCCCGCCGCCCGGCAACGAGAAGGCGGAGCAGGAGTGCAGGGCCGCGATCAACCTGGCGAACGGCGGCAACACGGATCTCGCCGTGAAGCGCTTCGCGTCCTGCGATGGCCCCAAGAAGGCCGAGGCGAGGGCCGCCATCAGCGCGAGCGCCAAGCGGGCGGTCGCGTCCAAGGGGTGCGCGGCGAAGTCCCACGCCTTGGCCGCCGCGCGGATCGGGGCGGGCGAGGCGATGTCCCAGCTGCCAGCGCAATGTCGATGAAGGAAGTGGGCCGGATCGGACACAACGCTCAGCGGGTCCGGGCTGTTCCAGGCTTGCCTTGACGCCCGATTTTGACCGGTGCTAGATCCTGCCCCGACAGTTCTGAAAGTTCAGTGCACGCCGCGCCCTGGCTTTGTTTGGTCGGCGCTTGACTTTGGAACATGGGGGAGAAGGTCGCTCACGGGAAATGGGCAGTAAGATTCGTTTGGTCGCGCCTCGAATGAGCTGGCGCGACATATGTCGATCGAAAGAGTTCGCTGGGCGATGGATCGCCCTTGACAATGTCAAATACGTTCAAGGCTGTTCCCAGCCGGCCGAAGCCGACGTTGTGGACGCCGACGATGACCTGGCCGACTTATGCGCGAGGATGCGCGAGGCCGACCGCACGGCGTGTGCGATCCTCTTCGTCGAGGACGACGCCGGAGTACCTGCGCGGGTCCAGCGACTGCCGCAGCTTTGGCGCCGCGTCGCGCATCACTGATCCGCCGGAACATCCTCATCCGCCCAGTCCGACCGTCTGACGACGCGAGCGCCCTCGGGAGCGTCTCAGCTCGCCGAGCCTGGCTCGGCGAGCTCACGCTCCTGGCGTTCGCCGCCGAACGTCGGTCGCGCGTCGGTCCTCGCCTTGGGACGTCGCGTCCGCCCTGCCGCCAGCCGATCTTCGGCTCCTTGCCGATCTTCGGCTCCTTGCCGATCTTCGGCTACTTGAGGATCGGCTTCAGCAGGGTCTTGCCGTCCTTGACGACGACATCGTAGTCGACGGACTTGGCCGGGTTCGTCGCACGCAGCTTCGCTGCCTGCGCGCGGAGGCTCTCGGCCAGGCGCTCGTAGGTGACGCCGGCCGTCGACTCACGCGCGGCGCGCTTCGTCTCGACGTACTTCGCGTAGATCTGACGCAGCCGCTGCTCCGGGAGCTCGTCGTCGCGCGCAGCAGAGCGCTGCGGGGGCGCGGGTCGCGCGCGCACCGCGGCGTCGAGGCCGGCGCGCGCGGCCTCCGGGGGGCGCGACGGCGTCCGCGGCGCCGTATGCCGGGCGCCGCTCGCCGCGCCGGTCTCCGCGGCAGGCGGCGCGGTGGAGCGACGGCGCCGGGCCGACGGCGGGCGCTCCGAGTGGACGCGCTCCTGCCGCCTCGCTCCGGTGCCCTTCGCTTCGCCCGCCGCGGCGGCCGCAGCGACCGCTGAGGCTTCGGCCGGAGCGCCAGGAGAAGGCTTGACGGGGCTCGGGGGCGGCGGTCGCTTCGGAGCAGGCGGAGGCTCGGGCGCGACGTCCGTCAACGCGTCTGGAGGCCCGGCCGCGGCCTTCGCCGCGTCGCCGGTCTTGGTGCGCTGAGCGCGCATCTCCGCCGCGAGCTCGGCGAGCCGCTGACGGCTGTTCGCGCCCGCTGCAGGCTGAGCCTTGTCGACGGCAGGGCGCGCCGGCGACTTCGCGCCTGCTGGCGACGCCTCGGCCGGCTTCGCCTCTGCCGGCTTGCTCTCCGCCGGCTTCTGCTGGGGCCTGGTCAGGCCGAGCCCCCGGGGCAGCCCTCCCAGCGGCGCGGGCTTCACGGCCGCGGCGGCCTGCGGCATGGCAGGCGGCGCGAGCGCAGGACGCACCGGCGAGCTGGCCGGCGCCGCGCTCGACGCCTCCGGTGCGGTCAGCGGCGCGACCGCGGCGCGAGGCGCGGCCTCCTCGGCGGCCAGCGCGGCCAGCGATCGCTTTCCCAAAAGCGACGCGGCGGGCAAGGGCGGGGGCGCCAGCGTGACCGCCTCATCGTCGACGTCGATCTCCTCGTGACCGCCGCTGTCATCGGCGCGGTGGACCGGCTCGCGCGCCGTCTCCTGCTGCTCGGCGAGCTCCGCGTAGCGCTCTGCCCGCTTGCGGCCGACGATCGTGAGCGCTTCCTTCGCTCCGACCCGCTTCGCTGCGCGGATGACGTCGCGGCGGTACGTGCCGTTCTCGATCTCGCGCGAGATGCGGCCCCAGTACTGCTGGAACGTGTTGTAGCGCTGGATCAGCATCTGGAACTTGAACCGGAGCCCGGTGTTCCTGATCTGCTCCCGCCGCATCACCCAGATGCGACGCTCGACGTCCTTGCGCGGGATGAGCGGCTCCAGCCGTTCGATCCCCATGAAATACTGCTCGTAGAGCGCGCGCAGCCGCTCGATGCGCGTCTCCAGCTCCTCGAGCTCCCGTTCGACCTCACCCGATTCCATCGCGGCTAGAGGGGCGTGATGCGCAGGTTGTCGAAGCAGACCGGCGCATCCCATGCGTTGAAGCCCATGTGCTCGTGCCCTGGACCGGAGAGCGGAGCAGGGTCGCTGAGCTCCAGGTACTCGACGTCGTTCACCGACCAGGAGAGGGTCCTGCCGTCACGACGCTCTATCCGGAAGCGATACGGTTGCCCCGGCGCAACCGGCCGCGCGCGGTCGTCGTCGCTGTCCGGGTCCACGTCGATCTCCAGCCGTTCGGCGCTGTGCTCGTCGAGGCGCGCGAGCACGTGCTTCGTGTTCTTCCATCCCCCGAGGATCACGAGGTAGCTCGTCGCGTTCGTGTAGCTCGCCGCCGTCGCCCCGCTCCGACCGTCTCCCCAGAGCTCGGCCTTGAGATCGCCATCTGGGGCCTCGGCGATGGCGTCGAACTCGATCCGGGCGTTCTCCGGCAGCGGCCGCTTCAACCACACGCCGCGGTTCCTCGCGGCGCGCACGCAGAGCTGCCCCTCGTCGATGGCCCACTTGGAGCTCAAGGCGTTCCAGTCGGGGCCGAGCGCCGGCCGGTTGAAGTCGTCCTCGAACACGCCCGCCCCCTGCGCTCCCGGAGCGGCGCCCGCGGTCGGCGAGGAGACCGACGACGCGACCGTCCCGGCTGGCCGCGCGCTCGCGTCCCCCGTGGCCGGCCCTTCGGGAACACACGCCGCGCTCACGAGCAGCCCAGGCACTGCGAAGACCCCGACGGTGGCACGGCCAGAGAGCACGGAATCGATGCTAGCAGCGGCGCGCGCGGACTTCGAGAGCCGCTTCGCGGGCGCCGTCGACAGGGTGGGGAGAACTTCGCGCTGCGCTGACGGCCCGGGCACATCGAGATCGCCCGGCGCGGTTGGACCAGCGTCAGCGAACGCTTTGGCTCGCTGCGTCATGCGCGAGAGACGATGCTTGATGGTCCCCAAGCCCAGGCGTAAGGAGAGGCGCCATGCATCCCATCCTGTTCCGCGTCCCGCTGCCCGCCTGGACCGTGCCCCTTCTCTGGGTCTTCCTGATCGCTGCGGGCATCGCTTTCGCGGGCGCGATCGGGCTGCTCATCGCGAAGAACAAGCCAGGCGCGACGGCCGCGGGCATCGCAGGCGTCGCGCTCGCGGCGATCGCCTCCCAGGTCAAGGACCAGACCTACACCCTGGGTCCGCTGCCCATCTACAGCTACGGTGTCATGCTCGGGCTCTCGCTCGTGGTCGGCTGGTACCTGACGCTCGGGCTCGCGGAGCGCGACGGCCTGCCGAAGGAGACGATGGCCAACTGCTACGTCGTCACCGCCGGCGCCGCGGTCGTCGGGTCGCGCGTGCTCTACATCCTCACGAACCTCGACGAGTTCGACTCGTTCGGCGCGATGTTCGACATCCGCCGCGGCGGGCTGGTGGCGTACGGCGGCTTCCTGGGCGGCTTCCTGGGCTCGTACCTGTTCCTGCGCTCCCATCGCATCCCGCTGCTCCCCTGGGCCGACGTCGCCGTCCCGAGCCTCGCCTCGGGCCTGATGATCACGCGCATCGGGTGTTACCTCTTCGGCTGCGACTTCGGCCGGCCGCTCGGCGAGACGGCGCCCGCCTGGCTGAAGAAGCTCGGCACGTTCCCGCGCTGGGCCGAGGGCACGCTGGACCACGGCAGCGGGTCCCCGGCGTGGGTGCAGCACGTCAAGGAGCGCGGGCTGGATCCGAGCTCCGAGGCGTCGCTCGCCGTGCACCCGACGCAGATCTACGAGGCGCTCGTCGGCGCCGGGCTGCTCGCGCTCCTGCTCCTCGCGCGCCGCCGGCAGAAGTTCCGTGGCGAGATCTTCCTCATCTTCACGTTCTCCTACGGCGTCTGCCGCTACCTGCTCGAGCTCCTCCGCGACGACGCGGAGCGCGGCTCGATCCCGCCGTCGCTCCCGGAGCACGTGTTGCTCCCGGCCGGCCTCGTGATCTTCGCCGTGGGGTACACGATCGGGTTCTCCCACCTCCTCCGCGACAACATGGTGCGCAAGGTGACGCAGGTGCTCTCCTTCGTCCCCGCGGTCGCGCTGTACCTGGCCCTCAGGCCCGAGACGTTCGCCGCCTCCGCGACCCTCCAGTACTCGACCTCCCAGGCCGTCGCGCTGGCGACCGGGCTCGCGGCGTCGATCGCGTTCGCGGTCTATCACAAGGCCGCCCTGGACCACCCGGAGCAGGCGATGGCGCTCAGCCTCCCGGAGAGCCCCGCCGCGGCCGCCGACAAGCAAGCAGATGGCGACGACGACGACGAGGACCAGGACGACGAGGACGAGGACGACACGCCGAGAAAGAAGCGGAGCGCGCCGCCGAAGGCCGGCGACGCGCCGTCGCGGGCCAGGCGCGGCAGCGCAAAGGACGAAGGCCGGGCGACGGCCCGCGAAACCGGCGCCGCCGAGGCGCCCGACACCACCGGAGAGGCATAGACCGTGAAGATCGCATTCGGAGAGGGCAAGCTCGTACCGGCCGTCGTGCAGGATCGGCTGACCGGGCAGGTCCGGATGCTCGCGTACATGACGCGGGAGTCGCTCGCCAGGACGCTCGAGACGGGGCGCGCCACCTTTTTCAGCCGATCGCGCGGCGAGCTCTGGGAGAAGGGGGCGACGAGCGGCAACACGCTCGCGGTGACGAGCGTCCACGCCGACTGCGATGGGGATGCGCTCCTGATCCTCGCGGAGCCCCGCGGCCCGACGTGCCACACGGGGAGCGCGAGCTGCTTCTTCCGGCAGGTCGATGCCCGCGGCGACGGGGAGCCCGAGGCCGCCGACGAGGGGCAGGACGCGTCCGCGCTGCTCGAGTCCCTCGAGCGAGAGATCGAGGCGCGCAAGGCGTCCTCGGCGACGAAGAGCTACACCCGGAAGCTGCTCGACGGAGGCGCGCCGCTCCTCGGCGCAAAGCTCCGCGAGGAAGCCGGCGAGCTGGCCCAGGCGATCGCCGGGGAGAGCGACGAGCGCGTCGCGTCCGAAGCGGCGGACGTCATCTACCACCTGCTGGTCGGCCTCGCGTCGCGCGGCGTCCCGCTGCGCGCGGTGCTCTCGGCGCTCGCGTCACGCATGGGCACGAGCGGCCTCGCCGAGAAGGCATCGCGGGCACAGAAGGACAGCCCGGGGAAGCCGTGATGCGCCGCGCGTCGCTGCCTCGATGTGGCGGCGGCTCACGCTTCGTGATCCGCCGCGCTGCGCTGTCCGCGGCGCTGCGCTGTCAGCAACCGCAGAGCCCGTCGTAGACGGACGAAGCCCTGTCACCGCAACCGGGCTGCCGATCAGGATCACCCCGATGGCGGTGGCGCCCGCGAGAGCGAGGCGGCAGACGGCGAGGCTCCGCCGCCGCAGCTGCGCGCCGGCCCCCGCCCTCCGTGAGGGCGGCGGATGGGCTATTCTGGATGGGTGAGCCCGTTCCGTGAGCCGCCCGGCATCGAGCTCGGCCCGCTGGAGGTCGGCCTCGGGCGCGCGGCGCGGCGAGCCATGGTGGGCCTCATCCCGAGCGGAGGACGGCTCATCGCGCCGGACGGCTACGCGCGGACCCTCCACGGCGAAGACGGCTCCTGGCGCGGCCGCTCGCACACCGCAGGCGCGCTGGGCTCCCTGGGGCTCCTGCTGGCGTCGGCCTGCGCCTTCGTCGCGGCGACCGGCGGCTGGAAGCTGCACGGCCTCGAGGCGACGGCGGTGACGGTCGCGCTGGTGATCGCGGGCGGGGTCTCGCTGGCCGCGGTGCTGCGCGCCATCGATGCGCCGCGCGAACGGCTCACCGTGCACGGCGCGGTGGTCGGCAGGGCGGCGAGGCGCGCGCTCCGCAGGGCAGGGCGCCTCGCGCGCCACGCGGAGCGCGCGCCGGACAGGTTCGGCCCTCGCCGCGTCACCGCGCTGCGCAAGACGTTAGCCATGCTCGCGGATCCGCTCATCGCGGACTGGATCCCCGCGGACGTGCGCGGCCGCGCCGAGCTCCTCCTTGCCCGCGCCATCGCCGCGAGCGTCGGCGCGCGCTGGGCGCGCGAGGCCAGCGTCCGGACCGAGGTCCGGGCGCTGCTGCTCGCCGCGGCCGATCACCTGATCGAGCCGACGCCGGCCCGGCTGGATCTGCTCGTGCTGGCAGAGCACACCGAGCCCGCCCCGACGCCGCGCGATGCACGTTGGCCACAGCGCGTGACCGCTGCGGCGCAGATCCGCTGCAGGGCGCCGTCGCCCCCTGTCCCCTCCGACGCCGTCGCCGAGGACGCCGCGGCGGGGGTCGATCTCGACGCGACCGATTCCTCCGGCGAGGAGATCGATCGTGCTAGGGTGCGCTGCTGAAGGGCGCGTCGCCGACGCCTCGGGAGGCTTCGGCGGCGTTGCAGGAATCCCGTGAATCCACCTCGATTCCGGAGCTCTTCACGCTCCCGGGCCATCCCCCTGCCCCCTGCGCTCGGCCGCGCCCACCTCGCGCTCTGGTGCGCGTTGCTCCTGGGGACGTGCCCGAGGCGCGCGCTCGGGCAAGGCGCGGTGGCCGCCGGCGCAGAAGCCACGGCGCAGGAGCGAGCGCCGCACGCTTCCGCGCCCCCGCTCGCGGCGGCGCCGTCGCCCGGCGCGGCGCTCCAGGAGAGGCATCGCGTCCGGTACACCCTCGACGGCATCGAGATCCGAGGCAACGTGCGGACCGCCGCGCGCGTGATCCTCCGCTACGTCAGGTTCCGCGCGGGGGACCTGCTCGACGTCGAGGATCCGGAGATCGAGCTCACGCGCTACCGCCTCCTCGGGACCGGGTTCTTCGCCTCGGTCGGTTTCTCGCTCCGCAAGGGGGTCGAGCGCGGGAGCGCGACGCTCGTGATCGACGTCGTCGAGCGCAACACGTTCGTCGTGCAGGACCTCTGGCTCGGCATCGCGGCCGACGAGGACACCGCGGGCAACGCGAAGCCGCTCTCCGCGTTCACTGGCGTGCAGGTCGCCGAGACCAACCTCGCCGGCACAGGGATCACGCTCGGCGCCGGCGTCGGGCTCGCGGCCGACCAGCTCGCGCTGAGGACCCGCTTCGTCGACCCCGCGTTCGTGGGGACCCGCTGGTCGGCCACGGTGACGGTGCTCTACAACGACGCCCGTGACTTCTTCGGCAACCGGGACGTCGTCTTCGAGTCCCCGTTGCTCGAGCAGCGCGAGGTCACGGGCTACGCCGTCGTCGCCTACAAGCGGTTCGGCGCGACGCTCGGCACAGGTCACGACGTCTCCTCCTCCTCGCGGCTGTCGCTCGACTACCACCTGGAGCAGATCGACGCGACCGTGCCCACGGTCGCCTCGCACATGCGCGGCAACAGCCGCGAGCCCATCGAATTCGACATCCTGGGCGGCAAGACGGTGCTCTCGTCGCTGCACGCCGCGATCGATCACGACACGCGCGACGCGCCCTTCCTTGCGACGCAGGGCACGCTCGCGTCGGTCTCGGTCACGGTGGGCGTACCGCCGTTCGGCAGCGACTACGGCTACCAGAAGTTCGAGTTCGGCGCGCAGCGCTGGTTCCGCCTGCCGCTGCGGCACGTGCTCCGCGTCGAGGCGTTCGCCGGCGCGATAGCCGGGGACGCGCCTTTCTTCGAGAAATTCTACGTCGGCGATCTCACCGACCTCCTGCCGGATCGGCTGCTCGACCTCGCGCCCGATCGGAGGCAACCGCCGAACTTCCTCAGCACGGACATCATCGAGGTCCGGTACGGGGACTTCGCCGCGAAGCTGGAGGCGGAGTACCGGATCCCGGTCTACGCCGGCCGCGGCTCCATCTACGGCGTCGATCTCTTCGGCGCCGCGGGCCTGTACGGCCTCGCGACGCGCCGCGAGTTCACCGATGCGCCGACCGGATACGAGGGCTTCGCCCGCGTGCCCGTGGACGTCACCTACAACCTCGGTCTGCGGGTCGACACGGCGGTCGGCGGGGTGACGCTCGCGTTCTCGAACCTGCTCGGGCTGATCCCGGCGCGGCGCGGTGAGCGGAAATGATCTGCTCGACCTGCTCGATCTGCTCGACCTGCTCGATCTGCTCGATCTGCTCGATCTGCTTCAATGCACATCGCGGACCGAAGCGCGCGACGCGCGATGCGCGGCGCGCGGGCGGTGGCCGCCGTGCCTGGCACCTCCGAGAGGCGCGGCGAGCGCTCGTGGCGCTCGGCCGCGGAGCGGCGCGCTGGCTCGGGATCGCGCTGCTCGCGACGCTCGCCCTCCGAGCGAGCTGGTCGATGGCCCAGGAGGGGCCGGGGCCCAAGGAGATCGCTGACGCGGACGCGCAGCAGGCGCTCGGCGCGCCGGCCGCGCTGCCCACCCGGGTGGCGAGCTTGACGCTCGACAAGACGATCGTGCAGCTGACCGTGGGCTTCCGCGACGTCGTCGACGGCGAGATCTCGAAGAAGCTGCTGAGCGGGCTCCCCACCGTCATCACGATGCGCGGCTACCTCTTTCACGAGAGCGGAGGCAACCCTGTCGCGCTCGCCGCCAAGAGCTGCCGGATCGTCTACGACCTCTGGGATGAGGTGTTCCGGATCCAGCTGATCCAGGCCGGAGGTCAGTCGAGCACGGTCGCGATCAACGTCGAGGGCGTGCTCCGCAACTGCGCCGAAGCCCGGCGGCTGCCGCTCGTGGAGCGATCGGTCGTCCGCGACGGCAGCCGCTATTTCGTCGCCGTGCTGGTCGAGGTGAACCCCATGAGCGCCGAGATGCTCGATCGCATCAAGCGGTGGGTGACCCGGCCGCCCGGCTCGACGGCGATCGGGCCGGGCGACTCGCTGTTCGGCTCCTTCGTCGGCCTGTTCGTGACGCGCATCGGCAACGCCGACCGGAGGCTCGCCTTCCGCACGCAACCCTTTTTGCCGCCGGTGCCACCGCCCAGCCCGCCTCCTCCTCCCCAGAGGTCTCCCGGCCGCTGAGCCACGCGCGCGGCGGCCTCGCTCGACGTCACGCCCTCGCCCGCCGGGCGGCGCGTCGGTCTACACTCGTCGCGCGGACGCTCTGTTCGTGTCGGCTCCACCCCCATGCGCCTCTTTCCCATCGCGCTCGATCTCAACGGCCAGCGGGCGCTCGTCATCGGCGCGGACGGCGACGCGCCGTACACGGTGGAGCGCCTCCTCTCGGCGGGCGCTCGCGTCTCCGTCGTCGCGCCAGGGCAGGTCGACGGGTCCATCGAGCAAGCCAGCCGGGAGGGGCGGCTCGATCTGCACCGGCGAGCATTCCTGGACGGCGATCTCGCCGGGGCGGCGATCGTGTTCCTCGTGCCGGGCGACGAGGCGCTCTCGCGGCGCCTCCACGGAGAGCTCGCGGGCGCCGGGCGCCTCGTCTGCACGCTGGATCGCCCGGAGGTGTCGAACTTCGTCAACCCTTCGGTGGTCTCTGCCTCCGGACTGACGATGAGCTTCAGCAGCCATGGCGTCAGCCCTGGAACGATACGGCGCATCCGGGAGGACCTCGGCGCCCTCTTCTCGGATCCTCGGTTCGCCCGCTACATCGAGGCGCTGCGCAGGCTCCGCGAGAGCCTCCCTCGGGGCCCCGAGCGGGCCGCGCGCATGCGCCGGGCGACCCTGGGCTTCGGGCTGGAGGCGAGGCTTCGGTTCCCTGCATGGCTGGAGCGAGGCGACGAGCCTTGATGTCCGAGGAGGCCGCGCCAAAGCGGCGGGGGCGCGGCGGGGGCGCGGGCCTGGGCCAAGGCGCACGCGCCCCCGGATGAACGCGAAACCCCTTGTGTAGAGCGGCCTTCAAGGCTTAAGTGGGCGCCCACGCGACACTATCCGCGGAGGAGGGCTTACGGTATGCGTTCACGATCGGGCCGGCTGACGATGTTGACCTCGGCGGCGATGGTCTCTGGGCTCCTGACGCTGACGAGCGTCAGTCCGGCATCTGCGCAGACGGATGCCAAGCCGGCAGCGCCCCCGGCAGGTAAGCCGGCCGCCGCGGCGGCTCCTGTGAAGCCAGCCGCATCCGCGGCGCAGGCGCCCACCCCCGCTGCGACGCCGCCCGCGGCCGGCGCGACGCCGCCCGCGACCGGGACGCCCGCTGCGGCTCCCGCGAAGGCGGGCACGCCCGCGACGGCGGCTCCCGCGAAGGCCGGTGAGCCCGCGACGAAGGTGACCACCACCAAGCCGAAGAAGGCGCTGACCGAGAAGCAGAAGAAGGACGAGGCGAAGAAGCTCTACAAGGAGGCCGAGGCCAGGTTCGACAAGGGCGAGTACACCGTCGCGGCCGACCTGTACCGCCAGGCGGACGAGCACGTGCCCGGCGCCGCACCGAAGTACAAGCTCGCCCTCTCGCTCGACAAGCAGGGCCTCGTCACCGAGGCCGTCGCGGCCTGGCAGGCGTTCCTCGATTCGAAACCGGACGCCGAGAAGTTCAAGGAGAAGATCGCCGAGGGTCAGGCGCGCGTCGAGGCCCTGAAGAAGACGCCGGCGAAGGTGAAGGTCGCGACCGTCCCGGAGGCGCCGCCTGGCCTCAAGGTCGCGGTCGACGGCGTGGCCCAGACCGGCAAGGAGCTCTCGGTCCCGCCCGGCAAGCACACCCTCACCGTCTCCGCCGAGGGGTTCGCCGACGCGAGCCAGGAGCTCGAGGTCACCTTCGCCGAGGCGCGCGAGGTCAACGTCACGCTGACGCCGCAGGCGCCGGCGCCGGTCGCTGCGACGCCGGCCCAGCCCCCCACCCCGCCGCCGCCCGCCGACGTGCCGCCCGCGCAGCCGCCGCCGCCGTCAGCGCCGATCGAGCCGCGCTCTCCGGTGCCGGCCTACGTCACCCTCGGGCTCGCGGGCGCCGGTGTGGTGGTCGGGACGATCTTCGGCATCCAGGCGCTCGGCGCGAAGAGCGACTTCGATGACGCCCCGACGACCAAGACCGCGGACAAGGTCGATCGCTTCGCGCTCATCGCGGACATGTCCTTCGCGGTGGCGCTCACGTTCGGCGTCACCGGCGCGGTCCTGCTCCTCAGCGACGACCCGGCCCAGGCGAAGGCCGCAGCGTCGAGCGTGACGAAGAAGGCGTTCGTCACTCCGTTCGTCAGCCCGACAGGCGGCGGCGCCGCCGCGCGGTTTACCTTCTAAGGGGACTACTATGTGGAAGAAACAGCATCTTCTCGCGATGGCGCTCTGCGCTGGCGCGCTCTCGGCTCTCGGGATGGGCTGCGAGCTCATCGCCTCGGTCGATCGCTCGCGCATCCCGGGGGACGAGGACGTCCCCGACGACGGATGTTCTGACGGCACGAAGAACAACGAAGAGACCGACGTCGACTGCGGCGGTTCCATCTGTCCGAAGTGCGACACCGCCAAGGCGTGCACCGCAGCCACGGACTGCGCGAGCGGCTTCTGCGCCGACGACGTCTGCTGCGACGCCGCCTGCAATGCGGAGTGCGACGCCTGCACCGCCGCGCTCAAGGCGTCGGGCGACGACGGCAAGTGCGGCCCCTCGAAGGCCGAGACCGAGTGCGGCGAGCCGACGTGCTCCGAGGGCGTCGAGACGAGCCGCGGCACCTGCGACGGGGAGAGCGTGGAGTGCGGGCCCGGCGAGGAGAAAGCGTGCGAGGAGTTCGCCTGCGATCCGGAGGCCGACGCCTGCTTCACCGAGTGCACGGAGGACACGCATTGCGCGAAGTGCCACGAGTGCGCAGACGGCGCCTGCGAGCTGGCCGCGGCCGGCGCGGAGGGCCTGGGCTGCGACGAGGGCCAGGCGTGCGACGCCGCAGGCGAGTGCAAACCCGCGAACGGCGTGGAGTGCACGGAAGCGAGCGAGTGCGCCACCGGGCTCTGCGTTGACGGCGTCTGCTGCAACGCCGCCTGCGACACGGCGTGCATGGCCTGCAACGTCGCGGGGTCGGAGGGTACGTGCTCGAACATCCCGCTCGGCAGCGAGGACGGGGCGGACTGCAGCGGCATCAACGCCTGCGATGGCAAGGGCGCTTGCAAGCTGGTGGGTGGCGAGGAGTGCACCACCAACGAGCAGTGCGCGAGCGGCAAGTGCCTCCCCAGCCCCCTCTTCACGTGTGAGGAGATCCCGGAGACGCCTTGAGCTCTCTCCGGCTCCCGCCGGGCTCCCCAGGGAGCCCGGCGGAGCTCACGCCTCGAACGTCCCTCTCACACGCGCGCTGATCTCTCCTGCCCCGGAGCTCGAAGGCGGGCCCAGCACCGTCATCGACTCGGCTTCTCCCTCGAACAGCCCGCCGTCCCCGAGCTCGTCCTCCGCGGCTTCCGCCTCGTAGGCAGGCACCATCGCGGCCTCTTCCCAGCGGCTCTTGAGCCGCTCCGCGAGCTTCGCGAGCAGCTCCCGCGTCGTCTCCCGGTCCGTGGCGGACAGGACCACCGCATCCGGGTGCCCGAGGAGCAGCCGCCGCCCCTCCGCCGGGGCGATCAGGTCCGCCTTGTTGAACACCACGATGCGGGGGATGCCGATGAGATCGAGCTCGGTCAGCAGCGCCTCGGTCGTCTCGATGTGCTGGTCGCGTGCGGGATCGCTCGCGTCCACGACGTGGAGCAGGAGGTCGGCGTCGGCGGCCTCCTCGAACGTCGCCCGGAAGGCGGCGAACAGGTCCTTCGGCAGCTCCCGGATGAAGCCGACGGTGTCGGTGATCACCACCTCGCGCTCCTCGGGGAAACGGAGCCGCCTCGAGCGGGTGTCAAGGGTCGCGAACAGCTTGTTCTCGGCGAGCACGTCGGCGCCGGTCAGCGTGTTCAGCAGCGTGCTCTTGCCGGCGTTCGTGTAACCGACGATCGAGACCACCGGCACGCCGAGCCGGGTGCGGCGGCGGCGGCGCTGCTCGCGCTGGCGGGAGAGCCGCTTCAGCTGCGCCTCCAGGAAGCTGACGCGCTCCTTCGCGCGGCGGCGCCCGATCTCGAGCTTCGTCTCGCCCGGACCGCGCCCGCCGATGCCGCCCGTCAGGCGAGACAGGGAGTCGTCCTTCTGCCCGAGGCGAGGGAGCGTGTACTTCAGCTGGGCCAGCTCGACCTGGAGCTTGCCGTCCGACGACTCGGCCCGCTGGGCGAAGATGTCGAGGATGAGCTGCGTCCGGTCGAGCACCTTGAGATCCGTGTGCTTCGCGATCGCCGAGGCCTGGGAGGGGGTCAGATCCCGGTCGAAGACCAGCGTCTCCGCGTCGAGCTCCGAGGCGCGCAGCACGACCTCGTCCAGCTTGCCCTTGCCGAGCACGAGCCGCGGGTCGAGCCGATCGCGCAGCTGGAGGACCGTGTCCGCGACGTCGACGCCCGCGGTGCCGGCGAGCTCGGTCAGCTCGCGCAGGCTCTCCTCGGCCCGGGCGAGCGCCCCCACCTTGGATTTCTCGGCGACGTGGACGAGGATCGCGCGGCCGTCCTTCGCCGCGACCGACCGCGTGCGCGACCGCTTCGTGAACTCGTCCTCGAGCGCCTGGATGAGCGCGCCGAAATCGACGTCGGCGCGGCCGATCGCGACGGGGCCCACGGTCCGATACGGCAGCGCCGCCTCCCCGCGGCTGTCGCCGCGTCCCTCGGCCTCGTCCACGGTCACCGTGACCGCTTCCTTCCCGTGGACCGGCACGTTGTACGCGTACTGGAGGGTCCGCGGCTCGCCCTGCGGGGTGAGCTGCACGGCCGCGACCAGGTCGAGCCGGAGACGGACGAGATCCACGAGATCGTCCCGGGTGAGCGGCTCGTTGAAGAGGTGTGTGTGGACGAGCCGCAGCGCCCTGAAGCGGCCCTGCGCGGCGCGGAGGCGCCCGATGTCCGGCAGCATCAGCCGGGTCGCGTCGCCGACGATGACGTAGTCGATCTCGCCCGAGCGGTGCACCAGCGCGCCGACCTGGCGCCCCGTCTCATGCGACGCCTCGGCGAGCGCCTTGATGAGCTCGGGCGTGGCGATGCTGGCGAGCGGGACCTTGCGGCGGTAGATGCGCTCGAGGGTCTTGGTGGCCTGGGGGCTGAGTCCGGTGGTGTTTCCGTAGAGGGTGGGCATTCGATAATCGAAGGGGGATGTCGCTCCCGCTCACTCGATTTCATAACGCACGCGGGGCCGGTCCGCGACCAGGGGCACCGCGGATCTTCGTGTGGAGCGCGCATTTTCTCACCGCTCGTCCCCCTTCCGTTGCCTCCCCGTCCCTCCTCGCCTCCCGCTCGGCGCGCTCCTCCAGGTTCCTGTAGAGACCGCGGGCGAGGCGAGGCTACCCTGCGCCGCGATGGCCATCCTGACCCCCCTCTCGCTCGCGGATGCCCGCCGCATCGGCGCGCTCTACGGCCTGGAGATCGCCGACGTGCGCGGCCTGCTCGCCGGGAGCGTCAACTCCAACTTCGCGTTGGCGCTCGCCGACGGCCGCGGACAGGTGTTCCTGCGGGTCTACGAGGAGCAGCAGCTCGGCGCGGCGTCACGCGAAGCCCGCATGCTCGAGCACCTCGCGGCCGGGGGCGTCGCCACCCCGCAGCCGCTCCGGCGCCGCGACGCGGCGCCCTCCGACACGGACGCCGCGTCGGAGGGCGCCGCGTTCGTCGCGGAGCACGCTGGAAAGCCGGTCGCGCTGTTCCCGTGGGTCGGGGGAGCGTCGCTCTGCCAGGCGCGCGTCACGCCGGACGCGACCCGCCGCGTCGGCGCGGCCCTGGCGCGGGTGCACCTCGTCGGCGCCTCGTTCGAGGGGGCGAACGCCAGCCGGTTCGACCTCGACAGCCTCGACCAGCGGCTCCGGGGGCTCCGTTCCCCTGCGGGCGCGAAGTCGACGGCCCCCGCTCCCGCCCCGGCCCTCCCGCCCGACGTGGCCGCCGCCGTCGACGAGCTCACCGGCCGGCTCGAACGGATCCGCGCCGCGGCGCCGCGGACACCCGGCCCCCAGACGCTGATCCATGGCGACCTCTTCCGCGACAACGTGCTCTGGGAGGCCGGCGAGATCTCGGCGCTGCTCGATTTCGAGAGCGCCTCGCGCGGGAGCGCCGCGTTCGACCTCGCCGTCACGATGCTCGCGTGGTGCTTCGGCGACGATCTCGACCCGGATCTCGCGGCCGCGCTCGCCGCCGGCTACACGGCGGTGCGGCCGCTCTCAACCGAGGAGCGCGACCGTTTGTTCCACGAGAGCGTGATCGCGGCGCTGAGGTTCTCCATCACGCGCATCACCGATTTCGAGCTCCGCCCGAAGGGCAGCGGTGTCTACAAGGACTTCCGGCGCTTCCTTGCGCGGCAGCGGACGCTCGAGCGCCTCGGCCCGGAGGGGCTCCTCGCTCTGCTCGGCGTCTGATCCGCGTCGACTCGCGCCGACGTCTTCCGCTGTCTGATCACCGTCTGCTTGGCGCCTTCGCCGACTGATTCAGATGTGAGCGGAGGTCGTCTGTGATTTTGCGTTAACTTCGCTGCGCCTGGCGATGGCGGCGTTGCGCGGTCCCGGCTAGGCCGTTACCTTCGCCGAATGGCACAGGTCGGAACGCTCGATTTCAAGGGCTTCATCGAGAGACGGAAGGGCCAGCGCGCGGGCGGCGGGGACGGCGCGGGCAACGCGTATGCCTACGTGTCCGACAAGAACACGCGGCTCGCCTTCGAGAAGATGCGTCCGGTCGAGCTCGCCGTGACCGCCGCGGTCAGGCTGTTCAAGACGGTCGGCAAGAACGAGCTGCTCGGCCACGCCGTCAAGGTCGGCCCCGCGCAGTTCCCGCGTGTCCACAAGCTCGCGGTCCACTGCGCCGAGACGCTCGGGATCGCGACCCCGACGATCTACATCGTCAACAGCCCCACCCTCAACGCGGCCACCTACGGGACGAACGACGACTCGTTCATCATGGTGCACTCGGCGCTGGTCGATCATTTCACCGACGACGAGCTGCTCAGCGTCATCGGCCATGAGTGCGGCCACATCCACAACAGCCACGTGGTCTACCTGACCGCCATGCACTACCTGACGCGGATGGCGTCGGTCTTCGTGAAGTGGATCGTCGGCCCGGCGATGCTCGCGCTCTCCGGCTGGTCGCGCCGGGCCGAGGTCACCTGCGACCGCGCCGGCCTGCTCTGCGCGAAGAGCCTCGACGTCTCGACGCGCGCGCTCACCAAGCTCGCGCTCGGCTCGACCAAGCTGTACGAGGAGCTCAACCTCGAGGCGTTCATCGCCCAGCACGAGGAGGGCAAGGGCGGCGTCGGCAGGTTCGCCGAGTTCACGGCCAGCCACCCGTGGCTGCCGAAGCGCGTCCTCGCGCTCCGGGCCTTCGCCGAGAGCGAGCTCTACAAGCGCCACGCCGGGCTCGGCGCGGGCGGCCTCTCCATGGAGGAGGTCGACGAGAAGGTGCACGAAGTCATCAAGATCTGGGGCTGAGGGGCTCCCGCTCCTGGCAAGGCGCAAGGCCGAGGTAGACGCACATGCTCGAATCCTTCCACAGCCGCAAAGACGACGTGACCGGGGCGCTCAGGGATCTCGTGACGTTCGCCGAGGCCCTCGGCGCCAAGAGCGTCGCGACGCGCATCACGAACGATCTCGTGAAGAAGCTCGACGCCGATCGCTTCCACCTCGTCGTGGTCGGCGAGTTCAACCACGGCAAGACGACGTTCGTGAACGCGCTGCTCGGCGCCTCGATCCTCCCCGTCGGCGTGACGCCCACGACGGCGGTGATCCACCACCTCGAGTACGCGGCCGATCCGCGCGCCGAGGTGGTCTACGCGTCGGGCGAGCGCACCGGCCTGCCGTTCGAGGACGTGCGGGCCTTCACCGTCGGCGGCGAGCGCTCGTCGAGCGCCGGCGAGGTGAAGTTCCTCGAGGTCGGGTACCCGGCCGAGCTCCTGCGCGAGCGCGTGGTCCTCGTCGACACCCCCGGGGTGAACGACCTCTCGCTCCAGCGGGCGGACATCACCTACAGCTACATCCCGCGGTCGGACGCCGTGCTGTTCCTCATCGACGCCGGCCAGCCGCTCAAGGAGAGCGAGCGGGTCTTCCTCCAGGAGAAGCTGCTCGGGCAGTCGCGCGACAAGATCCTGTTCGTCGTGACGAAGCGCGACATCTGGAGCCAGGACGAGGAGGTCGAGGCGCTCGCGTACATCCGGAGCGAGCTCGGGAAGCTCGTGAAATCGCCCGTGGTCTTCCCGATCTCGAGCGAGCGGGCGCTGGAGGGTGATCGGCCCGGCAGCGGGATGCCGGAGCTGCTCGATCACCTGACCCGTTTCCTCGCCGAGGAGCGCGGGCGCATCCTGCTCGACAACGCGCTCGGCGAGGGCCTCGAGTCCGCGCGCCTGCTCGGCAAGGGCGTGGACGCGCGGCGGCGGGCGACCGCGATGTCGCGCGAGGAGCTCAGCCGCCGCATCGAGATGATCGAGAAGGATCTGGCCGGCCAGTCGCGCACCATCGAGGAGCGGCGCGCCGGCATCCGCGAGGAGGTGAGCGCCATCCGGGCGTGGGTGCATCGCGACCTCGATCGCTTCGTCGACGATGTGCTCCGGCAGCTCCCGGCGATCATCGACGAGGCCCACACCGACGAGATCAAGGTCTACCTCGGGGCGTTCCTGGAGCGCACGTTCGCCGAGTGGGCGCAGGCCGAGACGAAGGAGATCGCCACGGCGCTCGAGGCGCTCGCCGAGAAGACGATCGCGCTCGTGCGCGAGGACGCGCACGACGTGGCGAAGCGGGTCAGCGAGGCGCTCGGCGGCGACGTGAAGCCGCCGAACGTCGAGGTCGACACGTTCGGCTACGATGTCGGCGTCTTCGCGCTCTTCACCATCGGCCTCGGCGTGATGTTCACGAACGCCCTGCTCGGCGGGATCCTGGCGCTCGCGGCGCCTGTCCTGGCCGTGTACGTGAAGGAGAAGGTCGAGGCCGAGACCCGCAAGAAGGCGAAGGAGATGGCGCCGATCGCGCTGCGCGAGGCCGCCACCCGGATCGGGCCGAAGCTCGACGAGATGATCCAGGAGTTCGCGAGCCGGCTCGACGCGTGGGTGGTCACGGCCGGCCAGGAGCTGCACCGGGAGGTCATCGAGGTCCTCAAGGCGGCGCGCGAGGAGCGGGTCCAAGCCGAGCCGAGCAGCGAGAGCCAGCTCAAGGCGTGCGACGCCCAGGCCGAGGCGCTCCAGGCGCTGACGTCGCGCCTGGAGGGGCTGCGGAGCGCGCTCTGGACCGTCGAAAATGGCGAGAGCAGGCCGATCCCTCCGCCCGTGTCCAGCGTGCCCAACGCGCCGGGCGGCTCGGCCTGAGCGGGGCGCACGCCTCCTGACAAGGGAGGAGACCCGGCCCAGCCCGGCCTCCTCCGCCATGCGCCGTGGCCATATCCAATCGTCGGGCGCTCATGCGAGAATGCGGCCGTGCAGCTCGACTTCGCAGCCCGTGAAGTGACGATCAAGCTCGTCTATTACGGCCCGGCGCTCAGCGGCAAGACGACGAACCTCGTCTCGCTGCACGGCCTCGCCGGGTCAGACGCTCGCGGACGGCTGATGACGCTCGAGACGCAGGACGATCGCACGCTGTTCTTCGATCTCCTGCCGCTCACCTTCCGCGCGAAGGACGGCGACGTCTCGCTCCGCATCAAGCTGTTCACCGTGCCCGGCCAGCCGATGCACGCCGCCACCCGGAGGCTCGTGCTCCAGGGCGCGGACGGGGTCGCGCTGATCGCCGACTCTCAGATCTCCGAGACGCAGCGCAACGCCGAGGCGTTCTTCGATCTCCGCCAGAACCTGCGAGAGAACGGCCTCGATCTCGCGAGGATGCCGCTCGTCATCCAGTTCAACAAGCGCGACCTGCCCGACATCCGGAGCGACGAGGAGCTGGCGCGGCTCGCCGCGCGGGGCAAGGAGCCGGTGTACAAGGCCGTCGCGACCCGCGGCGTGGGCACGGTGGAGACGCTCATGGGTCTTCTCCACCTCACGTGGGAGACGCTCGATCAGACGCATCAGCTCTCGAAGCGGCTGTCGATCAGCGGCGAGGAGCTCCTGAACAGCGCGGCGCGCCAGCTCGGGGTGACGAGCTCGGTGAACGACCTCCTCGCGAGGCGCATGGGCGGCAGCCTCGAGAAGAGCTCCCGGATCGTTCCATGAGGCCCGACGCCCACAAGGGGACGCCGGCGGATTTCGGTCTCGACGACGAGGATCTCCTCAGCATGCCGGGCTCCGCGCCGATGCCGTCGGCGCGCGTCGCGGACGGGCCCGGCTCCTCGAAGCGCGACGGCGCGTCCAGCGCGCCTGAGCCCTCGACGCTGCCTCCCCCCGCGGCGGCGCCGGTGGTCGACCTGGTCGGCATCGGCCCCCTCTCGCTCGAGGATCTCGTGGATCGCCAGGCACTCGGGGAGATGGCGGCGTCATTTCACAAGCTGTTCGGCTTGCCGATCCGGATCCAATCGATCAACGGCGCCACGCTCGCGGAGTCGGGCGCGCTCGCGCCGCTCCCGCCGCTCGGCGGCCTGACCGGCGAGCAGGAAGGCCGGCGGGCGAGCGTGGCGCCGGCGGATCGGACGGCAAAACAAGGCGCGTCGGCCAGCAGCGAGGTCGCGGATCCCTGCTTCGAGGGCGCGCTCTACCAGGTGTTCCCGATCGAGTACGACGGGCGTGCGATCGGCCGGTCGATCCTGGGCCCCTACCTGCCCGACGGCCTCGACGATCTCCCTGTCGCGCAGATCGAGGCGGCGTCCCAGCTCGATCTCGCGCCTGCGGCGGAGGGGCGGCTGCGGATGCCGCGGCTCCGGCCGGAGCGGCTCGGCGCGATCGCGGACCACCTCCGCTCGGTCCTCGATCTGATCCTGTTCAGCGGGCACAAATCGCTCCTCACCTCGACGATGCACGTCGCGTCGATCCGCGAGAGCTTCCGTGAGCTGTCGCAGAAGAACGCGGAGCTGGAGCAGGCGTACGAGCGGCTGAAGGAGCTCGACCGGCTCAAGTCGAACTTCCTGGCCACGGTGTCGCACGAGCTCCGGACCCCGCTCACGTCGATCATGGGGTACAGCGAGATGCTCGCCGAGGGCATCGGCGGACCTCTGACCGATGAGCAGCGCGAGTTCATCGATACGATCCGGTCGAAGAGCGAGCAGCTGCTCGGGCTCATCATGAGCCTCCTGGACCTCTCGAAGCTGGAGAGCGGCACGTTGATCGTGCATCGCACCGAGGTGGCCGTCGGCCCGGTGCTCGTCGAGGCGGCGTCGACCATCGCGCCAGCTGCCTCGAAGAAGGGCGTCGAGCTCCGGATCCAGGCCGAGGACGATCTCCCGCCGGTGCTGGGGGACGGCGACCGGCTGCGCCAGGTGTTCATCAACCTCGTCGAGAACGCGGTGAAGTTCACCGAGGCGGGGGGCGAGGTGCTGCTCGTCGCGCGCGCCGTGAGCGAGGACATGGACGACCTCCCCGGGCTGGTGCTCGTCGCGCCTCTCCAGCAGGCGGTCGAGATCCGCGTCGTGGACACGGGCATCGGCATCCCTGCCGGCGAGCGGCTGAAGGTATTCGACCCGTTCTACCAGATCGATCAGAGCTCGACGCGGGAGCACGGCGGCACGGGGCTTGGTCTCTCGATCGTCAAGCGCCTGGTCGAGGCGCACAGCGGCACGGTGCGCATCGAGCCGAACGAGCCGCGCGGCACGGTGTTCGTGGTCAAGCTGCCGACGGTCGCTGGCTCGCCTGCGAACAGCGTCCTGCCGCCCATCTTCCAATGAGCGGGCGCTCCGAGTGGAAGCGCATCGACATGCTGCGCGCCGTGCTCGGGGGTGCGGCCGGCGATCATGTTCTGTGCGGCATCGGCGATGACGCCGCGATCCTCGCGCCCCTGGCCCCGCGGGGCGGCGCCCTCCCGGGCGCCCCGGAGCCGCTCGTCTGGACGGTCGACAGCGCCGTCGAGGGCGTCCATTTCCGGCGCGATCTCCTGGGCTTCGAGGATCTCGGCTACCGCGCGACGATGGCCGCGGCGAGCGATCTCGCGGCGATGGGGGCGCGCCCTGTCGGCCTGCTGGCCGCGCTGGTGCTTCCTCCGAGCGTGAGCGACGACGAGCTCGGCGCGCTGGCGAGGGGTCAGCGCGCCGCGTGCGACGAGATCGGCACGGCGGTCATCGGCGGGAATCTCTCGCGGGGCGGCGAGATCTCGATCACCACGACGGCGCTCGGCGTCGCGGCTCTGCCGCTCAGGCGCGACGGCGCGCGGCCCGGCGACGCGCTCGCGCTGGCCGGTCCGGTCGGCCTCGCCGCGGCCGGTTTTGCGCTGCTCGATCGCGGCATCGCGCCGGCCAGCGCCGCGGCCGAGCAGGCGATCCGCGCGTTCCGCCGCCCGGTGGCGCGCATCGACGCGGGCCTCCGCGCGGCGGGGCGCGCCCGCGCGGCGATCGACGTCTCCGACGGCCTCGTCGCGGATGTGGCGCACCTCGCGCGCGCGAGCGGCGTGCGCGCGCTGCTCGATCCTGCGGCGCTCGTGAGCGCCGACCTCCGCGACGCCGCCGCGCTGCTCGGCGTGGACGCGCTGGATCTCGCGCTGTACGGCGGCGAGGACTACGCGGTCGTGGTCGCGGGCCCCGACGTCGGGGAGCTCGCCGGCTTCGTGGCGATCGGCCGCTGCGTGCCGCGCGAGGAGGGCGCGAGCGACGTGGCGTTGCTCGGACCGGGCGGGCAGCTCACGGACCTCGTGGCGCGGGGGTACGACCACTTCGCCTGAGTCTGTCTGTTCCAGCAACAGCGCTCGCGATCCCGCCTGGCGTTCTCCCAGCCGCGTCCGCGGCGCTCGCGAGCGCTCCTGGGGCGCTCCCAGCCGCGTCCGCGGCGCTCGCGAGCGCTCCTGGGGTTCTCCCAGCGGCGTCCGCGGCGCTCGCGAGCGCTCCTGGGGTTCTCCCGGCCGTGTCCGCGGCGCTCGCGATCACGCCTGGAGCAGGACACGGCCAGCAGCGAAGCAAGGAGCAGGGACGCGACGCATGCTCACGGGGCCGCACGGCGTCTCGCCGATCCCCTTCGACGCACGGGCCCAACCTTGCGCGCCGTGCCCGTCGGGCGCTGCCCGTGCCACGCTTCGTTTTCCGGGCGTTCCTTCCCGTTGCGGCGACGGTGCGCCGGCCGAACCCGAAACAGGCGAGGCGCCCGCGGGCGACCAGGTACCGGGCCAGCGGAGGCAGGCGGCGCGCGGCACCGCTCGATCCCGGGCGCCCCCTGCCCCGTTCTTGACCGCTTGCGACCCGTTCGCTACCCGAGTCAGGTGAGCCTCGAAGCGTTCGGCGTGAAGAACCTGCGGTGCCTGACGGACACCGGCCTCGTGCCGATCCGGCCCATCACCGTCCTGGTCGGCCGCAACAGCTCGGGCAAGAGCACATTCCTTCGAGCGTTCCCGCTGCTCCGGCAGAGCGTGGAGACGCCCCGAGACAGCCCGATCCTCTGGTATCACGAGCGGTATGTGGATTTTGGCTCGCTGAAGGACGCCGCCTCCAGTCGGCTCGTCGAGCCGGAGGTAACCTTCCAATTCCGGCTGCGGCTGCCAGAGCAGGCACAGGTCGCTCTCGGCGACCCTGCCTTCGACATCGCGGTGACGCTCGCCGGAGGCGAGACCCCTCATGTGAAGGGCTACGAAATTGGCGCCGAGGGCCATGTCGTCCGATGGGAGCTCGACGCCACGGGCCGGCTCCTCAGGCTCGTTGCGAACGACGAGACCATCCAGACCGAAGCGCCTCTCTCGCTGGGAACGAAGTCGTACCTGCTGCCGACCTTGCAACCAGGCACGGAGCCGACGCTGAGCTACCACCAGGTGCCGGAAGGGCTCGTACCCGAGGCGATCGACTACCAGACGAAGGCAGATACGGTCCTGCTCAAGCCGCTCGCCGCGTTGCTCGTTCCTTTTTTTCACGGAAACACGTCGGCGGACACGATCGACACGGTGGCCGACGAGGTGTTGCTTGGCAAACGAAGCGCCATGCTGAAGCGGCTCGCCTCCCTCTCGAATCACACTCGATTTCAGAAAAAGGTGGGCGATCTCAGCCCCGGCGACGACGAGTTCGAGCGCATCGCCTCCGCGGCAGCGGCACGCATCTCGCCCTACATCATCGAGGCAGCCGATCTCGTCCTCGCCGACCTCATGAGCCGCGTCGCGTACCTCAAGCCCCTCCGCGTGAGCCCGGAGCGCGCCTACCGCATCCAGAACCTCGCCGTCGATGAGGTGGATCCCGACGGCAAGAACCTCCCCATGTTCCTGCGCTCGCTCTCCACCCCCGAGGCGGAGGACTTCGCCCGCTTCACCCAGACCACGCTGGACTTCGAGACGAAGGTCCGCACGACCGGGATCCACGCCGAGATCCTCGTCAAGGAGGGCCCGGCCAAGGGCTTCGTCAACCTCGTCGATGTGGGCTTCGGCTACTCCGAGGTCCTCCCGCTGGCCGCCGCCCTCTGGGCGGCGTGCATCCGCCCCCGCATGCAGAAGCGGGCCCCCGCGCCGCTCGTCGCGATCGAGCAGCCCGAGCTGCACCTCCACCCCGCCGCCCAGGCGAAGCTCGCGCGAATGCTCGTGGAGGCGGTGTCCGGAAGCGGCTCGAAGATCATCGTGGAGACGCACAGCGAGTCGCTGATCAACGGCCTCGGCAAGCTGATCCATGAGGGCCATCTGAAGGCCGAGGACGTGCAGATCGTCCTCTTCGACAAGGACGAGGAGACCGGCGAGGCCGAGGTGCGCCTCGCCGGCTACCGCGACAGCGGCGCCCTCCACGACTGGCCCTACGGCTTCCTGTCCCCCGTCGCCGACCGACGTGTACGCTCCGCGGCGGAGTGACGCGCGGTGCTTCTCCACCTCCACGAGTCCGCGGCGGCGGATGCGCTCTCGAACAGCGCCACCGCGCGAAGCTCGCACGCGTCCATCGAGAACCTGCTCCTCGCGCACTTCGATGGCAATCACGTGATCTCGCTGCGCCCCGAGGACACCGAGGCGCTCCTCGGCTCGGCGCACGGCTGGTCCCCGCGCGCGCGGCGAGCCCTCCAGCACGTGGACGAGAACTTCGCCCAGATCGCCGGCCTGCGTGACGAGGTCCCCTGGTCGATCGAGCTGGGAATCGGCGCGGCGTTCGACGGGACGGCGCGCGAGGTTCCAGGCGGCCGGAAGGTGATCCGCGCGCCGCTCTCGGCTTTCGACCGGACCCACAAGACGGCGTGCTGCGTGCTCCTCGGCGAGAACCGGACCGACGCGGGCCTGTTCGCAGAGCTCGGCATCATGATGCTGGCCCAGCGTCACTGGGAGGCGATCGACATGGTCCACGAGGCTCGCGGCGGCGGCGGAGACACGATCGCGAGCGAGTTCCGAGGCCTCGCTGATCAGGGTCGCATCGTGCTCGCCATCGGAGATACCGATCAGCGACACCCGGGTGGCGCCGTCGGCGGCACGTACCGCAAGCTGGCCGAGGCCGCCAAGGACCGTCCGACCTACCAGCGCGCCCGCCCGCTCCACGTGCGCACGGCAGAGGCGCTGGTGCCGCTCGCGATCTACCGCGAGGTGCTCTCGTCCCCCGAGCGCCTCACCCGCATCGACAGGATCGCCCAGCTGCTCCGCTCCGCGCCGGCCGACGTCCTCCGCTATGCGCACCTCAAGGACGGGCTCCGGCTCCACCAGATCGACAACCCGAGGACGCCGGAGGAGGGCAAGTACTGGCGCCCAATCGCGAAGAACTGCGGGCGTGACCGCTGCAACCAGGCATCCTGCGAGCAGTGCACGAAGCGGGAAGAGTGCAAGTGCTACGTCGTCGACGCGCTCGGCGCGGACGCGCTCTCGGACGTCGTGAGCTGGGTGCAAGCCCGCAAGTCGAAGCGAGATCTCGCCAAGCGCTTTCACCTGCTCGAGGACGAGGACGCCGCCCTGAAAGAGCTCGCCGACGAGGTGCTGGCCTTCGGCCTCGCGCTCGCGCCGCTCTCGACGTGAGATCCGAGCGCCTGCTGTCCCGAGAGGCGCTCCCGGCCGCGTCCGTGGCGCTCGCGAGCGCTCCTGGGGTTCTCCCGGCCGCGTCCGCGGCGCTCGTGCTCGCGCCCGTCGCCGCGGCGACGGCGCTCACCCGCCGAGCGGCGCGGCCTCCTCGGGCGCCACCGGGGCCTCGCCACCCGGCTCCGCCGGCGGCGCGTCGGCCTCGATCTGGCCGGGACGCCGCGAGGACGGGCGCACCCGCGCGGCCAGCTCCGGGTGACCGGCGAGCCGGAACAGCCCCACGAGGAACGTCGCGGCGCGGCTGAACCGCTCGTCGTACGCCGCGATCGCAGCGGTCTTGGCGAGCAGCGTCGCCTCGGCCTCGCGCGCCTCGCGGGCCACATCTTTCAGGTGGCCGCGGAGCGCGCCGCGCAGGCCCTCGATCCGGAGCACCGTCTCCTCGGCGTCCCAGCGGATCCCCTTGCGGCGCGGCTTCGGCAGGTCCCTGGCGCCGAGCGCGCGCGCCACCTCGCCGGCGAAGCGCTCCAGCTGCGCCGGGTCGCGCGGCGTCGCGTCCGTGAAGCCGAGGCGCGCCAGCGCCGCGGCGCCGTACAGGCCGGTGAGCCACTCGCGGAGCTCGGTCAGCTCGGTGTACAGCGCGGCGGCGGCCTCGTCGCGGGCCTCCCGCGGGGCCGCGTCGTCGGCGAGCTCCGCCTGGTGCGCCTCGTCGGCCGCCACCATGCGATCGCGCGCCTCGGCGAGGGCGCGCGCGACGATGTGCGTGAAGAGCGAGACGTCCGGCATCTTCTCTCCCTTGCGCAGGTGCGGAGAGAGCAGCGCCTCGAGCTCCGCGGCGATCCGGCCGGCGTGGGTCTCGCCGGACGCGACGACGGAGTTGGCGCTCTTCTGACGATCGGTGACCAGCTTCGAGGGCATGACAGCTCCTTCCCATGAGGATCGATGCGCGGCGGCGGGCGCCATCGCCCGCCGCTGCGGCGCGGACGAACGCCGCGCGACCACACATGGCGGAGTCCGGCCGCGCGCCCTCAAGCAGCCGGCAGGGTTCCGGCTCTCGTGCTCGCCGGATCGGGGCGGGGTGCCGGTACCCGGGACGAGACGTCGCCCGGCTCAGTTGCACTCGGCGGGCGGCGTGGTCCCGCCGAGGCTCGCTCGGATCTGGGTGAGCGCCTTGGCGCGCGGGGTCTTCCCGCTCTTCACGAGCTTCTCGATCCCGGCGCAGAGATGCGATGCCGTCGCCGCCTTCGACTTCGCTTCCGGCGACTTGCCCGACTTGGTGGCGACGGCGTGGAGCGCCGTGCAGCACGCCTGGATGGAGGCGCCTCCCCCCCGTGACGTCGCCGTCCCCGCCGCCCCCTCGGCCGTCGCCGCCCCTGCATCGGCTGCCGCCGCAGCCCCGGCGGAAGCCGCCGCCGCGGGCTCCTGGCCCGCCGCGGGCTCCTGCGTCGCCGCCGCCGTCGGGGTCGCAGCGGGCGTCGGGGTCGCCGGCACCGGATCGGCCGCCACGGGCGCGACCGTCGGTGTAGGCGCGGGGATCGTCTCCGGCTCTGCTTCTTCTTTCCGGCAGGAGCTAGACAGGATGCTGCAGACAACAACGACGAAGGCGATGGACGAACGCGACCGGATCATGCCTCCGTCTTCTACAGAGCTTCTCCGAGCGCATCCATACGGCTGCCCGAGTACAAGCCCGTACGGCCCCACCCGCAGCGCTCCCGCGCCCGCCTCACCTCAAAACGCTCCGCGATCACCCTCACTCCCCCCTTCCCCCCCGAGTCGGCGGGGGTGGGGGTGACGAGGGAGGGGCCGGCGGGGGAGGGCCCCACGAACCCGAGCGCCGGCCCGCATCGCAGCGAGTCGCTGCAAGCCCAGCTCTCCCCGTTCACGAGGCAGCAGCCACGAAAAGGCGCGAGTTCGTGGGAGGGCCCCCCGCCGGCCCCTCCCTCGTCACCCCCACCCCCGCCCGTCGCAGCTCAGCTGCACCCCATGCTGTTGCCGCAGTTGAGGCACTTGTAGCAGGCCCCGTTCCTCACGGTGATGTGCCCGCAGCCGTCGCAGACCGGCGCGTCGCCCATCATGTCCTCGAGCTGCGCGTCGAGCGCGCTCGCCGTCCGTCCGCCGCCCTCGACCAGCGCCACCGCGGCCGGCGCGGTTGGCGAGAACGACGCCGCGCCGCTCTCCTGCGCCCGCGACTCGACAGGGTCCTCCATGGCCGAGGTGACCGGCTGGACGTGCGCGAGATCGTAGCGGTTCAGGTACTCGACTCCGAGCACGCGGAAGAGGTAGTCCACGATCGACGTCGACATCTTCACGTAGTCGTGCCCCTCGACGATGCCCTGCGGCTCGAAGCGGGTGAAGGTGTACTGCTCGACGAAGGTCTCGAGCGGCACGCCGTACTGGAGCCCGATCGACACCGCCATCGCGAAGCAGTTCATCATCGAGCGGAACGCGGCGCCCTCCTTGTGGAGGTCGATGAAGATCTCGCCGAGCGTCCCGTCGTCGTACTCGCCGGTGCGGAGGTAGATCTTGTGCCCGCCGACGCGCGCCTCCTGCGTGAAGCCCTTGCGCTTCCTGGGCAGGCGGAACCGCTCGGGCGCCGCCGCCGAGGGCGAGCGCGGGCGCGCCTGGCTCGCCAGCGCGGTCGCTGCCTGGACGATGGGCGCGGCGACCTCGGCCTTGTCGGCCTTGCCCTTGCTCTCCTTGCTGTCGCTCGAGCTCGAGGTCGACGAGAGCGGCTGCGACGCCTTGCAGCCGTCGCGGTAGAGCGCGACCGCCTTGAGCCCGAGGCGCCACCCCTCCTCGTAGATCCGCTGCACCTCCTCGACCGTCGCGTCGTTCGGCAGGTTCACTGTCTTCGAGATGGCGCCGGACAGGAACGGCTGCGCGGCCGCCATCATGCGGACGTGCGCCATCGGCGCGAGGTACCGCCGGCCCTTCTTGCCGCAGCGGTTGGCGCAGTCGAACACCGCGTAGTGCTCCTCGCGCAGGTGAGGCGCCCCCTCCACCGTCATGCGGCCGATGATCGTCTCGTTCGCCTCCTCGATCTCCGCGGCCGAGAAGCCGAGGTGCTGGAGCAGCGAGAAGCCGAAGCGCGCCCGTGACTCCTTGGAGACGCCGAGCCTGTCATAGGCCTCCTCGCCGAGGATCCAGGGGCCGAAGGCGAGATCCAGATCGAAGACGCCCGGGATCGCGGCCTCGACCTTCGCGAGGTCGTCGCTCGTGAGCCCCCGCGCCTTGAGCGACGCCCGGTTCACGTGCGGCGCCGCCAGGAGCGTGTTCGTGCCGGAGACGTAGGCGACGATCTCCTGCACCTCGGCCTCGGGGTAGCCGAGCCGCCGGAGCGCCTCGGGCACGGACTGGTTCACGATCTTGAAGTAGCCGCCGCCGGCGAGCTTCTTGAACTTCACGAGCGAGAAGTCGGGCTCGATGCCCGTCGTGTCGCAGTCCATCAGGAGGCCGATGGTGCCGGTCGGGGCGAGCACCGTCGCCTGGGCGTTGCGGTAGCCGTGCTCCTGCCCGATCCGGACCGCCTCGTCCCAGTCGGCGCACGCGGCCCGCCAGAGCGACTCCGGGCAGCGGTCGCGGTCGATCGCGTAGGCGGCGTCCCGGTGCATGCCCATCACCCGGAGCATCGGCTCGCGGTTCCTGGCGAAGCCGGCGAACGGCCCCTTCGCGGCGGCGATCTCCGCCGAGACCCGGTAGGCGTGGCCGCAGAGGATCGCGGTGAGCGCGCCCGCGACCGAGCGCCCCTGATCGGAGTCGTACGGGATGCCCTGCAGCATGAGCAGGGTGCCGAGGTTGGCGTAACCGAGCCCGAGCGGGCGGTAGTCGTGCGAGTTCTTCGCGATGCCGCGGGTCGGGTACGCCGAGAAGTCGACGAGGATCTCCTGCGCGACGAAGAACACCCGCACCGCGTGGCGGTAGCCCTCGATGTCGAACGAGCCGTCCTCGCGGAGGAACTTGGTGAGGTTCAGGCTCGCCAGGTTGCAGGCCGAGTCGTCGAGGAACATGTACTCCGAGCACGGGTTCGAGGCGTTGATGCGCGCCGTGTTCGGGCAGGTGTGCCAGCGGTTGATGGTCGTGTCGTACTGCACGCCCGGATCGGCGCAGCCCCACGCCGCCTCGGCGATCTGGCGCCAGAGATCCTTGGCGCTCAGCGTGTCGACGACCTCGCCGGTCGTCCGGGAGCGCGTCTCCCACGCCGCGCCCGTCGCCGCCGCGCGCATGAACTCGTCGCTCACGCGCACGGAGTTGTTCGAGTTCTGCCCGCTCACCGTGTGGTACGCCTCGCCGTTGAAGTCGGAGGGGTACCCCGCGCCGATGAGCGCCATCGCCTTCTTCTCCTCGCGGACCTTCCACTGGATGAAGTCGACGATCTCCGGGTGGTCCATGTCGAGGCAGACCATCTTCGCGGCGCGTCGCGTCGTGCCGCCGCTCTTGGTCGCGCCGGCGGCGCGGTCGAACACCTCGAGGAAGCTCATGAGCCCCGAGCTCGTCCCGCCGCCCGAGAGCTTCTCCTGCTTCCCGCGGATCGAGCTGAAGTTTGTCCCCGTCCCCGACCCGTACTTGAACAGCCGGGCCTCGCTCTTCACGAGGTCGTAGATGCTCATCAGGTCGTCCTGGACCGCCTGGATGAAGCACGCGGAGCACTGCGGCCGCTCGTAGGCGTTCCGGGTCTCGACGATGTCGTCGACCGCGCCCGCCCCGTTCGTTCGAGGCGCCGACGCCTTCCCGTTGGCGCTCCCGTTCCCCGCGTCGGCCGAGGCCTCGTTCCAGGCGTAGTTGCCGCCCGACCCCTCGATGCCGTACCGGTGGTAGAGCCCGCAGTTGAACCAGACGGGCGAGTTGAACGCGCCGTACTGATGGACGAGCAGGTAGGCGAGCTCCGCCTCGAAGGTGTCCGCGTCCTTCGCCGAGGCGAAGTAGCCACCGAAGTGCTCACCCGCTTCGCGGATGGTGCGCGCTAGCCGATGGACGACCTGGCGGACGCTCGTCTCGCCGAGCTCCTTCTTGCCGTGGATCCCCGCCTTGCGGAAGTACTTGGAGACGACGATGTCGGTCGCTAGTTGCGACCAGCCGGCGGGGATCTCGGCCCCTTCCATCTTGAAGACGACCGAGCCGTCGGGGTTGGTGATGACGCTCGATCGGCGCTCCCAGGTGACCTCATCGAGCGGATCCGCGGCCCGGTGCGTGAACCGCCGGTCGAACCCGAGCCCGCGCGGGCGCGAGGCCCCTTTCTTCGTGCCCTTCTTCGAGGCTGCGCCGTCGACCTGCGCCTTGGCGGCCCCCCCGGTCACCGGACGAGCCCCCCCCTCTTCCTTCGTCCGTGCCGCCATCTTGCCGTTCCCGGCGGGGAGCTTACCGCCGTCACCCACAACTGCCGACTGGGCCATTTCCAAGTCCTCCTGTGAACCACCGCACCTGGCGGTGACCCGGGTCCTACCGAAAGCACAAAGAGTTCCCTGGAGAACTCCGAGGCCTCATCGCCTCGATCTCCACAGGTCTCGTCGCTTCTCCCCTACTACCTGCTCAAACGTTCCGTCTTCAGACCAGTGAGCATAGTTTCAGGTGCCATGCCTGAAAGGCGTGCGCCGACATGCGGGAGCGCCTGACCGCTTGCTATCCAAACTCGCGAACGGTCCGTGCGTCAAGGAGAACCGCTACATGTTGGGATCTCCCTCCGAACAGGGCCCACATATAGGGCCTCTCTGTCCGGTACGGGATTCCTAGCGATCCGTGATCAGTTCTGAACAGGTGCTACCCACCGGGCGCACAGATTACGCACAGCTTCTCCCGCGAGAAAATCCGCCTCTTCCCGGGAACGCGCCTAACCAACCAGCAGCTCTTCCATGGAGCCGTGGGCGTGGGCGCGTGCTGGGGCCCCGCCCGGCCGTCGCCATCTAGTCCAGGTCGTCGGCCTCCGCGCAATACGCGAGCACCCGCTCCCCCTCGCAGTGGATGGCGAGCGCCACCTCCTGGGCGATCCCTCGGAGCCCGACGAGCTCGAGCAGCGTGGGCACCGGCGCCGGCAGCAGCGGTGGAGGTGGGATGTACCGCGACGCGCGCACGATGGCCGGCTCGATGGCCGCCGCCTTGGGCCCGATCATCTGGCGCAGCTCGTGGAGCGCCCGCTCGAACCCGCCGAGCATGTCGACGAGGCCGCGCGCCTGCGCGTCGGCGCCGCTGTAGACGCGCCCCTGCGCGAGCGGCTCGATCTCCTCGACCGGGCGGCGGCGGCCGCGGGCGACGACGCGGAGGAACGCGGCATAGATCGCGTCGAGCTCGCGCTCCACCACCGCCCGCTCCCCCGCGTCGAGCTTGCGCGACGGCGAGAACAGGTCGGCCCGCGCGCCGCGCTTCACGACGTCGGTCGAGATGCCGAGGCGCTCGAGCAGCGGACCGAGCGCGAAGCGCGCCGAGACCACGCCGATGCTCCCCGTGATCGTCTGCGGCTGCGCGACGATCGCGTGCGCGGCCGCCGCCACGTAGTAGCCGCCGCTCGCCGCCACGTTCGACAGGCATGCGACGACGGGCTTCACCTCCGCGAGGCGGGTGACCTCGTGGTGGATCCTGTCGGACGCGAGCGCGGAGCCGCCCGGCGAGTCGACGTGGAGGATGACCCCCTGGACGCGCGGGTTCTGCCGCGCCGCGCGCAGGCTCGCGACGAGCCGCTCCTCGCTGGCCAGGGAGGCGCCCCGGAAGCGGGCGCGGCTGACGATCGCGCCGTGCACCTCGATGACGCCGAGGACGGGCCGAGGCCACACCGGCGTCATCGAGAGGGCGCGCCGCGCGCCCAGGTAGCGGCCCGCCGCCACGAGGCGGCTCTTCGAATGCCGCGCGGCGGCGCGAGCTCCTGCGCCTCCTCCACCCGATGCGCGGTCCGCGTTTTCCGCGCCGATCTCGGCGCGGCGCGGCGCCGCGGTCGCGCAGGGGAGCGACCCCGCCGCGAGCATGTGCTCGAGCTCGTCCTCGTACGCGACCGCGTCGACGATGCCTCGCGCGACGGCCTGCTCCGCGCCGAAGGGGGCCTCGTCGATCCACAGCGCGGCCGTCTCGCGATCGACGCGGCGCCCCTGGGCGAGCGCCGCGGTCAGGTCCCCGAGGCGCCCGTCGAGCAGGGCGCCCACCTGCTCGCGCTGCGCGGCGCTCATCGTGTCCCGCACGAGCACCTCGCCGGCGTTCTTGTACATCCCCTTCGCGAACACCTCGGGCTCGACGCCGACCTGCTCCAGGGCGCGGCGCACGTAGCGGCCCTCCACCGCGAACCCGAGCGGCGACACCATCGTCTCGGGCCCGACGACGATGGCCCGCGCGGCCGAGGCGAGCAGGAGCATCGTGGTGTCGGCGCCCATCGGCAGGTAGGCGACGATGTCCTTGCCCCCCGCCCGGATCTCGAGGAGCGCGTCCCGCAGCGAGGCCGCCACCGCCGGCCCCGCGTGCACCGACCGCATCCGGAGGAGCAGCCCCGCCGGGCGCGGATCCTTCATCAGGTGCTTGCCGAGCTCGCGGACGCGCTCCACCGAGAGCGGAGCCCTCTTCCTCGGACGCCACGGGAGCGCGAGGCGGACCCGGGGGGGCTGCAGGTCGACCACGCGGCCATCGATTTCGAGGACGACATACCCGCCCCGGGGTGCAGCAAACGCCCAGCGGAGCGCGCTGACGGGGAGCAGCAGCAGGCGGAGGAGATTGACGAGCAGGGCAGCGATCACCGGAGGCTCCTCGGAATCAGGGGATGGGCGACGGAAAGGCGGCTCGGCGTCCGCCGGCGGTCACGATGGGGTGGGGGGAGACAGGGTGTGCAGGAACCGGTCCGCGCGGCACGAGATCCGGTGGTGAGGTCGGCGCCGCCTGGCCCCGGCGGTGGAACTGGAAAGAGAGAGCGTGACGCAAGGGGCCACCCTGTGGCTACACTGTCGCTCCAAGTTTCGAAGGGGACGGCGAGCCGATGTGGGTTACGTCTTGAAGAAGTCGTCCTCTCTCTTTCAGACCAGCTCAGCAAGCCGCGGGCCGTAGGCCCCCGGCGCCCTGGGTGGCAGCCCCCCTCCACCAAACGTGCATCCCGAGCAGAGCGCCCCCGCCCCGAGCCAGCTCCCCCCGCCAGCGCCGTCCACCCTGCGGCTCGTGCCCCTCGGAGGGCTCGGCGAGGTGGGGATGAACTGCCTCGCGCTCCAGCAGGCCGATGGGCTGCTGCTCATCGACTGCGGGGTCACGTTCCCGAGCACGGACCTCGGCGTCGACGTGTATCACCCGCGCTTCGATCACGTGCTCGCGCTCCGTGATCAGGTGCGCGGCATCGTGCTGACGCACGGCCACGAGGATCACATCGGCGGGCTGCCGTTCCTCCTGCGTCACCTCGACGTCCCCGTCTGGGGCCCGCCGCACGCGCTGGAGCTTGTGCGCTACCGGCTCGCGGAGCACGCGCTCGAGGACAAGGTGCGCCTGCTGCCCACGCAGGTCGGGCGCGAGGTCGCGATCGGCGGCTTCGTCGTGGAGCCGCTCCGGGTGACGCACTCGATCGTCGACGCGACGGCGCTCGCGATCCACACGGCCGCGGGGCTCGTCGTCCATACCGGGGACTTCAAGCTGGACCCGACGCCGCTCGACGGCGAGCCGACCGACGAGGCCCGCTTCCGGGCGCTCGGCGACGCCGGCGTCCGGCTGCTCCTGTCCGACAGCACCAACGTGGACTCGCCCGGCGAGGCGGGGAGCGAGCGCGCCGTCGCCCACGCGCTGGCGGAGCTCGTCGAGACCGCGCCGGCGCGCGTCGTGGTCGGCGTCTTCGCCTCGAACGTCCAGCGCCTCCTCGCCCTCGGTCAGGCCGCGATCCGCGCGCGCCGCAAGATCTGCCTGCTCGGCCGCAGCGTGCAGACGCACGTGCGGGCCGCGCAGGCCGTGGGGAGGCTCCCGTGGCCGAGCGACCTGCTCGTCCCGCCCGAGGTCGCCTCCTCGATGCCGCGCGAGCGGCTCCTCGTCATCGCGAGCGGCACGCAGGCCGAGCGGGCCTCCACGCTGACGCGGTTCGCCTCGGGGACGCACCCGCTCCTGCGCCTCGAAGAGGGGGATCGGGTCGTGCTCTCGAGCCGCGTCATCCCGGGCAACGATCGCCCCGTCGTCGATATGATGGCCGGGCTGCTCCGCCTCGGCGTCGAGCTCGTGACGTGGTCGACGGATCGGCGCGTCCACGCGAGCGGGCACGCGCACCGGACGGAGCAGGCGCGCATGATCGACCTCACCCAGCCGCGCAGCTTCCTCCCCGTGCACGGCGCGCTGCACCACCTGACGCGGCACGCGGAGCTCGCGCGGGAGCGCGGCGTGGCCGAGGTGCTCGTCGCCGAGAACGGCCACGTCGTCGAGATCGGCAAGGCGCAGCCGCTCGGCCGGAGCGGCCGGGCCGTCACCGGCCGGGTGGCGACGGCGGGCGGCGAGGAGCTCGGGGAGGAGGTCCTCCGGGAGCGAGCGAACCTCGGTCGCTCCGGGGTGGCCTTCGTGTCGCTGGTCGTCGATGTGCACGGCGCCCTCGCGGCGCCGCCGCAGGTCCTCGCCCGCGGGGTCACCGGGGAGCTCGAGGGCGGCGCGCTGAGGGCCGCGGCGCGCGCGGTCGCGCAGGCGGTGAACGACTGCGAGCCGCGCGCGCGGCGCCGCGACAACGACATCATCGAGATCGCCCGGCTCGCGGCGCGCCGGACGCTCGAGGCGAAGCTCGGGAGGCGCCCGCTGGTGACGGTGGCGCTCACGCGCCTGTGACGCCGCTCGAGGGGAGCCCCCCGCCCTCGGGCGGCGGTGGCGCCGGAGCCGGCGACGGCGCGAGGCTCTCCGCGCGAGATTTCCTGGATCCAGTGCTGCTCTCCCACATCGAGCGCGTCCGCGCCGATGCGCGGCGCGTCGTCGCCGCGAGCGAGCAGGGCGAGAGCGCGGAGCCGGACGCGGAGGCGGTGCACGACTTCCGGGTCTCGCTTCGCCGGCTCCGGACGCTGCTCAAGCCGGCGCGACGCATCTACGGCACGAGGCGGCTCCGCCCCGTGGCCGAAGGGCTCCGTGAGTTCGCGCGTGCGACCGGCGCGCTGCGCGACGAGGAGGTGCTGCGCGAGACGCTCACCGCGCTCGATCTGGACGAGGCGGCCCGGGCGGCCGTCGCAGGATGGGTCGCGCAGCGCGCGCGCCGCGAGCGCGAGGCGAGGGCCCACATCGTCGAGCTGCTCCGGCAGGATCGCCCGGGCGGCGCGGGCGCGACCCAGGCCGACGCGCCGGCCGCGGGCGACGCGGGCGCGACCCAGGCCGACGCGCCGGCCGCGGGCGACGCGGGCGCGACCCAGGCCGACGCGCCGGCCGCGGGCGACACGGGCGCGACGCAGGCCGACGCGCCAGCCGCGGGCGAGCGGCTCCGGCTGGAGCCTCACCTCGCGCGCCTCGAGCGGCGCATCTCGCGCCGGAAAGCGAGGAAGCGCGGCGCCGAGGCGCTCGCGAGGCGAGCGATCGGTGATGCCCTGGACGACGTGCGCGCGCTCGCCGCGAGCGACCCGGGCGACGGCGCGGCCATGCACGCGCTCCGGATCCGCTTCAAACGGCTGCGCTACTCCGCCGAGACGTTCTCGCCGCTCTTCGGAGAGCGCGCCGAGCGCACCGCGAAATCCGCGTCACGGATGCAGCGCCGCCTCGGCCAGCTGCACGACGCCGACGAGGCGCTCGCGCAGATGAGGAGCGCGGAGGAGCTGGCGCCCGACGCGCGCGCGGCCGTCATCGAGGCGCTCATCGCAGAGCGGGCGCGGCTCGCTCACAAGGCGACCGAGGAGCTCGCGCGGGAGCTCGAGACGCTCACATCGCTCTGGTCGGGCGATCCCCGCGCGCTCCCGAGCGGATGACGCAGCGCACGGGGCGCGGTGCAGCAAGGAGCGCCGCAGCAGGCGCGCTTCGGACGGGGCGAAGGGTCACCGGGATTGCCGGCTGCGGAGCTCGCCGTGCGGGCGGGCGCTTCGTGGTACCGTCGGTCGGGCTCCTTCGAACCGAGGCGAAGCCCGCCGATCCCGGAGGTCGTGTTGCGCCGCTCTGCCTTCCAAAGCGTCACCGCGCTCGTCGCTCTCCTCGCGGCGAGCGCCTGCACCCAGGACTTCGACCAGTTCGAGCCCGAGCTCTTCCCGGCGCCATCCGGGAGCGGCTCCGGCGGGGCCAGCAGCTCCGGCGGAGCTGGAGGAGGCCAGACGGCGGCTGGGAGCACCACGAGCAGCAGCAGCAGCGGCGGCGCCGGCGGCGGCGAGCGGTGCACCAACGGCGAGGATGACGACGGCGATGGCGCCGTCGACTGCGCCGACGACGACTGCGGAGGGTTCGCCTGCGTCGCCGTGCCCGAGGACTGGCAAGGGCCCGGCCTCCTGTACCAGGGCCCCGAGGCCGCGGACGTCGCCTGCCCCGAGGGCTTCTCCGAGCGGGTGGACGTGGGCGGCCGCGATCCCCTCGACACACCCGCGACCTGCAGCCCGTGCGCGTGCGGCGCGCCGACCGTGGAGTGCGAGGCGCCCGCGGTCACGGTGTACGTGGACGGCGCGTGTGACGGGGGGAGCGCGACGCTGCCGGTGCAGGCGGAGAACTGCATCAACCTCGGCGACTTCCAGCCCGGCAGCTACAGCGGCGAAGCGCCCAACGTGGATTCGGCGGCGTGCGCCGCGTCGGGCGGCGAGGCGATGTTGCCGCCGCCGCGCTTCGGTATCGAGGGGCTCGTGTGCGCCCCCGGGGCGGACGCCGGCGGATGTGAGGCCGACGAGGCCTGCGCCCCGCGAGAGATCGATGCGCCGTTCGAGCAGGGCGTCTGCGTCTGGCGCGACGGCGAGCGGAGCTGCCCCGAGGGGTTCGGCGAACGACACGTGTTCGCGAGCTCGATGGTCGACAACCGCAGCTGCACGCGGTGCACGTGCGACACGGACGGCGTGCGCTGCGCGGCGACGCTGACGCTCTTCGAGCAGACCCGCTGCCGGGGGCCCGCCGAGACCGTGCCGTTCAACGGGGACTGCGTCGGCGATCCGTCCCCCGCCGCCTCGGTGTCGATCGAGGTGACCGGAAGCGGCAGCTGCCAGCCGCGCGGCGGCGACCCCAGCGGCGAGATCGAGGAAGGCGACGACAGGATCACCGTCTGCTGCGCCCGCTGAACGAGCGAAGCACCGCGCTGGCCGCGCGGCGCTGAACGGCGCCGCGCGGCGCGCAGCGCGCCTACTGCCGGAAGATCTCGACGCGCTCGAGGACGACGTCCTGGTTGGGCCGATCGCGCGTGGTCGCCACGTTGGCGATGCGGTTGACGATGTCCTGCCCGCTCACGACCTTGCCGAACACCGTGTGGCGGTTGTCGAGGTGCGGCGTCGGCCCGTCGGTGATGAACCACTGCGCGCCGTTCGTGTTCTTGCCGGCGTTGGCCATGGAGAGCACGCCGGCGCCCTCGTGCCTCAGCGAGGGGTTGAACTCGTCGGCGAACTTGTACCCGGGGCCGCCCGTGCCCCAGAGCTGCGCCTTGTCCGAGTAGCGCGAGAGCGGGTCACCGCACTGGATCATGAACCCCGAGATCACGCGGTGAAAGCGGACGCCGTCGTAACAGGGCGTCCCCTGCATCCCCTGGCCGGTCTTCGGATCGGTCCAGTTGATGGTGCCCATGGCGAGGCCGACGAAGTTCTTGACCGTGTTGGGGGCGCCCTCCTCCTCGAGCCGGACCGTGATGTCACCGAGCGAGGTCTTGAGCCGAGCGTGAAGCTTGCCGGTGCCGGGCACGTTGATCGGGGGGAATTCCATCAGGCCTTCTCCTTATTTTTGGCCGCCGAGGCGGCGCCGTCAGTTCTTGGCCGCCGAGGCGGCGGCACCAGCCGAGGGAGGTGAGCCGCTGGCCCCCCTTCCTGCGTTCTGCTGCGGCGGTCTTATCTCATCTGGCGCCGCGAACGAGCGGCGAAATGACCTCACGCGCGCTCGAAGAGCGTCGCTATGCCCTGGCCGACGCCGATGCACAGCGAGGCGACCCCGACCTTGGCGCCGCGCGCGCGCATCGCATGCACGAGGGTGCACGCGATGCGCGCGCCCGAGCAGCCGATCGGGTGCCCGAGCGCGATCGCTCCGCCGCGGACGTTGACGCGCGCCGGGTCGAGCTCGAGCGCGCGCGAGCACGCGAGCGCCTGCGCCGCGAACGCCTCGTTGAGCTCGAAGAGGTCCACGTTGGGGACGCGCAGCCCGGTCCGCTGGAGGAGCTTCTTCACGGCCGGGATCGGCCCCTCCCCCATGAGGTTGGGATCCACCCCGGCGGTCGCCGTCGCGATCACCCGCGCGCGCGGCGTCGCGCCGGCGGCCTGCACGGCGTCGCCCGAGGCGAGCAGGAGGGCCGCGGCGCCGTCGTTGAGGGGCGACGAGTTGCCCGCCGTGACGGTCCCGCCCTCGCGGAAGGCCGGCTTCAGCTTCGACAGCGCCTCGAGCGAGGCGTCGGCCCGCACGCCCTCGTCGCGCTCGAACAGGACGGGCTCGCCCTTCTTCTGGTGGACGAGCACGGGGACCACCTCGGCGGCGAAGCCCCCCGACTCCCAGGCGAGCGTGGCGCGCTCGTGGGAGAGGAGCGCGAACCGATCCTGCTCGTCGCGGCTGATGCCGTGCTTCTTGGCCACGTTCTCGGCCGTCTCCCCCATCGACTGGAGCTCGAACCGCGCGGCCATCTTCGCGTTCGGATAGCGCCAGCCGAGGGTCGTATCGTAGACGGTCGGCGCGCTCCGATCGAAGCGCTCGGCCTGCTTGGGCATCGTGAACGGCGCGCGCGTCATGCTCTCGACGCCCCCCGCGATCGCGCAGTCGGTCTCTCCGGTGGCGATCATCCGCGCGGCGTCGGCCACCGCCTCGAGCCCCGAGCCGCAGAGGCGATTCACCGTGACGCCCGGGACCTCGTAAGGGAGGCCGGCGAGCAGCGCGGCCATGCGCGCGACGTTGCGGTTGTCCTCTCCGGCCTGGTTCGTCGCGCCGAAGACGACGTGATCGAGGCGCGGCGCAAGCGAAGGATTGCGACGCACGAGCGCGTCGAGGACGTGCGCTGCGAGGTCGTCGGGGCGAACCGTCGCCAGGGCGCCGGCGTAACGGGCGATCGGGGTCCGGACAGCGTCGACGACGAAGACAGGGCGCAGGGCAGCAGCCATGACGAGAGCGTAGCGTCGCCTGGTCAGCGCGCAGCGGGAGATCGCGCGCGCCCTGGAATCTCCGATCGGTTCGACCCGCGCCGCGCCGGCGTCGATGTCGTGTGTGCCCGCCCGGTCACGCCAGGGGTGAGCACAGCGGCCGATCGAAAGGCCGGCGCGGACGCCGACCGATCGGCCCGATCCGTCCTGCACAGCCCGATCCGTCCTGCACAGGGTGAAGAGGCGGCGCGCAGCGGCTCAGTAGCTATCGCTGGATCCGCCCCCGCCGGAGCGACCGCCGCCGCCGCCACCGAACCCGGACCCGCCGCCGCCGCTGCGGCCGCCGCCGCCGCCACCTCGGAAGAGGATCGCCTGGAGGACGAGCCACAGGAACCAGCGGAAGGAGGGCGAAATCAGCGCCAGCACGAGCGCCGCCACGATGGCGATGACCGTCACGCCGACCTTGATCGGCGAGACCGGAGCGGGCGCCGGCCGGGCGTCGGGCGCCGGGCGCCGTTCCTCCTCGGGTGTCCCGGCGACGAGCGTCCTGGCGATCTCTGCCGTTCCCTGGTCGATGGCGTCGCGGAATCGATCCTGCCTGAGCAGCGGGTTGATGGTCTGCCGGATGATGTCGTTCGACTGGAGATCCGTGAGCGCTCCCCCCACGCCCTTGCCCGTCTCGATCCGGACGCGCCGCTCGTTCGGGGCGATCACGAGCAGAACGCCGTTGTCGGCCCCGCGCTGGCCGAGCTGCCAGGTGTTGAAGGCCTCGTAGGCGACGTCCTCGATCGTCTCGCCTTCGAGGGATCCGGCCACGAAGGCGACGACCTCGAACCCTGTCTCGCGGCGGATGCGATCGAGCTTCGCGTCGAGAGCGCGGATGTCGGGCGGATCGAGCCGCCCAGCGGTGTCGATGACGTGCCCCGTGAGCGCCGGCGGCGTGAAGTCGGCCAGGGCCGGCCGCGCGACGAGCGCGCAGACCAGCGCGAACGCGGCCGCGACGGCCCTGGCCACGGCCCGCAGCCGCGCCCCGCTCATGCCGACCCGGCGCATCGCCGCGCCCCTCATCAGAACGAGACCTTCGGCGCCGACTGGACCTCGGGAGAGGCGGTGAAATAGACGCGCGGCTTGAACGGCTGGCCCGTCGCCTTGTTCACCACCTGGCCCCGGATCTTCAGGAGCTCCGCGTTGTACTCGCGCGCTGCCTGGTTGTACTCCTGGCGCGCTCGGAGGATCCGGTTCTCGATTCCCTCCAGCTGGACCTGGAGGCTGTGGAAGCCCTGGTTCGCCTTGAGATCAGGGTATTGCTCCTGCACCATGAGGAGCCGCGAGAGCGAGCCGCTGAGCTGCTCCTGCGCCTTCTGGAAGGCCTGCACCTTCTCCGGATCCGTCAGATCGTCGGCCTTGAGCTGGACGCTGGTCGCGCGGGCGCGCGCCTCGGCGACGCTCGCCAGCGTCTGCTCCTCGTGCTTGGCCGACCCCTTCACGACCGCCACCAGGTTCGGGACCAGGTCGTAACGCCGCTGGAGATCCGCCTCGAGATCGGACCATTTCTGGGCCGCGATCTGATCTTTCTCGACCAGCACGTCGTAGCGCTGGCAGCCGACGACGGACGTCATGACGGCGAGCACCACCAGGAACAGAGAGGCCACCGCGAGGCGCTTCCGAAATATCGATTTGTGAACAATCCGCATGACTGGCTCCAGGGTCGCTTGCATCACCCATCGGGTAAGCGTCGCGAGGCGCCCTGCAAAACCCGGCCCCATGGCGCTCGCGGCGGGCTGGCGTGCTGCGGCGCGCCCGCGACGTGATACCCTTTCCCTGTCGTGCCCTCGGCCGGCGCGCTCCATGCACCGCGCAGGAGAGCCTCAGGGAAGCCACACGCGTGGCAGGCCGCCACAGTCGCCCATGACGATGAGCCACCGCCCGCGCATCGCAGCCCATTCGCTCAGCCCCGCAGCTTATGCGCCGTATGGCGACATCCTCATGGCCTCGCCGCACGGCGAGCCCGGCAGGCCTGCCAACCAGGGGACGGCGCGGCGCTTCGATCACCTCGCCGCGATCGAGAACCTCCGCCCCGGGCACGCCTCGCTGAACGTCTCGGTGTTCCGCTGCGCCCCGCGCTCGAGCTTCCCGCTCCCGATCGCCCTGCTCGAGAAGCACCCCGGCTCGACCCAGGCGTTCGTGCCGATGAGCGCGCGGCGCTACCTCGTCGTCGTGGCCCTCGGCGGCGACAGGCCCGAGCTCACGACGCTCGGCGCCTTCATCGCCCACGGCGCCCAGGGCATCACCTATCGCCCCGGCGTGTGGCACCACCCCATGATCGCGCTCGACGCCGAGGCCGACTTCGTCTGCCTGGCCTGGGAGGACGGCTCTCCCGGCGACTGCGCCGTGGTCGAGTACGCAGAGAGCGAGCGGATCGCGGTCGCGATCGACCTGCTATAGAGGCGCCCCCCGCCATGCGCCGCTCGACCCCCAATTGCTCGTTCGTCGCGCAGGAGCAGCGAAGGCTGCTCGCCGCGCTCGACTCCCTCGACGTCGCCGACGTCGCCCGCATCCTCGAGGAGTTCGTCACGGACGAGCGCAGGGCCCGGCTGCGCGGCGTCATCGCGGCGCGGCTCGACGCCGTCACCGTGGCCATGGATGCGCCACACGATCCGCACAACGGGGCCGCCGTGCTCCGCTCCTGCGACGCGTTCGGCTTGCAGCGCCTGCACATCATCGAGCGGGCCGAGCAGTTCCTGGTCTCGAACACGGTCTCGCGCGGCTCCGAGCGCTGGGTCGACGTGCGCACGCACGTGACCACCGAGGCCGCGATCGCCGCGCTCCGCGCCTCGGGGCACGAGCTCGTGGCGACCCACCCGGAAGGCGAGCTCACCCCGCGCGACCTCTCGAGCATCCCCCGCCTCGCGCTGGTGCTCGGCAACGAGCGCGACGGCATCCGCCCCGACCTGGCCGCCGCCTGCGCCCGCGCCGTGCGCGTCCCGATGCGCGGCTTCGCGGAGAGCCTCAACGTGAGCGTCACCGCGGCGATCCTGCTCGAGCACGCGACCAACGGCCGTCCCGGCGACCTGCCGGAGCCCTACCAGATCACGCTCTACGCGCGCGCGCTGGTGCTCACCGTCCCCCACGCGGCGGAGATCCTGGCCGCGCGGGGCATGCACCTGCCCCTGCCCCTCGGAGGAACGCCGCCCCCTCCCCCGAAGCCGCGCGGCCCCAAGCCGCGGAAGCCGCCCGCGCCGCCCACGCTCGAGACGCGCAGCGCCGGCGCCCCAAGGGAGCCTGAAGGCGGATAACATGCAGCCCCCCATGCGAAGCCCCGGTCCCCCGCAGCGCGAGCCGCGCGCCCGTCGCGCCGCGCCGCGCCCGCCGGCGCCTCACGGCCTCCGCGCGCGCCTCGCCCGCGCGGCGATCGACGTCGCGCGCGTCGCGCGCGGCGCGACCGCCCTCGCCCTGCTCCTCGCCGGCTGCATCGAGGTGCCGCCGCCCCCGCCCAGGCCGCCCCTCCAGCCGAAGGACATCAAGGTCCCCGAGGGCGTCGGGCTCGAGATCGCCTGCACACCGACGGGGGTCGAGCTCTGCTTCGACGCCCGCGACAACAACTGCAACGGCGTGATCGACGAGGGCTGCGGGCTCCACACAGGGATCCTCCAGTTCACGATCGCCTGGGAGGAGCCCGAGGCCGACGTCGATCTCAACGTCTATGACCCGGCGGGAGAGCTCGCCCGCGTCGGGGAGCCGACGGCGAGCGGCCTCATGAAGGACCGCGACTGCCCGCGCGTGAGCGGCGAATGCCAGGAGCAGAACGTGGAGAACGTCTTCCTCACCGAGGGCGAGCCGGCGCGGGGCCGCTACCGCGTCGTCGTGCGGCTCGACAAGCTGAACGACGCGACGGCCCCCATCCGCGTCCGCCTGAGCGCGCGGGTCGGCCAGCGCTCGTACAGCATGGCGCTCGATCTGTCTCCCTCCGCCGCGACCGAAGAAAAGAGCGTCGAGTTCACGCTCTGAGCCGCTCGCGGGGCGCGCGCCGCCCGCGCCCCGCCGCCGCGCGAGGAGCCCCCAGCGCGCACCGACGTATCCGCCCTTGCAAGAACAGAAATCCGGCGAAGGCGCCCCGCGCGCTCCCTCGCCGCCGCGCGGTTGACGTCCGGCAGTCGCCCACCTTAAAAGATGTGGCCATTTTACACCTGGAGACGCCCCGCGAATGAATCCCACGTGGATGCTCACATTGCTCGTCGGCCTCTTCGCCGCCTTTGCGTGGAGCGCCAACCGGCGTTGGCAGCTCCTCAAGGTCGGGCGCGGGGAAGACCGGCTCGACCGGATCGCCGAGCGCCTCAAAGGCACCTGGGAGTACGCCTTCCGGCAACGGAAGATGGGTTACTACCCGCTCGCCGGGCTGGCGCATAAGCTCATCTTCGTCGGATTCCTGGTTCTCCTGCTCCGGACGCTGATGCTGTGGGGGCGCGGCATCGACCCGTCGTTCGATCTGTGGATCCTGGGGCACGAGCCGGTGCGGCTTCCGGGCATCGGCGCGGTGCCGCTCGGCGGAATCTACGAGTTCGTGAAGGACGTCATGGCCACGCTGGTCGTGATCGGCGCGCTCGTGTTCATCTACTACCGGGCGATCAAGCGCGAGCGGCGCATGACCCTGTCCGGCGAGGGGCTCCTCATCCTCGGCATCATCGTCACGATGATGGTGAGCGACATGCTCTATGACGGCGCCTCGCTGGTGCTCCACCACCGCTGGTCCACGGCGGCGTGCGGCCCCGCGGACGCGGCGCTCTGCGAGCGCGTCGCCACCGTGACGGCCCCGTTCGCGGGCGTCCCCGCGGACCCGGCGGCGCTCCGCTGGCACCTGTTCCCGGCCCCGGCGGGCTCGCTGTTCGCCGTCCTCCTGAGCGGCGCCAGCCCGGGGACGCTCGTCGTGCTCGCGCACATCGGGTTCTGGACGCACGTCACGCTGGTGCTCGTGTTCCTGAACCTGCTCCCGCACTCGAAGCACTTCCACATCATCACGTCGATCCCGAACGTCTTCACGCGCGACATCGAGGCGCGCGGCCGGCTGCCGCTCGTCGCGGGCAGCGCCGAGGCGATCGGCGAGATGGTCATGAAGGCGGCCGAGGAGCCCGAGAAGGCCGCCCCGGTCGGCGTCGCGCGCATCGAGGACTTCACCTGGAAGGCGATCCTCGACTTCTACACGTGCACCGAGTGCGGCCGCTGCAGCGACAACTGCCCGGCCCACAAGACGGGCAAGATCCTGAGCCCCAAGCAGCTCACCCTGGACCTGCGCGATCACCTGTACGGCCGAGAGGGGGAGTTCATCAACAGGCCGGGCGGCGCGCGAGGCGAGCCGCGCGCCGACGGCCACGCGGCCCAGGCGAACGGGCAGGCCACCGACGGGGCGGCGGCGCAGGACGGCCAGGCAGCGGAGGCGGCGGAGACGGCGGAGACGCAGGAACGCGCCGAGCACGCGGAGCAGGCGGCCCCGGAGAACCCGGTCCCGGTCCCCGAGGTCGCGTACAAGCCGGTCGACCTCGTGGCGAACGTCGTCCATCCGGACGTGCTCTGGGCCTGCACGACGTGCCGGGCCTGCGAGGAGCAGTGCCCGGTGATGATCAGCTACGTCGACAAGATCGTCTCCATGCGCCGCCACCTTGTCCTCGTGAAGGGCGAGTTCCCGGCGGAGCTCGGGAATCCGTTCAACGCGATGGAGGTCAACGGCAACCCCTGGAACCTCGCGCGCATCGACCGCGGCAACTGGGCCGAGGGGCTCGAGATCCCGACCATGGCCGAGAAGCCGCAGGCCCCCGTGCTCTACTGGGTCGGCTGCGCGGCGAGCTACGACGACCGCGCGAAGAAGATCGCCCGCGCGACCGCCAGGCTCCTGAAGGCCGCCGGCGTCGATTTCGCCATCCTCGGCCAGGAGGAGACCTGCACCGGCGATCCGGCGCGCCGCGCGGGCAACGAGTACCTCTTCGCGATGCTCGCCGAGCAGAACGCCGCGACCCTGAACGGCTACAAGGAGCAGGGCGGCGTCCGGAAGATCGTCACGACCTGCCCCCACTGCTTCAACACGCTCGCGAACGAGTACCCCGACTTCGGCGCGAAGTTCGAGGTCGTGCACCACACCGACTTCCTGCTCGGCCTGGTCGCCGAGAAGAAGCTCGTCCCCAGCAAGCCGGTCGAGGGGAAGGTGGTCTTCCACGACTCCTGCTACCTCGGCCGCTACAACGACGTGTACGAGCAGCCGCGCGACATCCTGAAGCGCATCCCCGGGTTGCAGCTCGTCGAGGCCGAGGGGTGGAACCGGCAGAAGGGGCTCTGCTGCGGCGCCGGCGGCGCGCAGATGTGGATGGAGGAGCAGAACAAGGACCGCGTGAACGTCAAGCGGACACTGCAGCTGCTCCAGACGGAGGCGAAGACCATCGCGACCGCCTGCCCGTTCTGCCAGACGATGATCACCGACGGCCTCAAGGATCAGTCCAAGGAGGAGTCGATCCGCCAGCTCGACGTTGTCGAGCTGCTCGAAGAGAGCTGCGCTCTCGACCGCTCGGCCGGCAGCCGCTCGGCCGCCGTTCAGGACGCCGCCGAGACGGCCGCGTCCGCCAGCGCCTGATCCGCCAAATTCCGCCACCATTGCACGCTGGAGCGGTACGTCATGCAGGCCATGACGCGCCGCTTCAGCGTGTTCGCCTACATGTGCGCCCTGGAGCAGGCCTGATGGTGTTCAGGCACAGCCTTCTCGTGCGTCCCGTCTCGGCCTGAGCTAGATTCGGCCCTGCCGCCGGAGGTGGATGTGATTGAAGGCGCTCTGAAGGGGACCACGAACCTGGACCCCTGCCCTACGCCGGAGGGGACCGCAAGTGCGGATTACCGGCTCACAGGGACACTGGCCCATACGATTTGCGTCTCGGTCGACGCGATCGCCGACAATGCGCTGCGCGCGCGTCAAGCAGCCTCAGGCGCAACCGAGCTCCGCTGCGACGTGTGCAACGTGGCCATCACGGGGGAGCCCCACGGGCGCGGCCTCTACGTGTGGTCGCGCGGCGACGAGCTCCGGTTCGAGGAGCCTGCCCTCTGCTGCCTCTGCTCGGTCGCCATCGGGATGACCGCGCTGTCCGCCTGGAACGTCGAAGAAGAAGAGGGCTGATCGCCCGCGGCCTGCCCGAAGGCGCGGGCCCCACCGCCCTCCGGCGCCCGCCGGACGGATCACCGCACGTCAGAACGCCTCGCCGATCGCCAGGTTCACGGCGATGGGCAGCACATCGAACAGCTTGCCCGGGGGCCGCTCGTCCGCGGGCCAGCCTGCTGCTTCTGTCTCGTTGCAGACGCCGAGCACCTGCAAGCAGGGGATGCGGTAGCCGACGTCGAAGCGCAGCGGTCCGACCGGGGTGACGTAGCGCAGCCCGAAGCCCGCCGAGAGGTGCAGGCGCTGCGCTCCCGAGCGGAACAGCCGGTGCTCCCGGGTGACATCGCCGGCGTCGGCGAAGATCACCGTACCGAGGCTCTCGCCGAGCGGTATCCGCAGCTCCAGGCTCGTCTCCCACAGCAGACGGCCGCCGATGGGGACCAGCGGGGCGTCCTCCTCGTCGGCGCTGTCGCCGGCTGTCAGGCTCGGCACGCGGGCGTGCGGGCCGACCTCGTTGTACCCGTATCCGCGGTTGCTGGTCGCGCCGCCGCTGAAGAACCCGCGGAACTGCATCAGCTGAAGGTCGGCCCCCACGTCTCTCCGGCAACGGTCCCTGTCCACGCCCGCGAGGGCGTCGCACTGGGCAGGATCCACGGAGGCGTCGCCGTAGTCGCCCGTGAACAGCCACCCGGTCATCAAGCGGAAACCCAGCGTCCATCTCCTCGAAACAGGGAAGTAGGCGCGAAACTCGGGCTGAAGGCGGATGTCGCGCGCGGAGTGAAACCGCCTGTCCCGCTCGTCCTGCGCCTTCTCGCCGACCAGGGCCTCTGCGATCGCGGTGTCGAACGCCAGATAGCCGGCCAGCTGCGTGTCCAGCGCGATGTAATAGCCGTGATGGGGGGTGACCCTGTCGGGCTTCCCCGCCTCGTTCAGCCGGCGGTCATAGGACACAAGCGCCTGGAGGTAAGGGATGAAGAGGGTCCCGAACCCGGAGGGCAGCCGCGCCGAATTGTAGGTGAACGGGCTGTTCAGCTGGACGTTGTAGAGGAGGGCCGCGTTCAGGTCCGATTTCAGGAAGGGCCGCTCGACGCCGATGGAACCGACGTACTCGCGGTAGCCGACGATCGCGTGCTCCGGAGCCTCCTGGGCAGCCTCTGGTGCAGCTCCTGACTCCCCCTCGCCGGCGCCCCCCTTGTCCGGCTTGGTGCAGAACTCACCTGTCTGGGGGCAGTAGAGCTTGAACGAGCCGCGCAGCACCGCGGCCGTGCGCCGCTCGATCGCCCCGGGCTGGCGGAGCTCGGACCGGAGCTGGATCTCCGGCAGGAGGCGGAACGTGTCCCCGAGCTCCTTGCCGAGCAGGTTCGAGAACTCCACCGGATAGAAGACGAGCCCCGGCCGGGCCTCGATGCTGAAGCGGCGCAGCCCCCCGAGGAAATTGCGATCTTCCCACCCGGCGACGAGGTGCGCCTCGACGCGCGAGCCGACCTCGGCGCCTCCGCCGAGCTTCACGGCGCGCAGCGCGGACGGCTGCACGGAGAAGGTCACGGGGACGACAGGGTTCCTGGGCTGTCCGGGCGGCGCGAGCTCGGGCTTCACGGCGACGGAGCCGAACACGCCGAAGTCGGCGAGCGCCTGCTCTGCGTCCGCCAGATCCGCGGTCGAGAAGCGCTCGCCCTCCTCGATGCCGATCGCCGTCCTGACGGGCCCCTCGGGCAGCTCGCCGAGCCCCTCGAGCTTGACCTTGCCGAACCTGCACTCGGGGCCGAGCTCGATCGTGTAGCGGACCCGCGCCTCGTTCTTCACGAGGTCGACGTCGACGTGCCCCTCCACGTTCGCGTAGGCGAAGCCGCGATCCGTGAGCACCCGGAGCAGGTTCTTCTTGAGCTCCTCGTAACGAGCCTCGTCCAGGCGCTCGCCGACCTTGAGCTCGTCCTTCGCCTCGGTCACCGGCCGGCCGATGTCCCTGCCCTTCTCCAGGGTCCAGTCCCGCCACGCGAGATCCACCGACGCGATCTTCACCGGCGCGCCCTCGGAGACGACGATGCGCACCCGCACGCGCCCCTCCTTGCCGGGGCCGCCGAAGCGCTGCACCCGCGCCGCCCGCACCCGCGCCCCGTAGAACCCGCGCGCGCGGTAGTACCGCTCGATGCGGGCCAGGTCCCGCTCGAGGACGAACCGGTCGAAGCGCTCGTACTCGACCGTGAGCGCGTCCCAGACGCTCAGGATCGGCACGGGCTCGAGCGCGCCGCCGAGGAGGCGCGAGCTCTCGGCCGTCGCGATCCGCGCGGCGAGCTCGTCGCCGCTGATCACGTCGTCGCCGTCGAACGAGACGTCCTCGATGGCGCACCCGCTGAGGTCGGGACGCGTACACGCTGGCGGTTGACGCGAAGCGGCACACGCGGAGGCCCCGAGCACGGCGAACATCACGAGCGCTGCGGCGACGGGACGAGGCATCGGGACCTGGACAACTGAAAGAGAACTTTCGGCTGTGCCGGCCGAAGCGCAATCGCCCCGATGTGCGCGATGGCGAGGATTCAACGTTACGCCTGTGTTTTCGATATGCTGCGTCCGCTTCGGCCGCCGGGGGCCCCGCTCCAGTCTGGGCGGCCTTCGAACAGTGGCGCGAGCGAGGGAGAGCCTACGAGATGGCAGAGCCGACGCAAAAGGAACCTGGTGCCGGTGGGTACCTCGGACATGGATTGCCGCACGAACCTGGGCCTCACGGGGTGCCCGCGAGCGCCGGCGCGCCGTCCGCGGGCCCGGCCCCCGAGGAGCGGCGTGGCGCCCTGAAGGCGCTCGTGGCGATCGGCGGTCTGGCCTGCGCCGGCGCGATCGCCGTACCGGCGGCGAGCTTCATCGCGGCTCCCGCCGCGGGCAGCGCCGGCGCCGCGGGCGGGCGCGAGCGCTGGGTCCGGGTCGGGCGCCTCGCGGACCTCCCGCCGGGTGAGCCGCGGCGGCTCAAGGTGATCGGCGAGGAGCGCGACGCCTTCACGGTCGCGAAGGACCAGATGCTCGGCGCGATCTGGGTCATCCGGGAGGGCGAGAAGATACGCGCGATGAGCGCCACGTGCCCCCACCTCGGCTGCGGGATCGATCTCAACGACGACAAGAAGAGCTTCAACTGCCCGTGCCACGCGTCACGCTTCGGCCTGTCGGGTGCGCCTGAGACGGGGCCGTCCCCGCGCCCCATGGATCCGCTCGCGACGCGGGTCGTCGATGGCTGGCTCGAGGTGGACTTCCGGCGCTACCGTGACGGGGTCGCCGAGCTCCAGGAGATCGCAGGATGAGCCTCGGCGACTGGCTGAACGAGCGCATAGGACACCGCGAGCCGCTGCGCCGGTTCCTCGACGCGCCGATCCCCGGCGGCGCGCGCATCGGTTACGTGTGGGGAGGCGCGCTCGCGCTGCTGCTGCTCGTCGAGGTCGTCACGGGCGCGCTGCTCATGTCGGCGTACGCCCCGAGCGCGACCACGGCGTGGGCGAGCGTCGCGCACATCAACTTCACCCTGCGCGCCGGGTGGCTCATCCGAGGCCTCCACTACTTCGGAGCGCAGGCGCTCGTCATCTTGATCGCGATCCACGTGGCGCGGATCGCGCTCCACGGGGCGTACCGCGCGCCGCGCGAGATCGGCTGGTTTTTGACCCTCGGCCTGCTCGGCGTGATCCTCGGCTTCACCTTCACGGGCAACCCGCTCCCGTGGGACCAGGACGGCTACTGGGGCGCGCGCGTCGAGACGGGCATCATGGGCTCGGTCCCGGTGGTCGGGTCGTTCACGCAGCAGCTCGTCATCGGCGGGAGCTCGCTCGGCCACCTGACGCTGACGCGGCTCTACAGCCTGCACGTCTTCGTGCTGCCGGCGGTCATGGCCTTGCTGCTCGCCGCGAGCTTCGCGCAGTTCCGCAGGCACGGCTTCGGCACGCCGCACGGCGCCGACCTCGGCAAGGCGGATCGGTTCTACCCGAAGCAGCTCGGCCTGATCCTGCTGGCCGTGGCGCTCGTGCTGGTCGTCGTGTTCGATCTCGCGGCCATGGGGCACGGCGCCCCGCTCGAGGCGCCGGCGGATCCCGTCAGCGACTACAACGCCCGCCCCGCCTGGTACTTCCGCCCGCTCTTCGAGCTGCGCAAGTACTTCCCTGGCTCGCTGGAGCTCATCGCGACCGTCGGCCTGCCGGGGGTGGTCGGGCTGTACCTTGCCCTGCTGCCGTTCATCGACAGGAAGCCCGGCCCGCTCCGCGCGCGGCTGCCGGCGCTCGCGCCGCTGTTCTTGATCGGCCTCGGGGCCGTCGGCCTGCTGGGGAAGTCGTTCGTGAAGGACGCGAAGGACGAGGGCTTCCAGCGCTCGGAGGCGCAGAGCGCCGCGCGGACCGCGCGCGCGGTGGCGCTGTTCAAGCAAGGCGTCCCGCCCGAGGGAGCGCTCGCGATGCTCCGGAACGACCCGGAGACGCGCGGCGAGGACCTCTACAAGAAGGAGTGCGCGAGCTGCCACCGGCTCAACGATCTCGGCCCGCCGAAGGACAAGCAGACGGCGCCGGACCTCACCGGGTTCGGGACGAAGGCCTGGGCGCTCGAGGTGCTGAGGGATCCCGACGCCGACCACCTCTTCGGCAAGACGGCGTTCAAGGAGATGATGCCGTCGGCGGTGAAGCCGCCCGCGGATCCCGAGGCGGCGAAGGTGTTCACGCCGATGAGCGCGGCCGACCAGGAGACGATCGCCGCGTTCCTCGAGGGGCAGGCGCGCGGGGAGCCCGGCGCCGGGACGCCCGGAGAGAAGATGGTCCGGCAGCGGTGCACGAGCTGCCACCGGCTCGACGGCAAGACCGACGACGAGGAGTCGGCCGCCCCCGAGCTCCGCGGCTGGGCCTCGGTCGCGTGGATCGAGGCGCAGATCACGAACCCCGGCAGCGGCAAGGCCTACCCGCCGGCCGCGATGGCGAAGGACCTGGAAGGCCACATGCCGGCGTTCGAGGAGAAGCTCTCCGCGAACGACCGGAAGGTCCTCGCCGCCTGGGTGTACCGCCGCGGCCGCGGTGAGCCCGGGACGACGGTCGCCGCCAAGGCGCCCGACAAGAAGCCCTGAGCGAGCCGCCCGCCGGCGCTCGCTGCCCCGCCCTTTCCTCCTCTCGATCCCCCTCTCGATGAGCGCCGCCGCGGCGCGCGCGGCTCGTGGACGCTCGCGCGGCTCGTGGACGCGCGCCGATCCGTTCGGGTCAAGGCGCGCGCTCTGACAGGCGCTCGCGCGGGCGCTCCGGCGCGACGGGCCGGCACGCGCGGTGCTGCGCGTCCCGAGAGGGAGGGTCGGTGGCGACATTGTGCACGGTCGCCTCCACGCCGGCGTGCGCGCGGCGCTCGCCTCGCGCGCACGCTGGCGTGCGCGCGGCGCTCGTCCCGCGCGCGGGCGGCGATCGAGCCCCAGAAAGAGCAGGACCCGTGGACCTGGATGCGGCTGTGAAGCACCACTTCCTGTGGATCGCGGGCACGATGATCGCGTCCGCCGCCTACTTTCAGGCGTCGGGGGTGTCTCACTTGATCGGGAGGACGATCATCCCGGACAGAGCCACAAGGCTCTCTTCCACGCCCCCTGCGTCCCACCGCGCGCTGCGCGACGGCCTCCACGCGACGAGCGCTGAAGCGATCCTCCAGCGCAACCCGTTCGACTCGGCGACGGGGCCACTCCTCCCGCCCCCGGGCGGCGCTCCCGAGGAGCGCGCGCCGGCGGCGCACGGCGATCCGTGGAGCGATCCGACCTGTGACGCCGGACGCGTGGTGCTCATCGCGGCGTCGCAGGACGCCGCGTGGTCGTTCGCGGCCATCGAGGGCCCCGACGGGCAGACGCAGCTCCGCCGGCTCGGCGGCGACGCGGCGGGAGGCACGCTCACGCGCATCGCGTGGGACCGCGTCTGGATCACCTCGGGCGGCGCCCGCTGTCAGATGCAGCTCGGGAAGCTCGGGAAGGGTGCGCGCGAGGAGGCGCCCGCGCCGCAGCCCCGGCCTCAGGCGAGGCCGGTCGGGAGCGACAACAACCTGAACTCGATCCCGCCGGAGATCGCCGCCCGCATCCGGCGGGTGAGCGCCACGGAGTTCAACGTCGACCGCGCGGCGGTCGATCAGATCCTCGAGCAGCAGGCGCTCCTCATGCGCTCCGCCAGGGTGATCCCGGAGCGACGAGGAGACCAGGTTGTCGGGCTGAAGCTCAGGATCAGGCGAGGCTCGCTGCTGGAGACGCTCGGGCTGGAGAGCGGAGATACCCTGAGGTCGATCAACGGCTTCGACGTCACCGATCCCCAGAAGGCGCTGGAGGCCTACGCGCGGCTCCGGACCGCGAACCGCCTGTCCGTCGCGATCGAGCGCGGCGGACAGCTGATGACGGTCGACTTCAACATCCGCTGAGGACCTGGGCCGGGCGCGCGCGGAGCTCAGCCGAAGGCGTCGACGGCCGCCCTGGCCGCCTGGCCCGAGAGCGACGGCGGCGCGACCGCCTCCCACCACGCCGCCGCGTGCTGCTCGGTCCAGTCGGCGTCCATGCGGAGCGCGGCGAGCCGCTCGGACAGCTCGCGCGCCGACTGCGGCCGCCGCGCGGGGTCCTTCTCGAGGCAGTCGAGCACGATGCGGTCGAGCGCGGGCGGGATCGCGCGCGCCGCGCGCTTCGAAGGCGCGACGGGCGCCTCCGTCGCGTGGAGCAACATCGTCTTCATCGCCGTCTCGGCCTCGAACACGAGGGCGCCGGTGAGCAGCCAGTAGGCGACGCACCCGAGCGCGTAGATGTCGGTCCGGCCGTCGATCGGGCGGTCGCCCAGCACCACCTCCGGGGCCATGAACGCGGGCGTGCCGGTGATCGCGTTGTCCGCCGTCAGCTTGGAGGGATCCGCGTCTTTCCTGCGCTGGGCCACCAGCCCGAAGTCGAGCACCTTCAAGAAGTCGAGATCTGCGCCGTAGCGGCACAGAAAGAGGTTGGCGGGCTTGATGTCGCGGTGCACGAAGAAGGCCTTGTGCGCCTCGTGGAGCGAGTGGCAGGCCTGCCGGAGCAGGTGGACCACGCGCGCGGGCGGCTGCGGGCCGTCCAGCTTGACGAGGGTGTCGAGGTCCATGCCGTCGAGCAGCTCCATCACGTAGTAGAACGACCCGTCGCGGGCGACGCCGAAGTCGAAGATGCCGATCGTGTGCGGCGATCGGAGCGCGGCGGTCGCCTGCGCCTCGCGCTCGAACCGCGCCTTCGCGTTGCCGTTGCTCGATGGCTCACCCTGGAACGCCTCGGGCCGGATCAGCTTCACGGCCGCGGGGCGGGCGAGCATCCGGTGCCTCGCCCGCCACACCTCGCCCATGCCGCCGCCGCCGAGCCGCTCGACGAGCCGGTAGCTGCCGAGCTCCCGCGCCGCGTCGAGCTTGCGCCCGAGCCCGAAGACGACGCGCGACACGAGGACGGAGAGCGCGAGCGCGATGACGCTCGGGAAGAAGCGGCGGAGCATCGCCTCGTACGAGGGCGGATCCATGAAGCCCGAGCGGACGAGCACCCAGAGGCAGGCCGGATCGGTGAGGATCGCCAGCGTCGAGGTGAACAGCGTGCGCACGCTCGGGGCGGGGACGATGATGGGAAACATGAGCACCCAGACGGCCACCGGCGGCCATCCCGGCAACACCGGCCCCTCCGGCCACGGCTGCGCGTTGGAGATGACCGAGAGCAGCGCGGCGCCCAGGATCTTGTAGGCGAACGAGAGATCGACGATCCGCGGCGGCGACAGGAGCCCCTTCCGCGCGATGACGAAGAGCGCGGCCGAGACCAGCATGAACGGCAGGAAGACCGCGACGCGGATCGGGTACGGGCCGAGCTCGAGGCCCGGGAAGATCTCCGACACGAGGAAGCCGAGGGACCCCGCCACGATCGTGCAGAGCGCCATCCACGCGACGCGCCTCGTCGCCTCCTGCTCGAGGTCCGGGGGGAGGCGCGGCGACAGCCACTCCCAGCGCGGCCTCGCGCAGGTCTTGCTGGCGTCGGGGCCGAGGAAGACGGTCTCGCTCATGGAGTCGCGCGCGCGGCCCACGGCCGCGTCGGTCTGCTCTAGGGGAGGAGGACGGCGGCGGGAATAGAAGAGTCGCGCGCGAGGCGCACGCCTCTCGGCACGCGCACGGCCGGGCGTCCTCGCGTGCGGGCGGACTCGGCCAGCCCGCGCGGGGGAGCGTTACTTTTACTTGATGAAGACCTGCGCGGCCGCGATCCCCGCGCCCTTCGTCGCCTTGAGGATCACCTTGCCCGGACCGCCGATCGGCAGGGGGTTCTTCCAGCAGCCGGAGGCCTTGCCGCCGAGCGTCGCCGCGGCGCCGGTGGTGCTGTCCTGCGCGAGCACGACGGGCGGCAGCGCGGGCGCGGGCTGCGAGACGAGCTGGATGTCGAGCTCCTGGACCCCGAGGCCGATGCCGACGACGGTGTAGCACTTGCCGGGCGAGATGTTGATCTGCTGCTCGAGCGCCTGGCCCTCCTGGAACTGCCCCGCGAACGGCCCGCCGTCCGGCTTCATCCCCGGGGCCTCCGTCGTGCCCATCCCTTGCAGGATCGGCGTCGCGGCCACCGCGGCGACCGGCGGGATCGGCGTGGCGGCGGAGCCCGCGGGCGCGGCGGTGGTGGTGGGCGTGGGCACCGCCGTCGCCGGCGTGGTCGGCACGGCAGAGGCGCACCACTGGCCCGGAGGGCACGGGTTGTTGGGGTCGATCGTCGGCTCGGGGGTCGACGAGCACGCGAGCGCTCCGAGCGCGGCGAGGGAGAGCGGGAGTACGTGGAAGACACGCATCATGAGAATGCTCCTTCGATGGGCATGAGCTCGCCCGATCGCAGAACGAGTGCCAGCGCTTCTTACACCGGCTGCGGTTCGACGTGTGGGCCGAGCTCACGAAGCAGCGATCTCGACAGCGCGCGGGGTGCAACCCGAGCGCAAACGAGCGCAACCGGATGCAAGCCGAACGCAACCGCGCCGCTTTGCGCCCCGCGCTTGGCGTGCTACCGAAGTCGGGCACGCGTGGTCTTGCAATCCCGAGTAGTTAAACTATACACGTGATCCGCGTCATCTGCGTGGGGACGGCAGTGCGCGCCCAGTGGCGGACTCCGCAGCGTGCCTTGCCTCCCTGGCCACCTCTGGCCCGGGTGGCGTGCTCACGCCGCACAGGGCCCGAGCCGCTGCATCCTGTGCGCCCGGCGTCGTCGCGCGGACAACGCGCATCGCCGGAGCAGCCATGAGCCAGGATCAAAAGCCCCCTCCCGCCGAAGGCAGCGCCCTCTGGTACAAGGACGCGATCATCTACGAGGTCCATGTCCGCGCGTTCAGCGACTCGAACGCGGACGGCATCGGCGACTTCGAGGGGCTCGTCGACAAGCTCGATTACCTCCAAGATCTCGGCGTCACCGCGATCTGGCTCCTGCCCTTCTACCCCTCGCCGCTGCGCGACGGCGGATACGACATCGCGGACTACGCCAACATCAACCCGTCTTACGGGACCCGGCGCGAGTTCGCCCGCCTCCTGCGCGAGGCGCACCGCCGCGACATCCGCGTCATCACCGAGCTCGTCCTGAACCACACCTCGAACGAGCATGAGTGGTTCCAGCGGGCGCGGACCTCGCCCAAGGGCTCGCGCTGGCGCGATTTCTACGTGTGGAGCGACACGCCGCACCGCTACAAGGACGCCCGGATCATCTTCAAGGACTTCGAGACATCGAACTGGGCCTGGGATCCGGTCGCCAACGCCTATTACTGGCACCGCTTCTACTCCCACCAGCCCGACCTCAACTTCGAGAACCCGGACGTCCACGCCGCCGTCTTCAAGGTGGTCGACTTCTGGCTGGAGATGGGCGTCGACGGGCTCCGGCTCGACGCCGTGCCGTACCTCTACGAGCGCGAAGGGACGAACTGCGAGAACCTGCCGGAGACGCACGAGTTCTTGCGGAAGCTCCGGCGCCACATCGACGCGAACTTCGCCGATCGCATGCTCCTCGCGGAGGCCAACCAGTGGCCCGCCGACGCCGCGGCGTACTTCGGGAGCGGCGACGAGTGCCACATGAACTTCCACTTCCCGCTCATGCCCAGGATGTTCATGGCGGTCGAGCTCGAGGACAGCTTCCCGATTGTCAACATCCTGAAGCAGACGCCCGTTGTCCACGAGACCTGCCAGTGGGCGACGTTCCTCCGGAACCACGACGAGCTGACGCTCGAGATGGTGACCGACGAGGACCGGGACTACATGTACCGCGTCTACGCGCAGGAGCACACGGCGCGCATCAACCTGGGCATCCGCCGGCGGCTCGCCCCGCTCATGAAGACGCGGCGCAGGATCGAGCTGATGAACGCGCTGCTCTTCTCGCTGCCGGGGACCCCCGTCCTCTACTACGGCGACGAGATCGGGATGGGCGACAACATCTATCTCGGCGATCGCGACGGGGTGCGCACGCCGATGCAGTGGAGCGCCGATCGGAACGCCGGATTCTCCAGGGCGAACCCGCAGAAGCTCTATCTGCCGATCATCATCGACCCCGAGTACCACTACGAGGCGATCAACGTCGAGGCGCAGCAGCAGAACCCGGCTTCGCTCCTCTGGTGGATGAAGCGGCTCATCACCCTGCGCAAGCAGAACAAGGTGCTCGGCCGCGGGACGATCGAGTTCCTGCACCCGGACAACAGCAAGGTGCTCGCGTTCATCCGCGCGCACGCGGACGAGCGGCTGCTCATCGTCGCGAACCTCTCTCGGTACGCGCAGCACGTCGAGCTCGATCTCGCGCGCTTCGAGGGCATGGTGCCTGTCGAGCTGTTCGGCAGGAGCCGCTTCCCGGAGATCACGAGCCGCGGTTACTCCCTGTCGCTCGGTCCGCACGACTTCTTCTGGTTCGCGCTGGAGCCGGCGACGCCGGCGATCTCCGCGGGCGACGCCGAGGCGCCCGCGATCGCGACGAAGGGCTCGTGGCGGACGCTCCTCTCCCCGGAGGGGCGCAGGGTGCTCGAGCCGGCGCTCGGGAAATTCATCGCGGCGCGGCGCTGGTTCCGCGGCAAGGCGCGCACGCGGCGCGCCACGACCCTCGCGGACGTCATCCCGATCCTGCGCAGCGAGCAGACCGCGGCGGAGCACTACCTCCTGCTCGCGCGCGTCGAGTACACGGACGGCTCGCCGGAGACGTATGTCGTGCCGATCGGCTTCGCCACGGGCGACTACGCGCGGACGCTCGCGACGCGCGCGCGTCACGCGGTGATCGCGGACGTCACGATCCGCGATCCCGAGCCGGAGAGCGCGGCGGCGCCAGAGGGCGTCCTCTACGACGCGCTGGCGACCCCGGAGTTCGCCGCGCTCGTCCTCGCCGCGATCCGGGCGCAGGGGGTCGCGACGGGCTCCGTCGGCGAGCTCCACGCGCTGCCGCTCGGGACGACGCTCGAGACGCTCGGCGCCGAGAGAGAGCTCCCGGCGCGCATCTCCGAGAGCGAGCAGAGCAACACGACCATCATCTACGGCGACAAGCTCCTCCTCAAGATCTTCCGGCAGGTCGAGGAGGGCATCAACCCGGAGCTCGAGATCGGCCGGTTCCTGACGGAGCACCAGTTCCCTGCGACGGCGCGGCTCGCCGGGGCGATCGAGTACCAGGCCCGCGGTCGCGAGGCGACCACGGTGGCGATGCTCCAGGAGTACGTGCAGAGCCAGAGCGACGCGTGGACGAGCACGCTCGAGGCGCTGAACCGCTTCTTCGAGCGGGTGCTCGCCGACGAGGAGACGGCGAAGGGGGGCGCGCCGCCGATGCCGGCCGGCACGCTGGTCGACGCGTCGCGCGCGACGCCGCCGCCGCTCGTGAACCAGCTCATGGGGACCGAGATCGTGAGGATGCGGCTGCTCGGCGAGCGCACAGCGCAGCTCCACCTCACGCTCGGCAAGCACAGCAAGGACCCCGCGTTCGGGCAGCAGTCGTTCTCGACGCTGCACCAGCAGTCGATCTTCCAGTCGGCGCACGGCATGCTCTCGCGCACCTTCGCGCTGCTGAGGAAGCGCGAGCGCTCGCTCCCCGAGAACGTGCGGGAGCAGGTGTCGGCGATGCTGCCGCGCGAGGCCGAGATCAACGCGAAGCTCCAGCAGATCGTGTCGAGGAAGTTCGACATCCCCCGCATCCGGACGCACGGCGACTTCCACCTCGGCCAGGTGCTCTCGACGGGCGACGACTTCATCCTGATCGATTTCGAGGGGGAGCCGGCGAGACCGCTGAACGAGCGCCGCTACAAGCGCGGCCCGCTCCGGGACGTGGGCGGGATGCTGCGATCGTTCGACTACGCCGGCGCCTCGGCGCTCCGGGACGCTCGCCTCCGGCCCGAGGACGTCGCCGTCCTCAAGCCGTGGACCGACGCCTGGGTGACGTGGATCTCGGCGAGCTACCTCGCGGGATACATGGAGACGGTCGCGCGCGCTCAGGCGACCGCCGAGCCGCGGACCGACGAGACGGCGCCGTACGTGCCCGCGAGCGACGCGGACATGGTGCTCCTGATCGACTTCTACATGCTCGAGAAGTGCATTTACGAGGTCGGCTACGAGCTCAACAACCGGCCTGACTGGCTGGACATCCCGCTGCGCGGGCTGGAGCGTCTGATCACGCCCAGAGCATAGGAGCGCTGGTGGCGCGATGATCCGGCTGGAGCTCGCGGGCATGCATACGCGGTTGCACTCGACGTTGTGCGGCTCATGCCCGCAGGGCCCGACGGGTTGCTGCGCCAGCCCGCCGGGGGTCGAGTGGTCGGACATCGGGCGGATCGCCTCGCTCGGCGGCGTTGACTGGCTGCTCGAGCAGATGGCCGCGGGCAACCTGCGCCCGGGCCAGCGCGGCCTGCTCATCCTGCGGGTCGAGCCCCAGGGCAGCGATTGCGGAGCGCTCCCCAAGAGGTGCGCTTTCCACGGTCATGAGGGCTGCACCATCCCCCCCGAGCGGCGCGCGGCGACGTGCAACTACTATGTTTGCGATGACGCCTTCGCGCACGGAGGCGAGCCTCGCGGGGACCCTGAGGCGCTGGCCGGCCGCAAGGCGCATGACGCGCTCGTGGATCTCTACGGGAGCTGGGATCTCGAGCTCGCCGACCGCATACGCGAGCGCTGGCCCGACGGGCCTCCATGGAACCTCGATTTCCTCGACTGGCTCGGTCGAGAAGTCCGCCGCCTCGCCGCCAGGGCAGCGCCCTCCATGCGGGTCCTCCGGGCCGGCACCTGAAGTATCCCCCTCTGACCGCCGCTCTAATTTGAAGGGATTGCGCTGACGTCCTGACGCCGGAGCGCGACGGTGCGCTCGACGACGTCCGACGCGGAGAGCTGCAGGAAGATCGACACGTCGACCCAACCGGCCCTGGACACCACGACGACCTGCATCCCTTGAGGCAGCTCGACGCTGAGGGGCGTCTTGCCGAGCATGGTCCCGTTCCAGCTCACGTTCGCGTCTGCGGGCTCGCTCTTGATCGTGACCTTGGCCTTCAGCGGGCCCGGTTCGAGCGCCGTCGCAGCCGTGGACACGGCAGCAGGCTGCTCCGACGCGACGGGCTCCAGCGAGCGCTCGCGGAACATCACGAAGGCCCCCGCGGCGAGCAGCGCGACCACCCCGAGCACAGAGGCGAGATACCCACGCTGCCGCCAGGACGAGGCGCGCCCCACCGTCGCGCCCAGGCTGCCGGGATCGACGGCCGGGGGCTCGTGATGATGGTGGGCGGGGAGGCTGTGGCTTTGATCGCTGAGGAGGGGTAGACCGGCCGCGGTCGCGGAGGGCCACATCGAGCGGTTCATCCCCATGACCATCGAGGCGCGGGGGAACTCTCCGACCATCGAGGCGCGCTGGATGTCGCCCGCGACGTCCAGCGAGCTCAGGTACTCGAACTGCGCGGTGACCTGCTGGCGCACGAGCGCCCTGCTCTCCGCGAACATCTCGAGCACGTGCGCGCCGAGCTGCTCCGTGCGGACGTCCTCGCCCGAGCCCCGCAGGTAACTCTCCAGCGCGTCGCCCATCTCCTGCGCGGTGGCGAACCGTCGATCGGGATCCCGCTGGAGGGCCCTCGCCACGATCTCATCGAGCGCCGGGTCGATGTCCGGCACGACGGCGGAGAGCCGCGGGATGTCCCGCGTGAGCAGCTGGTGCATCACGGCGACGTGGTCGCCATCGAACAGCCGCCGCATCGCCAGGAGCTCCCAGAGCACGATGCCGATGGCGAAGAGATCGGCCCGCCGATCGACGTCGGCGCTCGCCATCGCCTGCTCGGGCGCGGCGTAGGCCATCTTGCCCTTGAAGGTTCCGCTCTCGGTGTGCGCCGCGTTGAGGGCCGCCTTCGCGACGCCGAAATCGACGATCTTCACAGCTCCGTCGTACGTGACGAAGATGTTGTGGGGCGAGACGTCGCGGTGCACGATGCCGAGCAGACCGCCATCGAAGTCCGCGAGCTCATGCGCGTAGTGCAACCCGCGCAGCGCCTCGACGATGATCCTGACCCACGCCCCCCGCGTGAAGCTCGCGGCGCCAGGACAGCCGCTCACCACCGCCCTCACGACGTCCTTGAGCGGCTGGCCCTCGAGGTACTCCATCACGATGAAGTACCCGCCGCTCTCGCCCCCGATCTCGTAGGTCTGAACGACGTTGGGGTGATTGAGCCGGGCCGAGAGCTTGGCCTCGTCCAGGAACATCAGGACGTAGCGCGGGTCATCCGCCATCCCGACGCGGAGACACTTCACAACAACGAGCTTGTTGAACGACCCGGGCCCGCGGGAGACGGCCAGAAACACATCCGCCATCCCACCACGACCCAATTTTGCAATCAGGCGGTATCGACCAAGCAAGCTGTTGCTCGCTTGCTGGGTCGAAGAGATGGTTTGGCCGCCTGAATTCACGACATCCCCCGCTATAAGAGCTTAATTAGCCCGTTGACCTGGAGTTTGCAAAGACTTTTACGCCTGGAAACAATCCGCGCCCCCTGTAGACGCGTGCCGCGTTGCTCCATCGCCTGACCATCCATCGTGATGTCTTGGCGCAGCGCTCCATCGCCGGATTGCTGCGCAAGGGCACCCCTCCCGGGCGGCAGATGTCATGGTCCTAACGAAATGGCGCCGATCGAACCGGTACGCACGTGACCACACCCACCGGGTGCTCCTGTCGGCACACCCGGTGTTCCGCCACCGCTCCATTGTACACCAGGTACTTCAGGAGCGGTGGAACTGGATGCGTGTCGCAGGTCGATCCTTGAGACCCCCTCGGGGTCGCGCGAAACCAGCGGAGCACAGGCCCGCTGACACCAGAAGGGGCCAGTCAGTAATGGCGCATACATGTTCGGCGTCGAGGGCGGCGGCTCCTGAGCGGACCGTACGACCTCGGCTTCCCTGCGGAGCCGGGGGGCTCCGCAGGAAATCGACGTCCGCCCTGCGCGGAGCTCCCTACAAGGCTGTCCTGGTCGTTCTGCGGAGGAGAGCTACCAAGGGTCCTGCGCCCAGAACCTGCGCACGACATCGAGCGTGGCGTCGAGCTGCTCGAAGTGCGGGAGACCCAGCGTTGGCGCGATGCGGGCGGCCTCCACGCGAGCGTTCTGCTGCGTGAGCTCGGCGAGGCGGTCGAAGCGCGAATACGGGTCACGGTCGTGGAGGACCAGCGTGGCGACGGGCAGGCGCGCATAGAGGAGCTGGAGAGCGTCGTCCGTGAACAGGGTGCCGGCGATGAACGCGAGGGGGGCCCGGTGGGCGAAAGGCTCCTTCGATGCGCGGACGGCATAGTCGACAAGGCCTGGATCCGGCGCGCCGACGAAGCTCTTCTTCAGGAACCAGCGAATGCTGGGCGGCGCAGCCAGCACGCGAAAGAGCGCCTCCGCGGCGTAGGGGACGCGCGAGACAGCCCGGAGGAGGGCGCTCGCGCCGGGAGATTCACGGCCGAGCCCCGTCGGGGAGATGAGCACGAGGCTGTGAACAATGCTCATCTCCTCGCAGGCGACGGCGGCGGCGAACTCCGAGGAGAGGGAGAGCGCGATGACGTCGGCGCCGCCCGGCGCGCGGACCACGTCCGTGAGGAAGCGGCGCAGCGCGGTGCGGTAGAGCTCGCGATCGTACACGCGGTCCGCTCGCTCCGAGAGGCCGAAGCCGGGAAGATCGAGCGCGTAGACCGGCCGCTCGCCGCGGAGCGCATCGAACAGGGGCGCCATCTCCCTGGACGAGGCGGCCGCGTCGACCCCGTGCACGAGCACCACGGGGCGCCCCGCAGCGCGGGCGTCCACGTAATAGGCGAGGCGCCCCGCGCTCCACGTGTCGACGTGCCGCACCTCCGCGTCGAGCGCAGGGGCGAGGGGCGCGCGCTCCGCGGGGCGGAGCGCGCTCGGCACGAGCCGATCGACGAGCCCATCGAGGCTCATCGCGCGTGCGCTCGTCACGTCTCCCCCGGCGGCAGCATCCCCTCGTTATCCGCGCGCTCGAGGTCGGCGATGCTCGGATTCCTCGGCGCCGGACGCGACTTGACGCCGCCGTCGCCGGGCCTCGCCTCCTGGCCCGCGTCGCTGCGCTTCTCGCGCTCTCGACGCTCTGCTTGACCAGCGATCTCCTGCGCTGCGCGCACCAGCCGGTCCAAACGATCTACCTCCAGCTGATGGCGAGATCCATCGGGACCACCGTGCCGATCCTCGAAACGGTGGTGCCCAGCGTCAGCGCGGCCATGAGACACCGTGCGATCAGGTCGAACTGTCATGCTCCGCTCCTTCCGCACGAGGTCAAAGCACGGACCGTGCCCCCGCGGGCCGCGGCCCCAGCAGCGCTCGTCGAGCCAACACCGGGCTGAACAGGCGCCAAGACGCCTCGAATGTGACCATTTGCCTCGGTCACCCTCGTCGATCCGGGTGACGGCAGCAGGGAAAGCTGGTGTCGAGCCGTATCACGAACGGATGGAATCGGGTCCTCGACGCCGATCCGGAGGCGACATGGTCGCCAGTCAACCTCGCTTTCGCTCCACCGCCGACGCGGACGCGGAGTTTGCGCGGGTCCTGGAAGGTCTGGCACGGTTGGAGAGGGCGGCCGGCGCCGCCGCCCCGGCGCTGGAGGCGGAGGGGAGCTGCCCGGCCGCGATTCCGGGCTCCGGACGTCAGCCGGCGACTTCGAGCTTCCGGCCGGCCGGCTTGTTGATGTCGGCGAAGAAGTCGTTGCCCTTGTCGTCCACCACGATGAAGGCGGGGAAATCCTCGACCTCGATCTTCCAGACCGCTTCCATGCCGAGCTCGGGGTACTCGAGCACCTCGACCTTCTTGATGCAGTCCTTCGCGAGGCGCGCGGCCGGACCGCCGATCGAGCCCAGGTAGAAGCCGCCGTGCTTCTTGCACGCCGCGGTGACGGCGGGCGAGCGGTTGCCCTTCGCGAGCATGACGTAGCTGCCGCCGTTCGCCTGGAAGAGGTCGACGTACGCGTCCATCCGGCCGGCCGTGGTGGGGCCGAACGAGCCGGAGGCGTAGCCCGCGGGCGTCTTCGCGGGCCCGGCGTAGTAGACCATGAACTCCTGCAGGTAGCTCGGCATGCCGTCGCCGCGATCGAGGCGCTCCTTGATCTTCGCGTGCGCGATGTCTCGCGCGACGATCATCGGGCCGCTCAGCGAGAGCCGCGTGCGGATGGGGTACTTCGAGAGCTCCGCGCGGATCTCGCTCATGGGACGGCGGAGGTCGAGCTTCACGACCTCGCCCTCGAGATCCGCGTCCGTGGTGTCGGGCAGGTACTTCGCGGGATCGGTCTCGAGCTGCTCGAGGAAGATGCCCTCGCGCGTGATCTTGCCGAGCGCCTGACGATCCGCAGAGCACGAGACGGCGATGCCGACGGGGCACGAGGCGCCGTGGCGCGGCAGGCGGATGACCCGGACGTCGTGGCAGAAGTACTTGCCCCCGAACTGCGCCCCGATCCCCGTCCGCTGCGCGAGCTCGAGCACCTTCTGCTCGAGCTCGCGGTCGCGGAAGCCGCGCCCGCGCGCGTTGCCGTCGGCCGGGAGCGTGTCGAGGTAGCGCGCCGAGGCGAGCTTCGCGACCTTGAGCGTGTACTCGGCCGACGTGCCGCCGACGACGATGGCGAGGTGGTATGGCGGACACGCCGCGGTGCCGAGCGCGCGGATCTTCGCCTCGACGAAGGACAGCAGGCTCTCCGGGTTCAGGAGCGCCTTGGTCTCCTGGTAAAGATAGCTCTTGTTCGCGGAGCCGCCGCCCTTCGCCATGAACAGGAGCTTGTAGGCGTCGCCGTCCGTCGCGAAGATCTCGATCTGCGCAGGGAGGTTGTCGTTCGTGTTGACCTCCCGGTACATGTCGAGCGGCGCGAGCTGCGAATAGCGCAGGTTCTGCGCGCGGTAGGTCTCGAAGACGCCGCGCGCGATCGCCGCCTCGTCGCCGCCGCCCGTGAAGACGAGCTGGCCCTTCTTGCCCATGACGACGGCCGTGCCTGTGTCCTGGCACGACGGGAGCACGCCCCCCGCGGCGATGCTCGCGTTCCTGAGGAGCTCGAGGGCGACGAAGCGATCGTTCGAGGAGGCCTCGGGATCGCCGAGGATCCGCGCGAGCTGCGCGAGGTGACCGGGCCGGAGGAGGTGGGCGATGTCGCGCATCGCCTCGCGCGCGAGCAGGGTGAGCCCCTCCGGCTCGACCTTGAGGAACGTCGAGCCGGCGGCCTCGAAGGTCGAGACATGGTCGCGGCTGACGAGGCGGTACGGGGTCTCGTCATGGCCGAGGGGGAGCATGTCCTGGTACTGGAAATCGGTCATCGTTCGGGTCTCCGGGGAAGCATAGAGGCAGAGAGGCAGAGAGGCAGAGCGGCAGAGCGGCAGAGCGGCTGCGGGGTCCCTCCTTCTTTGCATGGCTCCCGCCCCGGGCTCAACACCCACCCAGCGCCGGCCGTCACGCGGGGAGCGCGCGCTCGACGTCGCCGAGGACGGCCGAGATCGACCGCAGGAGCGGCTCCCGGGCGCTCCGCAGGAAGAAGTGTCCGCCGGGGAACATCTCGACCCGGAAGGCCCCGCGCGTGTGATGGCGCCAGCCTTCGAGATCGGCGCGGCCAGCGCGCTCGTCGTCGAGGCCCCCGAACGCGGAGATCGGACACTCGAGCGGGGCCCCCGGGACGAACGGCTCGACCTCGTTGACCGCGAAATCCGCGCGCAGGACAGGCAGGAAGAGCGCCAGGAGCTCCGGGTCGCGCAGCACCTCGTCGGGCGTGCCCCCCATGCGGCGGATCCGCTCCAGAAACTCGGGCTCGGGCAGGCCGTGGAGCGGATCCGAGCCGCGAACGTGAGGCGGACGCCGGCCCGACACGAAGAGGTGGCGCGGCAGCGGTGCTCCCCGGCGGCGGAGCTCGCGCGCGAGCTCGAAGCAGACGAGCGCGCCGAGGCTGTGGCCATACAGCGCGAACGGCTTCGTGAGCCATGGATCGAGCGCGGCGGCGAGGGCCTGGACGAGCGGCGTGAGGCGCTCGAACGGCGGCTCGCTCATGCGCGCCTCCCGGCCGGGGAGCTTGATCGCGCAGAGCTCCGTGTGCGCGGGGAGCTCGCGCCACCAGGCGCTGTAGATCGACGAGCCGCCGCCCGCATAGGGCGCACAGAAGAGTCGAAGCCGGGCAGCAGGGTTCGCCCTCGGCACGCCGACCCAGGGGTCGCGGCTCGGGCTGGAGGTCGTCATCACGGGGCGCTCAGCGTAGCTCGCCCCTCCGGCGCTCGCTCCCTACCATTTGCTGCCCAGGGCGACGCGGATGGTGGCGACCTTCCCCTGATCGAGGCCGAAGCCGAGGTCGTCGTCGAGCGCGACCAGCGCGCCGACGCGGGTGAAAGAGCCCTTCACGAGCGGCTCCCAGCCGACGAACGGCTCCGCCGCGAGCTGGGCTGAGTTGCTCGAGGAGAGAGGGAACGCCGCCTGAAGGCGCATGCCGATGCCAAAGTTCCCGAACGGGCGGAACTCGATCTCGTTTCCCTGCTCGATCACGGTCTTCGTGTCCTCCCCGTCCCGGGTCGGAAAGAAGACCTGACTCGCGAGGTCGTGGGTGAAGAACAGCACCTTGCCGACGTTGATCTCGGTCCCGACGCGCGCCCGGAAGCCCCAGTGCGCGAGCAGCACGCGCTGCGCATCGAAGTAAGCCCGCGCGGGGAAGTTCGCCACCGACGCGACCTCGAGCTCCGCGCCCGGGTGCGGGTGGAGCGGGATCGTCAAGCTCATGCCGCCGAAGAGCGCGAGGATGGGAAGGGCGTTGGCAGCGTAGTGGAGGCCGAACGTGGGATTGCCGATGAAGAACTGGCTGTAACCTGCGCTGCTCGTGAACCGCCTGCCGAACAGGTCTGTCGACTGGGGGCCCGAGACGTCGCCGTAGGCGAACGGGATCTCCGCGTCGAGGTGGAGACCCGCGAAGAGCTTGTACTGGGCGGCGGCGGTGATGGCGACGCCGAGCCGCGACGACTCCTCGACGGAGGCCTCTTCGCCGCCCGCCGCCGCGATCTCCCGCTGGTAAGACGAGCTGAGGACGTCGATCTCGAAGCCGAACCGGCCCCCCTGGCTCTTCGCCCAACGCTCCTTCGTCTTGTCCGTGACGGGCTGCCGCGGCGCCGCCTCTTGCGCAAGCGCAGGCGCGGCCAGGGAGAGCATGAGGAACAGGGTCCCAAGAGACGCTTTGGTCGTGCTCACCTGGTGTCTCCCATCTCGTTCTCGACTCGCGGGCAGCGCGGGCGATTGACCACCTTGTCGCACCGTCGCCGCACGGGAGGCCCCCATGACCGCGGCGATCGCCCGGATCAATGCAGCTCCAGCGCGCTGGATGCAAGCGTTTTGACCGTCGCGACCCTGCGACGCTCTGCGTCGGTCCTAGAAAGAGCCCGCGAGCTCGAGAGACGCCGGCGCGATCATGAGCCTCACCGGAGGAGATGACGCGCGCTCTCCATCGCCGCGCTCCGGGCCTGCACCAGCGACAGTGAGGTAGATCGAGATGCCGCCGGCGAGCACGGCGGCGCCCGCGAGCAGGTCGGTGGTGAGCGCGAGCGCCTCGCTCCTCGCCCGCGCTCGCTCGACGGCGCGGGCGGCGCCGGGATACCGATCGAGCTCCGCGTCGAGGTCCCCGGAAGCGCCGAGCGCGAGGACCCCGGTGGCGGCCGCGCCCACGGCGAGCGCGCCGGTCGCGAGCCAGGGGAGCACGGGCACGCTCCGCTGCTGGCGAGGCGCGCGGTCCATCCGCAGCGCGCCCGGCGGCGCCGGAGGCGGAGCCGGCGCGCCGCCCGCGCCCTCGCCGGGGCCCTGCAGGGCCCGCGCCTCGGGGAGCGCGATCTTGAGCTGAACGTGATCGCCGCCGGCCACGTCGACGACCCTCAACACGGCCGGGCGGCCCGGCGCCTCGGCGACGATGCGACGGCGCCCGGCGCTCATCAGAAGGGGCTCAGGGAGCGGCGTCTTGCCCGCCGGCACGCCGTCCACGGAGATCTCGACGTCCGGCGCCGAGGTCGAGATCTCCACCGTCGCGACGCGGCTCCGCAGGACGGCGATGTCCCGCGCCACCTCGGCCCGCCGGCCGCCCGGGATCCGCTCGCCACCGTCGGCGAGGTACTTCTCGAAGGCGCGCAGCGCGCAGGCGTAGTCCTTGAGCTGATAACACGTACCCGCGATGTTGTAGAGCACCTGATATGCGGGCGCGAGCTCGTGGGCGCGGCGAAACTCGGTGAGCGCAGCGCCATAATCCACCTCGTTGTAGAGCTCGACGCCTCGCCGGAAGCGGGCGTCGGCCTCCTCGGTCTTGTTACCGGCAGGCTGAGCGAACGCGCCGAGCGGGGCGCTGAGCACGATCGCGGCGCAGAGGGCGAGCGCTCTCGGGGTTTTCATCGGGCGTACGGGCTCTCCAGATCGATCCCCCGCTTCGGCTTCTGCTCGGCAGACGGCGGCGCGGGCGCGCTCGACGGCGGCGCGGCGGACGCAGGCGGCGCCGTGGCGACGCCCACCGGGGCGCTCCGACCGATGGGGGCGAGTCTCCCTGGCTGCGCTTCCGGTTCGCTCTTCAACGCGAGGCTCAAGAAGAGATCGTTGCTCGCCGTGACCTTCTCTTCCTGCGCGAGGAAACCCGGCGCCTCGGCGCGGATGACGTGCGCGCGGCCATCCCTGGCGAGGCGGCCCTCGTAGGCGCCGGTCGACATCGGCGAGCCGTCGATGGAGACCTTCGCATCGACCGGCGAGACGCGGACGACGAGGCGGATGGCCTCTTCCTGCTTCGGAGAGGGCTCCGCCGCAGGCTGCGCGGCGACCTGCGCCTTGTGGTGATCGCCCGCGGCGATCCTCCATGGCTGCGCGCGCAAGACCCCGACGCTCACGGTTCCGCCGATGGCGACGAAGGTGGCCGCGATCATGAATATCGTGCGGTTCGGGCGCGCGGGGCGCTCCTTCGCGCCGGTCATGCTGACCGAGGGCAGCATCGAGCTCCCGTCCGAGGAGGCGCTGACCGCCGCAGGCGCAGTCAAGGTCGGCGTCATCGACATCGGACCGGCGCTCAGCTTCGGCAGGTCGGGCGTCAGCGTGACCCTCGGATAGCTCCCGGTCCAGCGCACGCCGCGCAGCTGCTCCTCCACGACTTGCTTGATCCGCGCCCGGTCGTCCGCGAACTGGCCGGCCACGATCTCGCCGGCCTCCCGCGCGGACATGCCCCGGTGGCGCTCGCCGAGCCAGCGCTCGAGATCCGCCTGCAGCTCGGCCGCGGAGGCATAACGGTCCTCGAGCGCGGGCGCGAGCGCCTTCTGGCAGATCCGCTCGATCTCGGGGTCGAGCTCGACCCTGGACGCCTCTTCCGTGAGCCTCGGAACCTCTCCGATGGCGAGCCGCCCGAGGATCGCGAGATCGTTGAAGCCCTTCCACATGCGCCTCCGGGCGATCGCCTCCCAGAGGATCACCCCCACCGAGAAGACGTCGGAGCGCCGGTCGACGCGCTCTCCGCGCGCTTGCTCCGGCGACATGTACGAGACCTTGCCCTTGAGCGTTCCGGTGCGCGTCTCCGTCAGCGAGTCGGCCGCCTTGGCGATACCGAAGTCGACCACCTTGATCACGCCATCATAGGTGACGAAGATGTTCTGCGGACTCACGTCGCGGTGGACGACGTGGATGGGTGTTCCGTCGAAATCGCGCAGGTTGTGCGCGTGATGGAGCCCGGCCAGCGCGTCGCACAGGACGCGAACCTGGAGCGGGAGCGGCACCTTGTCGTGCCCCATGCGGGAGCGAATGCTGCCGAGCGGCTGGCCGTCGAGGTACTCCATGGCGATGAAGAAGCGCGCTCCCTCGTCGCCGACCTCGTACGTCTGAACGACGTTCGGATGATTCAATCGGGCCGCGAGCCGCGCCTCGTCGAGGAACATGGCCAGGATGTCGGCGTCCTCCACGAGCTCGGGCCGCACCCGCTTCAGCACGACGAGCTTGTTGAATCCCACGGGGCCCTGGGCGACCGCGAGGCAGACGTCGGCCATACCTCCCCTGCCGATCTCGGCAATCGGGCGATATTTCCGCCAACCATTGGGATCGCTGGGAGCGCTCATTCGACCTGTGCCGGATCGATCCCCCGAGGGAGGCCAGCCCGGCCCGGAGAATGCCCGCGACCTGTTACCTCGAAGCGGCCGTCATGTGACGTTCTCGCGAATGCGATGGCCTGTCAGAGACGGTTTCGCCACGTCCCTGTCGGCCGGACAGCGCGGCCCTGCTTGACAGAGACGATTCCCTTGCCATCGGGTGATTGCAATGAACCACAAGCGCAGCCCCGTCGATTCACCACCTGCCGCCGCCCTCGCGCTGGCCATGGGCGCGCTCGCCACGAGCGCCCTCGCGTGCTCGCTCATCATCGAGCAGCGGGATGTGCAATGCACTTCCGACGCGGACTGCGCGCAGTTCGACGGCGCCATCTGCAATCGCGCGGACAGCATCTGCGTCCCCTCGTCGAGCGGCTCAGCCGGCGGCGAGGGCGATGACCCGCCAGGCGGGTGCGCGGCGGCCGACAAGCCGACCGTCGAGATCACCGGTGATATCACGGAGGATTTCACGCTCAAATGTGACAAGAACTACATCCTCAAGGGCCAGGTGAACGTCTCGGCCGGGGCGACGCTGACCATCGAGAAGGGCACGACCGTGCTCGGCGAGACGAACCCGCAGGTCCCCGCAACGCTCGTGGTGCACCCCGGATCCAAGCTCATCGCCGTGGGCACCAGGGATGAGCCCATCGTGTTCACGAGCAGCAAGGCCCCGGAGGATCGCATGGCCGGCGATTGGGGCGGCGTCCTCCTCCTCGGCAACGCGCCGACCAACCACGTGGACGCGAACGGCGCACGCACCCCGGGCCAGATCGAGGGATTGACGAACAACGGGCGATACGGGGGCATCGACGAGAACGACTCGAGCGGCACGCTCAAATACGTGCGCATCGAGTACTCCGGGGTGAAGATCGCGCCGAACAACGAGATCAACGGGCTCACCCTCGGCGGGGTCGGCAGGGGGACGATCATCGATTTCGTCCAGGTGAGGCACGTGTCCGACGACTGCTTCGAGTTCTTCGGGGGCACGGTGAACGCAAAGCACCTCGCCTGCCAGTACAGCGGCGACGATGCCTTCGACTGGGACCAGGGTTATCGCGGAAAGCTCCAGTTCCTCGTGGCGCAGCAGGACCCGAACGTCGCGGAGGAGACGAACGGGTTCGAGGGGGACAACGACCCGCTCGCGCTCACGCCGGCGCTCGAGCCTCGGAGCGAGCCGACGATCTACAACGCGACGCTCTGCGGGAAAGGCGTGGACGTGGGCAAGGAGCAGTACGGCATCCTCCTCCGGCGGTCGACGAAGGCGAACATCGCCAACACGATCGTCACGGGCTTCGAGTCGGGCCTCGACGTGCGCGACCCGGATCCCGAGCAGAACATATCGAGCTCGATCTTCTTCAATCTGGTGAATGACTTCGCCTACGCCGAGACGAGCGACGGGACAGGCATCCTCCAGGACGACGACGGCGGCTTCGATGAGATCGCGTTCCTGAGCGAGCCCGATCGGAAGAATCGGGAGGAGGACCCGGGTATCCAGGGCTGCTTCGACCCGTCCGCGCCCGTGTTCGGTCCCGCGACGTCCCTGACCAAGGACGCGGTCGTGCCGCCGGACGGGTTCTTCGACGCGAGCGCCGCGTTCATCGGGGCGTTCAGGGATGCGAGCGACACATGGGCCACCTCGGGGAAGTGGGCCGTGTGGAGCCCGAACTGAAGTATCTTCCCGGATTCTTCGGGGGAATTCTCGGCTAGCGCGGGCAGCGTTCCAGCCGCCGGGCGAGGTTCCCGCGCTCCACCGACTCCGCGCCTCCCCGCGCGCGCAGCGCGAGCGCGAGCGCGCGCGGGAGATCGAGGGCCGCGCCGCGCGCGCGCATCTCCAGATAGGACCGCTCGTAATCGCGAGGGACCCGCAGCGACCAGTTGTGGTCGCCCACCGTCCCGGGCGTGTTGTAGATCTCCTTCATCCCGAGCAGATCGGCGAAGAAGACCATCACGTTCGACGCCGGGCTGGCGAAGAGGTCGGCGAGCTTGGCCTGCGCCAGCGCGCGAGGGTCGGACGCGAGCGCGCGCGCCATCGCGCCCTCCTCGGCCGGCGAGGGCGCGAGGCGCGTCGCCAGGTACGCCGCCTGCCGCCCCAGCGCGGAGGCGCGCTCCCAGGTGTCGAGGAGCCTCCAGAGCGGCGGCGTGTCGTGGGTCCCCACCATGATCCAGTCGGCAGGCGCGGCGTTCTCGCTGCGATAGACGTCCTTCGGGTTGTCGAGATCGGCCTTCTGCGTGACCCGGAAGCGCCCCAGCCCGTGCCGATCAAGGACGGCCCCGAGCGGGAACGGGAGCGTGCTCAGGACCTCGCACACGACGTCGGAGATGGCGCGCCCGCGGGCCTCCGCGCAGCGCGCGATCGTGTCGAAAATGACGCTGTAGCGCCCGACCTGCTCCGGAGACAGCGAGGTGACCCAGCCGTCGGCATACCGGGGCACGGCGCGGTTCAGCTGCCCGGGAGAGACGATGGCGTACCGCGCGAGCAACGGGTGCTCCGGCAGGTCGGGCGACGAGAAGAGCCGCGCCCCGCCCTGGACGGCGCGGAGCGGATCGGGGGCGTCGGCCGCATAGACCCAGGGACAGACGAGCCCGTGCGGGTGATCGAGGCGCACCCCGTCGAACTCATCGAACATCTTGTCCATCCGCGCCCGGACGAGCGCGAGCCCGCCGGACGACGCATCCGCGTACTGCGCGGGATCCAGGACAGGGTAGCTCCACACCTGGCCCTCCGGGTTGGTGCGGCTCGGCGGCGCGCCCATGAGATACCCCCTGAGGAAGACCGATTGATAGGCCCAGGCATCCTGAGGCGAGTAGCCTATCTGCAGATCGCCGTAGAGCTTGAGCCCGAGATCGGCCGTCACCGAGCGGAGCGCCGCGTGCTGTTCGTGCGCGAGGAGCTGGCAGAACGCGTAGAAGCGGAGCTCGTCGCGGTACCGGTCGAGGAGCGCTCTCCTGCGCTCCCCGCACGCGACCACCTCGCCAGGGCCAGGCGCATAGAGGCGTCGGTCCAGCTCCGGCTCGCCAGACCAGCCGTGAAACCAGCCGCTCCGGTGCTCGGCGCAGAGCGGGCCGTAGAGCCCGTCCCTCTCGAGCCACGCCGCGTTCCGCCGCGTAAAGGCGTCGAGGCGCCGCTCGAGGTCGGCGAGTTCGCCGAGCTCGCCGGGCTCGCCGCGCCTCCGCCGGCCCTCGAACGACGCGTACGCCTCGCGGAGCGCGGCGCGCTGCGCGCGGTAGGCATGGCCGTGCTGCGCGCGATCCTCGCTGCCGGGAGGCCGCCCGGCGACGATCTCCCGGAGCGACTCGGGGCGGAGGAGCGCGCCAGAGGGGCCGTCCTCGACCAGCCGCGCGAGCGCGATCGACAGCGTGCTCCGCGAGAAGATGGTGCCGTCATACGGAGACGCGTTGTCGGCAGAGGTCTCCCCCTGCGGCCCCAGCTGGACGCCGTTGAAGCCGAGATCCCGCGCGAACCGGAGGAATCGGCGCCCCCCCTCGGTATTCGGGGACCCGCGCCCGATGTCCTCCGCGTCGTCCGAGGGAAAGCTCGGATCGTGGATCGCGAGCACGAGGTTGCGGATGCCCAGCAACCCGAGCGCGGCCTCGACGAGCCCCCTCTCGTCATCGCCCCATCGAGCCTGGACCGGCGCCGCATCGCCCCTGTCGTTCCCGACGTCCTTCATCGTGGCAAGGTATAGCGATGAACGGATCGGACCGCCAACGCGCAAGACGAAGAGACCCTCCTGCCTCGGTGATGTGATTACACCGCTGTACGGCAAACCCCGAATGCCGCTGTCAGGCCCCGAGGCGCGTGCCAGCCGCGACTGCCGAGGTCGCGCTCGTGGCCTCCACCATCGGCAGCGTGAAGAAGAACGTGCTGCCCTCGCCCACCTTACTCTCGACCCAGATCCGCCCGCCGTGCACCTCGACGAGCGCCTTCGCGATCGAGAGGCCGAGCCCGGTGCCCTTGTGGGCCGTCTCCTTCGCCTGCCAGTAGCGCTCGAAGATCCGCGCCCGCTGGTCCTCCGGGATGCCCGGGCCGGTGTCCCGCACCGAGAGGCGCACCTCCCGGCCCCACGGCTCGGCCCGGATCGCGACCTCGCCGCCGGCCGACGTGAACTTGATCGCATTGCCGACGAGGTTGGCGATCACCTGCAGGATCCGCTCGCGATCGCAGAGCGCCCGATCGACGCCGAGCTCGACGCTCTGCTCGAGGCGCAGCGACTTCTCCGCCGCCTCCTCCCGCAGGAGCTCGATGGCGTCGCCGAGCAGGCCAGCGACGTCGTGGGGCACCGGCTGGATCGAGATGTGGCCGCCGTCGAGCTTCGCCAGGTCGAGCAGATCGCGGATGAGGCGGTTCATGCGATCGGCCGCCTTCTGGATGCGCTCGACGGGGCGCCGCACGTCGACCGCCTCGTCCGCGCCCGGCAGCTTCCGGCGCAGGAGGCTCGTGTTCATGACGATGGTGGCGAGCGGGCTCTTGAGATCGTGCGACACCACCGCGACGAGCTCCTCCCGGGCCCGGATCGCCCGCTGCGCGCTCTCGTACAGCCGCGCGTTGTCGATCGCCAGCGCGGCCCTGCGCCCGAGATCCTCGGCGAGCGCCCGGTCCTCCACGCCGTACATCAGATCGTCGCGGCCGGACGCGATGGTGAGCACGCCGAGCATCGTGCCGCGCGTGACGAGCGGCACGGAGATGTAACGCCGGAGGCCGAGCTCCAGGAGGAGCGCCTCGCTGGCCGACACCGGCGGCTCGCTGTCGTACGAGCCGCGCTCGCTCTCCGGGGCGAGGGGCGCGCCCGCGACCTCGCAGAGCGCCGCCTCGCCCGTCTCCAGCACGCGCGCGACGCCGGACGGGAGGACCGAGTCCATCGGCGTCTGGCCCTGCAGGAGGCGCGCGAGCTCGCTCTTCTGGGGATCGGCGTGGACGACGACCGCGCGCCGGAGCATCGCCTCGCGCTCGATGATGTCGACCATGCACCAGTCCGCGACGAACGGGACCGGCAGGCGCGCGACGCGCACCAGCGTCGCCTCGTAATTGAGCGAGCTCGAGAGCAGCCGGCTCGCCTCCGAGAGGAACGCCGCGCGCCGCTGCGCCGCCTCCGCCGCCGCGCGCCCCGCCTCCGCGGCGGCGAGGTTCCGCGCCCGCTCGCGCTCGTTCTCGATCATGCGGGCGTAGAGCAGGCGGTGCACCAGCGCCGTGCGGAAGGTCGCCGTGAGCCGGCGCATCATGCCCCGGTACCGGGGCGCGAACGGGGGCTCGCTCTCGAAGCAGAGGAGGAGGCTGGACGCGCCGCTGTCGCCCTGCCCCTCCAGCGAGAAGTGCCACGTCACGAGCCCGGGCCGCGCGAGCTCGGGGTACGGCAAGGAGAGGCCCGCGCCCCCGCCGGTGGGCTCGCCCGACGCGGCGAGCGAGCGCGGCGGGATGGGCAGCGCGCGCGAGCTCGCCGACAGGCCGGCGGCGTCGAGGAGCCGCGGCGCCCGCGGGGCCGGCTCGACGAGCACGAGCACCGCGATGCAGCTCAGGCGCTCGGCGAGCCGCTCCAGGAAGACCCCCATCGACTGGTGCGGATCGAAGAGATCGAGCGCCGCGACCGTGAGCTCCTGGAGGACGCTGAGGAGCGCCAGCCGTTCCTCCTGGATCTCGTGCTCGTCGCCGCTCGCCATGACAGGGCTCCAACCGCTCCCGCGCTCAGGCCCCCAGGGCGAGCACGACAGCGGTCTTGTTGTGAAACTGCGGTACCCCTCGGCCCAGCGTACCGACTTCTCCAAAGGTCAGACATCCCATCACCGGGACGCTCTCGCCGAGCTCGCTCTCGAAGGTGGTCAGCTCGTCGCGCACCGTGTCGCCGAGCATCATGCACCGCGAGATGCAGTCGAACACGAACGCGCCGGCGATGGGCCCAGCCACCGCTTCGCGCGCCGTGGTCGCGGCCTCGCGCGCGGCGCCGACGAGGCCGATGGGGTCGCCCTCCATGACGCGGATGAGGCACCCGTCCGGGACCTCGCCGACGCAGTAGAGCCCTCCCGGCGAGACGACGCGCAGCGGGTCGCGGATGACGTGCTCGCCGTCGGCCTGCGGGATGCCGAGCGGGTGGGTCATGGCGAACGTGGCGAAGCCGTCGATGTTCACCTGATCCCCCCTCGCCCGCGCGGTGCGCTGGTAAACCGAGAAGGCACCCTCGTACTCGAGCTCGGCGAGGACCGTGCCCTCGGCGCGGGTGACCATCGTGGGCGGGCCATACGGCCGGAAGCCGTGGCGGATGCCGGTCGCCATGCGCGCCGGCGAGTCGATCGCGACCACGACCACGCTGTCCGAGTAGGCGCTGCCGCCCGCGAACTGCGCGGTGCGCACGAAGCGGAGGTTGTCGCCCGCGCCGCCGCCGGCCCAGACGACGCCCGTCCCACCGACCTCGACCGCGCCGCGCACCACGTCGGCGGCGTTGCCCGTGACCGCGTCCGGCAGCACGATGAGCGCGCGGCTCCACCCGGGAGCGACGGACGACGGAAACTTCTCGAGGGCGCGCGAGGCGGCGAGCACGCCGGCGCGCCGCCCGTCCTGGCTCACCGGCTGCGCGACCCCGACGCCGACACGCACGGTCTCCGAGGCGACAAGCCCCACCACGAGCCCTTGCCGGAGCAGCCGGCTGCCGGCGAAGACCCCTGCAGTGCAGCACCCCGCCCAGGGGACGCCCGGCAGCTGGCTCGTCACGGCCGCGGCGAGCGCGTCCGCGTCGTACTGGTCCGTCGATAAGACGAGGGCGAATGCCGGTCGCGCCACATGCTCCATGCGGGAAGACCCGCGGAGCGCCGTCGCCACGGCCTCTGAAGCAGCCTCTCTCGGATCCGCCGCGGAGCTCGCCCCGACAAATACCTGTGTCGCCATGTTCCCTCCCCCCCTCGGAATTTCGGCACTCGCGTTATACTGGAGATTCATCCGATCGTCACGGCGGGTGATTGTCACGTGATGTCATCCGTACAGGGCGCTCCCGTTCGTCGAGCGACTCACGATTTTCCCGGCGCGACGCTCCTTGCCGAAGAGCCAGGCAGAGCCGTGAGGAGGCCCGCGAAGCGCTGATCTGCGAGGAGAGAGGGAGGCGCCTGAGACCGAGGGGGCAGGTCCCTCATCCTCCGATAAGACAACGCGCGCTGCAAGCTCGGCAGACACGCCGGACACACTCGAGTCGGCCGTACAGGAGCAATCGGGGTCTTGCGCAAATACTGGACAACACGGCATCACACGGCAGGATCGTGGCATTGCGAACCGCGCTCGATGGGGCCTTGATGCCCGAGGCGGAATCAAGGCGAGTCCACAGCGCGCTGCCAGGTGAGGCGTGGTCGTTCCGTCCGACGAGAGACGGTGAACCCCGGAACCTCGCCGGTAATGGGATGATTCGGAAACGAGCTCAGGGATTCGCCCGCAAGAGCGAGTACGTCAGGGGGTGCCAGAACCCGCCCTGCTCCGCCCCCGGAGCGGCCCCGACGGCGACAAGCACGAACCCCTGACCGTCCCCGATGTCCGCCGCCGGCACGTCGCTGCTCGCCAGGATCTCGCGCATCGGCACCGACGACGTCACCATCCCTTCGATGGGATCGCGGGTCTCGATCGCGACCTCGTCGAGCGCGCCGAGATCGCTCACCGAGAACCCGGTGGACGGTGGGAACGGCGCGATCGCGCCGTAGGAGAGGTCCTGCGCGAGCGTCACCCCGGTCGCGTCCTCGCGCCCGGGCGTCAGCTCCACATGGACCACCGGCGTCGCCGCGCTCGCGTGCGCGACCTGCAGGCTCACCCTGTCGAAGCTCGTCCGCCGCGACATGGCGACCGCGACGAGGCCGGCGGTCGGGGTGTCGATCGTGTAGGCGTCGCCGCAGCCTTCCTTCTCGCTGGCGTGTGTGTGCCCCTCGCCGCCGAGGCATCCGGTGGCGACCACGAGGAGGCTCTTCTCCTCGGCGAACACGGGCGCCGGGAGCACGGGGAGCCCCGCGGCCACGATCGGGGCCGCGCTCTCCGCGGCGAGCGCGAGGATCTCGGCGCAGTCGAGCCCCTCCGTCGCGCGGAGGTCGCCGGCGATCACGTGCGCGCGCAGGCTCGTCCCCTCGGGGATCGCCGCGCCGAGCGGCTCGACCTCCTGGGCCCGGGCGAACGCGAGGCCCGCGGCGGCGCCCGGCCAGGGGTCCACGCCGGCGCCCGTCCCGTCGGGGTACGCGAGGAAGCAGAAGCGGACCGCGTCGTGATCGCTGATGCCGTTCACCACCGTGAGCTTCGTCGGCCCCGGCGGCTCGACCGCGCCGCCGCCCGCGCCCGTGGTCGTCGTCGCGCCGCTCGTGGTCGCTCCCGGGCCGCCGCCGGCGCCGGAGGTGCTCGCCCCGCTCGATGGATCCCGGCCAAGGACGCCGTGGTCCTGCGTGCAGGCTGCCGCGACGGCAAGCGAGATCCCCCCGAGGCAGGCCCATCCGGACGAACGAACTCGGTGCAGCACGCTGCGAGCTTACCGTGCTAGGCGGGGTCGATGCGGGTCCATCTCACCGCGCCAGCCGCCGCCGCCGTCCGCCGCGGCCACCCATGGGTCTACCGAGACGGCATCGCGGACGGCGGCGGGCACGGGAGCAAGCGCGGCGAGGGCAAGCGCGGGGAGCGCGCGCACCGCGGCGGCGCCGCGGCGTCGGGCGACGTCGTCGAGCTGTCGGCCGAGGGGGCGCCGTTCCTCGGGCGGGGGCTCTGGGACGCGGACTCGGCGATCGCCGTCCGCGTCTTCCAGCGCACGCAGGCGCCGCCGCTCGACGAGCGGGCCATCGCCGAGCGGCTCGAGCGCGCCTTCGCCCTGCGCGACGGCTGGTTCGACGGCCGCGACACCACGGCCTACCGGCTGTGCAACGGCGAGGGGGACCGGGTGCCGTCGCTCGTCATCGATCGGTACGACCGCGCCGCGGTGATCCGCCTCGACGGCGACATGCTGGCGCCCTGGCTCGATCGCCTGCTCCCGCACCTCGCGCGCGCGCTGGGCGCCCGCGGCGTGCGCTCGATCGGCCTGCGCGCGCGCGCGCAGGCGGCGGGCGAGGACGCGGACGGAAAGAAGCTCGCGCACCTGCACGGGCCGCCGCTGCCGGATCGCCTCTTCGTGAGGGAGACGGGGGTCGCGATGGAGGTCGATCTCGCGCGCGGGCAGAAGACGGGGGCGTTCCTCGACCAGCGCGACAACCGCGCCCGCGTGCGCGCGCTCGCGGCCGGGCGCCGGCGCGTGCTGAACCTCTTCAGCTATGCGGGGGGCTTCTCGGTGACCGCGGCGCTCGGCGGCGCGGGCCGGGTCACCTCCGTCGACTCGGCGTCGGCCGCGCACGCGTCGGCGCAGCGCACGTTCCGCGAGAACGGCGTGGATCCGGCGGCCCACGAGTTCGTGACGGCGGACGCGTTCGACTTCCTCGAGAAGGCCCGCGCGCGCGGCGACCGGTACGATCTCATCATCTGCGACCCGCCGAGCTTCGCGCCGAGCGAGCGCGCCAAGCCGCGCGCGCTCGGCGCCTACCGGCGGCTGCACGCCGCGGTCGCGCGCGTGCTGGATCGAGGTGGCGTGTTGTGCGCGGCTTCGTGCTCGAGCCACATCACGGCGGAAGACTTCCTGGCGACGCTGGACGACGCCACGCTGGAGCGGGACGACCTGCGGATCCGGGCGATCCACGGGCAGCCGGAGGACCACCCGACGCTGCCGGCGTGGTGGGAGGGGCGGTATCTGAAGTTCGTGGTGCTGGAGTGACGCGCTGACACGCCCGCCGGTGACGCAGGCGCTGCCGGCCTAGCGGAAACGGCTGTCCCTGGAATTCGCTAATGACCACGGCGCTGCCGGCGCAGCGGAAACGGCTGTCCCTGGAATTCAATGTCGTTCACAAAGACATGACCGACAGGCGCCGGGGCCGTATCGGCTTCACCGTCCAGCGCTCCGCGGGATCGGCGGCGTCGCGTCTCGACGCTTCCGAGCTCCTCCAGAGATCGGCCTTCCCGGGCCACGCTACTACACTGGCCCAGTATTGTCCATTGCTCAGCCAACACACGGCTCACGCGCGTCACCCCCGTGACGCGCGACCATAGCGAGCGATAAAGTCGATTCGAAGCAGGGAATCGATCGAGCGTACCGCCATAGCCCGCGGTATCTTTGGAGAAGAGCCGCGCCGAGCGGTCCAGGAGCTCGGACGCGGCAGACAAGAGGGATCTATCATGACGACGCTGAAGATCACCCCGGAGCAGATGCGCTCGCGCATCGCGCGGTTCGGCGAGCTCCGGGCTTACGTGAATCACACCGTTGACACCAGCATCCCACAGGAGGCGTTCGACGCCGTGAACCCTCCTCTGTATCTCCTGATGGCGCACGCGGCGGGGGACGCGCGCGAGGGGGCGGGGCCGGCCATCGTCGGCCCCAAAGGCATGAGCGTGGGCATCGTCAGCTGCAGGCCTGGCGACAAAGTCCCTCTGCACGCACACCGTCGCTCGAGGGAGGTATTTCTGTGCCTCACTGGACGCTTCGCGCTGCGCTGGAACGAGGGCGCCACGGACGAGACAACGCTCGAGCCGTTCGATATGATCGACGTGCCCGTGGGCGTCTACCGGCAGTTCGAGAACGTCGGCCAGGAGCCCGGGCTGCTCCTCGCCATCATCACGGACGAGCGCGAAGACGAGCCGGGCGACATCGTCATCGCGCCCGAGGACAGGGCGCGCTTCGCCGAGCGCTTCGGGCCCGCAATCCTGGAGAAGCTCACGGCGACGACTGGTATGCTCTTCACCGATCCTCCCACAGAGTAGCGCCTGCCCTCGCGGTCCATCCGCGGACAGCCCCCGCCGCGCCACGGAGGCGCTGGCTGCTCAGGGCCAGACGCGGTCCCCTGCCGGCGCGGCCCCGGGCGCGGCGCCGCGCCGCGCCGACCAGAGCAGGGCGCGTCACAGATGAACTTGTTCGGGCAGGGACTCGGGCGGGAACTCGAACATGATCGAGATGAGCCTTCCGCTCGTCGCTCGAACGATTTTGATCATTCCGCTTGGCAATGCTACGATAAAGGATCATTATTAATCCTGTAGACCAAGAAAAGGTGTCGCCGGGGGAGGCGAAGCCGTCGAGTTCTCGCGTGATGGTTCCGTGACAGGCGTACGCCTGATGCGCGCTCGGGAGGAGGAGCGCGCTCGGGAGGAGGAGCGCCATGTCACCGAGGACATCGCTGAGCCGACATCCGGCGCGCGAGCGAATGGAGTGCCTGACAACCTGCATGGGTGCGCCTACGCGGCGCGCGTGAGCCCATTGCAAGGGCCTCTCCGAACGCTCGGAGCGGGAGGAGGGAGGTGCTCTCTGACATCAACGGACAGGAGGGCATGCGCCATGGTTGAGCTGACTTACGCGCCACTTTCCTTCGAGCAAGAGACGAAATGGCTCCTTGCTCGAGTCCATGGTCCCGCGCCGGTCATCCATGAAGGCGGCGCGGCCTGGCTCGACGGGGATCTCGATGTACCCAGGCTGCGCCGCGCCATCGAGGAGATCGCGGCGCGCCACGAGCCGCTCAGGACCTCCTTTGTCGAGCGCGACGGAGAGCCCGCGCAGGTCGTCAGGCCCGCGGTGGCGATCGACCTCGGAGAGGTGGATCTGGCCCCGGACCTACAGCCCACCTCGGGCGAGGCGGCGCTCGCGGCCGCCCGCGAGGAGGCCGCTCGCCCCTTCGATCTCGAGCGTGCCCCGCTCTGGCGGGTGACGCTCATCCGGGCGCACCCGCGCCGCCACCTGGTCGCGCTGTCCATGCACGGCCTCGTCTGCGACGGCGCCTTCAGCGTGGGGCTGTTCTTCTCGGAGCTCTGCGCCCTCTACCATTCCATGACGCCTCCGGCGCTGCCCATCCGTTATCAGGACCACGTCCGGCGGCAGCTCGACCGCGCCGCCGGCGATCGCCTCGACGCGCGGCTCGACCACTGGACACGGGAGCTCGCCGGCGCGCCGACTGCCCTGGATCTTCCGACGGACCGGCCGCGGCCCGCCGTGCATGCCTTCGACGGAGGGTCGGTCGAGCGCGCGCTCGACCGATCGCTCCTCCTGCGCCTCGAAGCGGCGGCCCGGGACGAAGGAGCGCGCCTGTTCACCGCGCTGCTCGCGGGGATGCTGGCTGTCCTGCACCGGATCACCGGCGAGGAGGATGTCTTGATCGGCACGCCCCTGCCCGGGCGCGATACGCCGGACGTCCGGGAGCTCATCGGCCTCTTCGGCGGCCCGGTGATCGTGCGGGGCAGGTTCGGCGCACAGCCCTCGTTCCGACAGCTCCTGCGCCAGGTACACCGGTCCATCGAGGAGGGCAGAGCGAACAGCGAGGTTCCCGCCAGGGCGCTGCTGGAGAAGCTCGCCGCGCCGCGCGACCCGGGCCGCACGCCGATCGTCCAGGTCCTCTTCGCGGCGACGCCCCCCAGCCCCCCGCCGTGCAATGGGCCGCTGCTGACGCTGACCCGAACGGACCTCGAGCTGCCGTACGTCGCTCATGATCTCGTGGTGAGCGTCGAGGACGCCGCCGAAGGGGTCGTCGCGAGGCTCGATTACCGCCGCGATCTCTTCGAGCAGGCGACGGCGGTCAGGCTGCTCGAGCACTGGCAGGCGCTGCTCGGCGGCGCTGCCGAGGCCCCTGATCAGCGGATCTCGGATCTGCCTCTCCTGTCGGCCGACGCGCGGCGGCAGCTGCTCGTCGACTGGAGCAGCGGCGCGGCGACGGCCCCGCCGCGCGAGCTGGTCCACGAGCAGATCGAGGAGCAGGCGCGCCGCGCCCCTTCCGCCGCCGCGGTGGCGTTCGAAGGCGAGCGGCTCACGTATGCCGAGCTGGATCGGCGGAGCAACCAGATCGCCCACCTCCTCAGGAAGAGCGGCGCCGGGCCTGGCGCGCTCGTCGGCATCTGCCTGGAGCGCTCACCGGACATGATCGTGGCCGCGCTCGGCGTGCTCAAGGCGGGGAGCGCGTACGTCCCGCTCGACCCGGCCTATCCGCCGGCTCGGCTCGCGTTCATGCTGGAGGACGCGAAGGTGTCGGCGCTCCTGACCAGCGACGACCTCGTCTGCCGCGTGCCGAGCCGCGGGCTCAGCGTCGTTCGCCTCGACGCGGATCGGGCGATGCTCGATCGCGAGCCCGCGGACAAGGTGCCTCCGGCCGCTGGCCAGGCGCCGGACGACCTGGCGTACGTGATCTACACGTCGGGCTCGACGGGCCGCCCGAAAGGCGTGCTCGTGGAGCACCGCGGGCTCACCAACCTGGTGGCCTGGCACAGGCGGCGGTTCGCCCTGTCCAGCACGGATCGAACCACCCTCATCGCGAGCCCGGGCTTCGACGCCTCGGTCTGGGAGATGTGGCCCTCGCTCTGCTCCGGCGCGTGCCTGTACATCCCCTCCGATGCCATCCGCCGCTCGCCCCTGGAGCTCCAGCAGTGGCTGCTCGAGCAGCAGATCACCGTCTCCTTCGTCCCCACCCCCATCGCCGAGGAGCTGCTGCGCCTCGACTGGCCCGCTCGCTGCTCCCTGCGCACCCTGCTCACCGGCGGCGACAGGCTACGGCGCTGGCCTCACCGCGCCATCCCCTTCGAGATCGTCAACAACTACGGCCCCACCGAGGCCACCGTCGTCACCACCTCCTGCGCCCTCCCGAGGGACGCCCACGCCGACCGCGGCCCCTCACGCGAGCCGCCCATCGGCCGGCCCATCGATAACGTGCGCGTCTACGTCCTCGATCCCCGACGCCAGCCCGTCCCCGTCGGCGTCCCCGGCGAGCTCTACATCGCCGGCGACGGCCTCGCCCGCGGCTACCTCCACGACCCGCAGCTCACAGAAGACCGCTTCCTCTCCGACCCCTTCTCCTCCGACCCCGGCGCGCGCATGTACCGCACCGGTGACCTCGTCCGCTGGCGGCACGACGGCGACATCGAGTTCCTCGGCAGGCTCGACCACCAGGTCAAGATCCGCGGCTTCCGCCTGGAGCTCGGCGAGATCGAGGCCGCGCTCAGGCAGCACCCCGCCCTCGACGACGCCGTCGTCCTCGCGACGGACGACGCCCACGGCGACAAGCGCCTCGTCGCCTACGTGGTCCCGACGAGCGGCGACGGAGCCTCCGCGCGAGGAGTGGAGGGAGTGGAGGCGTCGCCGGCAGCGCTCCGCGCTCACCTCCTGGGCAGGCTGCCCGAGTTCATGGTGCCGTCCACCTTCGTCGCGCTCGACGCGCTGCCGATGACGGCGAACGGCAAGGTCGACCGAGCGGCGCTCCCGGCCCCCGGCCCCGCGCGGACCGCGCTGGCGCACGCCTTCGTCGCGCCTCGCTCTCCCGTCGAGCGGGCGCTCGCCGGGATCTGGCAGGAGGTGCTGCGGCAGGAGCGCGTGGGGGTGCATGACAGCTTCCTCGAGCTGGGCGGCAGCTCTGTCCATGCCGTGCGGCTGCTCTCCCGCATGCGCAGCGCGCTCGGGGTCGAACTCGCGTTCCAGGAGCTCTTCCGCCGCCCGACCATCGCCGAGCTCGCGCCCCTCGTGAGGCAGGAGCCCGCGGCGCGCGGGGCCGAGCGCGCGATCTCGCCCGTCCCGCGCCTCGGGCCGCTGCCCCTGTCCTTCGGGCAAGAGCGCCTCTGGTTCCTCCAGCGGCTGGCGCCGGAGAGCCGGGCCTACAACTGCTTGTTCCCGTTCCGCCTGCGCGGGCGCGTCGATATCGGAGCGCTGGACAAGAGCCTCCGCGAGCTCGCGCAGCGGCACGAGATCCTGCGGACGACCTACGCGGAGCGCGACGGGCGGCCGGTCCAGATCATCGCCCCGCAGAGCTCGTTGCAGCTCAACGTGATGGATCTCCAGCACCTCTCCCCGGAAGAGCGGGAGGTCGCGGCGCACCAGCGCATCAACGCAGAGGCGCAGACGCTCTTCGACCTCGAGCGAGGCCCCCTGCTCCGGGCTTGCCTGCTCAAGCTCGGGCCGGAGGACCACATCCTGTGGCTCCACCTCCATCACATCGCGACCGACGGCTGGTCCATCGAGCTCGCGTTCCGCGAGCTCGCCATCCTCTACGACGGCCACCGCGGGGGCGCCCCCGCGGCGCTGCCCGAGCTCGCGATCCAGTACGCCGACTTCGCCGCGTGGCAACGCGAACAGATGAGGGACAGCGCCCGAGCAGAGCTGCTCGCCTGGTGGAAAGAGCGGCTGCTCCACGCGCCCCCCCTGCTCGAGCTGCCGAGCGATCATCCGCGGCCGGCGATCCAGAGCCTGCGCGGCGCCACCGTCTCCTTCCGGATCGACGCGCCGCTCGTGGAGCGCCTCGGGGAGCTCAGCGCCCAGCGGGGGATGACGGTGACGATGGTCCTCATGGCCGCCTTCGCCGTCCTGCTGCACCGCTACACGCAGCGCGACGACCTCTTGATCGGAATGCCGAGCGCCAACCGGGCGCGCATGGATCTCGAGGAGATCATGGGCTTCTTCGTGAACATCGTGCCCCTGCGCGTCGATCTGTCCGGCGACCCGAGCTTCGACGAGCTGCTCCAGCGGGTGCGGCAGCTGTGCCTGGAGGCCTACGAGCACGACATGCTGCCCTTCGATGTGCTCGTGCAGGAGCTGAGGCCCGAGCGCAGCCCGGGCTACAACCCGGTCGTGCAGATCGCTTTCGCCCCGCAGAGCCCGGCGGAGCGCGATCTCGCGCTCGCCGGGGTCGAGGTCCGTCCCATCGAGGCCGACGCCAAGAAGACGATCTTCGACCTCTCGCTGTACTCCTGGGAGAGCCCCGACGGCGTGACGGGGATGCTCGAGTACAGCACCGATCTCTTCGATCGTGCGACGATCGAGCGGATGGCGGAGCACCTGCTGACGGTGCTCTCCACCGCGGCCTCGGGGCCGGATCAGCCGGTGTCGTCGCTGCCGCTGCTCACGCGCGCCGAGCAGCGGAGGCTCGTGATCGAGATGAACGACACGGCGGTCGACCCTCCAGGGGACCGGTGCGTCCTCGACCTGTTCGAGGAGCAGGCGGCGCGCGCGCCGCATGCCTTGGCCGCCGTGGCCGACCGCGGCTCGTTGACGTACGGCGAGCTCGATCGCCGAGCGAACCAGCTCGCCCACCGCCTGCGCGAGGCCGGCGTGGTGCCGGGGACGGCGGTCGCGATCCACGCAGAACGGTCGCTCGCTCTCCTGGTCGGCATCGTCGGGATCCTCAAGGCTTCCGGGGCGTACGTCCCCTTCGGCCCCGAGAGCTCGAGCGAGCGGCTGGAGCTCATGCTGAACGACTCCAGGGCGCCGGTGCTCATCACCGGGGCGCGCCTCGCCGACCGCATCCCCGCGTTCGGCGGCGTGGTGATCCGCCTCGACGCCGACGGGCGGGCGCTCACCGGGCAGCCTGATTCGGCGCCGCCGAGGAGCACAGGCCCCTCCGACCTGGCGTACGTGATCTACACGTCGGGCTCCACGGGCCGGCCGAAAGGCGTGCTCGTGGAGCACCGCGGGCTCACCAACCTGGTGGCCTGGCACAGGCGGCGGTTCGCCCTGTCCAGCACGGATCGAACCACCCTCATCGCGAGCCCGGGCTTCGACGCCTCGGTCTGGGAGATGTGGCCCTCGCTCTGCTCCGGCGCGTGCCTGTACATCCCCTCCGATGCCATCCGCCGCTCGCCCCTGGAGCTCCAGCAGTGGCTGCTGGAACAGCACATCTCGGTCTCCTTCGTCCCCACCCCCATCGCCGAGGAGCTGCTGCGCCTCGACTGGCCCGCTCGCTGCTCCCTGCGCGCCCTGCTCACCGGCGGCGACAGGCTACGGCGCTGGCCTCACCGCGCCATCCCCTTCGAGGTCGTCAACAACTACGGCCCCACCGAGGCCACCGTCGTCACCACCTCCTGCTCGCTCCTCCGGGGCGCCCACGACGACCGCGACGCCTCACGAAAGCCGCCCATCGGCAGGCCCATCGACAACGTGCGCGTCTACCTCCTCGACCCGCGCCGGCAGCCCGTCCCCGTCGGCGTCCCCGGCGAGCTCTACATCGCCGGCGACGGCCTCGCCCGCGGCTACCTCCACGACCCGCAGCTCACAGAAGACCGCTTCCTCCCCGACCCCTTCTCCGACGCGCCCGGCGCGCGCATGTACCGCACCGGTGACCTCGTCCGCTGGCGGCACGACGGCGACATCGAGTTCCTCGGCAGGCTCGACCACCAGGTCAAGATCCGCGGCTTCCGCCTGGAGCTCGGCGAGATCGAGGCCGCGCTCAGGCAGCACCCCGCCCTCGACGACGCCGTCGTCCTCGCGACGGACGACGCCCACGGCGACAAGCGCCTCGTCGCCTACGTGGTGCCGAGCAGCGGCGGGCAGCCCGCGGCGCACGACGCGAGCCTCCAGGCGGGCCACGTCACGGAGTGGCGCGCGCTGTACGACGATACCTACGCGAAGGACACCGCCGTCACCGATCCGGACCTCGACACGACGGGCTGGAACAGCAGCTACACCGGCGCGCCCATCGAGGCGGCGGAGATGCGCGCGTGGCGCGATTTCACGGTCGAGCGGATCCTGTCCTTCCAGCCGAAGCGGGTCTGGGAGATCGGCTGCGGGACAGGCCTCCTTCTCCTGAAGACGGCGCCCCGCTGCGAAGCCTACCTGGCGACCGACTTCTCGGAGCAGGCCATCTCCCTGCTCCGCCCCAGGCTCGCCGCCAGGGGGTACACGCACGTGACGCTGGCGCGCCGCGAGGCCAACGACTTCAGCCACGTCGAGCCCGGGAGCTTCGACGCGATCGTCCTCAACTCGATCGTGCAGTACTTCCCCGGCGCCGACTACCTGCGATCGGTGATCGAAGGCGCCGTCCGCTCGACCGCTCCCGGCGGGCTCGTGTTCATCGGCGACGTGCGGAGCCTCCCCCTGCTCGAGGCGTTCCACGCGTCGGTGCAGCTCCACCGGGCGTCGCCGGATACAGCGGCCGAGGAGCTGCGTGGCCGGGTGCGGCGGGCGATCTCGATCGAGGAAGAGCTCGTCGTCGCGCCCGACTACTTCCGCGCCCTGCGCGGCCAGATCCCGGGCGTGAGCCACGTGGAGATCTGGCTCAAGCGCGGCCACGGCGCCGAGGAGATGACCCGCTACCGGTACGACGTCGTGCTGTTCGTGGGCGCGACGGCGGAGCCGGCCGCGATCGCTCGATCGATCGGCGGGCCGGCGCCGGCGGACATCGATGAGATCGAGCGGTCGCTGCGGGAGGACCGCCCCGAGGCGCTGGAGGTGCTGGGCATCCCGAACGCGCGCGTGCACGCGGACGTCGCCCTGGCAGCGGCGCTCTCGACGGCGAGCGGGACCAAGGAGGACCTCTGCGCCGCGGGCCCCGCGCGCGCCGGCGCCGCGATCGAGCCGGAGGCGCTCTGGGAGCTCGGCGGCAGGCTGGGCTACGCGGTCCGCGTCACCTGGTCGCGGACCGGAGGCCCGGAGCGCATGGACGTCCTCTTCGAGCGCGACGGGGATCCGCGGAGGCCGCGCGCCCTCCTCGGCGCGAGCGCCGCCGAGGGACAGGCGCGCTCGCCGCTGGTCAACGACCCGCTCCGCGCGAAGCAGGCGCGCGCCCTCCTCCCGGCCCTGCGGGCGTTCCTCGCGGCGAAGCTCCCCGAGTACATGGTCCCGGCGATCTTCGTGAAGCTCGACGCGCTGCCGCTCAACGCGAGCGGGAAGGTCGAACGGCGCGCGCTCCCCGCGCCCGAGCGCCCGACGCCGAGCGCTGAGCCCAATACCGCCGCGCCGGCCTCGGACATCGAGGCGGTCCTGAGCGAGATCTGGCGCAAGGTGCTCGACCTCGACCGCGTGGGGCTCGATGATCGGTTCTTCGAGATCGGCGGCCACTCGCTCCTGCTCGTGCAGGTCCAGGCCGCGCTCCAGGCGCGCTTCGGCCGGAACGTGCCGATCGTGGAGCTGTTCCAGCACCCGACGATACGCAGCCTGGCCGCTCACCTCGGCGCGGCCCCGCGGGCCGCGGAGGCAGACGAGACCGCGGCGCCGGCGCCGCCGACGCGCCCCTCGAGCCGCCGGGCCCCCGCGCCGGAGCGCAAGGCTGCGCCCGCGAACGCCGTCGCGATCGTCGGGATGTCCGGGCGCTACCCCAAGGCGCGCGACGTCGACACGCTCTGGTTCAACCTGCGCAACGGCGTCGAGGGCATCCGCTTCTTCACGCCCGAGGAGCTGGAGGCCTCGGGCGTCGATCTGGAGCTGATCCGCGCGCCGAACCTCGTGCCGGCGTGCGGCGTGCTGGACGACGCGATGTGCTTCGACGCGCGGTTCTTCGGCTACAGCCCGAACGAGGCGATGCTCATGGACCCGCAGCACCGGATCTTCCTCGAGTGCGCCTGGGAGGCGATGGAGAGGGCCGGCTACGACCCGCTCTCGTGCGAGCAGTCGGTCGGCGTCTTCGCCGGGAGCGACGCCCCGCTGTACTGGCTGGAGCGCGTCGGCATGCCCAAGGCGCCGCTGAGCGCCGAGTACTACCGGATCTTCACCGGGAACGTCACCGACGGCCTGACGACGCGGGTGGCGTACAAGCTGGGCCTCCGCGGGCCCGCCGTGACGGTGCTGACCGCGTGCTCGACGTCGCTCGTCGCGGTGCACCTGGCCTGCCAGAGCCTCGCCACGAAGGAGTGCGACATGGTCCTCGCAGGCGGCGTCGTGGTCCTCCCGCCGACGCGCCTCGGTCACGTCCACGAGGAGGGCTCGCTCGCGTCGCCGGACGGGCACTGCCGGCCGTTCGACGTCGACGCGCAGGGGACCGTGGCCGGCAGCGGCGTGTCGGTGGTCGTGCTCAAGCGGCTGGAGGACGCGCTCCGCGACGGCGATCACATCCACGCCGTCATCCTCGGATCCGCGATCACCAACGACGGCTCGCGCAAGGTCGGCTACGCCGCGCCGGGCACGGACGGACAGGCGCAGGCGATCCTCAAGGCGCACGCCGCCGCAGGGGTGGAGCCGGAGAGCATCACCTTCGTCGAGGGCCACGGGACGGGCACGAGGCTCGGCGATCCGATCGAGGTCGCCGCCCTGTCGCGCGCCTTCAGAAATGGCACTGACAAAGTCGGGTTCTGCGCGCTGGGCTCGGTGAAGAGCAACCTGGGGCACCTGGGGGCGGCCGCCGGGGCCACCGGGCTCATCAAGGCCGCGCTCTCGCTCGAGCACGAGCTGATCCCGCCCACGCTCCACTTCCGGCGCCCGAACCCCGAGCTCCACCTGGAGAGCAGCCCGTTCTTCGTCAACGCCGCGCCGCTCGCCTGGAAGCGCGGAACGCGCCCGCGCCGCGCCGGGGTGAGCGCCTTCGGGATGGGGGGCACGAACGCCCACGTGGTCCTGGAGGAGGCGCCCGCGATGGATCCGTCCGGCCCGTCGCGGGCTTGCCAGCTGCTGGTCCTGTCCGCGCAGACGAGCGAAGCGCTCGAGGGCATCACGGATCGGCTGGCCGGGCACCTGCGGCACGCGGCGCGCGTCTCCCTCCCCGACGTCGCCTTCACGCTCCAGCAGGGGCGGGCGCGGTTCGCGCATCGCCGCGCCGTCGTCTGCCGCGACCCGGTCTCGGCGGCCGCCCGCCTGCGAGCGCGCGATCCCGCCCACGCCTTCAGCGACGTCGCCGAGGGCCGCGCGCCGAAGGTGGTGTTCCTCTTCCCCGGCGGAGGCTCCCAGCGGGTGGACATGGGGCGAGAGCTGTACGGGAGCGAGCGCGTCTTCCGGGAGAGCCTCGATCAGTGCGCCACGCTGTTCCAGCGCGCGCTCTCCATGGATATCCGGGCGCTGCTCTTCCCGGGCCCCGAGGAGCGGGAGCGCGCGGCCGAGCAGCTGCGCGCCCCCTGCGCGAACATGGCGGCCATCTTCTCGACCGAGGTCGCGACGGCGCGGCTCCTCCTGTCGTGGGGCATCCGCCCGGCGGCGGTCAGCGGACACAGCCTGGGCGAGTACACAGCCGCCTGCGTCGCGGGTGTGCTGTCGCTCGAGGCCGCGGTGACGCTCATCGCGGCGCGCGGGCGCCTGTACGAGCAGCTGCCCAGGGACGTGGCGACGCTCGTCGTGCATCTCTCCGAGGACGCGCTGCTCGATCGGCTCGGCAACGGCCTCTCCCTGGCCGCCGTCAACGGCCCGGAGGTGTGCGTCGTCTCCGGGACGCTGCCTGCGATCGAGCGCCTCGAGCAGGCGTGCGCGCGCGAGGGCCACGAGACCCGGCGCTTGCCGATCGCCACGGCGGCGCACTCCTCGCTCGTCGGCCCGCTCGCGGACCGCTTGACCCAGCTGGCGGCCTCCCTGGAGCGACGGGCGCCGCGCATCCCGATGCTCTCGAACCTCACCGGCGCGTGGATGACGGACGCCGATGCCCAGGATCCGTCCTACTGGGCGCGGCACCTCCGGGGGACCGTCCGCTTCGGGCGAGGGCTCGAAGCGCTGCTCCTCGACCCGGATCACGTCTTCGTCGAGGTCGGGCCCGGGCGGACGCTGGCCACGCTGGCGAGCCAGCACCCCGACGCCGGCGCGGGGCGGCTCATTCTCACCACGATGGCGAGCTCGGGCTCCGATCGGACGGACCTGGAGGCGCTGCTCGCCGCCGTCGGCCAGCTCTGGTGCGCCGGCGCCGACGTCGACTGGGCGGCGTTCTCCCGGGACGAGCGGCGCCGGCGCGTCCCGCTGCCGACGTACCCGTTCAAGCGCACGCCGTACGTGCTCGGCGCCCCGCGCCCGGCGCCTGCGGCGATGGCGGCGCCCTCGTCGGCGCTCGACAGCAGCGACGCGGCGTCGCTCCCGGCGCCTGCGACGGACCGGGGCGACGCGAGCTCCGAGCAGAGGGCAGGGGCGCCTGCGGATCATGTGGCGCGCGCGCTCGCGGACATCTTCAGGGAGGTGCTCGGCGTGGCCAAGGTGCGGCCGCACGACAACTTCTTCGACCTCGGCGGGCACTCCTTGAGCGCGATCGAGGTGCGGGCCCTGATCAAGGAGCGGCTGAAGGTCGAGCTATCGGTGCACGCGCTGCTGGAGCTCCGCACCGTGGCGGCGCTCGCCGAGCACATCCACGAGAGCCAGCCTTCCAGCGCCTCCGCGCCGCCCACCTACAGGAGCGCCAGCGTCGCGTCGGGGCGCGGGCGCGGCCGGCTCATCGTCCCGCTCCACGTCGGGTCGCACCGCAGGGCGCCGCTGTTCCTTGTGCAGCCCATCGGCGGCACGATCTTCATCTACCGCGAGCTGGCGCGGCAGATGGGCGCCGAGCTGTCCATCTACGGGATCCGGGCGTCGGGGATGGAGCCCGACGAGCCCGTCTTCTCCGAGATCCCCGCCATGGCGGCGCGGTACGTTCAAGAGCTGCGCGCCGTCCAGCCGGAGGGCCCGTACCTCCTGGGCGGCCACTCGGCCGGCGGCGTGATCGCCTACGAGATGGCGCAGCAGCTCCTGGCGGAAGGGAAGAAGGTGCAGCTCCTCCTGCTGGACACCGGATCCCTGGCGTCCGCGCGGGGCGCGTCGATCGAGAGCGCCGACGACGTGCTCCGGCAGATGATCGGGCTCAAGGACGCGGCCCCCAAGGCGTACCAGGGCTTCGTCGCCGCGCTCCAGGAGGACGCGCCGTTCCGCGCCATCGTGCTGAGCACCTGGCGCGCCATGACGCTCTACGAGCCGCGCCCGACGGAAGCCAGCGTCCTGTTCGTGCGCGCGCGCGATCAGCTCGGCGCGAGCGAGCCCGACGACGTCGACTACTGGAGGGACCTCACCCGCGGGCGGTTCGTCATGCACCAGGTCCCGGGCAACCATTTCACCATGATGGAGCCGCCTCAGGTCGCGTCCGTGGCCCGCGTCGTCCGGACGCACATCACGGCGCGGAGCCGCGTGCGGGCCAGGATCCCCGAGAGCACCGCGCGTTCGGGGTTGAGCCGATGGAGCTCCCGGAGAAACGGCCCGGACAGCAGCCCCGACAGCGGACAGGCGAGGACCTGAGCCGGTCGAGCCAGCGCCGCGCTCAACGCGCGGCGCTCTTCACGAGGCCGTCGGTCCTCCCCGTCCTCTGCAGCGCGTACGCGATGCCGCTCTGGAGCGTCCCCCGCGTCACGATCTCTCTGAACTCGATCTCCAGGCCCGTGAGGGTCGTCGCGACCTCGGGGCGGATGCCGGTGAGCACCGCCTGCGCCCCGAGCATCCGGAGGGCCTTCGCCGTGGCCATCAGCGTGCTCGCGACGTCGGTGTCGACGAGCTTCACGCCGGTGATGTCGATGATCACGACCTCGGCGCCGTTCGATTCGACCCCGTGCAGGGCGGTGCTGAGCGCCTGCTGGGCCCGCGCGCTGTCCATCATCCCGATCAGCGGCATGACCATGATCCGGTCGGTGATCGGGATGATGGGGGTGGACAGCTCCGCGAGCCGGTCGTTCTGCACCCGGATGATCTCTTCCTGCAAGGACAGGCGCTCCCGCTCGCTCCGCTCTCGCCCGGCGAACTCGACCCCGAGCCGCTGCTCGGCCTCCTGGAGCGCCGCCGTGCGGTGCTCCAGGTGCTCGTAGAGCAGCGCGTTCTCCACGGCCGTCCCGGCCTGCGTCAGAAGGAGCCTGACGAGCTCCTGCCGCGCCGGCTTGAAGGTGCTCGGGGCGAGCCGGTTCTCCAGGTAGATGATCCCCTTGATCCGGCCCTGGTGGACCATGGCCAGGCACAGGATCGACCTCGGGGCGCACGCGGCGATGTACGGGTCGGCCGCGAACCGGGACTCCTGGGTCGCGTCCGCCAGGATCACGGGCTCCTTCGTCCTCGCGACGTACTGCACGATGGAGACCGGCACGTCGGCGCTCCCCTCGAGCGGGGCGGCCAGGCCCGCCCGGAGCGAGCTCGGCTCCGCCGTGACGACCGCCTCGACGAGCAGGTGCTGTTCTCGCTCGAGGATGAGGGCGCCCTTCTGCGCGCCGGAGTTCTTGATGACGATCTCCATCAGCCGGCTCACGACGCTCTCCAGGACGACCTCGCCCGCGAGCGCCTGCGCAGCCTGGATGACCGCTTCCACGTCGAGGATGCTGGTGCTGAGCCGCGTCGTCGACGTGGTCTGCGCCCTGCCGGAGCGCGATGAGGCGACCACGCTGCGCGGCCCGAGGAGCCCTCCGTCGGCAGGCACGAGGTGGGGAGCGACCCGCGCCAGGCTCTCCACCTTGGCTGTCGCCCCCCACAAGAGGTACGCGTGGTAGGCGTCCGTCATGAAGGCCCGAGCGGCCCGGAGCAGCCCCTCGGCCTCGTACAGCTTCGCCGCGATCTCGTTCGCGATCGCCTCGTCGCGCACGAACCGGCTCGCCCTCGCCGCTTCGATCGCCTTCTCGTAGAGCATCATCGCGTCCCGCGTCCTCCCCGAGAGGCGCGCCACCTCGCCCGCCACGAGGGTGCTCTTGTGGGCGTAGTTGGACGGGCTCAGCTCCGCCCAGTGGTTCAGCTTCGCCTCGAGCCTCGCGATCGCCTCCATGTGCTGCGCCCGCTCGCCGTCCGGCGCCCCGTCGCACGACGCCGCGAGCGTCAAGCAGCCGAAGAACACGATCTCCGTCGCCCAGGCGTGGGTCGTCCACCCCACGCTCTGCCGCTCGGCCGTGGCCAGGAACGAGCGCGCGGACGCGTAGTCCCCGTGGAGGTAGCTCAGCTGGAGCTTGAAGGCGCTGTACCAGCTGGCCACGTAGCCGAGCTCCGGCCCCTCGATCGACCTCGTGAACTCGGCCTCGTCGAACGCCCCGCCGCTCAGGGAGTGCCCCCCTTCGGTTCGACCCGTGAGGTTCGCGACCACCTGCTTCGCGCAGACCAGGGCGTGGATCGTCGTCAGGTCGCCGATCCGCCGCACGAGCGCGAGGTTCTGCTCGATCTCGTCCGCGAGCGCGTCCAGATCGTCGCCGAGGTTCAGCTTCGCCGCCGCGATGTGCATGCAGCAATACGACGCATAGACCAGGTCGCCGCTCGCCAGCCCGGCCTGGCGGGAACGCCCGAAGCAGTCGATCGTCGCCGAGAGATGCTCGAACAGATGGAGTATCGCCGCGAAGTAGATCAGCAGCTTGCAGGTGAGGCGAACGTTGTTGAACTTCTCGTTGAGCGCGATCCCGAGCTTCGCGAACTCGTATCCTTCCTCGTATCGCTGAGGGTTGTCCCGGAACAGGGGCAGATCGTTCCCTAGCATGCTGCCGAACGAGACGTACCCCAGGGCGGACATGGCCGAGTTGCCGTGTTTTATCGACAGGTTGATCTGCTTGACCACCGCGAGCAGGCCGAGGGTGGGATCCACGGCGTTCGCCGGCGTCGCCAGCTCGCCGAGGAGGCCCAGGATCATCTGTATCTCCGCGCCGGAGGCCTGCGGCAGGTCGATGAGACTGGCTATTTCGCGCGTCTCCAGGCTCGCCCGCATGGCGGCGAGCTCCGCGCGCAGCATCACCTCGCGCTCGTCGGCGGCCTGCGGGAGCTCGACCCCGAGGAGCCCGAGCGCCTCCAGCGCCTGGTCTATCACCCGGTTGATCTGGCCGAGCATCAGGTAGAAGGTCATGCGCAGCACGCAGACCTTCGCGCGATCCAGCGTGCTCTTCGCCTGTGTCGCGAGGACGTCGAACAGCGGCTCGGCCGCCTCGAAGCCGCCGCTCAGGCACCTGCACTCCGCGAGCTCGGCGTGGAGCGCGAACGCGAGCTCGTACTCGCTCTTCCAGCTCTCGGCGTCGAGCAGCGATGTCCCGATCTCGAGGTAATGGACCGCGGCGTCATAGGCCGCCCCCATCTTCGCCCGCTTGCCGGCGTCGAGGTTCAGCCGCGAGAGCGCCAGCTTCTCGCGCTCGTCCGTGATCAGGGCGACGCCCCTGTTCATGTGGCCCACGATGTCGAACAGCTCGGCCTCGGACTGATCTCGCCTGCTGTCCTCCAGCATCAGCCGCCCGATCTGGAGGTGCGCCGCCTGCTTGTCCGCGTCGTCCATGAGCGCGTAGGCGGCCTGCTGCACGCGATCGTGCAAGAACCTGTAAGAGACGTTGAGCTCCTCGCCGGAGCCGTCCTCCGCGACGGCGAGCTCACCGTCCATGGCGATATCGAAGAACCTGGACTCCGCGTCCACGGGGAGGATGAAGCCCTCGCGGAGCACGCCCCAGAGCTCGCGGGCCGCCTCCAGGCGCGACCGCCTCGTCACGATCGCCAGCGTCGTCAGATCGAACTGGTGGCCGACGCACGCCGCGAGGGAGAGGATACGCTGGGCGCGCTCGGGCAGCCGGCGCATCTTGCCCACCATGAGCTCGATCACGTTCTCCGAGGCCTTCGCCTCGCGGATGCGATCGAGGTCCCATGTCCACGAGAAGCCGCCGGGGTCGAACGAGAGGAGCCTCTCGGCGTGCAGGCTCTTCATGAGCTGGCTCATGAAGAACGGGTTGCCCCGGGTCTTGTCGAAGATGAGCCTCGCGAAGGGCTCCGCGCGGTGAGGATCGCAGCTCAACGTGTCGGCGACGAGCTGGTTCACGTCGGCGAAGGCGAGCGGCTTGAGCGTCAGCTCGCTCACCGCCGCCGCCTTCTTGCGGAGCTCCCCGAGGACCACGGAGAACAGGTGGCTCGCGTCGACCTCGTTGTCGCGGTACGCGCCGATCATGAGCATGTAGGGGATCCGCGCCTCGGCCGCGATGCTCTGGAGGAACTTGAGCGACGCCGCGTCCGCCCACTGCAGGTCATCGAAGAAGAGGACCAGGGGGCGCTCCTTGGAGGGGAAGGCGCGGCAGAAGTTCTGGAGCGTCAGCTGGAACCGCGCCTGCGACTCGGTGGGGCCGAGCGCCGGGACGGCCGGCTGAGGACCGATGAGGAGCTCGAGCTCCGGTATCAGATCGATGAGGAGCTGCCCGTTCGAGCCGACCGCCGCCGCCAGCCTGCGCTTCCACTGCCCCAGCGCCTCGGCAGACTCCGCCATGATGTTGCGGATGAGCTCCTGGTAGACGTGCGCGACGGCCGCGTACGGCGTGGTCCGGTTGAGCTGGTCGAACTTGCCGGTCGCGAAATACCCTCTCTCACGAACGACGCTCTTCTGGAGCTCGTTCACGAGGACCGACTTGCCGATCCCGGAGTAACCGGAGACCAGGACGGATTCGCTCCCGCCCTGCCTCGTGCGGACCCACGCGTCGGAGAGGAGCGCGACCTCGGTCTCCCGGCCGTAGAGCTTCTGAGGCGCCCGCAGCTCATCGACGTAGTCGTATCGGCCGGCGGGGAACGGCTCGATCTTCCCCTTGGACGAGAGCTGCGACGAGCACTCTTCCAGGTCGACCTTGAGCCCGTGGGCGCTCTGGTACCTGTCGTCGGGGCTCTTGGCGAGGAGCTTCATCACGATGTCCGAGACGGCGCTCGGCACCGCGGGCGACACGGTCTGCGGCGCCGGGGGGGTCCGCGCGATGTGGCTGTGCACGAGGTCCATGAGGTCCGTCGTCCGGAAGGGGAGGACGCCCGTCACCATCTCGTACAGGGTGACGCCCAGGGAGTAGAGGTCCGTGCGGCGATCGATGACGACGTTCAGCCGCCCGCTCTGCTCCGGCGACATGTAGGCCAGGGTCCCCTCGAAGGACGCGAAGCGGTTCGCTTTGTGGGCTTCCTGCGACAGGCGCGTCGCGCTGCCGAAATCCGTCAGCTTCGCCTGCAGCGTCTCCGCGTTGACGAGGATGTTGTGCGGCTTGACATCCATGTGAGTGACGCCTCGTCGATGGATGGACTCCAGGGCGTCCGCGATCGAGATCGCGATACGGAGCGCGTCCTCCAGCTTCAGCTTGCTCGCGCCGATGATCTCGTTGAGCGGGCGCTCGCCCGCGTCCTCCATGATGAGCGCCAGGCCGCTGCCCACCTTCTCGATCCCATAGACCCTCACGACGCCCGGCAGCGCGAGGTCTCGGGCGATGGCGTATTCGTACTTGAGCTTCGCGATCTCGACCGGCAGCGGGCGCTCGCTCTTGAGCCGCTTGATCGCCACCGGGGAGCGGTCGCTCTCTCGAACTCCCCGGTAGACCGTCGTCGCCGAGGATTCGTGGATGACGCCCGTCAATGTGTAAGCAGCCCCACTTGCCATAAATACATTCTCGCGGGTTCGCGTCATCGCAGCAAGGGGATCCCTTACAGCCGCGGCCCGAGGCAGCCGCCCAGGTGATCCACTGGGGTCGCACGTAGCAGCCCGCGGCAGGCGAGCGTCGGAGTCGCGCGCGCCGCCCGTCAGCCCCTCAGGCGCGCCGGCCCAGCAGGAACGCCGCCAGCGCCTCCGCCTTGGGGACCAGCGTGCCCACCTCGACGAGCTCGTCCTTCGTGTGGAAGCCGCTCCCCCGCGGCCCCAGCCCGTCGATGGACGGGATCCCGATCTCGGCCGTCGAGCTGGCGTCGGATCCGCCGCCGAGGAGGGGCGCCTCGGCGTCGCCGAGCCCCGCCGCCCGCGCGCAGGCCGCGTACTCACGGCAGAGCGCCGCGCTCGCGTCGGTCCGCGCGAGCGGCGACCGCGCGATCTCGCCGTCGACCTGCACGGCGGTGCCGGGCACCTCGGCGGCCGCCTCGCGCGCCGCCTCGGCGAGCGCCGCCAGCATCGCCTCGCCGTCCGCGCGGCTCACGAAGCGGAGGTCGACCTGCGCCTCCGCCGCGTCGGGCACCGTGTTCCTGCCGTGCCCTCCGCTCACCTTGCCGACGTTGACGGTCACCCCCCGCCCGTAGTCGGTGAGCTGCTGCGCCCGGTCGACGAAGCGCGCGAGCGCCCAGATGGCGTTCGCGCCCTGCCGGTGCGCGTTGCCGGCGTGCGCCGCCTTGCCCGTGGCCCTCACCGTCGCGCCCCCCGTGCCCTTGCGCGCGGTGATGATCCGGTCCCCCTCGCGCCCCGCCTCGAACACGAGCGCGCACGCGGCGCCCGCGAGCTCGCGCTGCAGCAGCGGGCGCCCCTCGGGCGACCCGACCTCCTCGTCCGCCACGATGGCGAACCGCACCGGGATCGCCGGCAGCGCGCCGATCCGCTCGAGCGCCCTGAGCGCCTCGATCACCACCACGAGCCCGCCCTTCATGTCGAGCACGCCGGGCCCGCGCGCGAGCTCCCCGTCCAGGCGGAAGCCCTCGAAGACCCCCGGGGGGAACACCGTGTCGAGGTGCCCGATGAGGGCGACGTGCCCCGCCGGCGACGCCTTGGCCGCCTCGCTCTCCGCCACCCAGTGCGCCGCGTAGCGCGCGCTCGCGAACCGCCGCACGCACAGGCCGGGGATCGTCGAGAGCTCGTTGGCCAGGACCTCGCCCACGGCGTCGCCGCCGCGCGGGTTGTCCGTGAACGAGTTGAGGTTCACCAGCCGCTCGAGGAGCGCGAGCATCGGCTCCGCGCGGCTGGACAGCGCCTGTCGGAGGGCCTGGATCACGGCGCCAGCATGCCACGGAAGCCACCGAAGGCCGAGCGCCGGCGCGCGCGAGGTCGCCGGCGCCCGCTCGCGCTGCCACCCCGCCACCACGCCGCCACCACGCCGCCACCACGCCGCCACCACCACCCCGCGCGCCGGCGACCTCTGCCCTGGCCGCAGCAGAAGTGGTACGTGTGCCCCTCATGAAATGTCCCAGAGCAGCGCGGAGGCACCCGTGACCACGGCGACGGGCCCGCTCGTCATCAAGCTCGGCGGCGAGGTCGTGGGCGGCCCTGCCCTCGCCATCCTCTCCAGCGACCTCGCGGCGCTCACCCGCGCGGGCGCGCGCGCGATCGTCGTCCACGGCGGCGGCGCGCAGGCCACCCGGCTGCAGGAGCGCCTCGGCATCCCCGTCCGGCAGGTCGCCGGTCAGCGCGTCACCGACGCGGACACGCTCGACGTCATGAAGATGGTCGTCGCCGGCAAGCTCAACGTCGACCTCTGCGCCGCGCTCGTCGCCGCGGGCGCGAGGCCGGTGGGGCTCCACGGCGCGAGCGGGCCCGCCCTCTCGGCGGTCAAGCGGCCGCCGCAGGTCTACGCCGGCGCCGGGCCCGAGCCGGTGGACCTCGGCCTCGTCGGCGACATCACGGGCGTCGATCGCGGGCTGCTCGAGCTGCTCGGGAGCGGCGGCTACTTGCCCGTCCTCGCCTGCCTCGGGGCCGGCGCGGACGGGCAGGCGTACAACATCAACGCCGACACGGTCGCCAACCGGGTCGCCGTCGAGCTCGGCGCGGCGGGGCTCTTCCTCGTCAGCGACGTGCCGGGCGTGCTGCGCGACGTCTCCGATCCCGCCTCGCGCATCCCGAGCCTCACGGTCGCCGAAGGGCGCGCCCTCATCGCGAGCGGCGCCGTCACGCGCGGCATGATCCCGAAGCTCGAGGAGTCGTTCGCCGCGCTCGCCGAAGGGGTCCGCCGCATCCACATCCTGGGGCGGCTCAAGCCCGGCGATCTCGCGCGCGAGGCGAGCGAGCCCGGCGCGATCGGCACCGTGCTCATCCCCTGAGCCGCCCGGCGCGCCTCGCCCGAGCCGGCCGCGCGCCGTATGCTCTGGCCTCGTCGCCGTATGCCCTCCGCCTCATCGATGACGGACGCCGCCCTCGGGTTCGCCGAGGCGCACCGCGAGCAGCTCGCCATCGCCGTGGGCGTGTGCCTCGCCAGCTTCATCGCGGGCATGGCGCTCGTCACTGTCGTGCTCGTTCGGCTGCCCGAGGACTACCTGGAGAGGCAGGAGGAGGCGCCCTTCCTGGAAGGGCGTCCGGCCTGGGTGCGCGTGGCGGCGCGCGTCGGGAAGAACCTGCTTGGCGTGATGGCCGTCACGCTCGGGATCCTGCTGTCGCTGCCCGGTGTCCCCGGTCCGGGCGCGCTGGTGATCCTGATCGGCGTGATGCTCCTCGACATCCCCGGCAAGCGGCGCCTGGAACGGCGGCTCCTCGGGGCGCCGCGGGTGCGCGCCGTCGCCGACCGCGTGCGCGCCCGCTTCGGCCGCCCTCCGCTGCGCGTTCAGGCTGGCGCCCGCGGCTCTTCACCCGGCGCGCCCTGAGCGCCGCGGGCGCCCTGCGCGCGCGCCGCCGGCCCTCCCTTCGGGGCCGCGGCGCGCCGCCGGAGGTGCCACCCGAAGAGCGCCGCAGCGAGCGCGAGCGAGAGCCCCGCCGAGATCCACTCGCGCGGCGCGAGCAGGATGCAGCCGGCCACGAAGGCGCAGCTCGCGAGCGCGAGGCGCTCTTCAGCGTTGGGCGCGTCGGGCGCGTTGGGCGCGTCGGGCGCGTTGGACATGGGGCGCACGTCGCCCTCCTCGTTACCGTCCCGCGCCGCGCGCATCAAGCGCGCCGTGCGGTCGCGATCCTGCCCACAGGGCGTGACCCGGCGCGCTCGCGCGTCGCGCTCCTGGTCGCCTCGTGCGGCGCCCGCGCGGTTGCGGTAGGTAGGGGATGGGAACGGCGAGCGCTCCGCTCGCGCAGCATCGATCTCGACGCCTTATGAACGCAAAAGACGATCGCGACGAGGGTGGGCCCGAGGGCGCGCTCCGGAACGAGAACGAGGATCCCGGCGAGGGCCGCGAAGCAGGCCCGGAGGCCGCCGCCGCGATGGGCTCCAGCGCGAGCGAGGGCGCGCGCGCCGACGACAGCGCAGCGCGCGCGGCGCAGCGCGACGACGCCGCGGAGGACGATGGCGCCGCGGAGGGCGAGCACGACGAGGAAGACGGCGCGGCGCCGGAGCCGCCTCCGCGGCCGCGCGGGCCCTCGATGTGGGACATCCTCCGGGACAGCTTCTTCACGTTCGACCGGCGGACGCTCGGCTTCACGCGCATCCTGCTCGGCTTCTTCCTGATCGGCGACCTGTTCCGCCGCAGCTGGGCGTGGTCCGACATGTTCGCGGACATCGGCGTCCTGCCGAACCACGTGAACCTCTGGCGCCCGCAGGGCGGCGGGAACTTCTCGCTCGTCAACGCCTTCTCCACGCCGGGCGAGCTCTGGGTCCTCTGGGCCGTGATCTTCGCCACCTACGTCTGCCTGCTCATCGGCTGGAAGACGAAGCTCATGCAGGTGCTCTCGCTCGTGTTCGTCACGAGCATGAACGGGCGCGTCCTGCTCATCGAGAACGGCGGCTACGTCGTCCACAACCTGCTGCTGCTCTGGACGTGCTTCCTGCCGATGGGCGATCGCTTCTCCGTCGACGCGCTCCTCGCGTCGCTGAAGCGGAGCCGCGAGCGGACCGCGGACGATCTGAATGACCGCTCCGCGCTCGACGACCCCCGGAAGCCGGACGCCTACGTGACGGTCCTCGGGCCCGTCCTGCTGATCCAGCTCTCGGCGATCTACTTCTTCAACGTGGTGCACAAGACCGGCCCCGCCTGGAAGAACGGGACCGCGGTCCACTTCGTGCTGTACGTCGACCGGATGGTGACGCCGATCGTGGCGGACATCCGCGACTACGCGCCGAACTTCCTCATCCTCTTCATGACGAAGATGGTGATCTCGTTCGAGGCGGCCATCCCGGTGTGCCTGCTGTCGCCGCTCGGCCGGGTGTGGGCGCGGCGGCTCACGCTCGTGATGATGAACTTGCTCCACGTCGGGTTCGGCATGACGTTCGTGCTGGGCCCGTTCGCGTGGGCGCTCTGCGTGTTCTCCACGCTCCTCATCGGCCGCGAGGACTGGGAGATCGCCGCGCGCACGATGCGGCGCATGCACCGGGCCCGCGTGGTGCTGTTCGACCCGCGCTCGCCGGGCGCCGTGCTCGCCTGCCGCGTGCTGAAGCGGATGGACCGGTTCGGTCTGCTCACCTTCGAGGCGTCGAGCTCCGCGGCCCACGGGCTCTCGGTGCGACGTCCGGGCGGCGAGGCGGCCGAGGGGGCCGCGGCGCTCGCCGACATCGTCGCGGCGATCCCGCTCGGCCCCGCCGTGGCGTGGGTGCTCCGCCTGCCGCTCGTGCGCGACGCGGCGACCGCGGCGATGGCGGCGGCGCACCGCCGCAGCCTGGGCCGGGCGCTCGGCGCGCGGATCCCGGAGCGCTCGGAGATCGCGCCCCCGCCGGCGCCGCTCCGGCTGGCCGGCCGGAAGGTGCTCGCGACGTTTCGCGAGGTCGCCGTGCTCGTGATGTTCGTCGGCGCGGTCAACCAGGCGGCGGTCGAGCTCTGGGTCATCAAGAACCGCTGGAAGGTGCCTCACCCCGAGCCGACGCGCGTCCTCTCGCAGAAGCTCCGGTTCCTCCAGGGCTGGTTCATGTTCTCGCCGAACCCCGTGATGGACGACGGGACGATCGTCGTCGACGCCATCACGGTCGACGGCCGCCACATCAACCCCTTCACCGGCGAGCCGCCGAACTTCGACCTCCTGCACGCGAAGAGCTTCGCGTACACCCAGATCTGGTGCGACTACTTCGCCCGCATCAAGCTGCCGGCGAACACCTCGTACCGGGACGCGATGAAGGAGTACATCTACCGCTACCCGGAGCGCACGGGCCGGCCCGAGGACGCGATCGTCTCCGGGGAGGTGTACTGGGTGAAGGACTGGAACCCGAAGTGGGGCAGCACGGAGAGCTACGGGGAGGAGCGCGAGAAGCTCTTCATCTTCCAGAACCCGAAGGCCCAGGCGCGCGCGCAGGCGGAGCCTCCGCCGGCGCCCGGCGCGCCCGCGGAGCCGCCGAGCCCTGCCAACTAGGGCGCGGGGAACCAGGGGAAGCACGGCAAGCAGGGGGACCTGGTGGGGCGCCCAGGGTCCCCCCCCAACGACAGACCGGCGGCGGAGAGAAAACCGCGATCCATGCTTGACAGCGGCGCCCCGGCGAGTAGAGTCCGCGCTCTCGAAAGCGAGGGCCTGTAGCTCAGTTGGGAGAGCGCTAGAATCGCACTCTAGAGGTCGCAGGTTCGATCCCTGTCAGGTCCACCCTCGAAGCAGCTCAATTCTCTTTCTTAGCCGTTCTTCTTCATCCTCCACGCCATTGTCACGCTCTCGAAAGCGTGTGATCGCATGAGAAGCGGTCCGCGGAGAGCGCGTGAGATCGAGCAAACGCGTGGCCAGCGCCTGGATCGGGCGTGAGGTGACCGCGATGAGGTGCTCCCGTCCGCACGGGAGGCAGCGCGCTGCGCTGAACGCCCGCCGCGGCGTTCCTCGACGTCGCGCTGCGCCGAGCGCCCGCGCGGTCGCGGCTGGCGCTCACCCGGCCGCGTGCGTCAGGCCCATCGACGGTGGATGACGTGGAGCGTCCACCGGGGCGGCGCGCGGCGCGATCCGAGGAGCACATCGGTGCGCGGAGACCGCGCGGCCGATGTGCTCACGCTGCCGGCGCCTCCGCGCTGTCCGCGGCGCGAGGCTCGCCGAGGCGGCGCGGAGGGGCGGCCCGCTCACTCGTCGATCGGCTCGAAATCGGCCTTGGTCGCGCCGCACTCCGGGCACATCCAGGAGTCAGGCAGGTCCTCGAACGAGGTCCCCGGCGCAACGCCTGTGTCGGGGTCACCGACCCCCGGGTCATAGACGAATCCGCAGACCAGACACCGATATTTCTTCATCCGTGGTTCTCCTCAAGAGCTCGACGAGAGGAGCCTGACGCTACCACGAGGGCGGACACGGCCGCAGATGAACCTTCTGGTCCGCAGCTCTCGCCGCGGCGCGCAGGTCCTGCGCCACGAGCGCGCGCGCGCCGCCTCGGCGACCGTGGCCGCCGAGACGCGGGCTCAGGGCGGCGCCGGAGCGTCGCGCACCGCGAGCTGCTTCTTCCGCAGCACGCGCGCGATCGGCCAGTAGGCGAGCCGGAGCAGCCACCGCGGGCAGATGACGCCGAGATGGATGACGAGCCACGCCACCACCCCGGGCACCACGAGCGCGAGGCCGCGGTCCACCGCGCGGACCAGCGCGCGCGCGCAGCGCTCCGGGGAGATCGACAGGAGCGCGGGAGGCTCGAGGCCCGTGAAGTTGCCGGCCACCTCGTTGAACTCGGTCTGCACGGGCCCCGGACAGACCTGCGTCACCCGCACGCCGGTGCCGGCGAGATCGAGGCGGAGCGCTTCGGTAAAGCTCGTGACGAAGTGCTTCGTGCCGACGTACGAGGCCATCCCGGGCCCGAACGTCAGCCCGAAGCCGGAGCTCACGTTCGCGATCGCGCCGCGCCCGCGCGACACCATCGGGCCGACGAGCCGGTGCGTGAGGTACGCGAGGCTCGTCACGTTCAGCGCGATCATCTGCTCGGTGCGCGACCACGCGGAGAGATCGAACACGCCGATGTCACCGAAGCCGGCGTTGTTGACGAGGACGTCGACCCCCCCGACCTCGGCCTCGACGGCGAGCAGCATCGCGTCGACCGCCGCCCGATCGGTGACATCGCAGCCGAAGGCGAGCACGGCGAGCGCCGGCCGCGCCGCGGCGAGATCGGCCCGCAGCGCCTCCAGGCGATCCTTGCGGCGCGCGACCAGCACGAGCGCCCGGGCGCGATGGGCGATCTCGTGCGCCAGCGCGCGGCCGATGCCCGACGACGCGCCGGTGATGAGCACGACCCCGCTGTCGATCGGCGATTGCACGGCCGAAAGGGTTGCCCGGCGCCCCCCGGGCGCGCAAGGGGCCCCTCGCCGACCGGCCTCGCATCGTCCCGTCCACGCTCCCGCGCTTCCGCCCTCCGGCGTTTCCGCGCTTCCACGCTTCCGCCCTCCGGCGTTTCCGCGCTTCCACGCTTCCGCCCTCCGGCGTTTCCGCGCCTCCACGCTTCCGCCCTACCGCAGCTCGCCCGCTACACCCCGCAGGCCGCGCGAGCGCGCCGCGCAACATCTCGGAGAAATCGGGCGAAACGGAGAAGCGCACCTCGGAGGAGATAGGCGCGCAGGAGGCACCTCGACATTCATTGCGCTACCTTCGAAACAACGAATCGCAACCGGCCGGTAACACGCATCACACCGGGGGCGCCCCCCGCGACCGCCGCCAGCACCGCGCCTTGGCCGGCGAGCGCGGCGACGGGGCGGCCGCGGCGCGCGTTGACGTCCACGGCGGCTCTCTCATACCGTGGACGGCGTCCTCACGAGCCAGGAGACCTCATGCGTTGGCCCTCATCTCTCATCAGTGTGCTCTTCATCGCCGCCGGGCTGGGCGCCTGCGAGCGATCCGCGGAGTACGAGCACAAGGCCGCCCCGGCCTCGAACACGGCGAAGCCCGCCGCGACCGCCGCGGCGACAAGCGACGTGAAGCCGCTCGTCTTCGATCCGAAGGACGTCAAGTCCTTCAAGGTCCTGCCCGCAAAATTCGAGACTGACAAGAACACGATCACCGATGACAAGGTGACCCTGGGAAGGATGCTGTGGTACGAGACGCGCCTCTCGAAGAACCACGATATCTCCTGCAACTCGTGTCATGGCCTCTCGAGCTACGGCGTCGACAACAAGCAGTTCTCCTCCGGGCACAAGGGCCAGCTCGGCGGCCGCAACTCGCCCTCTGCGTACAACGCGGGCCCCCACGTCGCGCAGTTCTGGGACGGCCGGGCGGCCACGCTCGAGGACCAGGCCAAAGGGCCTATCCTGAACCCCGTCGAGATGGCCATGCCGGACGAGAAGCGGGTCATCACGACGCTGAAGTCGATCCCCGAGTACGTGAAGCTCTTCAAGACGGCCTTCCCCGACGACAAGGAGCCGATCACCTACGACAACATGGCCAAGGCGATCGGCGCGTTCGAGCGCGGCCTGGTCACGCCGTCGCGCTTCGACAAGTTCCTGGGCGGCGACGACAAGGCCCTTACCGCCGAGGAGAAGGCCGGGTTCCACAAGTTCATCTCGCTCGGGTGCCCGACCTGCCACACGGGCGTCGCCGTCGGCGGCTCGACGTTCCAGAAGCTCGGCCTCGTGAAGGAGTTCCCCGGCCTCAAGGACAACGGGCGCTTCGACCACACGAAGGACGAGAAGGACAAGTTCTTCTTCCGCGTCCCGAGCCTCAGGAACGTCGAGAAGACCTTCCCGTACTTCCACGACGGCTCCATCGCGACGCTCGACGAGACGGTGACCAAGATGGCGTGGCACCAGCTCGGCGTGGAGGCCAAGCCCGAAGAGGTGAAGGCGATCGTCGCGTTCCTCAAGTCGCTCACCGGCGATCTCCCGACCGACTACATCAAGCAGCCCGAGCTGCCCCCGAGCGGGCCGACCACGCCCAAGGCCGACCCGACGTGAGCTGATCACGCGGATCACGCGGATCACGCGGATCGCCCGGTTGCGCCGGGAGGGCGGATCGGCTCTGCTCCGCCCTCTCGGATGAGCACGAGCTCCAGCGACGACGGGCGATCCGCGCCCGCTCCAGAGGACGGAGCGGGCGCGTCCGCGGAAGGGGCTCGCGACGCGAGCGAGGGGCGCACCGCCAGGGCGCTCGTCTTCGTGCGCGAGCGCTTCGACGGCGCGTGCCTCGCCTTCCCCGTCGCGGCGCCGGACGTCGCGAGCTTCGGCCGCGACGAGGACGTCCTCGTCGAGCAGCAGCTCTTCCTGCGCGAGCACGCCGCGCGCGCCCGGCCCGAGGCGGTCTCCAGGCTCTCGTTCCCGCAAGGGACAGGGCTCCTCTCCGTGAGCGTCCCCGTCCCGCGCGACGACTTGCCGCGCAAGCTGCGGAACGAGGTGCCGGTGAGCTTCCCCTGCGTCGTCGTGCCGGCCGGCGAGCTGGACGCGCGCGGGCAGACGGAGACGCCGGCGGCGGAGCGCGGCGACAGCGACGCGTGGGTGCTCGTGCCGAGCCTCGGGCACGCGTTCTACGTGGAGGCGGGCGAGCCGATCGAGGCGGCGATCCGGCACGAGGTGCGCCGGCTGCTCGCGTCGCAGGTCCTGTCGACGTGGGAGCACCTGGGGCTCCTGCCCGGGAGCGCGCACCGCCTGGAGGTGCTCCACGCGCCGCTGCCCGAGCCCGAGCGCGCGGGCGGGCACGGGCCGCGCGGCGCCTCGATCGTGGAGCGCGCGCGGCGGAAGAAGGCCGTCGAGACGCTCGTCGCGGTGGCGACGCCGCTCCACGTGGCGGCGCAGCGGAGCCCGCTCGCGACGCCGCCGCTCGCCTGCCGCGACGCGGAGCTCGCGCGCCTCGCCGCGCTGCTCGACGGCGAGGAGCGCCTCGGCGTGCTGCTCGTGGGCCCGGAGCACGCCGGGAAGACCGCGCTCGCGCTGGCGTACGTCGCCCGCCAGACGCGGCTCGTCTACGCGACGTCGGGCGCGCAGCTCATCGCGGGCATGAGCGGGCTCGGGCAGTGGCAGGAGCGCATCCACGGCGTGATGGAGGCCGCCGCCGCGCTCGACGCGGTGCTCTACTTCGAGAACCTCGACGATCTCCTGGCCGAGCGCGTCGACGGGGGGCACGTGGACCTGGCCGGCGCGATGCGGCCCTACCTCGACGAGGGGCGGGTGCGCGTCCTGTGCGAGCTCCGGGACGACCGGCTCGACGCGCTCGAGGGGCGGCACTGGGCGTTCTTCGCGGGCCTGAGCCGCATCCGGATCGATCCGCTCTCGGCCGAGAGCACCCGGAAGGCGCTCGCCGCGCGCGCCGAGCGCGACGGCCGCGTCGAGCCGCACCGCCCCGCGGTCGCGGGCGACGCGCTGACGGCGCTCGTCGATCTCGCGGAGCGCTACCTGCCCTACAGCGCCTTCCCGGGCAAGGCGGTCCGCCTCTACGAGGACCTGCGCGCCGTGCACGAGCGGGAGCGGACCGCGCAGGGGGAGCCGGTCACGCTCGGGCGGAGCGATCTCCACGAGCTGTTCTCGATGCGCACCGGGATGCCGGCGTTCCTGCTGCGCGACGATCTCCCGCTCCGCGTCGACCGCGTGGCGCGCGACCTCGGCGCGAGCGTGGTCGGGCAGGAGCGCGCGGTGCGCGCGCTCGCCGAGACGATCGCCGTGGTGAAGGCGGGGCTCTCGCCGCCGGACAAGCCGCTCGCGGCGTTCCTCTTCGTGGGGCCGACGGGCGTCGGCAAGACAGAGCTCGCCCGCGCGCTCGCCGGGCTGCTCTTCGGCTCACCCGATCGGCTCTCGCGGTTCGACATGAGCGAGTTCTCGAGCGAGGGCGCGGCCGATCGCCTGATCCGCGGGACCGACGGCGCGGGCGGGCTGCTCACGCAGCGCGTGCGCGAGCAGCCGTTCTGCGTGCTCCTGCTCGACGAGATCGAGAAGGCCCACCGGGCCGTGTTCGATCTCCTGCTGCAGGTGCTCGGCGAGGGGCGCCTGTCCGACGCGCGCGGCAGGACGGCGTACTTCCACAACGCGATCGTGATCATGACGTCGAACCTCGGCGCGGCGGAGCGGCGCGCGCGGGCGGGGTTCGCCGGCGAGCGAGGCGCGGAGCGGCCGGAGGAGCAGGCCGCGCTGGACGAGGCGCACTACCAGCGCGTCGTCGCGGGCGCGTTCCGGCAGGAGTTCGTGAACCGCATCGATCGCGTGGTGCCCTTCCGGGCGCTGACCCGGGCGGAGCTCGCCGAGGTCGCGCGCCTCACGGCGCAGCGCCTCGCCCAGCGCCGCGGGCTGTCCGAGGCGGGCGTCGCGCTCGAGGTGTCGGAGCGGGCGCTCGCGCGGCTCGCCGAGGACGGCCACGCGCCGGCGTACGGGGCGCGGGCGCTGCGGCGCCACGTCGAGGAGCACCTCGCGGCGCCGCTCGCGCGGCTGCTCGCGAGGCTCGGGGGCGACGCGCGGGATCTCACGGTGTGGGTGACCGAGGCGGGCGAGCCTGAAGCGGCGGCGCCCGCCGACGGCGCCGTGGTCGCCCGCGCCGAGACGCCCGCGCTCCGCCTCGCGGCGCGGCGGCGGCGCGCGGCGAAGGCCGCGCAGCAGGCGTTCGGCGTCGAGCAGGTCGGCGAGCTCCGGCGCGAGGTGGACCGGTGGATGGGCCTCGGGCCGCTCGAGCAGCTCAAGGAGCAGATCGACTTCCTGCTGACGCAGCTGAGCCTCGCGAGCGGGCCGTCGCGCGATCGGCGAAAGGAGATCGACGCCGCGGCGCTGCAGGCCGAGCACCACCGGCTCAGCGAGCTGTGGGGGCAGCTCGAGCGCGCGCAGGAGGAGATGCACGGCGTCGAGGAGCTCGCCCTGATGGCGCTGCTCGAGGGCGAGGAGGTGCGCGGGCTCGCGGGCGAGGCGCGCGCGGCGTGGGAGGGCGTGCGCAAGGTGCTGCCCCGCGCGCTCGTCGCGACCGAGTCGCGGCGCGACGCGATCACGCTGATCCTGGAGGAGCTCGACGCGGGGGCGTTCGAGCGGTGGCTCGCGCCGCTCCTCAAGGAGCTCCCGCGGCGCGGGTGGGGCGCGACGCTGCACATCGACGGCGACCGGGCCGGGCCCGGCGACGGCGCGTGGCCCGCGAGCCGGCGGTGGGGCCCGCCGCGCGCTCCCGGCGACGTGCTGGACGCGCTCGACAAGCCGAAGCGCGGGTTCCGGAGCGTGCTCCTCCGCTGCACCGGCGCGTACGCGGGGGCGTTCCTCTCGCTGGAGCGGGGGCTCCACCGGGTGGTCGCGCGCAAGCGGGACGCGGGCGAGGCGCGCGACGGGTCGGACGACGGCCGGCTGCACGTGTTCGTGCACTTCGTCGCGCACGCGGCCGACATCGCCGAGGACCAGTGGGAGCACAGGTCGCTCGCGCCGCCGCCCGCCGGCTCGGCCGCGGCGCGGCGGCGCGGGGCGGCCGCGCGCGAGCTCGACGAGGTCGAGGGCGCGGCGCTGATCGCGGGGCGCAGGGCGCGGATCGCGATGGATCCGGCCTGGTACTTTGAGCGGCTCGACGAGGTCGCGCTGACGCACCTGCTCCTGTTCGAGGACGAGGGGAGCGGGCTGGATCGGAGCGAGTACTTCAGCGCAGGCGGGGACGGCCCGGCGCTGGATGATTTGCCCGGCGCCTGACCTGGCAGAGCCACTACCCTGAGGCCGTGCACTTCACGATCCCGCTCTTCGAACGGCGGACCACGAACGTCGAGTGCGTGACGCTCGGCCTCGGCCCGGGCACGCGCTCGCGGGAGGGGCGGCACGCGGAGCGCGTCCGGCGCCTGCTCACCGAGGAGCTCAGGGCCGTCTTCGAGAAGGCGCGCGCGGCCGAGCTCGCGCGCTTCGAGTTCCCCCGCGGCATCCGGCTCGAGAAGGTGCGCCTCGAGCTCACGCTCTCCGGCGCCGCCGAGCGGCGCAAGGTGAGCGGGCTCTGCCCCGTCGTGCTCGAGGCGCGCTGGGCCTCGGAGCACGAGCGCGTCGTCTTCGCCTACCACCCCGCCCGCCAGGGCGAGGCCGCGCCGATCCGCGAGGATCTCCCGCTGGACGAGCAGCTCCGCGCGCTGTTCCAGGTCGCGTGGGCCGCGCTCGACGACGACGAGGTCGCGCGGCTCTGGAGCCGGGGCAAGGAGCGCATCGCGGCGCTGTCGTTCTCGTGCGCCCCGCGCTCGGCGCTCGCGGACCTGCCGGAGCGACCAGGCGACGACGACACCGGCGCCGATCCGGCGTTCCGCTGGAAGAAGCGCCGGGGCCTCAAGGTCCTGCCGAACCTCGGCGTGAGCCTCACGCAGCGCGCGGCCCAGGGCAATCTCGACGCGGGCGTGCCGCGATCGCCGCAGCGCGAGCAGCTCGCCTTGCTGCTCGGCGCGGGCAGGGCGCAGCCCGTCGTCGTCGTCGGCCCGCCGGGGTGCGGCAAGACGACCTTGATCCACCGGGCGGTGCTCGATCTCCTCGCGGCCGACGGGTACGGCGCGCACAAGAACCTCGACCGCGTCCGCGACGTCGTCGCCGTGAGCGGCCGCAGGCTCATCGCCGGGATGAGCCACCTCGGCGACTGGGAGAAGCGGTGCGTCGAGCTCGTCGAGGACGCGCGCAGCCGCGGCGCGATCCTCGTGATCGACGACCTCCACCACTTCGGCCGGATCGGCAGGTCGCGCGAGAGCGAGCGCTCGCTCGCCGACTTCTTCCGCGGCCCGCTCTCCCGCCGCGAGATCGTGATGGTCGGCGAGTGCTCCCCCGAGGCGTTCCGCCTCCTCGAGCAGGAGTCCCCGTCGTTCGCGGCCCTGTTCACGCCGCTCTTCCTCCCCGAGGCGACGCCCTCCGAGACGTTCCGCCTCATGGTGCGGGAGGTCCGCGCGCTCGAGCAGCGCCACGCCGCCCGCGTGAGCCCGTACGTGCTGCGGACGATCCTCGACCTCGGCGGATCGCTCCTCTCGGCGCAGGCGCTGCCGGGCAAGGCCATCGATCTCTTGCGCGAGGTCGTCCGCGCGGGCGTGACGCCCTCCCTCTCCGGGGATCCGGGGCCGGCGCGCGGCCACGCGCCGCGGCCGATCGGCTCGCAGGACGTGCTGCGGCTCCTGTCGCAGAAGACCGGCGTACCGCGGCTCCTCCTGGGCGGCGACGAGCCGCTCGACGCCGGCGCGCTGGAGGAGGAGCTCGGCCGGCGGGTGATCGGCCAGCCGGAGGCCGTGCGCGCGGCGGCGGACCTCGTGGCGCGCATCAAGGCGGGCCTCGTGGATCCGCGGCGCCCGTACGGCGTGTACCTCTTCACCGGGCCGACGGGGACCGGCAAGACCGAGCTCGCCAGGTGCATGGCGGAGCTCATCTACGGCAGCGCGTCGCGCCTGCTCCGCTTCGACATGAGCGAGCAGAGCGGCCCGGACGCGCCGGCGCGGCTCGTCGGCGATCGCTACGCGCCCGACGGGCTCCTGACGCAGCGGGTGCGGGAGCAGCCGTTCTCGCTGGTGCTGCTCGACGAGATCGAGAAGGCGCACCCGTCGGTGCACGGCCTCTTGCTCCAGCTCTTCGAGGACGGGCGGCTCACGGACGCGGCGGCGAGGCCCGCGCACTTCCACCACGCGGTGGTGGTGATGACGGCCAACCTGGGCGCGCGGTCGCGGGCGCTTGTCGGCTTCGGCGGCGCGGGGCTCTCGGAGGCGCGGGCGCTCGCGATCGCGGAGGAGTCGGCCCAGGAGGTCGCGCGGGCGGTGCGCGACTTCTTCCCGCCGGAGCTGTTCAACCGGATCGATCGCGTCGTGCCGTTCCGCCCGCTGACGCCCGAGGTGGCGGTGCGGGTGGCCGAGAAGGAGCTCGACCGGCTGCTCGGCCGGCGCGGGCTCGCCGAGCGGAGCGTCTTCGTGCGCCGGGGCGCCGGCGTGGCCGAGCGGATCGCGCGCGAGGCGTTCGTGGCCGAGGACGGCGCCCGCTCGGTGAAGCGGTTCATCGAGGACGAGATCGGATCGCTGCTGAGCGACGCGCTCACCCGCGGCGCGCCCGCCGCGATGCAGGTGATCCGCATCTTCACGACCGCGCGCGGCGACGGCGCCGCCGCGGCGGGCGACGGCGCCGCGTCCCGCGGGTCACCCGGGTCACCCGCGTCACCCGAGTCCCCCGCGTCACCCACGTTTGCGCTGCACCGCGAGGCGCTCGCGGAGGCCGAGCCCGCGGCCGCGGCGTGGGCCCTCGCGCCGCTCATGGCGAGGCCGCTCGGCGCGCTCACGGCGGAGCTCTCACCGCTGCTCGAGTTCGTCGACGCGCTCGATCGGAGCGACGGCCTCGCGCGCCTCTCCGAGCGGATCCGCTACCACCTCGCGGAGCACGGCCGGACCGCCGCCGAGGGGCCCGAGGCGCACGAGCACGCGGAGGCGGTCTACAACCTCGACGCCATGCGCGGCGCGATCCGGGCGTTCCGCGAGCGGATCGACCTCGTCCGGCGGCGGAGCGGCGACGACGACGAGCAACAACACCTCGACCTGGAGGTGCGGCGGTTCGGCTACGTGACGGTCGAGGACGAGTGGAGCCGCTCCCGGGTGCGCCTGTTCCACCGGCGCCAGCTGCCGGGCCCGCTGCGCCGGCCGGCGAAGCAGGAGGTCCTGGAGTGCATCGCGGAGGGCCACGCGCTCCGGCGCGCGCTCCGCAAGGTGGACGAGCCGGGCCAGCACGCGGTCCTGATCGAGCTGCTCCGCGCGGCGCGCTTCGACGAGGGGCCGGCCGGCGCGCGCGACGAGCCCGAGGAGGGGCTCTTCGAGGCGCTCGCGCGCGCCTACGGCGAGGCAGGGGGGGAGGTGGAGGGGTGGGCGTGCGCGCCGCTCGGCAGCGCGTCCGACGGCGACGGGCGCGCGCGCGTGGTCGAGCAGGGCCGCGGGGCGGCGGGGATCGGGGCGATGCTCGCCGCCCCCGGGCGCGGGGCGGAGCTCCTCGTCCTGAGCGTCGTGGGCCTGTGCGTGATGGACTTCTTCGAGCTCGAGACGGGCGCGCACGTCTGGACGTCGCTCTCGCGCGGCCCCGAGGTGGTGCGGGTGCGCGCCCTGCCGGCCCGGCCGGGCCTCTCGCCGGCGGGCGCGGTCCGGGAGCACCTCGAACGGCAGGCGGCGTTCGACGAGGCGGCGCGGCGCGGGCGCGCGCTCCCGCCGAACCCGGCCGAGCTCCTCCCGGTGGTGCGGCGGGTCCGGTTCGACCCGCCGCGCCGCCCGGGCGCGACCGCGCCGATCGAGATCGAGGACTACGTGATGGGGTATGCCGAGTCGTCGCTGGTGCGGAGCCTGTCGCAGGCGCTGGCCCCGCTGTGGCTGCTCCGGATGAGCCGGGAGGACGTGGCGTGAGCCGGCGCCCCGGGCTGCTGCTCCGGGGATGCGCAGGCGACGGCGGGCGGCCTCTCAGGGCAGCCGGAAGAGCGGGCGACCGTACGCCATGAAGGGCCAGGGGATGGCGGCGACGATGATGAGCAGCGTGAAGACGACGCCGAGCGCCAGGCGCCGGTGCTGCGCGGTGGGGTCCGGGGCTCGCTTCGCCCGGGCCCAGGCGACGTGGGCGACCGCCACCGCCACGATCATGGCGAAGATGTGCTCGACGGCGAAGAAGCGCAGCGCCGCGATGGGCATGGCGGCCTTCAGCGCGGCCAGCGACGTGGGCCTGAGCGGGCTGAGCGCGGTGTAGAGCAAGACGCCGAGGAGGAGCTGGGCGTCGAGCGAACCGACGAACGCCGCGCCCACCTTGCGATCCGCCGCCGTCCACGGCCCCCGCTGGGCCCAGCCGCGGACCGACCGCGCGAGCGCCAGGAGCCCGAGCAGCAGGACGACCCAGCGCAGCCACGAGTGCGCGACGAGGACGAACGAATAGATCATGGCCCCTGCTTTCCGGCCGCGGTGCCGGCCTCGATGATGTACTGCGCGATGTCGGCGAGATCCGACTCCCGGACGCCGCGGAAGCTGGGCATCGGGGGGACGTCGGTGCGCTTTCGCCCCGGGGTCACGGCCCAGCGGACGATGCCCGCGGGATCGGTCCTGTAGAGCGCTGCGATCTCGCTGAGCGGAGGGCCGACCAGCTTGGCGCTGGGGGCGTGGCACGCCGCGCAGAGGGTGGAGAACATGGCCTTGCCCTTCGCGGCCTGCGGCGAGAGCGCGACCGCCTCCTCGGCGGGGTCGGGCCTCTTGCACGCGGCCGCGAGCAGGAGCAGGGCGGCGAGGATCGGCGACCACTTCATGCGGGCGGGCCGAACATAGCGCGCGGCGGCGCCGCGTGGGGCCGGCGTCGCGCCGCGAGGATCACCAGGGCGCCGCGCGCCCGGCCAGCCCGAGCAGGAGGCCGCGGCGCGGGGCGCCGAAGGAGCCGGGTCGCCTCGCGACGATCACTGCGTCTTGCCGTGCCCGAAATAGATGTGGTTCAGGTAGAGCTCGAGGATCTGGTCCTTCGTGAGCTCCTGCTCGATGGGGCGGGCGAGGAGGAGCTCGCGCATCTTCCGGTCCAGCGTGCGCTCGTGCGTGAGCAGCACGTTCTTCACGACCTGCTGGGTGATCGTGCTGATAGGCCGCGCTGCCGATAGGCGTTCGAGCACCGCCGCGCTCGCTGGACGCCCCTCTCTCGCCGCTGTACTCGAGCGCGAGGTCCGGACCGCAGGTGGCACCGCGTATCCTGCTGGGGCGTGGCGGTGACCCGAGATGGCGGGGCGTGATAGCGTCGGCGGCGCCTGCCATGACCGACCAGGAAATCGACGCCCTCATCGCCGAGAACCAGTTCCATCCGAACGTCGTGTGGCGCCGCATCCCTGGGAAGGGCCGGGGCGTCTTCGCTCGCCGGTTCCTGCCAAAGGGCGCCGTCGTCGAGTGGGCCGCTGTCAGCTGCTTCCAGGCGTCGGATCTGAAGACCGAGGACCACCGCGACTGCCAGGCGCTCCATCACGTGTTCACGTGGGGGGAGGAGCCGGGGCGGGAGAAGGCGTATGCGTGGGGGCTGCTCGCGCTCTACAACCACTCGGCGACACCCAACGTCGAGATGAATGACGGCCCGGTGCCGGACTCGATGGCCGCCATCGCGCTCCGCGACATCCACGCGGGCGAGGAGCTCTGCTTCGACTACGGCTACACCTGGTTCGATCCTCGCTGAGGCGAGGACGCGAGCGCCGTGGTGGCGACCGTACCGCTCCGGCTCACGTCGACGATACCGGCGCGCTGGCGAGCGCCCGTCAGCTTCGCCGGCGCACCGCGCTCGCCTCGTAAGGCCGGGGCACCTCGGTCAACGCTCGGGCCGGACTGTCGTCGTTGCGGAGGTGAGGACGGGATTCGAACCCGCGTATAACGGTTTTGCAAACCGTTGCCTAACCACTTGGCTACCTCACCGACTGTTCGAAGCGGCGGGAGGTCATGCCTCATCTCTGCGCGGCTGTCAACGCCTTTGATACCGCCGTCTACATTCACGCGGCCGAGCCGTCCCTTCAGCCGGCGCTCCGCCACGCTCGTTCTGTCGTCGTTCTCGTTCTGTCGTCGTTCCGGCTTCCAGTTCCCTCCCGTCCCGATCCTGGAGCCGGCGGAGGGGGGCTCCGGCGCGTTCCCACCGCAGCCCTCCAGAACACCCGCGCAGCTTACTGTTCGCGCCCGCCGCGCCGTGCCCTTCCCGCGCGCGGCACCCTCTCCCGCGCCCCCAGGGCTCGCCCGATGTAGCTGGCCGTGTAGACCGCCCGCCGCGTCGCCTGGAGCAGCCCGCGCGGCACGATCCCCTTCCCCGTCTGGAAGGGGTTGAAGCGGAGGGCGCGCTGGTCGATGTCCACCGGCTCGTACAGCTCCATATCGGCCACTGCCATCCACCGCGCGCGCGAGCCCCCTCGCCTCACCTCGAGGCGCAGCAGCGCGAGCCCCGCCGCAGCGGCGCGCTCCAGCTTCTCCAGGCGGTTGCCTTTCACCACCGCCGCGCGCAGCGGCACCAGGCGGAACTCCGCGCGACCGAAGCCGGCCACGTCGAACCGCGCCAGCGCGTAGTAGTCGTTGTCCAGGAAGTCGTGCCTCTTCGTCGTGAAGAGGGCGAACGGGAGCAGCAAAAGTCGGCGCGCGCTCACGAAGATGAGGTCCTGATCGCCGGCGCTCGCGGCCGGCGTCACCTCTTCGCTGGTCCGGAAGCGCACCGCGACTCCCAGCACGTCCGGGCGGCGCTCGCCCTTGCCGCCCCGCCACCGCCACATCCCGCCCGAGAGCCGCACGAGCGCCGGCCCCGCCAGCCGCTGCGCCAGCGCGCCGACCTCGCCCTCCACCGCGAGCGCCTTCACCCCCGCGCAGTAGACCACGCCGTCGGGATGGAACAGCCTCGCTCTCCGGATGAAGCTGCCCCCCCCGGCGATAGGAGACAGCGCTCCCCCGATCACACGCCCAACCGCTTCGAAGAACCGCATGGTGACCCCTCCCTCGAACCTGGAGCGCCGGGGGCCAATCGCAAGTTGGGCGCGCCCCGACAGCGCACCTCCCGCGGCGCTCACCCGCGTCGAAGCGTCGAGATCTGCTGTTCTCCGCGCGCCATCCGTTCTCCTGGGCAACGGCGATTCCAGGGAAGCGCCGTGTCCCCGGCGCTCCCTCTCGTGCCGCTCGTGCCGAGTCCTCCAGCGGCCCTCGCTCCGTCGCGCGCTCCGTCCCGCGCGCGCGTCACCCCGCGCCGGCCTTCGCCGCCGGGTCGATCTCAGGAGCGGCGTCTCGCTGCGCCCGGCCTTCGATAAGGCGCTTCGCCACGAGCGTCAGGAGCGCGAGCAGGACGAGCAACGAGGCGACCGCGAACGCCGCCGAGAAGTGGAACTCGTTGTAGAGCACCTCGACGTGCAGCGGCATGGTGTTGGTCTGCCCCCGGATATGCCCCGAGACGACCGACACCGCGCCGAACTCGCCCATCGCCCGCGCGTTGCAGAGCACCACGCCGTAGAGCAGGCCCCACTTCGCGTTGGGGAGGGTGATGCGGAAGAACATGCTCCACCCGCTCGCGCCGAGCGACAGCGCCGCGTGCTCCTCGTCGGCCCCCTGGCTCTCCAGGAACGGGATGAGCTCGCGCGCGACGAACGGGAACGTCACGAACGTCGTCGCGAGGATGATCCCCGGACGATCGAAGATGACCCGGAGGTCGTGCTCGATGAGCCAGGGGCCGAGCACCCCTTGCGCCCCGAAGAGCAGGACGAAGATCATGCCGGAGATCACCGGCGAGACCGCGAACGGCAGATCGATGAGCGTGACGAGCAGGCTCTTTCCCGTGAACTCGAAGCGCGCGATCGCCCAGGCCGCGGCCACGCCGAAGACGAGGTTGAGCGGCACGGCGATGAGCGCGGTCGTGAGCGTCAGCTCGATGGCGGCGATGGCGTCCGGCGCGGTGATCGCCCGCCAGTACCCCGCGAGGCCGTCCTTCAACGCCTCGATGAACACCGCCACGACCGGCAGGAAGAGGAAGAACCCGAGGAACGCGAGCGCCGCCGCCGTCAGCGCCCAGCGCACCAGCGGGGGCTCGGACGTCGCGCCGCGCACCGCCCCGCGCGACCTGAACCGCAGCTTGCCGGCCGCGCCAGCCACTACGACGCGACCCCGGGCGCTCTGGCCCCCGCGGGCCGCTCGGACGCAGGCTGGGGCGCTTCGACAGCGCTCCGCGACCCGCGCGCGCCGCTCCAGGACTGGAGTCGGTTGATCAGGAAGAGGAGCACGAAGGAGCAGAGAAGCATCACGAGCGCGAGCGCCGTCGCGCCCGCGTAGTCGTACTGCTCGAGCTTGGTCATGATGACGAGCGGCGCGATCTCCGTCTTGAGGGGCATGTTCCCGGAGATGAACACGACCGACCCGTACTCACCGAACGCCCTCGCGAACGACATCGCGAACCCGGTGAGGATCGATGGCCAGAGCGCGGGCAGGAGGATGCGACGGAAGATCTGGAAGCGGCCCGCGCCGAGCGACGCCGCCGCCTCTTCCTGGTCGACCTCGAGCTCCTCCATCACCGGCTGGACCGTCCGCACGACGAACGGGAGCCCCACGAAGGTGAGCGCAATGACGACGCCCAGGCGGCTGAACGCGCTCTGGATCCCGAGCGGGTACAGGAACCGACCGACCCACCCCTGCTGCGCATAGATGGCCGTCAGCGCGATGCCGCCGACCGCCGTCGGGAGCGCGAAGGGCAGGTCGACGAGCGCGTCGACGATCGACTTGCCCGGAAAGCTGTAGCGCACGAGCACCCACGCCACGAGGACGCCGAAGACCGCGTTGATGCCCGCCGCGATGAGCGACGCGGCAAAGCTCATCTTCAACGAGGCGACGGCGCGCGGCGAGGTCGCCACGGCCCAGATCTCGGCGGGCTGGAGCGTCGCCGTCTTGAGGAAGATCATCGACAGCGGGACAAGCACCAGCAGCGACAGGTACGTTACCGTAATCCCCATCGCCAGCCCGAAGCCGGGCAGAACGCTCTGTCGCCGCCAGAGGAGAGCCACGAAGTCTACTTACCGGCCTGGTAGATCTGGTCGAAGACGCCGCCGTCGGAGAAGTGGGCCTTCTGGGCTTTTTGCCACCCCCCGAACACCTCGTCAATCGAGAAGAGCGCGACCTTCTGGAAGACACCCTCCGACTCGGCCGCCGCGAGGATCGCCGGGTTGCGCGGGCGGTAGAAGTGCTTCACCGCGATGCGCTGGCCGTCCTCCGTGGAGAGGAAGGCGAGGTACGCCTCCGCCGCCGCCCTCGTCCCGCGCCTGTCGACGACCTTGTCGACCACCGCGACAGGCGGCTCGGCGAGGATGCTGATCGACGGCACGATCACCTCGAATTTGTCCTTACCGCTCTGCTTCACCGCGAGCAGCGCCTCGTTCTCCCAGGCGATCAGCACGTCGCCGAGCCCACGCTCGACGAACGTCGTGGTCGAGCCGCGCGCCCCCGTGTCGAGGACGGGCACGTTCTTGAAGAGGCGGCCGACGAAATCCTTCGCCTTCGCCTCGTCGCCGCCCGCTCGCTTCAGCTCGTACCCCCACGCAGCGAGGTAGTTCCAGCGCGCCCCGCCGGAGGTCTTCGGGTTCGGGGTGATGACCGCCACGCCCTCCTTCACGAGATCGTCCCAGTCCTTGATGCCCTTGGGGTTGCCCTTGCGCACCAGGAAGACAATGGTCGACGTGTAAGGAGCGCTGTTGTCCTTGAGGCGCGCCTGCCATCCCTCCTTGATCAGCCCGGCGGACGCGACCGCATCGACGTCGTAGGCGAGCGCGAGCGTGACCACGTCCCCCTCGAGCCCGTCGATCACCGACCGGGCCTGCTTGCCCGAGCCGCCGTGCGATTGCTTGATGGTGACGTCCTGTCCGCTCTGCTCCTTCCAGCGCTTCGCGAAGGCGGCGTTCACCTCTTCATAGAGCTCACGCGTGGGGTCGTAGGAGACGTTCAGTATCTGCACCGACCCCGACTTCGAGGCGCCGGCCGCGTCGCCCTTCGAGCACGCCGAGAGCGCCAGCGCCAGCACACAACAAAGCATCGTCATCAAGCATCGCATCGATCGTCCTTGCTCCCTCATCCAGTCGCGAGATACCGCGATTCCCGCTGCGCGAGCGCGTCGAGCAGCTGCTGGAAGCGCGAGGCGCCGATGCGCCGGGCCATGAACGCCGCGCGGCCGAGCTTCTGGCAGAGCTTCTTGGCGAGGAGCACGCCGCCGTGGCTGTTCACGTCGGTCAGCACGATCACGAGATCGGCCCGCTCGATGGCCGCCCGCAGCTCGGCCGCCCCGCGGCCGCCCGTGTTGCCCGTGTGAAACTCCAGGTGGTGCCCCGCCTGCAGCGCCATCCGCTCCAGCTGAGCCTGATTGCGATCCAACCCACCAATCCAGGTGATCCGCATCGCTCCGCCTCCTTGCTCCTCGCAGCGGGTGACCGCCGCTATAACGGACATATCTCACGCTAAAGCAGAGGACGCAAGGGAGATCTGCCAGGATAACGGAGGACATGTCTTGGATACCGGAGGGACACGAGGCCGGCGGGGTCCGGAAATGCGGCGGAGCTAGCCGCGCGAACCGTAGGTCATGACGAGGTACATGACGGCCTCGGCGCTGCCCGGGTTGCGGTAGCTGTGCGGGCTGTCGGCCTCGAACAGGATGGCGTCGCCGGTCTCGAGCAGGCGCCGCTCGCCGGCCACGGTGATCTCCACCGAGCCCTCGGTGACGATCAGGTTCTCCGCGGTGCCCGGCGCGTGCGCGTCGGCGTGCTCGACCGAGCGCGGCGCGAGGCGGAGCTCGTAGAACTCCACGTTGCGCGGCCGGTCCATCGGGAAGAGCGCCCTGGAAGAGAAGTCGCCGTTGCGAGACCGCAGGATGCGCGCGTGCGAGGCCTGCATGACGGTCGTGACGGGCGACGTCGCCTGGCTCATCAGCGCCGAGAAGGGGACCCCGAGGGCGCGCGCGATCTTCCAGAGGACGTTGATGGTCGGCGTGCTCTGGCCCAGCTCGATCTGCCCCAGCATCGCCCGGCTCACCCCGGACGCCTTCGCCAGGCGCTCGAGCGACAGGCCCCGCTCGGCCCGGAACCGCTTCAGGTTGGAGGCGACGACCGGCGTGAGATCCGACGCGTCGTCGAATGCCGGGTCATCCCCGCCAGGCTCGCTCGCCGGGGGCGCGGGTGGGGACGGCGGCTCGGCGGCCGCCGATCGCGCGGGGGTCTGGGCTCTGCGTGCCTTCACTGGACGCGTATCCGCCATGGTGGAGGGCGCGCGTCAAGCGAGCGGGGGGAAGGGCGCGCTCAGGGGCCGCCGGAGACCACCTCCGCGACCGGGCTCGCGGGCGATGGGCGACGCACCGAAGGCGCGGGCGCCGCCAGGAGCACCGGCGAGGTATGGCCGGTGATGAGGCGGGCGCCGCGCTTGAAGGTGATGTACTGCCACATCCACGCGAACATGACGGTGAAGCGGTTCCTGAAGCCGATAAGGAACAGCACGTGGACGGCCAGCCAGGCGAGCCACGCGAGCGTGCCCGACATCTGCAGGCGCCCGACCTTCGCGATGGCGCGCGAGCGGCCGATGGTCGCCATCGTCCCCTTGTCGCGGTAGGCGAACTGCCCGCGCGGGCGGCCCTCGAGATCATCGAGGATGCAGCGCGCGACGAAGCGACCCTCCTGGATCGCGGCCGGGCTGAGGCCGGGCACGTCGACGCCGTTCCGGTCGCGGAGCGTGGCCATGTCGCCGATCGCGAAGACGCCCGGGTGCCCGGGGAGGGAGCAGTCCGGCCCGACCTTCACGCGGCCGACGCGATCGAGCTCGACGCCGAGCGCGCGCGCGAGCGGGGTGCCGCGGACCCCCGCGGCCCAGATGACGGTCGCGGCGGGGAGGCGCTCGCCGTCCTCGAACAGCACGCCCTGCTCGTCGATGCTGCGGAAGCGGCGCCCCTTGATGACCTCGACCCCGAGGGACGCGAGCTGCTCCTCGGCGCTCGCCGAGAGGCTCTCCGGGAAGGCCTGGAGGATGCGGGCGCCGATCTCGACGAGCAGCACCCGCGAGAGCGAAGGGTCGAGGGAGCGGAAGTCGCGCGCGAGGATGTAGCGCGCGAGCTCGGCGAAGGCGCCGGCCATCTCGACGCCCGTGGCGCCGCCGCCGATGACGACGAACGTGAGCAGCCGCCGCCGCGCTGCGGGGTCCTCCTCGCGCTCGGCGGCCTCGAAGGCGAGCAGCATGCGCTCGCGGATGGTGAGCGCCTCGTCGAGGTTCTTGAGCGCCGGCGCGAACCGGGCCCACTCCTCGTGGCCAAAGTAGTTGTTCGTCGCGCCGACCGCGAGGATCAGGAAGTCGTAGTCCAGCGGGTCGCCGTCGACGGTGACGCGCCGGCCGGCGAGGTCCACGCCCGTCACCTCGCCGAGCAGGACCCGGACGTTGCGCTGGCGCGACAGGACCGATCGGATCGGGACCGCGATGTCGGCCGGCGAGAGGCTGGCCGTCGCCACCTGATAGAGCAGCGGCTGGAACAGGTGGTGATTGGTCCTGTCGATGAGGGTGACCCGGACGGGCGCGTCGCGGAGCGCCTTTGCCGCGTTCAGGCCGCCGAACCCTCCGCCGACGATCACGACGTGAGGCTCTCTCGCGGTCGTTGCCATGGTGCCTCCTGGCGAGGAACGCTTCCTCGGTGGCACGACGATGGTAGGGGGCCCAGATCACCGCGGCAAGAAGGCGCAGCGGGCGGGCGCGGCGCGCAGGCGGCCGAAAGAGCCCTCGTCGCGACGGCGAATCGGGCCGCAGAGGCGCAGCGCAGGGGCGACGTGATCCCGGTCGCGGGCGACGGAGATCGCCGCCGCGATCGCTCATGCTGCCGCGGCCTTCACGTCGCTCCTCGCCTCGGCCTTGCCGTCCGGCGCCTCGGCCTTGCCGTCCGGCGCTTCGCCACGCAGCACCTCGGCGAGCAGCTTCCGGCCGCGGTGCAGGCGGCTCATGACGGTGCCGACCGGGACGCCCAGCCGCGTCGCTGCGTCCTTGTAAGACATCTCCTCGAGGTCCACGAGCACCAGGGTGTCACGGAAGGCCGGCGGGAGCGTCGCGAGCGCGCGCCGCACGCCGGGCGAGAGCGCGTGCATGTCAGCGCAGCGCTCCGGCGCCGTCCACGCGCACGGGTCGGTCGCGAGCACGTCGAGGGCGTTGCGCTCGCGACGGCTGCGCCGGCAGCGGGTGATGAAGACGCTGAAGAGGATCTGGTGCACCCACGCCCGCAGGTTGGTCCCGGGCTCGTAGCTCCCCGCGAACCGGAGCGCGCGCTCCACCGTGTCCTGCACGAGGTCCTCGGCCGTCGCGGGCGTCCGGGAGAGCCGCAGCGCGCGGCCGAAGAGCTCCGGTGTCATTTCGACAAGGCCCCGGAGCAGCTCGTCGACCGCTCCCCGCGAGCCCTCTCCCGGCGCCGTCCGCGCCGCCCCGAAGGACGGCCCGCGCCCGAGCGCGCGCGTCGCGCCGGGCGGCGGCGGCGCTGGGTTCGAGGACCGGGCGGGGGCATGAGCGGCGTGGACGAGCATGGCGGGACCTCCTGCGTAACCGGCACTGGCAAGGCAGGTGCCACCGCGCGGACCTCGCGAAGGCCGCGGATCACGCTGAACGGCGCGGGCGGAGACACGCGGGCGCGTGTCAAATCGACAGCAGGGAGAACGGGCGCGCCAGGGTGGCGAGCCGCCCCGCGGCGCGCCCGGCCCGGCGGCCCCACCCGCGCGAGCGCCGGGCGAGGCGTCCAGCAGAGCGGGCGCCGGGCGAGGCGTCCGGCGGAGCAGGCGCTCGCGTCACGTCGAGAGCGGGTCGCTCCCGGCGGCCAGCGCGGCGATCAGGCCCGGGACCAGCTCGGCGATCTCGCCCGCGAGCAGCCCCCGATCGCTGCCCGTCTGCGCGCGCCACACATCGCCGGCGAGCGCGTGGATCAGCACCCCGGCGCTCGCCGCGGCGGTGGGATCCATCGAGCACAGCAGGGCCGCGATCATCCCGGTCAGGACGTCGCCCGAGCCGGCGGTGGCGAGCGCGGGGTTGCCCGCCATGCAGATGAACATGCGGCCGTCCGGGAGCGCGATGATCGTGCGCGCCCCCTTGAGCACGACGATCGCCCGGGTGAGCGCCACCGCCTCGCGCACGGCGCCGAAGCGGTCCTCCTCGACGGCCCGAGCGCTCCGGCCAAGGAGCCGGCCGAGCTCGCCGGAGTGCGGCGTCATGATGAGGCTCCCGCGCGCGGTCGCGAGCGCCTCCGGGCGGCCCACGAAGTGCGTCAGGGCGTCCGCGTCGACGACCTTCAGGCCGTCCCAGCCGAGCACGACGTGATCCACCGCGGCCCGCGCCCGCTCGTCGAGGCCGAGGCCCGGGCCGATGGCGACCGCCCGCCGCCCGGCGAGCGCGCCGTCGAGCGACGCCGCGATGCGGGCCGGATCGATCGAGGTCGTCATCAGCTCCACGACGCGCGACTCCATCGCGCGCGCGGTGTCGGCCCAGGTGCAGATCGTCACGAGGCCCGCGCCCGTCCGCATCGCCGCGCGCGCGGTCAGCAGCGCGGCGCCGAGCTTGCCCGACGAGCCGGCGATGACGAGCACGTTGCCCGCCTGGTGCTTGTAGACGCTCGCCTCGCGCGGGCGCAGCGACGAGCCGATCGTCTCCTTGCGGAGGACCTCCGCGACGTGGCCCACCTGGGCGAGGATCGGCCGGTCCGGGACCCCGAGATCGACGACGTGCACGTTGCCCGCGAGCCGCGCGCCCTCGGGCGTGAGCAGGCCGATCTTGAGGTGGCCGAAGGTGACGGTCTCGTCGGCCTGCACCGCGGCGCCGAGCGGCGCGCCGCTGTCGGCGTCGAGGCCCGAGGGCACGTCGAGCGCGATGCAGAGGCAGGTCGCCGCGTTGAGGACGCCGATGACGTCGGCGAGGTGGCCCTCGATGGGGCGGTCGAGGCCCGTGCCGAAGATCGCGTCGACGAGGAGGTCGGCCCCCGCGAGCGCGACCTCGAGCGGGGCGAGGGACGCGCCCGGGGGGAGCTCGGTCAGCGCGCCGCCGAGATCCACGTACGCATCGTGGTTGATGCGGCTATCGCCGGTGACCTTCTCGGACCGGGCGGCCAGGAAGACCTGGACCTCCGCGCCGCGGGCGAGGAGGTGGCGCGCCACGACGAAGCCGTCGCCGCCGTTGTTGCCGGCCCCGCAGACGACGACGACGCGGGCGTGGAGGGGGTACGTCGCGGGCTGCCCCGGGCTCGGGACGTGCCGCACCGGGAACGATCGGATGCGCGCGGCGCGGGCCTCCTCGGCGTCGCGGCGGCCGTTCGGCGGCGGCGGGACGCTCCCGGGGCGGCCCCGGAGACCCGCCCCGGAGGGCAACGTCGCCGGCCAGAACGCCCGCGCGGGCGAAAGGCCGGACGCGAGCGGGTGCGGCGCGCGGTGCGCGGCGTCGCCGGGCTGCCCGGCGTTGCGCCCCTCGATGATCGCCGAGATCACGTCGGCGGCGCCGCGGCCGGCGTTCTCCATGAGGACCACGCCGGGGACGTGGCACTGGTGGATCGCGTGTTTGTCGAAGGCGCGCATCTGCGCGCGCGATAGGACCGGAATCACGAGCGCTCTTTCCCTTCGTCCAGGCTGGATCGGCTCTCGCCGTCCTCGTCCGCATCGGTCGGGGATCGGCTCTCCCCTTCCAGGATAGCCACCGCCGCCGCCACGCCTGCATCATGCGTGATCGACAGGTGGACCCGCTGGACGCCCATGCGCTCGGCGAGCGCGCGCGCCGGGCCGTGGAGCGCCATCGTCGGCGGCATGCGCGGCGCGCCGCGCACCTCCAGGTGGTGCCAGCTGACGCCCGGCGCGCCCGCCATCGCCTTCACCACGGCCTCCTTCGCGGCGAAGCGGCCCGCGAGCGCCGTCGCCCGGTCCACGCGGTGCGCGAGCGAGCGGCGCTCCGGCTCGGACAGCACCCGCTCCCAGAACCGCTCCCCCCACCGCGCGAGCGCCTCCTCCATGCGTCCGATGCCGCAGACGTCGATGCCGATGCCGAGGATCACGCGCCCCCCTCGCTCGACCGAGCGTCCGGGCCGGCGGCCGGCGGTTGCACGGCGCCTCCGCAGGTGACGCTCGCCGCGATGCGATTGGCGGGACGGACAGACACGGGGAAGGCCATGCGGCGACTCTACCCTATTCGATGGCGACGCCTCCTGAAACGCGATCCGCGCCTCGCCCCGAGCGCGGAAGCAGACGCAGACGCAGACGCAGAAAGCGCCTCGACGGCGGCACGCGAGCGGGGAAGAGGCCCGGCGCGATGCGGCCGGCCGCGGCCTCGGGCGCCGCGACCGCGCGGCGAGCGCGGCCGTGGAGCGCCGCCCGCGCGCGCCGATCGCGGCTACCATGCTCGCGGCGCCAATGCAGACAGCCCTCGATCTGACGGTCATGCTCCCGCAGAGCGCCTACGATTACGGCGAGCGCTCGTCGGGCGAGGCCCACGGCGTGGTGCTGACGAAACCCCACGTCGTGAATCTCATCCTCGATCTCGCGGGCTACACCGCGGACCGGGATCTCGCGTCGCTGTCGCTGCTCGAGCCAGCCTGCGGCCATGGCGCGTTCCTGGTCCCCGCCGCCGAGCGGCTGATCCAGTCGGCGCGCCGCCACGATCGCGACCTCCTCGAGATCGAGCCGGCGATCCGGTCGTACGACGTCGAGCGAGCTCACGTCGACCACGCGCGCCTCGCGGTCGCCGGCGCCCTCGCGCGGCTCGGGCTGCCGCAGGGCGACGCGACGCGCCTCTCCGAGGCCTGGATCGCCCACGGCGACTTCCTGCTCACCAGCCAGGGACGCCGGTTCGACGCGGTGGTCGGCAACCCGCCCTATGTCAGGATCGAACAGCTCTCGCCCGAGCTCCAGGAGGAGTATCGACACCGGTACAGGTCGCTCTACGACCGCGCCGATCTCTACGTGGCGTTCATCGAGCGCGGCCTCGAGCTCCTCGCGCCCGGCGGGATCCTCTCCTTCATCTGCGCCGACCGGTGGACCCTCAACCGGTACGGCGCGCCGCTCCGCCGGCTGCTGTCGAGGTGGTTCCGGGTGCGGTGCTACGTCGATCTGCGCGGCGCGTCTCCCTTCGAGTCCGAGGTCGTCGCCTACCCGTCGATATTCGCCGTGTCGCCCGGCAAGACGGGGAGCGTCCCTGTCGCGACGCTGCGCACCGCCTCGCCGGAGGAGTGCGAGGCCGCGTCCGCCGCTCTTCGATACGCGGAGGGACACGCGGAGGGACACGCGGAGGGGCGCGCGGAGGCGGGCGCGGCGGAGCGCGGCTCCGGCGTCGCCGTGTCGGAGTACGCTTCCTGGTTCGAGGGCGACGACCCGTGGGTGCTCGGCTCGCCAGAGCACCTCGAGGCCCTGCGCGCGCTCGAGGCGCGGTTCGCGCCGATCGAGGAGGTCGGCGGGACGCGCGTCGGCATCGGCGTCGCCACCGGGAACGACAGGATCTACATCGTCGGCGAAGAGGTGGATATCGAGCGCGATCGCCTCGTGCCGCTCGTCATGCGACACGATATCGAGGACGGCCGCATCCGCGACGCCAGGCGGTTCGTCATCAATCCCTTCGGATCCGACGGCAAGGTGGTCCATCTCGAGGAGTACCCCAGGCTCTCCGGGTACCTGCACGCGCACGAGGCCGAGATCAGGAGGCGCTACATCGCGCGGCGGGGCGGCGCAGGCTGGTTCCGCACCATCGATCGCGTGGTTCCGGCGCTGACCACCGCCCCGAAGCTGCTCGTCCCCGACATCGCGGGCTCCAACGAGGTGGTCTATGACGAGGGCAGGTTCTATCCGCACCACAATCTCTATTTCATCACCTCGGAGGGCTGGGACATGGAGGCCCTCGGCGGGCTGCTCGGCTCCAAAGTCGCCCTCTTCTTCGTGTGGTCCTATGCGGTCAAGATGCGCGGAGGCTACCTGCGCTTCCAGGCCCAGTACCTGCGGCGGATCCGCCTGCCCCCGCCGGAGAGCGTCGCGGAGGAGCTGATGAGCGATCTCCGCAGCTCCTTCCGGCGGCGCGACTTCGACAGGCTCGACGAGCTCGCGCTGCGCGCCTACGGCATCGACGCGCTCCCCGGGTTCGGCTTCCTCGACACGAGGAGATAGCCCGCTATCCGGGCCCGCGCGCGGCGTGATACCGTCGCGCTCTCGCGGGGCGTTCGCGGGCGAGGGGACGAGCGATGACGGCCGAGAAGATCGAGTGCGCTAGCCGTATCGAGGGGGTCGTCGTGTACGCGCGCGGGGCGATCGTCACCCGCCGCGTCGAGCTCGCGGCGCCGCTCCCCCGGGGGGCGGTCGAGATCTCGGTGCCGGGGATCACGCCGCTCGCCGAGCCGGGGAGCTTCCGCGCGCTCATCGACGCCGCGGGCGGCGCCGCCGCAGGCGCCCCGGCGGGCGCGGCGGCGGCCTCCGGGCCCGCGCGCGACGTGCGCGACGTGATCGGCGTGCGCGCGCGGCTCGTCGTGCCCCCGGCGCCCGTCTCGAGGACGGCGCTCTCCGCCGAGCTCCGCGAGCTCGAGCTCGCGATCGCGCGCCTGTCGGCGGAGCGCGACCACCTCCGCCTCTGGCGCGACCAGCTCGGCGCCGTCTCGCTCGATCCGGAGCTCGCGCGGCGCTTCCGGCCGGGCGACCCGGCGGCCCGCATCCGCGACGCGCTCGCGGTGAGCGGCCTGCTCTCGGACGAGCTCGCCGCGCTCGACGCCCGCGCCGCCGCGCTCGACGCGGAGCTCGAGCGCGCCCGGAAGGAGCTCCTGGCCGTCCAGATCGACGCCGCCCAGGCCACGAGCGGCGAGGTCGAGGAGCGCGACCCGGCGCGCCTCGACGTCGTCGTGCGGCTCGCGCCGGAGCGCGGCGGCGCGGCCGGGGAGCCGGCGCTCCGGCTCGAGTACGCCGTGTTCGCCGCGCGCTGGTGGCCCGCCTACGCGGCGCGGTTCTCGCGCGGCGCGACCGAGGTCGCCTTGCAGCTCGACGCCCTCGTCGCGCAGGCCTCGGGCGAGGACTGGAAGGACGTGCGCCTCGCGCTCGCCACCGCCGATCTCGTGCAGGACACGCGGCTGCCGGAGCTCGCCTCGCTGCGGCTCAGCCGCGCGCAGCGCCCCCCGCGCCGCGGCTACCGCCCCGCGCCGGAGGGGCTCGACGCCATGTTCGACGGGTTCGACCGCTTCGTCGCCGCCCTCCCCGAGCCGGCCGCGCGGACCACCGCCGCGCCTGGAAAGCTCCCGCCCGCGCGTGACGGCGGCGAGGCCACGCGGAACCGGGCCAGCCCGGAGCCCTTCGCGGCGATGAAGAGGCCAGCGCCGCCTGCGCCATCCGGCCCGGCCGCCCCGCCGCCCCCGATGCAGGCCGCCGCGCCGATGGCGTTCGCCCCGCCGATGCCGCTCGCCGCGCCGGCGCGGAAGTCGCGCGGGCTGTCGCTCCCGTCGTTCGGCGGCGGCCACGGGGCGCCGCCCCCGCCGCCGGCTCCCCAGGCGAGCGCGCCCCCGGTCCCCCGGAGCGCCCTGGGCTCCGCGGCGAGCGTCGAGGCCGCGGCCAGCCTCGAGGAGGAATGGCTCGCTCCCGAGCAGGCGCTGGAGGGCGCCGGGGCCGCCCCGGCGCTCGAGCCCGCGCAGGTCGAGGAGTGGCTCGACTTCGACGCGCTGCACCTCCCCGGCGCGGGCAAACAGCGCGGCCGGCTCGCGCGCGACGAGCCCGGGCCCTCGCGGCGCAACGCGCGTCGGGCGGAGCAGGACATCGCGGACCTCGGCGCCCCGCCCCGGGCCGTGGATCCGCGCGACTCGCGCGGGCAATTCGACCACCTCTACGTCGGCGAGAGCGCCGCCGACGTGCCGTCGAACGGCGGGCTCCACCGCGTCGCGCTGGGCGCCGCGCGCGCCCCCGCCGCGCCCCGGTTCGTGACCGCGCCCCGCGAGGCCGCCGACGTCTACCGCGAGGCGCGCGTCGAGAACCCGTTCGACGCCCCGCTGCTCGCGGGGCCTGTCGACATCTTCGTCGACGGCGCCCTCGCGGCGCAGTCCGCGCTCGGCCGCGTGGACCGGGGCGGCCTCCTCCGCGCCGGCCTCGGCGTCGAGGAGCGGATCCGGGTCGCCAGGAACGCGCGCGTGGACGAGTCGAGCGCCGGCCTGCTCGGCGGCTCGCTCGCCGTCGAACACGCGGTGGTCATCGACCTCTCCTCGTCGCTCGGGATGGGCGTCGAGGTCGAGGTCCTCGACCGCATCCCGGTGACGGACGACAAGGACGTCGAGATCAAGCTCCTCTCGTCGCAGCCGAAGGCCGAGCCGTACACCCAGGAGGAGCTCGGCGAGCCGGTGCGCGGCGGGCTGCGCTGGCGCGTCCCGATCGCGCCAGGCGGCAAGGCCTCCGTCGCGTTCACCTACCGCGTGGTGTTCTCGTCCAAGAACGAGATCGTCGGCGGTAACCGTCGGGAATAACAAAGGAAACGAGCGCACCATGGCAACGGATGCGAGCGGTTCGGACCGGGCTGGGCGGAGCGCCAGCGGAGGCGGAGCGAGCGACGAGAGCGGCGGCCACGAAGGCGCCCGCGCGCCGCACCCGAGCGCGGCGCGCGCGGTGACGCTGTTCGAGGATCGCGCCGAGGTCGTGCGCGCGGCGCGCGTCGAGGTCCAGGCCGGGGCGCAGTGGATCGCGATCGGCGGCGTCTCGGTGTTCGTCGACGAGCGCACCGTGCAGGCGCGCGTCGCGGGCGCGGATGCGGTCCGGGTGACGGCGGCGCGCGTACGATGGAGGGCGCACAGGGAGGCGGCGCTCGGTCGCGAGGCGATCGACGCGCTGGAGCGCGAGGAGCGCGAGGCGTCGCTGCGGGCCGGCGCCGCGGAGCGCGCGCGGGACCGGGCGTCGCGGCGCGAGGCCCACCTCGACCAGCTGCTCGCGAAGTGGGCGCGGGCGATGAGCGAGGTCCCGAAGGACGCCGGCGAGCCCGCGCGCCTCGCCTCGTGGCGCGGCGGCGCCGAGGCGCTGCACGCGGCGCTCGCCGAGGCGCTCGGCGCGTCGGCGGACGCGCGCGCGGCGCGGGCGCGCGCCGAGGAGGACGCCCGGCGCGCCGGGGCGCGGCTGCGGGAGGGGTCCGTCGAGCAACCGCGCTATGAAGCGGTGATCGAGGTCGAGGTGCACGCCCCCGCGCCGCAGCCCGTCGACATCGAGCTGACGTACCGCGTCGCGTGCGCGATCTGGCGCCCCGAGCACCTGGCGCGGCTCGCCGCCGGCGCCGCGGTCACGAGCGCGGGCGGCGCGGCAGCGCAGGCGCCTGGCGGCTCGATCGAGCTCACCACCTGGGCGTCGGCGTGGCAGGCGACGGGCGAGGTCTGGGAGAACGTCACCGCGCGCTTCTCGACCGCGCGGCCGTCGAGGAGCGCCGAGGCGCCGCTGCTCGAAGACGACGTGCTCCGCGCGCGGCGCAAGACGGAGATCGAGCGCCGCCGCGTGATCGTCGAGGCGCGCGACCAGGCGATCGCCGCGGCCGGGCTCGACCGCGGGGCGCGGGCGGTCGACGAGATGCCGGGGGTGGACGATGGCGGCGAGCCGCTGATCTTCGAGGCGGCGGAGCCGGTGACCCTCCCCTCCGACGGCCGCCCGACGCGCATCGAGATCGCGCGGCGCTCGCTCCCCACCGAGCTCGCGCTGGTGCTGTACCCCGAGGTCCACCCCGCGGCCCACCTGCGCGCCACGGTGACGCTGGACGGCGGCGGCGCCGGCGGACGGCCGCGCCCGCTGCTGGCAGGCCCGGTGCGCGTCGCGCGGGGCGGCAGCCTCGTCGGCCGCGCCCGGCTCGATTTCGTGGGCGCCGGCGAGCCGTTCGAGCTCGGCTTCGGCGTGGACGACGCCGTGCGCGTGCGGCGCACCGTCGACGAGGAGCAGGACACCGCCGCGATCACGGGGAGCCGCAAGATCCGCCGGCGTGTGAAGCTCTCCGTGTCCAACCTCTCCAGCAGCGTGAAGCGGGTGCTGGTCACCGAGCGGATCCCTGTCAGCGAGGTGGCCGAGGTCGAGGTCGCGCTCGGCGAGGCCCCCGGCTGGACGCTGGACGAGAAGGACGGATTTCTCCGTGGCCACGTCGAGCTCTCTCCGAAGGGGTTGAAGACGATGTCGTTCAGCTACGAGCTGCGCGCCGCAGCGAGCGTGGTGTTGCCTTTTTGAAGCCAGGAAACGCAGAGAGCGGGAACGGGGAAGGAGAGAAGGAGAGAAGCAGGGAAGCCGAGACGCCGACGGCCGCCGTCGCACGGTTCGCGCGGAGCGCCGTTGACAGGACGCAGTGCGCTTCTGTAACGGATCGATCTCCCAGCGGCTTCACTCGTGAAGGAGGAGGATCGCCATGAGGCAGCAGATCGACGGGGCCGTGGTGCTGACCGCAGCCGACGAAGACGTGATGGAGTATTTGCCCAACCGAGGCGTCTTCATGGCGCAGCTGCTGGGAAGAGACCGCGGGAACGCCTTCGGCTTCTACAGGGGCACGATGGGCCCCGGCTGTGAGATCTCGCGCGAGCTCCACACGGAGACCACCGAGACCATCTATATCCTGGCCGGTCAGGCGCTCGGCATCGTCGGCGACCGCGAGGTGCCCCTCGGCCCCGGCCAGATGATGCACGTCGAGACGAACGTACACCACGGGCTGCGCAACACGGGCGCCGGGCCGCTCGAGTTCCTCGTCATCGGCCACCCCGATTTCTGATCGCGCGGTCCGCTCCTTGAGGTGCGCCGCGCCCCTCCGGTTCGCCTCCAGCACGCTCGCCGTGACGGCGCTGCTCGGCGCTGCAGCGGCGCGAGCCGAGCCGCCTGCTGCGGCGCGAGCCGAGCCGCTCGCGGCGCCGTCCGGCGCGGCGACACGGGGAGCCGGCGGGACCACCGCCCTCCGTTCCGGAGCGGTGCTGCCGAGCGCGCCGCGCCGGGCCGCGCCGGAGGCTCTCTCTCGCGCGCGGCCCGAGGTCGCGTGGGATCCGGCCTGGCCGCGCTTCCGCGTGAGCGAGTATGTGGCCACGGGGCTCCTGGCCGCGACCGCGTTTGGCACGCTCGCCATCCCGCCGTCGGAGGGCCGGTGGACGACCGTGAACGGCTTCGACGGCTCGGCGCGCGACGCCATGCGCATCCGCAGCGATCGCCAGCGCGAGATGGCGCGGGACGCGAGCGATCTCCTGCTCACGCTGATGACCAACCACCTCGCGGTGGACGCCCTGCTCGTGACCTGGTGGGGGCACGGCCGCGGCAGCGTCGCCTGGGAGATCGCGATGATCGACGTCGAGGCGCTCGCGCTGAACGCGGCCCTGAACGGCGTCGTCGCGGGGCTCACGAGCCGCGAGCGCCCCTACCGCGCCGGGTGCGCCGGGCCGGAGGAGCAGCAGGACCGCGACTGCCGGGGGAGCAAGCGGTACAGGAGCTTCTTCAGCGGCCACAGCTCGACCGCCTTCACGGCGGCGGGGCTCGTGTGCTCGCACCACGCGCGCCTGCCCCTGTACGGCGGCGGCGCCCCCGACGCGCTCGCGTGCGCCGCGTCGCTCGGGACGGCGGCGGCCGTGGCGACGCTCCGGGTCGTCTCCGATCAGCACTTCGCGACCGACGCGCTCACGGGCGCGGCGGTCGGCGCCCTGACCGGCCTCGGGCTCCCGTGGCTCCTGCACTACCGCGGCGGCGCCCCCGCCTCGGACGCGCCGCGCGCGGACGGCGTCACGCTCAGCTTCGCGCCCGCGCCGCTCGGCGGGTACCTGGTGGGCAGGTTCTAGCGATGACGCTCCGCCGCGCGCTGGCCGCCGCCGCGACGCTCGCCGCGCTCACCCTGCTGCCCGCCGGGGCCGGCGCCCAGGATCCGGCCGACCTGCCGTCGCCCGCCGGCGAGCCGCCGCCGGTGCCCTCGGGCATCGACCTCCTGCAGAAGCGCTCTTACTGGGCGCGGAGCGCCGCCGCGCGCCCGTTCCTCTCCGCGCTGATGGATCTCGGCGTGATCTATTTCAGGCCGAGCCTCGCGCTCGGCGTGGGCAAGCCCCACTGGTCCTGGCTCGGGATCGAGGGCTATGCGAGCGGTTCGCCGAACGGCGGCGCGGAGTACCTGGGCCTCCGCGCCGCGCTGCCCAGCGTGGAGATCCGCGGCGGCGCGCGGTACGCCTTCTCGACGACCCAGTACTTCCTCGAGCCTCGGGCGTCGTACACGCGCAGGGACACCGAGCTCATGCAGGGACCTCCGTCGCGGTACGTCGCGGCGGAGCTCGAGGTGTCGGGCTCGATACCCTTGCTCGGAGGCAGCCTGTTCGGCGTCGCGACCGGTTATGCGGTGCTGGGGACGCCGGAGGGATTCTACCTTTACGAGGAGGCGCTCCACGCGGTGATGAAGCCGCCGTACCTCTACCGGGCCCGGCTCGGCTACATGGCGGAGATGGACCGGTTCGGCGAGCTCCGCCTGGGCGCCGCCGCCGAGGTGCTCGGCAACCCTGGCCGCGACAGCGTCGTCGTGCGGCTCGGCCCCGTGCTGGCCGTGTCGTTGACGCACCACCTGGACGCGGTGGGGACGGTGATGGTGGTGGCCGCGACGCCCGATCGCCTCGGCCTGCTGGGCGCGGATCTCGGCCAGCTCGGCCTTCGATACCGGTGGGCGACCGGCGATCGCTGGCCGGAGTTCCCGTGACGCATGCGCCTGCCGCGACGCGTGGTAAGCGTCCCCGTATGAACAGGCTCATCTCCCTGACGTTCCTCGCCGCGGCCCTCGCGGCGTGCACCCAGCCCGGCGAGGCGAGCGCGCCCGCGGCCACCGGCGCCGCCGCGCCCCAGCCCGCCAAGGCCGACGCCCCGAAGGCGAAGGCCGCGGACGCGCCGGCGGCCCAGGCGAAGGCGGCCCAGGCCAAGATCGGCCAGCCCGCGCCCGATTTCACGCTGCCGGACCTCGACGGCAAGCCCGTCAAGCTGGCCGATCACAAGGGCAAGACGGTCGTCCTCGAGTGGTTCAACCCCGGTTGCCCGTTCGTGCAGCTCGCGCACCGCCAGGGCGGCCTGAAGGACGTGCCGGCGCAGCAGGCCCAGAAGGGGGTCGTGTGGCTCGCCATCAACTCGGGCGCTCCAGGCAAGCAGGGCACCGGCAAGGAAGAGAACGTGAAGGCAAAGGGCGAGTTCGGGATGAGCTACCCGGTCCTCATCGACGAGAAGGGCGACGTGGGGCGCGCGTACGGCGCCCAGCGCACACCGCACATGGTCGTCATCGATCCGCAGGGCACGGTCGTCTACGCCGGCGCCATCGACAGCACGAAGGGCGGTGAGCCCGAGCCGGGCGAGCAGGTCACGAACTACGTCGATGCCGCGCTGACCGAGCTCGCCGCCGGCAAGGCGATCTCCACGAAAGAGACCGAGGCGTTCGGCTGCACCGTCAAGTACTGACCAGCCCGCCGGCGGGCCCATGAGCAGCGGAGCAGCTGAACCCACCTCGGCATCATGTCGCGCGCCCCACAAATAGCGTCGCGGACGGCGTCCGCTCCTCGCTGCTCTCTCGCTGGATCGTTCATTGGCGCTGTCGTCGGCGCGGCGCTGAACGTCGCTGAACGTCGCTGACCGGCGCGCCCGCCGTCTGTTCCCGCCCCACGCCCATCGCCCCGTCGAGCGCATCGCACCCTGGCCTCTTCGCGGCGACAGGCACAGTCCGGGGTGTTGACATGGACGTAAACTCAGGTTTACCGTTGGGCGACAGTTTTGTCATATCGCTCGTAGCTCACGCCTGAAGCGAGGCGCTCACTGGCACGCGGCCGGGCGCTCCGGGATGATGGCGATTCGAGGCCATGCGCTGGGGGGCTCCACCTTCGCTGTTGAAAAGGGTCCGAGTCATGAGCCGAATGGGAGGAGCGGGCCCGGAGAGTGCGAACGCCGCGTGGTCGGCGAGCGAGGAGCCCACGTCCCGCCCCGTCTCGATCGCGCCCCAGAGCAGGCCGCCCCGCTCCGCCCCGCCGGGGAGCTCGGGCGCCGCGCAGGAAACGGTTTTCCAGTGCGTCGAGCCGCCCTCGTCGCGCGTGCCGAGCAGATTTCCCATCCGCAACTGGGATCGGTATGAGTGCGAGTCGCTCATCGGGAAAGGGGGAATGGGCACGGTCTACAAGGCCAGGGACCCGCGACTCCACAGGTACGTGGCGCTCAAGCTGATACGGGGCAACGATCCGGAGCTCGCCCAGCGCTTCATCTGGGAAGCGCGGGCCCAGGCCCGGGTCGAGCATCCGAACATCTGCAAGGTGTACGAGGTGGGCGAGGCGCAGGGCCAGCCGTTCATCGCCATGCAGTACATCGACGGCCAGCCGCTCCACCGGGTGGCGCAGCAGCTGTCCCTCGAGCAGCGGGTGAAGATCGTGGCCGACGTCGCGGACGGCCTGCACGCCGCCCACCGGCTCGGGCTGATCCACCGCGACATCAAGCCGGCGAACATCCTGGTGGAGCGGACCGCCGAGGGCGCCTTCCGCCCCTACCTCCTCGATTTCGGGCTCGCGAGGGACACCGCGGCGGACGCCCGAGCGACGGCGAGCGGCGAGGGGACGCCGGCGTACATGGCGCCCGAGCAGGTGTCCGGGGGCCAGCGCCAGCTCGACCGCCGCACGGACGTCTACTGCCTCGGCTCCACGCTCTACGAGGTCCTCGCCGGGCGCCCGCCGTTCGTCGACCCCTCGGTGACGAGCCTCATCGCCCGCGTGGCGCGCGAGCTGCCGGCGCCGGTGCGAAAGATCGACAAGCGGATCCCGGTCGATCTCGAGACCATCGTGATGAAGTGCCTCGAGAAGGAGCCCCAGCGGCGGTACGACTCCGCGAAGATGCTCGCGCTCGATCTCGAGCGCTACCTCGAGGGGGAGCCGATCCACGCGCGGCCGATGGGCATCGGCTACCGCGCCCTGAAGCGCGCCAGGAAGCACAGGCTCGCGGTCGCGGCGGCCGCCGTGGCGCTCGTCGTGCTCGCGCTCTCGGGCGCCGTCGCCCTCCGCGCGAAGCTCGCCGCCGCGCGGCAGGCCGAGCTCGCCGCGCGCGTGGCGTCCCTGGCCGAGGGCTTCGGTCAGGACGTCAAGGAGATGGAGCTGTTCATGCGCTACGCCTACGCGCTCCCCCTCCACGAGGTGTCGCGGGAGAAGGAGGTCATCCGGGCGCGCCTGGGCGAGATCGACCGGAAGATGCAGGGCATGCGCGAGACGACGGGCGATCTCGTCGAGGGCCCTGGCCGCTACGCGCTCGGGCGCGGGCACCTCGCGCTGCACGAGCCCGAGGAGGCGCTCGCGCACCTCGAGGCGGCGCTCGCGAGCGGGTACGCCACGCGCGAGGCGAAATTCGCGGCGGGCCTCGTGCACGGCATGCTCTACCTGAAGGGGCTCGATCGGGCGCGGCGCCTCGCCGACAAAGGGGAGCGGTCCGCGCACCAGCTCGAGCTCGAGGAGCGGCACAAGCAGCCGGCGATCAGGTACCTGAGGGACAGCGTGAGATCGGCCGCGGAGCCGCCGTCGTACGCCGTGGCGCTCATCGCGCTCTACGAGGGGCGGTTCGACGAGGCGCTCGCCGACGCGCGGCTAGCGTTCGCGCGATCGCCCTGGGAATACGAGGCGAAGAAGCTCGAGGGCGACATCCTGCTCGCGAAGGGCACGGCGGCGCGCGACCTCGGGGAGCACGCGGCGGCGCTCGTCGAGTTCTGGGGCGCCGTCGCCTCGTACGAGGCCGCGGCGGAGATGGCCGAGAGCGATCCCGACGTCCACGAGGCGGCCGCGCGCGCCCTGAGCGAGATCATGCTGATCGAGGCGCAGCGCGGCGGAGACGCGGAGGAGGTCGTCGCGCAGATCATCGCCCGGTGCGACAAGGCGCTCCGGGCGAGCCCGCGGGCGAGCGGCACGCTCGCCAAGAAGGCCTGGGCGCTCGTGCACCGCGGGAGGCGCGACCTGTCGCGCGGCTCGGACCCGAGGTCGGACCTCGTCGAGGCGGTCGCGGCCAGCGAGCAAGCGGTCCAGGGCGACCCGTCGGACGCGACCGCGTACGGCGCGATGGGGGCGAGCTTCTTCCTCCTCGCGTCGCACGAGAGCGCCGTGGGGCTCGACGCGTGGCCCTCGCTCGGCCGCGCGGTCGACAGCGCGCAGCGGTCGCTCGCCCTCGACCCGAACTCCTTCTGGGCGTGGAACGACGCCGCCATCGCCTACGGCATGATGGCCGAGTACGCCGCGTCCCGCGGCGCCGATCCCCTCCCCCTCTTCGAGATCGGCGCGTCGTACGCCGAGCGGGCGATCGAGATCGCGCCGAACGACATGCCGCCGCTCCTCAACCAGGGCTGGCTCTACGCGCGGCGCGCGCAGTACGAGCTCGACCACGGGGCGTCGCCCGAGGAGTCGCTCGACGTGGCCAAGGACAGCCTCGAGGCAGCCCTGCGGCGGCGCCCGGACAGCTACCGCGCCTACAACAACCTGGCCCTGACCTACCTGATCCAGGGCCGGCACGAGCGGCTCACCGGCGGGAGCCCGGAGGTCTCGCTCGCGCGGTCGATCGATGCGTACGGCGCGGCGGCGCACCTCAACCCGGACGATCTCGAGGCGAAGCAGGGGGCGGGCCTCGCGCGCATCGAGGCGGCGCACGGGGCGCTCCTCCGGGGAGGGGATCCGACGGCCGCGCTCCGCGCCGCGAGGGGCGCGATCGAGCCCATCGTGGCCGCGAGGCCGCAGAACGCGGGGGCGCTCCTCGCGCTCGGGCACATCGAGCTGCTCTCGGCGCGGTGGGCCGCGTCGCGCGGCGGGAGCCCTGCGGCGGCGCTCGACGCCGCGGAGCGGTCGCTGCTCCGCGCCCTCGAGGCGAACGGGGGCAATCCGAGGATCTTCGGCGCCCTGGCCGAGGTCCACCGGCAGCGCGCCGCCCTGACCGGGCCGGGGCTGCTCGACGTGCGCTCGGAGGTCGAGGCGGGGCTCGCGCTGATCGATCGCACGCTGGCCATCGACCCGGGCTTCCCGCTGGGGAGCGCCAGGAAGGGCGCGCTGCTCCTCCTGAGGGCGAAGGTGGAGCGCGAGCGCGCGGCGCGCCTGGATCTGGCCCAGCGCGCCGGGGCCTTGCTCGACGAGGCGCTCCGCGGCAACCCGCTGCTCGCGCGCGAGTACGCGCCGCTCCTCGACGAGGCGGGGAAGGTCGCCGCGGCGAGCCACCCTTAGGCCCAGATCCCCGTAGCACCACTACCGGCGCTTGGGCCGCGCCAGCCTGGCCATCGCCTCGTCGTGGGCCCACTTGACGCGCATGAACTCGCGGGCGTCGCCGCCGCGATCGGGGTGCGTGACGAGCGCGAGCCGGCGGAACGCCTGGCGGATCTCGTCCGCGCTCGCGGCCTCCGCCAGGCCGAGCACCGCGAACGGCGACACGCCGCGCGCGGACGCCGGCCGCGACGGCGCGCGGCTCGACGGCCCGGGTGGCGGCGGCGGCGAGGGCGCCTCCCGCCGCGCGCGCGGCTTGGGCCACGGGGGCTCGCCGCGCAGGACGCGCGTCCAGGCCGTCGCCCACGCCGGCTCGATCTCGACGAGCGGGCGCCCGGCCGCGCGCTCGGCCTGCGCCCGCGCCTCCTCGACGGTCCGCGCGCCGCCCTGGCTCGCGTCCGGCGGGCGGAACGGGTCGCGCGCCGGCTCGGCCGTCCACCAGGCGGCCCACAGGAAGCGGCGGCGGCGGGTCGGGGTCACCGCGTAGACGCCGCGGAGCGGGAGCGTCATCGGGGCCTGGCCTTCAGAAGATCTCGGGGCACCACGGGGCGCGCGCGGCGCGGAACAGGCTGTCCGCGCGCTCGATGGCGCCTCCGGAGAGCGCCTCGACCTGGCCCGCGTCGGCCATGCAACGGAACGAGACGCCGCCGAGGTACGCCGAGCCGAGCGCCGTGACGTCGAGGCGGAGGTCCGGCGCCGCCGTGGTCCGCGTCGCGCGCCGCTCGCCCCCGTCGAGCTGGAACCGGCCCGCGTTCCAGGGGCAATCGCGGTCGATGATCTCGAGCGTGAGCGCCTCGCCGCTGCCGTAGGCGCGCGCCGCGAGCGCGGCCTCGACGTCCACGATGCGCACCCACAGCCCGTCGCTCGCCGTGAGGCGCAGCCGCCGCGGCTCGACGAGGAGCATGCCGAGGGGATGATCGGGCGGCAGGAGGCTCGCCTCGATCCGATGCGCCAGGTCGATGTCGAAGAGGTACCGCCAGACGAGCCTCGTCCCGAGCGGCGAGGCGCCGATCGCCTCGATGACGCGGACGGAGCCGATCGGGATCGTGGACGCGTCCCACCGGTGGTGCACGCAGTACAGCGCGTAGGCCTCGGCGCGCCCGTCGACCTCGATCACGACGCGCTGGAGCGGGCCGCCCCCCTGGCGGATGAAGTCGTTGTCGCAGAGCCGCCGGCCCTGCCACCACGGCTCCGAGCGCGCCAGCATCCCGGGGACGAGCGGGCGGGCGCGCTCCCAGACCGGCGGGAACGCCTCGAGCGCCTCGGCTTCCCCGAGCAGCCGCGCCCGGCCCTCCGCGCTCGCCTCCCCACGGAACGCGCTGCGATCGCGCTCGATCGAGATGGAGCACGCCTGCGACGCGAGGCCGTAGCCGAAGCGGCCGTAGATGGAGCCCTCCGTGGCCCAGAGAGAGGAGATCGGCTGCCCCGCGGCCCGCGCCTCGTCGATGTGCCGCCGGACGAGGCGCGTGAGGATGCCGCGGCGGCGGTGCGTCGGCATGACCCCGACCATCGTGAGCCCGGCGACCGGGACGTCGCCGCCCGGCGTGGTCATCGTGAGCGAGAACGTGCCGGCCGCCCCGACGAGCGACTCGCCGTCGTACGCGCCGAGGCCATACGTGAGCTCCCGGAGCCGCTTCGTCGCCTCCAGGCGCTCGGGGTTCACGAGCGCGCCGAAGGCGGTGAGGATGGGATGGACGAACTCGCCGTGCTGCTCGGGGGCCAGCTGCCGCAGCTCGATGGTCATCCGCCTACGATAGCAGTCGCGCCGGCGCCCTCGCGTGGCGTCCTACGCGCTCAGCTGCTCGCGCTCCCTCGCCGCCGCCCGCCGGATGCGCGTCTTCAGCCAGGCCTCGATGAGCGGCCACACCGTGAGCGGCGCGTCCCGGCCGACGACGATGTCGAGGTGGCCGCGCGGGAACTCGCGGTACGTCCTGTCCGAGGAGCGGCTGAAATCGTACGCAGGCTTCACCGACGCCGGCGGCGCGAGGTCGTCGTGCGTGCCCGCGATGACCAGGAGCGGCAGGTCGAGCTGCTCGAAGCGCTCGGCGTAGCCGAAGAGGCTCCCCATGTGGTGGCCGCTCTTCCGCGACGCCGCCGCGTCCAGGAACATGTTCCGGAGCACCGTGATGCTGCCGCTGTCCATCGCCAGCGACATGTGCTGCGTGAGCACCCGCGTCTCCATCGAGCCGGGCACGAACCCCCGGATCGGCAGCGGAAAGATCGGGCTCTCGACGAACGCCCGCACGAACCGGAACGGCTCGCCCCACGCCGACAGCGGGAGCGCCCCCTGCCCGAGGGGGACGCGCCGGTCGACCGTCAGCATCAGCCGGCCGAGCAGCGCGAGCGACCGCGACCCGTGCGTGAACAGGTACGGGCTCCCGAGCGTGACGATCCCGCCGACCGCGTCCCCCATCGTCGGCGCCGTCGCGTAGCCGACGAGCCCCCCGAGCGAGTGGCCGATCAGGTACACAGGCCGCGGACCCGAGATGCGCCGGATCTCCTCGATCGCCGCCGGCACGTCCTCGCGGACGAAATCGGTCACGTGGGCCGGCCGCCGCGCCCCGAGGTGCCGCGAGCGACCGTGCCCCCGCAGGTCCAGGTTGAAGACGTCGAAGCCCGCGCGGGCCAGGTAGTTCGAGAAGCTCCGCGACGGCAGGTGCCAGATGTACCGGTTCTGGCCGTACCCGTGGACCAGCAGCACGCTCGCCACCGTGCTCCGGAGCCGCGCGCTCCGCTTGCGGATCATCGCCAGCGGCACGTCCCGCTCCACCGGCTCCGCGTCCTCCACCCCCGGCGCGCGCGCCCCCTCGATCCCACGGCTCGCCGGCGGGGACTCGTGCGCGGTGCTGCGGACCCGCACCACCACGAGCTCCTTGATGAACCTGTCCCGCTCGTCGCGGTCGATCGTCTGCTCGACCTGGGCCTGATGCAGGATCATCCTTTCCGTCTATTGCGGATTATTTTGCTGTGTGCAACCTCGTTTGGTCCGCCAGCAATGCCGTCGCCGTGGGGCCCTGCCGCGCCAAGATCGCACGGCCACCGACGGCGATCACGAGCAGGCGCGCTCCGGCGAGCGGTCGTGGAAAAAGCTCCGCCGTGGGCGGTCCGCAGGCGTCACACGGCGCTGCGTCTCGTGTACCCTCCCCCTCGCTGGTGCCCGGTCCACCGGGGCGCGCGGAGAACCCGATGCTGGCCTCGGCGCGCCCGTTCCGTGGGCGCGGAGCCCGGCCCTGAACTTACGCATCGCTAGGTGACCTACAATGTACCACGTGAAGATGGGTCGGCAGCTCGCGGTCGGGGTGCACGCAAGGGCCGCCGCGCTCGCCGCATTGCTCGGCGCCGTGTGCTTCTCATCGAGCGCCGGCGCGCAGCCCAAGGACGACGCCGAAGGCAACCTGGACGACTCCCCTGCTGCCGAGAAGCAGGCCACGGACGAGAAGGCGCAGGACGACAAGGCGCCTGGCGAGAAGGACAAGCCGCAGGAAGCGCCGCCCGAGGCGGCGGATGAGAACGCCCCGTTCGAGAGGGAGGGCAAGACCTATCGGTTCGCCGGGCTCCGGTTCCGGAACCTCATTGTGCCGAAGGCGATGATCAACCTCTTCGCGGACGGCGGGTCGAGCGTGAACGTGTTCACCTTCGGCCCGGAGCTCTCGACGCGCAGGGACGGGCTCGAGATCGATCTGGCGATCTCCTACGCGGACTACTCGATGGATCCCTTCCTCTTCAAGGGGAAGAACGACGGCAACGACGCCTGGGAGATGGTGTCGAGCACCATGAAGCTCGTCTACTTCACGACCGATCTCCTCTACGAGATCCCGCTCGACAAGGAGAAGGGCCGCTTCTCCCTGCTGATCGGCGGCGGCGTCGGGCTCGGCGTCGTCTTCGGCAACCTCTACCGCGCGCAGGCGTACCCGAACAACCCGTCGCGCCTCGACCCCGACGACGTGGGCTCGTGGAGCAAGTGCGCCGGCCCGACCGGCGGCTTCTGCGACGGCTCCAACGAGCATTTCGGCGACTACGACGAGCCGAGCTGGATCAACGGAGGCTCCAAGCCGTCGGTGTTCCCGTGGATCTCGTTCCCGCAGCTCAGCTTCCGGTACAAGCCGATCAAGCAGCTTCAGACGCGGCTCGACGCCGGCTTCTCCATCACAGGGTTGTTCTTCGGGCTGTCCGCGGGGTATGGCCTCTGATCGAGGGATGAGGTGACGTCGCGTCCGCTGTTTCCGCCGCGTTATGAGCCGATCGGGGCCCTCGGAAAGGGCGGTGGTGGCGAGGTGTGGGCGGTGCGCGACCGCCTCACCGGCAAGACGGCCGCGCTGAAGACGCTCGGCGAGGAGGCGGACGAGCCGGAGGTGCTCGCGCTCGTCCGCGAGGCGGCGGCGCTGTCGGGCGTCGAGGGCCTCGGCGTGCCGCGCGTGCTGCGCTTCGGCCGGCTGCCCGCGTCAGGGCGGCCCTTCATGGTGCGCGAGCTCGTCGAGGGGACGAGCCTCGCCGATCTGCTCGCGCGCAAGGGCGACCTGGCCAGGAACCTCGCGGCCATCGCCGACGCGGCCGATCAGCTGACGCGCCTGCACCGCGCGCTCCTGCTGCACGGCGACGTGAAGCCCGCGAACATCATCGTCGGCGAGGGCGGCCGCGCCACGCTCGTCGACCTCGGCCTCGCCGCGCCGTTCCGGGACGACGGCTCGCGGCCCGTGGGCCTCACGCCCCGCTACGCCGCGCCGGAGCTCTTCAAGGGCGACCCGCTCACCGTCCGCGCCGAGGTGTTCGCGCTCGGCGCGACGCTCGCCGAGGCCCTCCGCGACAGCGGGGGCGAGCGCGATCCGAAGGTCGTCGAGGCGCTCCAGGGGGTCGTCGACCGGGCGACCGCCAAGGACCCGAACGCGCGCTACCCGAGCGCCGACGAGCTCGCGAACGCGCTCCGGCGCGCGGCGCGGCTCCCCTCCGGGCCGGGAGAGGAGGCCGCGAGGTCGGGCGAGGCGGGCGCGCGGCCCGACGCGGACGCGGGCGCCGTGGTCTGGCCCATCGTCGGGCTGGACGCGCCCTCCACGCGGCTGCTCGCGCAGATCATGGCGCTGCCCGCGGGCGGCGGGCTCTCGATCGAAGGCCCGCGCGCTTCCGGGCGGAGCGCGCTGCTCCGGCGCATCGCGTGGTCGCTCGAGGTCGGCGGGTACGCCGTCGCGTGGGTCGAGGCGGCCCGCGTGGCAGACCAGCGCGAGGCGCTCTCGATCGAGCTGTCGGAGCACGATCTCGGCCGGGTGACGGCGCTCGTCGACGACGCCGATCGGCTCGGCGACGCGGCGATCGAGCGGCTCGACGAGGTGCGGAAGGCCGGCGGCAAGCTCGTGCTCGTGCTCGGGGATCCATCGGAGAGCGGCGCGAACCGGGGGCCAGGCGCGCCGCGCGGCGCGCCCGCTGACGACGCGCCTTCACCCGCGCGCCTGGGCCGCGGGTTCGAGCGCTTCGAGATGGCGCCGCTCGACGAGCAGGTCGCCCGCGAGCTCGTGCAGCGCACCATCCCGTCGCTGAGCGACGCGGTGGCGGCGCACGTCGTCTCCCGCGCGGGGCGGTGGCCCGGGCGCATCCGCGAGATCGTCGCGTGCATCGCGCGCGCGCCCGTCGCGTCGACCGAGGACGTCGATCGGCTGCTCGACGCGCCCCCGACGAGCGCGGTGGCGTCCGGGCCGGGCGGCGCGGGCGCCGAGGGGGCGGCGCTGCCGCCGGCGGAGATCCACCGGCTGCTCGACCGGGGCCACTTCGACGCGGCCGCGGAGGCGCTCGGGCGGCACGAGGGCGACGGCTCGGCCGCCGCGGTGCCCACCTTGACGATCGCGCGCGCGCGCCTCGCCATGAACCGCGGCGACACGGCGAGGGCGCTCGCCGAGCTCGGGCGCGTGAAGGACCAGGTCGAGGCCTCGCGCGATCACGCCCTGGCGGCGTTCTGGTCGCTGCAGATGGCCCGCGCGCTCGTGCGCGCCGGCGACTACGGCGAGGCGGAGCGCCGCGCGGGCGAGGCCGTGGAGCGGGTGGGCCCGCTCAAGATCGAGGCGGAGCTGACCGCCGCGTCGCGCCCCGAGCTCGCGACGGCCGCCGCGTTCGGCGCCTCGCCCGAGGCGATCGTCTCCGAGGCGGTGGCGACGCGCGGGCTCGCGCAGAGCTTCGCCTCGCGGCACGAGGACGCGAAGCGCACGCTGGAGCACGCGGTCCGGCTCGCGCGGCTCACGGGAGAGCCGCGGATCCTGTCGGTCGCGCTCGTGTCGCTCGCCTTCGCGCTCCAGCGGGACGACCACCTCAGCGAGGCGAAGGCGGTCTACGAGGAGGCGCTCACGGCCGCGGAGCAGGCCGGCGACGCGGGCACGCTCGCGACGACCCGCCTGAACCTCGCCGCGCTCACGAAGCTCCAGGGCGACCTCGGCGCGGCCATCCGCCACCTCGAGGCCGCCGTCGACCTGGGCCGGCGCTCCGGCCGCGTGGCGACGATCCGCCAGGCGCTCCTCAACCTCGCGAACCTCGACCTCTACCTCGGGCGGCTCGCGCGGGCCCGGGTGTCGCTCGACGCGCTCGCCGCCCAGCGCGCGGATCTCGCGCCGCAGCAGCAGGCGCAGCTGCTCGCGCTCGAGGCGGAGCACGCCGCGCGCTCGGGCGATCTCGAGCAGGCCGAGCGGCTCTGCCTCGAGTGCGCCGAGGCGTACGAGGCGATGGGCCGGCGCATCGACGGGGTCGAGGCGCGGCTCGAGCGCGTGCTCTTCGCGGTGGCGCGCGCCGGCGCGGATCCGCGCGCCCTCGGCGAGGAGATCGACGTGGCGTCGGAGCGCCTGGGGACGACCGGCGCCCACCGCGCCCTGCTCGCGCTCGCGCGCGGCCGCGTCGCGGCGCTCGCGCGCGACGAGTGGCGGGCCCGGGCGGCGTACGACGAGGCGCTCGACGCGGCGCGCGCCGCGGGCCAGCGCGACTGGATCTGGCGCGCGCTGGAGGCGCGGGCGCAGCTCGAGACGGAGCGGGGGCACCTCATCCGGGCGCGCCACGACCGCGAAGAGGCGCTGATCACGCTGGAGGAGATCGCCTCGAAGCTGCCGCGCGACCTCCGGGAGGTGTTCTGGAACGACGCGCGGCGCAAGGAGATCCGGGCGGCCGCGATGCTCGAGCTGATGAGCAGCCGCACGGTGCCGTTCACCCAGCAGAGCGCGGCGGCTCAGGCAGGCGCTGCGGCCCCCCAGGGCGAGGACCGGCTGGCGCGGGTCCTCGAGATCAACCGCGAGATCGCCGGCGAGCACGATCTCACGCGCCTGCTGGCGAAGGTGACCGATCATGCGATCGCGCTCCTCCAGGCGGAGCGCGGGTTCATCATCCTGCAGCGACCGCCGCGCGACGAGCTGCAGCAGGTCGGGGGCGAAGGCGCGGTCGATCTCTCGATCCACGCCTCGCGCGACCAGGCGGGGGACGACCCGCACGCGCGCTTCTCCAGCTCGATCGCCGAGCGGGTGATCTCCACGGGCGAGCCGGTCGTGACCGCGAGCGCGCGGGACGACGCGCGCATGAGCGATTACGTCTCCGTGCACCAGCTCATGCTGCAGTCGGTCGCGTGCGTCCCGATCCGGCAGCGGAGCGGGCAGGTGATCGGCGCGCTGTACCTGGAGACCCGGCTGAGCGCGGCGGCGAAGTTCGAGGTGGAGCTCCCGACGCTGACGGCGCTGGCCGATCAGGTCGCGATCGCGATCGAGACGGCGCGCCTCGTGAGCGAGAACGAGCGCCGCGCCCGCGAGCTGGAGCGCGCGAACGAGGAGCTGCGCGCGGCGCGCGCCAAGCTGGAGGAGCTCCTCGGCCACCGCACCGCGCAGCTGGCCGCGACGCGGCGGGATCTGCGCTCGGCGCGCGCGGTGATCCGCGGCCATTTCGGCTACGAGGGCCTGGTCGGCACGAGCGAGGCGATGCGCCGCGTCTACGCGCTCATCGACCGGGTGAAGGACACGGACATCCCGATCCTGATCACGGGCGAGAGCGGGACGGGCAAGGAGGTCGTCGCGCGGACGATCCACAACGCGAGCCCGCGGGCGAAGAAGCCGTTCGTCGGCATCAACTGCGGCGCGATCCCGGAGCACCTGCTGGAGAGCGAGCTCTTCGGGCACGTCCGCGGCGCGTTCACGGGCGCCGATCGCGACCGGAAGGGGCTCTTCCGGGAGGTGACCGGCGGCACCATCCTGCTCGACGAGATCGGGGAGATGCCGCAGAAGATGCAGGCGGGGCTCTTGCGTGTGCTGCAGGAGAAGGTCGTCCGTCCGGTCGGCGGCGCGCGCGAGGAGCCGGTCGACGCGCGGGTCATCGCGGCGACGCACCGGGATCTCGCCGACATGGTCTCGAGGGGCACGTTCCGCGAGGATCTCTACTATCGGCTGCACGTCGTCGAGGTGCGGGTTCCGTCGCTGCGCCAGCGGATCGAGGACATCCCGCTGCTCATCGACTACTTCCTCGGGATCTTCGCCGCGCGCTACGGCCGCGATCGCCGCAGCGTGTCCCGCGCCGCGCTGAAGCGGCTGTCGGCGTACACCTGGCCCGGGAACGTGCGGCAGCTCGAGAACGTGCTGCTCAACGCGTGGGTCCTGTCGGATCGCCCCGAGCTGGAGAGCGAGGACTTCGAGCTCCCCGACGCGGCGCCTCGGTCGCTGCGGGGCTCGCTCGACAGCGGCGCCACGCCCCCGCCGCGAGCGCCCGCTGGCGGCGGGGCGCCCGCGAGCGCGGGCCGGGCTCCGCCGTCGAGCGACCCACACCACGTCGAGACGTCGCTGGACGCGCACAAGGCGAGCGAGCGGGAGCGAATCCTTGTCGCGCTCTCGAGCTGTAACTGGAACCGGGTGAAGGCGGCGCAGGTCGTGGGCCTGCCGCGCCGGACGTTCTACCGGCGCCTCAAGGAGTACGGGATCCAGTGACGCGGGGGCTGCGCTCGGGGCAGGGCGCGGCGGAGAAGCTGGGGGAACACCGGCGCCCCGGCCGGAGCAGCCGTGTCAGCGCGGTGGCGTGTCACCTCGCCCAGAGGACCGAGAGCTCGAGCTCGATGGCCTCGAAGGGCTCAACGCGGACGCGAGCGGAGTCGTGGTGGACGACGGCGGGCCCCCAGCCCCGACCCGAGATGAGCGAGAAGACCTCCAGCGTCCGCTGGATGGGGTCGACCAGCCACGCGTGCCGCACCCCCTCGCGCGCGTAGATGGGCATCTTCTCGTCGCGGTCGAGCTCCTCGGTCGAAGGGCTCAGCACCTCGCAGATCCAGTCCGGGGCGAGCGCGAAATAGGCCGTCTCGGGCAGCTCGGGCATGCGCTCGCGGCGCCAGCCGGCAAGGTCGGGCACGAGCGCGTCGATCTCCCCCGGCGCGTCCGGCTCGGGGAAGTGCAGCTCCGGCTCGTCCAGGATGATCCAGCCACCCGGGCCGCCGCGTCCACGCTGGAAGGGGCCGATGAGCTCGGCTCCCAGGCCCGAGGACGTCCACGCGTGCTTCGGCGCCGGCCGGGGGAACACATGCAGGGTGCCGCGGACGAGCTCCGCCACCTTGTTCGGTGGGACAGCTTCGAGGTCGGCGTACGTCGCGCGGCGCTGCTTCTCGGCGGGCTGGCCCATGGGCGAAGCCTGCCCGGGGGCGGATGGCGCGGCAAGGCGGCGAGACGTGCGGGGTCGACCCGCCAATAACCCCTGGAAACGCCGCACTTCACGGCGCATCATTCCGGCCACGGGATCCACGTGAGCGATCGTTCGAACCTCGCCGCCTCCATCGACGGCGCGCCCCTCGCCGACGAGGAGGCGCGCGATCTCTGGACGCGGTTCAGCCGGTACATGGATGAGCACCGCGGCGACACGGCGGGCTTCGCGCGGGAGAACGGCTACGTGAGCGTGACGCCGACCTTCGAGCGTGGGCAGGCGCTGCTCGTCGTCCGGACGACGGAGGCGCCGCCGGAGAAGCCGGCCCAGCGTCCCGGTGGAGAGAAGCCGGCCCAGCGCCCCGGTGGAGAGAGGCCAGCGCCGCGCGGCGGAGGCAGCAGCAAGCCAGCGCGCGGCAGGCGGCGGCGCTGAGCGCCCACGGTACGGGCGCGAATCGCGAGCTGCCTCGATCCCGGCGGAGGGGCGCCCCGATCGGCCGGCGCCTCACCGCGACTTGCCGGCCCCTCCGGGGAAGTCCTTGCGCTTGATCTTGGCGCGCCGGCCGTCGGGGTGGTGGAACACGATCCCCTCGGCGAGGTGGCCGGGGGCGAAGCGGCTCTCCAGGTGCTGGAACAGGCCGTGGAGGCCGTCATAGGTCCTCGGGACGTCATCGTAGACGGGAATCTCGAGGTTGAACGGCACGACCATGTGCCTGGCGAGCCCGAGCGGGTTGCCCTGAATGCTCGGTCCGAGCGCCTCGGCCGAGTGCTCACCGTCCGGCCAGCCCAGAAACTCCGTCCCGCGAACCGCCTCGAAGATCCACTTGTCTTCCGGACCGTGCTCGTCGGCGTCGACGTACCAGCCGTCGATGATTCCCTGCTGCTTCTGGAGCTTGCTCGGGTTCCTGCGCTTCTCGACCCGGACCACGTGGCCCGAGCGAATGGTCAACCGCACGTTCGTGCCGTCGAGCTTCTCGGTGGGACGGCCCTCGCCCGCAAAGACCCACTCGCACCCCTCCCGCGGCTTCGGGAGCACCTTGAAGTCGTCGCCGCGATCGAAAATCGTCGGAATCTTCTCCATGACCTGAATGCCCTTTCGTACCTGGCCGAGCAGCTCGTCAGGGGTGATGACACCCCCAGCGAGCCCGCTCGCCAGGGCGCGCACCAGCTCCGCGACGGAGGTGCTCGCCTCGAGCGCGACGCGCTTCAGCGCCATCCGCTCCTCCGGCGAGATCCACGCGACAAGGCGTGACCAGCCTTCGGGCGGAACCCATGTCGCGAGCTGCTGCGGATCCTTCCTCGGTCTGCCGCGCGGGCGGCCTGGCGCTGTCACGAGACTCAGGGTAGCCCGATTTTCTATTGTGTCAATTGGCAAAACAAGAATTGAGAGCGAGGTGGGAGAGGTAGGAACAGGTAAGACGTCGCGTGCTGCCCTCGTTTCGAGCGCTGCCCTCGTGGAGATCGGGAGCCAGGGCGAGCGCCGCGAAGGCGCGCGTGGACGCGCGCCTCGGGACATCGGGGCTCCGTGCGCGGTGACGCCCTGGCGCTGCAACAGGGCTGCTGGTCTGCCGCCGCGGGTTCAGTCGAGGAGGGTCCAGGTGGCCTTGGCGGTGCAGCCGTAAGCGTCGAGCGCGCCGGGGTGCGTGAGGGGGACGAGCTTGGTCTGGCCCTTGGCGAGCGGCCCGGTGACCGAGCGGGTGTAGGGCCCCGGATCGCCGTAGTAGTGCGTGACGGTGAAGGTGATCTTCGCCGAGTCCGGAACGCCAAAGAGCGACGTGTTCTTGATCGCGGCGTTCGGGTTGAAGATGCTGGGATAGGTGATCGAGCAGGAGAGGTTCACGGTCTTCGTGACCGGGCCGCCGCCGTCATCGCCTCCACCAGGTGTCCTCTCAGGTGCTCTCTGGCCCGGAAGAGCGCGGCAGGCCCAGACTCGATCCGCGCCGCCGCGGGGGCCGGCGCTCCCCCTGAAGCCCCGCGATCGAGCGCTCAGCGCCGGCGCCGTCGCGACGCCAGCGCGCCGAGCACGCCGAGGAGCATGACGCCACCGAGATCGGCCGATCGGCTGGTCGTCGAGCAGGAGCACCCGGCATCGCCGCCAGACTCCTCATCGCCGCTCTTCGGCGTGTCGTCCGGCTCGGCGCCGCCCGCGCCGCCCACCCCGCCGCTCGAGGCGACCGAAGAGCTCACGGTCGCGCCCACGGTCGATCCGCCGCCGGCCGAGGAGGAGGAGGTCGACACGCTGCTGCCGTCCGCTCCGCCATTGCCCCCGCTGCCGCCGGCGCCGCCGGCGCCGCTGCCGCCGCCGTCGAAGCCAGCGCACTCGGTCGAGCACTCGGTCGAGCATTCCCCGCAGATGCACTCGAGGATGCGGATATACATGCCGGCCCCCTCGGCATCGTCATTCATGCATCGCTCGACGCACGCGTCGTCCTGGCACTCGTTGACACAACCGATGAATCCCCTGCACGCGATCGACGCACCGCACGCGTCATAGGGCGCCTTGCAGGTGCCCGCGAGCGAATCGTTCGAGCAGCTATCGCAGCTGCCGCCGCCGCCGCTGGCAGCGCTCGTGGCGCTCGCGACCGTGGTCCCGCCGATGGGATACAGCGCGCACACGCCATCGATGTCGTCTTGCTCGATGGTGCGCATCGACGAGCCCACGACATAGTAAGGGGTCATCGTCGCGCTCCGCTCGCCGGAGTGGCCGAGGCCCAGGAAATGCCCCTCTTCGTGCGTGGCGATCGACTGCGTGTCGACACAGCCGTTGTTGCCGGTGTCGTTCCAGCAAAACCCGACGTCGTTGAAGACCATGTCGGCGTCCACGATCGCGCCGTCGAAGCTCCAGACCGGCATCGTGACGCCGATGACCGAGTTGACGTCGCCGAGCATGTTCGGCCAGGAGGAGCTGATCCACTGAAACACGTTCTTGCCGTCGTTGTAGGTGTAACGATCGGTGGTGTCGCCGAGGAAGTCGACCTGCCACGCCGTACACCCCGCGTTCGACCACGTCTCGAACCCGGACTCGACACGGTCGACGGCGAAGGCGGAGATCTCGCCCGGGATCGTCGAGCGGTTGATGTAGTAGGCGACGGGCAGCTTGTCCCAGCGGGGGACCACGTCATCGAGCGGCGTCCACGCGGCGGCCTCACGGGCCACGGCGAGGGACGAGGCGGCGCCGAGCAGGGCGGCGAGGGCGACGCGGCGCCTCACCTCACTTCCCTCCCGCGATGCGCACGACGTCCGTCATGAGGCTCTCGATGGGCTCGACCTCCTCGACGGGCACCTCGACGGGCACGAGCGCGGCGCCGGTCCGCCGGACGAGGTGCAGCCCATCGAGGATGCGCCGCGCCATGCCCTTCTTGTCCACGTGATAGGCCGACAGCGCCAGCGCCGTGAGGTGCCACCGCCCCTTGTCGCCCGAGCGCAGGAAGACCACGGCGTCCTCGCCAGGCGAGAGCTTGGCGTCGCCGAGCAGCCGCTGTGTCTTGCCGTTGTAGGTCCCGCCCATCTGCTCCAGCACAATCATCTTCGAGCCCCCCTTGTCTGCCGCGCCGCCCTTGAGCGGCTGGGTGATCGTGAGCTCGGTGCGGGTCACGATCGATTTTCCGTCGTCGGATTCCGTCGTGTACGATCGACCGACGCTCACGCGCGCGATCGTCGCCGACTGGCGCACGAGCTCCTCCCGCGAGAGCAGGACGGCCGTCGTCGCGTCCGCGGGCGCACCGATGCCTAGCAGAGCGAGCGCAGCGGACAGGGCGAGCACTGCTTTCAAGCCTCTCTTCATGTAGATGACTCCTTAAGACATTCTTTTCTATCCCGAAGCGCGCGCGGCGGCCAACCAGGAAACAGCGCTGCAACGTGCTCGCGATGCCGTGGTGTCGCCCATCTGTCGTGACGGCGGATCATCACACCGCGGCGCGATGCCATGCCGACATGTACGGAAGCGGGCATTACCACCCGCGCCGTGGTGCGCCTGGATTTGTGCCGTACACGTAGACGACGCACTCCGGAGCTCTCGGGAGGAGATACCCTTTATCGGGTCATCCCGGCTCTCGGCAGCATCGGTCGGAGTCAGGATGGTTGTCCGTCGATCGGGTCGACTCGCCATCAGCGCCATCAACGTCTGTCTCCGCTCGCCGGGAGCGGCGCGCGGGTCCTCGGTGCGCGCCGCGCCGCCCGCGGCGGCCCAGGCGCGCGGAGGCTCGCCCGGGCGCCCTCCGCGCCCCGGCGCGGCTCAGGGCCTCTCTCAGTCGAACCGCTTCAGGCCGTTCGGCGCCCTGGAGTCGCGCTTCGCGAACGCCTCGTCCCGGGCCACGACGCGGCCGGCGAGGACCGCCTCCGCGAGCTCGCGGCACTCGGCGCTCGTCGCGCGATCGGCCCGCGCGAGCGCCTGCTCCGCCGCGGCGCGCGCCTCGGCCGCGCGGCCCGCGAGCGCGTGCGTCCGGGCGATCTCGGCGAGGGTCGCCGAGAGCTCCGCGGCGTTGCCCGACACGTCCAGGAGCCGCTTCGCGCCGAGGTAGAGCGACAGCGCCCCGGCGAGATCCCCCTGGATGCGCGCCAGATCGCCCCGCGCCCGCAGCACGCCGGCCTGACCCGCGCCGTCCTCGAGCACCTCGAACAGGGCGAGCGCCTGCTCGTAGTCCGAGAGCGCCTCCTCCAGGTCCGACGCGTCGGCCGCCGCGACGCCCACGAGCTCGGCCACCAGCTCGAACTGCTTGCGGCGGAGATCGCCCCGCACCTTGAGCGTCGCGGCCTGCCCGCGGCGCTCGAAGCCCGTGCGGAACAGCGCGAGCGCCCGGTCGTAGTCGCGGACAGCGTCCACGAGGTCCTCCTGCACGGAGCGCAGATCGCCCCGCGCCTTCAGGACCGCGGCCTGGCCCAGGGCGTCGCGCGTCGCCGTGAACAGCTCGAGCCCCTGGTCGTAGTCCTTCTCGGCGCCCGCCAGATCCCCCTGCCGCACCCGGAGATCGCCGCGCGCCTTGAACACGCCGGCCTGCCCGAGGTGGTCCTCGGTCGCCTGGTAGAGCGTGAGCGCCCAGTCGTAGTCGCGCGCGGCGCCCGTCACGTTGTCCTGGCCGAACCGCATGTCGCCCCGCGCCTTCAGCACGCTGGCCTGCCCGCTCCGATCCCCCGTGTCCTGGAACAGCGCGAGCGCTGTGCTGTAGTCGCGCGCCGCTCCCGGCAGGTTGCGGAGCCGGACCCGCAGATCGCCGCGCGCCTTGAGCGCCCGCCCGTGCGCGGCGCCGTGAGGGCGGGCGCGCGGCGGCTCCGAGGGGCCCGGGGCGTCGGCGTCGGCGGCCGCCCCGCGCGACCCGGCCCGGGGCTTGAGCGGCTCGCGATCGCCGAGCTGCAGGAAGAGCTGGATCGCGAGATCGTAGTCGCACACCGCGCCGCCGAGATCGCCCTCCTCGGCGCGCGCGAAGCCCCGCGCCCTCAGCGCGTCGCCCTCCGCCGCGCGATCGCCCGCGGCCTGGAACAGCGCGAGCGCCTCGTCGTAGTCGCGCACCGCCTGCACGGAGACGCCCTCCCGCAGGCGCAGCGCGCCCCGATCCATGAGCACCTGGGCCTGCCCGAGCACGTCGCCCGTCGCCCGGAACAGCGCGAGCGCCTCGTCGTAGTCGCGCGCGGCGCCCGCGTGGTCGTTCCGCCGGAGGAGCAGGTTGCCGCGCTCCCGCAGCGCGTGGCCGCGCGCCTCCGGCGGGGTGCTGTTGAGGCTCGGCGGCGCCGCGCTCGAACGGGGCCCCCGCACCACCCCCTCGCCGAGCACCTCGGCCAGCGATCCGCTCCTCGGCGTGCAGCGATCCGTCACGCTGTCGAACGAGCGCTGCGTGGGAGGATCGCCATCCACGCCCCTCAGCTCGGACTGGACTTCGGGAAGGCGACGCATGCCAGGCCGAACATCATACCGCGCCGGCGCCCCCCTCGTGGAGACATTGCGCGGTCAGCGCGGCGGCAGCGCTCTGTCCCTTCCCTCTCCGCCCCCTCCGCCCCCTCCGCCCCTCCGAGCGGCGGCGCGCCGACGGCTGGGGCCGCTGCCTTCGCGCACGTTGGCTCGCTCACGCAATCGGACGCGGGCCCGTGGGCTTCGCCCCGCACACCCCGGCCGTGAAACGCCGCAGGCGGTCGATCATCAGAGGCCCTTGCGCGAGATCAGCACCGCGTCCCGCTCGACCTCGTACATCGCGTGGGTCACGAGCGCCGCAGCCGTGCGCTCGCGCACATGCACGACCCGCAGCTCGGCGTAGGTCTCGTCCGGCAGCAGCTCCTCGTCGACGCCGAACTTCGGCTCGTCGACCTGCGCCGGACGCTCGTCCTGCACCCGCGGCCGGACCGTGGCCAGCCTGCCCGCGCCCCCGATCTGCTGCAGCCAGCGGTCGCCCCGCCGGACCGCGAAGAAGCGCTGCCCCGGCTTCACGCCGTCCTTCTCGCCCTTGTCGATGAACACCACCTGGTGCTGCCCGACGAGCTGGTAGGGGTAGACGGCCGCGATGATCTTCGCCTCGAGATCCGCCTCGGCGCCCACCGGCGGCACCACGTCGAGGCGCCGCAACACCGCGCCGACCCTGTCCGTGCGCTCGACCACGTCGAGCGACTCGATGAGCCGCGCGCGCACCATGTGCGTCTTCGGGTTGTAACGATCCACGCGCGCCGTGCCACGCACCGTCACGAGCTCGCCCTTCACGTCCCCGCTCTTCACCTTCTTGATCTCGCGGAAGATCGTCAGCTCCTGGCCGATCGCGACCTCGTGATCGTCCGAGAGGCGGAGGTAGACGTCGTCGCCCTCGCTGAGGAGCATCTGGTCGTCGGGGCTCGCGACGAGCTCCCCCCACGTGTCCTTCTTCACGTCGTCGACCCAGCCGAGCTCGCGCAGGAAGATCGTCTTCGACGGCACGCGCCCCCCTCGCCCCAGCTGGTTCGCGCCGAACCCGATGCTGCCGCGGGTCGGGCCCTCGCTCGGGTCGCGGAGCCGGATCCGGTCGCCCGGGTAGATCCAGTGCGGGTTCTGGAGCTGCGGGTTCAGCGCCCAGACCTGCGGCCACGCGTAGGGGTTCGTGTAGTACCTGCCCGAGATGTCCCAGAGCGTGTCGCCGCGCCGCACCGAGTGCGACTCGGGCACGAACTGCCCCTCGACGACGTAGCTGCCGTTCGCGCCGCCCTTCACCGAGGCGGGGCCCTCGCTCCGGCGGCCCAGATCGAAGCCGTCCGACGGGCGGGACGTGTCCGTCGTGCCCCGCGAGCTCGAGGGCAGGTGGGCGTTCGGATCGAACCCCGGCTGCGGATAACCCGGCACCACGACCTGCGTCTCGACGGTCGGCTCGGCCCTCGGGAGCTGGACCACGGTGACGCCCGGCGCCTGGCCGGCGCCCTCTTCGCCGCCCTGCTGGTCCTGAGCGCGCGCCAGCGGCGGCGCGGCGACGATCGGCAGAAAGACCAGGACCAGCGTTGCCTTCGCGGGGAACTTCATCGCTTGCGCCTCGACAGGGTGGAGGGGGGCGGGCTCGGCGGCGACGACCCGCCCGGGGGCTCTTCGATCACGGCGCCGTTCGCGGTCGAGCGGAGCACCGGCGGCCGCGCGCCGTCGTCCTCCGGCGCGAGCCGCACCACCTCGAGGTCAGGCCTGTCCGGCTCCTCCGGGAGCACGGCGCGCGCCCCGGCCCCGTCAGGGCGCGCCGCGCTGCGGGCGCCGCCCTGCGAGCGCTCGAGCGAGCCCACACGATCCGCGAGCACCGCGTTCTCCGCGCGCACCCTGACGAGCTCCGCGCGCAGCTCGGAGAGCTGTCGTTCGACAGCGTCCCGCCCTCCGCCGCAACCGACGTTGAGCGCGGCGAGCGCGAGCGCCATCGCGCCGATGCCCAGGCCAATCCTCATGGGACGCCCAGCCTACCCGCCGCCGCGCCGGCCGGCCAAACGCGCGGCGATCTCCGCGCCCCGCGACAGGACGCCGCGCCCCCCGACGGGGCAACGCGCCGCGCGCGCCGCGCCGGAACAACCGCACGCGACCCGAGGTGGGCGGCGCGACGTCACGCGTTACGGAGCGCGCGCAGTTCTGCTAGGGTCCCAGCCCGAGATCTGGGTGCGAGGGGTGAACGTGCGGAAATTCTTCCTGATTTTCCTTGTCGCGACGGCTTGCGCCGGCGCCGGCTGCGGTGACGACGGGCCCGCGGCGACGGAGTGCTTCGACTACAGCAAGTTCGACGGCACCGCGCCCGAGGTGAGCTTCGCGGGCGAGGTCCTCCCCATCTTCCAGCGGTCGTGCTCGTTCAGCTCGACGTGCCACGGCGCCGAGGCCGGCTCGGCCGGGTTCGCGTACCTCGGCCCGACGCTGAGCGAGCAGGCCACGCAGGCGCAGATCGACGCGATCGCGGCCCAGAACGTCGGCGCCGCGTCGAGGGCGCCCTCCGGGATGCCGCGCATCACGGCCGGCGACCCCGCGAACAGCTTCCTCATGCACAAGCTCGACGACACCCTGAGCTGCGGGGACCTCGAGTGCGCCCCCGACGGCTGCGGGGCCCCGATGCCCTTTGGCGGCGACCTCCTGCCCTCGGCGGAGCGCGACGCCATCCGCAGGTGGATCCAGCAAGGGGCCAAGGTCAATTGATCGGCCGGCTCTCCGGCCACGTCGTGGAAGAAGGCGACGAGGGCACGGTCGTCCTCGACGTCAGCGGGGTCGGCTACGAGGTGACCGTCCCGCTCGGGGCCGTGGGGCGCGCGCGCGGCATCGCCGCGAACGCGAAGGCCGGCTCGGACGCGATCACCCTGTTCGTGCACACCCACGTGCGCGAGGACGCGCTCCTCCTGTACGGCTTCGCGACGCGCGAGGACCGGGCGGCCTTCCGCGTGCTCATCGGCATCTCCAGCATCGGCCCGAAGATCGCGATGGCCATCCTCAGCGCGCTCGGCGCGGGGGAGCTCGCCGCGGTGATCACCCGCCGAGAGACCGCGCGCCTCACCGCCATCCCCGGCGTCGGCAAGAAGACCGCCGAGCGCCTCGTCCTCGAGCTGAAGGACAAGCTCGTCCACCTCCCCGCGGCCCCGCTCTCCCCCGCGCCCCCCCCGCCCGCGGACACAGGCGCCAAGCAGGACCTCCTGCACAGCGCGCTCACCCGCATGGGCTACCGCCCGGCCGAGGCGGAGCGCGCCGTCACCGCCCTCGGCGCGCGCGTCGACAGCGCCCCGCTCGGCGACCTCGTGCGTGATGCGCTCGCGCTCCTCTCCAAGTGAGCCACGCCGCAGCCCGTCCAAGTGAGCCACGCCGCCGGCGCCCGACGAGCCCGGCAAGCCGGGCCGCTCGCGCCAGGAAAACCGCGGCCGCTCGCGCTCGACAAAACGCGGCCGCCCGCGCCCGGAAAAACGCGGCCGCCCGCGCCCGGCGAGCCGCGATTTGCCGGGCGGAATCGCCCCAGCGAACGGGCGGGCGGCGGCGCGCGACCCCCCGCTCGAGGGGCGGAGGAGCGACAGACAGTCGACAGAGGGCCGCCGCGGCGAATATGCTCCCGCCGCCGTTCGCCCTGGGACCCAGTCCGGTCGCTCGTTGTGAGGAGGCGTGGTGATCACCTGCCCGAAGTGCTCCAAGGAAAATCAGGACCATTACAAGTTCTGCCTCGGCTGCGGCGCCGAGCTACCTCGCGACGTTTCGCCCAAGAAGTTCGCGGCAGGCACCCCGCCCCACGGCGTGCCGGCAGCGACGCGGGCGAAGGATTACGGCGATGAGCCGACCGCCATCGGCACGGGCGCCCAGAAGGGCCCGGCGGTCGCGCCCCCGCCGCCCGCGCTCGTCGATCCCGCGGCGTTCATCGCCCCGGCCCGCGGGGAGGACACCGGCGCCAGCAAGAAGGCCGCAGCGGCCGCGCCCGCGACGCCGGCGGCGGCCGGCGCAGGGACGGTCGTCTGTCCCCAGTGCCAGGAGCCCAACCCGCCGTCGAACAAGTTCTGCGCGCTGTGCGGCTTCAAGCTCGTCAAGCCGGCGGGCCAGGCCGCGCAGCCCTCCACGCCGGTCATCTCCACGTCGGGCGCCGCGAACGTCGTGCTGACGGCGCTCCGGGCCGACGGCACCGAGGCCGGCTCGTACACGCTGCCCACGAACCCCACGCTGATCGGGCGCGACTCGGGCACGATCTTCGGCAGCGACAGCTACCTCTCGCCGCGCCACGCGACGTTCTCGATCAAGGGCGGGCGGCTCTTCGTCAAGGACGAGGGCTCGCTGAACGGCGTCTACCGCAGGCTGCGCAGGGACACGCCGGTGCAGCTCGACAACGGCGACGTCTTCCGCATCGGCCAGGAGATCGTCCGCGTCGAGCCGCTCTCCCCGGCGCCCACGACCCCCGACGGCGTCGAGCGCCTCGGCAGCCCCTCGAAGGGCTACGTCGCGCGGCTCGCCCTCATCATCGGCAGGGACGCGACCGGCAACGCGTTCCCGGTCCCCGACACCGGCCTGCACCTCGGGCGCGAGCGCGGCGACATCCTCTTCCCCGAGGACGGCTACGTCTCCGGGCTCCACTGCCAGATCTCGCTCCAGGGCGGCCGGCTGTTCCTCACGGACCTCGGCAGCTCGAACGGCACCTTCCTCCGCGTCCTCGGCGAGACCGAGATCACGGGCGGCGACATCCTGCTCATGGGTCAGCAACTGTTCCGCATCAACGTCTGAGCGCGCGCCAGCGGCGCCCCGAGGACGCGACCGTCCCGCTCGCACAACCCGACGCCCCATCGTACGCTCAGCAGCCCTGAGGCACTCGCCATGGAAATGGTCCGCACCATCCGCGTGGTCGCCGCCGTGATTGAACAGGACGGCCGGTACCTGATCACCCAGCGCCGGCCGACCGCCGTGCTCCCGATGCTCTGGGAGTTCCCCGGGGGACGCGTGGAGGAGACCGAGACGGACGCGGCCGCGCTGAAGCGCGAGGTCCGCCACCGGCTCGACGTCGAGATCGAGGTGGGCCAGCTGATCTCGTTCGTGAGCCACCCCTACGAGCGCTACGTCGTCGACCTGTACCTCTACGAGTGCCACATCAAGAGCGGTGAGCTCGCGTCGCTGGCCGTGAACGCGTTCCGGTGGGTCACGAGCGCCGAGTTCGATCGCTACCCGTTCACGCCGGCGGACGAGGCCAGCATGAACAAGCTCCTCGGCATGACCTGACGCGCCCGCGCCCTCACAGGCGCGGCGAGCGCCGCAGCAGCACGAGGAACATCGGCCCGCCGAGCACCGCGGTCACCGCGCCCACGGGCGGCTCCGTGCCGAGCCACCGGAACAGGAGCCGCGCGACGAGGTCGCACGTGGTGAGCAAGACCGCGCCGGCCACGAGCGACAGCGGCAGGAGCCGCCGGTGATCCGCGCCGCAGAGCCGGCGGACCGCGTGCGGGACGATCAGCCCGACGAAGCCGATGAGGCCGGTGCGGCTGACGATGGCGCCGACGATGCACGAGGACGCGAGGAAGACCCGGCGCTCGACGGCGCGGACGTCGACGCCCAGGGTCCCTGCCGACTCGTCGCCGAGCGAGAGGAGGTTCAGCCGCGCGGCGTCGGCGAGGAGCACGGCGCAGCCGGCGGCGACGTAGGCGGCGACGCCGAGGAGGGCCGAGGTCGTGGGCAGCTCGACGAAGCCGATGAGCCACCGGAGCAGCTGCTGGGCGCGCGACGGGGAGACGAGCGTCTTGAGGAAGGAGATGAGGCCCGCCGCGATGGAGTTCACGATGACGCCGGCGAGGAGCATCGAGGCGCCGGAGGTGCCCTCGGCCGCGCCGCGCGCGATGGCGTAGACGAGCACCGTCGCGACGAGGCCGCCGGCGAGCGCCGCCGCGGGCAGGAGCGTGGCGCCGAGGACGGTCGTCGCGCCGATGCCGAGCGCGATCGCGACCGCGGCGCCGAGCGCGGAGCCGCCGGAGACGCCCAGCACGTACGGCTCGGCCAGCGGGTTCCTGAGCAGCGCCTGGAACGCGGCGCCCACGGCCGCGAGGCCGGCGCCGGAGATGGCCGCGAGGAGCACGCGCGGCAGGCGCACGTCGATGAGGAGGGTCCGGTCGAGGCCGGGCTCGGCGACGGCGCGCGCGATCGAGACGGGCTCGGCGCCGAGGAGGACGGCGAGGAGGAGCGAGAGCACGAGCGCGGCGGGCGCCGCGGCGAGGACGAGCGCGCGGCGGAGGCCCCGGCCAGACGCCGGCGGCGCCGGGAGGGAGGGCGCGCTCGCTCGGCGCGGGGCGCGGACGGACGCGGGCGACGTCAATCCTGGCCGCCTCCGCGCGCCGCGGGCGGCAGGGTGGCGGGCCCGCTGTTGCGCTCGGCGTTCCGCTCGTAGATGAGGCGCAGCCCGGTGAGCGTCAGGTCGTCGTCGACCCCCTCGATGGTCTCGGTCTGCGGCGCGATGAGCCGCGCCAGGCCGCCCGTGGCGATGACCCGGCACGGGTAGCCGAGCTCCCGCCGGAGGCGGCCCACGAGCCCGTCGACGAGCCCCGCGTAGCCGTACACGATGCCCGACTGCATCGAGTGGACGGGGTTGCGGCCGACGACCCGGGGCGGGAGCGCGATCTCGACGCGGGACAGCCGCGCGGCGCGGGAGAAGAGCGCCTCGGCGCTGATCTGGATGCCCGGCGCGATGACGCCGCCCAGGTACTCTCCCTTCGGGGTCACGCAGTCGAACGTCGTCGCCGTGCCGAAATCGACGACGATGACGCCGGCGGCGGCGTGATCCCCCCGGTCGGGCTCGGCCGCGTGCGCTCGCGCCGGCGCGGCGCGGGGCGCGGGTTCGGGCTGCCGCCGCACCCACTCGTGCGCCGCGACCGCGTTGACGATCCGGTCGGCGCCGACCTCGCGCGGGTTCTCGTAGAGGATGGCCATGCCGGTCTTGATGCCAGGCCCCACGACGAGCGGCTCGATCCCGAACGCCCGCTCGACGAGCCCCACCATCGTGTCGGTCAGCGTCGGCACGACGCTCGCGACGATCGCGCTGTCGATGCGGGCGAGGTCGACGCGGCGGAGGTCGAGCATCTGCCGGACGAGCACGGCGTACTCGTCCGAGGTGCGGGAGCGCGCGCTCTCGCAGCGGAGGTGGTGCTGGAGCACCTCGCCCTCCAGCACCCCGAAGCTGATGTTGGTGTTCCCGACGTCGATGGCGAGCAGCATGCTGGCCCGACTCTAGCGCCGCGCGCCCGGGATCCGGCCAGGATTTCGGACGCGCCACCGGCGCTCGCGGCGCGCTGCCGCACGCCCGCCGCGCCCGACCTTCAGCGCTTGCGCGCGAGCGTCACCCCGTCGCGCACGGTGAGCATGACCTTCTCGACCCGGGGATCGCGGAAGACGAGATCGTTGAAGGCGGCGATGGCGCGGCCGTCCGCGCTCTCGGGGGCGAGGACCTCGCCGCTCCAGAGGGTGTTGTCGGCGACGATCAGCCCGCCGCGGCGGCAGCGCGGGAGGACCTCCTCGTAGTAGGCCGGATACCGCTCCTTGTCGGCGTCGATGAACACGAGATCGAAGGCAGGGCTCGCCGGCATGGCGCGGAGGGTGGCGAGCGCGTCGCCGAGCGCGATCCGGATCTTCCCGCCGTGCTCGCTGCGGTCGAAGAACGATCGGGCGATGCGGGCCACCTCGGGGTCGCGATCGCACGTGATGAGCTCGCCGTCCGGCGGGAGCGCCTCGGCCATGCTGAGCGCCGAGTAGCCGGTGAACGTCCCGATCTCGAGCACCCGGCGCGCCTGCATGAGCGCGACCAGCATCCTGAGCAGGGAGCCTTCGACCCGCCCGACCTGCATGACCGCCCTCGGCTCGTGGGCCAGGGTGAACTCGCGCAGCTCATCGAGGAGCGCGGGCGGCGGCTCGGAGTGGTCGTGAACGTAGCGATCCAGCTCTGGATTGACGATAGCGATCATGGCGAGGTTCCTCGGCGAGGCACCGTAGCATCGGTGCGCGCTCCCTCCTCACCTCACCTTGAGCCGCCGGCGGCCTTCGCGGTAGCGTCGACCATGGCCTTCTCTTCCTGGAAGACGTGCGCCGCAGCGGCGCTCCTGGCCGCGGCCTGCAGCTCGACGGACGGCAGCCCCGGGGCGGGCGGCGCTGGCAGCGCCGGCACGGGCGGCTCCGGCGGGGGCACGGGCGGCTCCGGCGGCGCCGGCATGGGCGGCTCCGGCGGCGCCGGCATGGGCGGCGCCGGCGGGGGCGCGGGCGGCGCCGGCGGCTCCGGTGGCGCCGGCGCCGGCGTGGCGAGCTCCACGGCGGCCGGCGGCGGCGCGGGGGGAGAGGCGGTCTACGACTGCGCGTCGCTCGGCGATCCGTGCACGACCTGCCTCGCCCTGCGCTGCCAGGAGAGCTATTGCGCGTGCCAGCGGAGCGCGGAGTGCGCCGCGCTGGGCAACTGCCTCCTCGGCTGCGCCGCGGAGGACGTGGCTTGCGAGCAGGCGTGCCTGACGGCGCACCGGGCGGGCATCTCGGGCATCTTCCTCGAGGGCGGCTGCGCGTCCGAGCGGTGCAGCGCGCAATGCCCATCGCGAGACGCGCTGTCCCCTTGCGCGTCCTGCCGGTTGACAGGGTGCGCAGCCGAGATGAACGCGTGTGTCGCCGAGCCGTCGTGCAGGGCAATGCTCGCGTGCGTGGATGCGTGCCGTGCGGACGGAGATGGCTGCCTGGAGGTGTGCTCGGCGATGCACGCGGACGGCGTGCAGGCTGCCGGGGCGGTCTTCGCATGCGAAGAGGCGCGGTGCGGGGCGGATTGCGAGTGACCGGTGAGCCGCCGCGGGCCGCCATGCCGCGCGGCGTCGCCGGGGTCGACGCCCTGGGCGAACAGGCATACCCTTCCGTCGTGGCCTTCCTCGGATTGCGCGAGATCGAGCGGGACCCGTACACGGTCGTCCATCACGACCCCGCTCAGCAGCTCGTGTTCATCAAGCGATATTCGCTGAACTATCCGAGCATCGCGGCGATCGAGCTGAGCTTCGAGCGCATTGATCGGTCGCTCGAGGCGATCGCCAGGCGGCGCACGCTCCTGCTCGTCGACGCCCGCGACGCACCGCTGCGCAACGACGACGGATTCGAGAATGCGTTCGCGCACTGTCACACGAAGCTGACGCAAGGTTTCAAGAAGACCGCGGTCCTCCTGAAGAGCGCGACCGGTGTGCTCCAGCTCGTCCGGCTTTCGAAGGGCTATGAAAAACCGATGGGCATTTTCACCCGCCCCGAGGACGCGCTCCACCACCTCGGCGTCAGCGTCGACCTGAAGCAGCTCACCGATCCCTGACGCGCCCCGCCACCCCAGAGCGGGGCTCACCCGCGCACGAAATCAGCGAAATCAGCAGGACCAGCGGAAGCACGGAATCTCCGCCCCAGAGCGGGGCGCAGAGCGGGGCTCACCCGCACAGGAGACGGGCCCAGATCGGCGTTTTCGGCGCGGAAGCGTACTCTTGTACGCTGAGCACCGAAAACGCCGAGGTGGGCCCGTATCCGAAGCGGGTGAGCCCCTCAAGAGAGCGGTTTGCCGCCGGTTACGCCGAGGACCTCGCCGTTGACGTAGCTCGCCTCGTTCGAGGCAAGGAACACGAACGCCGGGGCGAGCTCGGCCGGCTGCGCCGGGCGCTCCATTGGATGATTCTTGCCGAAGGTGGCCACCTTCTCCTTGTCGAACGATTGCTGGATGAGCGGCGTCCACACGGGCCCGGGCGCCACGACGTTGACGCGGATGCCACGCTCGATGAGGTCCTGCGCCAGGCCCTTGCTGAAGGTGACGATCGCTCCCTTCGTGGACGCGTAATCGAGGATATCCGGGCTCGGCTGGTACGCCTGGATCGAGGCGACGTTGATGATCGAGCCGCCTTCCTTCATGTGCGGCAGCGCGTACCGGATCATGTGGAACATGGCCAGGATGTTGACGCGGAAGGTGCGCTCGAGGCGCGCTGCGTCGAAGTCCTCGAACCGCTCGACGGCCTTGCCCTGCTCCGCCGCGTTGTTCACCAGGACATCGATGCGCCCGAATTTACGCGCCACCTCCTCGACCACCTTCCGGCAATGGGCCTCGTCGGCCAGGTCGCCGGATAGCGTGAGCGCCTCGCGCCCGGCCTCCTTGATGACCCGCGCCGTCTCCTTCGCGTCCTCGTGCTCGCTCAGGTAGGAGATCGCCACGTGGGCCCCCTCGCGGGCGAACGCGAGCGCGACGGCGCGGCCGATCCCGCTGTCCCCTCCGGTGATCAGCGCGATGCGGTCCTTCAGCCGGCCGAGCCCCTTGTACGACGACTCGCCGTAATCGGGCCTCGGCTCCATCTTGGCTTCGATTCCGGGACGCTCCTGTGTCTTGCCCTCGAAAGGCGGCTTCGGGCCCGCGCCTTTCGGATCCGCTGTCGGTCCAGTGTTCTGCATAACCTCCTCCTGACGCTGCGCTGCGGTGAGAGGCCGAACGCGCTCCCACCGAACCCTGGCCATAAGGGCGGCGGCGCAGCCCAGCCATCGGTGGCCGCCTGCTCTCCGGATCGGAGCTCCCCCTACCAACACCGGCGCGGCGACCAGCGAGCAGCGCGCGCCGTCGGATCCCCGCCGGGCGCTCCCGAGCGGACACGGCGGCAGACATCTCTGGGCGATCGACGTGGATGGACGTGATCGACGTGATGGACGTGATGGACGTGATGGACGTGATCGACGTGATGGACGTGATCGAGCAGACGGCGCGCGCCCCTGTCGCGCGGTACCGCCGCGGCCTGTCACCTCAAGGCTTGACAGGCGACAGCTGGTCCGGTGTCTTCACCCTGCGTTGTCTCGCGGCACGCCGCCGGCGAAGACGCGGAGGAGAACCGTCGTGATGAAACACGTCGACGAGAGCCGTCTGGAGTCAGATCTCGAGTATCGGTTCGGGTACCTCATCGAGTTTGTCGGCTTCGGCGAGGCGGACATCGCGGCGATCCACGGCGCCGCGCCGCACCTCGCCCCGCGGGTCGAGGCGCTCGTCAACGCGGTGTACGAGAAGCTGTTCCTCTACGACGCAACGAAGCGCCACTTCGTGCCGAAGCAGCATGGCTACGAGGGGGCGCCCCCGGCCGACCTCGCGTCGCTCACGCTGGACCACGAGCAGATCAAGTTCCGCAAGCAGCACCTCTCAACCTACCTCGTCCGGCTCGTGACCCACCCGTATGATCCGAAGATGGTCGCCTACCTCGACATGGTGGGGAAGATCCACACCGCGAAGGCCGGCAATCCCGAGGTCGTCGTCCCGCTCGTGCAGATGAACGCGCTCATGGGCTTCGTGTCGGACGCCCTGCTCCAGACCATCCTGTCGCTGGGCCTCGACCGGGAAGCCGAGGTGCGCACCCTCCGCGCGTTCAACAAGCTGCTCTGGCTCCAGAACGACCTCCTCGCGCGCCACCACCTCTCGGCGGCCTGATTCCCTCCCCTTCCGGCCATGCGTCGCCCGCCGGGACGGACCGCAGCGGCGGGCTGCGCGCCGGCATCCCGGGGGCGGCGGCGCGTCGAGCGGACGGCCCATTGCGCAATCGCGCGACCGTTTGCGCAAGCGCACAACGGCGCGCGCTGCGCCGCCCCGCCGCGCGCGCCACGCGCGGGCGGGGGCGCCTTCGGATCGCCTGGATCGGCCGGGAACGCCGCGACGAGGAGCCCGGCACATGCGGTGCTATGCGCCCGCCCACCATGAACCGATTCTTCGGTGGCATCGCTCTTCTCGTGGGGCTGTCCGTCATCCCGACGATCGCCGGCTGCAGCGACGAGCCATCCGAGGAGGAGCGCCGCTTCGCCCGGCTCGCGAAGCGCGCCGAGCAGGTGCGCGAGCTGTCGTTCCGCCACGTCGTGCCGGTCGTCACGATCACGCGGGACGAGTTCGAGGCGGACCAGGAGGCGGCCGCGGCCGCCGCCGAGGAGGACGATCTCGCGGAGATGGCCGCGACCTACGGCCGGCTCGGCTACTTCGCCGTCGACGCGGACCTTCGGGAGACGCTGGCTCGCTCGGGGGACTGGGCCGCTGCGTGGTACTCTCCCGAGAGCAACGGCATCGTGCTCATCGGCGAGGTGGACGACTCTGTTCTCATCCACGAGTATGTGCACGGGCTCCAGGATCAGCATTTCGACCTGGCGCCGGACCAGGACGACGCGCTGACGAGCGACGCGTTCCTCGCGCAGCGGGCGGTCACCGAGGGCGACGCGACGCTCGCGGAGGGGCGCTTCATCATGCAGGAGCACCTCGACGCCGATCTGCACCTCGTGGACTGGGGCCCGCTCCTGTCCTCGGTGCATGCGCGCCGGGAGGAGCTCCTCGCCGGCAGCGAGCTCCCCCTCTTGTTCATGGCGTATCCATCGTTCGCTTACAGCTTCGGGCTCGAGTACTGCGCCCACAACCTGACCGGCGCGAGCGCGGTGACGCCCGTCATCGACAGGCTCCCGCCGTTCGACTGGTCGAGCGAGGACGCGCTCTTCACGACGCGGGCGCCCGCGAGCACCCAGCAGATCCTCGCCCTCGACGCCCAGGACCCCGAGGTCGGCGCCGGCCTGGATGAGATCCCGTCCACGCTCGACGACCGGCTCGAGCGGCTCGACTGGGACACCCTCGGTGAGTGGCTCACCTACCTGCTCCTGCGCCCGCTCGAGGGCGCGCCCGATCTCGGCGACATGCGCGCCCTGGCCGCGGCCTGGGACGGCGATCGCGCCCTGTTCGTGCGCGATCGGAAGACGGACGCGATCGGCACGGCGTGGGCGTCGGCGTGGGACGACGCCGGCGCCGCGGCGGGCGTCGAGGCCGCGCTGTGGCAGCTCTACGACGGCTCGCCGATCGCCGGCGACGAGCCGCGGCTCGGGCGCGCCGGCGACGGCGAGCTCATCTGGATCGAGCGCAGGGAAGAGCGCGTGGTCGCCCTCAAGAACGTCGACGAGGCGCTCATGCCCTCGCTCGCCGAGGCCGCCTTTCCCTCCGGGATCCGGCCGATGCGCCACATGATCCGGACGCGCCCGCCGCTCGCGGCCAGGCTCTCGCGGCGCCTGGCCGGGCGACATCACTGAACCAGCGACGGCGCGGCGCGCTCAGATGCAGAGCGAGTCGCAATCGTGATCTTCTTCGCACGCCGCGACGCAATCGCCGTCGTCGTCGCACGCCGCGATGCAATCGTCTCGATCCGTCGAACACGCCGTGATGCAGTCGTCCTCGCCTTCGTCCTTGTCGTCGTCCGAGTCGACGAAACAGCCGGCGGCCAGGGGAATCGTGGAGACCAAGAGCACTGCGAGCACCTTGCGCAACATGGGTTGTCCTCCTTCGTGGTGTACTGTCCGCATGCGATGCAGGGGACATCGAACACTCAAGCAGGGGGCGTACCAATCGCTGTTCTGGCGCGACTCACCCGTTGGGCCGCGGACCTGGAGAGCCGTTATGCCGCGCAAAGCGAGCTCGGCGCCGGAGCTCCGGGTCACCCGAGCGCCCCGGCCGGCGGACGTGGGGGATCCCGCGAGAAGGCAAATCGCCACAGCGGAGGAGGCCATGGCGGCGCTCGGCGCGATGGGCGCCGGGATTTTCCGCGCAGCGCGCGGGGCGTGCGCGCTGGGCCAAAGTGTCACACCCGGCTCGACCGTGAGCCCCGGACCTCCGTCCAGGTGAGCCTCCGGCCGCGCAGGATCTCACCGGAGCGCGGCCCCGCAGCTCACCCCTCGTCCTCGGCCTTCTGCGGCTTGGGCGGCGGCCGGTCCACGGCGTAGCGCCGCAGATCCAGCGTGTAGGGCGCGTCCCCGTGCGCGATCGCCTGCTTCGCGGTCACCGGCCAGGGCGTCGGCCCCTCGATCGTGAACCGCTGCGCGCGCCGCGCCGACGCCTCGAACCGCGTGAGCGGCGCGCCGTCGAAGGCGCGGCCCTCGGGGTGCCACACGTGATAGGCGCACGCGCCGATCGAGCGCTTGCCCCACGTGTCCAGGATGTCGATGTGGACCGGGTGGTGGATGCCGATGTGCGCGTGCAGGCTGTGCGGCGGCGCCCAGGCGCGGAACCGCACGCCGCCCACGTGCTCGCCCGCCGTCCCCGTCGGCCGGAGCGGCAGCACGTGGCCGTTCACGAGCACCGTGTGGCGCTCCGGCGTGAGCCCCTGCACGCGCACCTCGATGCGCTCCATCGACGAGTCCACGTAGCGCGACGTGCCCGTCGTCGTCAGCTCCTCGCCGAGCACGTTCCATGGCTCGATCGCGTTGCGCACCTCCAGCACCACGTCGCCGGCGTGCAGCGTGCCCACCACCGGGCAGCGCAGCTCGATGAACGGCCGGTACGCGTCCGCGGGCAGGGCGAGCCCGCGCTGCTTCAGGTGATCGAGCACGTCCTCGAAGTCGCGCCACAGGTAGTACGGCAGGAGGAAGCGGTCGTGCAGCGCCTGGCCCCAGCGCACGAGCCGGCCCGTGTACGGCTCCTCGGCGAACGAGGCGAGGAGCGTGCGGACGAGGAGCGCCTGGGCGACCGCCATCCGGAAGTGCGGCGGCATCTCGAAGGCGCGCAGCTCGATGAGCCCCTGCCGGCCGTGCGCCGTCTGCGGATCGAACAGCTTGTCGATGCTCACCTCGGCGCGGTGCGTGTTGCCCGTCATGTCCACGAGCAGGTGGCGGAACAGGAGGTCCGAGAGCCACGCCGGCTCGCTCTGCCGGCGCTCGAACGCGCGCGAGAGCGCGATCTCCAGCTCGTAGAGGTTCTCGTGGCGCGCCTCGTCCACGCGCGGCGCCTGCGACGTCGGGCCGACGAAGAGGCCGGCGAACATGTACGAGAGCGACGGGTGGTGCTGGTTGAACGTGAGCAGGCTGGCCAGGAGATCCGGCCGGCGCAGGAAGGGGCTCGAGAGCGGCGTCGGGCCGCCGAACGTGAGGTGATGGCCGCCCCCGCTCCCCGCCATGCGCCCGTCGACCAGGTATTTTTCGCAGTGCAGGCCGGTGTGGAGCGACGCGTCGAACACCGTCTCGAGGAGCGACGCGTACGCGCGCACCCCGTCGGAGGGCGGCAGGTTCACCTCGAGCACGCCCGGGTCCGGCGTCACCGAGAAACGAAGCACGTTGGCGCCGGCCGGGGGCGGGTACCCCTCGAGCAGCACGTCGATGCCCGTCTCCTGCCGGGTCGCGTCGATCGCGGCGATGAGCTCGAAGAAGTCGGCCGGCGAGAGGAGCGGCGGCAGGAAGACATGGACGATGCCGTCGCGCGTCTCGACGCAGAGCGCCGTGCGCACGCCGTAGCCCGATCGCCCCGCGGCGGGCGCGGCGCGCTGGGCGCGCTTGTCCTCGGGGGCGTGCCGCTGGGCCGCGCGCGCGCGCGCCGTCTCGGCGTGCTCCGGGTCGCCGTCGCCGTCCAGGAGCTGGACGCGGCGCTGTCGCTCTTCCCCCTCGTCGGCCTCGATCTCGCCGCGCCGCGGGTCCTGCGGCGACACGAGCTCCTCGATCGGCGGCGGCGGGGCCACCGCGACGAGCGAGCGGAGCGGGAGGCGCAGGCCGATGGAGCTGTCGCCCGGGAGCAGGAAGAGGTGCCCGCGCCGGAAGCCCCAGCGCTCGCTGATCCACGACCCCCACTGGCGCGCGAGGGGCAGGACGAAGCCGACCTCGCGCCCGAGCCCGCGATCGAGGACCCGCGCGAGGCGCCGCCGCTCCTCCGGGTCGTCGAGGTTCGCCTTGAGCGGGTCGACATCGGTGGGCAGGCTCGCCTCGTCCTGGAGGTGGCGCCAGGGGTCCTCGAGGGCCGGCATCAGGAAGTCGGCCAGCCCGAGCCGGGTCGCGAGCGCGTCGGCGAACTTCCGCGAGAGCTCGACGCCGCGCCCGCGCGACGCGCTGGTCGCCGGATCGGCGTGGCGCGCCTGGGACATCTCGGTCCAGATCGGGACGCCGTCGCGCCGGCCGATGATCTCGAGCGCCCAGCGGGGCAGGCTCTCGCCGGGGTAGTGCTTGCCGGCGCGGAGCAGCAGGACGCCGCCCGGCGTGATCCGGCGCCGGAGCTCGTGCGCGAGCCGGAGCCCTTGCGACCACTTCGTCGGGCCGAGCGCGCCCTCGCACCACTCGGGCGCGTCCGGGTACTCGCGCGAGTTGAACGTCGGCTCGCCGCCCATCGTCAGGGAGAAGCCCGCGGCGGCGAGCCGCTCGTCCGCGCGATCCGCCACGGACAGGAGCTCCTGCCACACGGGCTCCTCGTAGGGCGTGGTGGGCCTCGGCTCGTGGCCGAGCCGCCCGACCTTCATCTCGAAGGTCACGTCGGTCGCGCGCGTGTCGCTCGTGCCCTCGACCGGCGCCGCGAGCGCGGGCGAGGCGGTGCAGGCGAGCGGGATGTGGCCTTCGCCGCAGAGCAGGCCGCTCGTCGCGTCGAGGCCGATCCAGCCTGCGCCCGGGAGGTAGACCTCGGCCCACGCGTGCAGGTCGACGACGTCGCGGCTCACGCCGCGCGGCTGGTCGGGGATCATCCCCTCGTCCGTGAGCTGCACGAGGTAGCCGCTCACGAAGCGCGCGGCGAGCCCGCGCGACCGGAGCGCCGCGATGAGCAGCACCGCCGAGTCGCGGCAGCTGCCGCGCCCTTGCGCGAGCGTCTCCTCCGGCGTCCAGATGCCGGCCTCCTCGCGGATGACGTACTTGATGCGCCGGTTCACGGCGGTGTTCAGCGCGACGAGGAGCGACACGGTGTCGCCCTTCGAGGGTAGCCCGGCGAGGAACTCGTCGAGCAGCGGACCGCGGGCGAACGAGGGGTCGGCGCTGTCGAGGAAGGGGGCCAGGTCCTGCTTGAGCTCGGCCGGATACGCGAACGGGACCTCCTTCGCGCGCTCGTCGAGGAAGAAGTCGAACGGGTTCACGGGGCGCACGCTGACCGCGAGCTCGACCAGGACGTCGAAGTGAGGGACGCGCTCGCCCGCGGGCAAGAGCACCCGCGCGACGTGGTTGCCATACGGGTCCTGCTGCCAGCGCGCCGCGATCGGCGGGTCGATCTTCAGGCTGTACGACTCGATCTTCGCCTTCGCGTGCGTCGCGGGCCGCAGCCGGATGAGCTGCGGGCCGAGCGAGGCGGGGCGGGGATAATTGTAACGGGTCCGGTGCTGGATGAGCAGGCGCACGGTGGTTTGTCTCCGGGGGTGGCCCTATCCAACCAGAAGTGCCCCCTTCCGTCTCGCCTTCCGTGACGCGCGTGAAGGGCGCTGCGAGATCGTTTCGAGGACGATTCGGCCAGGGATCGACGGCGTGGCGGCGCGTGGGCGCGAGCGTGCGGCGGGCGAGCGCGTCGCGGCGCGAGCGCGTGACGGTGCGTGAACGCGAGCGCACCGCGGCGCGCGGACGCGATACCACGAGCGTCCGACGGCGATCGTGGCGCAACGCGACCGCACAGCGACGCGAGCGTATGACGGAGCGACCGCACAGCGACGCGAGCGTATGACGGAGCGACCGCACAGCGACGCGGCCTCGCGACGGCGCGAGCCGCGTGACGAGGCGACCGTGCGGCGGCACAAAAACAGCGTGCTGCGGCGCCGTTGGCGCCGTTCTGTCCGCCTCGCCACGCCGCGCCCCGACACCGGCGCCGCCCACGCTTGCCGTCCGAGGGCGAAGCGGTGATCATCGCCGGCAGTGTCGGGTTCGGAGACGAAACAGCCCTCGCTGCCCCCGGTCGAGCCGGGGACGGTGCTCGCCGGCAAGTACCGCGTGGAGCGGGTCATCGGCCAGGGCGGCATGGGTGTGGTCGTCGAGGCCCGCCACATCGTGCTCGACGAGCGGGTCGCCCTGAAGTTCCTGCTCCCCGCGTTCACCGAGCACCCGGAGGGGTCGGCCCGCTTCCTCCGCGAGGCGAAGGCCGGCATGAAGATCAAGAGCGAGCACGTCGCCCGTGTTTCGGACGTCGGCACGCTCGAGAACGGCGCTCCCTACATGGTCATGGAGTTCCTGATCGGGAGCGACCTGGCGCGCCTGCTCCGCGATCAAGGCGTGCTCGGCATCGAGGACGCGATCGATTACATCGCGCAGGGCAGCGAGGCGATCGTCGAGGCCCACGGGCTCGGCATCGTCCACCGCGATCTCAAGCCGGCGAACCTGTTCCTGACGGCGCGCGTCGACGGCTCGCCGCTCGTCAAGGTGCTCGACTTCGGCATCTCCAAGATGGCGACCGGCGCGGTCGACGTCCTGACGGGCACGGACGCGGCGCTGGGCTCGGCCCTGTACATGTCGCCGGAGCAGATGCGGCAGACGCGCTCGGTGGATCACCGGACGGACATCTATGCGCTCGGCGTCTCGCTCTACGAGCTGCTCGCCGGCAGGCAGCCGTACTTCGCGGAGACCCTGCCGCAGCTCTGCGCGGAGGTGCTGACAGGCACGCCGACGCCGCTGCGGGAGATCCGCCCCGACGTGCCCGCCGCGCTCGCGGCCGTGCTGGAGAAGGCGTACGCCCGCGAGCGCGAGCACCGGCATGCGTCGGTCGCCGAGCTCATCGTGTCGCTCGCGCCGTTCGCGCCCGCGCGCACGTACACGACCCTGGCCCGGATCGCGCGCATGGGCGGCCTGTCGCTGCACGCCGCGATCCCCGGCGGCCAGCGCGCGTCACAGCCGTCGTTCGCTGGGGTGGACTCGAGGATCCCTGGCCCGGCCGCTCGCGAGCCGTCGTGGCCGGGGCCCACCTCGCATCCCGCCTGGCAGCACGACACCGCGCAGCCGCGCCCGCCGACGCCGCTCCCCCACGGGACGCCGTTCTCGCAGGCGCCGTCGCCCGTCGCCCACGCCTCGACGCCTTACCCCCATCCATCGTCGCCGTTTTCGCACTCCCCGTCGCCGGGCAACGGCGCCTTCGGGCCTCGCCCTGCCGACGACGGCAGGCCGAGCCCGATCCCGCCGAACGGCTTCCCGGCGCCCACGCCGCAGCAGCACATCGTCCCCGGTCCGTACAGCGCGCCGATGAGCTCCCGCGCCGCCGCGACCTTCGCGTCGTCGACCCACCTCGGGATCTCGTCGGACGGGCGCCGGATCCCTGGGCTATCGGTCTCCCCTTCCGCGATCCTCGCGATCGCGCTGATCTCCGCGACCCTCCTCCTGGGGCTCATCGTCGGCAGCGTCTACGTGCTCCGCCGGGGCGGCGCCGACGGGACGGAGGGCACGGCGGCGGCGCCGACGGTCGCCGTGAGCGCGACGGAGACCGCCGCGCCTGCGCCGGCGCCGACCCCCGAGCAGCCCGCGCCTGGCGCCGGGACGACGACGGCGGACGGGCCGACGATCCGACCGACAGGAGCGGCAGCCGACGCAGCGACCACGGCTGACGCAGCGGCGGCGAGCGCCTCCGCAGCCGCGAGCGCCCCCGCGCCGAACGCCGCGGCGGCCGCGAGCTCCCCCGCGGCGTCGCCGAGGACGGCGCCCACCGCCGCCCGGGGCGGCTCGCCTGCGGGGCGCACCACGCCGGCCGCCCGCCCGTCGCAAGCCACGACGACGCAGCGCCCTCCGAAGGGCATCGACCTGAACGATCCGCACTGAGCCCACAGCCATGATCCCCTCGACAGTCCATGCCCCCCGCGCGCTCCGTCGCGCCCGCCTCGCCCTCGCCGCGGTCGTGCTCGGCTCGGCCGCCCTGTTCGCGCCCTCGGGCGCCGCCGCGCAGGGCGCGGGCGGCGATCCGACGCTCGCCCAGACGTTGTTCGAGGAGGGGCGCCGCCTGATGGAGGCGAAGTCGTACGCGCAGGCGTGCCCCAAGCTGGCCGAGAGCCAGCGCCTGCGGCCCGGCACGGGGACGCTGCTCAACCTGGCCCTGTGCAACGAGGGGCTCGGCAAGACGGCGACGGCGTGGGGGCAGTTCAAGGAGGCGCTCTTCGCCTCGAAGAAGGAGGGCAACGCCGCGCGGGAGGCGTTCGCGCAGGAGCACATCGACGCCCTGGAGCCGAGGCTCTCGAAGATCCAGCTCAACGCGGAGAACACGCCCGGCCTTCTGGTCCGCGTCGACGGCGGCGACATCCCCGCGGCCGCGCTCGGCACGCCGATCCCGATCGATCCCGGGGCGCACGAGGTCGAGGCGACGGCGAGCGGCTACACGGTCTGGTCGACGACCGTCCAGGTCGGCGAGAGCGCCGATCTGAAGGCGATCGCCATCCCGAAGCTCCTGCCGGTGGCGCCCACGAGCAAGCCCGCCGGGCCGCAGGCGCCGCCGGCCGGCGGCACCGTCGGCGGCCGCAGCGGCGGGCGCGGCCTGCAGACCGCGGGCTTCGTGATCGGGGGCGCCGGCGTGGCGGTGCTCGGCGTCGGCGCGGTGTTCGGCATCCTCGCCGCGGGGCAAGCGAGCGACGCGGAAAAGGACGAAGCGCTCTGTCCGGAGAAGCGGTGTACGCCGGAAGGTCGCAAGGAGATCAACGCGGCGGAGACCAAGGCGCTCGTGTCCACGATCGGCGTCGGCGTGGGCGTCGCCGCGCTCGCCGCGGGGGCGGTCCTCGTGCTGACCTCGGGCCCATCGAGGGCGGAGGGCGCGAGCGCCGCGGGGGCACGGCAGGGCTCGCCGGCGCGGGCGCACGCGCGCATCGTGCCGCTCCTCGGCCCGGAGGGCGGCGGGGTCGGGGTGCTGGGCGCGTTCTAGTTCCGCCCGCCAGGTTTCCTATCCGCGAACGTGGGCCTGCTGGTGGCGTGCGTCTGGAACCCCCGCCTCCCGAACAGCAGAGCTAGTAGAAGTCCGGGTGGACGCAGACGTCGACGTCGTTGCCCGGGAAGCCGAACTGCTGGCCGACGTTCTCCTTGCACTTCAGGTTGCCGCGGCATGTCGCGTGATTGCTGGGATTGCAATCGCCGTCCCCGAGCGCGCACGGCTCATCCACCGTGCACCTGCCCGAGACGGGATCCTTGCTGTCGTTGTAGGCCTTGGTGCCCGGCATTCGCGGCAGATCGCACACGTCGACCCAGTTGGGCTCGCCGATGGCGAACCCGACGTCCGGGCGGCAGACCAGGTCATCCCGGCAGTCGTCGTGCGTGTCGCAGTCCCCCTCGTAGAGCTGGCAGCCGCCGACCGAGGCGCAGTACCCGCTCGTGCTGCTCGACTGGCGGGTACCAGGCTCGACGCACAGGTCGTAGCTGGCGGGCAGGCCCGCGAGGTCGCCGATGTTCTGGCCACAGACGAGCCCGGCCTTGCAATCGGCGTCGGAGTCGCAGTCGCCCTCTCCGGCGCCGCACTTGCACTGGGGGGTGCAGAAGGCGGCGTCGGGCTCGCTCGTGTCGAACGGCCCGCATGCCATCGCGTTCAGGAGCCACTCGCCGAAGCTGGACGTGTGGATCGCATGGCCGCTCCCTAGGTGAATTCCCTCGAGGGTGCTTCCGTTGTTCGGGTCTGCGCTGTACCAGATGGGGCCGCCGGAGTCGCCCGGTTCAGACGTGATGCCGTCCACCAGGATCCGAGATTCGTACGTCGGGTCCGGCGAGACGTGCCCGGTGTCCCTCGAGAACGTCCAGGTCCCGTTCATCCTCGCGCTCTCCTGGAACACGTCCCTGTTCGCTCGGAGCATCTCGAAGCTCACGTCAGCGATCAAGGGCGAGGGGCTCGCGAGGCGAGCGAACACGATGTCGACCGAACCGTAGTTGTTGACGGTGCCGAGGTTCGATTCGGCAAGCGGATGCCAGTAGAGCTTGTCGACGTTCGAGGGGAAGCCGTTGTTGGTGACCACCGAGTAGAGGGTCGGATCCGTATCCACGACGCAATGGCTGGCCGTAATGGCCCAGCCTGTATCGATCGTGGGGCCGACGGAGTCCGGGATGACCACCGCGGAGCAGATGGTGGTTCCGTTCAGCCTCCAGCGAGCGACGAGGTTGGACAGCTGCCCGGCGAAGCCGCTGGTCAGGGGGGACTCGGACGTGAGCAGCTCCTCCGTGCCCAGCGCGCCGGGGCCTTCGAGCTCCCCGGTCTCGGAGGCACAGCCAGCGAGCGCCGCCGCGAGCATGGCGAACCAGAGCCTATCGATCTTCATCATTCTCAGTACCTCGCCGTCGTCCCCCGACGGGACTGACCCGGATGGATGACCACACGCCTTCTCCTCTGCATACGGCCGGAGCGCCTCGCCGTCGGAGCCATGGCACCGCGAGCCGCGGAGCGAACACCACCTCTTCTGTGCGTGGATGAGTCGTCGAGATGGCGTCGCCCTTCCGAGAGCGCTGGAACGCAAGGCAACGTACGTACCAGGCGCCTACATCTGCTTTTCCGCCAGCCCATGGCGCCCGGGGAGAGACCTCGCGGGCCGCCGCCGCGGTGTCAGCCGGCTCAGATGGCAGAGGAGCCACGAGATGTCACGGCGCACCGGGGCGATGTCACGTGACATGTCATGGCGCACCGGGGCGATGTCACGTGACATGTCATGGCGCACCGGGGCTCCGCCCGACCGGGATCGAGGTCCTGCGCCTCGGCGACGGGCATCGATCCCCACGGCGTAGTCGAGCCCGAGCAGCCGCACAGTCTCCCGGAACTCATGGGCGTTGCCGTAGAAAGAGTCGGCGAGCACGATGTCGCCGGGGATCCCCTCGCGCACGGCGCGCTCGATCATGCCGAGCGCGAAGTCGATCTTGCTCTTGTACTGCACGGCCGCAGGAATGCGGGCCTCGCGCCGTCGCGCCGGCTCCTCGGCCCAGCTCCGAGGTAGGTACAATTCGAAGTCGGCAGGCTCGGGCAGCGAGCGGCTCGATGCTCTTGCGCTCCGCCTCGCCGAGCAGCCCCATCGCGTAGATCGCGAACGACTCGCGCCGCAGCGGATGGGCCAGGATGGGCCCGATATCCGAGAAGTAGGCGTCCAGCCGCCGCTGAGCGGCAGCGTCCATCGTGTACTCCACGGTACTTCAGGCTGCGTCGCGCCCATCGGGCGGCACGCTCCGGTCCGCAGAAAGGCTCCCGCTTTCCGGGAGATTCCTGAGGCAGCTTCGGCTCATCCCGCCCGGTCGTGACACAGTGGTGCTAGCGCCGGGGCGCGGCAGACGCCGATCGGCCGGGGCCTTATGCGCCGGCGGGCCGAGGGCGGAGACGTCGCGCCCGGTGACGGTCACTTACGCGCCAATCAGGGGGTGTCCTCACGTGACATCCGCGCCGGCGAGCGCTCGCTTTGTGGCGATGGATGACGCCGGCCCCCTAGCAAAGACCTCCGCTGCCTCCCGGCTCCGCAGCTGCAAGCGCGACGTGCTCGATCGCTGGACGCGCCGGGTGCTCGACGATCCCAGGGCGCCGGCGCCGCGGCGGGGCGAGCGCCCGGTGCTCGTCGACGCGGCGCCGGCGCTGCTCGAGCACCTCATCGAGGCGCTCGCGGCGAGCCGGCTCGTCGGCGAGGACGCGGCGCTCCGCGGCGCGTACGAGCGGGTCGAGGACCACGCGCGCCGCTGCGTCACGCGGGGCCGCTGCATCGAGGCGGCGCTGCGGGAGCTATCGCACCTCCGGGCTGCGCTGCTCGAGGAGTGCGTCGCCCAGGGCATCGCGCTCGGGGCGGGGGAAGCGCAGGTCCTCCACGCGGTGGTGGACGCGAGCATGTGGACGAGCGCCCTCGAGATCGAGCGGGCGACGCGCGCCGCGCTCGAGGACAGCGGCGCGCGCCTGCGGCTCGCGACGCAGGCCGGCGGCGTCGGCGTCTGGGATTACGACACGGTGATCGGCAAGCTGCGCTGGGACGACCGCTGCCGGGAGGTGTGCGGGCTGGAGCCGGCGTCGGACGTCGATTACGAGCTCTTCCTTTCGGCGATCCACCCGGACGATCGCGCGCGCGTGCAGGAGGCCGTGCTGCGCTCACAGGCCCCGGAGAGCGGCGGCGAGTACAGCATCGAGTACCGCCTCGTGGGGATCCGCGACGGGATCGAGCGCTGGGTCTGCGTGCAGGGGCGCACCTTCTTCGACGCGACCGGGCGCAGCGTCCGGATGATCGGCACGGCGATCGACATCTCCGATCGCAAGCGGGCGGAGGCTGCGCGGCTGGACGATCTCGCGTTTCGCGATCGATTCCTGGCCGCGCTCAGCCATTACCTGCGCACGCCGCTCACGGCGGTCACGCTGGCGTCGAGCACGCTGGTGCGCCACGGCAACCTGACGCCGCGCCAGGCGACGAGCGTCGAGGGGATCGCGGCGAGCGCGCGCCGCATGGCGCGGACGATCGACGACCTGCTCGATCTGACCCGGAGCTGCTTCGGCGACAGCATCCCGATCGCGCGGAGGCCGGGGAACCTCCATGTCCTCTGCAAGGGGGCGATCGACGAGCTCCGGGCGACGCGCGCGGGGGTGCCGATCCGGCTCGATCTGCGGGGGAGCGGCGCGGGGCTGTGGGATCCCGAGCGGATCGCCCAGATGGTGACGAACCTCGTGCAGAACGCGGTCGACCACGCCGAGCCCGGGAGCGCCGTGCGGGTGGCGATCCGGCCGCGCGGGGGCGACGTGCTGATCGAGGTGCACAACGAGGGGCCGGAGATCGCGCCGGAGCGGCTGGCGACGCTGTTCGAGCCGTGGCAGCAGGCGTCGCCCGCGGAGGGGCGAGCGAGCGCGGGGCGCGGGCTGGGGCTCGGGCTGTTCATCGCGCATCAGATCGCGCGGGCGCACGGCGGGGCGATCGAGGTGGCGAGCCAGGCGGAGCGGGGGACGACGTTCACGGCGCGGCTGCCGCGGAGGGCGGGGACGAGGGGCTGAGGGGCGGCGCGGACGCGATGTGCCCTTGCGAGAGGACTTCCGGGAAGGAGCCAGTCAGGCCGTGCAGCAGAAGGTGGATGGCGCGCTCGCCTGCAGTTCGCCCACGGGCTCGCCACCGTGCGGCGCGCACGCGCCCGGCTCGACATCCGCGATCACGGCCGACTTGCTTCCCAGGCCGACGCCGGGAGGCGTCACGACGCAGAACGGGACGCTAGAGCTGACGAGGCTCGACGCGAGCAGGTCCGTGCAGGCGGCGTCGCGGAACACGGACGCCATGAGGGTGCACGAGGCGCCGGTCGGATCGCCGCAGCCGCACGGGGTGCACTCGCGGCCGTCGATCACGTCCTCGAAGAAGACGTGCCTGACGGCGTACCCCTCCGGACAGCCGGCGTCGCCGCCCTCGTGGTAGACGCACGTCAGGAAGCCCGACGGCGCGGCTGGCACGCATGTCGTCGCGTCCTTGCACGCGGTGTATGCGCCGGCGAGACACGCCCTGGCCCGCGTCGCCCACGGATCGAGCCTGGGGACAGGCGGCGGGGCGTCGAGGCGCGGCGCGCACGCGCCGATCGTGACCGAGGGCGCCGCGATCGTGAGCGACTGCACGCAGGGCTCGCCGTCGCAGAGCTGATCTTCGGGGATCGGGTTCGCCGCGGTGCACGCGCCGTCCCAGCCGTCGGGCGCGGCGAACGAGGTCATCACGGTGCCCGGCTCATCGCCGGGGCACGAGGCGGACGAGGATGCCGCCCAGCCAGTGGGGAGCGCGCACGAGGCCTCGGGCGGATCGCACGCGCAGATCGCGCAGTCCATCGGCGGCTGCTGGAGATCGGCGAAGCCTTCGTAGCCGAGCGTGGGCGCGTCGGCGGGGCAGTCGGGGACGGCCTCGGCCGGGCCGAACCAGAGCAGCGCCGGGCCGAACCAGCCGAGCGGCGCAGGCGGGGTGCACTGGCCAGAGCACAGCGAGCTGTGCATGTCGCCGCCGGCGCCGCCCTGACCGCCGGCGCCGCCCTGACCGCCGGCGCTGGCCTCACCGCCGGCCACGCCTTGGCCACCGGCGCCGCCCTGGCCGCCGTCCGCTCCGGCGTCGCGCAATACGCCGCAACCGGACAGATTGTGCTCGATCTCTTCGGGCAGACAGGGACCCGTGATCACAATCGGCTCTTGTTCACAACCAATGCACAACAGCAGGCCTGAGAGAGCCAAGTAAAACTTGCGCATCGCTGTGAACCTACCTGACCGCGGGCCTACGGCGCAAGAGGCCCATTCACGATGCTGCACCATCAGCCCCAGCGCATTCACGGATCCGAGCATTTTTCTCATCACCACTTGGCTATTCACGCATTTACGGCGCCGTTTCCGTTTCCGTTCGTTTTGTTACCGGATCGCTCAAAAACTCGCGTGTACACCTAGCCCGAACGCCACAGAGGCGTTCGGTGCGCTCCACAGGGCGCGCTCAGATCCAGGAGCACCTGGATGACGATCGATCGCCGTGTCGATCAGGCTCTGTACGACGTCGGTGTATCCGCTCGCCGAGAAGCTCTCGGAGAAGGGCCAGTCGATGCCGATTCGTGCACCAAGCCCAGCGCGAAGATTCAGCCGCGACGCTCCACCCAAGGGGACGTCGGGAGAAGCACGAAGCCTCCCGAACTCCGAGAGACCGCAGGCGAAAAGAATCTGCCGATGATGGCATAGCGCAGCGTTCGTCGTCAGAAGAGACACCGCCATGGGAACCTTGTCGATTGTCTTCGGCAGCGAAGCGAGCGCACGGACCTCCAGCGCGACCGACCACGCTGGCCAGCGTGCCCCGACGGACAGCGCCGGCCCAGCGGCGAGACCGGGCGTCATCCCGAGGCCCGTCACCGCACCCAGGCCGGCCACCCAGCGGAAGCGCTCCCCCGCAACCGGCGGCGCGCTGCTCCGGGGCGCCGCGCGCGGGGGTGATGGCGCAGGGGCCGGCTTCGGCGGGCAGGGCCGGTCCGGCGAGCAGGGCTCCTCGGGCGGCGCGGGCGGCGAAGCCGGTTTCGCTGGCGCGGCCGGTGGTGCGGGGAGCTCGGAGGCGTCGTCGAGCAGCAAGGCGATCGACACGGCCATGGCGGTGACGAGCACCTTGCAGTCGTCGCGCGCGCTGAACCCGTCGGCCCAGCGTCCATGACCGTCGCCATCGCGGAGGAACAGCGATGCCGCGAGCTTGCCGTGCCGGCGCTCGATGGACGCCGTCATCGTGAACGGAGCCTCCGCATCATAGGGGTCGACCCCTCCCATCGCCCGGGCCGTCTCTGCGCGCAGGAACGGCTCGTCCGGGCAATCCTCGGCGCCTGGCCCGCGGATGAACTCGATCCGCACCCGGAGCGGCGTGGCCGTGGGCTCGGCCCGGACCGGTGCGGCCCCGACGCCCGAGATCGCGGCCGCGGCCATCGAGGCGAGCGCTGCGTGGGCCGCCCGCTTCATGCTCGTGCTCTCGTCGTGCGATGTCCGACGCACGTGCCTCGTCCGTGCGGTCACGGAAGCTTCTGCCCCGCCGCGCCGCCGGCCGGCGTCGCCTGCGCCGCCGCCGCCTTCGTTCGCAGGCGCTCGCGCATCAGCTTGAGCTGCCCCTCGGGGAACCGTCGCTCGTGGGCGGCGATGCGCTCCAGCGCGGTCGCCCTGTCGCTCCGCAGCAGCGCCAGCCTGGCGGCGTCGAGCAGCTGCAGCTCGTCGGCGAGCAGCTCTCGATCCTGGTCGGAGGGAGCGCGCTGCTCCGGCGCGGCGCGCTTGCGCTGGCGGAAGACACTTGCCCGCTCGGGCGTGGGCGCGCGCGGGCGTGGAGCTTCCTTCTCTGAGATCGCGTCGGAGCGCGCCGCATCGGAGCGCGGCCTTTCACCGGGACCCGTCTCCGGTCGCACATCGGGGTGGACGGCACGCGAGAGGAGGAGCGGTGTCGCGATCGGGCCCAGGTGGCGGGCCCAGAGGGCCGGCGCTGGCGCGAGCGCGGCGAACAACGCGGCGCCACCGACGCCTGCCGTCGCCAACGCCAGCGCCGGGCGGATGAACCGGGCGAGCAGGCGTCCGAGGCGAGCGGCGCGCCCGGGTCGATCTGCGAGGTCCTGGGGTCCGAGATCGCTCGGGAGCTCGGGACGGGTCGCGGGCGCGTTCGTCTCGACGGCGGCGGATGCGCCGGAGTGGACGGCCGGCGACGCGACGGCGGAGCGCGAGGAGGCGAGGGAGAAGAGCGGGACCATGAGCAGGCCCGACCGGAGCGCGCGCTGCTCCTCGGAGCGCAGGCGCTTCACGGCGGCGCGGAAGTCTTCACGCGCCAGGCGCAGCCGACTCGAAGCGGTGTTCTCGTTGAGCTCGAGGGAGCGCGCGATCTCGCGCACCGGGATCTCGACCATGTCGGCCATGATCAGGATGGCGCGCCGTTCGGGCGCGATCGTCGCCAGCAGGCGGGTCGCGATCGCGATCCGCTGGTTCGTGGCGATGCGCTGCTCGCTGCTCGGCGCGACGTCGGCGCCCTCGAAGTACGCCTCGTCCGCGAGGCCCACCGGCACCTCGAGGCGTCGGTAGGTGCGCTCCAGATGGCGCCGGACCTTTCGCCAGGCGATCCCGAAGAGCCAGCTGGACTCGGCTCGCCAGCGCGGGCCGAGGCCGTGCGGGCGCGATGGCCGAGAGGGATCGCGCGGCGCCGGCCGAGGGAGCGACGCCGGGTCGTCCTGCTCCCGCTGCTCCTGGGCGGTGTCCGCGGCGGCGCCTGGCACGGCGGACACGAAGTCGTGGAGAAGCGGCGAGGCGGCCGGCGGCAGTGAGGCAGAGCCGCGCGCGGCGGGATAGGCGGGGTTGTACCGGGGGAGGCTGGTGTAGGCACCCAGGAGGACCTCCTGGGACAGGTCGTCGATGTCGTCCTCGGCGACGCCGAGGTAGCGGAGCATCCCCGGGAGGACGTGAACGGCGGTGGCGTGCATGGACGTCCAGGTGCTGTGCTGGACCAGGTCGGCGGAAGGAGGCGGGAGGGGAGAGAGAGGGCTCATGCTTAGAATTGCGGGGGATTCTTGGGATCGTCACAGAATCGACGGGGGCTGGTGCCAAGAAGCGAGGCGGAACCGGATACCGAGCCCCGTTTGTAGGAGGGTCTGAGCCCGGGGCACGCGCCTGCGCGCCTGATCCCTGGCTGATCCGGAGGGCGTCGCCCCGCGGCACCGGCGTGCTCCTGAGCGGCGCTTTGAGTAGGGACGAGAACGTCGCTCGGGATCGCCGCCGGCGCGTTCCACGTCGTGGTTCACGAGGATCCGCGTTGAGGACAGGCGAGACGGAACACGCGGTTCTGCGGATCGCGTGATGGCGACGAAGCGATGGCCTGGAGACGACATCCAGCGCTCCGGAGCCATGCCTTGTCCGCGGGGGGCAGCACGGCTAGGGACGGGGAATGCGCACGACCCTTTCGACTCGCAGCATCGTCTCGATCGCCCTCGCCACCAGCGTCCTCGCGACGATGGCCTGCAGCTCTGACGAAGAGTCGCCTGCCGCGTTGGGCGAAGAGGTCGCGGTCGCCATCTCCGAAGCCCGCGGCCTGGCCGAAGGCTCCACGGCGACGGTCGACGGCGTAGTGACCGTGGCGCCCGGCACATTCACCTCGGCGACCGGCGAGCAGGGCTTCGCCCTGCAGGACAGCACCGGGGGCATCTACGTGAGCCTGCCCGAGGCGCTCGATGTCGGCCTCGGCACCAGGGTGCGCGTCACGGGGAAGCTCGGGCAGACGGCCCAGCAGACGGTGCTCAACGCCGAGGCGGCCTCCGTCACGGAGCTCGATGGGACCGGCTCCGTGGAACCGAAGGACGTGATGACCGGCGAGGTCAGAGAGCCCGTCGAGGGCCTGCTGGTGCGCGTCAGCGGCAGCGTGACCAAGGCCGTGGAGGACGACCAGCCCTACGGCTTCAAGGTATACATCGACGACGGCTCGGGCGAGATCCAGGTCTTCGTGCATATCGTGGACGGGCAACCTGTCATCGACACGGCGTCGCTCGCGATCGATCAGGACATCACGGTGACCGGCCTCGCCGCGCAATACGAGACGACCTACGAGGTCGCGCCGCGCTCGACAGGAGACCTCGTGGCGCAATGAGCGAGCCGGCCGGCGCGCCGACCCGACCCTGCGCCTTGCCGCCTTGCCCCGCTGTGCGCCCCCGGGCAGACCTGGCCCCTATGGGCCAAGCCGCCGAGAAACAGCGCCGCGCCACGTACGCCGACCTCGAAGCCGTTCCGTCGCACCAGGTGGCAGAGCTCGTCAGCGGCACCCTGCACGTGTTCCCCCGGCCGGCACCGCGACATGCACGGGCGTCGTCCAGGCTGGGCATCGAGCTGGGCGGACCGTTCGACCTGGGCGACGGAGGGCCCGGCGGCTGGCACATCATCGACGAGCCCGAGCTGCGCTTCCCCGACCCGGGCGCGCCGGGCGAGCTCGACGCGCTCGTGCCCGATCTCGCCGGCTGGCGCCGCGAACGCATGCCCGAGATGCCCGACGCGGCGTACTTCGCGCTCGCCCCGGACTGGATCTGCGAGGTGCTTTCCCCTTCGACGGAGGGCGTCGACCGCGGATGGTTGTACTCCTGGCCGAGGCGACACAGGGTGTTGCGAATCCCCTGTCCGGTCCCCTTCATTGGCCCGGTGGCGGTGCCTGGCTCCGCGTCGAGGGCAGATCAGCCGCCAAGCGCACCGAGGGCGCCAAGAAGAGAACCCATCTCGGGATCAGCGCTTCTTGCTGGGCTCGCGCGCCGGATCGAGCTCCTGGAAGGGCAGCGCGGGCCGGGGGACGAACCGGCTCATCTCGGCGGTCCCGTGGAGGTTCCGCAGCGCGCCGGGCGCCGGCTCCGCGGGCGGAGCGGGCCACGGCGCGCTCGCGGCCTCCCGGGGCGCGCTCGCGGCCTCGTCGCGCAGGTACGACGGCCGCTCCGCCGCGCGCTCGCCCTCGAACGCGCGCGCGCCGTCGATGTCCCCCTGCTGGGCCACGGGCTCGCCGAGTGACTCGATGCGCGGCGGGAACTCGCGAAGTCGCCGCTCCTGGGTCGCGAGGGCCTTCGCAAAGCGCGTCAGGATCTCCGGCTCGTCGCGGGCGAGCGCGCTGCTCATCGCCGTGCCCCAGCCGCGCGTCGCCGCATCCCAGCGCGCCGGCTGGATGCCGAGCCGGAGCAGCACCTCGGTCGCGCGCGCCGCGGGGAAGTGGCGGCGATAGGCCATCACCTCCGCGTAGCGCTCGATCGTGAGCCCCTCGATCTGCGGTTCGCGCTGGTGCGCGCGCCCTGCCTGCCGCGCTCGCTCTGCCGCGCTCATCTCGGCTCCTTGGTCGCGGCGCCGCGCGCCTTGCGCTTCGCCAGCCGCTGCTCGCGCTCCTTCACCCATTTCGGGGTGTGGAGCGCGGGGTTCTTCAGCCACCCGCACGCCTCGCGATCGCCTCGATCGCACCCGAGCTGCGCGGTCTCGCGCGCCTTCTTCGGGTCCCTGGGCACGCCCCAGCCCTTGTCGTGGAGCAGGGCGTAATCGAGGCGGCTCGGACTGCTATCGCCAGCGCAGGCCTCGCGGAGACGCTCGCCCGTTGAGCGCGGCGACGTCGTGGCCCTCCAGCGAGAACCTGTGCCCCGGCGCGAGCCGCCGGCACCACGAGGCGCCCTCGCCGAGATCCGCGCGGGCCCGGGTCTGCTCCAGCACGATCTGCGCCCGCTCGGCGCCGGCGTCGATCCGCTCGTCGTGATCGCGGTGATCGTACGTCATGCGCGCCCGGATCGCCTCCCCTCGGGTCCCGCCGAGATCGAGCGCCGGCCGCGCGAAGTCGAAGCCCTTCACCCGCGCGCCGCGCGGCGCCTTCGCCTGCCTCCGCACGAACCGCGTCACGTGCCGCTCCTCGGGAGCGAGCGCGGCGGCGCCGGTCGCCTGGCGGTAGGCGAGCGTGGGATCGCCGGCGATCTGCGCATAAGCCCCGGGGGAATCGGCGAAGACGATCACCTCGGGCGCCGCCGGATCGCCGCCCTCGGGCGGCTCGAACCAGAAGAAGACGCCGTCCTCCGCGCAGAGCCTGGTGATGAAGGCGAGATCGCTCTCCTGGTGCTGGACGCAGTAGACGCGCGGGGGCCGGGGCGCGGGGAGGGAGAAGCGGTGGGGCAGCCCTGCCTCGGTGAGCACCGCGCCGAGGACGCCCGAGAGGGGTTGTTCCTGGAAGATCCGGCTCTGCCGCCCCTCGCCGAGGAGGGCGAGCCGCGGCTCGATGCGCACGCGGACGACGGCGCGCCCGTCGCCGTCGGCGCCCTCGACGCTCACCCGGGTGACGACGCCGGTCACCGCGCGCGCCTCGGTCGCCGAGGTGGGCATGCGCAGGGACGCGGGCCGCTCCATCAGCGTCGCGGCGAGGGTCGCCTCATCAATCGCCCCGGCGTCGAGCCGCGCGGTGACATCGAAGGAGAAGCAGCGTGAGAGCCTCTCGATGACTCGAAAGCGCACGACCTCCAGATCGGGTGTCCCGGGCGCGTCGAGGAGGAGCTGGAAGAGGGCCGAGGGCGAGGGCGCCTGCACGGGAGCGGATGGTCGGCGGCCGGCTGAGCGGCGTCAACGCCGGTGGAGCGTCCGCGCGCGCCCTCGATCGCCGCGGCGTGGTGATCTGGGCCGCCGGCTGCAGGACCCGCTACGACTGCAAGACGCTGTTCTCGACGGTGGTCCTCTTCATCGCCGTGCAGCGCGACGACCTGGGCGAGCCCCCGCCGCCGTGCCGACATTCACCGAGCGTTCCTCCTGCTCGCCGTATGCCTGCTCTGCCTCCACCATATCCCGACGGGCTTTTGTTAGGCGCTCTAAGATTACCTACCCCCTGGTCGAGCCTGCACATGCCGCGCCGGGCGTCAGGCTCCGCGCGCCTCCCTTGAGCGACCGCGCCGTCAGAGCAGAGGCTGCAACGCTGCGTACCACTGCCCGCCCAGCAGCACGTAGCCCTGGAGGTTGGGGTGCCACTGATCTTCGAGCAACGTGGTCTTGTTCGGATTGAAGGGCGTGTACATGTCGACGGAGATGATGTGTCGGCCTGCGTCCGCCCGGGCCTTCACCACCGCCGGAATGGCGTCGTCGTAGGTCTTGATGCGCGCGCTGAGCGCTGTGTCGTCGCCCTTGCTCGCGTCGCCGCGCGACGGGACGGGCGCGGCCACCACGATGAGAACATTGGGGAGCTGCGCGTAGATGCTGTCAATCAACGCGCCCAAACGTTTGGGGGCGTTGGGCATGTCGTAATTGTCGATTGCGTCGTTGGTTCCAATCATCAAGAGCACGATGTCGGGCTTGTATTGCGGCATGACGGTCGACACGAGCGTCGAGATGCCGCTCCTTCCGCCGGCGGGGGCGATCGTCCAGCCGCTGTGGCCCTCGTGGTTGTGCGGGAACGCCACGCCGCCAACGGTGTTCGGTCCGTTCGATCCCGAACCGACGAACGTGATGTTCTTGCCCGCCGCGTGCGCGAGCCGGAACAGCTCGACGCGATAGCCGCCCGGCGTGTCCCCGTTGTATCCGTCGGTGATAGAGTCGCCGAACGGCATGATCTTGCACGCCGTACCGTCGGTCGGGCAGGGCCGATAGGTCGAGCCCGCGCTGCCGCCGGCGCCACCCTGCGCGCCCGAGTCGCCGCCGCTACCGCCGGCCGCCGCGCCGCCGCCATCCCCGCCACCGCCCGTTCCCGCGAGCGATCCACCGGTGCCCGCCGCAGAGGTCGTTCCGCCGGTGCCCGCGGCAGCGCCGTCCGTGCCGCCGCCGTCGCTCGTTCCGCCTGCGCCGCCGCCGGGGCCCGCTTCGCCCGCTCCGCCGGGGCCCGCTTCGCCCGCTCCGCCGGCGCCCGCGCTGCCGCCGCTGCAGCCGAGAGCGATGACGACGAGCCCGGCCACGACCGGCCAAGATGTGAGCGGCTTCATGCCGGAGGATGGTAACGCCGAAGGCTACGGCGTTGTCAACTGAAACGACGGCAGTCGGAATCGACGATCGGGCAGCCTATGGCAATCTCACGGCGCGACGACGGTCGCCCATCCGGTGCCCGGCATCGAGAACTGCAGCTTCGCTCTCCCAGCGGACGCATTAGAGATCACCTACCTGATGCGGGCCGTGCGTCTTGCGGGGCACGTTGGTCAGGAGGAAGCAGTGTAACCGTTCACGGGCTGGATCGCATTCCTGACCAACCTCGGGCGCGTGCGAGTGCCAGCAACGGTTGTCTTCATATGCTCGCTCAGTCTTGCAAGCACGCGAATTGTCGCATTGATTGAGTCGATCCGTGAACGATTACGAAGCAGTAGCCCTTGGGCGTGGGGACGCCAACGAGGCGAGGAGGCTAGGACGAGCCGGCCGGATCACGAAAAGCAGAACCGCGCGGGCCACCAACGCGGGCTCGCGCTCGGGGATGCGCGGGGCACGAGAAGGCCCAAGAACGAGGGCGCCGCTCGCATGGTGTCGGTGATCGTCGCGTCACGGGCCGCGGCGGGCGGAGGGGGAGGCTTCAATGGGGCCGCCGCCTTTCAGCGGCGGAGAGGAACGTCGCGAGCCTCGCCGCGTTCACGGTCGCCGGGCTTCAATGGGGCCGCCGCCTTTCAGCGGCGGAGAGGGCGCCGCGTGCGGACATCGATGCTCGCGCGGCCGTGGAGGCGCCTCAATGGGGCCGCCGCCTTTCAGCGGCGGAGAGTTTCGCGAGCGTCGCTTGGTACGAGAACCCGGCCTGGCTTCAATGGGGCCGCCGCCTTTCAGCGGCGGAGAGCTTCCCACCGCGAGATCTCATTGACCGCCTCCTCCAGCTTCAATGGGGCCGCCGCCTTTCAGCGGCGGAGAGCGCCTCATCTGGTAGCGCAGCGACGAGCACCCCGAGCTTCAATGGGGCCGCCGCCTTTCAGCGGCGGAGAGCTGCACGCGAGCCGCATCGGTGAACTCATACCCCCGCCCGCTTCAATGGGGCCGCCGCCTTTCAGCGGCGGAGAGCGGGCGCCGCCTGCGCCTGCCTCCACACCGTTCTCTGAGCTTCAATGGGGCCGCCGCCTTTCAGCGGCGGAGAGCAGCTGAGCGACGGCGACGGACGGAGCCGTGGAGCTTGCTTCAATGGGGCCGCCGCCTTTCAGCGGCGGAGAGCTGGAAACCGGCGACGAGTTCACCAGCTCCACAACCGCTTCAATGGGGCCGCCACCTTTCAGCGGCGGAGAGCGGGGTGGAGCAGCATATTCCGGTAGAGGAGATCCTGCTTCAATGGGGCCACCGCCTTTCAGCGGCGGAGAGCGCTCGCCCTATGCGACGGAGCGGGACCGATGAATCGCTTCAATGGGGCCGCCGCCTTTCAGGGGCGGAGAGAGCTCGTAGACCTGGTTCGCCACGCCCGCGGAGCAGGCGCCGCTTCAATGGGGCCGCCGCCTTTCAGCGGCGGAGAGTCAGCGTGGTGTTCAACGCGAAGGACCCCGCGAGCGGGCTTCAATGGGGCCGCCGCCTTTCAGCGGCGGAGAGTGGCGATAACCCCGATTACCTGGCGCGGCACCACGGCGGCTTCAATGGGGCCGCCGCCTTTCAGCGGCGGAGAGCGCCCTGTACGTGCGACTTCACGGCGGCGAGAGAGGCGTTGCTTCAATGGGGTCGCCGCCTTTCAGCGGCGGAGAGCACGTTGCGCGCGTGGGTGATCGAAAAGGTCTACAAGGCTTCAATGGGGCCGCCGCCTTTCAGCGGCGGAGAGACCGTGAGCTCGAGCGTCGTAACCCCTGACGTACCATGCTTCAATGGGGCCGCCGCCTTTCAGCGGCGGAGAGGCGACGTCGAGCGGACAGAGGACGACGCCCCACCCCGACGCGCTTCAATGGGGCCGCCGCCTTTCAGCGGCGGAGAGACCGTCGCCAAGAAAAGTCGCCGATGAAGCCTGCCGCGCTTCAATGGGGCCGCCGCCTTTCAGCGGCGGAGAGGACCGACGAGGACCTTGCGACGGCCGGCGTCACCATCGCTTCAATGGGGCCGCCGCCTTTCAGCGGCGGAGAGCGCGCGATCGGGCACTTCGGCGCCCTGGACCACGCCTAGCTTCAATGGGGCCGCCGCCTTTCAGCGGCGGAGAGACCTCTTTGCCGCGCTGCACCCTGAGCGGAGGATATAGCTTCAATGGGGCCGCCGCCTTTCAGCGGCGGAGAGCGCTTCAAGCTCCCGGAGAGGGGATCTACCTGGTCTCGCTTCAATGGGGCCGCCGCCTTTCAGCGGCGGAGAGCCTCGACCTCCACCTCGAGCGGAGTGCCCGGCGCGTCAGGCTTCAATGGGGCCGCCGCCTTTCAGCGGCGGAGAGATGACGTCTCGTGATCTTGCTCAGGTGGATCGACTTCCGGCTTCAATGGGGCCGCCGCCTTTCAGCGGCGGAGAGTCATGGTGACGGCGGCGAGGAACGATACCGCCGCCTGGCTTCAATGGGGCCGCCGCCTTTCAGCGGCGGAGAGCTGCAGCTGCGGATCGGCTCGAACGTCAAGCAGGCCCTGCTTCAATGGGGCCGCCGCCTTTCAGCGGCGGAGAGCCCAACGCGTCACCACCGACCGCAACCGAGACAATTTCGCTTCAATGGGGCCGCCGCCTTTCAGCGGCGGAGAGGACGCTGAGCCCCGAGGCGTTGCTGGCGGACGACGAATCGCTTCAATGGGGCCGCCGCCTTTCAGCGGCGGAGAGGGTGCTGGACGTGCTCTCGCCCGGGGGCGACGCCGTCGGGATTCAATGGGGCCGCCGCCTTTCAGCGGCGGAGAGATCGCGCATCGCGGCGAATTCGCTGGACAGCACGTCGCGCTTCAATGGGGCCGCCGCCTTTCAGCGGCGGAGAGGCTGAGCTCTGGCGACCCCTACGAGGTTGCCGCCGAAATGCTTCAATGGGGCCGCCGCCTTTCAGCGGCGGAGAGAATCCGCTCCAACTCCGGAATGTCCGGCCTCGCCCAGCTTCAATGGGGCCGCCGCCTTTCAGCGGCGGAGAGCGGCAAGTTCCTGCCGGACGAGCTTCGCCGTTTCCTTGCTTCAATGGGGCCGCCGCCTTTCAGCGGCGGAGAGTCGATCCTGCGCGCGGCGCTGGCGGAGGCCGGGTGGTGCTTCAATGGGGCCGCCGCCTTTCAGCGGCGGAGAGTGGATCGTCAACGGCCTCTTGCACACCAACGAAGATGGGCTTCAATGGGGCCGCCGCCTTTCAGCGGCGGAGAGTCGAGATCGCCGGATCCGAGGATACGAACAACAGGCTTGCTTCAATGGGGCCGCCGCCTTTCAGCGGCGGAGAGCCAGCGTCTTACCCATTCGGCCTGGAGGCACCGCGTTGCTTCAATGGGGCCGCCGCCTTTCAGCGGCGGAGAGCGCAGAGGCAGAATGACGACATGAGCCACGCTTACGGGGCTTCAATGGGGCCGCCGCCTTTCAGCGGCGGAGAGTGGGGTCGCGTCTTGCACATATGAAAGATACAGCAGCTTCAATGGGGCCGCCGCCTTTCAGCGGCGGAGAGAAGCGCCTGCGCCATCACCTCGGCCTCCGGCCCCTCGCTTCAATGGGGCCGCCGCCTTTCAGCGGCGGAGAGCCAAAAGCGCCGACGACTCGCAACGCGCCAAGCCAGCTTCAATGGGGCCGCCGCCTTTCAGCGGCGGAGAGTCGGACAGCGGCGGATGTTGTGCCCCTCGCCGTCGGCTTCAATGGGGCCGCCGCCTTTCAGCGGCGGAGAGTAACGGCGACGGGCTCCAGGCGAAGCTTGCCACACACGCTTCAATGGGGCCGCCGCCTTTCAGCGGCGGAGAGCGTGTTCCCCGGCCACGTCGGCACGATCTACCAGGCGTCGCTTCAATGGGGCCGCCGCCTTTCAGCGGCGGAGAGTTGGCGATCCCGCGCTGACGGTCATCGCGGACTTCCTGCTTCAATGGGGCCGCCGCCTTTCAGCGGCGGAGAGTCCCCTCGCGCGGGTCGGCCGGCAGGGCGCCCCGCATGCTTCAATGGGGCCGCCGCCTTTCAGCGGCGGAGAGGGCATGGGCGCGCTCAGCGTGGCCAGCCTCCGCGCTGCTTCAATGGGGCCGCCGCCTTTCAGCGGCGGAGAGTCCGAGTATCGCGTGTGCGAGCTGCTCGACGCCGAGCTTCAATGGGGCCGCCGCCTTTCAGCGGCGGAGAGCCGGGAACGAAAAGGGAACGGTCGGGAACGACGACAGAGCTTCAATGGGGCCGCCGCCTTTCAGCGGCGGAGAGAGGCGCTCCCCGTCAGGGTCCGCCGGGTGCCGGTCGCTTCAATGGGGCCGCCGCCTTTCAGCGGCGGAGAGACGAATCAGAGAGCGCTACTTCGCCGACCAGCAGCGCCAGCTTCAATGGGGCCGCCGCCTTTCAGCGGCGGAGAGGCAGGCTTCAAGGCGCTTCGCGCGCGCTGGGCCGAGCTTCAATGGGGCCGCCGCCTTTCAGCGGCGGAGAGGTGCGAGCACGCGGTGGCGTTCGCCACGACGCTGCCGCTTCAATGGGGCCGCCGCCTTTCAGCGGCGGAGAGCGCAAGTTCGTCATGCCCGGCGCCGACCCGTTCGTCATTGCTTCAATGGGGCCGCCGCCTTTCAGCGGCGGAGAGAATATTAATGCTCTCGCCGTAGATGCTCATGACGTCTTGCTTCAATGGGGCCGCCGCCTTTCAGCGGCGGAGAGCGAGCTAGCGCCGTTTACCACAACGGCCACCGCATGCGGCTTCAATGGGGCCGCCGCCTTTCAGCGGCGGAGAGACGAGGTGCCCCGGGAGTTCCTCATGCTCGACGAGCGGCTTCAATGGGGCCGCCGCCTTTCAGCGGCGGAGAGTTCGCCTCGCTCGATGTGCCTCGCCTCGGCAGCTGCAAGCTTCAATGGGGCCGCCGCCTTTCAGCGGCGGAGAGACATCCACCTCGGCAAACGCCCGCCGGTCAGTGACTCGCTTCAATGGGGCCGCCGCCTTTCAGCGGCGGAGAGCGGCGACAGCCTCCGGGCCTGGGCCGGTGAGCCGACGCGCTTCAATGGGGCCGCCGCCTTTCAGCGGCGGAGAGTTCGGGGCTCCGCCCCTACCCGCCGGGCTCTGCCCGGCTTCAATGGGGCCGCCGCCTTTCAGCGGCGGAGAGAGGTTCGCCGCCGCCTCGTTCGTGCACTCGACGCCATCGCTTCAATGGGGCCGCCGCCTTTCAGCGGCGGAGAGCAAGAGATGTTTTCATACCTCAAGTTTCCCGGCATCGAGCTTCAATGGGGCCGCCGCCTTTCAGCGGCGGAGAGTGCCCGCCGACCCCGCTCCACGGCGAGGACTCGACCCAGCTTCAATGGGGCCGCCGCCTTTCAGCGGCGGAGAGTAGCGCTCGGGACCGCTCTCCGCACTCACACGGGTTCCTGCTTCAATGGGGCCGCCGCCTTTCAGCGGCGGAGAGGGCAAGGCGGACAACCCCCGTAAAAGAGCGGGAGTTGCGGCTTCAATGGGGCCGCCGCCTTTCAGCGGCGGAGAGATGCGGCGCTGCGAGGCGTGAAGGTGGGCGGGTTGTGGCTTCAATGGGGCCGCCGCCTTTCAGCGGCGGAGAGCGTGCCCGCCGTGAAGTGCGTCGTCATGGCCCGGCCGACGCTTCAATGGGGCCGCCGCCTTTCAGCGGCGGAGAGACGGGCTGGAGGAGCGGGCGGACGCGCTGCTGCGCCTGGTGCTTCAATGGGGCCGCCGCCTTTCAGCGGCGGAGAGTACGACGGTCGCGACGTCGAGCGCCGCGAACAGCGTGCTTCAATGGGGCCGCCGCCTTTCAGCGGCGGAGAGAGGTGGCGCTGCCGACGGCGACGCGTGAGGCGGTGCAGCTTCAATGGGGCCGCCGCCTTTCAGCGGCGGAGAGAGAGCTCCGGAGGCCGACGCTGCGACCCGTGGTGACCCGTGCTTCAATGGGGCCGCCGCCTTTCAGCGGCGGAGAGGAACGCGATGGGCTGCCCCTTCTCCTGCAGCCTCTCGGCTTCAATGGGGCCGCCGCCTTTCAGCGGCGGAGAGTTCTGGAGAAGGCACAGCCGGATGAACCTGCTGATTGCTTCAATGGGGCCGCCGCCTTTCAGCGGCGGAGAGATGGTCCCCGTCCCCGGCGTCGCGGTGTTTGTGAGCTTCAATGGGGCCGCCGCCTTTCAGCGGCGGAGAGACCGCCTCCGCGAGATCGGCCGTCGCGGTGCCCGCCCGGCTTCAATGGGGCCGCCGCCTTTCAGCGGCGGAGAGTTCCCAGCCCCGCGCGCGGCACCGCTGAACGCGTCCTTGCTTCAATGGGGCCGCCGCCTTTCAGCGGCGGAGAGAGGAGACACTCTCCGGCGCGATCAAGCAGTGGATCGTGCTTCAATGGGGCCGCCGCCTTTCAGCGGCGGAGAGATCGCGACAGGTATGGACAGACGCCGCAACACTCACGGCTTCAATGGGGCCGCCGCCTTTCAGCGGCGGAGAGATCGCCCCGCGCTCGGTCGGATCGTTGCCCAGCAGGCTTCAATGGGGCCGCCGCCTTTCAGCGGCGGAGAGCCGGCGAGGCACCCGGCGGAGATCGCGCGGCGGGCGGCAAGGGCTTCAATGGGGCCGCCGCCTTTCAGCGGCGGAGAGGGAGGCTCCACGACGTTGCGGCGCCTTCGATCAACGCTTCAATGGGGCCGCCGCCTTTCAGCGGCGGAGAGGAGCTGTGGATGCGACGAGTTCGGGTACTGCTACGACGCTTCAATGGGGCCGCCGCCTTTCAGCGGCGGAGAGGTGGTGCCGATCCTTTTTCGATAAAGGATGAGTTCCGGGCTTCAATGGGGCCGCCGCCTTTCAGCGGCGGAGAGGGACGATGCGGTCGAGCGGCGCATCGAGGCGATGTTGCTTCAATGGGGCCGCCGCCTTTCAGCGGCGGAGAGCTCGCCGGCCCCGGCCGCGCCAAGCGCGCGCACGACAGGCTTCAATGGGGCCGCCGCCTTTCAGCGGCGGAGAGTGGATCGCGCCCGCGTCGCGTTGGTCAAGGCGAACATCGCTTCAATGGGGCCGCCGCATTTCAGCGGCGGAGAGAGGTGCGGCGGGAGTTCGGTGAGAGGGCGCTGGGCGCGCTTCAATGGGGCCGCCGCCTTTCAGCGGCGGAGAGCACCGGCGCCCGATGGCGGGGCCGGTCAGTTCTTCGCTTCAATGGGGCCGCCGCCTTTCAGCGGCGGAGAGCAGGCCCTTGAGCCCGATCGTGCGCACCTTCGCGTCGCTTCAATGGGGCCGCCGCCTTTCAGCGGCGGAGAGCGTCCCAGTCGCGCTCGAGCGACCTCGCGAAGGAGTCGCTTCAATGGGGCCGCCGCCTTTCAGCGGCGGAGAGCAGATCGCCATCATGGCGATGATCTTCATGCTGTGAGCGCTTCAATGGGGCCGCCGCCTTTCAGCGGCGGAGAGTTCCGCAGTGACGGACCATACTCCGGCGAGAGGTTTCGGCTTCAATGGGGCCGCCGCCTTTCAGCGGCGGAGAGGCCGCAACGCGACGTCGAATCGCTTTGCCACGAAGAGCTTCAATGGGGCCGCCGCCTTTCAGCGGCGGAGAGGTCCGCTCCGATCGCCACGCCGAGCGCGAACCCGACGCTTCAATGGGGCCGCCGCCTTTCAGCGGCGGAGAGCTCGTTCGCCCCGTCGACCCTGTGGACGCCGCTCATGCTTCAATGGGGCCGCCGCCTTTCAGCGGCGGAGAGCCCGAGCACAGCGCCACGCGCCGCGAGGACGACGCGCCGCTTCAATGGGGCCGCCGCCTTTCAGCGGCGGAGAGTAAAGCAACGGACAGACGCCTGCGAAGTCAGCTTTCCGAGCTTCAATGGGGCCGCCGCCTTTCAGCGGCGGAGAGCTGACACATCCGCGCCCAGATCGATAAGCCTCTGTAGGCTTCAATGGGGCCGCCGCCTTTCAGCGGCGGAGAGCCGAGGCTTGGGCCCCCTCCCGAGGGTCCCTCGCTCAGCTTCAATGGGGCCGCCGCCTTTCAGCGGCGGAGAGGAGAAGATCAGCACCTATATCCTCGCCCGGAAGGCCGCGCTTCAATGGGGCCGCCGCCTTTCAGCGGCGGAGAGGACTGCCGGTTGGGAGCCGCGCGAATACAACTCATCGCTTCAATGGGGCCGCCGCCTTTCAGCGGCGGAGAGTTCGCGTCTGTCCCGTTGGGCAGATACGTGGCGTTCGGGCTTCAATGGGGCCGCCGCCTTTCAGCGGCGGAGAGTACAGCAAGGCCGTCGGGGAGCTGCGGGGTCTTGTGCTTCAATGGGGCCGCCGCCTTTCAGCGGCGGAGAGGACGGTGCTCCCTTCGCGGCCAGCCGACCTGTCGGCCGGCTTCAATGGGGCCGCCGCCTTTCAGCGGCGGAGAGTTGGGGATGACCAGGTGCACGCGAGGCGGCCCGCTGCTTCAATGGGGCCGCCGCCTTTCAGCGGCGGAGAGAGCGTCCCCGTCGTAATCACGTCCTCGGCTCATGCTGCTTCAATGGGGCCGCCGCCTTTCAGCGGCGGAGAGGCGCATCAGCATCCTTCGGGAGGACGTGCACATTATAGCTTCAATGGGGCCGCCGCCTTTCAGCGGCGGAGAGCAAAACAGGGCAGACCACGAAGGACATCCAACATGAAGCTTCAATGGGGCCGCCGCCTTTCAGCGGCGGAGAGCGGCCTCCCAGGCGTACCTGGCATTTCGCGTACTTGCAAGCCGGTTTGCGAGAGGTTCCCGTTCGCCCCCCCTTCCCCGGCTGCCGGGGGCCCTCCGGAGGCACCCCTCCCTCTCGAAAACCATCGTCATTTCAAACACCTACCGGCGTTGCGAGCGCCTCCCGGGATTTTCGCGTCACTCCACCGCTCGCAGCGGGCCCGTCGCCTCGCTTCTACCACACTCCCGCCTCGCGGTGCCCAGCCCTTCCGTCGTCGCGCGTAGCGGTGTCTCTCCAGCCCGGCCTCGTCCGCTCACCCACCGTCGGTCGGCGTCGCGACGCGGAGCTCGGACGGCTCGGGCCCTCGACGGTGCGCCGACCGCGCTCGACCCACCGCCGCCATCTTCCCCACCATCCGCCGCCGTCGCTCACCGTGATTCCCCCCGCGGGATCCGTTCCTCACGAAACGGCGCACGCGCACGGGACCGGCGCTCCTTCCTTCTCCTTCCTCCTGCAGCTGTCACGATACCGGGGGACCCCCCCACCGCCCCGCCGACGCCCGCGCGGCGCGTGCGTCCTGCGGGCCGGCGTGTTCTGGCGCCAGGACCGCGGTAACCGCCGTCGGTCGCTGCGCCGGACAGGTCATCCTTCTCCCCGAGGCGGCCTGCGCGACCGAGCTCGCCCGCGTTCCCAGACGGTCCCAGTCCCCCGGGCGAGCGAGCTCGTACCCGCGCCGCGGAGATGGGTGCCCGCCATCTTTTGTGGAGGCACGTCCACCGCGGAGATGGATCCACTCGTCTTTTTGTGGAGGCACGTCCACCGCGGAGATGGATCCACTCGTCTTTTTGTGGAGGCACGTCCACCGCGGAGATGGATCCACTCGTCTTTTTGTGAAGGCACGTCCAGGCGCGAGATGGGTCCAACCATCTCCCGCCTGGACGTGCCGGATCACCCGGACGGGTTCACAGCGTGCCGGCCGCCCCGGCCGGGGGCGCCGGGACGGCTTCGGGCTTCGCGGCAGGGCCGTTCGACCGGACCTCGCGCGGTCGTCGACCCTCTCGACGTGGGGCACCAGCAGGATCCATCGACGCAACGCCGCTCTGCCGCGGCACGAAGCGCCGCCGGCAGCAGCGGCCTGTCAGGCGAGGACCGAAGGCTCCGCCGCGAGCTCGGCTTCCGCCGCGCCAGCTCCTCCAAGGCCGCCGCCCCCGGCGACGCCGACGACGAGGAGACCGACGACGACAGCGACGTCGCCGAGTCGCAGGCCGAGACCGGCGCGTTCCTCACCGGCGCCCCCGTCGCGAAGGCAAAGCGCAAGAGCGCAAGGCGCGCTGAACGGCGCGGCGCGGCCCCCCCGCCAGATGGCGACACTCCCGGCCAATGGATCAACCCGCATTTCCCGCACCCGTCAGGTCGCCCCCTGCGAGCGCCGCAGGCCACACGCCGCAGGCTCGACCATCCCCCTCCCCCGCCGGCGCAGCGCCTCACACCACCACGGCCACCCGCTCCGACGGGACGTACGCCCTCCCGAGCGACGCGATGGCGCTCAGCCCGCGCCCGTTCGCCGGACCGATGTCGATGATCAGCACCTGGTCCACCCTCGGATCGATGATCTGCCCGAGATCGCGCCGCAGCTCCACCAGCTCCCTCCGGCTCAGCTCGCACTGCCACACCGAGAGCTGCAGCCAGTCGCCGTACCCCCGCATCGCCTTGAAGATCTTGCGCAGCCGCTTCGGATCGCAGACGTCGTAACTCACGATGTAGCTCTGCCTCACCCCGGCCTCCTTCGCTCGCTCTCTCCCGCGCTCCCTCGGCCCGCGCTCCCGCGCGCGGTGCCTTCACTCACCTCGTCCGGGGCGACGCCCTCACCTCGTCCGGAACGACGGGTACGCCTCCACCTCGCCGAGCAGCACCCGCGCGAGCAGCCGCGCCTGCACCTCCAGCACCCTGCGGTAGCTGATCCGGTATCCGAACACCGGGTGCGTCACCAGCTGGTCCATCCGCCGCTCGTAGGCCTGGAGGAACTTCTTGCGCCCCGCGGGCCGCAGCGCCACCGCGCCGCCGAAGCGCTGGAAATCGTCCGGCGCCACGACCCCGTTGTTGATCGCCGCCACGACCACCGAGTCCGCCACGATGGGCCGGAACTCCTCCATCAGATCCAGCGCCAGCGCCGGCCGCCCGAAGCGCGGCTGGTGATAGAACCCGAGCAGCGGATCGAGCCCGACCGTGCCCAGCGTCGTCGCGAGATCCTTCGCGAGCAGCGCGTAGGCCAGCGACAAGAGCGCGTTCACCGGATCGCGCGGCGGCCGCCGGTTCCTCCCCTCCAGGTCGAACTCGCCCCTCGCCTCGCCCGCGCCCTTCAACATGCCGGCGAACGCCCCGAAATACACCCGGGCCGCCGTCCCCTCGATCCCGAGCAGCGACGGCAACGACGGCGCCCCCGCGGCCTTGCGCGCGAGCTGGTCGAGCTCCGACAGCACCGCCGCATCGGGCGCCGCGTGGTTCCGCCGGAGCATCGTCCTCGCGTTCTTGACCTTCGACACCACGACGCCGCGCGCGAACGACAGGCAGAACGCCTCGTCCGCCGCCGCGCGGTGCTGCGCGACCCGGAGCTCCACGTTCCTCGACTCGAGCCCCGTCGCGCGACCCAGGTAGTAGCCGCCGTACGTCATGAAGCAGAGCGGTATCCCCCGCTCCAGCAGCGCCCGCATCGCCTGCGTCGAGATCTGCACGTTGCCGAGCAGCGCGACCTGCGACGTGTTCGAGAGCCGCGCCTCCGTGTGCCCGCCGGCCCGGCTGGTGATCACGAGCCCCTCCCCCGCGAGCCCGATGCGCGCCCCCTGCTCCTGCACGTAGACGGGGAGCTTGTCGTCCCGCGCAGGGTGGAGGCGCCTGAGCTCCGCCCCGGGCTGCTCGTCCGCATCCTCGGATCTCGCCTCCGCGCCCGCCGCGCCGGCGAGCCCCCACGGGTCCACGTCCAGCGGTCCTTGCAGCTCCTCCGACCCATCGGCCTCGATGGGCGGGCTCTCCGTCTTCGCCTCCACCGCCGTGTCGAGATCCTCCCCGTCGAGACGCCGCAAGAGGTTGGTCTCGTCGGGCAAGCAGATCCCCACGAGCGAGCAGCCGTTGCACTTCGGGCTGTCGACGAGCGGCGGAGGAATGGCCGCGGCCACCGTCACCTCCCGCGCGCGGGCAGCAGCCGCGTGCGTCGTGGCGATGAGCGCCTCGTCGATCGCGATCGAGACCCGCCGGCGCGACGCCGCGAAGTAGATGGCCGCCTCGTCGCACGTGTACCCGTGCTCGCGCAGGAGCAGCACGTGCGCACAGAGCTGCGCGCGCTCCGGCAAGTAGGCCCCTCCGGGCACGTCCGGCGCGCGACCGCGCTTGTACTCGATTGGGACCAGGCGCCCTGACGCGTCGCCCTCCACCACGTCGATCTTCGCCGTGATGCCGAGCCGCTCCGACGACAGCCACACGCTGCGCGCCTCGTACGGCGCGGGCTCCTCGGCCTCGTCGTCCACGTCCGCCCGCTTCGTCGAGGCGCGCCGCCTCTGCGCCGGCGCGGGCGGCGCGGCGGGCGTCGCCGTGACCGGCGCCTCGGTGGAGCCGCCCGCCGCGCCGGACGGCCGCGGCGGCAGCTCGCCGCCCGCCACGTCCGCGCGCCGGTGAACGCTCCGGCCCTCCACCGTGAAGACGTTGTCCTCGAACTCACCCTGCGCCCACTCCAGGTAGAGCAGGCGCTCGCAATACAGCACCTCGTTGATCATCCGCGCCGGCACCAGCTCCGGCGGCGCCCCCGCGACAGGCAACCTCCGCGGGAGCGGCTTCGCCCGAATCAGCAGCTCGCTCGATTCGTCCGTGACTCGTTCAGGAGCTCGCGCCATCGTGGCACCCCCTCTGGGCGCCATCAAACGCCTTCGCGTCAGGCAGAGTCAAGCATTCGAATCCATCAATTGACCTGAGAATTCCGGACTGCTCATCGCAATGCACGCCAAGTGCGTCGGCGTCCTGCGGCACGACACCTCTCCGACAGCGCCGCGCGGCCAGCTCCGCCGGCCGCAGGGGCCCGGGGCTCATCGATAGGTCGCGCCACGCCTCCGGTGCCGCCACGCCCTTGTGCCCCCAGCTCGACTCCCGCCACAGCGGCCCAGGAGAACCGTGGTCTCGCCGACGCAAGCCGAGCCCGGCTGCGCCCGTCTCTCCGTCAGGTAAGCTCGCGCGGGGTACGCAAAATTGCGGAGTAAGGTACCGCCCGCTTCCCATTCGCCGCCTCCTCTGCGATGGTAGACACCTCCGCTCCAGCCGCGCGACGCTGGCGCCACGCCGCACGAGCTCGCCCCGCCCTGCGCCGCCTGGAGCCTTTCGCGTTTTTCGCTGACATCCAGCACGTTCCGCCCACGGAGGACCGATGCGCTCTCTCGATCTCGATACCCTCGCGAACGCCGTCGCCGGCGGCGCCGCCGCCATCCGCACGATCACGCGCCTCGATCCCGCGGGCGGCCCCGGAGACAAGGTCTTTCCGCCGACCTACGTGAAGGAGCGCAACGCGACCACCAAGTACGCGACGGAGCAGCGGCGCATCGACGGGCGCGAGGTGAGTACAGTGCTCCTCGACTCGGTCGCTTCCCAGGCAAACCGCTTGGAGGAGGCGCTGCTCGATGGATTCCGGCGCGGGGAGCTCCCCTTCCCGATCGTGCAGGTCGACTTCTCGAACGAGGAGGGGCTCGCGGACCTCGAGCAGATCACGGCGCTACAGGCCCCGCACCGCATCGCCGACGCGCTCCTCCGCGATAGCGTGCTGGGCGGCACCCCGTTCCGCCACACGACCGTCGGCAAGGAGGTGACCGACGCGCGCCCGACCCACGCGACGGCCATGTACAAGTACTGCCCGACAGCCCTGATCTTCGGCGTCTGGGATAGCACCGGTCCGAAGGGTGGCCTCGGCGCCAAGTTCCAGCGCTGCCTGGTCTCCGAGATCGTCGGGATCGACATCGCGGCCGGCGTCAAGACGGCGAGTCGCCTCGACCCCGCCGGCATCCAGACGAAGGCCGGACCGGTGTTCAAGCACAAGGACCCCAGCCAGGACTGGACGGTCGATCCGAAGGAGGCCGAGCTCGCCAAGGGCAAGCCCGTCGAGTTTTCCCGCAGCGGCGGCGGCGACGGCAAGAAGGGCTCTCCGTCCGCCATCAACCACGGCAACATCCCGCCGAGCATCGATGCAGCCGCGGGCGGCGTCACGATGAGCCACGCCGTGCAGACCACCGTGCTCTCGCTCGGCGCCCTCCGCCGCCTGCGCTTCCAGACCACCTGCTCGGGCGAGCGCCTCCCTGCCGAGCAGCGCGACGCAGCCGAGGCCGCGGCGCGCACCGCCCTCGCCGCGCTGGCCCTCGCCGCCGTCGTCTACCAGCGCGACCAGGGTTACGACCTCCGGTCACGCTCGACCCTCGTCGCGAGAGAGCCCCTCGTCTTCGATCTCGTGGGCCGGGACGGCGGCGAGCCGGAGCGCTTCTCGCTCTCCCGGAGCGAGGCGGCTGCCCTGCTCAAGGGCGCCGAGCAGAACGCGCGGCGGCTCGGCCTCGGCTGGGATCCGAAGCCCGTCACGCTCACGCCGGCGCCGAAGCTCGCCGGCCTCATCCGGAAGAGCCGCGAGCTGGCGGCGAGCGGCGAGGCCGAGGACGAGGGCTGATGCTCGCGATCGAGGTCGCCCTGCTGACCGGCCGCTACGTGGCGACCGCCGTCGACGACCGCGGTCGGGCCGAGTGGCCACCTCACCCGGCGCGGCTGTTCTCGGCCCTCGTCGCGGCCTACTTCGAGGCGCTCGACCGATCCGAGGACGAGCGCGCCGCGCTGGAGTGGCTGGAGCAGCAAGGCCCGCCCGAGATCACCGCGCCCGAGGCCGCGGCGCGGGAGGTCGTGACGGTGTTCGTGCCCGTGAACGACACGAGCGTGGTCGGCTCGCTCGACGACGAGGCGCTCGCCGTGCGCGAGGCGCGCGCAGAGCTCGACGCCGCGCGGCCGAAGGGCGGCAAGCCGCTCGCCGCGGCCGAGAAGGCGCTCGCCAAGGCCGAGGCGCGCTTCAACGAGGCCGTGCGCAAGGCGATCGCGCCCGTCCCGACCGGCAAGGAGGGGAAAGACGGGCCGGCGAAGGCGGCGTCGATCCTGCCTGAGCGAAGGACGCGCCAGCCGCGCACCTTCCCGTCGAGCGCGCCGGCCGAGATGGGGTCAGCAGCGCCGCACATCGTCTTCGCATGGCCGAACGCGGCGCCCTCGCCCGAGCTGCGCGCGACGCTCGACGCGCTCGCCGCACGCGTGACGCGGCTCGGACACTCCTCGTCGCTCGTCAGCGTCCGCGTGCGCGATGATCGCCCCGAGCCAACGTGGATCCCGGACGACGCCGGCCAGGGGCGTGCCGGGGACGAGGCGGTGCTCCGCGTCGTGGGCCCGGGCCAGCTCACGGCCCTCTGCACGGCCTTCGAGCTCCAGGCCGACGCGCCCGGACGGGTCCTGCCGGCGTCGTTCCAGCGCTATGTGAGGCCTCGCGGCGCCGGCGAGGCGAGCGCGCCGGCGCCGCGCTTCAGCGACGAGTGGATCGTCCTGCGCCGGGTCGCCGGCCCGCGGCTCCCGTCGGTTCGGAGCCTCGACGTCGCCCGGACGGTGCGCAAGGCCATGATGGCGGCGCACGGCCCAAACGCGCCCGAGATCCTCTCGGGGCACCGCGCGTCCGGCGGTCCGAGCGATCGCCCCCACCTCGCCTACGTCCCGCTGCCGTTCGTCGGCAGCGAGCACGCCGACGGAGCGATCCTGGGCGTCGCGCTGATCCTGCCGCGGGACGCGACGCACGACGAACGGCTCGCCGTCTACCGCGCGCTGAACGCCTGGGAGCGGCAACGGCGCGATGGCGACGAGGAGCCTCCGCGGCTCCCTGTCCACCTCGGGAGGGCAGGCGAGCTGATCCTCGAGCGGCTGGAAGAGAAGGCTCTCCAATCGACGCTGCAGCCAGCGACGTGGTGTGCCGAGGCCACGTCGTGGGCCAGCGCCACGCCGGTCGCGCTCGACCGCAACCCGGGCGATCTCGGCGCGCGCGATCCGCAGAAGGAGGCCGCCTCCTACGCGGAGGCCGAGGCGACCGTCGCCATGGCGTGCGAGCGGATCGGCCTCCCGCGCCCGGCGCGCGTGACGGTCGCGCCGGCGGCGCCCCTCGCGGGCGCCGAAAAGGCCCGGCATTTTCCGCCGTTCCAGGCGGGCACACCTCCCCTGCAGCGGGTCCTTGTGCACGCGACCCTCTCGTTCGAAGCGCCGGTGCGGGGGCCGATCCTGCTCGGCGCGGGGCGCTACTTCGGCCTCGGCCTCTTCCGGCCGCTGAGGGGAAATGGCTGAGCTCTCGCCCGACGACTTCGCCGCTTATTTTGCGGCGATCCACAGCGCAACGCCGGATCCGAGCGACCGCGTGACTCCATTTCCATGGCAGGAGAGGCTGCTCGCGGAGGTCGCGCGCGATGAGGCCTGGCCGGCGTTGCTCGATCTGCCCACGGGCACGGGCAAGACGGCGGCGATCGACGTCGCGCTCTTCCACCTCGCGCTCGACGCCGCATTGCCGCCAGCGCAGCGCAAGGCCCCCCGGCGCATCGTGATGGTCGTGGATCGGCGGACGGTCGTCGATCAGGCGTTTGAGCGCGCAACGAAGATCGCCGGGGCCCTGACGTCTGCACGGGACGGCATCCTTCGCACGGTGGCCGACCGGCTCCGCGGGCTCGCCGGCCTCCGTGAGAACGAGGTGCCGCTCGCGCTGGCGCAGCTCCGCGGCGGCATGCCGCGCGACGACGCGTGGGCGCGAAGGCCCGATCAGCCGCTCGTGGCCGTCTCGACCGTGGATCAGGTCGGCTCGCGGCTGCTCTTTCGCGGCTACGGCGTGAGCGACGCCATGCGCCCGATCCACGCGGGGTTGCTCGGCAACGACGCGCTCCTGCTGCTCGACGAGGTGCACCTGTCGCAGCCGTTCCGCGATACGCTGCTCGCGCTGCGCCGATACCGCAACTGGGCGACTCGCACGCTGCCCGACCGATGGCAGGTCGTGGAGATGTCGGCCACGCCGGGCAGCACCTCGGCTGCGTCAGACGGCCAGCGCGTGTTCGGGCTGAACGAGGACGATCACCGCGACGAGCGGCTAGCGAGGCGGCTCGGGGCAGAGAAGCTGGTCACGCTCGGCGAAGTGAAGGTGAGCGGCGGGGACGACGCGAGGCGAGCGGCTTTCGCCGAGGCATGCGCCGATCATGCCCTGCGCTTCGTCGCGCCGGGACGCGCCGTGGGTGTCATCGTCAACCGCGTCGCCACGGCGCGCAAGGCGGCCGCGGTCATTCGAAAGCGGGCCGGCGACAGCGCTGACATCTTCCTCGTCACGGGTCGCATGCGTCCGCTCGATCGGGACGACCTCGACGTCAGGATCAGCCCGCGCGTCCGCTCGGGTCGCGAACGCCATACGACTTCGCGCCCGGTGATCATCGTCGCGACACAGTGCATCGAGGCGGGCGCCGACTTCGATCTCGACGCGATTGTGACGGAGTGCGCCTCTATCGACGCGCTCCGGCAGCGCTTTGGCCGCCTGAACCGGATCGGCGCCATCAAGGACGCGCGCGGCGTGGTCCTTGTGCGCTCGGACGCGCTCGCCAAGGATCACGTCGACCCGGTCTACGGCAAGGCGCTCGCCGAGACGTGGAAGTGGCTAAGCGAGGCGGCGCGCGATTTTGGCATCCAGACGCTGGAGGCGGCGCTGCCCGAGGGCGAGAGGCTCGCCGCGATGCACACGCAGAAGGGGCGTGCGCCGGTGATGCTCCCCGCGCACCTCGACGCGTGGGTGCAGACGAGGCCGAGCCCGGCGATCGATCCCGATGTCGCTCTGTGGCTCCACGGGATCGAGCAGGAGCAGACGCCCGAGGTGCAGGTCGTCTGGCGCGCCGATGTGACGGAAGCCCTGCTCGCTCAGGCGACAGGAGACGAAGCGGCGCACGAGGTCCTGTTGAAGCGCGTGGAGGCGTGCGCGCCGGTCGGGATCGAGGCGATTTCGGTACCGATTCATGCGGTTCGCGCGTGGCTCCAGGGCGGCGCGGCGCCCGACCTCGCCGATGTCGAAGGGCGCGCGCTGAGGGAGGAGCACGACGCGAAGCCGCGGGGCGGGCGGCTCGCGCTCCTATGGAAGGGCGATGAGAGCCGGGTAATCGAGCCCGGTGACCTCTGCGCAGGCGGCACGATCGTCGTCCCGAGCGCCTATGGAGGCCTCGCCGGAGGCACCTGGGATCCATCGTCCCAGGAGCCCGTCTCAGACCTGGGCGATCGCGCCCGATGGCAACAAACAGGACGCCCGACGCTTCGGCTGCACCCTGCGGTCACGCAATGGCACGCCGACGCCACGGCCCCTGCGTGGCCGGAGGCTCCCGTCCCGGTCGTGGACGAGAGGTCGGACGCCGAGGACCGGGCGGCCATGGACGCGTGGCTCTCGGAGATGAGCGCGGCGACGACCGCAGCACCATGGCTCGGTCAGGTGCTCAAGGCGCTCGCAGTGAAGGGCAAGAGGCGCCCCGCCCTCGTGCGGCTCGACGGCGTGGAGCTGGCGGGCGAGGACAAAGAACCGCAGGTCGAGGCGGGCTATTTCGCGCTCGTCGGTCGCTTCCGCGCGCGTGACGAGGGGGCGGGCGACGCGACGACAGAGGACGACGGCGCATCGTACACGGGCGTCGAGATGACGCTTCGCGAGCACCTGGGAGGCGTCGCTTCCTGGGCCAGGCGGTTCGCCGAGCAGTGCGGGCTCCCGCCCGATGTCGCGCGCGCCGTTGAGCTGGCAGCACGCTGGCACGACGCCGGGAAGGTCGATCCGCGATTCCAGCGGATGCTCCACGGGGGCAGCGAGCTCCGGGCGGCCGTGGCGCCCGAGCCGCTCGCCAAGAGCGCGCTCGTCGCTGCGGATCGCGCCGCGCGGGCCAACGCGTTCAAGCGGTCCGGCTATCCGAGGGGAGCCCGTCACGAGCTCGCGTCCGTTGCGCTCCTTCAAGGCTGCGCACGGCTGTTCGATGGTGATGTCGAGCGCGATCTGGTCCTGCACCTCACGGCCTCGCATCACGGCTGGTGCCGGCCATTCGCTCCGGTCGTCGCCGATGACGAGCCCGTCGAGCTCACCCTGGACGTGGAGGGCGCGCCCGTGCGCGTCTCGAGTGATCACGGCCTCGCGCGGCTCGACACGGGCATCGCCGAGCGGTTCTGGCGGCTCGTGCAGCGCTACGGCTGGTTCGGCCTGGCGTGGCTCGAAGCGATCCTGCGTCTCGCGGATCACCGGCGGAGCGAGGAAGAGCAGCGCGGCGAGGTCGGGGCGAGGGGCGAGAAATGACAGAGCTCTTGCTGACCGGGCTTGATGGGAAGAACCCGCTGTCGTTCCTGGCGGCGCTCGGGGTGCTCAACGCGCTCGCCGACCGGACGAAGGAAGGAACGCCGGAGCCAAGGCTCGTCTGGCGCGCCGGTGGCACGTACCAACCGGCGATCGTGGGCGGCCCGGATCGCAGCGTGCTGCTCGATGCGCTGGTACAGGACCTGGAGAGCTTTCGGGGAGAGCCCGCGATCGAGCGGCTGCGTTATCGCAAGGACGGCGACGGGGCCGGGGCGCACGATCTCAAGCCCCCTCCAGGGTACTTCGCGGATTACCTGAGCCGTCTGGTGAACGACGCCCTGGTGAACAACGACCTGCGGCGGAGCCTCGCCTTCGCTGCAGCGTTCGCGACGGATGTGGCGATGGACAACAACGGCAACACGAAGCCGACCGCGCTGCATTTCACCGCGGGCCAGCAGGAGTTCCTCACGATGGTCAGCGAGCTCATCGAGGGCGTGCGCGTCGAGGATCTGGAAGAGGCGCTGTTCGGGCCGTGGAAGTACGAGCGGCCGCTCCCGGTGCTCCAGTGGGACAACACATCGGCGCGCGACTACGCGCTTCGCGCGAGCGATCCATCGAAGGACAAGAAGCTCGGCGTGCCCGGCGCGGACTGGCTCGCGTTCCGTGGCCTGCCATTCATCCGGGTCGCTCCCGTGGGCGACCGGATCGTGACCACCGGGTGCAGCGGCGAGTGGAAGACAGGAGCATTCCGGTGGCCGATTTGGACGGTGCCGCTCTCACGCCCCGTGGTCGGCTCCGTCTTGACGTCGCCGGAGGTCTTCGAGGTGAATCCGAGCATCCTGCGCGCCCGCGGCATCGCCATCGTGTTCGAGTCCGCCATCCGCCGGAGCGATCAGGGCGGCTACGGTAGCTTCGCCCCGGCGCGCATGGCACGCCCAGCGCCGGGGGGCTGACCCGGGACTGAGGAGTGGAGGACCCGCCCTTGCCGTCCGTGCGCGCGCCCGCCTTTCCTCGTCATGGAACCGTTGAATTTTGCCGACAACGCCTTGGACAGCCTCGCGTAGGAGCAATGAGCGCTGGGTGACGACTATAGCATCATTGCCTTTTTCAACTGAGTACATGCCGAGCCCATTGCCGCGGACAAGTCGTTACCAGCACAAATTCCGTACGACACAGTGGTCACACCTTCCAGATTGGAGGGCAGATCCATTTGCGCATCGCGATTACAAACCATGAATATTCGATCGCGACCCAGCATACCCAGAAACAAGCCGAGCTCTAATATAACATTACCGCGTGGAACTTTACCAACCCGCCCTCGTCTGGTGACGACATCATCGGGCGTCAGAACAAAAATCGCGTAATCATACTCCTTGGCCCTACCCACAAGTTCATCGAGCACATTCAACGAGGGGCGACACACCCACTGGGTCCACAACCTACATCCAGCGACATACTGAAGCCCCAGCTGAATCTCTTCTGCAATCGAGAGACCTTCCGACGAGGAACCGATGAACACCCGCGGTTTCATACACCTGCTCCGTATGCCATTGGAACTACCCACGGTGCCAGAAGCGGCACCCGCATTCCCGGACGCGGCAAGAGCATCAGCGTCAGGCCAGAGTGGTGCAACATTGACGAGGGCAACCTCCCGCACTTTGTCATCTCATTCCGTGCCATAACGCACCTCGTCGACAGCGAGTTCGAACACAACATATAATCTCACGGAGGGCATGTGCGCACACAACGGGGCCGCCGTTCTCAGCGGCGGAGCGCACCGACGCCCTCAGCAGCGGAACGTGTAGATTGCTGCACCCACCAGCCGTGCCGGCTGTACTTCAAAGAGGCCCGCATCGGCAGATTCGACAACACGGGAAAGCGGGGGGGGGAGCCACTCTATCCCGCTGAATTCAGGGAGTCGTTGCATACGCCATGTCCTTGGAACGGCAGGACGGCTCGTCAAGTCAGGCCTCAGTATTTGTTACACTACAGCCTCTAGCAGTTCCGGCTGTTAACAACCGCCACCGGTCCCGGTTGTTAACATAAAGAAGCCGCCATCCAGACCCTTCCGCAAGGCGCCGCCCGCAAACTGCAGTGCTCTCGGCGGGCGAGCCAAGCCATGAGCGATTCCCCACCTACTCGCCCTTCCGCCTCGATACAACCAGCCATTTCGGAATGTCTTGAAATCAAGCGCGGTGTGCGCGGACCTCCGCATGGCCGATCGCGGGTGGTGCTGTCATTTGCCCAGAGAGGGTTCACATGAAGGCGGTAAGGCGGGAGATCATTGAGATTTTCTTCCCGCCTTACCGCCTTCATGTTTAAATGACAGCACTACCCGATCGCGGCTGATAGCAAGCCCCAAACCCCCGCCGGATACCCGCATACGCGCTGTAGGCGTAGCTCGCGGCTCCGACGGCGAGCTCAGGATGAGGACGACCACGCCCTGGCTGGTGATGCAGCGCCCTCCCATCGCCGCGAGCCTCGGCCTGCTCCTCACCTTCGCCGAGCCCGTCCGCGGCCCCATCGCCCTCGGCTACGTCTCCCACTTCGGCCTCGGCACGCTCGCCCCGGCGCCGTGATCCCCCGCCTCGGGATCTCCTTCATCCCCTCCCCACCCCGCCGTATCCTCCCTCGCAGGAGGCTCCATGCCGACCGCGACGCGCCCCCAGAACGCCACGCTCACGGGCACGCTGCCGCTCGACCGCCCCACGGCGGAGCGGCCGCACCGGCTCTACGTGGCCACATCGAACCACTGCAACCGCTCCTGCCCGTGGTGCTGCACCTGCTCGTCGCCCCGGGGGCAGACCTTCCTCGCCCTCGACCGCTACCTCGCGAGCTTCCCGGCCGAGGGCCCCTTCGAGGTGCAGCTCGAGGGCGGCGAGCCCACGATCCACCCGCACTTCGACGAGATGGTCCGCCTCGCCCGGGCCGAGCCCCGCTGCGCGCGCGTCGTCGTCGTGACCAACGGCGTCGAGATCCCGCGCGATCCAGCCGGCCTCGACGCGTGGCTCCGGAAGCTCGGCGAGCCCGCCACAATCAAGCTCTCCGTGAACCACCACCTCCTCGAGAACGATAGCGGCCTGCTCACCCTCGCGTGCGCCCTGCGCGAGCGGCTCTCCGCGCTCGGCGGCGACCGCCAGCTCGTCCTGAACGTCCGGCTGCGCAAGACCGAGGCCGACGGCGATGCATGGATCGTCGAGGCGGTGCGCGACGCGGGGCTCCTCGAGCTCGCCAACGTGTTCCACCTCCAGCGTTATGGCTTCGCGCAGAAGCGCGACGACTGGGACGAGCCTTTCCTCGTGGGGACCCATTTCACGATGCTCAACCCGGACGGCAGCGCCTTTGGCCCCGACCTCGTGGCGCGCTCCGACGCGATGAGGAGGCTGCCGTGAGCGCCCGCCCCCTCCGCGAGGAATGGCGACGCCTGAAGAGCCGCGCCTTCGATCTCGAGGGCAACAGCACGGCCGGCGAGACGGTGCGCTTCGACCTCTGGGGGCAACCGGTCGAGGTCTATCGCAACGCGAACTTCTCCATCTACAGCCGTCAGCCCTGCAACGCAAAATGCCACTTCTGCGTCGAGGAGCTCAGGCCAGCGTCGCGCGGACGCAGCCTGTCGGTGCAGAAGACCGTCGAGGACGACGACGGGCGCTATTTCGATGCCATGGCGGCGTCCCTGGAAGCGCTCCGGCCGCTCGATCCGACGATCTCGGTGACCGGCGGGGAGCCGAGCCACGATCCGCGATTGCCCCGCATCCTCGCGCTCGGGCAGGCCCACCGGGGCCGCAAGCGGACGCTCACCACGAACGGCTCGGGGCTGCTCCAGCAGCGCGAAGGAAAGCGGGTGATCGACTGGATCGTCGAGACCGGCGTCCAGCACCTCAACATCAGCCGCGCCCACCCCGATCACGACAGGAACGCACGGCTGATGGTGATGAAGGACGGCCTCCGCGCCGACGAGCTGCGCAGCGTCGTGGCGGCGGCGACCGCGGGCGGCACCCGGGTGCGCCTCTCCTGCGTGCTCCTCGACGGGCAGATCGACGCGGTCGAGCCCATCGTCGATTACCTGCGCTTCGCCCGGTCGCTCGGCGTGGACAACGTGATCTTCCGGCAGCTGATGAAGACCGACCCGGCCGCGGTGGTCGAGAACCACGTCGTCAAATACAGCGATCGCGCCCGCGTCCGGCTCGAGCCGCTCCTCGACGCGCTGAGCGCCGACGCGCGGTTCTCGTTCGAGCGGCAGATCGTGGGTTATTACTACTATGTCGAGGTGTTCCGCTTCGAGGACATGGATGTCGTCTTCGAGGAGGCCGACCTCGCCCAGCTCGAGGAGACGAAGCGCTCTGGCCCGGGCGTCGTCCACGAGCTCATCTTCCATCCCAATGCGAGGCTCGCCTCGACCTGGCAACCCTGGGATGGCGTCCTCGGCCCTCCCCCTTCGATGCGCGCCTCGCTGACCACGTCATGACACCGCTCATCATCCCCCTTCCTTACATCGGCCGGAATCTGCTCTTCCTCGAGGAGGTCCTGGACGAGCTCGAAGAGCGCGGCACGCCTCCCCCTCTCCTGTTCCGCGCGAGCGAGGCGGACAAGCTGGCTCGCCTCCTCGAGCACGGCACCGACCGCGCAGGATACCCCGGAGAGAGGGCCTGGACCGACGGCCCGGATCAAGGGCGGCCGATCCGGCACGAGGACGTGATCTTCGCGACGACCGAAGGCGAGATCCGGAGAGGGGAGCGCGAGCCCGAGCGGTCCACGTCGCTCAAGAAATTCGCCGTGATCGAGCGGCCTCTGTTCATCGCGCACGACGCCCGCTGCTTCGTCCAGCTGTGCGACAGGCAGTACGAGTACCGCGATCCTGCAGAGAAGCGAGCAGCGCTGCTCGCGCTGTTCCCGGTGACCCGGGTCGCGCCCATCCAGGGCTGGTTCTCCGAGGAGGACGGCCTCGCCTACCGGGCGCTGCTGCGCCCCATCCGGGGCGGCGCGATGGTCGAGGTGGGCTCGTGGAAAGGGCTCTCCACGGCGTACGTCGGGCGGCTCGCCGCGAGGAACGGGGTCGCGCTCCATTGCGTCGACACCTGGGAAGGCTCGAGCGACAAGTACGCCGACAGGTATCGCGCCATGCTCGCCGCGGAGGACGTGCCCGGCGCGTTCAGGGCGAACATGGCGGCGCTCGGTATCCAGCCAGACGTCCTCCGGATGGCGTCCACGGACGCGGCGGCGCGCTTCGCCGACGCCAGCCTGGATCTCGTGTTCCTCGACGGCTCGCACGACCGCGCGGCCGTGCTCGCCGATCTCGAGGCCTGGTGGCCAAGGCTCAAGCCGGGCGCCGTCCTGGCGGGCCATGACCACAACGAGGCTCACGCGGGCGTCATGGAGGCCGTCGCTCACTTCATGTCCCGCGCCGGGCGGGCGATCGAGCGCGGCGCAGGCTCGTTGTGGTGGGCGCAGCGCTAGGTGGGATGGTGATGGGCAAACCTCTCTTCGTGGCGACAGGGGCCTATTCGTGCGGCAAGACCACGACGCTCCGTCACCTCGCGTCCACGCGGGGCTACCGCGTGCACGGCGAGGCGCACCGGCGCGTGCTCGACGAGCTCGGCGCGCGCACCCACGGCCACGCGCCGGACGCGCCGTTTCACCCGATCGACGCGCCGGAGCACCTCTGTCCGATGTGCCGAAAGCGGGAGTTCGCCGCGCTCGTGCTGGAGGCCCAGAAGAAGATCGAGGCGGACGCGCGCGATGGGGACTGGCTTGAGCGCGGGTACCTCGATCCGGTCGAGTACTACCTGCGCACGAGCGGAGAGGCGGAGTACCCCTGGCCGGAAGGCGAGCCCGCGTTCGAGCGCTATGCGCTCGTGTTCCTGTTCGCCGTGATGCCGGAGCTCCAGGAGCCGCGCTGGGGCAAGAGCAGAGAGGCGCGCGCGGCCGAGGCGGAGCGGATCAACCAGCGGCTCGGCGCGCTCTACCGCGATGCGGGCTTCGAGGTGATCGACGTCGGCCCCGGCACGGTGGAGGAGCGGGCGGAGCTCCTGGCGAGCCGCGCGCGGCTCATCGAGCGTGCTATCCTGGGCGCGAGCCCATGGTAGCCGCCGCGCACATGCCGCTTCCGTCCTCGACCGTTCCTGCGGGGGAGCAGCGGTTCGTGATCCACGGCGTCCCCTGGCAGACCTACGTGAGGCTTCGGGACGAGCTCGACACCCCTGGCCTGCGGATGACCTTCTGCGAGGGAACGCTGGAGCTGATGAGCCCGTCGACCGAACACGAAGTGGCGAAGACGACCATCGCCCGCCTCATCGAGCTCTTCGCGCTGGAGCGGGACGTGCCTCTCTACGGCTATGGCTCGACCACGTTCCGGCGCGAGGCCAGGTCACGCGGCCTCGAGCCCGACGAGTGCTATTGCGTTGGCGGCACGCTGAAGGAATTCCCAGATATCGCGATCGAGGTGGTGTTGACGAGCGGCGGGCTCGACAAGCTGCCTGTGTACAGCGGGCTCGGCGTGCGCGAAGTCTGGTTCTGGGAGCGCGACGCGTTCCACATCCATGCGTTGCGAGGCGAGCAGTACGAGCCCATCGCGGCCAGCGAGCTCATTCCGGATCTGGATCTCGTCGCGCTCGCGCGCTTCGTGCGCTGGCCGGATCAACACGAGGCGGTCAAGGCGTTCCGCAGCTGGCTGCGAAACGGAGGCTGAGGCCGCCCCGCCGTCAGCCCACGGCCATGCCCGGCGCGCCAGGGCGCATGGCGCGGCGGCGCGGGGCCCTCACCCCTCCGCGACGTCCTGAGCGAGCCGCACGTCCTTGAGCTCCGCGCCGAGCAGCTCGATCGCGGCCGTGACGAGCGGGTGGTCGGCCACGGCGCGCTTGGCGGCCTCGATGCGGGCCTTGCGCTCTGCGGTTTCGACCTGGGCGAGCGACGGGCCGGCGCTGCCGCGGGTGATCGTCTCGAAGACTAGCTCGGCGGGGGCGCCGAAGTGGGAGCCGAGGACGCGGGCGAGCAGGTCGCGGGACGCCGGCTCGGTGGCCTGGCCGGACAGGAACGAGTTCGCCTCGTAGCCGAGCGCGACGCGGGTCGGCGTGAGCTCCAGCACCGCCGCGTGCTCCAGGACGGAGGCGAGCGCTGGCCGCTGCACCCGGACCGCGGCGATGACCGCGCGCCAGGTGGCGAGGTCCTCGGCGCTCATCGATGGCGGCGGCGGCGCGCTCGACGCTGGCGCCGGGCTCGGCGCCGAGGGCGGCGCGCTCGACGCTGGCGCCGGGCCCTGCGCCGAGGGCGGCGCGCTCGACCTCGGCGCCGCGAACGGCGGCGCGCTCTGCGGAACGGAGTAGAGCGCGCCGCGCGGCGACGGTGGCGGAGCGCTGTCGGCGCGGTACGCGGGCGCGACCGCGCCGCTCGCGTACGGCGGCGCCTTCGCGAAGGCCGGCGCGGCGCCGCCGCTCGCGAAGCTGGTCGCGGCGCCGTGCACGCCCGGCGCGCCGTTCACGAAGGGGACGACGTTGGCAGCCGACGCGCCGCTCGCCGCGACACCGCCGTTCGCCGCCATGCCGCCGTGCGCTCTCGCCACCCCGCTCCCGCCCGGCGCGCCATAGACGGCCGCCGCACCGTTCGCTCGCGCCACGCCGTTCGCCGCCGCGCCAGTCACCACCACGCCGTTCGCCGCCGCGCCAGTCACCGCCACGCCGTTCGCAGCCGCGCCAGTCGGTCTCCCAGCCCCGCCCGCGCCCGCCGCGCCGCTCGCGAAGGCGACGCCGCTCGCCGGTGCGCCGGTGGCGGCCGCGCCGTTCGCTCTCGCCACGCCGTTCGCCGCCGGCGCGCCATTGAACGCCGCCGCGTCGTTCGCTCTCGCCGCGCCGGTTGCCGCCGCGTCGTTCGCTCTCGCCGCGCCGGCTGCCGCCGCGCCGGAGGCGCGCGCGTCCTCGGGCGCAGCCTCGGCCGATGCCGCCCCGCGCCGGGGCGCCGCCGCTCCGCCGGACGGCGCGCCGGGCCGCTGCGGCCCGCGCTCCGGCGCGCCGCCACCGCCACCCCCGCCGCCGCCTCCGCCGTTCAGGCGCCGCTCGAGATCGCCAAGACGGCGCAAGAGCTCGTCGATCGGCAGGAGCGGCGGCCTCCGGGCGAGCCGGACGAGCGCCATCTCGAACGAGGCGCGCGGCTGGCCGCTCCGGGCGATGTCGTCGAACGCGCGCGAGAAGCCCTGGTGCAGCCGCGTGAGATCGTCCGCGTCCGCCCGCGCCGCGAGCGCGCGCGTGTCGGCGACCTCCTCGTCCGCGAGATCCAGGAGCGGCGCCGGATCCTCGCAGACCTTGGCCACCACGAGATCGCGCAGGTGCGCGAGGAAATCGCGGGCCACGTGGGGCAGATCGTACCCCTCCTGCGCGAGCTCGCCGACGATGCGCACGCACGCCGCAGGGTCGCCGTCCACGAGCGCACCCGCGAGCCGGTGCAGCACGACGCGGTCGGCGACGCCGAGCACCTTCGCCACCCCCTCGGCCGTGATGCGATCGCCGCTCGTCCCCACCCACGCGATCACCTGGTCGAGCAGGCTCATCGCGTCGCGCATGCTCCCCGCCGCCTCCCGCGCGAGCGCGCTGAGCGCCGGGTCGTCGGCGGGGATCTTCTCCTGATCGAGCACCCAGCGGAGCCGCGCCGCGATCGCCTGCGCCCCGATGAGCTTGAAGTCGTAGCGCTGGCACCGGCTCAGGATGGTGACCGGGACCTTGTGCACCTCCGTCGTCGCGAAGATGAACTTCACGTGCGGCGGCGGCTCCTCGAGCGTCTTCAAGAACGCGTTCCACGCCGCGTTCGAGAGCATGTGGACCTCGTCCACGATGAAGATCTTGAACCGGTCGCGCGCCGGCCGGTACGGCAGGCTCTCCTGGAGCTTGCGCACCTCGTCGACGCCGTTGTAGCTCGCGCCGTCGATCTCCTGGACGTCGACGTCCGCGCCGACCGTGATCTCGGCGCACGGCGCGCACGTCTGGCAGGGCGTCGCCGTCGGCCCGTGGACGCAGTTCAGCGCCTTCGCGAGGATGCGGGCGCTCGTCGTCTTGCCGACCCCGCGGACGCCCGTGAAGAGGAACGCGTGGGCGACGCGATCCCGCGCGATGGCGTTGGCGAGCGTCGTGGAGACGTGCTCCTGTCCGACGAGATCCTCGAAGGACTGCGGGCGCCATTTCCGCGCGAGGACGACGTAGCTCATACGCTGCTCGACTAGCACCTTCTCGCGGGCGCGTCGCCGCGGCTGTGGCCGGTACGGAAGTCGCCCTGCATTCCGGAGAGTTTGCCAGAATTGCCGCACAAAATGCACCCCGCCCGCGCCAGGGCCGGAACCGGCCGGAATCGGCCGGAACCGCGCCACCGCACGCGCCAAGAAGCCCTGGAGAGCGCGCCAACGAGCCCCCTGAAGAGACGGAGGAGCCCGCCCGCGGCGGGCGGCCCCGGAGGGCGACGCCCGTGGTGCCGCGCGCTGCGTCGAACGGCCGCGCGCTGCGTCGGCGGGCCGCGCGTCCAGCGCCCCTCCTCGTCCCCCTCCCCCTCCCCTTCACGGTTGCGGCGCGGCGCGGTTCACGGCATAGACGCCGATCTGAATATGCAATTTCGCGGCGGAATGAACGAGCTGGTTCGCCAGGCGGCGCGCGTGCAGCGCAAGATCGACCAGGTGAAGGGCGAGCTGAAGGACCGCGAGGTGAGCGCGACCGCCGCCGGCGACAAGGTCACCGTCGTGGTCTCCTGCGAGGGCAAGGTGCGCCGGATCGAGGTCGACCCCGCCTTCCTCGCGAGCGAGGGCCTGGAGATGGCGCTCGACGCCATCGTGGCCGCATCGAACTCGGCGCTCGACGCGGCCGACAAGCTCGTCGAGACCGAGATCACCAAGGTGACCGGCGGCGTCAAGCTCCCCGGCATGCACACTTGACGGCGTTGCGTTCCCCGGCGTCGCTCCCCGGCTCCTCGAAGGTCCCGAACGGCGACCGGGGCGCGCCCGCGGCCGGCTTCCGGAGCGCGCCCGGCGGCCTGCCCGGCCGGCTGTCGCGGGTCGCCCAGCTGCTCGCGCGCCTGCCGGGCGTCGGCGAGAAGACGGCGCAGCGCTTCGCCCTCTTCCTCGTGACCGCCGGCGAGGAAACCGCGCGCGACCTGGGGGGCGAGCTCGTCGAGCTCTGCGATCACATCAGGCCGTGCATCCGGTGCGGCCACATCGCCGAGCTCGACGACGGCGGCCGGGCGCTCTGCGCCATTTGCCTGGATACGCGGCGCGACGGCGCGCTCCTGTGTGTCGTCGCGCGCGTCCAGGACCTCCTGGCGATCGAGCGGAGCGGGGCGATGCGCGGGCGGTACTTCGTGCTCGGCCGGCTCCTCTCGCCGCTCGAGGGGGTCGGCGCCGAGGAGCTGCCGCTCGAGGCGCTCCGGGCGCGCGTGCGCGATCCCGAGCAGCCGGTGAGGGAGGTGCTGGTCGCCACCCCGCCTTCCGTCGACGGAGAGGCGACCGCGCTCCTGCTCGCGCGGGAGCTCGGCGCGATGGGGATCCAGGTCACGCGGATCGCCAGCGGCGTGCCGCACGGGGGAGATCTGGAGTTCGCCGACCAGGTGACGCTGGGGCGAGCCATCGAAGGCCGGAAGAGCTTCGGCTAGCAGGAAACGCGAGAATCGGCTCCAGCCCACGAAAGCGAGGGGCGGAGCGGGCGGGCGTTCTTCACGCCGAAGCGCTCACGAACTTCAGAGGTCGACATGTCCAGAATCGCCATCACATCCGATCAGGCCCCGCGCGCCATCGGCCCCTACTCGCAGGCCGTCAAGGCCGGAGACCTCGTGTTCTGCAGCGGCCAGATCCCGATCGATCCCGCGACGGGCGAGCTCGTCGCCGGGGGGATCGAGGAGCAGACGGCCCGGGTGATCAAGAACCTGACCGAGGTGCTGTCCGCGGCCGGCGCGAGCTGGAGCGACGTGGTGAAGACCACGATCTACCTGACGGACCTCGCGGATTTCACCATCGTCAACCAGGTGTACGGAGCAGCCGTCGGCGGCGTGCTGCCCGCACGGGCGACGGTGCAGGTGGCGGCGCTGCCCAAGGGCGCCGCCGTCGAGATCGAAGCTGTTGCCCATCTTTCGCGATAATCGGGGAGCCGCGGCCGCGGTCCCCATCTCCACTATGTCCCCGGGAGCCTCGACATGAGCACAAAGAACGAGAGCGAGAGCACGGAGCGGACCGCCAGCGCAGTTCCCGAATCTGCGCGCGAAGGCGCCCCCGATGCAGAGAGCGGAGACAAGCCGCGCGCGCGGAGGGTCGTCCGCTCGGCGAGCACGTCCGTCGGCGCGAGCGGCGCGAGCGGCGTGAAGCGGACCGACGAGCCCTCCGAGGGCGCGTCGGCGCAGCCCGCAGGCGAGGCGCCGCGTCCCTCGTCGAAGGCCGCCGCAAAGGAACCGCAGGGCTCGCTGCTGGACCTCATCGCGCCCCGCAAGCGGCCGGCGCTCGCAGACGCGCCGCCGCCGCCGACGACCGAGGACGCCGCGCCGCCGCCGGCCGCCGCGCCGCGGGTGGTGCGCGACTACCGCGCGCCCAGGCCCGAGCGGCCCGCCGTGGCCTCCGGCGGGCCGAGGCCCGACCGCGGGCCCAGGCCCGATCGCGGCCCGCGCCCTGACCGTGGACCGAGGCCCGACCGCGGGCCGCGCCCCGACCGCGGGCCGCGCCCCGACCGTGGACCCAGGCCCGAGCAGGGCCCTGGAGCGGCGCAGGTGGCAGGCGCAGAGCAGGGCGCGAGGCCCGACCGCGGGCCGCGCCCCGACCGCCCCTGGTCCGACCGCGGGCCCAGGCCCGATCGTGGGCCCAGGCCCGACCGTGGACCGAGGCCCGACCGCGGGCCGCGCCCCGAGCGCGGGCCCAGGCCCGACCGTGGCTTCTCGGCGCGGCCGGGAGCAGAAGGCGGGCGGCCGCAGGGCCCCGGGGGCGCCGAAGGACGAGCGCCCGCCGCGGCGAAGCAGCAGCAGAGCGACCGGATGGTGACCGTGGTCGGCCAGGGCGCGACCGCGACGGTCGTGACGGGCAAGAGCGCCCGGCAGCCGCAGGGCCCGGCCAAGCCGGCGCACCTCCTCTTCGCGCTCCCGGCCGCCAAGGCGAAGCCGGTCGCGACCGCGGACAAGCCGGCGCTCACGGCGCGCGAGGCGCTCGGCGCGCGCACCGCGAAGGCGCAGCAGGCCGCGGCCACCGCGAAGAGCAAGGCCGAGAGCGGCGCCCGCCCGGAAGGCAGCCCGAGCGCCGGGGCGGCGAAGGTCGACTTCGACGCCGAGGTGCTCGCGGCGGGCTGGGATCGCGCGCTCGAGGCGCTGAAGTCGGCGGGCGACGCCGCGCCGGCGCTCGTCGACGCCTGGCTCGGCGCCTCCAACGCGGAGGCGATCGCGGCGGCTGCCGAGTCGGAGGACGCCTCCGGCGCGGCGCGGAAGGCGGCGCGGCGCGCGCTCAACGTGATCAAGTCGCGCGGGGTGACGATCCCGACGCGCCCGCGCGTGGTGCGGCTCGCGGAGGAGCGCGCCGAGGTGGTCGAGGCGACGCTCATCCCGCCCGACTCGAGCGGGACCGAGGCCATCGCGATCACGAGCCGCGACACCAGCGGCCGCTACCGGATCGCCGAGGTGATCGTGCGCGACTCGGTCGGCGTGCTGCACGCCGGCGCGGGGTGGCTCAGCGGCTCGCAGATCAAGGAGGGCCGCGCGCGCGCGTACGAGAACCTGGGCACGGCGCCCGTGCCGGTCTCCCTGGAGTGGGCGCGCCACCGGATCGCGGCCGCGAAGCGGCAGAACGCGGTGTCGGGGCAGGTCGTGCCGCTCGGGCTCGAGGGGTGTCGCGATCTCATCGAGCCCGCGCCGGACGCCGAGCCGAGGCACCCGCTGGCGGACCTCGAAGAGAGCCTGACGGACGAGCTGGCGACGGCGCAGATCGCTGGCTCCGCCGCGCTGCACGAGGAGCCCGAGTTCCGGCACTGGCTGCCCTCGCGGCCGGCGCTCGACGAGCTCCTGCAGAAGGTCGGCCAGCGGCTCGGTGCCGCCGGGATGCGCGATCCCGGGCTGGTGAACACGGCCCTGCGGGAGGAGATCGACCTCGCGACCGACCGCTTCTTCTCGCCCGAGGTGCGCGGGCAGCTGGCGACGCGGATGCGAAGCAGCGCCGTGTCGCTGCGGGCGCGCAAGGGCGACGCGGCGGCCACCACCGCCCTCGCCGTCGCGCGCGCCATCAAGGAGGCCGGGCTGATCACCTCGCCGCCGCGGGAGATCCCCTTCCTGGCGGCCTTCTTCCAGAAGGCGCTCGGCGTGCTGGCGCAGCAGGGCGGCGGGCAGCTGCGGATCCCGGTCCCGGCCGGCGCCGTCCCCCCCGCGAGGGACGCCGCGGCGGGCGGCGAGGAGCCCGCCGAGGGCTCCGGCCCCGAGGCCCAGCCGTCGACCGGCGGCTGATCGGGAGCGCCGGCCTCGCCGGCGCGCCGGCGACGCGAAGCCGGTGACCCAAGGACCAGGAGGCGAGCCCGGGGCGACCCGGCGCTCGCCTCTCGGCTTTTGTCCTGGTGGAGCTACTTCACCGCGATGGTGATGTCGCCGTTCTCGGTGAACAGCTCGAGCAGGCCGCCGTCGCCGTCCCCCATCGTGTACGACGTCGCGCTGCCCTCGCCGGCGGTGGCCCACGTCGAGGGGATGCCTTGCTCCACGACGTCGCCGTTGAGCGTGTGCGCGGTCATCGTCCCGTCCACCCCGGCCGGCACCGCGAGCTCGATCGCGCCGTTTCCGGAGCTGATCGCGCCATCGGAGGCGCTCCACGCGTCAAGGTCGACGAAGACATGGCCGTTGTCCGTGGCCACGTCGATCGCGCCGCGCGCCCCGACCACGTCGATGCTGCCGTTGTCGCTCACCACGGTGGTGCCGCGGGACGGGGCGCCATCCAGGTCGATCTCGACGCCGCCGTTGTCCTGCTCGACGCGGAGCCCGCCGTCGAACGCGGCGGGCAGGACGACCTGGATGTCGGCGCCCAGCCCTCCCCACCCGCCCGAGACCCGCCGCGTCGAGATCACGACATCGCCGTCGATGATCGCGGCGAGCTTGAGGTCGTTCTCGATCTCCTCCACCGCGACCTCCCGCTCGTCCTTCTTGCGCATCGTGAACGGGGAGAAGCTGACCTCGACCTCGCTCACGTCCCCGGTGACGACCTCGACGTCCCCGTTCTCGCTCACGATGCGGACGCTCTGGGTTGGTAGGTATTCGACCCGAGCGCGCTCCTTGGTGCCCTCGTAACGCACGAGGGTCTCGGCGGTGATGGAGTTGTCGTCGATGCTCAGGGCACACCCAGCCGTCGCTGCAGCGGACACGGAGCACACCAGGAAGCAGGCGATTCGAAGCGAGCGATTCATCATGGATTCCTCTCGGGCAGATTGTACGGCGGGCAAAGTGCGAGCCCCATCCGACCCGCGCAGGGAACGTGCCGACCAGTTCCTTGGACGCGCGCTCCGAGCGGCACGTCATGGATCGCAAGATTTCGACGCTGTCGAGCCGGGCCGCAGCGGGCTCAGGGCGTCTCCCACGGGAGGGGCATCGCACCAGCGCCCACCCTCCTGCGGAAAGCCGCATGCAGCGCCCGGGTCTTCGGGCCGGGGACACCCGCGCCGATCGTGTTGGCGTCCACGCGAACGACCGGGACGATCTCCCGGAGGCTCGAGGTGATGAACACCTCCTCGGCGGCGAGGAGCCGGGCCATCGTGACCGGCTCGCAGCACACCGGCATGCCGAGCTCGCCCGCGACGTGCATCACGTGGGCCCGGGTGATGCCGACGAGGATCCCTGCCTCCTTGGGCGGCGTGATGAGCAGGTACCCCGGGTCCTCCGCGCCCTCGTGCGCCGCGGGCCGCCGCTCGACAAGGAAGACGTTGGACGTCGTGCCCTCGACGACATGACCTGACGGGTCGAGGATCAGCGCCTCGTGCGCCCCCGCGGCCCGCGCCTCGCGCAGGGCGAGCAGGCTCTCGAGGTAGTTCGAGACCTTGGCGCCGGGCGCCGCGTCGCCGGCCCGCTGGGTGCGGATCGTGATGACCGACATCCCCTCTCGGTAGAGCCCGCCAGGCAGCGACTTCAGCGGCTCGACGAGGATGACGCGGAGGGGCGCGCCCGCGAGCGAGGGATCGAGCCCGAGCGGGCCGCTGCCGCGCGTCAGCATCACGCGGATGGTGCTCTCGAGCGGCGCGGCCGAGCCCGCGGCGGACGCCGAGCCCTGGGCGCCCGCCGAGCCCGCCGTGGCCCCGGCGCTCCCGGCCGCCGTCGCTGCCCGGAGCAGCGCGACGACCTCGCGGCCGAGCTCGTCGCGCGGGATCGGCAGGGCGATCGCGATCCGCTCGGCCGAGCGCTCGAGGCGGGCGAGGTGCTCTTCCAGAGCGAACGGCTCGCCGCCGTAGGTGCGGATGGTCTCGAAGACGCTATCGCCGTAGAGGAAGCCGCGGTCGTAGACCGAGACCCTGGCCTCCTCCGGCCGGTGGATGACACCATCGATGCTGACTAGCCGCGTCACGCGGCGAGATTACGTCACTTCTTGAGCTGCGCCAGGAGCTCCTTCGCCGGGGCGAAGTCCCGCTCGTTGTCGAGCGCGCGCTCCAGCATCTGGATCGCCTTCTTGTCGTCGTTCTGACGGTGGCTGATCACGCCGAGGTAATAGAAGACCTCGCCCTTGCTGATCGGCGCGCCCTCGTCGAGCTTCTGGAGGAGCAGGGCGCGGAAGGTCTTCTGCGCGCGATCGATGTGCGCCGCCTTCGCCGCGTCGTCGCCCGACTCCGACAGATCGAGCGCCAGCACGCCGAGGTCGCGGAGGATGGCGATCGAGCCCGGGTCGATCTTGAAGGCGATGTCGAGCTCGGCGAGCGCCCGCTCCCGCTGCCCCTCGGCCAGGTAGGCCTTGGCGAGGCGGTGGTGGATCGCGGCGAGATCCTTCGAGCGGCGGCCGCCGTAGGACTCGACGATCTGCTGGAGCGCCTCGGCGGCCTTCTGGCCGCGGCCCGAGGCGCTGTACGCGTCGCACAGCGCGAGCAGGAGCTCGCGGTCGCCCGGCACGAGCTCGGTGGCCTTGACCAGGAGGTCCGCCGCGCGGCCGGGATCGTTCCGCTTCGCCAGGTGGATGCCGGCCGCCTTGCGGTAGAGCGCCACCTTCTCGGCCGGCTGCGCGGCCGCCTCGGCGTCGCCGGTGATGAGATCGGCGAGCTCGGTGAAGGCCTGCTGCTTCTCGTAGAGGGCGAGGAGCTGCTTCCTGATCTCCTGCGCCGACCCGTCCGCCGCGAGCCCCCGCTCGAGCACGCGCCGGACCGCGCCCTCGTCGCCGAGGGACCGGTGCAGATCCGCGAGCCGGAGCGCCGTGCCCACCGCCTCCGCGGCGCGGGCGTCCTCGAGGATCACCTCGAGCCGCTGCGCCGCCTCGGCCTTCTCCCCGCGCTGCTCGTGCAGGCGCGCCAGCGCGAGGAGCGCGCCGTGGTGGCGCGGCTCGCGCTCGAGGACCGCGCGGTAGGTCTCGATCGCCCGCGCCGTGTCGTTCAGCCGCGCCTCGTAGACCTCGCCGAGGCGAACGCTGTACGAGAGCTCCGCCGCGACGTCGCCGCGGTCCTTCGCGCGCTCGATCTGCGTGACGAACAGGTCCGACAGCTCCTGATCGCGGCCGGTCTTCTCGAGCAGCTGGGCGAGCAGGACCGTCGCCTTCTCGTTGTCGGGCTGCTCGTCGAGGACCGCGCGCAGGTGCTCGGTCGCCTCGCTCACCGCGTCGAGCCGCGAGAGGCAGATCTCCGCGCTCTCGAGGCGCAGCGCCGAGCGGGCCTCGGGCGACTCGGCCAGGTCGGTGAGCCGCTCGAGCAGCGCGAGCAGCTCCTTGTGCTTGCCGGCCTTCGCGTAGAGCTCGCGCAGCGCCGTCGCGGCGCGCGCGTCGCCCGGATCCGCCTCGAAGAGCGTCTCGTAGAGCTCGATCGCCGCGGCGTCGTCGCCGAGCCGCTCGCGCGCGACCGCCGCGGCGGCGTGCCGCGCGTCGCGGATGCGCTCGGCCTCCGCGTAGAGCTCGGACTGGCGCACGAGCAGCCGGAAGACCTCCTTGTGGTCGCCCGCCTCCTCCCGCACCTTCGTGAGCTCGGCGAGCGCCCAGGTGTCGCCCTCGTCCGCGGCGATCATCTCGCGCAGGATCGCCTCGACGAGCTCCCGGTCGCCCAGCGCGCGCTCCGCGAGCTCCTTCGCCTCGCGGCGAAGCTCGCCCGCGCTCCCTTCCATGCCGTCGAGGGCGGCGATCCGGCGCAGCGTGCCGATGAGGTCGCGCTCGCGCCCCGGCGCCCGCTGCAGCTCCTCGATCGACCGCAGGATGTGCTCGCTCGTGGGATCGTGCGTGAGCGCCGCCTCGTACGCCGCCTCGGCGGCCTTGGCGTCGCCCACCTTGTTCTTCTGCCACTCGGCGATGCGCATCCAGAGGTCGCGCGCCGTGTCGCCGTCGAGCTCGGTCCCGGCCCGCACCGCCCGCTCCAGGGCGGAGGCGGCGCTCGCCCAGCCGCCCGTCAGCGGAGCCAGGCGCTCGATCTCGCCGAGCACGTCCGGGTCCGACGGGTCGTCGGCGAGCGCCTTCTCGAGGGTCTCCAGCGCCGCCCTCGGATCGTTCGAGCGCACCTCGAGCACCTTCGCCAGGTCGAGGCGCATGCGGATCCGCTCCGCGCCGCCCGGCGCGAAGCGGATGCGCTTCTCGTAGAGGCGCGCCAGCGCGGCGTTGTCGCCCCGCGTCCGGTAGACGCCCTCGAGCGCCTCGGCCGCCTCGTCGAAGAGCGCCGGGTCCTCGGTGAGCGCCTCGATCGCGCCGCTCGCCCGCTCGTGATCGACCGCGCGATCGAGCGCCTGCCGCAGGGTGTTCAGGCCCTGGGGCTTGTCGCCGAACGACCCGATCTGGATCACCGCGAGCCGGTAGAAGAGATCCGCCTGGTCGCGATCGCCGGGCGTGACCGCGACGCGGCGCTCGAGCACGTCCGCGAGCGACCGCTCGTCGGCGAGGCGGCCGTAGAGCCGGTCCAGCGCCTCGAGGAGCTCCGGCGTGTCGCCGGCGTGCTCGACGGCCTTCGCGTAGGCCTGGGCGCTGCGCCGGTCGTCGCCGAGCTTCTCCTCGGCGATGCGGCCGATCCGCAGGAACAGGTCCTTCGCGATCGTCGCGTCGAACGTCGCCGCGGCCCGCTGCGCGAGCGCGTCGCAGTAGCGGCCGAAGCCGTCCGTGCGCTCCGCGAGCCGCTCGATCTCGCCGTGCAGCGACGCGTCGTCCGGCGCGTCCTCCAGCGCCCGGAGCAGCGCCTGCTCCGCCTCGAGCGGGCGCCCGAGCTGCACGTCCTGCACGAGGGCGATCGCCAGGAGGGTCGCTGCCCGGTCGGTCGGCTCGGTCTGCGCGCGCAGGCGCAGCTCGAGCGCGGCCGCGAGCTCCTCGTGGCGGCCGGCCGCGCGGAGGACGGGCTCGAGCACCTCGGCGGCGTCGAGCCGCAGCTCCTCCCGGCCCTCGCCGATGGCGCGGACCGCCTGGATCGCGTGGTCGTTCACCGCGTCCTCGTCGAGGACGAGCCGGTACTGCTCGATCGCGTCGCTCGGGCTCTCCAGCTCCCCCGCGTAGAGGTCGCCGATCGCCGTCCGCAGCTTGATGCGCGCGTCCCTGTCCGCGGCCGCGCTCGCCTGGAGCATCAGGTTCGACAGGAGCTCGTCCCACATCCGCTCGGCCCGGTAGAGCCGCTCCAGCGAGGACAGCACCGCCGGATCGCCCTGCTTCGCCTCGAGCGCCGCGTTGAGCGCCGCGATGGCGTCGCGCGGGCTCGAGAGATCCCGCTCGTAGCGCTCGGCGGCGCGCACGTTGAGGTCGTAGCGCAGCTCCTCCTCGTCGGGGCCCGCGAGCTCGACGCGCCGGCCGTAGAGCTCGACGAGGCGGCTCGCGGCGCCGCGCGGCTCGTGCAGCTCGATGAGGGCGTCGATCGTCATCGCGCTCTCGGGATCGAGCTCGAGCGCCCGCTCGTACGCCTGGATGGCGCCCTCCGTGTCCTCGAGCATCTCGAGCTTGGTCTCGGCGATGCGCCGGCAGATCGAGGCGTTCTCCTCGTCCGACGCCATCTCGCTCTTCTTCTCGAGGACGGAGATGAGCGTGTCCCAGTCGCTGAGCAGCACGGCCAGGGTGTCCATCTGCTCGAGCGGCTCGGGATCGCTCGGGTCGAGCGCGGACAGCCGCGCGTAGGCGCGGAGCGCCCGGCGCGGGTCGTCGATGCGCGTGTCGTAGACCTTGGCCAGCGACGAGAGCAGCTCGCGCTTCGTGAGCTCGTCCGACGTGGTGGTCACCCCCGCCTCGAGGCTGTCCGCGAGCTCCTCCCAGGCGCCGAGCTGCTCGGCGAGCCGCTCGAGCTCGCCGCGCGTCTCGCCGTCGTCCGGATCGAGGCCGAACGCCGTCCGGGTCGCGTCGAAGGCGCGCAGCTCGTCGTTGCCGCGCGTCTCCCAGAGCTTCGCCGTCTCCCGGAGCACCGCGACCTTCTCGCGCGCGTCCGAGGCGAGGCCGAACCGCTCGTCGTTCAGCCGGACGAGCTGCCGCCAGTCGTCCGCCCCCTCGTAGAGCGGGCCGAGGATCTCGACGACCCGCGCCTTGTGCTGCGGGTCCTGGATGAGCGCCTCGAGCGCCCGGATCGCCTCGGCGTGCGAGGGCACCTCGCCGACGATCGCCTCGAGCTGATCGATCGCGCCCGAGGTGTCCTCGAGCCGCGTGCGCAAGAGCGCCGCGAGCGCGAGCCGGTAGGGCGCCGCCCGCTCGCCGTTCGGGGCCGCCTCGGCCCGGCGCAGGTAGAGGTCGGCGAGGTCGCGCGGCCGGTCGAGCTCGCGGTAGAGCTCCGTCAGCGCGTCGAGCGCCCGGGCGTCGTTCTCGTCGACGTCGAGCGCCGCGCGGTACGTCTCGATCGCGAGCGCGGGCTCGCGGAGCTCCGTCCGCTCCAGGCGCGCGATCGTGTGGAGGGCGTCGAGCCGGTCCTCGTCCTTCCGGTAGTCGAGCGCCGCGCGGTAGAGCTGGATGCGCTCCGCGTGGCGCCCTTCCTTGACGAGCAGCCCGTCGATCGCGTCGAACAGCTCGCGCGAGTCCGGCTCGAACTCGTGCGCGCGCCGGTACCACCGCAGCGCGTCGGCCACGTCGCCGAGCTGGGCGTAGAGCTCGCCGGTGCGCCGGCTGAGCTTCGCGCTCGACGCGTCGTCCGAGGTGAGCTCCCCGAGCTCCGCCGCGTAGATCTCCGCGAGCCGCCGCTCCGCGCTCGCCACCTTCGCGAGCCGCTCGAGCTCCGCCCAGACCCCCTCGTCGGTGAGGTCCTCGTGGAGGAGCTTCGCCACCGTCTCGAGCGCCGCGCGGTAATCCTCGAGCTGCTCCTCGTGCAGCGTCGCGAGCCGCTGCAGCAGATCGCGGCGCTCGACCGGGTCCTGGCTCGCGGCGAGGCGCGCGTCGAGCGCGATCTTCACCCGGTTCCAGTCCGCCCGGCGCAGGTACACCGGCTCGAGCATCTCCCCGGCGCGCGCCCGGTGCTCCGCCTCGGCCGAGCCCTCGAGGATCGCCTCGAGCAGCGAGACCGCGCCCTCGTGCGCCGGATCGATGAGCAGCGCCTCGGAGAGCTCGTCGAACGCGCGCTGCAGGTCCTCGGTGTGCCGGTGCGCGACGAGCGCGATCTTGACGTGCAGCTCGGCGAGGTCGCCGGCGCGCACGTCGAGCTGCCGCTCGTAGAGCCGGATGAGGTCCTGGAAGCGCCCCGCCTCGCGGTAGAGGCCGTCCAGCGCCGCGATGGCGTCCGGGTGGAGCGCGATGTCGAGGATCGTCTCGTAGGTCGCGATCGCGCCGGCCTGGTCCCCGAGCGGGCCCCGCTCGAGCTCGGCAATCCGGAAGAGCAGCCCCGTCTTCTCCTCGTCGGTCTCGGCGTGCTCGACCCGGAGCTTCAGGATCTCGAGCAGCCGCCCGGCGTCGCGCGCCTCCCCGTAGAGCTCCTCCAGCGCGATCATCGCCCGCCGGTCGTCCCCGCGGGCCTCGAGCGCCTTCTTGTACTGCTCGACCGCGAGCTCGCGGTCGTCGAGCTTGTGCCGCGCGAGCTCGCCGACCCGCAGCCGCACGTTCTGCTGCACGTCGCCGTCGAGGATGTCCGGCGCGATGCGCTGGAACAGCTCGCACACCTCGGACCAGCGCCCCGTGGCCTCGCCGAGCCGCTCGACCGTGGCGATCCAGGTCGTCACCTCGGGCTCGCCCGCCGCCTCCCGCACGCCGCGGAGCGCGTAGCCGAACGCCCGCGACGTGTCGCCGAGCGGCCCCTCCGCGGTGCGGAGCGACTTCTGCAGGGTGGCGAGCCGCTCGCTCGGGAGATCCGAGGTCTCGACCTTGATCTCCAGGACCCGGAGCAGGCGCTCGGCGTCGCCGTCCGCCTCGTAGAGCGGCTCGAGCGTCTCGGCCGCGTCGCGCCGCGCGTCCTCCCGCTCGAGCATCGCCTCGAGCGCCGCGCGGCAGCGCGCGTTCGACGGGTCGAGCGAGAGCGCCTGGCGGTACGCCTCGAGCGCCCCCGTCGCGTCGGCCTGGTGCAGACGCCGCACGTCGCCGAGCCGCGCCAGCAGATCGAGCCGGGCGGGCGTCTCCACCGCGAGGGACAGGTCCACCTCCAGCGTCTCGGCGAGGTCGACCCAGCGCTCGTCGAGCTCGTAGAGCTCCTCGAGGGCCGCGAGCGTCGGGCGCTCCGGGCCGAACTCGTCGAGCACCGCGCGCCACGCGTTGATCGCCTCGGGCACGTCGGCGAGCTTCTGCGCGAGCGTCTCGGCCGCCTTGGTCATCGCGCGCCGACGCTCCTCGGGCTCCGTCGTCGACTGCTCCCGCGCCCGGAGCACGGAGACGAGCTCCCGCCACTGCGACGTCCGCTCGTAGAGCCGCTCGAGCGCCGCGAGCGCCGCCACGTCGGCGCCGTCGTCGCCGAGCCGCGCCTGCCAGGCCTCGATCGCCTTGGCCGGATCGTCCAGCACCGTCTCGTGCAGCGTCCCGATGCGCTCGTAGAGCGACCGCCGCGTCTCGACGTTCTCCTCGAGGCGCACCTCGATCGCGAGCACGCCCGCGAGCGCCTGGTGCTGCTCCTTCGCGGCGTAGATGCGTCCGAGCGCCTGCGCCGCCGGGATCACCAGCGTCGGATCGGTCGGATCGATGGCGAGCACGCGCCGGTAGACCTTCTCGGCCCGGTCGGCGTCGCCGAGGAGATCCTCGCAGATCCTCGCGACTTCCATCAGGATTTCGCCGCGGATGGTCGCCGTCCCGCACGCGTCCGCCGCCGCCGTGAGCACCTCGGCGACCTGCTCGTGCTCGCCGAGGCGCCGGCCGATCTCGATGAGCCGCTCGCGCGCCGCGAGGTCCTCCGGCTCGAGCGGCAGGAGCTCCGACAGGCTGGCGAACGCGCCCGCGTCGTCCCTGAGCCGCTCGTCCTGGAGCACGCTGACCCGGCGGAGCAGCTCGCGCCGCTCCGACTCGGTCTCGGCGCCCTGGCGCCGGATCTCGAGGACCCGCACGAGCTGCCGGATCTCGTCCCGCGCCTCGTACACCGCCTCGAGCACGCGCGCCGCGCGGAGCCGGAGCGCCCCGATGTCGAGCAGCCGCTCGACGAGCTCGCGCGCCTTCGGATCGTTCTGGCGGATCCGCAGCACGTCCTCGAGGTGCCCGAGCGACCCATCGGGCTCGTGCAGCCGGTCGAGGTAGATGCTGCCGAGCGACAGCTTGATCTCGACGCTCTCGGCCTCGGTCGCCGTCTTCAGGCGCTGCTCGAGGAGCGCCGCGAGGTCGCGGAAGCGGCCCTCGCGCTCGTAGAGCTTCTCCAGCGAGTCGAGCGCCGCCGTGTAGAACGGATCGAGCTCGAGGATGCGCTCGTAGTAGCCGATCGCCTTGGCGGCATCGCCGATGATCTCCTCGGCGATGAGCGCCACCTCGTTGAGCAGCTCGATGCGCTCGCTCTGGTCCGTCGTGCCCTTCGCGGCGCGGTCGTAGAGCTCCTCGAGCTCGCCCCACCGCTCGGCCGCCGTCAGGATCTGCTTCAGCCGCTCGAACGCGCGGTGGTTGTTCGGATCGAGGCTCAGCACCCGCTCCAGGTAGGGCTTCGCGCCCTCCGGGTCGCCGAGCTGCTCGTCGTGGAGGCTCGCCGCGCGCTCGCAGAGCTCGACCTCCACGGAGCTGCCGAGCACCTTGTCGCCCTCGGTGCGGCCCGCGACGAGGTGCACGCGGTACGCCTCCGCGAGGTCGGTCGGGCGGCCGGCGCGCCGCGACAGCTCGGCGGCGCGATCCCAGAGCTCGATGTCGTCCGAGAACTCGTGCAGCGCCCGGAGGAGCGCGTCGAACGCCGTCCCGGCCGCGTGCAGCTTCGTCTCCTCGACGCTCGCGAGCGTGACGTAGAGCTCCCGCCGCCGCGCCGGATCCCGCTCCGACTCGAGGATGACCCGGAGCGCCATGGCCTCGCGCCGGTGGTTGCCCGTCTCGGCGTACTCGACGGCGAGCACCTTGGCCGCGCGCACGCGCGTCTCCGGGCGCTCGACGAGCCGCGAGAGGACGGCGATCGCGTCCGGGTCGTGCGCCGACAGATCGAGCGCGCGCACCGCCGCCTCGAACGCGTCCGCGGGCCGATCCAGCCGGTCCAGGTAGAGCGTCGCGAGCTCGATCTCGCGGCGCGCCCGCTCGTCGCCCTCGCTGACGTCGCGGTGCGTGGCCACGATCACGGACGCCGCCTCGTACTCGCCCGCGGCGTTCAGGAGGCGCGAGAGCACCCGCAGCGCGTTGATGCGCCCGGGCGTCAGCGCGATGACCTTGCGCAGGAGCTCGATCGCCTTCGCCGGGTCGCCGAAGACCTCCTCCTCGAGCGTCGCCCACTCCTCGAGGATCTCGGCGCGGTCCTCGCCCCCGACCTGGCTCGCCCTGAGCTCGAACAGCCACCGCAGATCGGCCTGCCGCTCGTTCGCGCGGAGGAGCGCGTCGAGCGCCCGCACCGTGTCGTCGTCGGACGGATCGTCCTCGACGAGGCCGCGGTAGACGATCACCGCCTCGTCGAGCTTGCCCATCTCGCGCGCGTACACCTCGGCGAGCTTCAGCCGCAGCGTGCGCTGCACGTCGGTCTCGAGGTCCTCCGCCGTCCGCAGCCGGCCCTCGACCGCCTCGACGAACGGTCCCCACGAGCCCGCCGCCCGCGACCAGGCCTCGAGCAGATCGAGCCCGTCGTCGTCCGGCTGGAGCTCGTAGGCGCGGCGCGCGTAGCCGAGCGCGCCCGGCTTGTCCGAGAGCGGCCCGCCCGTCACCGCCGCGAGCTTGCGCAGCATGCCGACCTGCGCCTCGGCGTCGTCCGTCGCGTCGAGGAGGATCTCGTAGAGCGCCGGCAGCCGGGCCCACTTCTCCTCCTCCTCGTAGATCGGCACGAGCGCCGCCGCGGCGCGCGCGTCCTTCGGCGAGACGCTGAGCACGCGCTCGTACGAGCGCGCCGCGCGCTCGGGCGCCTTGAGCTGCTCCTCGAAGATCCGGGCCGCGCGGAAGGAGATGTCGAGCTTCGTGGCCGGATCGGTCGCCTTGTCCGCCGCGCCCGAGAGGAAGTCGACGAGCCCCTCCCAGTCGTTCTGCGAGGCGTAGAGCTCCTCGAGCCCGTCCCAGTCGCCCGCGGCGAAGTACGCGTCGCGCAGGACGCGGAGCGCGCGCGCGTGCCCCGGCGAGAGCGTGAGCACGCGCCGCCACGTCCGCGCCGCCTGGGCCGGATCCTTGAGGCGCTCGGCGTACACGGCCCCGAGCTTCTGCAGCGAGACGAGCCGCGCCGCGTCGTCGGGCGCGAGGTCGACGCGGCGCTCGAGCACCTCGGCGACCGTGGCGAAGTCCTTCTCGCGCTCGGCCTGCTTCTCGAGCGCGTCGAGCACCCCGGGGGCGCTCGGGTCGAGCTCGAGGATCCGCTTCTGCAGCGCGATCGCGTCCGCGCCGCGGTCGAGCCGCTCGGCGGCGAGCTTGGCCATCTCGCCGAGGAGCTCGATCTTCGCGGCGCCCTCGGCGCCCTCGAGCTTGCGCTCGTAGAGCGAGTAGAGCTGCGGCCAGGCGCGCCGCTTCAGGTACAGCTCGCGGAGCTTCTGCTGCGCCTCCTCGTCGATCGGCTCGACCGTGAGCAGCGCCTCGTACGCCGCGATGGCGTTCTGGACGTTGGAGAACTGGTCGAACCAGCGCCGCGCGACCGCGCGGTAGAGCCCCGCCTTCTCGGCGGGGCTCTCGGTCAGCTCGGCGAGGCGCTGCTGGTACGAGAGCAGGTCGCGCCAGCGCCCGAGCGACTCGTAGATGCGGGTCAGCTCCCGCACGGCGTCGACGTCCTTGTCGTCGAGCTGGACGATCTGGGTGAGGACCGTGACGAGGGCCGCGTCGTTCTTGGCGCGATCGCGGTAGATCGCGGCGATCTCGCGGAGCACAGCGACCCTGCCGGCGACGTCGTCGGCGGGCGTGCGCTCCAGGTCCTGCCGGTGGAGCTCGACGAGGGCGTTGTACCCCTCGGTCTGCAGGTAGAGGCGCTTCAGGGCGTCGCGCGCCTGGCGGTTCTCCGGGTCGGTCCGGAGCACGGACTTGTACTGCTCGATCGCCTTGGCGGCGTTCTCCTGCGACTCGGCGAGCCGCGCGAGCTCCGTGGCGATGGCGCGCTTCTCGGGGCCGTCGGGCACGGCGCGCTGCGCGTCCGTGAGGATCGTCGTGAGCCGCGGCTTGTCGCCGCGCTGATCGAGCACCTCGCGGTAGAAGTTGAGCATCCCGGCGTGCGCGGGGTCGGCGCGGCGCACGCGGTCGAAATAGGGCTCGGCCGCCTGGGGCTGGCCGCGCATGCGCCAGTGGACCATGGCGATCTGCACGAGCATGCCGAGCTCCTCGCCGGGCTTCACGCCGCCGCTGCGGAGCTGGTCCTCGTAGAGGGCGACGAGGCGATCCCAGTCGCCCGCGGCGGAGTAGGCCTCGGTCAGGAACGAGAGCGCCTCGGGCTGGCCGGGCGAGAGGTCGAGCAGCTCCTCGTACGCCGCGACGGTGCGGGTCGGATCGCTCAGGCGGGCCTTGACGGTGCGCGCCGCGCGGACGGCCGCCGCGATGCGGTCCTCCTTGAGCTGGGCCTCGCCCTTGACGAGCGACTGGACGCGGACGACGGCGTCCCAGTCCCCCGCGGAGGAGAAGGCGATCTCGGCGAGGTTGGCCGCGCGGAGGTTCTTCGGGTCGAGCATGAGGGCGAGCTCGATGAGCTCGGCCACCCTGGCGCCGAGCTCGGCGCGGCCGTAGCGGTAGCCGATGTCGGCCGCGCTCGTGTAGAGCGCGCTCTTGAAGGCGCCGTCGGTCGCGCCCTCGGCCTCGGCCACGTACCGGTCCACGAGGTCGCGCCACCGCTCGCGCTTCGAGGCGTCGGTCTCGAGCGCCTCGGCCGCGGCGTCGTCGTCGGGGCGCAGCTCGATCAGCCGCTTGTACGCGGCCGCCGCGCGGTCGACGTCGATGAGCTCCTCGTGGTAGACGCGGGCGAGCTCGGCCTGCATCGCGGGCTCGACGGCGCTGCCTGCGGCGAGGGCGATCTCCAGCTCGAGGAGGCGGGCCACGGCCTGCCATTCCTTCCGCTGCTCGTGCCGCCCGCGCGCCGCGCCGAGCAGGCGCTCGACGTCCCCGGGGCCCGCGCCGTTGTTCGGAGCGGTCACGGCCTCCGCGAGCTCGTTCCAGGCTGCCTCGTTTTCGGGCTCATCCTGCAGACGCCCAAGGGCCATCCGAATCGTCTCAACGCTCATCGTATCTCCGCGGACCTCGCGAATTCGGTCCGGTCCGTTCACGGGCCGGGCGAAGATAGCCGGGCGGACGACACGGTTTCAAGGTTCCTCGCCCCCGCGGGCCTGGAAGGTCGGGCGGAGCTTTCGCGCGCTTCTGCTTCTGTGGCGCGTGGACGTCCGAGCGGGCGGGCCGTCGGGCCGCGGGCGAGGGCGGTTCACCGCGCTCTCGGCTTCGGCTATCAACCGCGGCCATGGAAGCTACGACGATCAAGCGCTTCGGGGTGATCGGCGCGGGCCAGATGGGGCGAGGCATCGCCCAGGTCGCCGCGGCCGCGGGCCTCGAGGTGGTCCTGTGCGACGTCTCGAGGGCGCTGGCGGAGTCGGGCAAGGCCCAGATCGCCGCCATTCTCGCGAAGCAGGTGGAGAAGGGCAAGCTGGCCGCGGAGGCGCGGGAGGCGCTCCTCGGCCGCGTCGCGGTGGCCGACGGGATGGCGGGCCTGGCCGGGGTCGACCTGGCCGTGGAGGCGGTGACCGAGAGCTTCGAGGTGAAGAGCGGGATCTTCAAGCTCGCCGACGCGGCGCTGCCGAAGGGCGCGATCCTGGCGTCGAACACGTCGTCGATCTCGATCACGCGGCTCGGGGCGGTGACCGGCCGGCCTGAGCTGGTCATCGGGATGCACTTCATGAACCCGGTGCCGCTGATGAAGCTTGTCGAGCTCGTCCGTGGGGTCCAGACGTCGGACGCGACGTACGAGGCCGTCCGGGCGCTCTCGGTGGGGCTCGGCAAGACGGTGATCACCTCGAAGGACCAGCCCGGGTTCATCGTGAACCGGATGCTGATCCCCTTCCTCAACGAGGCGTGCTTCGCGCTCCAGGAGGGGCTGTCCACGCCGGAGGACATCGACGCAGGGGCGCGGCTCGGGCTGAACCACCCGATGGGGCCGCTCGAGCTCGCGGACCTGATCGGGCTCGACACGGTGCTGTCGATCGCGGAGGTGCTGCACCGGGAGTTCGGGGACTCGAAGTACCGGGCGGCCACGTTGCTCCGGAACCTGGTGGCTGCGGGGTGGTACGGGAAGAAGAGCGGGCGGGGGTTCTACGTGTACGACGAGAAGGGGCAGAAGAGCGGGCGGGCGGTGTAGAGAAGGCTGCCACGGAGCCAGGGAGGGAGGGGGCGCCGCGCGGGGGGCCGGCGGGGGCCCCTCCCACGAACTCGCGCCTTTTGGGGGGCCATGGCCGGCTGAACGGCAGGGCCGATCCGGGAGGGCGTCGCACGGAGCAGGCCGGCGCTCGGGTTCGTGGGGCCCTACCCCGCCGGCCCCCCGCGCGGCACCCCCTCCCTCCCTGGCTCTCTCCAGGGGGGATGACGACGGGGGAGCGACGACGGTAGCCGCGCGAGGCGAACACGGGTGTGCGGCTCGGAGGACGGGCGGCCCGCCCGGCTGCCCACGATTGCACGCGGCTCGCAGCAGGGCCGTCATGTCGCGCGCACCCGCACTCAAGCGGTGAGTTCGGATCATCGAGCGAAGGGCCGTGTCCCGGAACAGGCGCGTGACTCCTCCGGAAAATCGCTCGCCTGGAAATCGCTCGCTTGGAAATCGCTCGCTCGTCGGCTCGGCAACGGCCTCGATACAGCGGGATCGGGAGGACACGGAATGACGCCCTCCCTGGCCCACGGCAGGCGCTTCCCCCCGGCGCGGGGCGCTGCTAACCACGCTCCATGACCGCTCAAGAACAGCAGCCGGGGGCCCCTGCTCGCGGTACGCTCCAGTTCGTCGCCGTCGAGCGCGCGGATCACGTCGCCACCGTGACCATCCAGCGGCCCGACAAACTCAACGCCCTGAACCCCGCCGTCCTCGGCGAGCTCACCGCGGCCTTCCGCGACCTCCTCGCGCCCGCCGAGGGCAACGAGGTCCGCGCGGCGGTGCTGACCGGCGCCGGCAAGGCGTTCGTCGCCGGCGCCGACATCGCGGAGATGGCGACCATGAACAGCATCGCCGCGAAGCGGTTCGCCGACGCAGGCCACCGGCTCGCCGAGCTCATCGAGACTGCCCCCTTCCCCGTGATCGCCGCCGTCAACGGCTTCGCGCTGGGCGGCGGCTGCGAGCTCGCCCTCGCCTGCGACTTCATCTACGCCGCCGAAGGCGCCAAACTCGGCCAGCCCGAGGTGAACCTGGGCGTCATCCCGGGGTTCGGCGGGACCCAGCGGCTGCTTCGACGGGTCGGGCCCGGACGCGCGCGCGAGCTCGTCTATTCAGGTGACATGATCACCGCCCAGCAGGCGCTGTCGATCGGGCTCGTCAACGCCGTCTTCCCAGCGACCGAGCTCCTCGCGCGCGCCCACGAGACCGCCCTCAAGATCGCCTCGCGCGGCCCGCTCGCCGTCGCCGCCGCCAAGCGCGTCCTCCTGCGCGGCGAGAGCCTCGACCTCGCCGCCGCCAACGAGCTGGAAGCCCAGGCATTCGCGGCGCTCTTCGGCAGCGAAGATCAACAGGTCGGAATGAAAGCGTTCCTGGCGAAATCGCAGGCCACGTTCACCGGAAAGTGACACCTCGGAAGACGCGAACCGCGCGCTCGAGGGCAAAAAAAAATACCGCGCATCACGCTGGAGGGGGGCCCAGAATGACCGCGGCAGGGAAACCGCGCCGGAGTCTTGAACGTCCGCCACGGTGCAGAAGAAAGACCGCATGCGCTCCGGGCTGGGGGGTCCGCGCCGGTGCGCATGCGGTAGTCAGATTGTGGCATCCGCAGGCGCATTGTCGATAACAAAGTGCAACGCGTGCACGCCGAGCGAGCAGAGCGCTCCGGGCGCGAAGGCAGCCAGGCGGGCGCGCGACCCACACACACCCGATCTGCGGGGATTCACGTTCGAGCCGGGCATACCCCTCCACCAGAGACAGCGCCCAGCGCAGCGTTCGTCTCGCATTCCGAGACGAGCGAACACGAAATCCCTCATCTCTTCAATAAGAGAGGCCACGAGGCAGCAGGCCGTACACCGGACACCTGCTCCCGAGTAAAGAGCCAGGACGAACAAAGCACACTGCGGAAGGAACGCGCCGGCTCCTGTATTCAAGCGCACGAGAGGCCCTCGTGCGGGCCCAAACCGAGACGGGGGCTGCGCCCGCGCGGCGACAAAGTAAACAGATTTTATCTAAGGGGGACATAATTCAAGACGTGTGCTCGACGACTCTTCGCGTGATGCGTCTGGGTCAATTTCTCGGCCTCGCCCATCGCACATGACAGGGCCTCGATCGCTCGTCGGCGCCCATGCCTGCTCGATGGGGGGCGCCGACGGGCGCGCGGCACGCCTCGGCAGCGGTGGCCTCGTGCGCCTCGGCAGCGCCCCCAGAGGGCGGGGTGTCCACCAGCGCAGGCATCACCGCCGCACCGATGCCGCGGACGAGGGCGCTCGCGGCGGGCCGGACCGCGCACGGCGGAAGCTCGCGCCCCCGGGTCGACGCACCCGGGTTCGCCTGGGCCGCGCCCCCGGGTACGCGCCCGGCTCGCGCGATCGCGCCGCCAGGATACGCGGCCGACGCGCGGGGCAGCGCGCGAGGCGGAGCTGGCCCGCGCTCGACGGGGAGCTCGTCTGACATGCCATGCCGCACGCAGCGCCCGCTGAGCACCCTCCTCCACGATCGGGGCGCGACGTCCTTGACGCCGGGCACGAAACGGGATTACCGAGCACCGGCCTGACAATCCATTCCTCGGGTGCCCTCCGGGGCATAACAGGGAAGCCGGTGCAAAACCGGCGCGGTCCCGCCACCGTGAGTGGGGAGCTGCCTCCGAAGACCACTGGGCCCCATTGGAAGAGGCCTGGGAAGGTGGACGCAGCGCTGGGAGCTCGATCAGCTCCCTGAACCCATGAGCCGGGAGACCTACCCGAGCCTCCCACGAGGTGCAGCTTGCGCACGTCTTCGTGGCGTTCGGGTGCGGACTTCACCCGGAGCGCCGAAATCGGTCTTCACGGCCGCGCACTGTCGATCGCAGCCGTGTCCCTGGGGACGCTCCTCGCGCCCCGGCCCGCGGCCGCGATGCACCTCGCGGAAGGCGTCCTGCCGCTCGGCTGGTGCGCCTTCTGGAACGCGCTCGCCCTGCCCTTCGTCGCGATCGCCCTCCACCTGCTCCGGCGCCGCACCGAGCAGGACGCCTTCTACAAGCCGTTCGTCGGCCTCATCGCGGCCGCCGTCTTCGCGATCTCGTGCATGCCCGTGCCGGTGCCGACCGCCGGGACCTGCTCCCACCCGTGCGGCACAGGGCTCGCGGCGGTGCTCATCGGCCCCTGGATGACCGTGCTCGTCACCGTGGTGGCGCTCCTTATCCAGGCCCTCTTCCTCGCGCACGGCGGCCTCACCACGCTCGGCGCCGACGTCGCGTCGATGGGCATCGCGGGCGCCTTCACCGGATATTTCGCCTTCCATGTCGCGCGGCGCTGCGGCGCGAACCTCTGGGTCGCGGGCTTCCTCGCGGGCGTGACGTCGGACTGGGCAACCTACGCCACCACGGCGCTCGCGCTCGCGCTCGGGCTCTCGGGCGAGGGATCGGTGACGTCCATGTTCACGGGCGTCGCCCTCGCCTTCGTCCCCACCCAGCTCCCGCTCGGCCTGCTCGAGGGCGTCATGACCGCGGGGGCGCTCGCCTTCCTGCGCGCCCGGCGGCCCGACATCCTGGACCGGCTCCAGGTCGTCCGGCTCGCCCCGGGGGTGTCGTGACGCGGCGGCTCGGACAGCGCCCGCTGTCAGCGCCGCTCGCGCGGCGAGCGTGCGCGGCAGCGCTCCAGCTCGCCGGTTCATTCTGGCTCGCCGCCTGCGGCAACGCGTCCTGGGACGGCGTCGACGAGGCCGTGGTGCGCCGCGTCGCCGAGGACGCAGGGCGCCACGACACGGGGCCGCTGTTCGCGGGCCTCGAGGGCGACCTCCTGCTGTTCGCGTTCCTCTGGGCCGGGCTCCTCGCCGGCTTCGCCCTCGGCTATTTCTCGCGCGTGCTCTTCGTCGAGCGCGCGGGCGCGCCGGCGGGCAAGGCCGTCGGCGAAGGCCTCCGTGCGGACTGACCCGCCCGCGCGGCTCCGCGACGTGGACGCCCGGCTCCGCCTCGGGGCCGCCGTGGCGGCGTGCTGCGTCGCCGCGGGCGCGCGCTCGCCCGTCACGCCCGCCGCGCTGCTCCTCCTCGCGTGCGCGGCCCTCCGCCTCCAGGGCACGCCGGCGCGCGCCGTCCTCGGCGCCGCCGCGCCCGCCGCGTGGATCGGAGCGGTCGCGGCGGCGCTCGCGCTCGCGCTCACGCCGGGGACGCCGCTCCTCCCCGGCGCGCCGTTCCCGGCCGACGCGATCACGGCCGAGGGGGCCCGCCGCGCCGTGGCCATCGGCGCGCGCGTCCTCGCGGCGGCCGCGGTGCTCCGGTGGCTCGCCGGCGCCGCCGCGCCCGCCGAGATCGAGGCGGCGCTCGCCGGGCTCGGCGTCCCCGCGGCCCTTGTCGAGCTGCTCGCGCTGACGCGGCGCTTCGCCGGCGTGCTCCAGCGCGCGGCCGACAGCGCGTGGAGCGCCGCCGCGCTCCGCGGTGGGTTCACACGCCCCGGCGCTGCGGCGCGCTCGGCCGGCGCCGTCGCGGGCGTCGTGGCGCTCCGGACGCTGGAGCGCTCCGAGAGCGCCGCGCTCGCGATGCAGCTCCGCGGCTACCAGGGGAAGCTCCCCGTCGCCGACCGAAGGACGAGCGCGCCCGCCGCGAACGTCGCGTTCGCCGCCGCCGCCCTCGCGGCCCTCGGGCTCAGCGTCGCCGCGGGAGAGGCCGGATGATCGCGCTGCGCGCCCCCCGGCTCGGCTACCGGCGCGGCGAGCCCGTGCTGCGCGACGTGCGCCTCGACGTCGCCGAGGGCGAGTCCGTCGCGGTGCTCGGCGGCAACGGCGCCGGCAAGACCGCGCTGCTCCGGACGCTCGTCGGGCTCCTCCCGGCGCCCGGCGGCGGCGTCGAGATCGCGGGCCGCCGCGTGGCCTCGCCCTCGGACGCCGTCGCCGCGGGCGCCGCGCTCGTGCTCCAGGACCCGGACGACCAGCTGCTCGGCGCGACGCTCCTCGACGACGTCCTGTTCGGCCCGCGAAACCTCGGCCTGCCCGCGCCCGAGGCGCGCCGCCGCGCCGAGGCGGCGCTCGCCGCCGTGCAGATCGCCCACCTCGCCGATCGGGCCATCGAGGCGCTGAGCTTCGGCGAGCGCAAGCGCGCGTGCATCGCCGGGATGCTGGCGATGCGGCCGCGGGTGCTGCTGCTCGACGAGCCGACCGCGGGGCTCGACCCGGAGGGCGAGCTCGCCCTGTGCCAGACGCTGCGCGCGCTCTCCGAGCAGCAGGGGACCACGCTGCTCACCGCGACACACGCGGTGGATCTCGTGCCGCTCTTCGCCTCGCGCGCGGTCTTGCTGGGCGACGGTCAGGTCCTCGCGGACGGGCCGCCGCGGGAGGTGTTCGCGCGGGGGGAGCTCCTCGCGCGGGCGCGGGTGCGGCGGCCGTGGGTCGCCGAGCTCTGGACCCGGATGAGCCCTGTGCCGCCGCGGGGCGGCGCGGGGCTCCCGCTCACCCTGGAGGAGGCGCTCGCGTGCATGACGACGGTCTCCTGCTGATCGGCCACGGCAGCCGCGACGCCGCGTCGAACGCCGAGTTCGAGGCGATCGTGGCCGATTACGCCGCGGCGCGGCCCGAGATCGCCGTGCAGCACGGCTACATCGAGCTCGCGACGCCGCACCTCGCCGACGCGCTCGCGGCGCTCGCGGCGCGGGCGTCGCGGGTGGCGGTCGTGCCGCTCTTCCTGTTCGCGGCGGGGCACGTGAAGAACGACATCCCCCTCGCTCTCGAGCGGGCGCGGGCCGCGCACCCGGGCGTGCGCTTCTCGGCGGCGCGGCCGCTCGGCGTGCACCCGGCGCTCGCGGAGATCGCGTTCGAGCGCGCCGCGACCGCGCTGCCGGCCGACCCGGCCGCGCGGGCCCGGTCGGCGCTCGTCATCGTGGGGCGCGGGTCGAGCGACCCCGACGCGAACGGCGATTTCTGCAAGACGGCGCGCCTCATCGGCGAGGGCCGCGGGCTCCAGCTCGTCGAGCCGACCTTCATCGGCGTCACCCGGCCCTCGGTCGAGGAGACGCTGGAGCGGGTCGCGCGGCACCGACCGGAGCGCGTCGTGGTGGTCCCCTACTTCCTCTTCGCCGGGCGGCTCATGACGAAGCTCGCCGAGCAGGTCGACCGCTTCTCGTCGACATACCCGTGGATCCGGGCGTCGCTCGCGCCGCACCTCGGCCGGTCGAGCGCGCTCGAGGGCCTGATCGACGAGCGCGCGCGCCAGGCGTTCGCCGGTGAAGCGCCGCTCCCCTGCGACACGTGCATGTACCGCACCGCGCTGCCGGGGCTCGCCCGGGAGGTCGGCGGGCTCAAGGCGATGCTCTACAGCGTGCGCCACACGCTCACGCACACGCAGGCGTCGAACCACCCGCACGCCCACCGCTCGCTGCGCAAGCACGTGCTCGTCTGCGGGAACGCCGACTGCGTGGACCGCGGCAGCCTGGCGCTGCTCGAGTCGGTGCGCCGCCTCGTGAAGCAGGCCGGCCAGCAGCAGCAGATCCGCGTGACGAGGACGTCGTGCATGGGGCGCTGCGGCGAGGGGCCGACGGTCGCCGTCTACCCCGACGGGGTCTGGTACCGCGGCGTCCGCGAGGAGGACGCGAAGGACCTCGTCGAGGAGCACCTGCTCGGCGACCGGCTGGTGGCCCGGCTCGTCGACGACATCATGCAGTGAGGCGCGGCGCCGGGCGCCGCCCTCGAGCGTGAATCGCCGACGCGCGGAGCCTCCCCCGCAGCCCGCGCGCCATCTCGGCCGTCGTGGCCCTGCCCACGTCCCGCGCCAGGGCCGCCCCGGTTGACTCATATGTCCGATTCAGTCATATGAGTTCTGTGCCCGTCCGCCGCCCCGACAGACCCCGCGACCCTGCGCGGCGCACCAGGATCCTCGACGCCGCCAAGCGCCACTTCGTCGAGCGCGGCTTCAAGGGCACCAACCTCGACGCCGTCGCCGCCGAGGCCGGCTGCGCAAAGGGCGCCCTCTACCTCGAGTTCGCCGACAAGGAGTCCCTCCTGCGCGAGGTGGTGGAGCAAGCGTTCGCCACGATCCGCGCGCGCTTCGCCGCCGAGGTGCTCGGCCTGGAATCCCCGCTCGATCGCCTCGTCGCGACCCTCCGCTTCGCTTACCGACAGCAGGCGGCCGAGCCGCTCTTCGGCAAGCTCCTCCGCGAGGATCCCGACCTCCGCGCGCTCCGCCCGCTCGACGACGCCGCGAGCGCCGCCGCCGCGAAGGCGCAGATCGCCCAGATCAACGGCTGGGTCGACGAGGGCATCGCGCGCGGCGAGATCCGGCCCGACGTCGATCGCGACGCGATCCCCTTCGTCCTCGGCGTGCTGCGCTTCGCGCCCCAGCACCTCGGGCTGATCACGTCGTTCTGCGCCTTCGCCGGCGAGCGCACGCTCGACGCGATCGCCGACATCTTTCGCGCCGGCCTGGCCGCGCGTCCTGCAGCGACCCGCACGGAGACGACCTCCACGACGGCGATTCCCACGGAGCAGCGCGCGACCGCGTCGCGCGCAAGGAGCAAGCGATGAACCAGGCGATCGAGGTGAACGCGCTCGGCAAACGCTTCGCGAAGATCACGGCCGTCGACGGCGTGAGCTTCAGCGTCGCGGCCGGCGAGATCTTCGGCTTCATGGGGCACAACGGCGCCGGCAAGACCACGACGCTGCGTATGCTCCTCGGCCTGACCCGGCCCACCGCGGGCACCGCGCGCGTGCTCGGGCGCGACGTCGTCCACGAGACGCTCGAGGTCCGGCGGAACGCGGGTTACCTGCCCGCGTCGTACTCGCTGCCCCCCGACATGACGGCGCGCGGCTTCCTCCACTACATCGCCGCGATGTTCGCGCTGCCCGGCGACATCGCGGCCGCGCGCGCCGGCGCCCTCCTGCGCCGCTTCGGGCTCGAGCGCGAGGCGGACCGCCCCCTGCGCGGCTTCTCCACCGGCATGGCCCAGAAGGTCGGCATCGCCCAGGCGCTGATCAACGAGCCCGCGGTGCTCCTGCTCGACGAGCCGACCTCGGGGCTCGATCCCCTCGGCCGCCACGAGCTCCTCGAGGTGCTCCGCGCGCTCGCGCGCGAGCGCGGCGTCACCATCGTGTTCTCGTCGCACATCCTCTCCGACGTCGAGGCCCTCTGCCGGCGCGTCGCGGTGATGCACCGCTCGCGCCTCGTCGCCTGCGACGAGGTCGAGCGCCTCAAGGACGCGCACGGGGCGCGCACCATGGACGATCTCTACCTCGCGCTCGTGCGCAGGGAGGCCGCGTGATCCGCCTCCTCTGGCTCGACTACCTCACGACGCTCCGCGAGCGGAAGACCTGGCTCTGCGTCGCGATGCTCGTCTACGCGCTGGTCGCGATCCCCGTCGTGCTCGCGCGCCCGCCCGATCACGTGCGCGCCGCGATCGCCGCGTGGTTCGGCGACGCCGCGCCGTTCCAGGTCTTCATGTACGTGTGGATCGATCTGACGATGAACAAGGTGATCGCGTTCATCCCCGTGGTGCTCGCCAGCGGCGTCGTGCTCCGCGAGCGCGACACCGGCGTGCTGCCGCTCCTCGCCAGCAAGCCGCTCTCGATCCCCCGCTACTTCGTGCTCCGCGCGCTCAGCGCGTGCGCGGTGATGGTGACCCTGCACGTCGCGACCCAGCTCGCCGGCGCCGCCTACTTCACGGCGCGCGTCCCCGGCTTCCGCCCCGGCCCCTTCCTCGGCGCGATGTCGCTCCACGCCTTCGCGGCGCTCTTCGCGACCGCGCTCTGCGCCGCGATCGCCGCGTGGGTGAGGCACCGCGGCGCCTCGGCGCTGATCGGGTTCGCCACGCTCGGGGGCCTCGTGGGCCTCTCGCTCATCGGCTTCTATCAGCCCGCCTGGCGGAGCCTCTCCCTCGCGAACCCGATCGCCCTCGGCGCGCTCGGCCTCGGGAGCCTCGACCACCTCGGCCCCGCCGTGCTCGGCCCCCCGATGCTCGCGCTCGCCGCGCTCACCGCCCTCACCATCGCGGTCGGCGCCGCGGGCGTCCGGAGGATGGAAGCATGACCTCGACGACCGCCCCCGCCGCGGGCTCGCTCCGCGGCTACTTCGCGCTCGAGGCGCGCCGCGCCCCGCGCCGCACCTCGCTCCTCGCGGCGGCCGCCGGCGTGCTCGTGGTGCTCGGCAGCCACGCGCTGATCGTGCGCTTGCCGGCGCAGGTCATCCGCTTCCTCGAGCAGGCCTTCGCGATCGAGGGGATGGCCGCCGTGCTCCTCATCAACGATCTCCTCGCCGCCTATTTCGTCGCGTACTTCGTCGCCCTGGCGGGCCTCGTCGACGCGACGGTCACGGCCCGAGAGGAGCGTCGCCTCGAGCTCCTGCTCGCCAAGCCGATCCGCGCCCGCGTCTTCCTCGCCGCGCGCACGGCGCCCTCGCTGCTCGCCGGGGCCGGGGCGGGCGTGGTGGTCGCGGCCTCTACGGCGCTCGCCGTCGCGCCGCACATCGGCGCGAGCGACATGATCAGCGCGGCGGGCGCGCTCGGGGCCGGCCTCTTCCTCGTCGCGCTCTCGATCGCGCTGCTCTCGGCGCTCCTGCCGCTCCTGGTGCGGATGCGAGACGGCTTCCACGCGCTCCTGGTCGCGTCGGGCGCGTGGATGGCGCCGCTGATGCCCACGGCGGCGTTCATCTACCGGCCCGACGCGTTCGAGGCGCACGCGGGGCTCAGGGAGGCGACGGTGCTCGCGTCGCTGCTCTGGAGCGACGCCACCTCGGCCTGGCTCGGCCCGGTCGCGCTGGCGATCGCCATCCCGCTCGCCGTGATCTCCATCGCCGCCTCGGGCGTGCTCCTCGAGCGCACCGACGCGCTCTGAGCCCGGCGTGCGCCGCGGGGTCGGGCGCGCCTCGCTCGCTCTCACGCGGCGGCGCGCGCGTCTCTTCTCCCCGCCTTCGTCTTTCCGCCCTCTCTCCTAGCTGGTACGAGGGCCCGATAGAAGGGAACCGATATGGCCTGTCACGAGATCGCCGCGCTCCGCCTTGGGCTCATGAACATCCTGGGCATCGATGATCCCGCCGAGCGCACGCACGAGCTCGCCGAGCTCGGCGCCGCGGCCGCCGAGCCGGGGCCGGTCTCGGCGATGCTGCGCGCCGGGGACCTGAAGAGCCTCTCGCGCCTCTTCGAGGGGTCGCTCGTGGAGCTCCAGGAGAAGGTCGCGAAGACCGCCGCCGGCGACCCGAAGCTGCCTTACATGCGCTCGCTCCTCATCCTCACGAAGCAGGTCGAGCTCGACCTGCGCGCCCAGGTCGACGGGCTCGGCCGGCTCTACCGGGAGCTCGAGGAGATGCACGACTTCGTGCACGAGATCTACCCGGCCGAGTGAAGCGCGGGCCGCTCACCGGAGCGGCCATGGGGCGCGTGATTGCGACCGCGCGGAGACAGGAGCGACGTCATGGCAACACAAGGCAACCCGAAGATCAGGATCGCCCACGCAACGCCGCTCGGCGACGCCGCCCGGCTGCTCCGCCTCGAGCGCGTCGACGGCGCGGAGGTCGGCTTCGCCGGCGGGCAGTACGTGATCATCAACACCGGCGTCACCCTGCCCGGCGGCAGGCTCGCGAAGCGCGCCTACTCGATGCTCTCCAGCGACGCCGAGCAGCGCACGGTCGAGATCGCGGTGAAGCGCGTCGGGGCCGGGCCGGGCTCGAACGTGCTCAACGACATCGCCGTCGGCGCCGAGCTCGAGTTCAGCGGACCCTGGGGCAAGCTGCGGCTCGCGCCTGGCTTCTCCGGCCGCGCGCTCGTGATCGCCACCGACACCGGCATCACCGCCGCCCTCGGGATCGCCCGGAGCGCGGCCGCCGCCGGCGCGGCGCAGCTCGACCTGCTCTGGCTCGTCGAGCCGGGCGAGACCTTCGCCTCCGAGCCGTTCGTCCGCGAGCGCCTCCCCGCCGCCGTCCGCCTCGCGGTCGCCCGCGATCTCCCCCCGATCGGCCACCCCGAGCGGCCGGCGCGCGCGTGCGCCCTCGTGGAGCGAGAGCTCGCGGCAGGGCCCCACGACGCCGTGCTCTGCGCCGGCGACGGCGCGATCCTCTACCCGCTCCGCGACCGGCTCGCCTCGCTCGGCGCGCCCGAGGGCAGCGTGCTCCTGGAGAGCTTCTTCAACAACCCGATGAAGAAGTCCTCGTAATCATTCAGGATCCCTCGATGGTAGAGGTCCGGCCGAGAGACCCGAAGGGGCAGCGCGAGGGGTTCACGACGGGCGCGTGCGCGGCCGCCGCGGCCAAGGCGGCGGCGCGCGTGCTCGCGCGCGGCGCGGCGGTCGACGCCATCGAGACCACCCTGCCGAACGGGCAGAAGGTCACCTTCCCGCTGAGGCGCTGCGATCGCGACGGGCCGCGCGCCACGTGCAGCGTCATCAAGGACGCCGGCGACGATCCCGACTGCACCCACGGCGCCGAGCTCGTCGCCGAGGTCGAGCTCCGCCTCGAGCCCGGCGTCGAGATCCGCGGCGGCGCGGGGGTCGCCGTGGTGACCAAGCCGGGGCTCGGGCTGCCCGTCGGCGCGCCGGCCGTGAACCCCGTGCCGCGCCGGAACATCACCGAGATGGTCCTCGAGGAGCTCGAGGGATCGGGCTTCGCCGGGGCCACGGTGACCCTCAGCGTCCCCCAGGGCGAGGAGATGGCGAAGCAGACCATCAACGCGCGGCTCGGGCTCATCGGCGGCATCTCCATCCTCGGGACGAGCGGGATCGTGAAGCCGTACTCGACCGCCGCCTTCCGCGCGAGCGTCGTGCAGGCGATCGACGTCGCCGCAGAGCGCGGCATCGCGGCGCTCGCGCTGACGACCGGCGGCAAATCCGAGGCGTACGCGATGAAGCTCTACCCGGAGCTCCCGGAGGAGGCGTTCATCCAGGTGGGCGACTTCATCGGCACCGGGGTCCGCCACGCCGCGCGGCGGCGGATCGCCCGCGCGATCATCGTCGGCATGATCGGCAAGCTCTCGAAGATGGCCGACGGCAAGATGATGACGCACGCCGCCGGCTCGGAGGTGAGCATGGAGCTGCTCGCGCAGATCGCCGAGGAGCTCGGCGCGCGGCCGGAGATCGCCGCCGAGATCCGGCAGGCGAACACCGCGCGGCACGTGCTCGAGCTGTGCCAGCGCGAGGGGCTCACCGGCGTGCCCGGGGGGATCTGCCGGCGCGTCGTCGAGCACACCTCGCGTCACGCGGGCGGCGCCCTCGAGGTGCACGCCTGCCTTGTCGATTTCAACGGGGCGCTGCTCGGCCGGTATCCGGCCGGCGACGCCGGTGCCATCGGTGCGGACAGAGCGGAGAAGGCGGAGGAGCCATGAGTGGTGATGAGGTGCGCGCGGTGAACGACATGCGGCAGATGACCGCGCTCGGGCGGCGCATCGAGGACAAGAGCTTCGCGATCATCGACGAGGAGGTCGGCGCGCACGGCTTCCCGGAGGCCGAGTGGCAGGTCGTCCGCCGCGTGATCCACGCGACAGCCGACTTCGAGTTCTCGTCGCTCATGCGGCTCCACCCCGAGGCGATCGCGCGGGGCATCGCGGCGCTCCGGGGCGGCGCGCCGGTCCTCGTCGACGTGAAGATGATCGGCGTCGGCCTGAACGAGCAGCGGCTCGCGTCGTACGGCTGCGCGATCCACTGCTTCATCTCGGACGACGACGTCATCCAGGCCGCCTCCGCGGCCGGCTCGACCCGCGCGATCGAGTCGATGCGCAAGGCGCACCGGCTCGGGCTCCTCGACGGGGCGATCGTGGCGATCGGCAACGCGCCGACGGCGCTGCTCGAGGTCGTGCGCCTCGCCCGGGAGGAGGGGGCGCGGCCGGCGCTCGTGATCGGCGTGCCGGTCGGCTTCGTGTCGGCGGCGGAGTCCAAGGAGGCCCTGCTCGAGTCCGGGCTCCCCTCCATCGTGGCGCGCGGCCGCAAGGGCGGCAGCCCCATCGCCGTCGCGATCGTCCACGCGCTGCTGCTCCTGTCGTCGGAATCGGCGGCATCGCCGGGATCGACAGGATCTGCGGGCTCGGCCGGGCCGGCCAAGGTGGCGAGATGAGCGCGCGCCGCGCCGTCACCGTCGTCGGCATCGGCGACGACGGGTGCGCCAGCCTGTCGAGCCGCGCCGCGTCCGCGGTCGCCCGCGCCGAGGTGCTCGTGGGGGGCGAGCGGCACCTCGAGTTCTTCCCGCAGTTCCGCGGCGAGAAGATCGCCCTCAAGGGCGGCCTCTCCGCGGCGCTCGACCGCGTGGACGCCCTGTCCGCCGAGCAGAACGTGTGCATCCTCGCCTCGGGCGACCCGCTGTTCTTCGGCGTCGGCGCGCTCGTCGTCCGGAAGCTCGGCGGCGAGCACGTCGAGATCATCCCGAGCCTGAGCTCGGTCCAGTGGGCGTTCGCGCGCACCGGGATCGCCTGGGACGACGCCGCGTTCGTCTCGGTCCACGGGCGCTCCCCCGAGGGGTTCGCGACGCGCCTCCGCCGGCTCTCGAAGGTCGCGGTGCTGACCGACGGAGAGAACAGCCCGGCCCGCCTCGCGGCGCGGCTCCTCGAGCACGGCGACGCCGGCTGGAAGGCGTGGGTCTGCGAGAGCCTCGCGGGCGCCGGCGAGCGCGTGCGCGCGTTCGACCTCGCCGCGCTCGCCGCCTGCGAGGACATCGGCCCGCTGAACGTGCTCCTGCTCCTGCGGAGCGATCCCGCGTGGCGCCCGCCGCCGGCCGTCCCCTACCTGCGCGAGGACGCGTTCGCGAAGCGCATGCCGAAGAACGGCCTGATCACGAAGCGCGAGGTGCGCATGCTCTCGATCGCGTCGATGGCGATCCGCCCCGACGCGGTCGTCTGGGACGTCGGCGCCGGCTCGGGGTCGGTCTCGATCGAGGCGGCGATGCTCTGCCCCCTCGGGCGGGTCTATGCGATCGAGGTCGACCCGGAGGGCGTGGAGATCTGCCGCGACAACGTCCGCACGCACGGGGTCGACAACGTGCGCGTCGTCGCGGGCCGCGCGCCCGAGGCGCTCGCGGCGCTCGAGGACCCGGACGCGGTGTTCGTCGGAGGGAGCAAGGGGAGCATGGAGGAGATCGTCACGGTGGCGCTCGATCGGCTGCGCCCCGGCGGCCGGCTCGTGGTCAACGCCATCACGATGGAGAACGTCGCCGAGACGTACCGCGCGCTGCGGGCGCGGGGGCTCGACCCCGAGGTCACGCTGCTCTCGGTCTCGCGCGGCGTCCCGCTCGCGCGCTACGTGCGGTACGAGGCGCTGAACCCGATCCACATCTTCGCCGCGACGAAGCCGGCGAAGGCGCAGGAAGCAGCGGAAGCAGCGGAAGCGGCGGAGGGCGCGGCGCCGGCCCGGCCAGCGCCCTCCGGTACACCGCGGTCCACCTCGGAGGCGTCATGAGCGGCCTCGGCAAGCTCTACGGCGTCGGCGTCGGCCCCGGCGCGCCGGACCTGCTCACGCTGCGCGCCGTGCGCGTGCTGCAGGAGGCGGACGTGCTCGCGCTCCCCCGCAGCTCGGACTTCGGCGCCTCGATGGCCTACCGGATCCTCGAGCCCGTCGTCGGCAAGCAGCGGGACAAGGAGCGGCTGCTCCTCACCTTCCCCATGAGCAAGGATCCGGATCGCGTCCGCCCCTACGTGGACGCGGCCGTCGAGAAGATCGGCGACCGGCTCTCGCGCGGCCTCACCGTGGCGTTCGCCACCGAGGGGGATCCGTCGCTCTTCAGCACCTTTGTCTATGTGCGCCGCGAGGCGCTCCGCCGCTTCCCCGGGCTCGAGGTCGAGGTCGTCCCCGGCGTCACCTCGGTCACGGCGGTCCCTGCCGTGAGCGGGCTCGCGCTCGCCGACGGGCAGGAGCGGATCGCCATCCTGCCCGCCACGTACGGCGTCGACGACCTGACCGACGTCCTCCAGCGCTTCGACACGGTGGTCCTCATGAAGATCGGCTCGGAGATGCCGAAGGTGACCGAGGCGCTCACGCGCGCTGGCCTCCTCGATCGGGCCGTGTTCGTGTCCAAGGCGACGATGCCCGAGCAGCGGATCGTCCGCGACCTCCGGGCCGCGCAGGGCGAGCGGGGCGACTGCTTCGCCATGGTCGTTGTCACGCGCGGGGAGCGGAGCGGGCTGCTCGTCGGGGAGGCCCCGGCCTCGCCGCCGGGCGGCTTCGACAAGGCTGTTACCGAACCGGAGGCCCCATGATCGCCGAGCGCAAGCCCTACGCCATCTACGCCATCACGCGGCACGGGATCTCCATCGCGCGCAAGCTCATCGAGGGGCTGCCGGGCGCGGATCTCTACGTGTCGCAGAAGCTGTTCGACGGGGCGCCGGCCGGTGCGAAGCCGCTGCCGCTGCCGATGGGGCCGCTCTTGAACGAGGCGTTCACGGCCTACGACTGCCACGTCTTCGTGATCAGCGTCGGGGCGGTCGTGCGCATGATCGCGCCGCTGCTCAAGAACAAGAAGGTCGATCCTGCGGTCGTGTGCGTCGACGACACGGCGCGCTTCTCGATCTGCGTGCTCTCCGGGCACGTCGGGCGGGGCAACGCGTTCACCGAGAAGGTGGCCGGGCTGCTGGGCGCGCAGCCGGTGGTGACCACGGCGTCCGACGCGCTCGGGACGCTGACGGTCGACATCCTCGGCCGGGACCTCGGGTGGACCCTTGACGATCCCGACCGCAACGTGACGCGCGGCTGCGCCGCCGTCGTGAACGCCGCGCCGGTGCTGTTCGTCCAGGAGACCGGCGAGCCCTCGTTCTGGCCCGAGGCGACGCCGCTGCCGCCAGGCGTGCGTTACGCGACGTCGCTCGACGGCGTGGACCCCGGCGCGTGGGAGATCCTGCTCGTCGCGAGCGACCGCGACCTCTCCCGCTCGCACCCCGAGATCGTCGAGCGCGCCGTCGTCTACCGGCCGAAGAGCCTGGTCCTCGGCGTCGGCTGCGATCGCGGCGCGCCGCTCGACATGGTGGAGCGCGGCGTCGACCGGCTGCTCGAGGAGCACGGGCTGTCGGCGAGATCGGTGAAGGCGCTGGCGACGATCGACAAGAAGGCCGACGAGGAAGCGCTGCTCGCGCTGTCGGCGCGGCGGGGGTGGCCGCTTGTCACGTTCACGCCCGAGGAGCTCGACGCGACCGAGGGCATCGAGAACCCGTCGGAGACGGTGAAGAAGCACGTCGGCGCCCGGGGCGTCGCCGAGCCGGCCGCGCTGCGGGCGGCGGGGGCCGCGAGGCTGCTCGTGCCGAAGCGGGCGTACACCGAGGAGGGCGTGGGGCGGTCCATGACGCTCGCGGTGGCGCGCGTCCCCTTCTCGAAGCGCAACGTGGAGGAGAGCCATGGGTGACAGCAAAGGAGTCCTGTCGATCGTCGGGATCGGCCCCGGCGCCGAGGAGCACGCGTCCCGCGCCGCCCTCGAGGCGATCGCGGCCTCGGACCTCATCGTCGGGTACACGACGTACATCCGGCTGGTGAAGCACCTGATCGAGGGCAAGGAGGTGATCAAGACCGGCATGACCGAGGAGATCGGCCGGGCGCGCGCCGCGGTGGAGCGGGCGCGGGACGGGGCGCGCGTGGCGATCATCTCGTCGGGCGACGCGGGCGTTTACGGCATGGCCGGGCTCGTCTTCCAGGTGCTCGAGGAGATCGGCTGGAAGCGCGGCGAGTCGCCGGAGCTCCGCCTCGTGCCCGGGATGACGGCGCTCAACGCGTGCGCGTCGCTCGTCGGCGCGCCGCTCGGCCACGACTTCTGCGCCATCTCCCTCTCCGACCTCCTGACCCCGTGGCCGGTCATCGAGCGGCGGCTCGAGGCCGCGGCCGCGGCCGACTTCGTCATCGGCCTTTACAACCCGGCGAGCGGGCGGCGCACACGCCAGATCGTGCGGGCACAGGAGATCATCCGCCTGCACCGCGCGGGCACGACGCCGGTCGCGCTGGTGAAGAGCGCCTACCGCAAGCTGGAGAGCGCCGTGCTCACCGATCTCGACCATTTCCTCGAGTACGAGATCGGGATGCTGACGACGGTGCTCGTCGGGTCGACCAACACCTTCATGTTCGAGGGCTACATGGTCACCCCGCGCGGGTATACCAACAAGTACACATGGGATGGAGCCGCGCTCCCCGGCCAGACGCCGGGGCGCTCGCTCGTGCTCTCGGACGAGGGCGGCACCGCGGAGGAGGTCTAGATGGCACGCGTAGGGAGGCTGGGCGGCGCGATCCTCGCCGAGACCCAGGGGGCGTATTACCTCGTCGGCAACACCAAGGCGCCGTGCGACTTCCGCGCGGCGGGGTTCGAGCCGCCGGACGAGGTCGACCTCGTGAAGGGGGCCTATGTCCGGCTCAAGCCGCTGCGCGAGGTGAAGGTCGAGCCGCCGGTGCTGCTGCTCGACGTCGAGGGCGAGGAGCTCGCGAAGAAGCTCGTCCACCGCTTCGTGATCGACCGGAATGGCTCGGTGAGCGAGCGGCTGTGGCGGCTCGTCTACAGCCACGACGACCCGCTCGACGACGCCGAGGCGCCGGTCGAGCGGGACGCGCGCTGGCTGGGCGGGATCCCGGAGCCGATCTGGCAGCTCGTGCGCGACAACGTGCTGCGCTGCCTGTAGTCCGATCGGGCACGGGGAGGACGGGGCAGCTCGCCTGCGCGTCGGGGTGTTCGAGGCGCCCCGCACGCTGGCCGCGCGGGGATACCCGGGAAGAGATGCGTCCCACGCGCCAGCGCCTGCGGCGTCAAGGATGCCGCGGCTCCGTGGTGCACCATGGCCACGACCGTGGGATGCCGGTGCTCCGTGGTGCAAGGAGGCCACGGCGGCGCTACGCTTCGCGACGTGCAAGCGCTCAAGGCCCGCGTACAGAACGGTCGCATCGTCGTGGATGAGCCCACGGATCTGCCGGAGGGAATGGTGCTCGATCTCGTCATCGCTGATCCGGGCGACGAGCTCGACGACGAGGAGCGCGCAGAGCTGCACGCGGCTCTGGATGAAGGGCTTGCGGAGATGCGCACAGGAGTAGGCGTCGATGCCGACGCCCTGCTCTCCGAGCTGCGGGCACGCGGGTGAAGGTCCGATTCCTGGGGAGATCGGCCGAGCAGGCGCGCGCGGTGGATGCCTGGTGGCGCGAGAACCGTCACGCGGCGCCGTCGCTGTTCGCCGACGAGCTCGCCGCAGCGCTCCGCATGCTCCGGCGTACGCCGGAGATGGGAGCCCCCTACGACCCCAAGGCGAAGGATGGAGTGCGGCGTGTCTTGCTGACGCGAACGCAGTACTATGTATATTACGCGGTTGAACCGGAGGCGCGCCTCATCGGAGTGCTCGCTGTCTGGAGCTGCCTGCGCGGCAAGCCGCCCAGCTTGGGTCACGTGAAGGGAGTAAAGAAGATGCGCTGAGGTGGCGTGCTCCCCCCGTGCGAGCCGGCTCATGACCAACATGATTGCGATGTTGCTCGCCCCCCTCAGTACCAACGTCGGGTGAGGAAGACTGCCCCTGGAAATCGGGCAGCGGACCGGGCGCACGAAGCCTACAGCGGGGTAGGATGGTGAGAATGTATAATTTACTAGTAACGAGGGACGCTGAGGCATGGGACAGGAAGCCCTCTCGCTACAGGTACCATCCACTTCGATTTCTCGATCGATCTTACCCGGAGTTCACAGACGCGAAGATCCGGGACAGATTCGAGAAGCTCAGCGCCGAGACGATCGCCGAGCTGTGCTCTCTGCCCACGCTCTTCGCGTACGAGGACGAAGTCAATCAGCCTGCCAGGGTTGGCAAGATCCGCTCAATTGCGCCGAACGTAGATAGCATATCAATCACGTTCGAGCTTGATCCCAAGGAGCCGCCCATTCCGCCGGATACCCTGCTAGTGGACTGTTCGATAAATTTTTCAACATAGTCGCGAAGCATATCGAGCCGCCCAGCGGCGCAGCTTCGGCCGCGTCCAGGACCAGGTAATCGGATGTGCAAAGCGTTCGTTATACTCCCGCCAGCTCGCGTCGCCGAGCCACTCGCTACTCGGTATGCCCATCCCGGACGAGCTGCTCCAAGTAGACGGCATCGTCCGTGGACAGATCGATCACGCGCGGCGGTCGCCTTCGCATCCGTGAGGTCTAGCAGACCCGTCGGGACTATGTTGAAAGACTTGTGAAACAGTCCACTAGACGAACAGAGGGACCGGGTTGAGCTCGCCCTCGGCGAGCGGGCGAGCGAGCCACCCCAGCGCGCACGGTACCTGATAGAGCCTCCCCGGGCCGAACCGGGGCCAGAAATGGCGCAGCCCTGGGACGATCACCTGGGCCACGGGCAAGCCGATGTCGGGGCGGGTCTTGTCCACAGCGATGAGCTCGAGGCCCGCCTCGTCGAGGCGCCTCATGCATTCCTGGATGTCGGCGCGCAGATCGGGGCCGCAGATCCGGGGCAAGCTCCCGGCCTCGATCCGCGGGAGATCCGGGTGGGGGAAGAGATGCGCGCGGTCAGGCAACCGCTCGAGGTCCCACGGCGCCCGGCGCGCGCCCCCGGGCTCGAAGAGCTGGTTCAGCTCGGTGAGCGATCGCTGCACGGCGAGGCGCGGGTCGAGGTGGCAGCCGAACCCGATGGTGAATCGATCCTCCCGGGCCTCGTGGGCGAGCGCGACGCAGGTGGGGATACCGAGATCGTGCGTCAGATCGAGCACCCAGACGGCCCAGCCGAACCGGGCATAGTCCGCCTGGAGGGCTTCGAAGTACGGGTCCCCGAAGCTGTCGAGGTCAATGGCCGGGCGACAGAGGCGGTTGTACCACCAGATGGCGGCGGCGTCGCGCTCCACGAGCTCGAGCAGGGCTTGCAATACGGCCTCTTCGAGGCAGGTGCCGGCCGCCACCCCGTTGCCGCAGGGGCCGCAGAACGCGGTGCCGCTCTCGGCCGGGGCCTCGGCGTAGCAGTAGGCCAGCGGGACGTAGCGCCGCTCGCGCTTGCTCAGCGACCAGGCCGGGGTCCAGTCGATCCGGGTGCCGGCGTCGAGCGGCTCCGGTACCCACTGGCGACGATCCGCTGCCCGCGCGTTGAGGTGAGCGCGCTCGCGGTACTGCGCCTCGCTGAAGTTCAGCAGATCGTCGGGCGAGAGCGCCGCCGCGCCGCGCTCGTCCTTGCTGCCGCGGACGCGCGCCTCGTCCCCCTGGTAGACGCCGCTGTATCGCTCGAGCGCCTCGCAGAGCGCGCTCACCCTGGCCTGGTCCGCGCTGCGCCCCTTGCCGGCGCAGCTCTTGTCGAAGACGTTGGTGCGCGGGACGCCCTCCCGGGGGCAGGCCAGGTAGCCGGACGCGTACACGGCGCGGAGCTCGGTGTCCCGCCCCGGCATCGGCACGAGGTACGTCACGGCTCCGGTGATCGGGCTGACGAGGTGCTGATAGCGCTCGTAGGTCCGGCGCGGGGTCTGCCGGCGATATCCACCGTCCTCGTAATGCGCCTTCTCCACCGGCTGCAAGTCGATCGGGCGCTCGCCGACGGCCGCCATCCGCGCCGGATCGCCGCACGCCGGGCACTGCGGCCTCCGGACGACCGCGTGCGCGGTGATCTGGAACGTGGCCAGGTCGAGGGCGAGCACCCGGGCACCGAGCGCCCGGGGAGAGCTGGTATCCTCCCCGGCGAGCGCGCGGGCGATGGCCGAGGCGCCGAGCCCGCAAGCGGTCCGTACGCTCGCCTCGGTGGCCGCCCTGGGGGGAGGGACGTGGCCCTCGTGCCCCCGGCGCCGGCGAACGAGCTCCTCGACCGGGCGGTTCTGGCGCATCCGGAACGCCAGGCATTCCCAGCAGGGGCCGGCGCCGGGCTCGAAGACGGGCCCGATGAGCGGCTGGACGCCGGCAGGCCTGATCAGGAACCAGCGCGTCCCTTCACGCAGCGCACGGCGGTTGATCGAGGCCAGCTCGGGCTGCACATGGTCGTCGGCCACGACCACCTGCACCGCCGCCTCGCCGTCGATCCGCACGCCTGCCTGTTCGAGCGCCTCGGTCATCCACCCGGCGGGAGCGGCTTCGCCAACGGCCAGGACCGACACCGGGGTCCGGCTCAGGGCCTCGGCGGCCGCCTTGCCGTCGAGACCCACCCCGCGCCAGTACGCCGCGTGCTCGGAGGGGAGCTCCGGTGTTGCGGGGACCAGGTAGCCACGCGCCGCGAGCCGGCTCAGGGCATACAGGGTCTCGGGCTCGGAGAACCGATCGCGCGCGGCGCGCAGGATCTCGTGCACCGTGCGCCGGCCGTCGACGAGCGCGGCCACCTCGGCGGCGCAGGCGCCGGAGAGGACGAAGCGCTCGCGCTCGCCGATCAGGAAGACCACGCCCGCATCCATGCGCTCGACGCGCAGGGTGGGCTTGAACGCCAGCACCTGGCTCAATTCCAGAGGATCCATCGTCGTTCCTGTTTTCACCCGCCAAGGAGCAGGTGCAAGTGGCGTGCTCGAGGAGAGCGACCGCCGGATGGCCGGGGATCGCCGGGCCTCCCTGGACCCATCAGGATCCGGGCGGAGTGGAGCCGCACGCGGCCGTGCCCCTACATCCCCATGAGGCCGCAGGGGCTCTCCCAGAGGATCGTCCGCAGCGCCTCGTCCCCGAGCGCGCCCCGCAGCGCCATCACCTCGTCGACCATCCCGGGCCCGTGGTCGAGGTGGGGGAAATCGGTCCCGAACACCATCCGCGTCGCGCCGATCTCCTTCACCACCCGGTCGAGCATCACCTCGCTGGGCTCGAGCGCGATCCAGCACTGCCGCTGGAAGTACTCGGAGGGCGGCCGGCGCACCCGGCCGCGCACCTCGCCGCGCATCTGCGCGTACTCGACGTGGTCGAGCCGCCATAGCCAGTAAGGCAGGAAGCCGCACCCCGCCTCGAGCAGGCCCACCCGCAGCGTCGGGTGGGCCTCGAGAACACCACCCTCGATCAGCGAGAGCAGCGCCATCATCGCCTCCATCGGATGAGAGCAGGCATGCCGGCCAAAGTGGGTCTGGAAGCGATCAGCGCCTGCCGTGGGGAGGCGCGAGTGCGTGCCTTCGTGGAGGAGGATGGTGACCGTGTGGTGCTCGCACGCGGCCCAGAATCGCGCATAGGCAGGAGCGCTCAGCGTGAGGCCCTGCACCGGGTTGGGCCGGAGGACCACCGAGCGCACGCCGCCATGGACCGCTTGCTCGAGATCGCCCACCATGGCCTCCGGATCGTGGCGTGAGATGAGCGCCGGGCCCAGGAGTCTCTCGGGCGCGCTCGAGCAGAAATCGCCCAGCCATCGATTGTATCCGCGGGCGTAGGCGCGCGAGCGCTCCGCGTCGATGGAGTCGTCGTTGACCAGGTAGGTCGCGAACGTGGGGAGCATGACGGCGACGTCGACGCCGGTCGTGTCCATCTCGGCGAGGTGCCCCCGAGGCGTCGTTGCGGCGGCAAGAAGCTCGCGACGCCCCTCGGCGATGAGCCCGACCTCGATGTACGCCGCCTCGGGGACACGCATGACGGGCTCGCCAGCCACACAGAGGATCTGGGGCGTGGGCAGGAGCGCGTGCTCACCCAGGCGATTCAGCCGCTCGGCCAGGGGCTCGGGGGGGCCGAAGGGCTCGAACCGAGGCGCAACTTCTCGCATCCGCGCCGGCAGGTACTCCGGCCACATGGCGACGGGTTCGAGGACGTGACGGTCCACATCGATGATCCGAAATCCATCTCGCATCCTCAGCTCCTCGGCAGCTAGACGAACAGAGGGACGGGATTGAGCTCGCTCTCGGCGAGCGGCCGGTCGAGCCACCCCAGCGCGCACGGTATCTCGTAAAGCCTCCCCGGGCCAAATCGCGGCCAGATTTGGCGCAAACCCGAGACGATCACCTGAACCACATGCAAGCCGATATCCGGGCGGGTCTTGTCCACCACGATGAGCTCCAGGCCCGCCTTGTCGAGGCGCCTCATGCATTCCTGGATGTCAGCGCGCATATCGGGGAGCACGGCCACCTCGGCCATGCGCGCGCCGGAGAGGACGAAGCGCTCCCGCTCACCGGTCAGGAAGACCACGCCGGGATCCATGCGCTCGACCCGCAAGGTGGGCTTGAACGCCAGCACCTGGCTCAGCTCCAGGGGCTCCATCATCGGTCCTGATTCCGACCGCTAGGAACAGCAGCTGAACGGGTATTGTGCCCCGGCGGCGTTGTACGCGGCGAGGGCGAGAGGCTCGTCGCTCGAATTGTCCGGCGGCTGGGGCAGACAGAGCGTGAGCATGTGACGCCGGCTAGACTCCCAGGGGCCAGTAATGTTTCTGGGATTGTTGTTTCCTGCGCCAAGCCCCTCGTCGCTTGTTGTATCGTTATTTCCTACACCGTTGCCCCTACCACCGGCGGGAGCCTTCCAATTAGAAGCGCCGTCCCATTTGGCGCCCTTATCTTCCTGGATATAGAGCCCCATCTCCCAGGGCATTCTGTACCTTCGGATGGTCTGCAGAGCTTGCATGGCGTTGGTCTGGAGCATTTCTTTGAAGGACGGGTTGGTCCATGCCTTGGCCATCGCCCCGAGCAGCGCGACCTTGAACGCCGTGAAATCCGCGTCGTCAGGCATGAGCTGGCCGGAGATCGTCGGCGCGCTGATGCAGACCTCCCCGTAAAAACTGGTCGCGTCGCCCGGGTCGACCTGGAGCGGCGCGACGGCCTCATCCGTCGGTTTGATGCACCAATTCCCCCAGTCGTCGCTGAACAGATTCGCGTGCTGCATGTAAAACTCTGTGAGCGCACGAGCCTGGATCGGATGGTTGCCAGACGTGGTGCTCCCGGTGGAAGACGGCGCGCTGAGCGGCAGCCACAACGTCAGGCTGTCTATCGGGGGCAGGGCGGTCGGTGGGGTACTGCGGGGTGAAGACGGCGCGGGCCTGGGCCAGATCCACTCGTCGCCAGTCCACTCGAGCCTGGTGCCGCCCACGATCTGGATCTGGCATACGTTGTTCCACGGTGAGCGCTCCCAGTCAAAGCCATACTCCCTCAGGACAGTGATGGTGTTGCCGGTGCCAGCCTCGCTCGCGTAAGGGCTGGTGATCAGCTGTTTAAGAAGTTCAGGATCGCTCCACGCTCCCGCGATCGCGCGCAAATACGCGGTGCGAAACCGGATCAGCTGGCTCATGTCTTTCATCGAATTCTTCCTTTTTCGTGACGCGCTCCTCGATGCCTCGCAGGCAGGGGTGAAGCGCGAGCAGTTCGTCGAGGCGGGCTCGGTATGGCGAGGCGCCGCCGAAGCGCCGGAGCAGCTCCAGCGTCGCCAGCGCTTCAATCCTCGGCATGTCGTAGTGCCGCGCGAGCCGGGCGGCTTGCTCCAGCGAGAGCCGCACGCCTTCGGCCGCAGGATCCTTGTGCGCCTCGTACATGGCCCGACGGAGGTGGAGCTCGGGCTCGTAGTAGTGCTCGTCGTTCTCGCGGCACAAAGAGAGGCAATGGTCGATGCACGCGATGGCCGCGTCGAGATCGCCGCGCTCGGTCTGGCGGTCGGCCATCAGAGAGCCGTAGTACGAGAGGCCGAGCTTGCACCCGAGGCTGGAGAGGCCTTCCATGATCGCCCGGGCGCGCTGGTCGTCGCCGGTCGCCCAGTCGTGGAGGGTCTTCGCATAGCCCTCGTAGGCAGGCAGCCCATGTTTACCGCTCAGGGTGAGGATCTCTCCGGCCATGGAGGCGACCGCGCGCCGGTCGCCAGCGAGCTGGTAGATCATGCACCCATACAGCAGACAAAGGGCGATCGAGGGCACGTGGCCGACCTCGCGCGCCCATTCGAGGGCGCTCGTGATGTGCGCGAAGGCAGAGGCGGTGTCGCCGGAGTACCAGCAGAGCTGCGCTACGTACGCCTTCGCCAGGACCAGCGAGTCCAGCCCGAACCGCACCCCGTGGTCCCGATGAATGTCGGGATCGTAGAGCTCGACCGCGCGCTCGGCCACGCGCCGCGCGGCTGCGTGGTCGCCATCCACGAAGAGGGCGAGCGCGTAGAGCGCCTCGATAGCGGCGCGGAGCCCCCGGTCGCCGCAGCGCTCGGCGATGGCGACCAGCTCTTCTATCAACACGCGCGCCGTTCGGCGGTTGCTGGCCACGTGATGGTAGACGAACAGGAAGCTCAACGTCGGCACACGGTGCTCGCTGTCCTGTGTGAGCAGCTGCAGCAGGCTGGCCGAGCGATCGACGGTCGCCTTAACCCGCGGATCGGCCCAACCATGGTTCGCCATCAGGGCCTGGGTCAAGACGCCGTTCGCGCGGAGCTCGGCCTCGACCCCCTCGGCGCCCGACAGCGCTTCGGCCCACGCCACAGCATTGGAGGCGTGCACGACGGCCTCGGCGTAGGCCGAGCGCTGCAGCGCCTGCTCCGCGGCGCGCTGCGCGTAACCGACGGCCTGCCCCTTCTGCTCCGCCGCCGCGTGGTGGTACGCGAGCAGATCCGGCCGCGTCCGGACCATCTCCGGAAACCGCTCCTCCAGCGTCGCAGCGATCCGCGCGTGGACCCTCCGCCCCGCGCCCGTGGAGAGCGACTCATAGGCCGCATCCCGCACCAGCGCGTGCTTGAACACCCCTACTGCATCCTTCTGCCGCCGCTTGCGCAGCAGGAGCCCCGCGCTCATCAGCCGCTCCAGGTCGTCCTTCACCGCCGCTGGGCCGAGCGGGCTCGCTGCCGAGAGCACCTCGACGCTGAACTCCCGCCCCAGCGCGGCCGCGAGCTGGGCCGTCTCCTTGGCGCGCTCCAGCCGATCCAGGCGCGCCGTGAGCAGCGCCCGCAAGGTCCCCGGGATCGCTGCCCTCGAAAGCGACCCCGTGAGCTCGTAGCGATCCTCCCGCTCCACGAGGAGCCCCGAGTCGAGCATCATCCGGAGCAGCTCCTCCGCGAAGAGCGGCACCCCGTCCGCGCGGCCAGCCACCTGCTCGATCACGGCGGGAGGCAGCGCCTTGTTGCCCACCAGCCGGGTGAGCATCTCCTCCATCTGCGCGCGCTCGAGGCGGCTCAGCGGGAGCAGCAGCACATCGGCCGTCGAGAACGACGGCGAGAACTCCGGGCGAGCCGTCATGACGACGCACAGGGGGACCGCGGGCGCCTCGCGAACGACCTGCGCAAGGAACTCCATCGTGGTGGAGTCGGCCCAGTGCAAATCTTCGGCCAGCAGGAGGACGGGCCGCCTGTCGGCCATCGCGAGGAGCAGCGACGCGACGGTCTGGAGCGTCAGCGCCTTCTGCCGCTGCGCCGAGACGTCGAGCGGGGCGTACGGGGCGCCGAGGGGCAGGGAGAAGAGCGGCACGAAGAGCGGCATGGACTCGGCCAGCGCGAAGCCGTGGCCGGCGAGCTCCCCCTCGAGCCGCGCGATCTTGCTACCCGCGTCGGGCTCCTGGTCGAGCCCGAGCGCGCGCTCGAGGAGCTCGATCACCGGGCGCAGGGGGCTGTTTTGCGTGGCGGGCGAGCACCGCGCCTCGAGGAAGGTGTGGTCCTCGTGCGCTACCCGATCGCGCAGCGCGCGCGCCAGGCGGCTCTTGCCGATGCCGGGCTCGCCGGTGATGAGGCTCGACTGGCCCGCCCCCTCGCACGCGCGGCGCCACCGCTCCAGGAGGAGCCTGATCTCCGCATCTCGACCGGGGAGCGGCGCCTTCGAGCCGTCGGGGGTCGGCCACCTCGCCGCAGCGCCGTGCTCCTGCCCGAGGCGGTAGGTCTCCACCGGCGCCGCGATTCCCTCGATGGAGCAGGCCCCTTCGCTCTCGAGGTCGAAGGAGGCGCGCAGCAGCGCTTGCGACGCGGCGCTGACCGCCACGGCTCCCGGCGGCGCCAGCGCGGCGAGCCGCGCGGCGAGCCGCGGGGTGGCGCCGGTGACGAGGCACGCGCCGTCGAGATCCCCCAGATTCCCGTCGACGACCAGGCCGGTGTGGAGGCCGACGCTCACGTCGATCCGCACGCCCGGCGCCGCGCTGCGTGGGTCCTCGGCGTCCTCGGGTTGCGCGGCGCCGGCCATCGCCAGCGCCGCGCGGGCAGCGCGCTTGGCGTCGTCCTCCGCCGCGCTGGGGTAGCCGAAGTAGACAAGCAGATCGTCGCCGAGCGCCGCGGCCACGTACCCCCCGTACCGGCGCCCGACGTCCGCGCAGAGGGTGAGCGCCGAGCGCAGGGGATCGTCCAGCGCCTCGGCGTCGGCGGCCTGCCCGGCGGCCGCGCGCGCCCTCAGGTGACAGCAGAGCGCCGTCAGCTGCCGGCGCTCGCCGTCGAGCGCGGGCGCCCTCCGTCGGTCGAGCGACGTGGCGACCGTCGCGGCCGAGGCGAGCGACAGCGTGTCGGCGCTGGCCGGGGGGCCGCCGGCGCCGAGCAACGCCTCGCGCGAGAGCCCGCGCAGGTTGCAGGCCTCGAGCACCTCGAAGAGCCCACGGGCGGTCACATCGCGCGCGCCTTCGTCCTTGCGGAGAGCGCGGGCGAGCAGGTCGCCCAGGGGGTGGCGCTCGAGCGCGGCGGGGATCGGGACGGGATCGGGGCCGAGCAGCCGGTAGAAGATCTCGGCCTCCGTGCCGCCGTAGGCTGGCTTGCCCGTCAGGCACTCGAGGAACACGAGGCCCCACGAGAACAGATCCGCGCGCGGCGAAGCCTCGGCGCCGCGCCACTGCTCCGGCGCCCCGTAGCCGGGCGTGCCCAGCGCGTCGTGGCTGCCGGTCAGGCGCGTGGATCGCCCGTCGTCGAGCGTGGCGCCGATCCCGAAGTCGAGCACCAGCGCGTTGCGGCGGGCGCCCGTGGGGATCACCATGATGTTGCTGGGCTTGAGGTCGCGGTGGACAACGCCCGCCGCGTGGGCGCACGCGAGGGCGTCGAGCACCTGGAGCATCAGGTGCCGCGCCTCGGACGGCGCGAGCGCGCCCTCTCGCTCGAGCAGGGCGGCGAGGTTGTCGCCAGGCGCGAAGGCGAACGCGGCGTAGAGGGTCCCATCTTCCACCTGCCCCGCGTCGACGAGCTGGACGAGGTTGGGGTGGTGAAGCTGGGCGCAGAGCCGCGTCTCGCGCAGGAAGCGCGTGACCCGCCTGTCGGCCTGCGCGACGCCTCCCTGCTCGGCGAGGCGCAGGATCTTCAGGGCGATCGGCTGCCCGGTGGTGAGCTGGCGGGCCTTGTGCACCACGCCGAAGCCGCCCTCGCCGAGCTTGGCCAGGATCTCGTAACGCCCGTCGAACGTGGCGCCTGGTGCGAGCGCGGCACCGTTTGCGACATAACACTGCATGATCGATCTCGTGGTCGCAGGAGGCGCTCGGAGAGCGCTGGCACCGCTCCCTCAGGGCTCCTTGTCGGCGTCGAGCACTGCCAGGAGATCCGGATCGACCTCACCTCCAAGCAGGTCCAGGACCTCGCGCACCCGCGAGAGCTCGCGCCGCAGCGTCCGATGATGGTTGCGGTTCTTGAGCAGCATCTCCTGGCCGAGCAGCGTGAAGGCGTCGTCCCGGTTGCCCGTCCGCTGCACCGCCGCGCCGAGGACCATGCCTCGGAAGGCGTCGGTCAGCTCGAGCGGGAGCGGGGCGCTGCCGCCCCGGCGTCGCTCGGCCTCGTTCACGAAGCTGAGCGCCGCCCGCCAGAGCAGCTTGGACAGCGCGCTCGGCTCGGCGTCGCTGTCGAAGGTGAGCGCGCGCTCGACGTGGCGCCGCTGGATCACCAGATCGCCGCCGAGGCCGCTCTGCCCCGCGAGATGGAGCGCGTAAGCGCGCCGGACGATGTTGTCGAGCTGCCGCAGGTTGCCCGGCCAGGGCGCGGACACGAGGAGCTTCATGGCGTCGGGCTCGAAGCGCGCCGTACCCGTGCCGTCGGCCTCCTGATGGCGCCGGTTCAGCATGTAGTCGGCCCAGCGCGGGAGCTCGTCGAGCCGCTCGGCGAGCGGGAGCAGCCGCACCGGCAGGACGTTGATGCGGTAGTACAGGTCCTCGCGGAAGCGGCCGGCGCGCACGGCGGCGCGCAGATCGGCGTTGGTGCCGACGAGGAGGCGCGCGTCGGCGCGGCGCTCCCCCGCCCCGTCGTCGCCCAGCATCCGGTAAGCGCGCTCCTCGATGAAGCGCAGGAGGCCCGCCTGGGCCTTGAGCGAGAGCTTGTCGATCTCGTCGAGGAAGAGCGTGCCCTTCGCGGCGCGGGCGACCGCGCCTGGGTTGTCCTTGACCGCTCCGGTGAAGGCGCCCCGCTTCCAGCCGAACAGCTCGGCCATCTGCAGGTCCTCGGGCACGCCGAGGAGGTCCAGCGATTCGAAGGGCTGGCCCCGGCGCTGCGAGTGCTCGTGGCACCAGCGCGCGAGCCTGGATTTCCCGGCGCCGGTCGGGCCGGTGATCAGGATGGTGTCGTCCCGCGGGGCGAAGGCGCGGAGCAGCTCGACGAGGTGCGCGGTGCTCTGACCGACGACCGGCAGGAACTCGTCCGGGCTCGCCGGCTCGTCCGAGCGAAGCGGCAGCGCGCGGGCGGCGATGAAGGCCCCGGCGATGCTGGCGAGGATCGCCAGCTCCTCGTGGCACTCCGCCCAGGGGAGCTCGAGCCCGACGGCCCCCCTGCAGCTCGCCTCGATCGTGATCATGCCGTCGACGCTGCCGCCCGGCGCGCGCAGCGGGACGACATGGACGTGGGTCGCGTCGCGACCGAGCATCCGCTCGCGTGTCGCGTCGCCGGGCATGCCGGCCGCCGCTGGCGGGTGGCGGAGCGCCATGGCCCCGTCCGGCATCCAGGAGCGGAGCGAGGCGCGCTGGACGTCGATCGAGACCGAACAGCGGTGCTTCTCGATCCAGCTCCAGACGCTGCCGGAGGTGAGATAGCCGGTGCCTTCGATGCGCGCGCCGCTCAGGCGGTCGATGCCGAAGAGGCGCTGGTAGCTGTCCTCGGGGCGGAGGTGGACCACGCCACGCAGGATCCGAGCGCGCCCGGCGAACGGGCTGTCGGCGAGCGCCTCTTCGACGCAGGTGAACATGGCCTGGAGGACCGCCGTGGCAGCTTCGTCAAAGTACGTGGCCGACACGAGGCGGGGGACGAGGGAGATGAAGCTCTCGTCACGGGATGCGGTCACGATAGGCAGCAGGAAAGCAGGAGAACCGGGGCGGGTCCAGGTGGAACGAACAGGCTCGCGTCTCCTGCGGACGCGCTGCGTCCCGGCGGGACGCGAGCCCCCTCTCGCCTCGGAGGCCGTGGCAGCGCCGGCGTCCTGCCCGAGGGACCACGGGAGGCGCCGCGGGTCCGAAGGCCGGACGCGCCATGAGGTGGCCGAATGCCATGCGTGGATGCCGTCCAATGCGGCCGGGGCAATGAAAAGCGAATCGAGGTGCGCGAGATCAAGGTGGCGCCGCCGGTGCTGCTGCTCGGCGTCGGTGCTGGAGCCAGAAGACGCCAGCTCCTGCAGGCGTCACCTCGTCTTCTCGAGCGGGCGTGAGAAGACGAGCACCGGGAGCCCACTCACCGGCACCACGCTCTCGTCCACCAGCGTGAAGCCGTGCTTGCGGTAGAACGCGGCGTTGCGCGGCTGCTGGCCGTGCGCGCCCTTGCGCTGCGGCGCCTGCCCGACACGCCGCCCCTCGGCGAGGTGGCCTCGGCGCTGGGGCTCAGCGTGCGCTCGCTGCAGCGCAAACTCTCGCTGAGCCGCACCTCGTTCGTGGAGGTGCTGGACGAGGTACGCCGCGATCGCGCGGAGCAGCTGCTGGACGAAGGGGTGCTGACGCTCGGCGAGATCGCCGCCCGTGTGGGGTCGCCGAGCAGGCCTCCTTCACGCGCGCGTGGCGGCGCTGGCGCGGAGAGGCCCCGTCACCGAGCCGCCGCCACGGATCGGCGCTCACGCCACGGCGAGGCCGGTGAAGCGCCCGGGGTTCCTCGTGGGAGAACGCGTATCTCACCAGCTCGGCGAACGCGACGGCGGCGCCCTGCGAGACCGCCGTCGCCAGCCGGCACGTCCACCGCGGTGCGCCGGAGATGATCTGGTAACGTTTCGAGCATGCGGATCACGGCGTGGATCGGTTGCGCCTGGTGGACGCTCGGGTGCGTGGCGTGCGGCGGCTCGTCGAGCGACGGCGGCCCCCCGGGCGCTGGCAGCGGAGCAGCCACGGGCACCGCGACTACCGGGACCGGCGGCGCCGCCGCGACCTCCGGGGTCGGTGGCTCTGCGGGCGGCGCGGGCGGCGCGGGCGGCGCGGGCGGCGCGGGCGGCGCGGGCGGCGCGCCGCGCGAGCTGCACGTGGACACGAGCTCACCCGAGCTCAGCGAGATCCGGTTCAAGCCCAGCGAGCTCGATCCAGAGGTCTCCGACCGCGACCTGGAGCAGGTGGCCCTCCTCGACACTCGGGTCGCGCGGTTCGCGGGCAAGCTCGTCGTCACGCTGTCGGGGAGCAGCCAGCCTCCTGGCCCGCTCGACCTCACCCGCTTCGTCGCCGCGCGCGGCTTTCACGCGTTCGCGGTCGCCTACAAGAACGACTACAACATCGTTCAAAATGATCCGGACACGTTCGGCGACGCGCGGCTCGAGGCGTTCGACGGTCAGGACCACACCGCGCTCATCGAGGTGACAAGGGCCGACAGCATCGAAGCGCGGCTGGCGAAGGCGCTCGCGCACCTGAAAGAGGTCCACCCGCGAGGCGACTGGGGCTACTTCCTCGAAGACGACGGGAGCCCGCGCTGGTCGGCCATCATCTTCAGCGGCCACTCGCACGGCGCGAGCTCGGCCGCCCGCATCGGCAAGGTCGTCCGGCTCGACCGGGTGGTGTCGCTGGCCGGGCCGCGCGACACGAACCCGGTGAGCGCCACCTGGCTGTCGGAGCCGTCGGCGACGCCCGTGGATCGCATGTTCGGATTGACCGGCGAGCGCGATGAGCAGCACCCGGATCACCTCAAAGCATTCGACCTCATCGGCCTCCCCGGCGAGCTCGTCGAGGTCGACGTCCCGGGCGCGGCGCCGCCGTACGGTGGATCGCACCGGCTCGCGCTCAAGGACGGCGACCACGGAGCCTCCGGTAATTGCGGCGCGCACGTCGCCGTCTGCGAGGCGATGTTCGGCTTGCCGCTGCCGTGATGTCGCGCTCCCCGTCGAGGCTAGCGATCCGCGCACCGCGATGCGGGGCTCCCGGCCCTCTCCCACGCCACCGACTCGTAATGGCGGAGCCCCTCGTCGGTCAGCGAGAGCACGCTCGTGACCCCGAGCCGGCGCACGTCGCGGCCGAGTTCGATCAGCGCCTCGGCCGCCGAGGCAAAGAGCATATCAACGACGGCCTCGCGATCGTGCATCGCCAGGGCGCGCAGCGCCGATGGCAGCGTGAAGACCACGTAGAGCGAATGGGTGGGCAGTATCGCTCCATCCGGCGCTCGACCCAGCGCGCCTGCTCCAGGCTCTGGCACTTCGGGCAACTCCCATTCCCTGAGCCCATCTGGCAGCTCGTGCGCGACAACGTCCTGCGCTGCCTGTAGTCTCGACCGGATCGCTTTTCCCGCGGCGACCGCGGGCGTGACGATCGGAGGTCGAACGTGAAACGGTCTTTCCTCGCCCTCGCGGCGGCGTTGCTCGCGGTGGGTTGCTCGGCGAAGTCGAGGACGTTCTCCGGCGAAGAGCCCCAGGGCGGGGGCGGAAACGGCGGCGGCAGCAACGACGGCGGCGGCGATGCGGGCACCGGCGGCAGGAGCGACGGCGGCGGCGGGAACGACGGCGGCGGGCCGCTGTGCGCCGGCGTGGACTGCAGCCACCTCGACGGCGGCTGCATGCGCGGCGTGTGCATCGAGGGCGGGTGCTTCGCCGAGCCGCGGCGAGCGGGGACCGAGTGCGCGGCCGCGGCCGGCGAGTGCGACGCGGCCGACACGTGCGACGGCGCGGGCGAGTGCGTCGCGAACCGCGCGCCGGACGGCACGGCGTGCACGGGGTGCCCGAGCGGGGCGTGCGGCGGCTGTACGATGGGGGTGTGCGCCGATGGGCCCGCGGTCACCTGCGGCCTCCGCTTCGCCGACGTGACCGCCGCCTCGGGGCTGCCGGCGACGACAGGCAGCTCGGTCGTCGCGTGGCTCGACGTCGAGAACGACGGCGACCCCGACGTGTTCCTGCGCGGCAGCGGCCTGTACATCAACAACGGCGCGGGCGTGTTCACGGAGGGGGCCGCCGCGCGCGGCATCAGGGATCTCGGCACCACCTCCGAGCATTACCCGGTGATCGCCGCCGACTTCGACAACGACGGCGACATGGACATCTTCGTCGCCAACGACACCCGCTACGGCACGATCCCGAACCGGCTCTATCGCAACGACGGCAGCGGCACGTTCATGAACGTCGCGCTCTCGGCCAACCTCGAGCTCACGACGACGACGCCCGGGCCGGCGGTGTGGATCGATCACGATCGCGACAACGACCTCGATCTGTTCTTCGGCTCGGAGTTCGGCACGTCCGCCATGTTCCGGAACGACGGTGCGCTGCCGTTCGCCGATGACAGCGCGCGCTTCAGCACCTTCCTCCAGGGCGACAGCGCGACGTGGGCCGATCCCGACGCCGACGGCGATCTCGACCTCTACATGGCCACCGGCTCGACCGGAAACGGGAACCGCTTCTTCCGCTTCACGTCGCCGAGCTGGACGGACGTTGCGACGTCGGCCGGGCTCGAGGACGCGCCGGCGGCCAGCTCCCGTTGGGGCGGCGCGACCTGGATCGATATCGATGCCGACGGCGACCTCGATCTCCTCTCGGTGCGCGACGGGGACGCGGACGATCTGCTCTATTACAATGCCGGCGCCGGCGCGCCGTTCTCCGGCGCCATGGCGGAGAGCGTCGGGCTCGGAGACGGATCGTTCATGAGCGCGAGCGTGTGGGCCGACTGGGATCAGGACGGCGACCTCGACGCGTACGCGGGCGGCACGCTCTACCGCAACGACGCGGGCACGTTCGCGGCCGCCGGCGCCTCGCTCGGGATCACCGCGCAGCAGGTCGGCTCGTTCGCGGACGTCGACGGCGACGGCGACCTCGACCTCCTCACCACGAGCTTCGGAGGAGCGGCGCTCTACCGCCGCGACGTGACCGGAATGCCTTGCCGCGCGCCGGGCTACGCGGTCGTCCGCGTGCTCACCGATCGGGACGGCAATGCGACCGACGCGAACGTGAGGGAAGATCGCGACGCGATCGGCGCGCGCGTCGACGTGGACCTCGACGGCGACGGCGACTTCCGCGCGGGCGGCTATACAGGGGCCGATCGCGTGGCGACCTACCTCGTGGGCGCCGGCCAGTGGGGCAACCGGCAGCAGAGCCAGCTCCCGCTGATCATCGGGATGGGGGCCGCGGCGTCGGTCGATATCCGCGTGACGTTCCCCGACGGCTCGGTCGTGACACGCAACGACGTCGCCCCGGGCGCGCGCATCACGATCAACGATGTCTGACGAGGGTGGTACACGAGATCGGCGCGATCCGGCGTGGCGGATCGATTGTCCAATGCGGGCTCAAGGCGCACTACCCCGAACTGGGTCATCCGCCCGGTTCGGAAGGTGACTTGACAAATGCCGGGCGAAGATCGGAGTTTGGTGTCGATGCCTCAGGCGCGTGGCGCAGCACGGTGGACCGCGGGGTGGCTCGCGGCGGTGCTCACTGCTGGCTGTGCCCAGATCCTGGGCGTGGACTGGGATAGCTACACGCCTCCCGGAGCGCACGGGGGAGGTGGCACGGGCGGCGACTCCGCATCCGGCCATGGTGGCCAGAGTGGCGGCCCCGAGCAGGGGGGCGGCGGCGGAGTGGCCGGAGGCGACGCGTCCGGTGTCGGCGGCAGCGGCACCAGCAGCGGCGGAAGCGGCACAGGCGGTCACGACGGCACAGGCGGCTCCGGCGGTGGCGATAGCACCAGCACCAGCACCAGCAGCAGCGGCTCCGGCGGTGGCGATAGCACCAGCAGCAGCGGCTCCGGCGGTGGCGATAACACCAGCACCAGCGGCTCCGGCGGTGGCGCCGGCGGCAGCGACGGCAGCGGCGTAACCGCCCCGAGCTGTGCCACCAGCCCGCCTGAGACAGGCCCCCTCTGCGGGCCTCCTCCCGGCATCAGCTGCTGTGATAGCCGTGAGGTCCCAGGCGGCACGTTCAACCGGAACAACAACGCTGCATTCGCCGCGTCGGTCAGCAGCTTCCATCTGGATACGTTCGAGATCACCGTGGGGCGATTCAGAGCCTTCATGGAGAGCGGGCACGGCGTGCGGACCTCGCCGCCCGCCGCCGTAGCGGGAGAGCACCCGAAGATCCCGGGGAGCGGATGGCAGTTCGCATGGAACGACGCGCTCCGCCCGGACGCGACCTCGCTCTCGGCAGCGCTGAGCTGCACCAGCTCGACCGCGACGTGGACCCCCGCGGCTGGGCCCAACGAGGCGCTGCCGATCAACTGCATCACCTGGTACGAAGCGTTCGCGTTCTGCATCTGGGACCGCGGGCGGCTGCCCACCGATGCCGAGTGGAACTACGCAGCTGTCGGAGGGAACATGCAGCGGAAGTTCCCCTGGGGCGACGTGATCACCCATGACCACGCGGCGTACGCCTGCACGGCGTGCACCTTGAGCAGCCTCCTTGAGGTCGGCTTGCTGCCGCAGGGGCGGGGACGGTGGGGCCAGTTCGATCTCAGCGGCAACGTCTCGGAATGGGCGCTGGACTGGGCCGTCAACTACACCGTTCCCTGGAACGACAAGGCCCAGCTTTCGGATGTGGCTGGCGACAATCAACGCACCCGTCGAGGCGGCTACTACGCCTCGGATGAATACACGGTGAGCAACGCGCACCGAGGCACCGACCCTCCGACGGTCCGCGGCCCCTGGACCAGCGCGCGCTGCGCGAGAGACCTCCCTCCCTAGCTAGACGGCCGTCCCGCCACCATCGATGGGCTCAGCGGCCTTGCCTCTGAGCGCCGATTTCACGTGGTCGTGAGAGGCGCGCAGAAGATCGCCCAGCTTGTCGAGCTCATCGATCGAATCCATCGTTATGCACGACCAGCCCAGCTGGGGGACGGTGACTGGAAGCGAGGCAGCCATGGAGAGCACCCGCTCACTCGGCAGAGGTACCCAGACGCACGGCTTCTTGCGACCAGCCAGCAGCCTGCAGAACACCGCCGTCCGCCTCTCGTGGAGGTGCATCTTGAAATAGGAGACGGTGTCCTCGTATGCGATCGGACGTTCGGTCCCGAGCAGCCGCTGAACCGTCGCGAAGGCGTTGAGCTCTTCCTGCGTCGTTTCGATCCTGCTGACCTGCGGCTCCTCGGGGAGAGCGCTGATGCGCGACTGTGTCTCCAGGACCGACGCTAGCGCGCGCTGCTTGGCCCATTCATTGATGGCATTGGCGACGATCGGCTTCCAGCTCTCGACCACCGCCGTGGTCAGATTCCTCGTCTCGATCCGGGCGACGGCGAGCTTGGTGAACTCCGGCGCCGGTTCAAGGAGCCTGGCCAGCTCCTGCACAAGGAGGTTCTGCTGTCGGGTCCGCTGGGCGAACGTCCGAAGGAGGCCGGAGTTGTACTCGGACTTCTGCAGCACCGTGAGAAAGTCGAGGGGCGGCTGCTCGTCGATCAGGACGTCCCACTGCACGAACGGCTCCTTGTCCATCACGTTCTCGTTCACCATGTCGGTGAAGAAGCGCCATTGAATACCGTTCGTCAGAATACCGAGCTTCGCCTCCGGCGCTTTCGCGAAATAGTCCGCCAGTTGCTCGTCGAAGCCGGCCAGCTTCCGTCCCGCTTCCTTGGCCTCCACGAACAAGATGGGGCGGCTATTTTGCAGAAACGCCCAGTCAATCGGCTTGACCGAGCGTTCCTTGCCAAAATCGACGCGATACTCGGGAATACACTGGCGAGGATCCGTCAGATCGTAGCCAAGAAGAGTGAACAGCGGTCCGATCAGGCTTTGCTTCGTTGCCTGCTCGTTGCCCTTGACGTGCTCCGCCAGCTCCCGAACACGGTTGACATAGGATCCAAGCGCCTCCCTCATCGTCTTCCCCTTTCGCCCTGACGAGGCTACAGGAACGCGGTGCCGGGTGTCGAGTGCGCCATGCCTGGTTTCGCCGATCTGAGGGCTCGCGGAGACAGCCGAGGCTCTTCAGGATTGTGGGGCGGGTCTTGGCGAGGGGGCGCGAGACCGGCAAGCGCCGCGCGATGGCGACGAAGTGCGTCATTGTAATAAAGGAGCGGCCGCGCTCACCGTGGGCGCGCTGGTCGACCAGCCACGCCTTCGCGGCGGGGGCGTCCAGCACGTCGGACAGCTCCGCCACCTGCGCGAACAGCTCGGGGAAGAATCCGTAGTGCTCCGAACCCATCGTGGCGAACGCCTCGGCTTCGATATTCGCACCAGCGAACCCGGCGTACTCGAGGAGTCGGTGATATTGCGGGGCGATGGTGCGGTTGACGATCCCGTCGGCGAACCTGCGCAGAAGCGCGCGGCGCGCTCCAGGAATAAGTACGACTGTAGTATTAAGGCACGCGCTCAACGCCTAGCGCCGCGCCCGCAACGCGCCGAGCCGCGCCCGCGCCTGCTCCGCGGAGATGGATCGCGGGCGCGCCTTGCCCCAGCGCTCGAGGACAGCCTCGTACGCCGCAGCGGCGCCGCGCAGATCGCCTGTCGCCTCCAGGGCCATCCCCAGATAAAGCCGCGCCTCCGTGGTCGAGAACGGGTCGGCCAGGGCCGCGCATGAGCGCGCCACGCGCGTCAGCGGCCCGATCGCCTCCTGCCCCTTCCCCGCGAGCGCGTACACCTTGCCGATGTGCAGATCGAGCAGGAGCCACCGGCCGCTCTCCGACGGGAGCGGCTGGTCGAGCGGCATCGTCTTGAACGCCGCCGCCGCGTCGGCCGCGGTCTCCACGCCGGCGGCGTACGCCTCGGTCCAGAGCAGCCAGCGGTGCTCCGGCTTGATCTCCTGCGCCGCGGCGCGCCACTTCGACTGGACCCGCTCCAGCCACGCCGAGCGCGCCGCGTCGTACGCCTCCTGCGTCATCGACGCTGCCCGGAAGCTGTACGGCAAGAACGCGATGGTCCAGTCGGCCGTGGTCGCCGGCTCGGACCAGGCGCTCATCCGGCGGAGGAAATCGTCCGCCACACGCCCGGCCTCCCGCGGCAGGCCCATCTCACGGTAGAGCTCCGCCAGCTTGAGGGCCGGGCTCGCGTGCGCGTCCTGATCGTTCCTGCCGGCGACCTCGCGCTGCCACGCGCGGGCGTGCTCCACCGCCAGCTCGAAATCGCCGTCCATGACCGCGAGCGAGCTCCGGTCGAGCAGCTCCTTCGCCCTCCGCTCGCCCTCGGGGACCGCCGCCCACCCCTGCTCCAGCGCCACGAGCACGCTCTCGCGCGGCGCGCCCCGCGCGTGGAGAGCCAGCGCCAGGTGCCGGTGCGCCGGCGCCGCCCTCGGATCGATCGAGAGCCAGCGGCGCGCGTGCTCCTCCACTTGCCGGCAATCGCCCTGGCGATGGAGGAGGCGCACCCGGTTCGCGAGGCAGAGCGTCGCGCCGGGAGCCGTCTCGGCGCAGGCCTGGTAGGCGGCGAGCTCCGCCGCGACGTCCCCCTTCATCCCGAGCGACTCTCCCTTGAACCCCCACGCGAGCACGTGGCCCCGGTCCAGGGCGAGCGCGCGATCGTAGGCCTCGACGGCGGCGTCGAACCGGAGCTGCGCGAACCTCGCCGAACCGAGGTACACGAGGAGCTCCGGATCGGCCGGAAACCTCGCGACCGCGGCCTCGAGCCGCCGCTCCCATGACACGGCGTCGGAGGGCTGGCGCACGTACGGCTCGGCCGCGTCGAGCAGCGCCATGTCGCGCTCGCCGAGGGCGGCCCGGTGCCGGGTCGCGAGCTGGAAGTGCTCGCGCGCCTCGGCCGGCCTCTGTCGAAACGTCCAGATCGCCACGCGCAGATGGCCGGCGCCGAGGCCACGATCCAGCGCCACGGCGCGCTCCATCGTGCGCGCGGCCACGTCCGGCGCGCCGTCACGGTAGGCCTGCAGCGCCTCCTCGTAGAGCGCCGCGGCCTCCGGGTTGCTCGAGGCGGGGCGCGGCGGCTCCGGGGCGGCGACTGCCGCGCCGCTCGGCCGGGGCGGCGGCTCCGGGGGACGCCGGAGCACCGCGACCGTGGCGCCCGCGACCGCCGAGGCCGCCAGCGCGAGCGCGACGAGCCCGCGCCGGCCCGGCCGCGCGCGCTCGTCGCGTGCGGTCCGCACCACGACGGCCTCGCCCGACGCGGCCCCGTGATCCGGCCGCGGCGCAGGCTCCGCACCGGCCGGCGCGGGCGGCGCGCCATCGGGGCGCGGCGACGCCGGGTCGGTCCGGTACGGCACGGTCGGCTCGAAGCCGATCCCCGCGGGCGTGCCCGCGTGCTGGGCGCCTGGCGCAGGGCCGCGGCGCGCGTTGGCGCCGTCGACCTGGGTCTCGGCCTCTCGCGCGGCGGGCGGCGAGCGCGCCGGGAGGCTCGGCAGCTCATCCTCGATCCCCTCGGCGGCGACCAGCGCGCGCCAGAACGCGCCGGCGTCGGGGTACCGGTCGCGCGGAGAGACGCTGAGCGCCCGCGAGAGCACGCGCTCGACCGCGTCCGGCGCCGAGACGCCGCGCGCTCGCAGCGTGGGGCGCAGCGCAGGATCGACGACCACCGAATAGAGCTCGACGATCCCCTCCCCCTCCAGCGCCCGAGCCCCCGTCACGAGCTCCACGAAGACGAGCGCGAGCGCGAAGACATCGGTCCATGGCCCCGTCGCGCCCCGCTGCTTGTCGAACTGCTCCGGAGCGCCGTAGCGGGGCGTGAACACCGACGGCCCCTCCGCGGTGCTCGCGAGCGCCGCGGTGCGCGAGCGCTGATCGCCGATGATCTTGGCGATGCCGAAATCGAGGATCTTGAGCGTCCTCGCGCCCCCCGCCTCGGCGAGGAAGAGGTTCTCCGGCTTGACGTCGCGGTGGGCGATGTTCTGCTCGTGCGCCACCGCGAGGGCGCGCACCGCGGGGTCGAGCAGGCGTATCGCCTCGCGGCGGGACAGGGTGCCGCCGCCTCCGGCGCGCAGGCGCTCGAGGTGGCTGGCGAGCGTCTCGCCGTCCAGCCACTCGAGCACGAGATAGGGCACGCGAGCGCCGTCCTGGGTCGTGAAGGCGCCGATGTCGAGCGCCTGCACGATGCCGGGCGAGAGGCGTGAGAGCTGGAGCAGGAGCCGCCCCTCGTCGCGCAGCCGTCGAATGAAATCCTGCTGCGCCTCGGGCGAGAGCTCGTCGGGCAGCTTGAGGCACTTGATCGCGACGGGCGCGTCGAACCCCTCGTGCACGCCGCGATAGACGACGCCGAACCCGCCGGCGCCGACGGCGGAGAGGACACGGTATTTGCCGTCGATCGTGGTCCCGCAGAGCCGAAATACGTCGCGCTGGGCGCCGGACATCGGCGGGAGTATACGCCATCTCCGGAGGACAGACTCAGGGCGACTCGGGGTTCGCGATGGCGGCCCGGAGCCGGCTGCAGGCCTCGACGAACCCGGTCGAGAGGACCTGGTCCAGGTGCCAGAAGTTCCTCTGCCGCTCGTGCTCGTAGAACCGGGCGATCGTCACCAGGAGCAGGTCCACGCACAGCGCCGGGTCGCGCCAGGCGGGCTCCGTCCGCGGCCCGCTCCGCGACCCGCTCCGTGGCCCGTCAGCGCACGACGCGGCGAGCGTCCGCTCGAGCACCGCGGCGACCTGCGCGAGCTGCAGCACCATCCGGCGGCACGCGCTCGCGCGGATCCCTCCGCCCTTGGCAGCCACCGGCCGCAGCGTGTCGTCGAACGCCGTCGCGAGCTCGCGCCACAGCAGCGCGCCCGCCTGATCCACCGCCTCCTTGAGCCCCGCTGCCGGAACGCGCGGCGAGAGCGCGTCGACGAGGCGGGCGCGCGCCCCCTCGTCCTCGGCCAGCGCGCGGTACGGCTTCGACCAGCGGGCGACCTGGCGGCGAACGTCCCCCACCGTCAGATCGAGCTTGAGCCCCGTGATGGGGAGGAGCGACGCGTCCGGCAGCTTCAGGGAGGGCCTGTGCCAGGCGTACTTGCTCTCCATGAAATCGGCGAGCATCTCGGCGATGCCGTTGCTCGCGGCCACCTGGAGTCGCGCCCTGATGTCGGCTTCGGCGAAGCGGAGCAGCGCCGCCTCGTCGAGCTCGGTGCGCCCCCCGCGCTCGACGAAGGCCGAGGCGATGCCGGGGCCGACCGCGCCGGGAAAGACGGTGTCGAGCGCGAGGGGCTCCTCGATCCGCGGCAGCACCGCGTACTCCCACTCGAACTCGGCCAGCGCCTCCTGCCACGCATGGCCCCAGGCGTCATGAACCACGTAGTCCTCGACCTCCGGTGTCCGGAGGACCATCACCATGGTGGCGAGGGTCTGTGTGACGATCTCCGTCGGGACCGCGGCCGCGTCGGCGAGGGAGCGCGCGAGCGCCGGATCGATGGCCGCGCGGTCGAAGTAGCCGAACGCGGGAAACCGCGCCGTCGCCGCGGTGTTCGTGTCGTCGCATCGGGCGATGAAGGCGGAGATGGCGCGCCGCTCCTCCTCCGGGCGCTCGTCCCAGCCGGGCACCTCGAGCCGCGGCGCCTCGCCGGAGCCCGCCGCGCCGGGCGAGCCGGTCGCCGGCGCCGACGCGCGGATGCACAGGAAGATCGCGGTCGATGTCATGAGCAGATCCACGTCGCCCGGGCGCCACGGCAACGGGCCGTAGATCGCGCTCATGAGCTCGGCGCACGCGGCGGGCGACGCGCCCCCCTTCGCGGCGAGCTCCGAGGCGATCGCCTTCGTGATCGCGTGCTTCACCGCGAGGTTGGAGGTCATATGATCCATCGCGGCCTCGACCTGCGCGAGCTCCGCCTCGTCCCACCCGAGCGCCTCTCGCAGCGCCCGCCGGACGCGCGGGATCCCCTCGCTGCCCTCCGGCAGATCGAGCGGGAAATCCAGGAGCGGGCGCGACGCGACCGTATCGATGAGCGGCGCGGAGCTGCTGCCGGCGAACCGGAGCCAGAGCAGCACCGCCTCGGTGAACCAGGCCCGGAACGACGCGCTCGCCGCATGGAACTCGTCCGGGGTCGGCTCGCTCAGGGCGTCGATGCCGCGCATCAGCCGCTCGCGAAGATCGCGCCCCCTCGCCTCCCGCTCCTCGCGGCTGCCCTTCGTCGCGTCCTGCAGCTCCTCGATGTCGGCGAGCAGATCGAGCGTGGGTCCCCACGCGGCCGGGAGCGTCGGCTCGAAGAGGGCTGCCGCGCACAGGATGGGCGCCGAGGGCTGAGACCTTCCGTTCTGCTGGTCCATGGCGTTTCCTTGAAGAGGGGTGCGACCTCCCATCGCATCACAGGCGCATGCCCTGAGCAAGGCCCCGGCCCCGCACGTCTGAGGGAGAAGCCGGGAGCCTTCCGGCGCACACCGCAGGTTCGTCTCCTCGGGCCTGCGCTTCGTCTTCGTCATCTTCGCTCTTCGCGCCGAGCGCGCGGCTCCAGAACGCTGGCGTTCGCTTCGGGACCGCTCTAGTTTCGCGCGCCCGCGGTCCCTTCCGGGATCGCCGGCGCACGAAGCAAGGAAAGAACTCCATGCGCGTCTACATCATCGGCGCGGGTCCGGGCGATCCCGGGCTCATCACGGTCCGCGGCGCCGAGCTCGTCGCTCGCTGCCCGGTCGTCATGTACACGGGCTCCCTCGTCCCGCCGGAGGTCGTGGCGTCCGCGCGGCCGGACGCCCGCGTCATCGACTCCTCCGGCATGACCCTCGACCAGATCGTGGAGGTCCTCGTCGAGGCCAGGGACGCAGGGGACGACGTGGCGCGCGTGCACACGGGCGATCCCGTCCTCTTCGGGTCGACGGCCGAGCAGATGCGCCGGATGGATGCGCTCGGGATCCCGTACGAGATCATCCCCGGCGTCTCGTCGTTCACCGCGGCGGCCGCGGCGCTCGGGCGCGAGCTCACGCTGCCCGAGCTCTCGCAGACCGTCATCCTGACGCGCGCCGAGGGGCGCACGCCGGTGCCGCCCGCCGAGCGGCTCGAGGAGCTCGCCCGCCACCAGGCGACGCTGTGCCTGTTCCTGAGCATCACCCTGCTCAAGGACGTGACCGCGGCGCTCATCCCGGCCTACGGCGCGGATTGCCCGGTCGCTGTCGTCCACAAGGCGAGCTGCCCCGATCAGAAGATCGTGAGAGGCACGCTCGCCGACATCCGGGAGAAGGTGCGGGCCGAGGGCATCAAGACCCAGTCGATGATCCTGGTCGGCCGGGTGCTCACCTCCACCGATTTCGCCGACTCGCGGCTCTATGATCCGGAGTTCAGCCACCGCTTCCGCAAGGCCGAGAAGAAGCTCCTCGTCCCTGGCACGCCCGAGGAGGACTCGTGAGCGCGGAGGAGAGCGCCGGAGCGGCGGCAGGTCGACGAGGGCTCGTCATCGTCTATACGGGCCACGGCAAGGGCAAGACGACGGCCGCGCTCGGCATGGTGTTCCGCGCGCTCGGCCGGGGCATGCGCGTCGCGGTCGTGCAGTTCATCAAGGGGAAGTGGAAGACGGGAGAGCGGCTGTTCGCCGAGACGCTCCCCAACCTGACGTTCCTCGTCATGGGGCGCGGCTTCACCTGGGAGAGCGACGATCTCTCGCGCGACAAGGCGGCGGCGCGCGCGGCTTTCCAGGAGGCCGCGGCGCTCATCGCGGGCGGCGAGCAGGACATCGTGGTGCTCGACGAGATCACGTATGCGCTCCATTACGGCTTCATCGCCGAGGACGAGCTGCTCGCGGCGCTGCGCGCGAGGCCCGCGCACGTGCACGTCGTGATCACCGGCAGGAACACGCCCGACGCGCTCCTCGCGCTCGCCGATCTGGTGACGGAGATGAGATCGGTGAAGCACCCGTTCGAGCAGGGGCAAAAGGCCCAGATCGGAGTCGATTTCTGATGTCCCGGGCCATCCCCCGGCTCGTCGTCGCCGGCACGGCGAGCGGCGTCGGCAAGACGACCGCCACGGTGGCGATCGCGCGCGCGCTCCGCGCCCGCGGCCTCGAGGTCGCGCTGTTCAAGTGCGGCCCCGACTACCTGGATCCGACGTACCACGCCCGCGCCGTGGCCGGGACATCGCACAACCTCGACGGCTGGATGATGGGCCGGGAAGCGGTCCTGTCGACGTTCGCGGCGGAGGCCGCCGGCGCCGACGTCGCGCTGATCGAGGGGGTGATGGGGCTGTTCGACGGGGCGAGCCCGACCGGGGAGGAGGGCTCGACCGCCGAGATCGCGAAGTGGCTCGAGGCGCCGGTCGCGCTCGTGGTCGACGCGTCCGGGATGGCCCGCAGCGTCGCGGCGCTCGTCCAGGGCTTCGCGGGCTTCGATCCGGCGCTGCGCGTCGCCGCTGTCGTGTGCAACCAGGTCGGCAGCCGCGGCCACCTCGACATCCTTCGACAGGCGCAGGCGCAGGTGAACCGGTCGCTGCCGGTCCTCGGCGGCCTGCCGCGGGACGAGGCGCAGCGCTTCCCCGAGCGCCACCTCGGCCTGCGCACGGCCGACGAGGCCGCGCTCCCCGAGGAGCGCCTCGACCACTGGGGCGCGCAGGCCGAGGCGTGGATCGGGCTCGACGCGCTGCTCGAGATCGCGCGCGCGGCGCCGCCGGTGCCGGAGGTGGCAGCGACGACGTCGGCGGCCAGCATGACGGCGCCGCCGCGCCAGGCGCGCATCGGCGTGGCGTTCGACGAGGCCTTCCACTTCTACTACGCGGACAACCTGCGCCGCCTCGAGGCCGCCGGGGCCGAGCTCGTGCGGTTCTCGCCGATCCGCGACGCGCGCTTGCCCGACGTCGACGCGCTCTACTTCGGGGGCGGCTACCCCGAGGTGCACGCGGAGCGCCTGGCCGCAAACGCCGCGCTTCGCGACGAGATCCGCGCGTTCGCCGGCCGTGGGGGCCCGATCTACGCCGAGTGCGGCGGGCTCATGTACCTGGCCGAGGCGATCCGCACGCTGGACGGGCGCGCGCACCCCATGGTCGGGCTCGTGCCCGCGGAGGCCGCGATGTGCGAGAAGCTGCAGGCGCTCGGGTACGTGGAGGTCGAGACGCAGGCGCGCACGATCCTGGGCGGCGCGGGGCTCCGCTTCCGCGGGCACCAGTTCCGCTACTCCGAGCTCCGCCCGTCGCAGCGCGCTGCGCCGGCGCCGGCCGAGCCGGCCGCGGCGCCAGCCGAGCCGCCGCCCGCGCAGGCGCCGCCGCCTGCCGAGCACGCGCCCTTGCCGATCGAGCACGCCTACTCCGTTCGGCGCCGGCGCGGCGGCCAGGTCGCGCGCGAGGGGTACCGGGCGGGGAGCGTCCTCGCCTCGTACGTGCACGCGCACTGGGCCTCGAACCCGCTCGTCCCCGAGGGGCTCGTCGCGAGCGCCGCCGCGCACCGGAAGGAGCGCGCGCGATGAGCGGCCCGGGCACGGCGCCGCGCCGGGTCGCCCTCATCGGCGGCGGCGTGCGCTCCGGCAAGAGCGCGTTCGCGCTCTCCCTCGCGCGCTCGCTCGGCGAGCGCCGCGCCTTCATCGCGACCGCCGAGCCGTTCGACGACGAGATGCGGGCGCGCATCGACGCGCACGTCCGCGAGCGAGGCGGCGCGTTCCTCACCGTGGAAGAGCCGATCGCGCTCCCCGAGCGCATCACCTCGCTCTCCGGCGTCGACGTCGTCGTCGTCGACTGCCTCACGCTCTGGCTGTCGAACCTGCTGCTCCGCGACGAGACCGAGAGCCGCGCGCTCGGGCCCATCGAGGAGCGCATCGAGGCGCTCGCCGCGGCGGTCGAGTCGGCGGCGCCGCACGTCGTCCTCGTCTCGAACGAGGTCGGCATGGGCGTGGTCCCGGAGAGCCGGCTCGGCCGGGCGTTCCGCGACCTCGCGGGGCGCGCGCACCAGCGGCTCGGCCGCTCGGCAAGCGAGCTCTACGTGGCCGTGATGGGCGCGATCCTGCGCCTGCGCCCCGGCCCGGTCGCGCTCGTCGGCGGCGGCGAGGACGCGCGATGACGGCCGCCGCCGCGCTGCTCGTCGCTGTCGCGTTCGACCTCGCCTGCGGCGAGCCCCCCGCCGCCGTCCACCCCGTCGTGTGGATGGGCTCCGCGATCCAGGCCCTGAAGCGCGCCGCGCCCACGGGCGGCCGCGCCGCGGAGCTCCTCTGGGGCGCGCTCATGGCCCTCGCCGTCCCTTGCCTCTTCGCCGCGCTCGGCGCCGGCGTCGCGGCGCTGCTCGCCCCGCACCCCGTCCTCGCGCTCGCTTTGTCAGGTCTCTTGCTGAAGCCCACCTTCGCGCTCCGCGCGCTCCGCGACGCGGCCTTCGGCGTGCGCGACGCCCTCGCGGCGGGCGATCTCCCCGCGGCCCGCGGCGCGCTGCGGAGCCTCTGCAGCCGCGACCCGTCGGAGCTCGACGAGCCCGCGCTGGTCGCCGCGTCGGTCGAGTCGGTCGCCGAGAACGCGTCGGACAGCTTCGTCGCGCCGCTCTTCTATTTCGCCCTCTTCGGGCTCCCCGGCGCGCTCTTCTACCGCGCGGTGAACACGCTCGACGCGATGGTCGGCTATCACGGCCGCTACGAGTACCTCGGCAAGGCGTCGGCGCGGCTCGATGACGCGCTGAACTTCGTGCCGGCGCGGCTCACCGCGCTCCTCCTGCTCGCCGCCGGGTGGCTCCGCGGCGCCGACGCGCGCCGCGGCCTCGCCGTGCTCCTGCGCGACGGCGGCCTCACCGAGAGCCCGAACGCCGGCCGGCCCATGGCGGCGATGGCCGGGCTGCTCCGGGTCGAGCTCGAGAAGCGCGGCCACTACCGCCTCGGCGACCCCGTGGAGCCGCTCCGGCGGGGGCTCATCGACGAGGCTTGCCGGATCGTGCTGCTCGCGGCGCTGCTCTTCGCCGGGCTCGCGGCGGCCCTCCTGGCGGCGGCATCCTTTGGACAGGAGCTCTTCCGATGACGGCGCTCACGGTGATGGTCCAGGGCACGGCGTCCTCGGTCGGCAAGAGCCTCCTCTGCACGGCGCTCTGCCGCATCTTCCAGCGGCGGGGCCTCCGGGTCGCGCCGTTCAAGTCGCAGAACATGGCGCTGAACTCGTTCGCGACCCTGGACGGCGGCGAGATCGGAAGGGCGCAGGCGGTGCAGGCCGAGGCGGCGCGCGTCGCGCCGACGGTCGACATGAACCCGGTGCTGCTCAAGCCCGAGGGCGACTCCCGCTCCCAGGTGATCGTGCTCGGCAAGCCGATCGGCAGCCTGCACGCGCGCGACTACTTCGCGTACCGGGGAGAGCTGAAGGACATCATCGCCCGCTCGCTCGGGCGGCTGCGCGAGGCGCACGACGTCGTGGTGATCGAGGGGGCGGGCAGCCCCGCGGAGATCAACCTGAAGGACCGCGACATCGTGAACATGCACGTCGCGCGCGCCGCCGACGCGCCGGTGCTGCTCGCCGGCGACATCGACCGGGGCGGCGTGTTCGCCGCGCTTGTCGGGACGATGGCGCTGCTCGAGCCCGACGAGCGCGCGCGCGTGGCCGCGTTCGTGATCAACAAGTTCCGCGGCGACCTCAAGCTGCTGGAGCCGGGGCTCGACATGCTGACGGCGCGGACGGGCGTCCCTGTGCTCGGCGTGGTGCCTTACCTGAAGCAGCTGCGCATCGCGGACGAGGACTCGGTGTCGCTGGAGGGCCGGCGGCGCCGGGCGCCGGCGGGCCCGGGGCAGCTCGACATCGCGGTGGTCCGGCTGCCGCGGATATCGAATTACGACGACGTGGAGCCGCTGGAGCACGAGCCCGGCGTGGTGGTGCGGTTCATCGAGCGGCCGGACGAGATCGGGAATGCGGACCTCGTGCTGCTCCCCGGGACGAAGAGCACGATGGCCGATCTCGCGTGGCTGCGCGCGAGCGGCCTCGCGGAGGCGGTCGCGGCGCGCGCCCGGCAGGGCGGCTGGACGCTCGGGATCTGCGGCGGCTGCCAGATGCTCGGCGGGGCGATCGAGGATCCGGAAGGCGTCGAGTCGGCCGAGCCGGCGGCGCGGGGCCTCGGGTTGCTCGAGGTGTGGACGCGGTTCGAGCGGACCAAGACGGTGGCGCAGGTGCGGGCGCGGCTCGCGGGCGGCTCGTTCCTGGGGGCGGCGGGCGCGGCGAGCATTGGAGAGGCCGAGAGCGAGGGCGCGGGAGAGCTGACCGGTTACGAGATCCACATGGGCCGCGTCGAGCGGGTGGGCGGCGCGGCCGCGGCGTTCGCGATCGGATCGAGGGGCGGCAAGGCCGAGCCGGCGCTCGACGGGGCCGTGTCGGCGGACGGCGCCGTGGTGGGCACGATGATCCACGGGATCCTCGACAACGACGGGCTCCGGCGGTCGCTCCTCGCGGCGCTGCGCGAGCGGAGGGGGCTCCCCAGGGTCGCGGGCGAGCCGGCGATACCGAGCCGGCACGAGGAGTACGACCGGCTCGCCACGGCGGTCGAGGCGAGCCTCGACCGGGCGCTGCTCGACCGCATCGTGGGGCTCGACCGGCGCTGAGCGGCGCCCCGACGACCGGGCTCGCCGCGGCTCACTCCTTCGTGAACCTCATGTAGTGCTTGATGGGCCCCGAGGCGTCCGCTCGCGCCGATACCGGGAAGCCTCTCGTGAACGAGGATCCCTGCGCGCAGAACGGGTTCTCCTCGGGCTCCTCGCCCTCGGACTCGACGGCCAAGAGGGAGCCGGAGACCGACCAGGTGCCCATCGACGTCGTCGTGATCCGCTCCAAGACAAACGTACACGCGCAGTCGGCGCCCGCATGAGCACACTCCGCCGAGGTGAAGGGCGACTCCTTCCCAGCTGCAGCCCGCTGCATTTTCACGCTGAGCTGCGCGCACGTCATCGGGATGTCCTCGGCCGCGAGGCACGCCGCAGGGTACACCACCTTGATCGGCCCTTGCTGCGTGACGGTCGTGACATGGGTGTTATCGGCCCGGAATTCGGCGCGTCCGCTCACCACCATGCCGCTGATGTCGATCTCCGCGTCACACCCCTCGTCGAGGTCCTCGAACATCGAGGGATCCAGGCACGCCTCATCCATCGTCCACGTCCCTGTCGGGTCGCCGCCGCACGCCGCGACCAGCCCGCAGGAGGGGCCCTCTTCCTTGCTGTTTCCCTCGTCGTCGACGCTGCCGCCGCACGCGGACAGCGCCAGCAGGGTCGTCACGATCACGGCCGAGAACACGCCAGAAACGGATTTCATCCCATCCTCTATTCGCAGGGATTCTCTATTGGAAGTAAATTCCACGCCAGCAGAGCCACACATCCGTTCATTCCGCGCCTGCGCTGGAACGCATGAGCTGTATCAAAATTCTTCCTTCTCGCCGCCGTCGTTTCGCCCCATCGTGCTCCGCGAGCATGAACACGACACGGGCGATCCACGGTCGCCGGGCGCGGCGCTTTTCCCTCGCGATCGCGGCGCTGGTCGCCGTCCTCGCGGGCTGCGGGGACCGGCCGCAACAGCCGGGCGGACCTACCAGCGACGGCGGGCCCGCCGCCCCGCAGCCGCCGCCCGACGCGGCGGCGTCCTCGTCGGCGCCCGTGCCGGCACCGACCGCCTCCTCGTTCGCCGCCGCCTCCGCGCACCCGGCCGTGCCGACCGCCGTCCCGAGCGCGTCGAGCGACGTGGTCGCGGGCGCGTCGCAGCGGTACGAGTCCGGGCCCTCGGTGATCGCGTCGGACAGCATCGACGGCGCCGCCCTCAGGAAGCGGCACGTCGAGCGCATCAAGGCCGACGACTCGCCCGTCACCGTGCTCCGCGGCCAGGGTCCCCTCGAGCTCGGCAAGCGCATCTGCGAGGCGGTGGTGCCGAGGCGCCCCGCGGCGACTCCCGTGCTCCTCAAACCCAACATCTGCGGGTTCGACAGCGTGAAGGACCCTGCAAAGTCGAAGGGCGACGACGGCGTGACCGGCCGGATCACCCAGCCGGAGTTCGTTCGAGGCGTCGTCCAGTGCCTCAAGGCGCGCGGACACACGAAGATCACGATCGCCGAGGGCTGCGGCCACTCGCACAAGTTCTGGAAGGACATCGCGCAGCGCACCGGCTATGAGGCGATGGCCGCGGAGGAGGGCGCCGCGCTCGTCGCGATGGACGACGACGGGGTCTACGACGTCGCCGGGGACAGGCCCGGAAAGCCCCTCGCCGTCCGTGGCATCCAGACGACCCACGTCCCGACGCTGCTCGTGCCGAAGGTGCTGGCAGAGCACCTCGACCACGGGCTCTTCCTGTCGCTCCCCCGGCTCAAGATGCACCGGTACTCGGTCATCTCCGTCGGCATCAAGGGCATGCAGGGCACGGTCATGCTGTCGGACAGCGCGCCTGCCTACAAGCAGAAGTGGAGGATGCACAGGGAGCTCAAGGCGTACCTGGACACGAAGTCCGCTGGCCAGGAGGATAGAGCTCTTTACTTATCGTCGCTCCGCGTCTTCGCCGAGCGCATGGTCGACGTGCTCGAGATATCCGCGCCGGACGCGGTGCTCGGCGACGGCGCGCCGGCGATGGGCGGAGACGGCTTCCAGGTCCTCCACCCCACGGCGGAGATGGTGGCCATCGGCGGCACGAACCCGGTGCGGGTCGACCGCGTGGCGGCGGAGCTCCTCGGCGTCTGGAACAGCCCCGCGCTCGCGCGCGAGCTCGGCGGCCACCGGACCTCGCCGCTCATCGACGCCGCGGCGAAGCGCTTCGGGCTGGATCTCAAGGCGACGGCGATCACGGGAGACGGGGCAGATCTCCTGAAGAGCCCGAGGCCCGTGCATTACAAGGCGATGGCGCCCTTCCGGCTCGACTGGGAGCCCGGACAGGCGCCCTTGCCCGGCGGGCCCGCGAAGGGGCTCGATCCCGCGCCGCCGGCCTCGCAGAAGGCGCCCGAGGGGAAGCAGGGCGAAGGGCCGGGCGGAGGCCCCGCGAAGCCGGAGGCGCACGCGTCGCCTCTTCCGCCGGGAGAGCAGGTCGTGCTCGACGGGAAGGCCGACGACGCGGCCTGGAGCCGCGCGAAGGCCGTGCAGTGGGACACCGACTATGCCGGCAAGCCCACCGGGCTCCCCACGCGGGCGCGCTTCCTCTGGTCGAAACAGGGGCTCCACGCGCTCTTCGAGCTCTCGAGCGCGGGGCTCAACACGGATCGCTCGAAGCCCGTCGGCACGGAGCGAAAGGGACTTTATAAAGAGGATTGCATCGAGCTCTTCCTGACGCCGGCCCCTGGCTCGCCAAGGCGGTATTTCGAGGTGGAGATCGGGCCGTTCGGCCATTTCTTCGATATCGCCATCGACCGCGACGCGCGCCTGGAAGACACGGCGTGGTCGAGCGGCGCGACGATCGCGACGAGCCAGGACGCGCAGGCGCGCACGGCCGTCATCGAGGCGCTGCTGGCGGCGCCGGGGATCGTGGGCGCGCTCGCCCCGAACGCGCGGCTGCCCATGAACCTGTACCGGATGGAGGGCAAGGACCCACGGCATTACCTCGCGTGGAGCCCGCCCCGCACGAGCAAGCCGAACTTCCATGTCCCCGAGGCGTTTGGCGTGCTCGTGCTCGATCCGTGAGACAAGGCAGCGGGCGCCCCGCCGCGGCCGGGAGCAGGCGGGGTGAGCTGGCGCTTGCGGTCCGCGCGGGGTGCGCCATCGTCCCTCGTGCATGCCGATCATCACGGGAATCGCCCCCTCGCCTGACAAGCCTGGCCACGTCGTCATCCTGGTGGATGGGGTCCCCTTCGCCACGGTGCCCGAGCAGGCCGCCGCCGGCCTGACCCCCGGCCAGGAGAGCCCCGGGGCCGCGGCAGAGCCGCCGCGAAAGGCCGGCGAGGCCGCGCAGAAGACCTACGAGCGGGCGCTGCGGCTCCTGTCGTTCCGTGCGCGATCGGCCAGGGAGCTGGAGAAGCGCCTGATCGAGAAGGGCGAGCCCAGGGAGCACGTGACGACCGCGATCGAGCGCCTCACCTCGAGCGGGCTGCTCGACGACGCGCGCTTCGCGGAGGCCAAGGCGCGCTCCGGCATCGTGGGCAAGCCCCGGTCGCGCCGCAGGATCGAGCAGGACCTCGCCCGCAAAGGCGTCTCGCGCGACGTGGCGGACGCGGCCATACGGCAGGTCATGGCCGAGGAGGGAACGGACGAGTCCGCCGTGGCCGAGCGGGCGGCGCGCAAGAAGCTCCGCTCGCTCTCGGGGCTCGCTCCGGCGGAGCAACGGCAGAAGCTCTATGCTTTCCTCGCGCGCCAGGGCTATTCGCCCGACGTGGCGCGCCGGGCGCTGCGCGCGGTGCTCGACGCGCCGCCGTGAACGGCGCCGGCGCGCCGGCCCCTCCGCGGTGTACGGGCTCCCCTGAGCAGCCGAAACGCCCTGTTTTCTGCCCTTCTCCCGCCACCCACCGCACGCTACAAAGGGCCCATGTCGCTCGAGCTGGATGGCCTGCCGCCGGATCGCGCGGACGCTCGCGCGGTCCTCGCCGGCGGAGGCGAGATGGGCGCGCGCATGCGCGCGATCGACTGGTCGAAGACGCCGCTCGGGCCGGTCTCGTCGTGGCCGCAGAGCCTCAAGACGTGCGTGCGCATCGTCCTGACGTCGCGCCAGCCGATGTTCGTCTGGTGGGGCGACTCGCTCATCAATCTGTACAACGACGCCTACAAGTCGATCGTCGGCGGCAAGCACCCCGAGGCGCTCGGGCAGCCCGCGTCCGTCGTGTGGCGCGAGATCTGGGGCCAGGTCGGGCCGCGCGCCGCGTCCGCGATGCGCCGCGACGAGAGCACCTACGACGAGGCGCTCCTCCTCATCATGGAGCGGAACGGCTACCAGGAGGAGACGTATTACACGTTCTCCTACAGCCCTGTGCCGAACGATCAGGGCGGCACGGGCGGCATCCTCTGCGCCAATACCGACGACACGCGGCGAATCCTCGGAGAGCGGCAGCTCTCGCTCCTCCGCGACCTCGCGGCGCGGACCGCGCACGGGCGCTCGTGGGAAGACGTGTGCGCGCGCAGCGCGAGCTCGCTCGCGACCAACGCGAAGGATCTCCCGTTCGCGCTCCTCTACGTCGTCGACCCGGACCGGCGGCGCGTGCAGCTCGCGGGCAGCACCGGGTTCGAGCGGGGGCACGCCGCGGCCCCCGAGACGATCGCGCTCACGGACGAGTCGCCGTGGCCGCTCGCCGCGGTGCTGCGAGAGCACGAGTCCTGCCGCGTCGTCGAGATACCGACTCACCTCCGGGGTCTCCCCACCGGCGCATGGCAAAGGCCGCCGACGCGGGCGGCCGCGCTCGCGATCTCCCCTTCGGGCGAGACGGGGCGCGCCGGGGTCCTGATCGTCGGGCTGAATCCATTCCGCCTCTTCGACGACGATTACCGCGGCTTCCTCCACCTCGTCGCCGGCCAGATCTCGGCAAGCATCGCGAACGCGCAGGCGTACGAGGAGGAGAAGCGGCGGGCGGAGGCCCTCGCCGAGCTCGATCGCGCGAAGACCACGTTCTTCAGCAACGTGAGCCACGAGTTCCGCACGCCCCTCACACTGATGCTCGGGCCGCTCGAGGACGCCCTCGCGTCGGCGGAGCGGAGCCTGTCGGGCGCGGATCTCGAGACCGCGCACCGCAACGCGGTCCGGCTCCTCAAGCTGGTCAACGCGCTGCTCGACTTCTCGCGCATCGAGGCGGGCCGGATCCAGGCGTCGTATGAGCCGACCGATCTCTCCGCGCTCACCGCGGATCTCGCGAGCGCCTTCCGCTCGGCGATGGAGCGCGCGGGGCTCGCCTTCGAGGTCGATTGCCCGCCGCTGCCCGAGCCCATCTACGTCGATCACGACATGTGGGAGAAGATCGTTCTCAATCTCCTCTCGAACGCGCTCAAGTTCACGTTCGAGGGGACGGTCTCGATCGCGCTCCGCGCGCACGGCGATCGCGCCGACCTCACCGTGCGGGACACCGGGACGGGCATCCCGGATCGCGAGCTCTCGCACCTGTTCAAGCGGTTCCATCGGGTCCAGGGCGCGCGATCCCGCACGCACGAGGGGTCCGGGATCGGGCTCGCGCTCGTCCACGAGCTCGTCCGCCTCCACGGCGGGACCATCCACGTCACGAGCGAGCTCTCCGTGGGGACGTCGTTCACTGTCTCCCTGCCTCGCGGGGCCGGGCACCTGCCGAAGGACCGCGTGAACGCCGCGCGGACGCTGGCGTCGACGACGACGGGCGCAGCGCCTTATGTGCAGGAGGCGCTCCGCTGGCTGCCCCGCGCAGAGGGCGACTCGCCCCCCGGCGCAGAGGGTGACTCGCCCCCCGGCGCAGAGGGTGACTCGCCCCCCGGCGCAAAGGGTGACTCGCCCCCCGGCGCAGAGGGTGACTCGCCCCCCGGCGCAGAGGGTGACTCGCCCCCCGGCGCAGAGGGTGATAACGCCGTCGAGCACCTCGCCCCGGCGGCGTGGACATCGTCCGACGGCGCCGCGATCGCGGCCGGGCCGTCGGGGCGCGTCCTGCTCGCGGACGACAACGCCGATATGCGCGAGTACGTCGGGCGGGTGCTGCGCGAGCGCTGGACGGTCGAGGCCGTCGCCGACGGCGCCGAGGCGCTCGCGTCGGCGCGCCGCAGCCCGCCGGATCTCGTGCTCACCGACGTGATGATGCCGAACCTCGATGGCTTCGGCCTGCTCCGCGCGCTGCGCGCGGACGAGCGCACGAGGGGTGTCCCGGTCGTCATGCTCTCCGCGCGCGCCGGGGAGGAGTCGCGCGTCGAGGGGCTCGAGGCGGGCGCGGACGACTACCTCCCCAAGCCGTTCTCCGCGCGCGAGCTCGTCGCCCGCGTCGCCACGCACCTCCAGCTCGCCCGATTGCGGGCAGCGGCCGAGCGCGAGCGCGAGCGGCTGTACGACCTCTTCATGCAGGCGCCGGTCCCCATCGCGGTGTTCGCCGGCCCCGAGCACCGCTACGAGGTCGCGAACCCGCCGTACTGCGAGATGGTCGGCCGGCGGGACCTCGTCGGGAAGAGCGTGCGCGAGGCGTTCCCGGAGCTCGGCGAGCACGAGGCGATCGCGATGCTGGACCGCGCGCTCAAGGCCGGCCAGCCGCTGCGCATGACCGAGCTGACCATCCCCGTCCGGCGCGGCGGCGCGGTGGACGAGGCCGTCTTCAACTACGTCGCTCAGCCCATCCGCGACCCCTCCGGCGCCGTCTCGGGCGTCATGGTGGTCGCCTTCGAGATCACCGATCAGGTGCTCGCGCGGCGCCGCATCGAGCAGCTGAGCCAGCACCGAGAGGAGCTCATTGCAGCGCTCGCGAAGACGAACCAGGAGCTCGACCAGTTCGCTTACGTCGCCTCGCACGACCTCAAGGCGCCCCTCCGGGGAATCGCGAACCTGTCCGAGTGGATCGAGGAGTCGCTTGCGGGGAAGCTGGACGGCGCGACGCAGGAGTACATCCACCTCCTGCGCGGGCGCGTGCGCCGCCTCGAGGCGCTCATCGACGGGATCCTCCATTACTCGCGGGCAGGGCGCCTGCGCGGCGACGTGGTCAGCGTCGACACCGGCCATCTGCTCGCGGAGGTCGTCGAGCTGCTCTCGCCGCCCGAGGGGGCCCGGGTCGACATCGCGCCCGGGATGCCGACGATCGCCGCGGAGCGCGTCCCGATGCAGCAGGTGTTCCAGAACCTCATCAGCAACGCCCTGAAGCACGCGCGCCGCAGCGACGCGCGCGTCGAGGTGACGTGGGAGGACGCCGGTGCCTACGTCGAGTTCGCCGTGAGCGACAACGGGCCCGGCATCGCGCCCGAGTACCACGAGCGCATCTGGGATCTCTTTCATACGCTCGAGTCGCGCGACAAGGTGGAAGGCACCGGGATAGGGCTCTCCGTCGTGAAGAAGATCGTGCAGAGCCGCGGAGGGAGCGTGTCCGTCTCGTCGCGCCCCGGCGCAGGAGCCACCTTCATCGTGCGCTGGCCCAAGCGGGTGAAGGACGAGGCCTGACGAATCCGGCGCGTCCCGCGAGCTGCCCCGGGTTGACGCAGGCCCCGCGACGGCCGAAGGTGCGAGCATGCATGCGCGCCGAGAGTCGTTGGAGCCGTGGCTTCGGAGCTTCGTCGCCGACAACGGGGGTATCGCTGGCACGGTGCACCTCGTCGAGGGCGATGCGCTCGCGCTGGCCGCCGCCGTGAACATCCCCGAGAAGGTGCAGGAGATCACGCGCCGCGTCCCGCGGGGCAAGGGGATGGCCGGGCTCGCCTGGGAGCGCGACCAGCCCGTGCAGACGTGCAACCTGCAGACGGACACGTCCGGCGACGTGCGGCCCGGGGCCAGGGCGGTCGCGGCGCAGGCGGCGGTGGCGCTGCCCGTGCGCGACGCCTCCGCGAGCGTGCGCGCCGTCGTGGGGATCGCGTTCGCCGGCGAGCGCGAGCTCGGTCAGGACGAGCTCGATCGGCTCGCGCAGGGCGCTGGCGCGCTGCCGGCCTGACAAGAGCGCTCCTGCGCCGGCCCACCTCGCTGCCCGCCGCAGCGCCGCGGCCCGCCGCAGCGCCGCTGTCCTACCGCGCCGCTGCCCACCGCAGCGCCGCTGCCCAGCTGCGCCGCCACGCCACCGCACCACAAGGCCCTTGTTTTTCGCGGCTGCGATGCTAGCGATGCCCGCTCTCCCATGGAGACGAACGGACGCAGCGCCCCGAAAGCCGCGATCGACGCTCCGCTCGACGCGCGCGATCTGGACGCCCGCCCGCACGTCCGCGTGGAGGACCTCGTGCGCGGCGCCGCGAACGAGCCCGCGTGCGAGCGCGCCGCGGCCGGGCCTGGCGAGGGCGGCGCCATGGGCGAGCCCCTCACGGCGAAGCTCGCCCGCCGCACCGTGCCGGGCGCGCTCTACGAGCCCGGTCCCGAGCAGGGGTATCTCCGGTGCACCGCGTGCGCGCACCGCTGCGTCCTCGCGCCGGGGCGCGCGGGCGCGTGCGGGATCCGCTTCGAGAAGGACGGCGAGCTGCGCGTCCCGTTCGGCTACGTCGCGCGCCATTACGTGCGCTCGGTCGAGACGAACACGATCTTCCATGTGCGCCCCGGCGCGAGGTCCCTCACCTTCGGGATGTTCGGGTGCGACCTGCGCTGTCCTTATTGCCAGAACTGGAAGGTCTCCCAGGCCCTCCGCGAGCCGGAGGGCGACGGCGAGCCCATCGACATCAGCGCCGCGGATCTCGTCGAGGTGGCCGTCGCGGCGGGCTGCGGGGTGCTCGCGAGCGCCTACAACGAGCCGATGATCACCGCCGAGTGGGCGCGCGCCGTCTTCGCCGAGGCGCAGCGGCGGGGGCTCGTCACGGCGCTCATCTCGGATGGCAACACGACGCCCGAGGCGCTCGCGTACATGCGCCCGGTCGCCGACGTGTTCCGCGTCGACCTGAAGGGGTGGAGCGCGGATCAATACCGGACGCTCGGCGGCCGCGTCGAGCCGGTGCTCGCGGCGATCGGCGAGGCCCGGCGCCTCGGCTACTGGGTCGAGGTCGTGACGCTCGTCGTCCCCGGCTTCAACGACAAGGCGGCCGGCCTCCGCGCCCTCGGCGCCGAGATCGCCGGGGTCGACCCCGACATCCCCTGGCACCTCAACGCCTTCTACCCGCGTTACAAGATGCGCGATCGCATGACGACCGACCCGGCGTTCCTCGTGGACGTGGCGGGCGTCGCCTACGCGCGGGGGATGAAGTACGTCTACGTCAGCAACGTGGCCGACCGCGTCCGTGAGCTCTCGCATACACGCTGCCCCGCCTGCCACGAGGTCGTTGTGCGGCGGTTCAACTACGAGACGCAGGAGGTCCTCCTCTCCGGCGGCGCGTGCCCTTCCTGCGGGACGCGCGTGCCCGGGCTGTGGGGACCGGCAGCGCCGTAGCGCCGCACAGGCGGACGCCCGGCTCCTGCCGAGCCCGCGAGCGCATCGCCGCCCGGGAGCCGACTGGGCCTGTTGCTGAGAGGTTTCTGCCTCATTTCACCAGACGCCCTGTCCGGTGCTCCACGCATCCCGGTAGAGCCATATTGCGTCCCTACCGAACTCCCCCGATCGCAGGAGCATCGCTGACCCTCTGGCCGCACAGGCCGGCTGGAACAGGCTCCGCCCGCTGATCGGACTGGCCTGCTGGCCGGCCAGTCGATTGGCCGGCCAGCAGGCCACGTCAGCCGGCCAATCCGATCACAGAGCTCCCACATGGAGGCTTGCCGCGGCGACGCATGTGGTAAATTTCCAGCATGTCGTCGCCGTCCGAACGTCTCGCGCAGATCCTTGCGGAAGGCCGAGTCATCGCGACGCGCGAGCTCGGCGAAGCGTGTGCGGCGGAGCTCCACACGCACGCCAAGCAGCGGTATCTCGCGCTGGAGGCGACGATGCCGCAGTTCCGGAGCAGCACGAATCGCAAGCTCTTCGAGCTCGGCCCGCCGGTGCTCGCGATCTACGAGGCGCTCCTGCACGACCTCGGCGTGGATCGGGAGCCGGCCCTGCGCATCGCCGAGGACATGCTGCTGGCCTTCTACCGCAAGCAGCTGAACCGGAGCCCGCTCCTCGGCGCCGCCATGGATGTGATGTTCCGGCTGAAACCAGCGCGGGGCCTGCTCATGATGAGCCTGCGCGCGGACGAGCCGGAGGGCATCCGCTTCGACGAGGCCAGCGGCACCGGCGCGCTCCTGGCCTTCGACGTGCGCGCGTGCCCGATCGTGGCGTTCGCGCGGCGGCACGGCGCGCCGGAGATCGTCCCCATGATCTGCCGCCTCGACGACCTCAAGGTGAAAGAGCTCCACGGCATCGAGCTCCGCCGCACGGGCACACTCGGCACGGGCGCCGAGCGGTGCGACTTCCGGTACGTGACGGCGAAGAAGTAGCGTCGCGCTCCGCGGCCGGCGCAGAGCGCACATGGGCTCACCACCCGTCGCTCGGGTGCGCCGGTGGGCTGCGCGCGTCGCCATTCAATGCTTGCCTCATGACGCGCTGCACCCCTGAAAAGGGTCATGATCGTGAGGCGGTGTACGACGTGCGCCGCGCGCATTTCAACATTGAAACATAAATGCTCTTTCCTGGATCCCCAAAGAGCGTGTCCGTGTTAGTTGTTGAATGATCACTCGATCCCCGATCGCCTGAAGTCGCTTTCTCGAGGAGGTCATATGAAGTCATCGTTCGCCCTGCGAAGGGTCGCTGGCGGCCTTTTGTCCGCCGCGGCGTCGTCTCTTGTCCTCGCGGCCAGCGCCCCCGCCCTGGCCGAGCCGTCAACCACGCTCTTCGAGAGCGGGCAGGTGCGCCCGCTCGCGCTCTCTCCCAGCGGAAACCTGCTCTTTGCGCTCAACACGCCGGATGGCCGCCTCGAGGTCTTCCGCGTCCATCACGGCGCGCTGGTCCACCGGAGCTCGATACCGGTCGGGCTGGATCCGGTCGCCGTGGCGGCGCGGAGCGACACCGAGGTGTGGGTCGTGAACCACCTGTCCGACAGCGTCAGCGTCGTCGCGCTGTCCCCTGGCGGATACGGCGGCCGCGTCGAGCGCACGCTGCTCGTGGGCGATGAGCCGAGAGACATCGTATTTGCGGGCCCCGGGCGGCGCCGCGCGTTCATCACGGCGGCGCACCGCGGCCAGAACAACCCGAACGATCCCGAGCTCACCACGCCGGGCGTGGGCCGGGCCGACGTCTGGGTGTTCGACGCGAACCACCTGGGCTCGTCGCTCGGCGGCGAGCCGCTCGTGATCCTCACCCTCTTCACCGACACGCCGCGCGCGCTCGCCGCCACGCCCGACGGCGCGCGCGTCTACGCCGCCGGCTTCCACTCGGGCAACCGGAGCACCGTCGTCACCGAGCTGCTCGTGCCCGACGGCGGCGCGGCGAACGGCGGCTCGCCGGGCCCGATGACCAACGCGTTCGGCGACCTGGCGCCCGAGGTCAGCCTCATCGTGAAGTTCGACGGCGCGCACTGGGTCGACGAGCTCGGCCGCACCTGGGACGACACGGTGCGGCTCTCGCTGCCCGACAAGGACGTGTTCGCCATCAACGCCATGGCGAACCCCCCGCGGCCGATCGCCGGGCCCTCGGGCCATTTCACCGGCGTCGGGACGATCCTCTTCAACATGGTCGTCAACCCGGTGAACGGGAAGGTCTACGTCTCCAACACCGACGCGCGGAACGAGCAACGGTTCGAGGGCCCCGGCGTCTTCGCGGGGCAGAGCCTGCGGGGCCACCTCCACGAGAGCCGGATCACGGTGCTCCGCCCCGGCAACGCCCCCCCGCGCGTCGCGCCGCGGCACCTCAACAAACACATCGATTACTCGGCCTGCTGCGCCCCCACGCCGAACGCCGAGAGCGAGGCGAGCCTGGCCCAGCCGGTCGACATGGCCGTCACCAGCGACGGCGCGACGCTCTACGTGGCCGCGCTCGGGTCGAGCAAGGTCGGCGTTCTCGGCACGGCCGCGCTCGAGAGCGACACGTTCGTGCCCGACGCTTCCGACCACATCGAGGTGAGCGGCGGCGGCCCGTCGGGGCTCGCGCTCGACGAGGCGCGAGGCCAGCTGTTCGTGCTGACCCGCTTCGACAACTCCATCTCGATCGTCGACACCGCGACCCGGGCCGAGACAGCGCACGTCGCGATGTACAGCCCCGAGCCGCCGAGCGTCGCGCTCGGGCGGAGCTTCCTCTACGACGCGCGCACGAGCTCGGCGCACGGCGACTCCTCGTGCGCGAGCTGCCATATCTTCGGCGACTTCGACAGCCTCGGGTGGGATCTCGGCAATCCGGACGAGCCGGTCACGACCAACCCGGGCCCCTTCGTCGGCCCGCTGCTCAACCTCTTCACGCAGCAGCCGATGCCCCAGGAGTTCCACCCGATGAAGGGCCCGACCACGACCCAGAGCCTGCGCGGCATGGCCAACCACGGCCCCATGCACTGGCGCGGCGATCGCACCGGCGGCAACGACGCGCCCACCGCGCAGCCGGACAGCGGCTCGTTCGACGAGCGCGCCGCGTTCATGAAGTTCCAGGCCGGCTTCACCGACCTCCTCGGCCGGAGCGGCCCGATCCCGGCCGCCTCCATGGAGGCGTTCGCGGACTTCATCCTGCAGGTGACCTATCCGCCCAACCCGATCCGCCGCCTGGACAACTCGCTCACGCCGGATCAGCAGGCCGGGCGCGACACCTTCGTGAGCGGCAACCTGGACGGCACCGCCATCTGCAATGGCTGTCACGTCCTCGATCCGGAGGGCAATCCCGGCGTCGACAAGCCGGGATTCTTCGGAGCGAACGGCAACATGACGTTCGACTTCCAGCCGCAGCTCATCAAGACGCCGCACCTGCGCAACATGTACCAGAAGGTCGGGATGTTCGGGATGGCCGCCCCGCTGTTCGGCATCCTGCCCGGCGACAACGATCCCAAGGGCGACCAGGTGCGGGGGTTCGGCTTCCTGCACGACGGCAGCTTCGACACGCTGTTCCGGTTCTTCCGCGGGATGGGCTTCTCGCCGTTCACCGGCTTCACCAACCAGTTCGGCACGTTCCCGGACAACCCGAACGGCCTGCCGGACTCGCCGGCGGGCGACGCGGTCCGCCGGCAGCTCGAGTCGTTCCTGCTCGCCTTCGACTCGAACGTCGCCCCGATCGTCGGCCAGCAGGTCACGCTCACGCCCGGCAACCAGGCCGCCGCCGATCCGCGCGTCGATCTCCTGATCGCCAGGGCGGACGCCGGCGAGTGTGATCTCGTGGCGAAGAGCCACCTGACCTTGCAGGAGATCGGCTTCCTTCACACCGGAGCAGGGCAGTTCGTCGCCGACCGGATGGCGCTGCCGCCGATCCCGGACGCGGTGCTCCGCCAGATCGCCCTCGCGACGGGGCGACCCCTGACCTACACGTGCACGCCGCCGGGCTCCGGCTACCGCATCGGCCTCGATCGCGACGAGGACGGCTTCCTCGACGGCGACGAGCGGAGCGCCGGCAGCGACCCGGCGGACCCGGCCGACACGCCCTGAGCTCCGCCTCGCGGCGCGGCGCGCGGCCGGCGCTCGCTGGCCCTCACCTGTCCCGTCATCGCACCTGCACGCCGGCGCGGAGCGCGCAGTCCGGGTCGGCCGGGAACGCGCAGGCGAGGGCGCACACCCCATCTTGGCCGCAGTGGAGATCGGCGCAATCGGGGTCGACGATCTCGGGCCCGACGTCACACGCCGCCTCGCAGAGGCCGTCCGCGCGGCACGGGTTGTCCGCCTCGAACTCGTCGATCGTCGGCTGGATGAACTGATATATCTGGTCGAGATCGGTGCGCGCCTGCACCCCGTCCAGCGTGCAGGGGTCGTCGCCGAACGAGGTCACGCCGGCGTGGCGCTCGACGCCCCCGCGCACGAGGAACGCCGGACCTCCGGAGTCGCCGGCGCACGTGTTCATGTCGGGGACCTGGTAATAGAACTGGGTCGCGTCGATCGTCCCCGGCGTCCCGCCGACCTGGGCGGGGCCGACGGCCACGATAGGGAACGTCACGGCGCGGCGCATGCCGAACCCCGTCCCCGCGACGCCGTCGGAGACACCGTAACCGACAAAGGTGTAGTCCGGCCCGACGTACCAGGTGGTATTCTCCATCGATTCGCGCAGGAGGGGCGCGGGCTGCACGGGCGCGTCGCTCTCCAGCTCGAGGAGGGTGAGGTCGTTCTGGAGGCTTGCGGGATCGAAGGCGGGGTGCCTCCGCGACGTCTCGATCCGCACGCTCTCCGACCGCCGCCCGAGGGTCGGGCCGAAGAAGACGCGCGTGAGCGCGCCGTGGCAGTGTCCCGCGGTGATCACGGTGCGCCGCGAGATGACGGTCCCGCTGCAGTACGCCCGGTTCCGATTGCCCACGCCCACGACATAGGCGTGCGTCGTGTCCACAGCGCCTCCAACGATGCGCTGCCGGGACGTGAGCAATGGCTGCTCGCCGTCGCCCGCGGGAGGTGCGTCCGCGCAGCCGAGCCCTCCGAGGCACAGGATCGCGATCGGGATGGCATTCTTCATACTGCAACCTTTCCGTCCAGAAATGGTGTCCAGAGCGGCGGATTGCGGAGGCGCCCGCGGTTCGGCGCCGCTCGGACCCGCGGGCGCGCGGGGGGCATAACAAGCGCAGTGCCAGCGCCATGCTCGGCGAGCGCGCGAGTCGGCCGCGGGGCGCGGCGGGGAGTCCTGGAATGGCGCGCGAGCGGGGGGATCTCGTCGGGGCGAGCACGGCAGGAGGGACGGCGCGGACGTTCGCTCCGCTCCGGAGAGGGCATGGCGCCGCGGTCGCGGCCCTCGCGCGCTCTCCGATGCCACGATAGCGGAGGACCGGGGGCGGGGCAGCGGCCGCCACCAAGCTCCCCCGCTCGTCGATCCGCGGCCGGCGTGCCGCCTTCGTCACGCGCCCGCTCGCCCAGGGGCGCCTCGCCGCCGTGCTCGCGATGCCGGCGCGTGACGAAGGCGGCGCGCCGGCGAGCGCCCACGCACACGCCAGGACGAGCTACGTTACACCTCGACCGCGGCGGCGCCGGCGCTGACCGCTTTCGCTCTCTGAGAGGAGACCATGGAGACCGCCAGAGCAGAAGTCGCCCCTTCAGCGGGCATGCGCGATCTATCGACGCTCCCGGGACCCCGGAGGCTGCCGCTGCTCGGCAACCTCCTCGAGATCCGGCCGACCCAGTTCCACCTCACGCTCGAGGGCTGGAACCGCAGGTATGGCGATCTCTACACCTTCTGGCTCGGCCGCACGCCGGTCGTCGTCGTCGGCAGCGCCGAGCTCGTCCAGCGCATCCTGCGCGAGAGGCCGAAGGAGTTCCGCCGCTGGAGCCCGCTGCAGGAGCTCATCGACGAGATGGGCTTCGGCGGCGTCTTCTCGGCCGAGGGCGACCAGTGGACGCGGCAGCGGCGGCTCGTGATGAGCGCGTTCACCGCCGGACAGCTGCGCGAGAGCCACGGCACGCTCTCCACGATCACCCGCCGGCTCCGGGAGCGATGGCGCGCCTCGGCCGCGCGGGGGGCGCCGGTCGACGCGCGGCGAGACCTCGCCCGTTACACGGTGGATGTCACCACCGCGGTGGCGTTCGGCCTCGACATGAACCTCATCGAGCGCGGCACCGACCCCCTGTCGCACCAGCTCGAGACGGTCTTCGCGGCGCTCAACCGCCGCGTCTTCGCGCCATTCCCGTACTGGCGGCACGTCAAGCTGCCCGCCGATCGGGCCCTCGATCAGGCGCTCTCGGAGGTGCGCACGCGGATGCTGGGCATCCTCCGGACGACGCGCGCGGAGCTCGACAGGGATCCGGCGCGGGCCGCGGCGCCTCGCTCGCTGCTGGAGGCATTGCTCGTGGCGCGCGACGCCGACGACCCGAAGGCGCGGCTGTCGGAGCAGGAGGTGCTCGGCAACGTGCTCACGCTGCTGCTCGCCGGGGAGGACACGACGGCCGACACGATGGCCTGGATGCTCCACTTCATGGCCCTGCGCCCGGACGTACAAGCACGGATGCGGGCCGAGGTCGACGCCGAGCTCGGCGACGCGGACCTGCCCGAGGGCCCAGAGCACGCGCAGCGGCTGCGCTATCTCGGGGCGGTGGCGCAGGAGACGCTGCGCCTGAAGTCCGCGGCGCCGATCCTGTTCATGGAAGCCTGCGCGGACACGGTGGTCGGCCCGCTGCGGCTCGCGGCGGGGACGCGGATGATCCTGCTGACGCGGCAGATCGCCCTGAAGGAGGAGCACTTCCACGACGCGGCCTCGTTCGTGCCCGAGCGCTGGCTGACCCCGCGGCCGGCGGGCGCCGGCAAGCACGACCCGCGCGCCGCCCTCGCCTTCGGCAGCGGCCCGCGGGTCTGCCCCGGGCGCGCGCTCTCGATGGTCGAGAGCGCCATGGTGGGCGCCATGGTCGCGCGCGACTTCGATGTATCGCTGGTCGACCCGGCGCGGCCCGTGAAGGAGCTCCTCGGGTTCACGATGAAGCCGGAAGGGCTGTTCGTCCGCTTCACCCCCCGCCGCCGCTGACGCCCCATCGAGCCTCGTTCCGGGGCCATGGTGGGGTTGATCCCATCGAGAAAGACGCCCTGAGCCCATCGGGACAAGACGTGTTTACCTCTGTCAAAGCCGCGAAGCTGCGCTACCTCCTGGTCCTCGGTGTCGCCGTCGTTTCCTTCGCGCTCGGATGGTTTCTCAGGCCGTCCGTCCGCGTCGCTGGCTTTCCGGAGTTAGGGGAGCTGCAGCCGTTCACGAAGAGAGGCTGCACCAAGGTGGGAGTGCCGTTAACGGAGCTCGGGGCGTTCTCGGAGGCCTCGCTCCGCTACTCGCCCGGCGACAGCGCCCGGCTCCAGGTGGTGGCCTTCCGCCGCGCAGGCCCGGACGCGGAGCTGCTGCAGCTCGACGCGGGCGAATACGATGACGAGTTCGACGCCAGCGGGGAGGTGTTCAAGCTGCGCTGGGATGCCACCAAGGGGTGGCAGGTCGACGACTGTCACGTGGTCGTCAGGTATTGGCCTGGAAGGCCCTGAGCCGGGCGTCGTGCTCATCCCGCCCAGCCGAGCGGGAGTCTCACGCGACCGACAACGATTTGCACACGACTGGCTCTCCCTACCGGTAAGTGCATGTTCTTTCCTGCCGCATTACGTGCACAGCTCTACTTTCGCAGCGTAAGTCGCGGCCCTCCGGTTCGTGCCGAACAAGGCTGGACATGCCGCGCTGATGAATTAGAGTCGCGCGCAAATGCACAACCGCTCCGACCAGTTCACCAAGAGCTTGTTGCGGGACGGGCTGAGCCTCGTCTCAGCGGCCGAGACCGAGGTCGAGGTGCTGGCGGCGACACAGAAGATCGATGTCTACAGCGTGCCTGATCCCGCGCGGGAGTCCGAACGCGCCGCCATGGGACTGCTCGGCGAGCTCTCGGCGGAGCCGAGCCTGTTCGAACCGTTCCACGGCACGCCGAGCCTGCGTCAGGTCCGGCACTGCCTGCGCAAGCAGCTCACATGGCATCACGAGCTCGAGCGCCGCGCCCGCTCTGCAGCGCGCTCCGTCGCGCCGGACGAGGACACGGACACGCCACCGCAACCGGCGGTCGCCTTCCCTGCGCTGGTCGTCATCAGCCCGGGGCGTCCTGAAACGGTGCTCGACGCCTACCGGTGCGAGCCGGTGCAAGCCGGCGTCTACCACGCCGTACCGGGCCTGGTGATGCGCGTGGTGGTGCTCGCGGAGCTGCCCCGGACGCGTACAACGCTGCTGCTGCGGCTGCTCGGCTCGGGCCGCCGCTTGCGCGAGGCGCTGACGGATCTGGCGGCACTGCCAGACGATACCTGGGAGAAGAGCGTCGCCACGCCGCTGCTGGTACACTTCCGGCACGGAATCCAGGAGCCGACGACCGACGAGGAGGACGATGTGAGCGCAGAGATCCGGGCGTGGTTCAAGGAGTACGAGCAGAAGCTCCGCGCCGAGGAGCGGAAGGAAGGTCGTGATGAGGGGCGCGCCCAGGGGCGCGCCGAGGAGGCAGCGCGTGCCGTGCTGACCGCGCTCCGGGTCCGCGGCATCGCCGTGCCGGACGCCGCGCGTGAGCGCATCCTGGCCGAGAAGGATCCTGAGATCCTGGAACGGTGGCATGAACGGGCCATCGTCGCGGCATCGATCGCCGATGTGCTCCCGGAGCTGAGCTGAGCGATGGCAGCCGGCCGCAGACTGCCCAGCTGCTAGTCCCCCTTACCCCTTTCGGGGCCGTCCACCGAATCTCCATCGGCCTCCGCCGCCTCCCGAGCCACCCCGTGTCCCACGCCGTCATCACCTCCCCCAGCGCCGCCGCTCGCCTCGATCGGGCCGTGGGCTGGCTGCGCCGCCGGCGCCCCGCCGAGCGCGTGCTCCTCGTCGGCGCCTCGGTCGAGGCCGTGAGCGAGCTCGCCCGCGCGTCGATCCGCGGCCGCCGCGCCACCTTCGGCTGGCACCGGCTGACCCTGGGGCGCCTCGCCGCCGCGCTCGCGATGCCGGCGCTCGCCGAGCGCGGCCTCGTCCCGGCCAGCCCGCTCGCCATCGAGGCCCTCTGCGCGCGCACCCTCGACGGGCTCGCGCAGGACGGGCTGCTCGGCCGCTTCGCCCGCGTCGCGGATCGACCCGGGTTGCCGCGCGCCGTCGCGCGGACGCTCGACGAGGCGCGGCTCTCCGGCGTCGCGCCGGACGCGCTCGCGCCGGCCGATCTCGACCGCATCGCCCACGCGTTCGACGCCACCCTGGACGACGCGGGGCTCGCCGATCGCGCGATCGTCCTGCGCCTCGCGGCCGAGCGCGCCCGGGCCGCGGACGACGGCGACCCCCGCTCGCGCCACCCGCTGCTCGGGCTGCCGATGCTCCTTCTCGACCTGCCCGTGCGGTTCGCGCTGGAGCGCGAGCTCCTCGAGGCCGTCGCCGCGCGCTCGCCGGACGCGCTCGCCACCGTTCCGGCCGGCGACGCCGCGTCGCTGCGCCACCTGCAGGCGGCGCTCCGATCGCCGCCGCGGCGGGTCTCGCTGACCGCGGTCTCCGCCGCGCACGACGGCGCCGGCGCGGGCAATGGCGTGGACGACGGCGCCGACGACGGCGCGGGCGACGAGCCGCCGCCGGTCGCGCCCAGCACCTCGCTCGCGCGCCTGCAGGAGCACCTGTTCGACCCGCTGACCGACGAGGCCCCCGGGCTCGGCGACGAGGTCGAGATCCTCTCCGCGCCCGGCGAGAGCCGGGAGTGCGTGGAGCTCGCGCGCATCGCGCTGCGCGAGGCCGCCCGCGGCGTGCCGTTCGAGCGGATGGCGATCCTCCTGCGCGCGCCCGAGCAGTACCGCGCGCACCTCGTCGAGGCGCTGCGCCGGGCCGGGATCCCTGCGCACTTCGCGCAGGGCTCGGTGCAGCCCGACCCGGCGGGCCGCGCGCTGCTCGCGCTGCTCGCATGCGCCGCCGAGCACCTGTCGGCGTCGCGCTTCGCGGAGTACCTCTCGCTCGGGCAGGTCCCCGACGCGACGCCCGCGGGCGAGCCGCCGCCGGCCCCGCCCGAGGCCGACCGCTGGGTGCCGCCGGACGACGACCTCTTCCCCGAGCTCCTGCGCGGCGGCTTCGACGAGGCGCCTCCGGACGACGACATGGCGGGGGAAGATCTCGGGTTCGATCCGCCAGGGAAAAGCTTCAGTCCGGCCGCCCAGAACCCCAATCGGACAGCCCCCAACCCCGATCGGACAAACCCAAACCCCGATCGGACAGCCCCGAGCCCCGATCGGACAAACCCAAACCCCGGTCGGACAGTCCAGAGCCCCGATCCGACAGCCCCAAACACCGATCCGACAACCCCGAACGCCGATCGGACAAACCCAAATCCCGATCCGACAGCCCAAACCCCGGATCCGACAGTCGAGAGCCCCGATCCGACAGCCCAGGGCCCCGACGCGCCCGTGCACGACGGCACCCTGCGCGCCCCGCGGCGCTGGGAGCGCATCCTCGTCGACGCGGCGGTGATCGGCGGGCTCGATCGGTGGGAGGCGCGGCTCTCGGGCTTCGAGCGGGAGCTCCGGCTTTCGCTCTCCCGCGCCCCCGAGGACCGCGACGCCGCGCGCATCGCGCGGACGCTCGCCGACCTCTCGGCCCTCCGCGCCTTCGCGCTGCCGCTGCTCGCGGCGCTGCCCGGCCCGGGCGAGCGCGCGACCTTCGGCGAGTGGCAGCGCCGCCTCTCGGCCCTCGCGACGCGCGCGCTCCGGCGGCCCGAGCGCGTGCTCGCCGTGCTCGCCGAGCTCGCGCCGATGGCCCACGTCGGCCCGGTGGACCTCGGCGAGATCCGCCTCTGCCTCGCGCGCCGCCTCACCGACCTCGTGCTGCCCCCGGCCGCCCGCCGCGACGGGCGCCTCTTCGTCTCGCCCATCGAGGGCGCCCGCGGGCGCTCGTTCGACGTGGTCTTCGTCCCCGGGCTCGCCGAGCGGATCTTCCCGCAGAAGGTCACCGAGGACCCGATCCTCCGCGACGCCCTCCGCCGGACGATCGCCGGGGGCGACTCGGGCCTCGACACGAGCGACGACCGCGTGGCGCGCGAGCGCCTCGCGCTCCGGCTCGCGGTCGGCGCGGCCCGCCAGCGGCTCGTCGTGTCGTACCCGCGCGTGGACATGGATCAGTCCCGGCCTCGGGTGCCTTCGTTCTACGGCCTCGAGCTCCTGCGTGCGGCCGAGGGCAGGCTGCCCGGCTTCGGGGAGCTCGAGCGCCGCGCCGAGCAGGGCGGCGCCGCGCGCATCGGCTGGCCCGCGCCCGCGCGGCCCGAGGACGCCATCGACGCGGCCGAGCACGACCTCGCGCTCCTCGAGACGCTCTTCAGCCTGCCGGAGGCGCAGACGGTCGGCACCGCGCGCTACCTGCTCAACGCCAACCCCCACCTCGCGCGGGCGCTCCGGTTCCGCGCGCGGCGCTGGATCCCGGGCTGGACGAGCGCCGACGGGCTGTTCAAGCCGATCGCGGAGGCGCGCGAGGCGCTCGCGAAGCACGCGTTCGGGCGCAGGTCGTTCTCGCCGACCGCCCTCCAGCACTTCGCCGCGTGCCCTTACCGCTTCTTCCTCTACGCGGTGCACAGGCTCGCCCCGCGCCCGGCGCCCGAGGCGATCGAGGAGCTCGACCCGCTCCAGCGCGGCCGGCTCGTGCACGACGTGCTCTACGAGGTGCTGGTCGCCCTGCGCGACGCGGGCAAGCTGCCGCTCGGCCTGCCAGGGCTCGACGAGGCCCGGGCCGAGCTCGATCGGGCGCTCGACCGCGTCGCCGCGCGCTACGCGGACGAGCTCGCGCCGGCGATCCGGCGCGTCTGGGACGACGGCATCGCGTCGGTGCGGGCCGACCTCCGGGAGTGGCTGCGGCGCGCCGCGGAGGACCGCGACTGGGAGCCGATCCATTTCGAGCTGTCGTTCGGGCTGCCGCGCCGCCTCGCCACCCGCGATCCGGGGAGCTCGGACGCGCCCGTGGAGCTCGACTGCGGCGTCCGGCTCCGGGGCTCGATCGACCTTGTCGAGCGGAGCGTGTGGGGCGCGATGCGGGCGACCGACTACAAGACGGGCAAGGCGCGGGCGCCGCGCGACGCGGTCGTGAGCGGCGGCGGCACGCTCCAGCCGGTCCTCTACGCGCTCGCGCTGGAGAAGCTCATGCCTCCGGGCACGCAGGTCGAGTCCGGGCGGCTCTATTACTGCACCTCCGCCGGCGGGTTCACGGAGGTGCCGATCTACCTGGACGCGCGGGCGCGCGACGCGGCCGCCCAGGTGGCGGGGATCATCGGAGACGCGATCGACAAGGCGGCCCTCCTGCCGATGCCGGCGGAGGGGGCGTGCGCGCAGTGCGATTACCGGCCGGTGTGCGGGCCCTACGAGGAGCTCAGGACCGGGAAGATCAAGCGGCGCGACATCGAGCCGCGGCGGCGGCTGGAGCAGCTCCGCCGGCTCGCGTGAGCGCGGGTGTCGCACGGAAGCGTCGCCCCTGGACAGTGGCCCGCGATCGCCGGGGGCGTGGCCGGGGATGTATACACTCCATCATGCACAGCAAGATCGCTTTGCCCTGCGCCCTCCTCGCGCTCGCGGCGACGGGCACCGGTTGCAATCTCATTTTCGGCATCGAGCCTGGCACGGAGGGGCCTTCCTCCGCTTCCTCGACGACGACGAGCACCGGACCTGGTGACGGAGGCTCTGCCCAGACGACGTCGGGCGGCGGCGACGGCGGCGATGGCACCGGCGGCAACGGTGGCGATGGCGCCGGCGGCACGCCCTCGTGCCCCCCGTCGAACTGCGCCGCGGGGGAGTGCCCCGTCACGCAGATGACAGGGGAGCTCGGGTCCAACGCGAAGGGCATGGCGGTCACCCGGGATCTCGTGCTCATGGCCAACAACCAGGCCATCGTCGCCATCCCGAAGGACGGCGGGGCCGCGCGTACGCTCCCGGGCACCCTCGGCTTCGGGGATACCGCCTGGATCACCTACTCGGGCGGGCAGCTCTCGTGGACCAACTGGAGCAACGGAGACGTGCTGGGGATCTCCATCGAGCCGCCGAGCTCCAGCCCGATCCAGATCGCGCAGGTCCCCCTGCAGGAGAACGGCGATCCGGCGGTCACGGCCTTCAGCCGGATCACCTCCTTCGGCGACAGCGTCTACTGGGCGACGCAGACGCCCCCGGCGGTCTGGCGGGCCAAGGCCGACGGCAGCCAGCCCGTCGCCGAGCTGGTCGCCTCCGACGACCACCCGATCGGCGTCGCCGTCGACGCGACCCACGTCTACTGGTCCAACTACTGGTCGCGCCAGATCCTGCGCAAGACGAGGGATCCGCTCGGCGAGACAGCCGAGGTCTTCGCGGAGACGAACGGCAACCCGACCGTGCTCGTCCTCGCCAACGGCGTCGTGCACTGGGTGACCGACACCAACGGCGCGGTCCAGTCCAAGGCGACGAGCGCGGCGCCTAGCGCCCCGCCCTTCACCACCACGGTCGACGCTCAGGCCGTCGCCAAGTCGCTCGCGGTGGACGACGAGTTCGTCTACTGGACCGTTTACATGAACAGCGAGGGGAAAGGCGAGGTGCGGAGGGCGCACCTCGGCATGGGGGACACGGTCACCCTCGCGACCGGGCAGCCGTACTTCTTCGAGATCGCCGTCGACTGCGGGTCCATCTACTGGAACATCAACAACGTGGAAGCCGAAGAGGAAGCCGTGGTGTTCCAGATGCCGAAGCCCTCGAACTGAGCACCTCGTCCCCCGACGCCGTCGCTGGAAGCGCGCTCCCGGGCAGCTCGGCGGGCGCGACCGCTACGCGGCGCCCTCCGCCTCTTCCCTCCTGGGCCACGTGAACCGGAACGTCGCGCCGCTCTTGCCGTCCGACTCGACCCACGCCCGCCCGCCGCGGCTCTCCACGATCTTTCGCACGATGGCGAGGCCGATCCCCGTGCTCTCCACCTTGTCCCTCGCCTGCAGCGTCTGGAACATCCCCCACACCTTCTCCTGGAACGCAGGCGCGATCCCAGGCCCGTTGTCGGACACGGAGACCTCGACCCTGTCGCCCTGCTCCCGGGCGGACACGGAGACCGCCGCGTCCTCGCGGCCCGCGTGCTTGAGGCCGTTCGTGATGAGGTTCATGAGCACCTGTTGCAAGGGCACCCTGTAGGTCCGCAGGGTCGCCGGCGGCACGTCGAGCGTCACCCGCGCGGGCGGCCTCGGGGCGATGAGCTCGACCACCTCCCTCGCCAGCCTCTCGAGGTCGACGCTCTCCGGCTTCTGGCGGAACCTCGTCGCGCGGGAGTAGGCCAGGATCCCCTCGATCAAGGCCTCCATGCGGCGCACGCGCCCGCGCAGGAGCTCCATCTGATGGCGCGTGTCCGCGGTGAGCTTGTCCGAGAGGTCCTCCTCGATCCACTGGGCGAGGCTCGCGATGCCCCGGAGGGGCGCCTTCAGGTCGTGGCTCGTCACGTACGCGAACTGGTCGAGCTCGGCGTTGGTCCGCTCCAGGGCGCGGATGAGCGATTGCGCCTCCTGGAACCGCCTCGCGTTGTCGATCAGCAGGGCGACGCGGCTCCCGAGCTCCTCGGCGAGCGCGACGTCCGCCTGGCTGAAGCGGCGGCCCGACTCCGCGTGGACCAGCGTCAGCGCGCCGATGGTCCGGTCGCGCCCCCGGAGCGGGACGACGACATACGATCTCAGCCCGAGCGACCGGATCAGGCGCAGGTGCTCGGGGCTCAGCGCGGCGGACTCGATGGCGGCGTCCGGGATGTCGGCCATCCACTCGGAGCGACCGGCGCGGATCACGGCGGACACGCCCGCCGGGGCGTCGGGCCGGGGCGGGGACATCGCCCGGAGGCGCTCGGCGAGCTCGATCTTCGCGGGGTCGCAGTGGTGGACGGCCACGCGCTCGATGGAATCGCCGTTCAGCATGTCGACAGCGCACCAGTCGGCCAGGGTGGGGACCGCCAGGTGGGTCAGGTGCGTGAGCCGCGACGCGACGTCGAGCGAGCCGGAGAGCGCGGCGCCCGCCTCGCTCAGGAGGCGGAGCGTCGCCTGCTGCCGCTCGAGCTCCGCCGCGAGCATCTCCGCGCGCGCCCGGGCCTCGCGCTCCCGCTCGAGGAGGCGCGCCCTGTCCAGCGCCGACGCGCACTGCGCCGCCACGCTGAGCAGGAACTCGCGCTCTTCGGGGCTCCACGCCCGATCGTTCGCGAACGAGAACGCGAGGCCGCCGAGCAGCGCCGCGTGGGCGACGATCGGCAGGACGGCGAGCGCCTTCACGTCGTCGCGGACAGGCCGCAGGGCCGCGAGCTCGGGGTACGCGGCGTGCAGGCTTTGCCTCGTGTCCACCCAGATGGGGCGGCGCTCCCGGAGCGCGTCCGAGAGCGGCAGTCGGGCGTCGAGGGGCACCCTCGCATAAGGGCTCGTGCGCTGCTCCTCTAGCCCCGAGTGGCCGACGAGCGCCGCGACGCCGGCCGCCTCGTCCGCCGTGTACATCATCGTCGTCGAGGCGCCGAGCACCCGGTGGATGTCGCTCACGACGGCGGCGGACACCTGCTCGACCGTCACGGCGCCGCTCAGCGCGGTGCTGACCGCGAGCAGCGCCTGGGTGAGCCGGGCGCGGCGATCGAGCTCCTCGACCCGCTTCGTGAGCTGCGCGGCGAGCTCGCCGCGCTCGGCCTCGACCTGCTTGAGGCGCGAGATGTCGGCGAACACCGAGATCCCGCCCTCGAGCTCGCCGCCAGGTCCGATGATGGGCGCGGCGCTCCCGAGGACCATGCCATACGTCCCGTCGAAGCGCTGAATCCGGGTCTCCTCGCTCTCGATGACCTGCCGTTCGGACATCGCGCGGGCCATGGCCCAGTCCTTCGCCTCGTACGGGCGGCCGTCCTCGTGGAAGGCGCGATACAGCGTCCAGTCGTTGATCGATTCGGTCGAGGCGCTGCCGGCCCAGATGCGCTCCGCCGCCCTGTTGTGCAGGACGAGCTTCCCGGACGCGTCGCAGAGGATGACGCCGTGCGGGCTGTGCTCGAGCACGGCGTCGAGCCACCCGCGATCCCGGGACCCCACGGCGCGGAGCCGCTCGAGCTCACGCTTCAGGGCCTCGATATCCGTCGTGTCGACGCGGGCGGCGGGCCCGGGAGACGGGCCGTTGTGCGCGGAGGTTCTCATAGGATGACGGCGACCGGCGCCTCGGCAGAGGGCCGAGGCGGCGCTCGGTCGGACGTCGCCGGAGCTTACGCGCATCGATGGCGCGGCGGAAGGCGGCGCGACCCGGCCGAGCGGGTTCCTCGGCGCGCGGCGCGCGCATGCCCGGCTGCCTGGCGGCGATCCGGCCGCCTGGCAGCTTGTCCGGCGCCGCGCAGGCGCGGGCGGACGGCGCCGGCGGCGGCGCGCCGTCGCGCGGGCGAGTGCCCGAGCGGGTCCTTGGGATCAAGGTCGAGTGCCGGGCCGGCCGCTGCGCACCGGCTGGGTCTGGGTCAACGCCGAGCGGGACTGCGACTCTCGGCGTGATCGCGCAGGGGGCGCAGGGGCGCTCGGGGAAATGACGATGCAGGCTTAGGGCTCCACCTCGCTCACCATCCTCGCTTCCCGAACCCAGATGTTCGGGGCCGATAACCGGCAGGTGAGCGCGACAGCGCGCCGGTGTCGGCCAAGGAGCAAGCAATGATGGGCAATCGTTCAGGTCGCCTCATGGCGATCATGTTCGCTGGGAGCTTTGTCCTCGCGGGGGCCGGCGGCTGCATGGGCAGCGACGATGACGCCGAGGCGAATCGCGATGGAACGGATGGGCAAGAGCGGACCGGCACAGGCCCCGACGGCAGGAGCCACGGACAGACGGGCCGAGACGGCGCGCGAGGGCCCGGGAGGGGCGGTGGAGCGCAGGCCGGCGGCAGGCAGGGAGGCCGCGAGCAGCCCGGTCATCAAGGCGGCAGACAGGGCGGCGAACGGGCCGGCGGCCAGCGCGCGGGCGACAGGCAGATGTGCGGCGAGCAGGCCGGCCATCAAGGCGGCAGGCAAGGGGGCCGCGGGCAGATCGGCAGTCAGGGCGACAGGCAGGGAGGCCGCGGAGAGCGCAGCGCGACGCAGCAGCCGTCGGACGCTGAGCTCACGATGCTGATCTCGTTCATCCACCAGAAGGAGGTGGATCTGTCGCAGATCGCCTTGGACAAGGCCGAGTCCCCGGACGTGAAGCGCTACGCCGAGCAGATCGTCGAGGAGCACTCCCAGTCCGAGCAGCTCGGCGCGGGCTCGAGGGGCTCAGGTATCAGGATGGAGTCGTGCTCGCGCTGCCGGGAGCTCGACGAGAGCTCGACCGAGGTGAGCGGAGCGCTGGAAGAGGAGGAAGGCGCCGAGTTCGACACGGCCTTCATCTGGGCTCAGATCTCCTTCCATCGCCGCGCCCTCGAGCTCCTCGACGTGCCGGGCGTCGCGAACGCGGAGAACGCCAGGATACGAACCAGCGTGAAGGCGATGCGAGCGGACGTCGAGCAGCACCTGACGGAGGCCGAGCAGCTGTTCTGCTTGCTGCTCCACGAGCAGCAGGCAGGCGGCCAGCAGCAACGCGGACAGCAGGAAGGCACCCAGTCTGGCCAGCAGCAACGCGGACAGTTCGGCTGGGCGCAAACCGGCCAGCAGCAGGGCATCCAGGTCGGACAGCAGCAGGGCATCCAGGTCGGCCAGCAGCAGCAGGGCATCCAGGTCGGCCAGCAGCAACGCGGACAGGTCAGCCAGATGCAGCCCGGCCAGCGGCAGGGCGCCCAGCTCGGCCAGCAGCAACGCGGACAGCAGCAACGCGGACAGGTCAGCCAGATGCAGCCCGGCCAGCGGCAGGGCGCCCAGCTCGGACAGCAGCAACGCGGACAGGTCAGCCAGATGCAGCCCGGCCAGCGGCAGGGCGCCCAGCTCGGACAGCAGCAACGCGGACAGCAGCAACGCAGCCAGCAGCAAGGCCCCCAGGCCTACGCGCAGCGGCAAGGGGAATCGCAGAAGTCCCAGTAACAGGGCTTCATGTCCCGCAGGGCGGCGGCGACGGCGCCTGCTCGCGGCCTTCGCGAGCGCCGAGCTCCCCGAGCGCCACCCCGCCTATCCGATCCAATGACGGCGCCCATGGTCTCGTGACCGCGATCGCGGGCGAGTAGGCGCGTGCGCGCGGTCGCTCAGGCGAGCCGCGCGCGTCATGAGTCGATCCACGTCCACGGGAAATCGACCTCCACAAGCGTCTCGGCGCCGTCGAGCACGTCCACGCTCTCGACGCGCACGATGTCGCTCATCGCGTCTCCGTCGAAATCCACGAGCCAGACATCGACGTCATAGTACCCCTCGGAGAGGCCGTCGATGGTGAGGCCGAGATCATCGCAGTCCCCCACCGCGTCGAGGACGAGGAAGCCATCCTCGTCCTCGACGCTGACCGCGACCCCGCTCACGTCGTGATCGAAGCACGCCCACGGGTCGTCGCTGCCGTCGATGGTCAGGGCGACGGTGAGCGAGCCGCGCGTGAGGTGATCGTGGTCATCGTCATGATCGACGACGATGCACCCCGTGAGCGAGGCAGTGGCGAGGACGCAGCCAGCGAGACCGGTGAGCACCTTCGAAAGTTTCATGGGGATCGTCTTCCTTTATCCAAGTCTGGCGCTGTCGCGCCGATGCGCGGCACGGCAGCAAGCGCTATACCAGCGAGCGGCGCCCTGCGGTGCCACGCGGCGGCGCTCCGCCTTCGCCGGGTGGCACCGCAGTTGCTCCTGTGAACCCCCATGGAGATGAACGTGCCAGTCCTCGATGTTTCCTCCCCCAGAGCTGCGGCGCGCGCTCAGCAGCGCAGCAGCAGGCTCGCCGTGCTGGCCGCGCTCGTTGCGCTCGCGCTCCTCGGCGCGACCGGGTGCGCGGCAGAAGTCCACACCAGGGCCGCTGCGCCGGCGCATGCGACCGTCACGTACCAGGAGTTCGCGGTGTACGAGGAGCCGGTCGTTCACATCGCAGCGGCGCCGGTCCACGTCGAGACCTACCCGCGCGTGTACTACCGCGGGACCTACGTCTACTATGTGGACGGCCGCTGGTACTACCCGTCGCACCACGGCTGGGTCTACTACCGCGACGAGCCGCGCGCCCTGGTCCGCTACCGCGTCGGCTTCGAGCGACACGGCCACCATCACCATCACCATCACCACGTGCACCGCACAACCACGGTCAGGCCGGCAGCGACGGTCCGGGCGGGGGCCTCGGTCCGGGCGGGGGCCTCGGTCCGGGCGGGGGCCTCGGTCAGGCCGGCAACCTCGGTCAGGCCGTCAACCTCGGTGAGGGCAGGGGCTACGGTGAAGGCGGGGGCCTCGGTCAGGCCGGCGACTCCGGCGAAGCCGGCGAAGAAGCATCGCGTGGAGCGTCGACGGCACCACGTCGAGGAGAGGCGCCCCGAGCGCTGACTGCCGCCTCGGCATTGGCACAAACGTTGCGTTTGCACCTGCGACGAGGCGGCGACGCGGGTCGCGGCATGACCGCGCTCCCTTCGGGGCCGCCTCGGCCCGCGCGCGGGCCCAGCCTCCCCCGATCCCCTGGCCCGCCCTCCCGCTACCCGCCCTTCGCGGCATCGGCGAAGGCCTTCCAGGTCGCCTCGGCCGCGCCCACGCAGGCGCGCGTCCCGTCGCGCACGATGGGCGTGCGGAGCAGGAGCGGATCGTCGACGAGGAGCTCCGCGATCCGCGCATCGCTCGGGCCGAGGTGCTGGAGGCCACGCTCCTTCACCCGCGCGCTCTCCGCGTCGTAAAGCACGCGCACGCCGCCCACCGCGCGCGCTACGCTCGCGAGCTCCCCCTTGGAGAGGCCCTTCTCGCGCAGATCGACGAGCTGCACCTTGATGCCCCGGTCAGCGAAGAACCGCTGCGCCGCCCGCGTCGCCTTGCACTTGGCCGTGCCGAAGATCTGGATCATGCGCGTCGCTCCTCGGTGGAATGGCTACTGCGCGCTCCGGAGGGCAGCGCGGGCGTGGAGCATAGCAACCGCTGCCCGGACGGCGCAGGGCCAGCGGCGCGCAGGACGCTCCGCGTCGTGCCCGATGCGCATCGCCCCGAAGCGCGGCTCAGCAGCAGCGCCGCCGCGCGCAAGGGTCGATTCTCCCGACCTACGATTCTCCCGACCTACGTTGCCGTCCGCTTTGCCGTCCGCTGCCGTCTCGGATCGATCCCGCCCCGTCGCGGCCGCTCCACCAGACAGATGGCGACCTCGCTCCGCCCCCCTCCGAGGCCGCCCGCTCTGGTCTCGACCGGCCCCGCTGCCCCGCCGTACGGTCCCGGCAACTCGCGACCTCGCTCCGCCCCCTCCGAGGCCGCCCGTGCGGTTCGAGCGCGCCCCCTCACGAGGTCCTCCGCCAGCGCCCTCACGTCGCGCCCTCCAACGCCCGCTTCTCCGCCCCGCAGCGCGATCGAAAGGGACGCGTCCGCTCGTCCGGCGACGTACACTCGTCCGGCAACGCACACGCGCGCGCCGCCATCCGAGGACAACGAGAAAGCGCCGCGCCGAGCGGGGCAGCAACACCGAAAAACGCCGTGGAAATGCGCCATGTCGGCGGTCGATTCGTTTTCCTATTTACGTCCTCAGCGGTTAGGATATCGAGGCGCATTGATGATCGTGCCCCCTCACACCCTTCGCGGTCGGGTACGACGCAGCGGCAACACTGGAGCGCATTGAATGAGGTTCCGTCCCTCGCTCTCGACGAGCGAGTCCGAATCGAGTCATCCCGTTTCCATCGCTTCCGCGGGCGGACGCGCGGGCGAGCGCGCGCCAGCTCGGCGCGCGAAGGCCACCGGCGCGCAAGCCACGCTCGGCGCGACCGAGCTCTACTTCCGGTCGCTCGCCGGCAGCCAGCCGCTGACGCGCGAGGGCGAGGTCGCGATCGGCCGTCGTATCGAGGCGGGCGCGCTCGCCTGCTTCGAGGCGTGGGTCCGGTCGCCCGTCGCGCTGCGCGAGCTCGCCTCGACGGCAGAGGACGTCCAGGTCGGGGCGCTGAGCCTCCGGGATCTGCTGTGCGAGGCCGACGCGGGTGATCCCGAGGCGGACGCCTCCGCGAAGCGGCTCGCGGAGCTGCTCGCGCTCGCCCGCTCGCTCCTCGGCCGGCAGATCACCGAGGACGGCGTGGAGACCGCCCTCGCAGGCCTCGCCGCGGGCCTCGCCGAGCTGCGCCTCGATCCGACCTTCGAGGAGCGCATCGAGCGGAGCCTTCGCGCAGCAGCGGCCGAGGCGGACAAGGCGGAGCGCTCCGCGATCGAGGCCACGATCGCGGCGATCGCCCGGGGGCGCCGCGCCGTCGCGCAGGCGAAGTCCGAGCTCGTCCAGGCGAACCTCCGGCTCGCGGTCGCCATCGCGCGGGAGCACCAGCGCTTCGGCGTCCCGCTGCTGGACCTCGTGCAGGAGGGGAATCTCGGCCTGATCCGCGCCGCCGACAAGTTCGAGTACCGCCGCGGCCACCGCTTCGGCACCTACGCCGCGTGGTGGATCAAGCAGGCGATCAAGCGGACGATCCTCAACCAGGGAAAGCCCGTTCGGATGCCGGTCCACCTCACCGCGATCCGGAGCCAGGTGGTGCGCGCCCGGCGAGATCTGGTGCAGGAGCGGGGGCGCGAGCCTTCCGTCGAGGAGATCGCGGAGCGCAGCGGCCTCACCGTGGAGAAGGTGCGGGTGATCAGCGAGCTCGCGCTCGAGCCGCTCAGCCTCGACGCCCCCGTCGGCGAGGAGGGCGATACCCGGTACGGCGATCTGCTGGCCAACGACGAGCCCACACCCGCGGACATGCTGGCCCGGCGCCGGCTGATCGAGCAGACGCGCGAGCTGCTCGACTCGCTGCAGCCGCGTGAGCGCGAGCTCCTGCGGCGCCGCTTCGGCCTCGACGGCAACGAGGACGAGACGCTCGAGGAGATCGGGCAGTCGTTCTCGCTGACGCGGGAGCGCATCCGTCAGATCGAGGCGAAGCTGCTCGAGAAGCTCCGGACGCGCTCGCGGCAGCGAGAGCTCGGCTCCTATCTCGAGGGGTGAGGGCGCGGGAAGCGCCGGCGCGCTTCAGAAGCTGTACCCCACCGCCCCGCCCAGCCGGTGAGACGAGCCGGCCGCGTTCTCGTACGCGAGCTCGACGTGGTTGGGGACGAGGAAGAGCAGGGCGTCGACGAGCAGGCAGTCGTCCTTGCCGTCGCACAGCCGCTCGTCCCGGCTCCCGAAGATCATGCGCCACTTCACGGGCAGGCCGAGGCCGAGGGCCGCGCGCGCGCCGAGCGCGCCACCGGCCTCGGGGAGCCTGTCGCTCAGCGTCCCGGCGAAGAGGTAGACCGGCGCGACGGCCAGATAAACGTAGTGGTTCATCGTGCCGCTCTCGCCGGCAAAGCCGGCGCGGAGCTCGGGACCGAGCGCGTAGCGCGCGACGCGCACCTGGCCGTCGAAGCCACGGCGATCGTCAACGTCGGTCGAGCCTGCGCTCGCCGAGAGCCCCCCGGAGAAGTACGGGACCCACGACGCGCGGTCGGGGCCCGTAGACCCGCACCAGCCGAGAAACAGCCTGCCCTCGAAGACCCGTACGCCGCTGCCCGCGCGCGCGCCGAAGGCGAGATCCATCTGAAAGGGCCGCACCGGATCGGCGAGAGCAGCGCCAGGGGCGAGGGCGCCGGCCATCCCTGCCACGGCCGCGAGCAACCGCGCGGCGCGCGTCACTGTCGCCCGGTCCCGATCTGGCCTTGGCCGTCGCTGCCCCAGCAGAACACCCCGCCCTCCTCGTCGAGCGCGCAGGTGTGCTCTCGCCCGGCGGCGAGGGCGACCGCGCGCACGTCGAGCGCCGCCTGCACCGGCGCGGAGACCAGGTTGGCCTCCTCGGAGCCGAGCTGGCCGCTCTGGTTGGAGCCCCAGCACACGACGCCGCCGTCGTCGAGCAGCGCGCAGCTGTGGCGCCCGCCGGCGACGACGGCCTTCGCACCGGCAACGCCCTCGATGAGGGTGACGCCGACAACCTCGTCGGCGCTGTCGACGATGGGCCCGCCGCCGCTCTGGCCGTTGAGGTTCCAACCCCAGCACGCCACCTGTCCCGTGCCGAGGGCAGCGCAGCTGTGGCGCCCGCCCACAGCAACGTCGGTCGCGCCGCGCACGCCCTCCTTGCGGGCAGCTCCGGCGGCACCGTCTCCCCAGCACCACACGTCGCCCTGCGCGTCGAGGGCGCACGCCTGCGCTTCGCCGGCGGCGACGCGCGCCACGCCGCGCAGCGGGAACCCACCCAGGTCGAGGACGAGCGCGGGCTCGCTCCTCACGACGGTCTCGGGATCGGAGCCGAGCTGGTGGCTCCGGTTGTCACCCCAGCAGACCACGGTGTCGGCGCCGCGCACGGCGCACGTGAACCCGAGCGATGGGTCGTCCGCCTCCACGAGCCCGCCGGCCGCGAGCTCAACCACGCCCTCCAGGTCGGGCACGTCGCGCGGTGGCACCGGGCAACGCCCACCAGCCACGACGTCCGCGCCCCCGGAAGTGTCGGCGCAGCCCGCCGGCACGACGCCGAGGGAGCCGCCCACGTCATCCCCCCAGCACCTGACCCTCCCCTCGTCGAACAGCGCGCACGTGTGCCGCGGACCAGCGGCGAGACACACGGGGTCCGCGGCGAGCGAGACCCACCTCGGGGAGGTACTCAGCGAGCCGATGGAAACGTCGCCAAGCTGGCCCGCTTCGTTGTCGCCCCAGCACGCGGTATTACCGTTCCTGAGAATCGCGCAGGTATGGTAGGCACCGGCGACGATCTGCGCCGCGGGTTCGAGCGCCTTCACGCGCACGGGGGTGAAGTGGTAGTCCTCCGAGCAGCCACCGGCGAGGGGCGCCGTGATGAGCAGCGAGGCGGCCGCCCACCGTCGGGAGATGAGACCTCTTCGTCCGATCATCATTCGCCTCGTGCGCGTGCCTGCATGAACGGCCAAACGACCCTACCCAGGTTGCGCCGCACCCCGCACGCGAAAACGACCGACCTACGTTGCGATGCGGCCAGGTTGCGTTGCGGCCGGGGGGCTGCGGCACCCCACCCCGGAATGACTATCCCATGGGTCCACCTTTCGAGAGGAATCATTCCGCTCGGCCAACCATCGCGTACAGCCCTCTGCCCCTGACGCCGCTTCCTCTGCGTTCGGCACCGCCTGCAGAGGTACGAAGGCACGGGTACACCGCCGCACGAGATTCGTCCGTCCACACCGCCGGTCCCAGACGCACGCGCCCCCACGACAAGGCACTGATGCCCTCGCCCGTCCCGCCAACCTCCCTGCAGCGCCCCACCGCTGTGGCTCTACACCGTGAGCACGACGTCGGCCACGCTGGCGCCGTGAAACGTGCGCATCCACCACGTCCCCGCGGGGAATACAGCGCTGCGTACGCCGGCACGCCATCGCTCCAGCGCCGCACGGTACGACGCTCGAAACGCACGCACAGCGGCACCTGCGACTCGCCACGCATCTCCCTGCTCGCGACCCACCGCAAACGTCGGATTGCCGTCGCGCAGCGGCTCGAAGCTCGTCACGCGCTCGTGAGGGGACACCTTGCAGGCTCTCTCGGCGCCCAAGAAGCGAAGTCCTCGCCGCTGCACCTCCGCGCGGGCCCGCGCTTCGTGTCGCTCGAGCTCGGCAGAGACGTCCTGGCGAAAGCCCTCCGCGCTGTCCTGCTCGATGGCCGGCGGCAGCGCGAGCGAGACCGTCGCTTCCTCGGGCCACTGGGGGTTTTCCGGGTCGAGATACGCCGAAGGCCGTGCTGCGCGCAGCACGCCGCGACCGAGCTCGTCCACATCCACCTTGGCGCCCGGCCACTCGCGAGCATGCTGCACCAGGCCAGCGGCGACAGGATTCGCCATGACGTAAGCAATCTTCTCCACCACCGCAGCGCGCGTCAGCAGCCGCACCACGCTCGTGGCCTCGTGGTCCCATACCGGGCCTTCCCACCCGCGAAGCACCTTCGTGCCGAGCGCGACGATGCGATGGAAGAATTGCAAGAACCGCGGCAGGACGCCCCTCGAGTCGGTCACGACCAGGTGCAGATGCGTCGACATGGCGCAGATCGCATGGACCTCGATGCTGTAACGGCGGGTCGACACCGCGAGGACGTAGACCAGGAGCTGGGTGATTGCCGCATCCGGGCGGAAGAGCAGGTGCCGGCGCAAGACGCGACGGGTGATGAGGTAGGTGGCTCCGGCAGCGATCTCGCGGGGCTGGCTCATGACAGGCGCAATAAGACAAGCGCCGTGCCAGGGATTTCCATCAATCATTTCGCGGCTCGACCAAGCTTCTTGGGTGGCGGCCGCCTGGCGGGCCGCCACCCGAGCTGGAGCCGACTAGCCCAACCTCGACTAGCCCAACCTGGGTTGCGGTTAGTCCGCCAACCGGCATCGGATCCGCTGCACCTGGTCGGTCCACAGGATCCGCCCCGCCAACCTGGGTCGGGTCCGCGCGCGGGTCCGCGCCACCAACCTGGGTCGGGTCCGCCCAACACTCACACTCGCACTGTAATTCACGTTTTCTCTTGCGCATCTATGTCGCCCAGCCGTATGGCATCGACGGGTCGCCAAGACCCTTCTGAGTGGGGGAGGATGAAAACCACCTGAACCTCGCCGCGCAAACGCCGGGGGTCTTCCTGCATGGCGTGAATCATGGGTTGCGCCTCTGCACCCCCGCGTGGAAGCGCCGCTCTCGGCTCGATGGTTCACCGGAATGCTTCTGTCCCGGTGTGATTGGCCATCACGAAGCCAGAGCCCGCGCGCCTGTGCGGCGCAACCGAGGTAGGCCACCTCCGCACGCCCGGGTGCGCGCGACGGCGTTCGACCCCTACAGCGACGATGAGACGTTGCCGTCAGTATGCAAATCGCCCACGCACTTCGAGAGGTGCGGGGGCGCTTGGCCTTCGCCACGACGAGGCGACGCCGCCCAGTAGCCGCCTCCCAGCGCGCTGGCCGCCGCGCATTTCCTCCCCGGCGTCCTCCTCAGCCAGCGCGTGCGCGGCAGAGCCGCCGCCGGCCTGCACCGGCCCGGGCCCTGGACGGCCGCGTGAACCAGGTTGCGGCGCGAAGGCTCGTGAACCAGGTTGCGGCGCGAAGGCTCGTGATAGTCTCGCTTCGCGCCCACCAGGATCCGGGTAGAAGGCGCGAGGGGCGGATTGAACAGCGACGACAGAGGGCGCGGAGCCGAACGGGGTGGACCGTCCAGGGAGCGACACCGCGGGGATCCGCCGGCGTCGGGCGACACGCTCGCCCGCGCCGTGGCCGACGCGTCGATGGCCCTCTCGCGCGCCGGCGATGACAGTCCGCAGCAAGCGATCGTGGCGGCGGCGGCGCGCCTCCTCCACGTCGACATCGCCTGCCTCTACGATGTCGCGCAGGTGCCGCACACGCTCGGGCTCGTCGCCTGCGCGGGCGGCAGCGCGGGCTCGCTGGACGCCCTCCGGCGCCTGCCCCTCGACGCCCCGAGCCTCGCCGGCGCCGCCGCCCGCCTGAACATCGCGCAGGTTGCGCCCGAGGACGAGAGCGCCGACGCGCTCCTCGACGCCGGCCATCTGCGCCGACGCTGCGGCTGCACCCGCGCGTTCGCGATCCCCATCGCCTTCGCCGGCACCCTGCGCGCGGTGCTGCTCTGCGCCACGGCGCAGCCCGCCCTCCCGCAGACCGAGCTGGTCGAGATCGCGGGCGCCCTGTCGAGCCTCTTCGGGATGGCGCTCACCGCCCCCGAGCTGCACGCCCAGCGCGCACGGATCGAGGAGCTCGAGCGGGAGAACCACGAGCTCGAGCGCTCGCGCGAGCAGCTCCACGCGACGATCGCGGAAGCCAGGCAGACGGAGGCCGCGCTCCGGCTGAGCGAGGACAGCCTCGCCCGCGCGCAGAGGTTGGCGAAGCTGGGCAACTGGGACTGGCACATTCCGAGCAACGAGCTGCTCTGGTCCGACGAGTGTTATCGGATGCTGGGCCTGTCCCGCGACGCCGGCGCGCTCACGTACGAGCGGTTCCTCGCCTGCATCCACCCGGAGGACCGCGAGGGTGTGATACGCTCCGTCGACCTCGCGCTCCAGGGCACCCTGCCCTATTGCGTCGATTACCGGATCGTCCGCCCGAACGGCGAAGAGCGCTCCCTCCACACCGAGGCGGACGTGATCCGCGCCGAGGACGGCTCTCCGCTGCGGATGATCGGCACGGCCCTCGACGTCACCGAGCAGCGGCGCGCCGATCGCGCCTTGCGGCTCAGCGAGGAGCGCCTGCGGATGATCGCGGAGCACGCGAGCGACGTCATCTTCCATATACGGCTCGGCCCGGAGGGGGGCTACGAGTACATCAACCCCGCCGTCCTCGAGCACACCGGCTATCCGCCCGCGGCCTGGTACGAGGACCCCGAGCTGTTCGTCACCCTGATCCATCCCGAGGACGTCGGGCGCTATCATGCGTTCGTCGAGCACATGGCCGCGGCCGGCGGCCGGCTCACCTTCCGGATCATCGACAGGAGCGGCCGGACCCGCTGGGTCTCGACCCACATCACGATCCAGCACGACGAGCACGGAAACCCGATCGCCGGGATCGGCATCTCGCGCGACGTCACCACGGAGAAGCTCGCCGACGAGGAGCGCGAGCAGCTCCTCGGACAGCTCGCGGCCGAGCGGCGCTGGCTCCACGCGGTCATCGAGCGCTCGCCTGTCGGCATCCTCCTCCTCGACCGGGCCGGCGCGCAGATCGCCCGGAATCGCCGTGCCCAGGAGCTCGCCGGGACAGACTCGCCGCCCGGGCCCTTGGGCGCATGGGGCCTGTGCCTGCCCGACGGGGAGCCGCTCACGGACGAGGAGCAGCCGTCGGCGGGCGCGCTGCGAGGCGAGGTCACGAGCTCGAGGGAGCTGTCGCTCCGGCGCGCCGACGGCAGCATGCTGGCGGTGCTCGCGAGCGCTGGCCCCATCGTCGACGGGAACGGCAAGCTGCTCGGCGCGGTCGTCGTCTTCGACGACATCACCCGGCTCAAGGAGCTCGAGCGGCTGAAGGAAGAGTGGACATCGGTCGTCGCGCACGACCTGAAGCAGCCCGTGACGACGATCATCGGCTACGCGACCCAGCTCGAACGGAAGCCCCAGGTCACGACCGCGGTGAAGACGAGGGCGGGACACATCCTGGCGAGCGCCAAGCGGCTCGGGCGGATGGTCTCCGATCTCACGGACATCTCCCAGATCGAGTCGCGTCGCCTCGCGATCGAGCGCGCCCCCGTCGACCTGCGCGCGCTCGTGGAGGCGGTCGTCGAGCGGATGGAGAGCGAGACCGAGGGGCGCGTTGTCGACGTCGAGAGCCGCGGGGAGATCCCGATCGTGCACGCGGACGCCGGGCGCGTCGAGCAGGTGCTCAGCAATCTCATCTCCAACGCCGTGAAATACGGTGATCCCGAGACGCCGATACAGGTGGCGCTGGAGCGGCGCGACGACGCGGTGCAGATCTCCATCCGGAACAGCGGCCGCGGGATCCCGGCCCAGGACCTCCCGCTCCTGTTTGAACGCTTCTTCCGGGGAAAGGCGAAGGAGGAGCGCGTGGTCGGCCTCGGCCTCGGCCTGTACATCGCGAAGGGGCTGGTCGAGGCCCACGACGGCAGGATCTGGGTCGAGAGCCCCGAGGGGGGCCACACGACGTTCCATTTCACGCTTCCGGTGGGCGCGGCGCCGCGCCGGGATGCAACGTAGCCCACGAGCCGCCCGGCCCTCGGAGGCGGCCTACCGAGAGGAGATGGCCTGCTGTGCGCGGTCAGCGCGCGCCCGCGACCGGAGCGGGGGTCCACAGCGGCGGCTCCGACACGTCCCTCCCCGCTCCGGCCGGCACAGCATGGCTTCGTCCGGTGATGCGCTCGAACTCCACGACGTCATGAGAGCACACGAGCCTTACCTCGTGGCCGCGCTCCTCGCGCAGCGCGCGCAGCCGCCGCTGGTTCTCGAGCCGCGCGCCGCGGTCCTTCTCCATCATGAACTGATAGAGACGCAGACCCGGCGTGCACGCCGGCCGAACCGGGTCCATCTCTCGGTGATAGAAGTAGGCGTCGCCGGCGAGGAGCAGCCAGCCGCCGTCGCTCCGGATAGCCACGCCAGCGTGGCCCAGCGTGTGACCGATGAGCGGGACGAAGAGCACCTCGTCCTTCAATCCACCCACCGGCCGCGCGCCCTCGAAGCCAAACCAGCGCTCGCCACCGCCCGAGGGGTAGGTAATCCAGCTCGGCTGCGTCGACCACTGAGCCGGCCGGTAGCGCATCCGGTCGAGGAGCGTCCGCCGCGCGATCGCGGCGTCACGCTCGTCGGCGAGCAGATGGACCTGCGCTCCAGGAAAGTCGTCGAGGCCTCCGGCATGGTCGAAATCGAGGTGGGTGAGCACGATATGGCGGACCTCCTCGGGTCGAAGGCCGAGGCGCTCGATCTGCCGGCGCGCGGTCATCTCGGCGCGAAACTCCGGTCGCACGAGGAAGAGGAAGAACCGGCTGAGCCGCTTCCTCGCCATCGAGACGTCCAGCAGCCCAAGCCCGGTGTCCACGAGGACCAGGCCGCTCTCCGTCTCGAGGAGCAAGCAATGGCACGTCAGCCGCCCGCGGAGCCCCAGCGTTCGCCCGTCCATCAGCGCGCCGCCGACCGGACAGGTCGAGATGCAGTTGAGATGATGGATTCGCACGGACGCATCCCCCCTTCGCGGCTACCCTGCCCCCGCGACGACCGCTCGACGAGCTGGCCCCGACGCGAGCCCACGGCGCGGTGTGCGCTCGAACTGCTCATCGCGCCCCGCTCGCCGGAGATCACAAGACCAGAGCCAGGGCTCACCGGAGCGCATGAGGCGCTGTGATTGCACGGTGTATGCCGATCTCCGGGCCCCAGACGGCGTAAACGACGGAAAACCGGACGCCTGCCACGGGCGGAGGCGCCCCGCACGGGAGGCTCCCTGGATGGGCCGCCTCGACGTTCGTGCCGCGCCTGGACACTTCCTGACCCGGAGCGCCCCCATGTCCGCGCCAGCGCCACCGCGCGCCACCCGAGCTCCGCCGCGGCGCGCGCTTCCCCGCGCCCGAGCAGGAGCCCTACTTCCGGGGCGGCGTTGCGACGAGCTGGTAGGCGCGGGCGCGCAGGTTCTCCTGAGGCGCCAAGGCTGGTACGCTGGGCGATATGTCGGATGAGAGTGCCCGCCGTCCGTACCAGGCCACCAAGCCATCCGCTCGCGGAAGCGACTCGACCGGGGCCAGGAGCGTTGGCCCGGGGGATGTCGTCGGCCAGCACTTTCGGATCGACGAGCTCCTGAAGAAGGGAGGCATGGGCCGGGTCTACCGGGCAACCGATCTTCGCCTCGGCGAGCCGGTCGCGCTCAAGCTGATGGATCCGGCGATCGTCGGCACGGAGCGGGCGCGCGCCCGCTTCTTCCGCGAGGCGCAGACAGCGGCGAGGCTGCGGAGCAAGAACGTCGTGCAGCTCCTCGAGTTCAACGTCGATGCAGCCACGCAGGTGCGCTACATCGCCATGGAGCTCCTTCGCGGCGAGGACCTGGCCCAGCGGATCGCCCGCGGGCCGCTCTCCTATGAACAGACGAAGGCGATCCTCGGCGATGTCTGCAGCGCGATCGCCAAGGCCCACCGCATGGAGATCATCCATCGCGACATCAAGCCGGCCAACGTCTTCCTCGTCGAGGACGACGATGGCCCGCTCTGCAAGGTCCTCGACTTCGGGATCGTCAAGCTCGGTGACCTCGGGCTCGACCCCCATGGATCCCCGCAGACGGACGCCGGCGCCACCCTGGGCACGGTGAGCTACATGAGCCCGGAGCAGATCGCCGACGCCCGTGGGGTCGACCTCCGCGCGGACCTCTGGTCGATCGGCGTGATCGCCTACGAGTGCATGACCGGGCAACGGCCCTTCCGCGGCGAGTCGCTCTTCGAGCTCGTCCACAAGATCTGCTTCGATGTCCCGGCCCCGCCGTCGCGCCTGGCAGACGTCCCGAGCGGCTTTGACGCCTGGTTCGCCCGGGCGATCCACCGCGACCTCGACCGCCGGTTCACCTCCGCCCGCGAGCTCATCGAGGCGCTCCGGGCGCTCGCCGGGCGCCCGCCGGAGCCGCCCCTGCCCCTGCCCCGGCCCTCGCCGCCCGAACCCCCCACGAACCAGAGCTGGGCCTCGGACGCCAACCAGATCGATATCGGCGCCCTCAAGGACCTGACCTTCAAGAACGCCGTGGTCCGCGAGTTCCTCGACAGCGCCAACAAGCACTTTGTCTCGGGGAGCAAGGGGCTCGGCAAGACCCTCCTCCTCACGTACAAGCGCTCGGTCCTCAGCGAGATCTACCTGGCGGCGACCGGCCGCGAGCGCCGCCACGCCGCCGTGCAGTTCATCCCGGAGGGGCGGCCGTACCTCGATCTGATGGGCGATCTGCCCAGCGTCGATCAGACCCGCAGCGACCTCATGTCGGGCCTCCACGAGTGCAAGCGGCTCTGGAGCTTCAGCTTCCGCATGTCGATCGTCTCCTACCAGTCCGCCGCCGCCGGCGCCGGCGATCCCGCGGATCTGGCGCCGCTCCCCCGGAGCCTGCGCGGGCTCCTGGAGGGCCGGCCGGTCGAGCCGACGATGGTGCTGAAGGAGCTGCTCTCGCTGACCGTCCGCCAGATCAACCAGGTCGTCGACGCGATGGAGCGCCCGCTCGAGCGGCGGCTCCGCTCGCTCCACAGCGGCGTCTTCATCTTCATCGACAAGCTCGATCAGGCGCTCCGGCGGCTCCCGCGGGCCGCGTGGATCCACATGCAAGCGGGGATGATCGAGGCCGCGTGGGATCTGATGAACGCCAACCGGCACGTCAAGATCTTCGCCACCATCCGCGAAGAGGCGTTCTCCGCCTACGAGTCCGACATCAAGACCAACCTCTACGGCGCGACGTCGACGCTCCGCTACGCCAAGCACGAGCTCTTCGAGCTGCTCGAGAAGCTCACGTATTATTACGAGCGGCTGCCGCTCCGCGAGTTCATCCACCTCGACGTGGTGAGCGCGGGGCGCTCGGCCCGCGGCGAGTCGACCTTCGACTTCCTCCACCGCCACACCCTCGGGCGGCCGCGCGACCTCGTGATCCTCGCCTCGGAGATCTCGCGCAACCGAAAGGCGCTCGACGAGCGGACCTTCACGCAGATCGTGCAGCGCACCAGCGCCGGCCTCCTCGTGGCCAACATCTTCGACGAGATGCGGGTCTTCCTCGAGGTGCTCTGTCACCGCGACAAGCGGGCTCGCTTCCTCGGCCTCCTCCCCTGCGACGTCCTCACCCACGACGAGGTGGTCGAGGTCTGGTGCAGGTTTCATGAGGTCGATCGCGCGTTCTACGACGCCCACGGCAGGGAGGCCGACGACGTCTACCACCCTTTCCGCGAGCTCTTCGAGTGCGGCCTCCTCGGGGTGCTCGGCGCCGATCCGGGGGCCGAGCGCCAGGTCCAGCGCTTTCGCCAGCCGCACGACGCCGTCGTCGGCTCGCGCCACGAGCTGCCGCGCTCGCGGTATTACCTGCTCCACCCTTCCCTCCGCGCGTTGATCGAGCCGCTCCCCGGCGGCGGCCGGTTCCACGCGATCCGCCATGTGATCATCGGCCACGGGGAGCCCTGGCCCCGCCACTGGGACCTCGTGGTCGACGTCCAGCGCGAGCTCTTCCGGCGCCCGGACGCCGACGAGGAGATCGGCGGGGCGGTGTTCTCCCTCCTCGACCGCCTCGCGACAGAGATCGCCGACGGCGAGGGCCCCGACGCCGCGCGGCGGGCGATCGCCGCCTCCCCCACCTTCGCCCGCCTCAGCGCGCACCTCGAGCGAATCCACTGGGACGACCTCCACCTCACGCTCCTCGAGCTCTTCCCCGACGAGCGGCGAGAGGAAACGGAGCCGACCGACCGGGTGGAGGTGGCGATGCTGCTCATCGACATCGTCCGGTCGACCCACATGATCCGCAGCATCGGCGACACCGGCTTCGTCGACCACCTTCACCGGCTCCGCGGCTCCCTCCGAGGGGCGACGAACCCGCGCCTGCTGAAGGGGACCGGCGATGGGTACCTCGCGGTCTATCCCACCGTGGCCCGCGCCGTCGACGCGGCCCGCGTGCTCCGCCGCACCGTCGACGACCCCGCCCAGCTGCGCCTCGTCGTCCACTGGGGCTGGGTGCGCATGAGCGATCACGACGTCATCGGCACGGAGGTCCATCGGCTCTTCCGCATCGAGGCGGTCACCGAGGAGGATCGCGCGGACGAGCCGAGCTCCGGGATCGGCCTGCCGCGCCCCGGCCGCGTGACGCTCTCGCGCTCCGCGGCCGCCGCGCTCCCCGACCCGTCGCGCGCGGACTTCCGCCGAGCGGGCGCGTTCCGGCTCAAAGGGTTCGACGATCCCGAGTCGATCTGGGTGGAGATCGACGAGAACGACGAGAACGACGCCTGCCCGTGAGATCGCTCGCGGTGAGCCCGAGGGCCCACCGACGGGCCGCGCCCTCGGCCCGCGAGCGATCGGCCGGAGGCGCGCGGCGGTGTGTGGTAGCCTGCCGGCGCCATGACGGAGCTACTTGGCCTCGTTTTCTCGCCGTGGACGGAGAAGGCTCGCTGGGCGCTCGACGTCCGGCGCGTCCCCTATACCTTCCGGCACTACCAGCCGCTCGTCGGTGAGCCGGCGCTCCGGGTGAAGCTCCGCCGGCTCACGGGCCGTGTCTCGGTGCCGGCGCTCACCACCGACGACGGGCGCGTGCTCGGGGACTCGGCCGACATCGCACGCTGGGCAGACGGGCGCGGCGCGGGACCGACCCTGTTCCCTGTCGAGCACGAGGCCGACATCGCGCGGCTCATCGATCTTTCGGAGCGCGGCCTCGCCGCCGGGCGCGCCCGCGCGCTGACACGCATGCTGGCCGACGACGAGGCGCTCGCCGAGATGGCGCCGAGGCCGATCCGCCGCGCGCTCGGCCCCCTCGCCTCGCGGCTGGGAGCGCTGGGGGTCGCCCGCACCCTCCGCAAGTACGACGGCGACAAGACCGACGGCGAGGCGCACCGGCAAACGCAGGTCGCCGTGCTGGAGGAGATCCGCGAGACGCTCGCGCGGGCGGCGCCGTCCGGAGACGCGCCGCGGACGCTCCTCGGCCGCTTCACGTTCGCGGATATCGCGATGAGCCAGGTCCTCGTGAACGTCGCGCCGCCCGCCCAGCTGAAGCTCGGCGCCGCCAGCCGCCGGTGCTTCTCCGACCCCGACCTGCGCGATCGCTACGACGACCTCGTCGCGTGGCGCGACGAGCTCTACCGCGCCTTCCGGACGAGCTGACCTGCCCGGCCGGGCGAGCGCGGCATCTCGAGCGCGGTGAAGCCCGGGGAAACCAGCATGGCACTGTGCTTCATCGGGGAGCTCTCTCCTTCAGGCGTTGAGGGCGACTGACCAGGAGCGCGGTCGTCCAGCGCGCACCCCCCCGACCGTTGGCAGGCGCGTCCGCAGCGCCAGGCCTCGCGTGGCGCCAAAGCCTCGATCATGGACGCCGGATCTGGTAGCGGTGGAATTTACCATGAAACAAGCGTGGCAAACGGACGAGGTGGGCCGCTTCTTCGAGATGTCCGTGGATCTGATCGGCACCGCCGGTTTTGACGGGCGCTTCAGGCGGATTGGCCAGGCGTGGGAGCGCACGCTCGGGTTCTCGCGCGAAGAGCTCTTGTCGACGCCGTTCATCGACTTCGTGCACCCCGACGATCGAGCGCGCACGCTGGCCGAGTCGGCGCAGGTGTTCGGCGGCAGCGGCAGCGTGACGTTCACGAACCGCTACCGGTGTCGCGACGGCTCTTACCGGTGGATCGAGTGGAACTCGTCGGTTCACCCGGAGGAGGAGCTCGTCTATTTCGTCGCTCGCGACGTCACGGATCGCAAGCGCGCGGAGGAGTCGCTGCTCGCGGCCGAGTCCCGGTTCCGGGCGGCGGTCGAGGGGAGCCTGGACGCCTTCTTCGTGCTCCGGAGCGCGCTCGACGAGGCCGGGACGCTCGTGGATTTCGTGGTCACCGACGCCAACCAGAGGGCCGTCGAGGGGATGTCGATGCCCCGCGAGGAGATCGTCGGCAAGCGGCTCAGCGAGCTCTCGCCCGCCGCGCGCCACCTCGGCCAGCTGGACAAGTACGCGCGCGTCTTTCGGACCGGCGAAAGGCTCCTCGAGGAGCAGCAGATCGAGAGTCCAGGGCACGAGGACCGGTGGCTCCAGCATCAGGTCATCCCGCTGAGCGACGGTGTCGCGATCGCGATGAGGGACATCACGCCCTTCAAGCGGCTGGAGGCCGAGCTCAGGGAGACGCTCCAGCGCCGGGCGATCCACGCGGAGGAGCTCGAGGAGAAGAACCGCCTGCTCGCGGCGGAGAACGCCGAGCGCGAGCGCGCCGAGGCGCTGATGCGGCAGCAGCAGGAGACGATGCGCGCCATGTCCACGCCCATCATCCAGGCGTGGGAGGGGGTCCTCGTGCTGCCGATCATCGGGACCGTGGAGACCGGGCGGGCGAATCACATCATGGAGCGGCTGCTCACCGAGATCGTGCGGACGAGCGCGCGCTTCGCCGTCCTCGACCTGACCGGCGTGAACGCGGTGGACGCCGCGACCGTGGCGCACCTCCTCGCCGTGGTGCGCGCGGCGAACCTCCTCGGCAGCAGCTGCCTCGTCTCCGGGATCTCGCCCGAGATCGCGCGGACGATGACGGAGCTCGGCGCGGCGGATGGCGGGTTCAAGACCTTCGGCGTGCTCCAGAGCGCCTTGCGTTACGCGCTCTCCCGCTGCAGCGCCGAAAGCCCGCGGTGAGCCGCCGGGCGCGCGCATCGACGCGCGCTTCGGCTGACGTGAGGTGGCGGGGAGCGCCTCTGCGTCGCTCGACGGCTGTCGGGCCGCTCACCCGCGGCTGCGCGCCCGCTTGCCCTCCGCGGGGGCGAGCCATCGATCGAGCTCGTCCGAGACGAGGTGAAAGTCGAACGCTTCGGCGTTGATCCCGAGCTGGGTCATGGCGCCGATGATGAAGGACGTGACCACGCGGGCCGCGGCGCGAGGATCCAGATCGGAGCGCAGCTGTCCGCCGCGCACGCCTAGCCGCACGAGGTGCTCGACAGCGAGGTTCCACTCCTTGTGGACGGCGCAGAGCGCGGTCCGCGCCGCCGGGTCGCGCTGCGCGCGCACGGAGAGCTCTTGCAGCACGGCCGCGAGGTGCGGATTGTCCTGGAAGGTGCGCCATGCGCTCTCGAGGTGCGCTCTCAGGATCGCGCGCGCGTGAGCCGGGCCTGCGGCGCCCTGGCCTGCCGGGCGGCGCTGCGCCTCCACGAATTTGTCCGTCACATGCGTGACGATGGCCGCGAGGAGCTCGTCCTTCGTCCCGAAATAGTAGTGCAGCGTCGAGATATTGACCCCTGCGCGCGCCGCGATGTCGCGCGTCCGCAGCCCCTCGAGGCCCTTCTCGGCGATGAGCGTATACGCCGCCTCGAGCAGGTCGCGCCGCCGCGCTGCACCGAGCTCCGTGGACGAGGTCTTGCCGCCCGCGACGGCGCTTCTCATCTTCGCCAAGCCCACGCAAAGCTACAGGTTTTCTCCGGTCCCAGCAAGCGCCCGCGGCGCGCGCCTTGACCGTCCGGCCGCCGTCGCGTATTGTCAATCAACTGATTGATTGACTCCCATCGCATGGAGGAAATGCATGATGTCCTTGGAGCTCGCCACCGCGCCGCTCGCCGCCCGGGTCCAGCGAAAGGCGATCGGCGTGGGGATGCGTCTATTCTTCGCCTGGTCGCACCTTGCGTATCGCCTGCTTCCGCCGTGGGGCGGCAAGCTGCGCGCCGTCGATCACCTCACCGTGCCGTGCTCGGATCTCCGGGTGGCGGAGCGGTTCTATGTCGGACTGCTCGGCGCGCGCGTGGTGATGCGGGTCGACGTCCCGTTCCTCGAGCGGATGGGGCGTCCTGCGGACGAGATCGCGCGAGGGGTCCACCTCTCGGTCGTGTTCGCCGGGGGCCCGCGGTTCGACCTCTTCGAGTCGCCGATCGGGCAGCCGCCCCGCGAGGCGGATCATCCGCACTGCGCGCTCTGGGTCGCGCCTGGGAAGCTGCTCGCGTGGAAGGAGCGCTTGAATGCCGCTTCGGTGCCGACGTACGGCCCGACGCGGCTCGGTCCACCGGGCCAGGCGTCGCTCTATTTCAACGATCCATTCGGCAACCGCCTCGAGCTCGTCACGCTCGGCTTCACCGGGGAGATACCGGTCGGGGCGCCCGACGTCTCCGCGCTGAGCTACACCTGGGCTGGCCCGTGAGGTGCCAGCTCACTGCAAGCTGACTGCAAGCTGAATGCAAGCAGATGACAGGCTGATGACGCCGCGCGGTCGATGCCGGGCGTGATTTCCGGGTGGCGTCTCCTCCCGCGGTTGCCCGGGAGGAGCGCGGGCACTATGGGAGCATCCCCGAACGGCGCTGCCCGGTCGGGCCGTGCCCGGCGGGGACGAGCTGCCCGTGACCGGGCTCATCGCCACGAAAGGAACGCTCCAATGCCTGTTGACGTGAAGTACACGACGCAAGCCACGGCCAATGGCGGCCGCGATGGCCACGCTGCCACTGCCGACGGTGCTCTCAAGGTCAAGCTCTCGACACCGAAGGAGCTCGGCGGCGCTGGCGGCGAGGGGAACAACCCGGAGCAGCTGTTCGCGGCGGGTTACGCGGCCTGCTTCCTGGGCGCCCTCAAGTTCGTGGCCGCGCAGGAGAAGGCCCGCATTCCGGCCGAGGCCACCGTGACGGCGACCGTCGGCATCGGCCCGCGCTCCGAGGGCGGGTTTGGCCTCGACATCGGCCTGCGGATCGCGCTGCCGGGCCTGGAGCGGTCGCAAGCCGAGCAGCTGGTCGAGAAGGCGCACCAGGTTTGCCCCTACTCGAACGCCACCCGCAACAACGTCCCCGTCCGCCTAGAGGTCGCCTGACCTTCTGACGCCGCGCGCTCCCTCCACGGGGGCCGGCCCATCATTCATGAGCTCCCGGTGGAGCGCCGCGAACGCTCCCCCCCGCGCGAGCAGCTCCGCGTGCGTCCCCTGCTCGACGACCCGCCCGTGGTCGAGCACGACGACGCGATCGGCGTGCCGGATCGTGCTCAGCCGGTGGGCGACAACGAAGCTCGTCCGCCCTCGCAAGAGCCTCCCGAGCGCCGCCTGCAGCCGGGCCTCGGTGAGCGCGTCCACGGCGCTCGTCGCCTCGTCGAGCAGCACGATGCGCGGATCGGCGACCATGGCGCGCAGGAAGCACACGATCTGCCGCTGCCCGAGCGACAGCGCCGTCCCGCGCTCGCCGACCTCGGTGCCGAGGCCGTCCGGCAGCGCGTCGAGCATGTCGAGCACGTCGAGGCCCCGCGCCGCGTCGCGGATCTCTGCGTCGGTCGCGGCGGGGTTGCCCAGGCGCACGTTGTCGAGCACCGTCCCGCTGAAGAGGAAGTTGCTCTGCAGCACCAGCCCGAGCTGCGCGCGCAGCGAGGCGGACGACGTCGCCGCGAGATCGTGCCCGTCGACGGTGATCGACCCCGCCGTCGGCAGGTAGAGCTTCGCGAGCAGGTTCAGGATCGACGTCTTGCCGCTGCCCGTGTGCCCGACCAGCGCGATCATCTGCCCCGGCTCGGCGACGAGATCGACGCCGTGGAGCACCGGCTTGCCCGGATCGTAGGCGAAGTGGACCCGCTCGAACACGACCCGGCCGCGCGCGGGCGGCAGCGCCGGGAGGCCGCGCTCGTCGGGCCAGTCGGGCGCCGTGTCGAGCACGCGGAAGAGCCGTTCGGCGCCCGCCATCGCCGCGAGGGCCTGGTTGTACTGGTTGCCCAGCACGGGGATCGGGTTGAACAGGAGGTTCGCGAGGAAGAAGAACTCCACGAGCACGCGCAGCTCGATCGCGCCGTGAAGCGCCTGATAGCCGCCGACGACCACGAGGACGGCCAGGAACAGCTGCCCGTTGAACTCGAGGAGCGGGAGGAAGGTCGCCGAGTGGCGCGCCGCATCCATGTTGTAACGGGAGTGGTCGAAGATCAGCGCGCGGAACAGCCCGCCGTTGATGTCCTGCCGCACGAAGCCCTGCGTCACGCGCACCCCCGTGACCGACTCGGCGAGCGTCGCGGTCACGCGGGTGAAGCTCTCCTGCGCGCGCTGGTGGGCGGCCCCGAGGCGCTTGTGGAAATAGACGATCAGCCCCCAGAAGACGGGGACCATCGCGACCACCACGAGGAAGAGCTGCCAGTGCGCGTGGGCCATCAGCGCCATCGCGACCGCCATGGTGCCGAGGTTCACCGTGCTCACGAACACGACGTCCTGCACCGCCACCCGGATCGCGTCGATGTCGGACGTCATGCGGCCGATGAGGCGCCCCACCTTCGTCTTCACGAAGAAGCGCATCGGCATGCGCAGGAGGTGGCTCTCCAGCCGATCGCGCATGTCGAACACCACCGCCTCGCCGAGCTCGAGCGCGAGCCGCGCGCGGTAGTGGAAGACGATCTCGGTGAAGAGCACGAGCGCCGCGAAGCCGAGGACGGCGAGCAGCGTGGCGCGCGCGTCGCGCCGGGCCACCGGGCCGCTGATGATGGCGCCGACCGCCCAGGTCAGGATCGGGAGCTGGATCGACCTGACCACCACGAGGGCGAAGAGCGCGTTCCGCTTGCGCGCGTACGGGCGGGTGAAGGCGAACACCCGCCGCGCGAGCCCGAGATCGAGCGTGCGGTGGTGCTGGTCCGCCTCGTCCTCGAGCGCCACGCGCGCGAGGCCGAGGCGCGCGTCGATCGGCGCCGCCTCGGCCGCGGAGCGGGCCGCCCCCGACGCCGTCGCGGGGCGGCTCGGCGCGTCGGCCCCGCGGCTCACGCCGGGTCCTCGGCAGGGCGCGCGCCCGCGGCGGCGCGGCGCGAGGGGGTGTCGTCCGCCCGCGCCCCGAAGGCGTGGGCGTCGTGCAGCGCGAGGGCGCTCGCGTAGTGGCCGCGCCGCCGGAGCAGCTCCTCGTGGGTCCCCCGCTCGACGACGCGGCCCCGGTCGAGCACGATCACCTGGTGCGCGCGGCGGAGCAGGTGCGCCCTGTGCGTCGCCATGATCGTCGTCCGCCCCCGCGTCGCGCTGAGGATCGCGTCGAGGATCTCGCGCTCGGTGCTCGCGTCCACCGCCGCGGTCGGGTCGTCGAGCAGGAGCAGCGGCGGGTCGAGCAGCACCGCGCGCGCGATGGCGAGCCGCTGCCGCTGGCCGCCCGAGAGGTTGGCCGCCGCCTCGCCGAGCTCGGTGTCGTAGCCCTCGGGCAGCTCCCGGATGAACTCGTGGGCGCAGGCGATGACCGCGGCGCGCTCGATCTGCTCGCGCGTCGCGCTCGGGGCGCCGAACGCGATGTTCGCCGCCACCGTGTTGCTGAAGAGGAAGTTGTCCTGAAAGACGACCCCCATGCGCCGGCGGATCTGGTCGAGGTCGTGGCGCCGGAGGTCGATCCCGTCGAGGAGGACGCGCCCCGACGTCGGATCGTAGAAGCGCGGGATCAGGCTGAGCAGCGTGCTCTTGCCCGCGCCGGTCGGGCCGATCACGGCGACGAACTGCCCGGGCGTGACGTCGAGGTGGACGTCGTGGAGGACGGGCCTCTCGGGATCGTACCCGAACGTGACGCGCTCGAACACGAGGCGCCCCTCGACCCGCGCGGGGCGCGCCGGCGCCTCGGGGCTCGTGATCTCGACGGGGGTGTCGAGCACCTCGAAGACCCGCTTCGCCCCGATGAAGCTCTGCTGCGCGGTGTTGACGATCGTCGCCATGCTCGCGATCTGCCCCGAGAATTGCTGCAGGATGCCGGCGAACACCACGAGCTGCCCGAGCGTCAGCCGGTCGCGCGTGACGAGCAGCCCGCCCATGCCGAGCAGGATCACGAGGTTGATCTGCCCGAGCAGATCGATGGTCGGGCTGAGCACGCTGACGGTCCGGAACGTCTCCTGCTGCTGCTCGCGCACCTCGCGGCTGCGCTCGTCGAAGCGGCGATGGGCCTCGCGCTCTCGCCCGAGCCCCTTGATGACCTGGATGCCCTGCAGCCCCTCCGTGAAGCTCAGGACCATGCGGTCCACGAGCTCCCGGTTGCGCAGGTAGGCGGGCTGCGCCCACCGGGCGAAGAGCGTGCTCGCGATCCAGAGGAGCGGCGTCGGGGCGAGGCACGCGAGCGTCAGCAGGACGTGCGCGCGGAGCATGTACGCGACGTACACGCCGAGCGACAGGACCATGATGACGCTCGGGAGCAGCACCCCGTCCACGAAGGAGCGCACGAGCTGGACGTCGCCTGTGACGCGGTTGATGAGCGAGCCGCTCTTGTTGGCGTCGAAGAACCGGAAGCTCAGCCGCTGGAGCTTGTCGTACACCCGCGCCCGGAGATCCGGGACGATCTCCATGTGGACGAGGTAGCCCACCGAGAGCGCGTAACCGTAGTTGATCACCGCGCGCGCGGCGGCCATCGCGAGGATGGCGGCGCCGATCGAGAGGACCGCGCGCATGGGCTCACGCTCGGCGTCGACCAGCCGGCCGAGGCCGACCGGCAGCTCGGGGAGGCGGTTCGATGGATCGAGCCGATGGCGGAGGATGTCGATGGCGAGCCCGGTCAGGCCGAGCCCAGCGAGCCCCAGCGAGAGCAGGATGATCTGGTAGCCGAGGACACGGAGGACGCGCCCCCGGTACGCCCAGCTCAGCCCGAGGAGCCGCAGCAGGAGTGAGCCCCCCTCGCGGGAGCGCCCAGTTTCCGACGAAGCGAGGGAACCGACATCAGGACGTGAACCGGACAACATCAGCGCAGGGCACCTGGCATACCGGCCATGCCGGGGCCCGTAAGCTACCGATTTGTGCGGCGTTCGCCAGCGGCGGGGACACGATGCCCGGGGCGCGGCGCTGCTGTCGTCCGGACCGCCGGGCCAGCGCCCTGACAGGGCTCCTGGCGCTCCGCTAGTACATCAGGTTGCCCTTGCCGAGCTGGAAGGTGATGTTCGATCCAAACTGATCGCGCGCGTTCTGGACGCGCGAGATCGCGTTCGAGATCCGGCCCTGGCGCTGCGACCAGGTCGTCGCCGAGAGGCCCGCCGCGATCTCGGTCTTCGCCAGCTGGAGGCGATCCGTGGAGACGGGGTGCAGCGGCGTGCCGCCGACGGCGAGGACCTGCAGCGCGTCGTCGATCTCGGCCTCGGCCAGCTCCATCAGGCGCCGCTGGACGTCGGCCCGCGTGTCGTGGAACTGCTGGACGAGCACCTGGGCGGCGGTCAGGCGCTGCCTTGCGAGGTCGACGTTGAACGCGGCGTTCAGCACGCGAAGGAACCGCCCGATCTTGATGATGTCGGTGTCGGGGAACTGGACGGGGCTGCCGAACCGCGCCTCGAGCTCCAGGCCGGCCGGCGAATTCTTGAAGAAGTCCGACAGATAGAACGCCACCGCGCCCTCGATGTCGTTGCCGAAGGCGTTCGTGTGGAAGAACGGCGGCGTGTCCACGGCCTCGATGAGGGGCGGGGTGCTGAACGTGCCGTCGCCGAACCCGTTGAGAAAGCCGATGTCCAGGACATCGATGTTGGGCGAGGCCAGCCCGGAGCCGCCGAAGCCGCCGTCGAACGCGCCGATGGTGCCGGTCGCGGGGGCCTTCCGGGTGCCCGTGTCCAGGTTGCGGTTGCGCCCCGTGTCCAGGTGGTTCGCGCCCGCGTTTGAGTGGCACACGTTGCAGCGGCCCCGCGCCGGGTCGAGGAACGCCTGCCGCCCCTCGTTCGCCTCGGCATCGGCGAGGTTCACCTGCGTGAGGTTGAGCTCGTTCGTCCGGCCCAGGCTCATCTGGTAGGCGAGCGTCAGATCGAGCTCCTGCTCCGTCGGGAGCCGGAAGGCCACCCCCGGCTCGCGGCCGAGATCCGTCGGGTAGTGCTGCGTGATCGCCCCGGTGAGGAACTCGCGCAGCGAGCCGGTGCCCGGGGCGCCGTCGCCCGACCAGCCCGTGCGATGGACCGGCGGGCTCGTTATCCCGTCCACCGGATCCGGCGTGATGCTCGTCGCCAGCGAGAGCGTGTGGGGGACCGCGCGCATCGAGAACTTGTTGTCGAGATCGTCGAAGCCGTCGATGTTCTCGCGGATCAGGCCGAGCGTCTTCAGCTCGGGCGTCTCGAGATCGGTCAGCTCCGGGTCCTGCTCGAAGACGAACAGCGGGTCGAGGGGGTTATCGTCGAGCAGAGCGTCGATGAAGGGGATGTCAATCGTGAAGTTGTTTCCGACAGGATGGCACGTCCCGCAAGACCGGCCGTTGCCCTCGAAGGTCTCGCGAAAGAAGATATCGGCGCCCGCGCAGATCTCCCTCGTGACGAGCCCGGCGATCACGCGAGGATCCTGGTCGCAAGCCGCGAGCCGCTGCTGAGCCGTGAGCGCGCTCGACGCCGCGCCAAGGATCTCTGCCTCGCCCTCGCCCTCCGGCGCGGCGGGGGCGCACGAGGCGAGGAGAGAAACAGAGACGATGGGGGCGAGGAACAAGGAACTCAATCTCGGACTTGGCATGACGCTCTCTCTTCCTGTTACGGTTGTTCGACACCGATTTCGAATCACGGCGTTCATGGATGCGGCGCGCCGTTCGGCGGCAGCGCCGGGGAAACACAGGTGAAACCGACCTGGCGCTACGATGGCGGCCGGCGGCCGACCCGGCGCCGGAGCTGCGAGCGAGATGGCCGATCCAGGCCATCCGCGCGGCTTTGGAGGCACGCCGGAGGCTCGAGGCCCGGTCCTCGCGCGCTCCATGCGACGAGCGCGCTCGGGCCGCTCCGCCTCGATACGACCCCCTACGGGGATCGCGCCACAGGCGATCTCAGGCGGCGACTACTTAGCGGACCGGACCAGACATGGCAACGTTCACAAACGTTCGCAGCACAAATCTGACTTCTTAACGAACCTTTACAAGCAGGATCACGAGACGACATTCCCCGGCGGATCGGCCTGCGGCATCGCCGCGTATCGCCATGACGGCGGGCGAAGCGGGCGCGAGGAGGAGCCGTGAGCCCGGCTCCGCGGGCGTGCTCGGGAGATCGAAGCGGGACATGGGTGCGAAGACCGGCGGCATCCCCTCACCTCTCTCGGTGAGGTCAGTGACCGTGCCGGTTCAATGGCCAACGTTTAGGTCGGCCGATGGCGCGCTTCCAACTCATTAGTAGCATGGGCCCCATGCATCCCGTGCATCTTGCTTCCATCGACCTGAACCTGCTCGTCGTCCTCGACGCCCTGCTGGCGGAGGGGAGCGTCACGCGCGCGGCGGCGCGCGTCGGGCTGAGCCAGTCGGCGATGAGCCACGCCCTCGGGCGCCTCCGCGTGTTGATCGACGATCCCGTCCTGGTGCGCACGCCGCGGGGGATGATCCCGACGCCGCGCGCGCAGGAGCTCATCGGCCCCATCCGCGAGGCCCTCGCCAAGATCGAGGCGACGGTCGCGCACAGCCCTCGCTTCGAGCCCGCGACGGCGCGCCGCTCGTTCACCGTCGCCACGGTCGATTACGTGGAGCTCATCCTGCTGCCGCGGCTCGTGCAGAAGCTCGTCTCCGAGGCGCCCTTCATCGACCTCGTCGCGCGCCCCTACGACAGCGAGATGTGGAGCTCCATGGAGACCGGCAAGGTCGATCTCGCGATCGGCCTGCTCCCCACCTTGCCCGCGGGGTTTTACCGGCAAAGGCTCATCGAGGAGCGCTACATGTGCGTCGTGCGGAGGAGCCACCCCGCGGTCCGGGGCAAGCTCACGCTCAAGACGTACACGAGCTTGCCGCACGCGCTCATCAGCCCGCGCGGCGAGGGCGGAGGCCGGGTGGACGAGGTCCTCGCCGAACGAGGGCTCGCGCGCCGCGTGGCGCTGCAGATCCCGCATTTTCTCGTGGCGGCCCACATCGTGGCCCAGACCGATCTCGTGCTGACCGTGCCGGCGCGCATCGCGCGCGTGTTCGCGGAGATGGAGGAGCTGCACGTCATGAAGCCGCCCGTGGAGCTCGGCGGGTTCTCGGTGGATCAGGTGTGGCACGAGCGGCACGCGAAGGACCCGGCGCACACCTGGCTGCGCGGCGTCTTCGCGGAGATCGCCCGCGACAGCTGACGCGCTCTCCCGCGCGGCGGCCAGGTCTCGCGGGAGCAGGGGCGAGCCGACGTGCCGAGTAACGCGAAAGTGAACCGGTCAGTCCGAGCTTCTGTTCAACCCGGGCCGCCGGGCGCGGCGATGAACGGGGCGCCCTCGGTCTCGGCGAGCTGCCGGTGGAGCGAGGTCAGGCGGGCCGTGACAGGGCCGCGCTCGCCGCGGCCGATCGTGCGCCCGTCGAGGCTCCGGACGGCGATCACGCCGGCGCCGGTGCCCGTCAGGAACGCCTCGTCGGCGGCGAAGAGGTCGAGCCGCCCGATCGAGCGCTCCACGACCGTGAGCCCGATGCCGCGCGCGAGCTCCATGACGGCCGCGCGGTTGATGCCCTCGAGGCACCCGTCGGTGGCCGGCGGCGTCGCGAGCACGTCGCCGCGGAGCGCGAACACGTTGGCCACGGAGGCCTCGGCCACGTGGCCCCGCGCGTTCAGGAGCAGCGCGTCGTCGGCGCCGCGCTGCCTCGCCTCGAGCTTCGCGAGCGCGGAGCCGAGGTAGTTCAGGCTCTTGATCCGCATGTCGAGCGCGTCCGCGTTGGGCCTCCTGTGGCTCGACGTGATGAGCTCGAGGCCGCGCCGCCGCTGCTCGTCGTCGAAGAGGCGGATGGCCCCCACGATGCAGAACAGCCCCGGCCGCTCGCAGGTCGTCGGATCGACGCCGAGCGGGCCCACGCCGCGCGTCACCACGAGGCGCACGTAGGCCTCGGGCTGGCCGTGCGCGCGCGCCGTCTCCTCGACGATGGCGCGGAGCCCGTCGAGCGAGCGCGGGAGCGCGATGCCGAGCGCCCTCGCGCCGATCTCGAGCCGCGCGAGGTGGCGCTCGATCCGGAAGACGCGCCCCGCCGCGACGCGCATGCCCTCGAACACGCCGTCGCCGTAGAGCAACCCGTGATCGGTCACGTTCACGGTCGCGTCCGCAGCGTCGACGATCCGCCCATCGATCCATGTCTTCATGCCGTTCACCTCCTGCCCTCGCCCTGGAGGGCGCGCGCGACCCGCTCGGCGGCGTCGCGCGTGTGATTCACCGCGGCGTCACGACGATCGCCGCGCAGGCTCTGGGCGGCCGCGGCGCAGGCGACGCAGCCGTGCAGGCCGCCGCGCGCGAGCACCGGGGCCGCGATGACGGTGAGCCCGTCGATCCACGCGCCCTCGTTGACGTCGTAGCCGCGCTTCGCGGCGCGCCGCGCGGCGCGGAGCATGGCCGGGTCCGCGCCCGAGGCGCCCACGAGCTCCGGCGCGTGCGCGAGGTAGAGCCGGCCGCTCGCGGTGACGTCGACCGGCACCTCGGCCCCGACGGTGGGCGCCGCGCGCAGGAGGCCCGTGCCCTCCGCCTTGTCGAGCACGACGAGCCTGCCAGCGCGCGCGGCGACGAGGAAGAACGTCTCGCCGAAGGCGCGCGCCGCCCGCTCCAGCTCGGGCCTCGCGACGCGCGCGACCGCGTCGAGCCCCTGCGCCCCGAGCCCGAGCCGGATCAGGCCGACGCCGAGCCGGTAGCGCCCCTCCCCGTCCTGCTCCACCAGCGCGTGCGCGGCGAGCGACGCGAGCAGCCGGTGCAGCGTCGCCTTCGGCATGCGGAGCCGCTCCGCGAGCTCCGAGAGCGAAGCGCTGCCGCCGCCCTCGCCCAGCGCCTCGAGGGCGCGCACCGCCTTGTCGACCGTCCCGGATCGCTCCATGCCAGTTCCACTATTCGGAATGACGTTCCGACTATTGGTATAGCTCCATCCCGCGCCCCGGTCGAGGGCGCGGCGCCGCGGGATCCCCGCGGGATGGCGGGCGTCGGCGCGCGGGGGCCGGCGGAGGCGCGGGGGGAGCAGGCTCAGCGCTGCGGGCGACGCGCGCTGGTGTCGCTCGGGGGGGTCGGATAGCGTCTTCGGTCCCGCCGTGAGCTGCGGAGGAGAGGAGCACATGCGCAAGATCTCATCGGTCGTACTCGTCCACGGCGCCTGGCACAGCCCGTCCTGCTGGTCCCAGGTCGCGTGTCGGCTGCTCGGCAGCGGGCTCGACGTCCGGGTGCCAGAGCTGCGGAGCGCCGGGCCCGCCGCAAGCGGCCTCGCGGCGGACGCGGAGGCGGTGCGGGCGGCGCTGGCCGAGGCGCCCGGCGAGGCCGTCGTGGTCGCGCACTCCTACGGGGGATTGCCGGTCACGGAGGTGGCGGCCCGCGCGGGCAACGTCGCCCACCTCGTTTACCTGTGCGCGTTCATGCTCGGCCCGGGGGAATCCCTGCTCTCGGCGATCGGAGGCCAGGAGCCGCCGTGGTGGATCACCTCCACGGATGGCCGGACGATGATGCCCGACCGCGCGCGCGACATCTTCTACAACGACTGCAGCGACGAGGTCGCAGCCGCCGCGGCAGCGGCGCTGCGGCCTCAGTCTAGGGCGTCCTTCACGGAGCCGCTGGGGGCCGCGGCCTGGCAGGAGCTGCCCTCCACCTACGTGATCTGCGAGCGCGACAACGCCATCCCGGTGTTCGCGCAGGAGGCGATGTCGCGGCGCGCGAGGGACGTGCGGCGACTCGACGCGGGCCACTCTCCGTTCCTGTCGCAGCCGGACGAGCTGGCCGCGCTCGTGCGCGACATCGTCGCGGCCGCGGCCGGCTGAGCCGACGCCGGCGCGCGGCGACGTCGGGGCGCCCACCGCCCGCGCCTGGCCCCCGCAGCCGCATCGACATTTCGGCTCGGCCAGCGAAACGGCGGCGGAGAGCTGCCGTATCCAGCGAGCAGGGCGGCCTGTCGCGACGGCCTGTCGCGATGGGCAGACCCGCGCCCGATGCCGCCGTGGAGGATCAAGCCATGACTGTCCTGAACATCGCCTCGATCGAGAAGCTCAGCCTGCCCGGGCTCGCCCACCAGACCCTCGCCGGCCCTCGCGACGGCCTCCGGACGCTCGAGGTGTGGATGCAGACCATTGCGCCGGGCGCGCAAACGCCGCGTCACCGGCACGCATGTGAGGAGGTGATCGTCGTCCTCCGCGGTTCCGGGACATGCGAGATCGATGGAGTGGCCCTCACGTTCGGCCCGGGCTCGACGCTCATCGTGCCGGCGGGCGTCCCGCACCAGATCGCGAACACGGGTGAGGAAGAGATGCACGTCGTCGCCGCGCTCGGCGCAGCGCCGGTCACCGTGGAGACGCCTGCTGGCGAGCGCATCGAGCTGCCGTGGGATCAGCACCGCTTCGCTCGCGAAAAGTGCGAGGTCTGACATCCATGCCGCTGCGCAGGCTGAGCCAGGCCGCACGCCGCGTTCCGGCGAGCTCGCCTGCCTCGCGCAACCGGGCGGGCGTGCAGTCTTGTTCTGCCCGTCCGCAGCACGCTGCCTGCACCGGAGCCACACGCGGTGTCCTGGCTCGTGGCACAGCGGTTGCCGTCTGCCGCTGGCATGAAACCGAACACGCTCTTCAAGGTCCTTGCGCTGGTCGCTAGCTTCCCGTTCGCCGCCGGCTGCGCTCTCGGCTCCGAGGAGGAGGCAGCGCCTGAGCAACAGTCGCTCGGCGCTTCATCCGAGGCCGAGGGGATCTGGCTCTCCACGAAATACTCCTTCGGTCTCTGCGCCGGCGAGTGCATCACGACGGTGTCCCGCGATGGCGCAGAGCTCTCGCTCACGGCCTGCACGCACGCCAAGAGCTGTCCCCGCTCGAACCTGGCGACGCTGACGGACGAAGGCACGCGAAAGCTCGACGAGATCGAGGACGCGCTCTCGGGCGTCGCCCTCGACGACCGCTACGGCTGCCCTGACTGCGCCGACGGCGGCGCAACGTCGGTGCGCCTGCGCCGCGATGGCCTCGAGACGTCGCACCTCTACGAGTACGCCGGGGCGCCGGCGCCGCTCCTGGCGCTCGATCACCTGGTGGCCGACCTCCGGCTCGGCCTGGACTCCTGCACACCGGGACCGCTCCTGAAGCTCTCGTCGGGGTGCACGCCCAAGTGAACGCGCTCGACCGGAGGCTCCGGGTCGGCTCGTCTGGGTGAGACCGCCACCGCCGGAGCCGCGCCCGGCCAGCGCCGCCCGCCGGAGCGGGCGCTACCCGTCGTCCGGCAGGTAGAGCTTCACGTCGTCGAACTCGGCGGTGCCCTCGTAATAGTTGATGTGCGGATCACCGAAGAAGAAGTGATCCGGGTAGGCCGACCCCGCCGGCCAGGTCTCGAAGGTCTTGCCGAAATCGACGGTCTCCTTGGGGTGGGGCCGTCCTTCCACCCGCGGGCGGTGTACGACGTGAACCCATTTCCGGTCCACGGGCTCCCGAACGCATCGCCGCGGAGCCAGATCATGCTCACATAACGTGATCCGTCCTGCTCGGCCCGGCCGGTCGATGGGTTCCAGACCTGCGACCAGGGGCCGTCCTCGCCGAAGTTGCTGCCCGTATCCATCACGACCTTCCGGTGGTGATGGATGAAGACGTTGTTGTGAGGGGCCGGCCGCGGACAATCGGTGATGCAGAGAAAGTAAACACCGTTATCGAATGTCGCCGACCGCGGCGCGGCGCTGCGATCGCTGAACCGCCACGGGTCGGCCAGCTCGTCCCCGTGCCGGCAACACGAGGGCGAGCGCGGCGAGGCGTCGCGTCGACGCCTCGCGCGCGCGGGCGGCGCCACGCCGCATCAGCGGTTGGGCTGAGGGGTGAGGCGCAGGTACGGGCGGACGGCGTTGTACCCCTTGGGGAACTTCTGCGCGAGAACGGCGGGGTCCTGGAGCGAGGGGACGATCACCACGTCATCGCCGTCCTTCCAGTTCGCGGGCGTCGCCACGGAGTGGCTGTCCGTGAGCTGGAGCGAGTCGATGAGGCGCAGGATCTCGTCGAAGTTGCGCCCCGTGCTCGCCGGGTACGTGAACGTCGCGCGGATCTTCTTGTTCGGATCGATGACGAACACCGAGCGCACCGTGAGCGTGTCGCTCGCCTGCGGGTGGATCATCCCGTAAAGGCCCGACACCTTCCGGTCCACGTCGGCGAGGATCGGGTAGTTCAGCTTCGTTCGCTGCGTCTCCTCGATATCCACGGACCAGCGCTTGTGCGAGTCGACGTCGTCGACGCTGAGCGCGATGGGCTTCACGCCGCGCTTGTCGAACTCCGCCTTGAGGTTGGCGACCGCGCCGAGCTCGGTCGTGCAAACCGGGGTGAAATCCTTCGGATGCGAGAACAGGATCACCCACGAGCTCCCGGCCCACTCGTGGAATCGGATGGTCCCGTGCGTGGACTCTTGCTCGAAATCAGGCGCGATGCTTCCGAGTTGCAGGCTCATGACATTCCCTCCTGGCCGCGGCCCAGTCTCCGCTATGGCGGAGGAATCTCCGTCAAGCCGCTCAGGGTGTCAAGCCGGGAGCGGCGGTGTTTCGCGCCGGGACGCCGCCGGCGCGCGCTCGACCGCACCGCGCCGCGCTTGGCCGGCGCGGCGGCGCCTCAGAGCGCGCCGACCTCGCGGCGGAGGCCGCGCCACGGGATCTCCCGCGGTGGCGAGGCGCGGCGCTCGCCCGCCCCGTCCGGCTGCGCCGCGGTCGAGCACTCGCCGTGCTCCAGCAGGTGCAGGGCCTCGGCGAGGCACGTCTCGCCCGCGTCGCCGAGCTCTGCGCCGAGCGTGTCGTCGGCGGCGCAGTCGGGGGGGAGACCATCGTAGAAATCGCCCTCTTCCTTCGCGTTGAGCACCCGGAACGCGATCGGGTGCACGACCATATCGCAGTTGTCCCATCCGTACATGCCGACGGGTTTGCCGTGCGTGGTCGAGCCGACGATCTTCACGTCCATGTAGGCGCGCAGGCTGTTGATCAGCGACTCGCTCGCGGAGGCCGTCCCGCCGGACGTGATGACGACCAGCCGGGACAGGGGGAGCGGCGGCTGGTCGAGGTCGTCGAACGTCTCCCGCTTGTCCCAGTCGACGTGCCTGTCGTTGTGCGCGGTGATGTCGAGCAGCGCGCCGGCCTCCGCCGGCCGGTGGATCAGGCTCGCGAGGTGCCTCTCGACGGAGAGGCGCCCACCGCCGTTGTAGCGCAGGTCGAGCACCAGCTCGTCGACCTGGCTCTCCCTGAACAGCGCGAAGGCGCTGTCGAGCTCGCTCACCGAAGGCTCGATGAAGGTGGTGAGCATGAGATATCCGACGGTCGCGGACCCTGTTTGCAGGACACGCGGGCTCACGACCGTGGTGATGCCATACCACGCCTTCCGGAGCGCGACCGTGAAGGCCTCGGCGTCCGCGCGCTCGATCGTCAGCGACATCTCGTGCCCTTCCTCGTCGGGGCCCGCGAGCTCCTCCCAGAGGTCGTCGCTCACGACCTGCTCGACGTCGATCCCATTGATCGCCACAACCGCGTCGCCCCGCCGGAGGTCGGCCGCTCCGGCAGGCGAGCCCGGCTGGACCAGCGCGAGCCGGAGGCTGTCCTCCTGGTCGAAGCTCCACCGCATGCCGAACCCGAGGGTCTGCCCTTCCCGGAAGAAGGCGTCGTCGACGCTCTTGGTCGAGATGTAGCTCCAGCGGTCTCGCGGCTCGGTGACGAGATCCACGAGCAGCGCCTCGGGCGAGGGGTACGCCCGATAGTCCAGGTCGGGTACGCCGTCGTACCAGAGATAGGCGTCCTTCATCAGCTCGAACAGGAACTGGTTCTGTCCCTGCAGCGAGCAGTCTGCCTTTGGCTCCGCATCACCGTCCGAGGCGGTGCAGCCTCCCGTCGCGGCGGCGGCCAGCGCGAGGGTGCATGTGGAGAGGACCGCGACGAGCTTCGAGGCGACCATGCGCCTCAGCACACCACGAAACGGAAAGGGCGAGCAACGGTGCGGGTCGATCCCCGACCGGGGTTGCGGTTCAATGTGATTTATCTCACTTTGCTGCCGCGACCAGATCCCGACCGGGGTTGAGGTTTGCCTGGTCCATTCCCCGACCGAGGTTGAGGTTTGCCTGGTCCATTCCCCGACCGAGGTTGAGGTTTATTCGACCGAGGTTGAGGTTTATTGTAATTCACATCACTCTGCCGCCGCGACCAGATCCGGACCGAGGTTGAGGTTTGCCGGGTTGAGGTTTGCCGGCCTCGGCAGCCCATAGTTGTCCCGCAACGTCTTCCCCGCATATTCCGTCCGGAACAGCCCGCGTCTTTGCAGGATCGGGACCACGTGCTCGACGAACGCCTCGAGCCCCGACGGCAGCACCGGCGGCATCACGTTGAAGCCATCGGCCGCCCCCTGCTCCCACCAGTGCTGGATCGCGTCCGCCACCTGCTCGGGCGCGCCGGCGAACGTCCGGTGGCCGCGGCCGCCGCCCAGCCGCCCGATCAGCTGGCGCACCGTCAGCCGCTCCCGCCGCGCCAGGCTCACGATCAGCGTGTACCGGCTCTTCGCCCCCTCGATCTGATCCTCGCTCGGAAGATCCCGCGGCAGCTCCGCGTCGAGGTCGAGCTCCTCCGGCTTCACCCGCAGCGTCTGCGCGAGCTGGCGCTTGGCATACTCCGGCTTGATGAGCCGATCGAGCTCGGCGTCGAGCGCGTGCGCCTCGGCCTCCGTGGCGCCGAGGACCGGCACGATCCCCGGCAAGATCTTGATCGACCCCGGATCGCGCCCCAGCGCGCGCGCGCGCCCCTTCAGATCGACATAGAACCGCTGCGCGTCCTCCAGCGTCTGCTGCGCCGTGAACACCGCCTCCGCGTACCGCGCCGCCAGCTCCTTGCCGTCGTCCGACGAGCCGGCCTGCACGAGCAGCGGATACCCCTGCGGCGAGCGAGGCACGTTGAGCGCCCCCTCGACCTTGAAGTACCGCCCCACGTGCCGCGGCGGGTAAATCTTGCGGTCATCGCCCCAGACGCCGTTCTCCTTGTCGCCGAGCGGCGCGTCGTCGCCCCAGCTGTCCCACAGCTTCAGCGACACATCGATGAACTCCGCCGCCCGCGCGTACCGGTCGCTGTGCGCCGGCAGCTCGTCCAGGTTGAAGTTGCGCGCCGCGTCCACGCCCGCCGTCGTGACGATGTTCCAGCCCGCCCGCCCCCCGCTGAGGTGGTCCAGCGAGGCGAACCTCCGGGCCAGGTTGAACGGCTCGTTGTACGTCGTCGAGGCGGTCGCGATCAGCCCGATGTGCTCGGTCACCCCGGCGAGCGCCGCGAGGAGCACCGTCGGCTCGAGCGTCCCGGCCGGCCTGCGGCCGACGTTGTTCCACAGCACCGGGCTGTCGGCGAGGAACACCGAGTCGAGCTTCCCCCGCTCCGCGATGCGGGCCAGTTTCTTGAAGTGCGCGACGCTCGTGTTCGCGAACGGATCGCTCTCCGGCAAGCGCCACGAGGCCTCGTGGTGGCCGACGCTCATGAGAAACGCGTTGAGATGCAGCTGTCCGGGTCGTTGGGTCACGGGGCACTCCGTTCCAGTTCAGGGTTCGCGTCAGGATCTCCGGCAGCGGCCGCGCCCGGCGCGACCCCCAGCGCCGAAAGCAGCGACTCGCGGTGGGCGAGGAACCGCGGATCGCGCAGCGGCCGCGGCGCCGGCAGATCGATCCGCCGCTCCTCGGCGATGCGGCCGCCCTCGAGCACCAGCACCCGATCGGCGAGCGCGATCGCCTCGTCGACGTCGTGGGTCACCAGCAGCACGGCCGGCCGGTGCCGCGCGCACAGCTCGCGCAGGAGGTCGTGCATGCGCGCGCGGGTCAGCGCGTCGAGCGCGCCGAACGGCTCGTCGGCCAGCACGAGCTCCGGATCGCGCACCAGCGACCGCGCCAGCGCCACCCGCTGCTGCTCGCCGCCGGACAGCTCGACGGGCCACGCGCGCTCCCGCCCGGCGAGCCCCACCTCCGCGAGCGCGTCCAGGCCGCGCTCCCGGGCCTGCGGCACGTCGAGCCCGAGGATCACGTTGTCGAGCACCCGCGCCCACGGCAAGAGCCGCGTGTCCTGGAACACGACCGCCCGGTTGTCCGGCACGTGCAGCTCGCCCGAGCCGGTCACCTCGTCGTCCAGCTCGGCGATCGCCCGCAGCAGGGTGCTCTTGCCCGATCCGCTGCGGCCGAGCAGCGCGACGAACTCGCCCCGCTCGATCGTGAGGTCGATCCCGTCGAGCACCACGCGGGCGCCGAAGCGGCGGACCAGGCCGCGGATCCGTACCGCGGGCGGGGCCGCCGTCAGCCGGCCAGGATGCGGCGCCATGACAGGGCCTTTCGCTCGATGAGCCGCACGGCCGAGTCGGACGCCAGGCCGAACAGCCCGTACACGACGAGGCCGAGGAGGATGATCTCCGTCTGCCCGTACGAGCGCGCCAGCGACATCATGTAGCCGATGCCGCTCGTGGCGTTGATCTGCTCGACCACCACGAGCGCCAGCCACGCGCCGGTCACCGCCAGCCGCAGGCCCATCAGGAAGCCCGGAAGCGCCCCCGGCAACGCCACCTTCCGGATGAACTGCCACCTCGTCAGGCGGACCGTCTCGGCCAGCTCCACGTAGCGCGCGTCGATGGTGCGCAGCGCCGCGTGGGTGTGGACGTAGACCGGGATGACGACGCCGAGGGCGATGGTGAGCACCTTCATCTGCTCGCCGATGCCGAACCAGAGGATCAGCAGCGGGATGAGCGCCAGCGTCGGGATCGCACGCTTGATCTGCACCGGCCCGTCGAGCAGCGCCTCCCCGACGCGCGTCAGCCCGGCGAGGAGCGCCAGCACCGTGCCCAGGCCGGCCCCGAGCGCGAGCCCCAGGAAGGCCCGCTGCGCCGACGTGAGCAGGTTGGACAGGAGCCGCCCGTCGGCGATCAGCTCGTGGGCCGTGGTCACCACGGTCCACGGCGCGGAGAGCACGCGCGCGTCGAGCGCGCCCGTCGCCGAGGCGGCGGCCCAGAGCGCGAGCAGCAGCGCCGGGCCGAGCGCGAGGCCGTACGGGATGCGCCGCCCCGGGCCCAGGCGGCGCCGCAAGCGGCGGCTGGACACGCGGCGGCCGGTCGGGGCGCCGGACGGCGGCGCGGAGACGTCCGCGGTCGCGGTGAGATCCGGGAAGCTGGCGAGGCGCGGCGAGGCGGCGCTCGTGGGCAGTGCGGTCGTCATGGAGTGCTCCTGTCGGCCGTCGCCGGCCGGTCCGTCGGTCCGGCGCCCTCGGCGGCGCCGGCCACCTCCGCTCCGATCGTCTGGAATCGGAGGTCGAAGATCGTCCTGGCCTCGAACCGCTTCTGGCCGGAGGCCTCGGCCAGCAGATCGGCTGTCTCCTGGGTCAGCGCGATCGCCTCGGACCAGTCGCCCGGGTACTGCGGCTTGCCGGAGGCCTCGATAAGGAAGCGCCCTTCCCTGGCCGAGAGGCCCTGATCCTTGACGTAATATGCCTCGATCCAGGCCTCCGGGTGCGCGTAGGCCCACAGCTGGGCCCTGGCCCGCCACTTCGCGTAGTCGACCAGCGCGGCCGCCTTGTGAGCGTCCTTGAGCACCTCGGCGCGCACATGAAGGAAGCCCAGGTTGTCGCGGACGCCGTGCGCGATCGACGAGGCGCCCTCGGCGCGGTACTCGTTGAGATAACGCAGCAGGGTGACGCCGGACAGCGGCGCGACGTCGACCTGGCGGCTGGTGAGCGCCTCCTTGAACTCGGTGCTCCCGAGCTGGACGAGCGTCACGTCCTTCTGCGACAGCCCGGCCTTCTTCAGCGCGCGCAGCACGAGCGCGCCCTGCGCCTGTCCCGGCGAATAGGCGATCTTCTTGCCGCGGAGATCGCCAATGGACGCTACCTGCGCGCCCGGCGCGGTGGCCAGCTCGTAGATGGGCTTCTCCCGCACCTGCACGGTGAGGATCTTCACGTCGACCCCGGTGAAGGTGGCGTGGATGGGCGGCGTGTCGCCGACCGCGCCCGCGTCGAGCACCCCGGCGCGGAACGCCTCGATGGTCTGCGGTCCTCCGCTGATGTTCTGCCAGTCGACGCGGAACGGCAGCCTGTCGATGTCGCCGGAGAGCTGGAGTTGCTTCTGCACCGTCGGATCACCGATGCTGAGCCGCGTCTCGCGCGGGATCTCGGCTGGGATCGGGGCGTCCGGGGCCAGCGTGGCAGCGGCGCTCGCCTCGCCGTCGCGCTTGCACCCGGACGAGGCAATCGGCGCAGAGAGCGCAGAGAGCGCCGCGAACGTCGCGAGTGAGCGAATCCTGTCGATGAACGAGCGCAGATGGACCTCGGTGCGCGGCTGGAAGCGGTGCCGTTTTGCTGCTGCCCAGGCGCCGCCCCGCCCGCCGCCCAGCCGGCGGGGGAGAGGAGCGCTCGGGAGACGCCGGGATGGGCCTCGCGGAGCCGATGGCTCGCGGCCCGTCCTCGGGATCGTCTCGCCATGACCAGCAACGCCCATGCCGCCGCGCCGCTCGCCCGTGGACGGCGCCGTCCAGCGGCCAGCGCCCGCCGTCGCGCGGCGCCCGCCGGCCGCGGGACGGCCGGGCCAAGGCCGCGCTGCTTCCCCAGCAACAGCCGGTGGTGATCCGCTGCTCCGGCGCGAGCACGGCCCGCCTCCCTCCGGCGGGAGCAGGCGCGGAGGGGGCGGCCCGCTACCGCGCCGCGGCGGGGGCCTCGCGCCGTCCCGGGACGCCGAACGCGTCGAGCAGGTAATCGCGGAAGGCGCGGATCTTGGACGGCAGGAAGCGCGTCCCCGGGTGGACGAGGTACAGGGAGGCGGCGCCGTGGATCGCGTAGTCCTTGAGCACGGGCACGAGCCGCTTCGCGTCGAGGTCGCCCCGCACGTTGATCGCGGGGACCAGCGCGATCCCGCCCCCGGCCAGCGCGACCTCGCGGCAGAACGAGAAATCGGAGGCCGAGATCGCCGCGCGCACCCGGAGCTCCGCGCGATCGCGGCCGTCGCGCGCCGAGAGCGCGATCGTCGCGTGGCCGCGCGCGGTCTGGGCGAGCAGCAGCCGGTGCCCCGCGAGGTCCTCGGGCCGGCGCGCGGCCCCGTGCTTGCGGAGGTAGGAGGGCGCCGCGAACAGGCCGACCTCGATGTGCTGCAGCTTGTGGGCGATGAGCGACGAGTCCGGGAGGATCGAGGTCGCGCGCAGGGCCACGTCGACCTGGTGGGCGTCGAAGTCGAGGAGCGCCTCGGTGAGCAGCAGCTCCAGCGAGATCTCGGGGAAGCGCTCAGCGAAGCCGGCCGAGAGCGGCGCCAGGATGCTCAGCCCGAGATCGAACGGCGCCGTCACGCGCAGGTGCCCGCGCGGCCTCGAGCGCGCCTGCTGCACCGCCACGTTCGCGTCCTCCAGCAGCTCGATCGCCCGGCCGACGCGCATTCGGTAGGCGAGGCCGTCCTCGGTCGCCTGCACGCGCCGCGGGCTGCGGCGGAGCAGCTCCACCCCGAGCGCGTGCTCCAGGCGCGTGATGCGGCGGCTGACGCTTCCCTTCGTCTCGCCCAGCGTCTTCGCCGCCGCCGTGATCGATCCGAGGTCGACCACCAGGCAGAAGGCCCGCAAATCGCTCACATTCGCGTCGATCGTTTCCGCTTTGGCAACCTGGCGTTTCATTGCAGGGTCATTGTACCACTATCGGAAACGACCTAGGGTGGGCTCATCATGGATCGCCGGGCTGCATTGAGGCTCCTCCTTGCCGCGGGCGGGGCCGCACCGATCGCCGGCGCCTGCGGGCGCTCGACGTCGACCGCGCCCGGCCCGGCTCCGGCGTCGAGCTCCACGTCCACCGCGGCCGAGAGAGGTTCGATGTCCGACACTCAGCACAAGGCGCGCGAGGGGCGCATGCCGGCCCTGTTCCTCGCGCACGGCTCTCCCTTCCTGCTCGACGATCGCGCGTGGGTCGCCGAGCTCGCCGCCTGGGCGCAGGCGGTGCCGCGCCCCACGGCGATTCTCATGATCTCGGCCCACTGGGTGGACGCGCCGGTCACGCTCGGCGCCACCGAGACCGTGCCCCTCGTCTACGACTTCTACAACTTCCCCGAGAAGTACTATCAGGTGGAGTACCCCGCGCCCGGCGCCCCCGCGCTCGCGCGGCGCGTCCGGGAGCTGCTCGGCCCGCTGGGGCCGGTCGCCGAGGCGCCTCGCCGCGGGCTCGACCACGGCGCCTACGTGCCGCTCCTCTGCATGTACCCCGGCGCGGACGTCCCGGTGCTCCAGATCTCTTTGCCGACGCTCTCTCCAGCTCCGCTCCTCGAGATGGGGCGAGCGCTCGCGCCGCTCCGCGACGAGGGGGTGTTGATCGTCGGCAGCGGTTTCTTGACCCATAACCTCCGCGCGGCAGACTGGCGCGGAGATGCGGTCGCGCAGCCCTGGGCCACGGAGTTCGACGCATGGTGCGCCGAGGTCCTCTCGCGCCGCGACGTGGGCGCGCTCATCGAGTACCGCGCCCGCGCGCCGGGCGTGCGGATGGCGCTCCCGACACACGAGCATTTCGTGCCGGTCGTCGCCGCCATGGGGGCGTCGATCGACGTGAGCGAGCCGGTGCAGTTCCCCATCACGGGGCTCACCTATGGCTCGTTCACGAGACGTTCTGTGCAGTTTGGCTGACCAATAAGGAGATTGTCTCTCATGCTCACCGCTCGTTTCGCTCGCATCGCCCTCCCCGCCGCGCTCTTGCTCTCGCTCGCGGGGTGCGAAGATCCGACCAAGGACAAGCCCAAGGCGACCATCTCGACCGCCGCGCCCGCGCAGACCCAGGCCGCCGCCGCGCCCTCGGGCCCCACCGAGGCGCTGCCCCTCGACGCGGCCGCCTCGACCATCGGCTTCGTCGGCTCGAAGGTCACGGGCAAACACGAGGGCAAATTCGAGAAGATCTCGGGCTCGATCACGCTCGCCGGCGGCAAGGCCGCGGGCGGCAAGCTCACCGTCGAGGCCGACGCGTCGTCGGTGAAGAGCGACGCCGAGAAGCTCGACGGCCACCTCAAGTCGCCGGACTTCTTCGACGTCGAGAAGTACCCGAAGGCGACGTTCACCTCGACCGAGATCAAGGCCGGCGGCGAGAAGGGCGCGACGCACACCATCACGGGCGAGCTCGATCTGCACGGCGTGAAGAAGACGATCACCTTCCCCGCGACCATCACCGAGGGCGCCGATGCCGTGTCGGGCAGCGCGGAGTTCGTGATCAACCGCAAGGACTTCGGCATCGTCTATCCGGGCAAGCAGGACGATCTGATCCGCGACGACGTGCTGCTGAAGCTCTCGCTCAAGGCGCCCCGCAAGCAGGGCTGAGCGCCCGCCGAGCACCGGGCGGGCGGGAGCGGATGAAGCCCCGCCAAAGGAGGGAGCGCCTCCGTTCCCGCACCCACCTCCGCCGCCGCTCCCGCTCCCGTCAAGGCATCGGGTACACGAGCGAGAGCCCGGCGATGCACATCTCGTCGAACGTGCTCCCCTCGCCGTAAGCCACGTCGATCGTCGCGCTCATATGAGCCTCCTTGAGCGCCTTGACCACGTACGGGTTCTCCGTCGAGTTGTTGTACGTGCACCGGATCTGGAGCACATCGCCCGGCTCGAGCGTCGGGAGCGACTCGATGGGCGCGTCGTACGAGTACGAGCGCTGCCAGGCGAACTCCCACTTCGGCGCGTGTGCCAGGCACTCCTCCTTCGGCTGATCGGGCGAGCCGTTCGCCCGCGTGACCGTCACCTTCTGGTCGAAGCCCAGGTAGTGCATGTGCAGGAATTCGCCATAGATGCGCATGCCCGGCGGGAACGGTATCTCTTGCGCCACGGGCGAGTCCGCGGCCGGGATCGTGAACTGCTCCGTCTCCACGTGGTCCTTGCTGTCCGCGGGGACCAGGAACTCGACGCCGTTCTTGTCGCCCGGACCCGGTAGCAGCCCGAAGCCAAACTCGTTGACCGGGTCGTCGAAGTTGCCGATCAGGTGGTACAGGAAGCCGTACTTCGGCTTCTCCTTGGTGAGCCTGAGCTGGATGCGCGTCAGGTCCGGGTCGGCCGTGGTGCCGGCGGGGTGGTAATGGATCTGCATCATGATGAGCGACCCCTTCGGGATCAGCTGACCCACCCCCTCGGGCAGATCGACCGGGTCCGTGCCGGGAGCCCAGGCGGTGAGCAGCGGGAGCGCGCCCAGGTCCGAGCCCGCCGGCTCCTCGCCATCGCCGCACGGAAAGCTCCCGTCGGGGCCGGCCAGGTTCGCGATCGACCGCTCCGGATCGATGGCGATCAGCCCGTGATGAACGACCTTGTCGTTGCCGGGCACCATCTGTAGACCGTTCAGGTACTGGTCCTCCGTGAGCCCGGGATCGATGACGAAGCAGCGGAACTCGTCCTGCTCACCGGAGGTGACGTAGGGCTCTTTCGGGTGAACCTCGAGGGTCGTGCCCGGCAGGTCGGGGCTCTTCGGCACGAACGCGGCGGGCGCGTCCTTGGGATCACCCTTGGGGCTGCCGGCCTTGCTCCAGGCCTCCAGGGTGCTGATCTCCTCGTCGGAGAGGCGGATGTCGCCCTTCCACGCGTGGCGGGTCGAGCACTCGTCCGTGTCACGCACGGCGAAGGGCGGCATCGTGCCCGCCTTGGTCGTCTGGACCATGAGCGCCGCGACAGCCTTGGCGTCGTCGTACGAGGTAATGCTGAAGGGCGCGATATTGCCCGCGGAGTGGCAGCCCATGCAGCTCCTCTGCAGGATGGGCTCGACGTCCTTGTGAAACGTGGGGCTACTCCCGGCGGCCTGGGGCTCCTCGGGCTCGTCGCTCCCGGAGCAGCCGGTGAACGAGGCGGCGCCTGGCAGGGCGAGGGCGAAGGTGACGGCGGACAGCGAGGCTCGGGCGGCGGAACGCGAACGCGATGAAACGAGCATGAGACCTCCGGGCAGCCGGATCCTTCACGAGCGAAGGGTCCGGGCGCTTGGTGAGAAGCCGCGGGCGGTGGCTCCCCGTTTGTGCCCGGAACGCGCCCGCCCGTTCAACGCTCTTTCGCGATGGTCACCGCCGGATTGCTGCTCTCTGCGCGCCTTGGCCCGTCGTGGCTTCTTCCGCGGACGGTGCAGGTGATAGGTCTCGAGCCGATCGATGAGCGTCCGCCGCGAGAGTGCATGGGGAGCGGGAGGCGGTTCGACCGCCCGCGAGGACCGAGATCGGTGCCAGGAGGCGGTTCGACCGCCCTTCCACCACCTTGATCGGTGCGGCAGGGGCCGTTCGACCGCCCTTCCACCACCTTGATCGATGCGGCAGGGGCCGTTCGACGGTGGTGGCCTTCTTTGAAGAAGACTGGCCTCGTTTGATTCCGGGCCTCGCGTGACGGGCTAAGTTCGGCCGCAAGTAAGTGCAGCCCGCGACGGCGCCAACCGTCCGGGCTGCGTGGCCGAAACCTCCCGACGAGAGGTCCCGACAGATGCAACTTGTACTCCCGCTGCCCGAATACGGGCAAGGCGGACGTGTACCCACACGCCGCGGTCCCCGTTCCACGTCCTTGACCGACGCGGAGGCGATGCGCCTTCGCGCCGCCTTGCGCAACATGCGCGGGCTCTTCGGCGGCTGGCCCTGCCTCGCCGCCGCGATGGGCGTCCCTAAGACGACCCTGACCAACTTCGTGTACGGCTCGAACCGGACGACGCACGGGCTCGCGCTGAAGGCTGCCCGCGCCGCTGGAACCACGGTCGAGCGCTTGCTCGGTCGGCCCGTGGCGGCTGACCGCTGCCCGCACTGCGGCCGGGGTGCCCCATGAGCCCGTGGGGCCCGCACGCTGGCCCCGCTCGCGCCCTGACCATCACCGAGATCGCCGCGCAGGAGCCGCACATCCGCAGCGCTCTGCGCGGTCTCGGCGTGCGCGCCGTCGATCTCGACGACGTGTGCCAGGACGTCGTGCTCGGGGCGTGGATGAGCTCGCAAGCGGGTCGCTACCGGCCCGACCGAACGCGCGAACCCCTGGACGCGCTCAAGCGCTGGCTGTTCGGGGTGTGCCGCTTCCACTGCACCCACTACCACGAGCGCGCGTTCCGTCGTCGAGAGGTGCCGGTCGACGACCCGTGGGCCGCCACGGGTGAGGAGCGCGTGGACCCGGGGCACGTCGGCGATCGCATCGACGCAGCCGAGGCGCTCATGGCGATCGCAGCCATGCCGCTCTGGGCTCGCGAAGTGCTCGTCCTGGCCGCGCTCGGCCACGGCGGCACCGAGATCGCCGCTCTGCTCCGCATCCCGCTCGGCACCGCTGGTAGTCGCCTGCGGCTCGCGCGCGCTCGCCTCGCTCGGAAGCTGAGGCGGCGGCGGTAGCCACATTTCCCAGTCATCATCCAACAATCCTCACGCTAGCCCCAACCACAGGCGCACTCCCTGTGCAATCACGCAGAGATTTTGACTCATTTGACCATAGCAGCAATCTCCTGCTCGTTTAGCTCCACCACCTTCTTCGCGACCTGCTCGGCCTGCGAGGCCATCCCTTCGTCTACATAGGCCAATCGACGCCGACACGACTCGATTAGCTCCTGATACGTTGTCGCTCGGTAGTGATATCTGACAGGTGAATGCACCACAGACTCAGTCGCTGCCGGCACACGAGAATTAAACTTTGTGCCTAGCAACCACACGGATGCCGATCCGCCTCCTCGGTGGTGCAGAAACGTGCTCGCATCGTCCGTTGCCTGGTTCTGCTGCTTCAATCCAAGCGGCTGGTCAGGACCCTTCAGCTCCACGAGCAGGTACCGCATGTCCGATATTTTTACACCGTCTATCGATGAGTCGATATTGCCGAGCACAAAGAAGAAATCTGGTCGCGTGGTTCCCTCTTTGTTGCCAATGTCTATATCAAACAGCTCTCGCAACGTGGTCTGAATCTGCCTGTTGCTACGGAACGAATGATAATCGTCTGAGATGATCCACGGGTTTGCTGCAAGCAACTTGTGTATGGCGTCTTCGTTGTAGGACTCATCGGTACTGACCCTAGCAAGTTCGTCCAGAGCCTTGACGCGCGCCTTCACGATTGCAGACGTGACGACTACCTGTCGAAGCGTCCACCGGCCTTCCCCTCCGATCATGGACGCCAGCGTGTCAACGGTCGCATCGTCTGCCTCGCCTACCGCATCCATGACGGCCGCCAGATTGGCGGTCCTCATCGATCTTGTTACAAACCTCGCGATCACACGTTCCGTCTTGGTGCTCGTCTCGTTATCGGCGGCGGATTTAGCGCGACTGATTAGGATGCGCCGAGTGGCCGCCCTCTGCTCGTCGTTGAGACGCTCAAAGTGACGCTTCGCGATCGAATCACTTAGCCAGGTATCGACGCGCCTCTGGAGGTGATCATCTGCGCCCCTCTCTAAGAGCTTTTCCAGGCGCTTTCCGATCCATTCCTCGACGGCTTTGAATCCGGGAGTTAGTGTCCATGCACCGGTCGCAATCGTTGAGTCGTCGTCCGGTGCAACCGATATGCGACCAACCAGCTTCTTCGTCAGAGCTTTTGTTTCACCACGATATCCCTTGTGATCAACGCCGAACAGAGATGGCCCGTACACGCTCTGTCCCTGGTGGTATATAACTATGCCAGGATTCTTAATGAACTGATGCGCGATCCAGACGGTGCCGGCCACGGTCCCGAACCCTGGCACCTCTTCATCGGTCATTTCCTCGCCGAGTCGAGCATGATCCTGAGCTCTGAACACTGTGTCGTTGACGTGTATCGCTACGTCGGTGTGCTGTCCAAAGTGCCGAAGGAGTATGTTTGCAACGACGCGCTCTGTTGGGAGCGGCTCGTTTTGGTACAGCCCTTGTAGTGCTATGCGTGTGCCGCTCTGCTTCGGGTCGCACTCCTCCGTGAGGACATCGACGGGGACCTTGTCGTCGCTCGCTCGCCTTATAGTCTCTTCGTTGTATTTGAATATCGAGCGCTCGCCGCGTGCCCACGTCTCCACCACCACGTCGCTCGATACTACAAGGGCCGCAAACTTGCCTGTGCCGCGCCTGCCGTTGACAGTGCGCCCGCGCGGGCTCTTGTACCCGTCTGCGGCGATCTTGTCTCGCCCGGTCGCACAGTACTTCTCCTCTGCCTCTGCGCGTGTCATGCCGTGGCCATCGTCTCGCACTTCGAATACGCGCTCATCGGCTTTGGGCATGTCCTTGCTCGGGCATGTGATCCAAATTTCCTTGGCGTCGGCGTCGTAAGCGTTTTTTACCAGTTCGACGACGACGTCTTCCCATCCTTTGAATATACGCTTCACCGTATCAAGCACGTGCCCATGAGTCTTCCACGGGACCGTCCCCTTGCGTAACGTCGCCATACACGCCTCCACGTACAAAGTCGCCGAGCCACCCGGGCGGCCCTCTGTCACGGGACGCACGGGTGGGCCATCGTACGCGAGGCGTCGGAGACAGGTCCAGAACGCGGCGGACCGGCGGAGCTATGACATACCCCGTCCTGTCGGCATCTGCCGCGACCTGATCCGAGCGGTTTTCCTCGGCAAAACCGCTATAATCAGAGGACCTTAGACGAAAACGCCCCGCCTCCGGCTTGCACCCGGAAGCGAGGCGGCAGAAGCCGAGCGGTGCGACCCGTCCGACGTCCTGGCAGACCGGATCGTGGGCCCTCCGCCGGGGAAAGGCAAGGGTCCCGTGGCGAACGTGCTCCCACGCGAGCGGCAGCTTGCCGTGCTCGCAGCCTTGGTGGACGGCAACAGCGAGCGCGCGGTCAGCCGGATGACCGACGTCAGCCGAGCGGCGATCAGCCGCTTCGGGCTCGCTCTCGGCGCCGGTGCGCAGCGCCTGCATGACCGACTCGTGCGTGGGCTCCGGTGCGAGCTGATCCAGGCCGATGAGGTATTTTCTTACGTCGGCAAGAAGCAGGCCCGCGTGACCGAGAAGGACGCGCCCGGCATCGGCGAGACGTACTCTTTCACGGCGCTGGATACGGCCTCGCGCCTCGTCATCGCCTGGCGCGTCGGCAAGCGCGACATGGACACGTGCGGCGCCTTCATCAAGGATCTTCGGTCGCGACTCCTGATGATGCCTCAGTTCACCACGGACGGATTTGCGCCGTACATTGCCACCGTTGCGGCGAGCTTCGGGCTCAGCATCGATTACATGCAAACTGTCAAAAACTACCGCACTGGCTCCTACCGTGGACCGGACCATCGGTATGAGCCGCCGCGTGACCCGTTCATCACGAAGCACACGATCTACGGCGCGCCGGATGCGAAGAAGGCTTCTACGGCCTACGTGGAGCGCCTGAACGGCACCACGCGCCATCTGCTCGGACGCATGAGGAGGCTCTCGTACGCCTTCAGCAAGAGCCCCGAGCATCACCGGGCCGCCGTCGCCTTGCACTATACCTACTATAATCTGGCGTGGACCGTGCGCACGTTGCGTGTGACACCGGCGATGGAGGCGGGTCTCACCGGGCACGTGTGGAGTCTGGAGGAGCTCCTTGACGCCATCATGACCGAGCCCGCGGGCGAGAAGCCGCAGCCGCAGCCCTTGGAGCACCGGCAGCCGGAAGCTCCCTCCAGGCCCCTGCCCGGCGGCCGTGGCTTCCTGCGGCTCGTCACCGCGCCGACGCCCGCACTCCGCCGTCCGACCGTCCAGCCGGACCCGCCGCCCCTCGCACCGGTCACGCCCGTCACGCCTGTTCATGACGCACCTCCGCCCGGCCCGGTGCAGCTCGATCTCCTGTCGTGGCGACCGAAGCCGAGGGCCCCCGAGCAGCTCTCCCTCTTCCCTGAACCCCCGCCCGAATGAAGGCCACTTTTGCGAAAGTGGCAAACGAGGCCACCACCCGTTCGACCGCCCTTCCACCACCTTGATCGGTGCGGCGGGAGCGGTCCAACCCCCCTTCCACCACCTTGATCGGTGCGGCGGGAGCGGTCCAATCGCCCTTCCGCGACCCCTACCGAGGCTCCGGTGGCGGTTCGACCGCCCTCCACCGCGGCCTTCGCGTGAGCGCGCGCGGTTCGGTGCGACCGCAAGCGGTTGTACGCAACCGCTTGCGCAGAGACGCAAGGCGCGCCGCGCCCCACGCCCGTGTCTCTGCCCACACATCCCGGCGACACCGGGCTGTTCGGCCGCATCCGCAACACATCGACAGCGCACGTCGTCCCGCTGGCATGGCGGTTGATTTCGCCTGGGACATCGCCGGAAGGCGATCGCGATACCACCCCGTCCTCTGTGCTTCATCACTGCACCGACGGGTGCTCGCTCACGTTGCGAGGGAGAAGCTGATGCCGAGATCCAGGCCGAATACGAAGAAGTCTTCACCCGCCAAGCCTGGTGCGCCGAGCGAGGCGGCCAAGGCGTTCGCGCTCGTCGAGCCCGAGATCGACGACGTCCGCGAGGTGGTGCCGATCAACGTCGATATTCCCCGCGCTGTCGCCGTGGCCATCGGGGCCGTCCCGCACCTTCAAGCGCTGCGCCCGCGGTTCGTGGAGGAGCTCCCCAAGCACCCCCTGAGCCAGCTCGACAAGCTCCAGACGTATGCGCTCGCCGCCTGGTACGCGCACCTGCTCGCGCTGCCGACCTCTTCCGGGCCGGACGCGCTCAAGCGGTGCCGCCGCGCGGCGTCGTACCTGCGCTGGAACGAGGGCGACGCCGATGCGATCGCGCCGTCCCTGTTCGCCGCGCGGGGCGGCGGGCGCAAGCCAGGAGCGGGGAAGAACAACGCGGGCGACGGCGGCGGCAGCGCGGGCACGGAGCCGGGAGCGCCGGGCGGTGAGCCTCTCCTGGAGCCAACCGTGGAAGCGTAGCTGTTCTTCACGCCGGGCGGGGCATCCCACGGGCAGAGGCGCCGGAACACATCCCCCGTAGCCCCCCGGTCACCGGTTCCCGCCAACACGCCTCCGCCTCGATCCTTCCGGGCCTGCCCGCCGAACGTGATCGCGACGTGCCGCCCGGCGCCGTGCTGAGCGCAGCTCGGCACGGGCGCACCGTCGTGCACCGCCGCGCAGCTGGGCGGCAATGAAGCGATGCGCATCAGGAGTCTCTCTTACCCACGAGGATTCTGCCGATCGCTCGGGCATCGAGCACGCCGGGAAGCTCGCGCAACGACACCACTACGCGCTCGCAGAAGAGATCAAGCTCGCGTGTTGCCTGACGCACAGCGCTCTGGAGCGCCTCGGGGTTCATGGCGAACTCCCTCGGGTGCGCCGGCAGGTTGTACTCTGTCTCCTCTCGGATGTGCAGCATCGGGGCCTGGTACCAGACGGTGAGCCACGGGTGACCGATCCACAGCATCTCCGGCGAGTCCGTCCTCTGCTCGGTCGCGATGTGCCAATTGTCGAGGTCACCAAGATCGCCGCAACAGGTCGGGAGTACCAGGTTCTCGCCGTCGTCGACGAGCGCGAGCCCGCCGTAGAAAGGGCCGATTTCATCAAGGTCGGCTGGGACTCCGTCGGCAAAGTGGACCTGCAAAACCCTGTGGAGCAGATCGGCGGAGTTGAGCGCGTCCAGCGCCACCAGCCACGATCCCGGAACGACGGGGTCCACGCCGACGACGCCACCCGCTCGAAGGCAGGCCCGCCAGTAGGTCTCGCTCTCCTCTGCCGTCCATGGGCTCGTGGTCGGCTGAAGCGCGGATCCATAGGCTCCTGGCGCGAGTTCAACGACGGGCAACAGGCGGAGGTTGTCCGAAAGGGCGCGCGCGCGGCACGGCACACCGGACTGGGGTTCACTCGAGGGAGCCATCATCTACGCCCGCCTGCCAGACGACATTTACTCTCGCTTGACACCGATGTCACTCCAGCAGCATCGCCGCGTGGGCGAAGGCCACCAGCACCAGCCCGAACAGGTGCACGACTCCGAAGCGCTCCAGATTCCGCTCGAGACCGCCGAAAGCCCTCCGGACCACGAAGAAGGCCACGGCGACTACCACGTAGACCCCTCCGAGGTGGCCGGTCGGGATTCGCAGGAGAAACCCAGCGACGAAGACGGTGAGGGCGAGGCCGGACAGCAGGAGAAGGCTGAGCCAGGGATCGCGCCCGCCGCTGAGCCGGATCGCGGGCACCGAGTAGATCCCGCCGAACAGGACGCCGAGGAAGGGTACCGCCAAGCACAGGAGGAGCGCTTCTCGCGCGCGGTGGCCAGGGGTCGGGGGGATCATGGGTCAGGCAACGTCAACCATCCACGGCGACCAGCTATTCCGAGTCCTCGGCGCACAGTCTTGGCGGATCGGTTCACCGAGATTCCTCGCGGAGGATCTCCACGCAGAGACGCACGCAGGCGCTGCAGATGGTGATCCTGCCAGCGCCTAACAGCGCGGGCACATCGACCAGCGAACGCTTGCAGAACGAGCACGCAAGATGCGGGTCCCGATAACCGAGCCCTGTCCGCGTCTTGCTCGGCTCGCCGTCCTTCCAGAATCGCCACCAAGGGCGCCATCCGAGGACGTTATGGCGGCGAAGACCGCGGGCACATTTTCGAACGCAAGCGCTGCAAATGCTGACATCAGCGGCAGCGATGAGGCGCTCGAGGACGGCCACCCCGCGTCGACAGAACGAACACTGAGAACGCGCATCGGCCACGCCGTCGCTGGCCACCACCCTGTCCGATAGTTCAATCCAGATGCCCGGCATGCGAACAAGCTCTCATCACCCCTCGAGCTGTAGCCTGTCATCATAGGGCCACAGATCGTCGTGCGGTTTCATCGTGAAGATGAAACAGCGGTTGGTGAGCAGCTCGACGCGCTCCTCCCGCGTCAGGCCATCGCCATCTTCGACCGTTGACTCCAGCGTGCCTAGATCGCGCTTACCGTCGACGTTGTAGTACAATTTTTGGCCCACTCGATAGTCCCTGCGGAAGGCGGTACGCCACTGCGAGTTGCTGCCCCAGCCATGGGACAGGTCCTGCCCGGGGCGGTTCTTCCGCCGGTACGTCCAGTACATGGTAGATGATTCGGCGATGTCCTTGCGGATGATCTCGCTGCCGCCGCGCACGCGCACTCCGGCCCGAGAGAAGAGCATGTCACCGAGCATCAGGCACGGCCAGGCGTAGCTTACGATCGACACCGGCTGACGGCAGTCATCGGTGTACTCGACCTCGACGATCTCATGATAGAACGGCGAGAACGAGGACATCTGGGCGATGGTGAGCCCTAGCGCCTCCGCGAACGCCACGAACTCGGCCTGCGAGATCAGTGGCCCCGGCCAATCCGATCCGTCCGCCGTCCCACGCTGAAACCGCAACAGCAATGTATCATTGACGCGACTCAAGGCATACAGCCGCCACAGGTCCTCGACGTCCGCCGACGGAATGGGGCTTCCGCGCCGGGAAGCGAAGGAGCGGAGCCAGATCCGCTCGTCGGCATTCGCCTTGAGCCAGGGCGCGAGCACATCCGGATAGAGCGAGCCATCGTCGTACTCGAGGAGCGAGTCATGGAGCTCACGGTAGCTTGTTTGCGCGCTGTGCATTGCGTTCCCGATGGCCCTAACGATGCTGGCGCCCAGCTGCGGGTGCCAGACCGAGCGTGGCGAGGGAGGGCGCCGTCATCCGCAACGGTTTGCTGGGCAGCGCCGCCGGCCTCACGTAGGCTCCTGTTCTCACGGGCGAAATACTTCGTCTATGCGGGCCTGGAGTAGCCTCTTGGCGTCGTCACGAAGCGGCTCACCATGAGCGCTGATAATATGGCGAAACGGCAGGTCGGCGAGGCGGCGAAAATCGGAAAGATCGGGGGTGCACGCCGCTCGCCAGGTCGCGGGGATGTTCGCCGCACCGATCAACCCTTGAGCGAGGAACAGCGCGCCCGTTTCATCGGAAAAGAAGGGATCGACGTGTGACCAGTTCTGCACGGCGTCACACGTAATGAGGATTCCGCCCTCCCGCGGGAGCAAAACGGCGGCTTCAGGGAACCGCGCCGTCGTGAACTCGAATACGATGCCTCCGTGAGCCGGGAACGGGCCCCCTGCTGCGAGCGCTCGGTCGGCAGGTCGGCCGTCGGCCGCCGCTGCCTCGGGGAGCGCCCACAGGGTGGCGCCGTAACGGTCGCGATAGAAGGGATCATCTCGGCCGTGGAATGCTCCGAGCCGCACGACGTGGCGGACCTGGCCGAGGGCGTCGATCTGGCGCAACCCTTCCTCGGTCAGGCGCACGGTGTTCACGAGCGTGAGGTCTCGATCCTGTCGGAGCACGGTCATCGTGCGGCTCGTCTGGAGATCGATCCCAGCGTGGAGAGTCCTGTTCGTACCAACGACGTAAAAGACCTCTGGGAATGCGTCTTGAACCTCACCATGCGGCCATGCGGCGCTGTACTCGAGCATCTGGAATGTCTCCTCACGGTTGCGGCGTCGCGCCGCCGCCGCGAACCTAACCTGGGTCGCCCCACGATGGCATGCCATTCCTGTTTCCAGGACGCGGTCGGATGAAGCCACCAGGTCTCGCCGCCTGTGAGGAGAGAGAGAGGGGGAAGGGCATGATGCTCCGGCTCTGGCGAATGTTCTGGCGCTCAGCGGCGGCGCGAAGCGCTGCCCGATTGAATACCTTGTTGGACTGCGTCTTCGGTCGGGGCGGTCAGCTCCTTGGTCATCATGATCCGCGGCGAGACCTTGAACCCCTGCCCCTCGTACAAAGCGATCGCTCGCTGATTGTCCGGTCGCACCATGAGATGGACGGCGTTCACGTTGCGCTCTCGCAGGTGTTGTACGGTCGATTCCAGCAGGGTCCGCCCGAGGCCCCGTCGTCGGGACCCGGGCTCCACGAAGATTTCTGTCACGAAAGCATCACGCCCCGCGAACTCAAGATCATACCCGAACGTGGCCAGGCTATAACCGACGGGGGAGCGACGCACGCCGACACGCGCAACCAAGATCAGCCCGAGGTCCTTGTCGTTGAGCACACGGTGCAGAGCGGGAATCATGGCCTCGGGCCTCCAGAGGATGCCCTCGGCCTCGTTGAAGGCGACCATCAACGGAAGGATGTCGTGCGCGTCCTCACTCCTGGCGAGCGCTATTTCTTCGGGCTCTTCCATGTTCGTTCACCCGCTCCGCTGTCTTCATCCGCATAGCGCCGCGCCTCGGCCGCGCGGGCTTCCCGCGTCGGCTGCAGGCGTTTGTTGGCGCAGGCCGCACATCTGTTCGTGGAGCTCGGATAGCCCGGTCGACTCCATTCGCCCAAGTTCAGCCTGGCGCACGAAGCATGGCCCGCCGAGCCCGTTCACCCGAGCCCTGCCGAGCTCCCCAAGGGTAGCCCCGCCTCGTACCGCCGTCGCTGGTCTGCCCGGTGCGCCGCCCGTTCGTCTCGGCCACGCCTCCTGAACATGCCCGCATGTAACCGATAGTACAGGGGCCTGCGGCTTCTGTCAGGCGGATCTTCGCGTCTGCCGAGCGCGATCGAGCGCGCCACGATCGTGCTCGCCGCGCCGGTCTCGGCCAGGGCGTGAGAACGATGCGCGCATGTTCCACAGCGACGTCTCTCGACACGCTCTCTGCCTGCTCGCAGCCTTCTCCGCCTCCACGCTCCTCGCCGGGTGCAGCGATCACGACGCCGTGCCGCCGCACGAAGGCGATCCGGTCTGCACCGGCTGGGGCGACGAGGCGCCTGCCGACGGCGTCCTCGATCTGCCCCGCCCGACCGGCCCACACCCGGTCGGCACGCAGATCCGCGCCCTCACCGACAGCGCGCGTGGAGAAGAGGCGACGGAAGATCCCGACGACCGCCGGGAGCTCATGGTGCAGCTCTTCTACCCGGCCGATCCTTGCGGCACAGGGCAGCTCGCGCCGTACCTGTCGCCGGAGGAAGGCGACAGCCGCCGTACCACCGGCGGCCTCCCGGCCGAGGACGGCTTCGAGGCGAGCATCCTCACGCACGCGCGCGTGGGCGTGCCGCTCGCTGAGGACGGCGCGCCGCACCCGGTGCTCCTCTTCTCGCACGGGTTCGGGATGCTCCGCGCCGACTACACGAGCCTCCTCGAGGACCTGGCGAGCCACGGCTTCGTGGTGGCCGCCATCAGCCACACCTATGACACCGAGCTCGCGGTGTTCCCCGACGGCCGCGCCGTGCCCTTCGGCTCGGTCGTCCTGACGCCGGCGATGGACGCGTCGGAGGAGGAGATCGAGGCCTTTTCTCAGGCGATGAGCGAGCATGTCGCGGTCTGGGTCGACGACGCGCGCTTCGTGCTCGACGAGCTCACGGCCGACGCGCAGGACGACCCGGGCGGCCTGCTCACGGGGCGGCTCGACCTCGAGCGGGTCGGCGTGCTCGGCCACTCCTACGGCGGCGCGATGGCCGCCGAGGCGTGCGCCCGCGACGACCGCTTCGACGCCGGCCTCGACATCGACGGCAGCCTCTTCGGGCCGCAGAACGGCGCCGGCGGCAGGAGCCTCGCGCAGCCCTTCTTCATCCTGCTCGCGGCGGACCACCCCGACGATGCGAGCATCGACGAGACCTACGGCGCGCTGAACGGCCAGGGCTACCGGGCGCGGGTCGAAGACACCGCCCACCTCACGTTCTCGGACCTGCCGATCGTCGTCGAGCACTTCCTTGGCGAGGGCGTCCTCCCGGAGCTGCTCGGCACGCTCGATCCGGCCCGCGCGGTCGAGATCACGAACGCGTACACGCGCGCCTTCGTCCAGGCGCACGTGCGCGGCGAAGCGGCGCCGCTGCTCGACGGCCCCTCGCCGGAGTACCCGGAAGTGACCTTCGAGAAGCGGCCCTGACATCGGGAGGGCCCGATGAGCCCGCCCGCCCAAGCGCCGCGCCCGCCCGTCCACACGCCGCGCCCGCCCGCCAGCCCCGCGCTCCTCGCCTCGGCGCTCTGGAACGTCGAAGATGTCAACCCCCCATGTCCGCGGTACACCCACGTCGTGGGCGCTGTAGAGTCGGTCCCCGGAGATCGCCGCCGTCCTCAAGCCCCTGGAGAGGTTCATGCTGACGAAGCTCAACGAGCGTGAAGCCGTCGCGTCCTGCGAGCGCTGCTGGGAGCAGGAGATCGTCCCCGCGCTGCACGACTACATCCGCATCCCCAACAAGTCGCCCGCCTTCGACCCCGCCTGGCGCGAGAACGGCCACATGGACAGGGCGGCGTCGCTCATCGCGGCCTGGTGCGAGGCGCAGCCGATCCCCGGGCTCACGGTGGAGGTCGTGCGCATCGGGAACCGCACGCCGGTGATCCTGATGGAGGTGCCGGGCACGCGCGACGACACGGTGCTCCTCTACGGGCACCTCGACAAGCAGCCCGAGATGACGGGGTGGCGCGAGGGGCTCGGCCCCTGGGAGCCGGTGCGCGAGGGCGACAAGCTCTACGGACGCGGCGGCGCCGACGACGGCTACTCGGCCTTCGCGTCGCTCGCGGCGCTGCGCCTGCTGCACGAGCAGGGGATCCCGCACGCGCGCTGCGTGATCCTCATCGAGGGCTGCGAGGAGAGCGGCAGCCCGGACCTGCCGGCCTACATCGACGCGCTCGCGGGGCGCATCGGCAAGCCGAGCCTCGTCGTGTGCCTCGACTCCGGCTGCGGCAACTACGACCAGCTCTGGACCACGACGTCGCTCCGCGGGCTGCTCCAGGGCACGCTCGACGTGAACATCCTGCGCGAGGGCGTCCACTCGGGCGTGGGCAGCGGCGTGGTGCCCTCGAGCTTCCGGATCCTGCGGCAGCTCCTGTCGCGCATCGAGGACGAGCGGACCGGGCGCGTCCTCGTGGACGCGCTGCACGTGCAGATCCCGGAGGAGCGCGCGGCGCAGGCGCGGGCCGCGGCCGACGTGCTGGGCGCGTCGGTCGTGTGCGAGCTGCCGTGGGTGAAGGGCGCGTGCCCGGTGACCGGCGACACGGCGGAGCTCCTCCTGAACCGCACCTGGCGCCCCGCGCTCTCGGTGACGGGCGCCGACGGCCTGCCGCCCATCGCGAGCGCGGGCAACGTGCTGCGCCCGTTCACGAGGGCGAAGCTCTCGATGCGCCTCCCGCCGCGCCTCGACCCGAAGAAGGCGGCGGCGGCCCTGAAGGAGGCCCTGGAGAAGGACCCGCCGTACGGCGCGGAGGTCCGGTTCCACGTGAGCGAGCCGTCGTCCGGATGGGACGCGCCGGCGACGGCGCCCTGGCTCGAAGCGGCGGTGCGCAAGGCGTCGAAGACGTTCTTCGACCGGCCGGCGATGGGGATCGGCGAGGGCGGGACGATCCCGTTCATGGCGATGCTGGGAGAGAAGTTCCCGGAGGCGCAGTTCCTGATCACCGGCGTGCTCGGGCCGCAATCGAACGCGCACGGTCCGAACGAGTTCCTGCACCTCGGCATGGGGAAGAAGCTGACCTGCTGCGTGGCGAGCGTGATCGCGGACCACGGGGCGCGGGCGCGCTGAGGGACGCGGCCGCGCGCTTTGCAGACGCGCGCGTCCACGGCGGGGGCGGTCGCGAACGGGAGCCCGCGCGCGCCGCCGTCGACACACCGTTGACACACCGCCGGGATCGCCGTGTGCTGGGGCCGAGGAGAACATCGTGATGGCACAATTTCGATATGCCGCGCTCTGCCTCGCTGCGCTCTGCGCGGGCGGCTGCGGTTCGAGCGACGAGCCCGGGGACACGGGCACGCCGGGCACGGGCGGCACGGGCGCGACAACCACCTCCCAGAGCTCGAGCTCGAGCGGCGCAGGCGGCGACCAAGGGGGGACGGGCGGCGGGACCGCGACGACGACCGTCGTGGTGAACGAGATCTCGGCCAAGGGCGGCGACTGGATCGAGCTCGGCAACCCGGGCCCAGGCTCGGCCGACCTCGGCGGGCTCGGTCTGTGCGACTCCGACGAGAGCGGGGAGTGCAACACGGTCGACGCGCTCCGGTTCCCCGAAGGCACGCAGCTCGCCCCGGGCGCGTACCTGCTCATCCTCGGCGACCAGCTGCCCGAGGACGGCCCTGGGCCCCACACCGCGTGCCTGCCGGACGGCGGACCGAGCAGCTGCTTCTATGCGACCTGGAAGGTGAGCGCCTCCAGGGGCGAGACCGTCTACCTCATCTCCGAGAGCGACGAGGTGCTCGCCCGGCTCGAGTACCCGATCGAGGCGGCAGCAGATGGGCAGACGTGGGGCAGGTTGCCCGATCTGACCGGCGAAGGCGCCGCCACGGCGCCGACCCCCGGGGCGGAGAACGCGGCGCCCTGACGCTCCGGCTGGGCCGCGGCGCCCTGACGCTCCGGCTGGGCCGCGGGCGCCCTGGCGTTCCGGCCGAGCCGCGGCTCCTCCCAGGCGCCCGTCGGCCGTCGACGGCTATCGCGCCATGCCGAGCGGCCGTGCCGAGCAGAGCGAAGCGTGCGAAAACGTCACTGAACCGCGATGCTCATGTCACCGACGTCTGCACTCGAGATCCTTCGCGCTCCGCTGCTGCCACCGCGCCGCCTCCGGGCGCCCCGTCCGGAGGGAGGGCCTGCGCCAGGCGCCTTGGCACGGCGCTCTGCGGCGCCGGCGCTCGCGCTCTCGCTGCTCCTGTCGGCTTGCGGGGCCTCGGATCCGCCGGCGGTGCGGGAGTCGGGCTGCCCTCGTTGCACCGGGGCCGCGCGAGTCGGCGCGCTCCCGCCGGGTGACATCGACGAGTGCTCCGGTGTCGTCGCCAGCGGGCTGCACCCGGACGCGCTCTACGTTCACAACGATCACGGCGATGACCCCCGGTTCTTCGCGATCGGTTTCGGCGGCGCGCTGCGGGCCGAGGTGACCGTGGCTGGCGCGGCCGCGGTCGACTGGGAGGACATCGCGCGCGGGCCTTGCCGTTCGGGCGGGGGCAGCTGCCTCTTCCTCGCGGACATCGGCGACAACGACGGCGAGCGCGACAGCTACACGATCTACGGCGTGCCGGAGCCGGACACGCTCGGAGGAGCGCCGCTCGCCTCGACCGCCGAGGTGTTCGTGCTCTCGTACCCCGACGGAGGCCACGACGCGGAGACGCTGCTCATTCACCCCGCCACCGGAGCGCTCACCATCGTGACGAAGGTCAACAAGGGCACCTCGAGCGTCTACGAGCTGCCAGCGCTGCCCGCCGCGGGCGCGCCGGCGACGCTCGTCCGGACGGGATCCATCGAGCCGCCCGCCGGGAGCGCGCGCTTCACCAGCGGCGACGTCCACCCGGACGGCACGGGCGTGCTGCTGCGCACCTCATCACACGTGCTCTACTACCCGATGACACCGGATCAGACGGTGGCGCAGGCGCTGGCCGACCCGCCCTGCGTGCTGCCGTCGCCCGACGAGGAGCAGGCCGAGGCGATCACGTGGGTGCCCGGTGGATGGGACTACGTGACGGTCGGCGAAGGGAAAGAGGAGCCGATCCACCGCGTGTCCTGCCAGGCGCCCTGAGCGGCGCTCGAGGTTTCGAGTCCGCGCTGGTCGTTGCTCGCGGCCCGATGAGGACACGGCTTCTCGGTGGACGAGGCTTTCTGTATCCTCGTCCTCCTCCCGCCACCGAGTCCGCAAGGAGGACCATCATGTCGCAACATGGGAAGGCCGCGGCCGCGCTGCTCGCGATTGCGCTGCTCGATGCCGGCTGCGCGTCCCCCGGACAGCACACATCCTCCGGCGCGACGGGCGGCGGATCCACGTCGGTCAGCGCCGCGTCCAGCGCGACCGGCGGAGCCTGGTCGAGCGAAGCCAGCAGCGCGTCGACAGGCCAGCCGCCCATCGATCCGGGCGAGGTCGACTGCCGCACGCCCGGTGACGGGAAGTCCACCCTGGCCTTCGTCAACAAGTGCGACCAGCCGCTCCAGTTCCTGGGGAGCCTCATCGAGGGCGGGGAGCTCGGCCCGGGGCAGTTCGCGTGCCGCGACGTGGGCACCAGCGAGGAACCGCTGTCGTCCCTGCGCTACTGGGCGTATGCCGGGTCGGACCCCGGCGGCGGCCGACACACGCTGGCCGAGATGACCCTCAACACCGATTTCAACGACTTCGATTGGTACAACATCAGCCACGTGGACGCGCACAACCTCCCGCTGGCGATCGTGCCCGTCGGCCTGCCGGACTGCCGGACGCTGGCGTGCCCGACGAGCCTGCTCGCGGGGTGCCCGGAGGAGGGTCGCTACAAGGACGAAAGCGGCGCGACGATCTCCTGCGTGAGCCCTGACCGGGACGATCCCGCGAACCCCGTGGCCGCGTACTTCGAAGAGGCATGCAAGGACGCGTATTCGTGGTCGGGCGATGATCAGGAGTCGATGGCCGCCTGCGCCGGGGAAGACTACGACATTGTGTTTTGCCCCTGACGTGCTCCCTCGCTGCACCGGCGCGTCAGGGTCAGCGCATTGGCAGGACTTCTGTCGTCCGGGGCCCGGTGATATCGAATGAAGATGCGACAGGGCGGCGATGAGCGGACGGACTCCGCAATGCTGGACGGCGTCGTCCGTGGGGCGCAGGCGGGGGATCTTCCGGGGGTCCTGGAGCTCTATCGAGATCTCCAGCCCGAAGACGCGCCGTTCCCTCCCGAGCCCGAGCTCTCGGCGCTCTGGAAGCGCATGTTCGAGCACCCCGGGTACCACCTCTTCGTCGTGGAGCGCGACGCCGCCCTCGTGGCCTGCTGCTCCCTCATCATCATTCCGAACCTCACGCGCGGGGGCCGGCCCTATGCCTTGCTGGAGAACGTGGTGACCCACCGCGAGCACCGGCGGAGAGGCTTCGGCGCGCGCGTCGTGCGCCATGCGCTGGCGGAGGCCTGGGAGGCCGGGTGCTACAAGGTCATGCTGATGACCGGGTCTCAAAGGCCCGGGGTGCACCGCTTCTACGAGGCGTGCGGCTTCCGCGCGGACGAGAAGACCGGCTTCCTGGCGCGCCCCGGCGCTGGGCGCTAGCGCGGCCTCCCGGGCCTGCCCACCAGCGCCGCGTCACGCAGCTGGTCCGGCGGAGCGCCTCCGGCGACGCCGCGGGGCGCCGGGCGGGTCACGGCACCGCGTGGCCGTCGACCCGGAGCTGGAACAGGAAGTACGGCGGGATGCAGGCGCCCTCGCCCGAGCTCGTCCTGGCGCACACGTAGTCCTCGCGGCAGGGCGCCTCGCTCGAGCAGCGCCGCAGGCCCGCGGGCGTGACGTGGCGGTTCAGGCACTCGGTGAAGACCGTCCCGCGGGCGAGGCAGCGGTTGAACGGGTCGAGCACGGCGATGGCGCCGCAGACGCCCTCGTCCGGGAGCGCGACGCAGCTGCTCGTGCACATGCCGCCGGGGAACCCGACGGGGCTCGTGTTGCACACCGCCGCGAGCGGGCACGCCCCGGGCTGCGCCGCCGCGGCGCGATCGCGGTGCGGGTCGGCGTGGGGCACGACAGCGCCGACCTGGCACGGGTCGCCGACCTCCGGCGCCGCCGGCAGGCAGACGCCGACGGTCGCGCGGTCCTCCTGGGGCGCGTCGTACGCGGAGCACACGAGCCGTTCCGCGCAGGTCCAGCCCGCGAAGCTCGGGTCGCCCAGCCCGCAGCGCGCGCCGTACCCGCCGCGCGCGCCGTCGCCTCGCTCGGGGTACGGCACCTCGTCGTCCGGGGCGGCGCCCCGAGCGATGGCCTCGACCACCGCCCGCCGGCGCGGGAGATCGCCCACGAGGTGCGCGGACTCGACGGTGAACAGCGCGTCGTGGACGCGGCCGGGGGGCTCCTGCCCGAGCAGGTGGAAGCCGGCGACGGATCCGCTCTGGTGGCACCCGGGGCAGGTCATCTGGTCGAGCCGCCGGAGCAGCCCCTCGGGCGAGCGGACGCGCGAGAGGCCGGCGAAGTCGACGCCGGCGAAGTCGCGCGGCTCGAACAGGACACGAAAGGGCCTGTTGGCGCGGCGCGCGAGCCCGTGGGGCGTCGCCGACAGCGCCTTCGTGGCGAGGAACTCCTCGGGCAGGAGCGCGGTCCCCTCGTCGAGGCGCGCGAGGTTCTCGGGGGCCGATAACCACGCGCGCAGCCGCTCGCGCCGCGCCGGGTCGCGCGAGAGCCGGGCGACGTCGGGGGTGTTCTCGAGGGCGAGCGGCGCGTAGCGCCCGGCGCGGGCGTCCCAGCGGAAGGCGCGGAGCACGTACTCCGCGTGCCCGCCGAGATCCGGGCGCACGGTGGAGGGCCAGCGGACGCTCTGCAGGTTCACCACGAGCCGCGCGAGGTGCGCGCGATCGGCGGCGCCCGGGGCGAGCGGCCCTCGGGCGAGGTGAGAAAGCGGACGAGGTCCGGCCCGGAGAGCGCGCCGGCGCGCGACCAGGCCTGCGCGAGGCGGCGGCACGAGAGGGCGTCGCCGGCGGGCGCGAGCAGCTCGAACGACGCGGTCATCGGGAGGCGCGAGGCGGCGGCGGGGGCCGGCGTGGCAACGGAGGCGCCCGCAGCGGACGTGGCGCCTGCCGCGCCGCCCGGGGTCTTCGCGGCGTAGGCCAGCCGGTACACGAGGCGGGTCTCTCCACAGGCGGAGGCGTCGAACGGGCGGCGATCCATCCGGTTCACCACGCCGATGAGCTCGAAGCGGGCGCCCTCGGCCGAGAGCCACCGCTCGTCGAAGAGGCGGTGCGCGTGGCGCGCGATGCTCGTCCCGCTCCTCGGATCGGCGCGCTGGACCTGCCGCAGGTCCTCGGCGAGCACGCGCGCGATCGAGGCGAGCTCGGCGGTGCGGGAGAGCGCGGAGAGCGAGGCCGGCGCGCGCGGCGCGCCCGTGAGCACCGAGCCGAAGTCGAGGCCCGCGGCCTCGAGCTCGGCGAGCACGGCAGGGTCCGTGAGGAGCAGGAGAGGCCGCGCTTGCGGCGGGGTTCCCTGCGGCGCGGCGGCGGGCTGCGGCCCTCCCGCGGCGAAGCCGCCGGAAGCGGCGGGAGAGGGCGGCGCGGCGGACGGCTGCCCCCCTGCCCTCCCGACATCCTGGCGCGCCGCGGAGGGCCCCTCGGATGGCCACCACGAGCATCCGGCGATGCCGGCGCTGGCCACCAGCGCGGCGAGGGCGAGGGCGTGACGGAGGTGGCGGGGGCGCACGCTGCCAGGTTACACCGGCGCGCGCCGCAACGAGCTCGAGGCGAGCTTGACGAAGCGAGCAAACCGAGCCGCGTCGCGGTCGACGTACACACACGACGTGTGGATACTGTCCCCATGCAGCACGCCGCGCTCGCGCGCCGGCTCCGCCACGTTCGCGCGCCTTCCCCGCTCCACTTCCCGGAAGCGGCCCTCGTGCCGGAGACCAAGCGCCACCTCGAGCTCAGGACCCTGCTCTATGTCGTGCTCAAGACCTTCGCGGATCGCGCGTCGATCGGATCCGACCAGTTCGTCTACTGGTCCGCGTCGGATCCGAGCCGGTGTCTGGCGCCGGACGCCTTTGTCCGGCTCGACACCCCTGACACGCCGTTCGGCTCCTGGAAGACGTGGGAGCGTGGTGCCCCTGAGCTCGCCGTCGAGATCGTGAGCGAGCACGACTCGGATCCGCAGACGTGGGCCGACAAGCTCCGCAAGTACCACGAGCTCGGCGTGCTGGAGCTCGTCGCGTTCGATCCTGACGCCGCGCCAGGAGAGCGGCTGCGGGTCTGGGATCGCATCGACGACGCTCTGATCGAGCGCGTCGTCGAAGGGGAACGCAGCCCGTGCACCGTGCTCAATCTGCACTGGGTCATCGTCCCTGCCGCAGGCCAGCCGGCGGCGCTTCGTCTCGCCCGCACCCCCGACGGGGCGGAGCTCGTCCCGACCCCTGAGGAGGCGGAGCGACGCCGCGCCGAGGCCGAGCAGGCCGCCCGCGCGACGGCGGAGCGGCGCATCGCCGAGCTCGAGGCCGAGCTGCGCCGACGGGGCGGCTGACCCCGTCGGCATCCACCGGGTCAACTTCACCACCATCTCCGACGAGGCCAAGAAGCACTGCTGACACCCGGCAGGGGTGAGGGGAAGCACTGCTGATACCCGGCAGGGGTGAGGGGAAGCACTGCTGACACCCGGCAGGGGTGAGGGGAAGCGCTGCTGACACCCGGCAGGGGTGAGGGGAAGCGCTGCTGACACCCGGCAGGGGTGAGGGGAAGCGCTGCTGACACCCGGCAGGGGTGAGGGGAAGCGCTGCTGACACCCGGCAGGGGTGAGGGGAAGCGCTGCTGACACCCACTGGTCATCGGGGCCGTCGGGCGCGCGCAGGCGCGGAGGGCGCCTCCATCCAGCGGCGGAACAGGCGGGCCTCGCCCGGAGGGAAGAAGGCGGTGGGCGGCACCTCGGGGTGGTAGCGCCGGAACGCAGCGCTGAACTCCGCAGGATCGCGGTCGAACCACGCCTCCGCCTCGGGCGAGCCGCGCAGGAGCCGTTCGAAGCGGAGCCGCGCCACGAGCAGCGCCGACATCCTCACGCCGTCCTCGTCCGCGCCGAGCAGCGCCTTCCGGAGCGCGGGCGGCAGCGCCGGATCCTCGGCCGCGGCGCGCAGCGCGGCCACGGGATCCTCGGCGGTCATCGCGCGGGCCACGAGCGCTTCGTAACGCGCGTGCGCCTGCGCCCCGCTCAGCCGCGCCGGCCGCGCCGCCGCGCCCTCCCCTGCCCCGCCGCGGCCCTCCCCTGCCCCGCCGCGGCCCTCCCCTGCCCCGCCGCGGCCCTCCCCTGCCCCGCCGCGGCCCTCCCCTGCCCCGCCGCGGCCCTCCCCTGCCCCGCCGCGGCCCTCCCCTGCCCCGCCGCGCGCCGCGCGCCCCGCTGACCTGCCGCCGGCCGCGCGCGTCACCTGCGCCTCCCGCGCCGGCCGAGCGCGCGCCGCGCGCGGCGGAGCTCCTCCCGCACGGCGGCCGCGTCGTCCGCGCCGTGCACCGTGCCCTCCATGCGCTCCAGCGTCACCCCGCGCAGGTTCGGGCAGCGCGGCGCGACCTCGTCCAGGAGGCGCCACACCGGCTCCGGCACGGCGTCGTCGTGGCCGTCGAGCCGCAACACCCGGCCCGAAGGCAGCCAGCCCGGATCGCTCGGGCCGCCGCCGGAGAGGTGGATCTCGATCACCCGGGCGAGATCGAGCCGCGCCACGTACTCGGCCGGATCGAAGCCGAAGTTCTCCGCCATGGTGTGGACGTTGTGCAGGTCGAGCAGCAGGTGCGTCCGCGGCGCCCTCAGGATGCGCTCGAGGAAGCGCGGCTCGTCCAGCGGATCGCCGAGCACGAAGTAGCTGACGCTGTTCTCGACGCCGACGTCCGCCACGACGGCCTGCATCGCCCGGAGCGCGCGGCGGGCGACCGCGGCGCCGTGCGCGCTCATGGGCATCGGGAGCGGCAGCCCGGCCGAGAGCCCGGCGGGCGCGCTGATCCCGAGGTGATCGGTGTACCAGCGGAACCGGAAGATCGCGTTGTCGCGCCGCAGGGCCGCGAGCCAGCGGGCGCGCCGGCCCGCGTCGGCGGCCGAGGCGCCGCCGAGCGACCAGCCGACGCCATGGGCGACGAACGGCCGGTTCGACCGGCGCGCGAGCTCGGCGAAGCGGCGGTGAAAGCCGTTCTCCTGGAGATCGGCCTCGGCGGCGTCCGGCACGCGCCAGAGCGTCTCGGGCGCCACCTCGTAGTAGTCGGCGTCGCGCAGGATCACCTCGGCCAGCAGGTCGAGGAACGCCGCGTCGGGCTGGAGCGTGAGGCCGACCGGGATCAACGCGTCGATGCCCCGCGCCCGTCGACCGAGAAGAAGTACAGGAAGCGCCGTGACTTGGAGGGCACGTGTCCCATGCCGCAGGCCATGAGCCCGCTGTCCTTGGCCCCCTCGACGTCGATCCCGCAGCCGCTGGCGATCGCCCAGTGCGCGCCCGCGGGCGGCGCCTTCACGAGCCGCGCGCGCACGCTCGCGGCCCGGGCCTCCACGTTGCGCGCGTCGGCGCCAAGGCCCTTCCGGAGCAGCGCCCCGAGCGCGCCGATCCGCTGCGCGGCGATCCTGTCGTCGTGCTTCAGCTGCTCCTCCCGGCCCCCGGCCGCCATGCGGCGCATTCCGTCGTAGCTCGGGATCGCGACGTCGAGCTGCGTCGCGACGACAGGCACCTTGTCGGTCCTGACAGCCACCATGAGCGGCTCCCCGTTGCCGGCGCCGGGCACGAGCTTCTTCAGATCGGCCATGGTCGCGCAGACGACCTCGACGCCCGCGAGCGGGGCGAGATCCCCGTCCGCGCCGAAGTTGAGCAGCTCGCCGAACGCGTGGCCGCGCTCCCACTTGGCGCTGTCGTCGGCAGGGATGACGAGGACGAGCAGCGCCCTGCTCGCCTGCCGGGCGCGGCGGAACGCGGCCGAGACCTGGACCAGCGACCCCGCGGCGGCCGCCGGCTTGCCCGTCTCGTCGCACGCGGCGCCATCGCCGAACGCGTCGCGGATGAACGCGGGCCACGCGGTGGCCGCGAGCCCTGCTGCAGTCGCTCCCAGCAAATGCCTGCGCTTCATGGTCACTCCTCACCGCCGTTCCCGAGCAGCTCGCTCTCCATCTCGCCGCGCCCCGAGGGCTCGGGCGTGAGCGGCGCGAAGGCCTCCCAGCCCGGCCGCACCAGCCCATCCTGATGCCGGCCCAGCACGATCGGCGCCGCCCCCGCGGATCGCAGCATCACGCGATCGCCCGCGGCCGAGTACTCGCCGGTCGCGACCACCTCCCCGGTGCAGCGGTCCTCGAGCGTGAAGCCCCCGGACGCGTCCAGGAGAAGCGTCCGCGGCCCCGCGGGCGAGCCATCGGATCTCGCCCTCGGCGCCGCGGACGTGCGCGAGCATGCCCCCGCGCAGCGCGATCCGCTGCGCGCCCTCCGGGCCGCGCAGCGCGGCCGTCTCTTCCGCGTCGAGGGCGACCGGCAGGATCGGCGCCCCTTGCCAGCCGTCGCTGGCCACGGTCCAGCGAGCGCGCACCGCGGGATCGAGCAGCACGTACGCGGTCGCGTCCGGAGCGTCGATCGGCTGGGCACACCCGGCGGAGAGCAGCGCCGGACAAAGAAGGGAGAACGCAAGGAAGAGACCACGACGTCTGGGCATCGGGCGGAACCTCCGGGGAGCTGAGACGCGCCAGGTCGGCGAAAGTTGCATCCATGTTCTCCGCGGGCTGTCAGCCGCCGCAGCGGCCGCGCATAGACCTCCATCGACAAAGGCGAGGTGCCCGGGGCGAGCCCGGAACGGCGCGAGCAGACCGATAGCGCTCGTGGAGCCGTGCATCGCACGCCAGCGCGGCACACAGAAAAGGACAGACCTCATGAAGACCATCACCAGCATCGCACTCATGGGAGCTCTCATCAGCGTTTCCGCCGTCGCCGACGCGGCGGTCCAGAACCACCACGGCGGGATCTGCCGTGCCCAGGCCCCCGAGCACGCCAATCGGGTGTACTATCCGGCCATGGGCATCGAGGCGCTGCAAGGCGTCAACGTGGCCTGCCCGCTCGTCACCACCGGGAACAAGATCAATGATGTCGAGGTCAACGTCAGGGACACCACCCGGCCCGCCACCCTGTGCTCCGTGACGGCCACCAACTGGGATGGCACGGAGCTCGGCAACCTCAACTTCACCATCGGACAGGGCGCGAACTGGAAATCCGTGACGGTCCCCGACTCCATGAAGGGCTCGTACGTATCGTACCTGGTCACCTGCTCGCTCCCGAAGAATCAGATCCTCACGAGCATCAACGTCGGCACGCCGTGAGCGTCGGGGGCTGCGGCCCTCGAGCCCGCGCCCTGGAGGGCCCGGCCGCGACCTGCGCGGCCGGCCCCTCGCGCGACCAGCCCGACGGGCGCCCCCGATTCGCTTCACCTCCACGCCGGGCGTCGGTATAACGAGGAGGCCATGAGCGCCGATTCGTCAGCCCTGAGGCGGCCCAGGTACCCGATGCCGGATTTCATCGAGAGCGCGCTGAACGAGCGTGGCTTGATGGACGCTTACAAGCAGCGCCCTGCCTACCAGCAGAACGATTACATCGGGTGGATCAACCAGGCAAAGCGCCAGGAGACCAGGGAGAAGCGGCTCCGCCAGATGCTGGACGAGCTCGAGGCAGGCGGTGTTTACATGAACATGAAGCACCCGGCGTCGGAGAAGGCCTGAGATGCTGGCCTACGTGTTCTGGCACTGGAGGCAACCGCAGGCCGCCGCGGACGAGTACGAGCGCCGGCAGCGCGCCTTCCACGCGGCGCTCGCCCGAGCGCCCGCGCCGGGCTTTCTCCGGTCGTTCAGCGTCGGGCTCTCCGGGGCCCCGTGGGCGGCCGGCGGCGGCGACGTCTACGAGGACTGGTACCTCGTGCAGGATTTCGGTGCGCTCGGCGCCTTGAACGAGGCCGCGGTCTCCGCCAGCCGCTCGGCGCCGCACGACGCGGCGGCCGCGGTCGCCGGCGGCGGGGCCGGGGGACTGTATCGCCTGCGGGGCGGGGTTGCGCTGAACGCGCCCGGCTACGCCCACTGGTTCGGCAAGCCCGACGGCGTGTCCTACGGTGAGCTGTTCACCCGGCTCACGCCGATCCTGGAGCAAGCGAGCGCCGGCCTGTGGATGCGCCAGATGGTGCTCGGGCCCGGCCGGGAGTTCTGCTTGCACGCGGCGACCTCTGTATCGCTGCCCGCGCCGTTCGATGCGCTCGTCCTCCCGCTCCGGCCAGCCTGGCCGGCGCTCGACGACACGGGCATGACGCCGGCGCGCTGAGGCCCGCGCCCCGCGGCACCCGCCCGCTCTATCATCCTATGGAGATCGACCTCGCGTTCGTCCCCGGCTTCTCCGCGTCGCTCGCCGGCTGGGAGGCCACGCTGCGCGTGGGCGGCCATGGCGCGGTGAGGTGCCACTGGATCGGGCCGTCGGGCCCCGAGGAGCGAACCGGGACACGCCACGATCTCTTGTTGACCCCGCAAGCCTTCGAGAGGCTCAGTGGCGCGCTCCGCGAGCTCCCCGAGGAGCTCCAGCGGTGGGCGCTCGACGACGCTCCTGTCCGGCACATCCGGTGCCGCACCGGAGATGGGCTCATCGAACGTCGCCGGTCGGTATCGAGGAAGGCCGCGACGCCGCTCGAGGCGGCGTTCGATCGCGTCTGGATCGAGCTCTTCTCCCTCGTGCGGCCGGCCCTTGTCGACCTCGGAATGCCCGAGTCGCTCGTCGCGCTGGCCCGCTGATGCGACAGCGCCCGACAGCAGCGAACAGAACGAGCGCTCCGAGGCAGGCTTGCCGACGTGCTCCCGCGTTCCGTGTACACTACGCGCCATGAACCGCTTCCTGCTGATGAGCGTGCTTGCTTTGTCCGCGTGTAGCCCCGAAGCTCGGGACTTCGCTCCTGGGAGCTCCGATGCCACGAGCTCGGCGACCTCCGGCGGGGGCGGAGGCGACGCCGTGGCCGTGGCCGCGGCGGGGACCGGGGGCGACACGCCCGGCTGCCAGGATGGCCTGTCCTTCTGCGGCGACTCCTGCGTGGACAAGACGTCCGATCCGGATCACTGCGGCGCTTGCGACCATTATTGCCTGGGAGCGCCGTGCGTGGCGTCGCGCTGCCAGCCCCTCCTCCTGGCGTCGGGCGGCGTCGAGCCGACGGACATCGCGGTCGACGACACCACGGCGTACTGGGTCGATCCCGTCGCTCGACAGGTGATGACGGTGCCTGTCCGCGGCGGCAATGCGGCGTTCCTCTTCGAGGGAGACCCCCCCTTCGCCCCCCAGAGCATCACGCTCGACCCCTCCGGCCAGATCTATTTCACCGACTCAGGCCTCGAGATCATCATGATGGCGTCGTACGAGGGCGATTCCACGATCCTCGCGGACGGGCAGACATACGCCATGGGCATCGCGGTCGACGCCGCGAACGTCTACTGGACGAGCGCCGACCAGGGCACCGTCATGAAGGTGCCCATCGCGGGCGGCGCCCCGGTCGCGCTCGCGGAGGGGCAAGACTCCCCGCTCGGCATCGCCGTCGACGCGACCCACGTCTACTGGGTGAACGAAGGAGGCACGGTGATGAAGGTGCCTGTCGCCGGCGGCGCCCCCAGCGCGATCGCGGACGGGCAGCTCGAGCCGCAGGACATCGCCGTGGACGCCGCCGCCGTCTACTGGACCAACGACGGAGGCACCGTGATGAAGGCTCCGCTCGAGGGCGGCCCCCCCTTCGCGCTCGCGGAGGGGCAGCGCAACCCGCGGAAGCTCGCGATCGACGCCGAGAGCGTGTACTGGACGAACGACGACGGCAGCGTGAAGAAGGTGCCCATCGGAGGCGGCGATCCCGAGACGCTCGCGACGGGGCAAGATCATCCGCTGGGCATCACCGTGGACGCGACCAGCGTCTACTGGACGAACAGCGCCGCAGGCACGGTCATGAAGCTCCCGAAGTGACACCCCGCTTGCCAGGGGCCCGGCTCGAGCGCGACGATCGGCGCCTCCATGAAGCGCGCCGCCCTCCTCCCGATCGCCTTCCTCACCGCGTGCGCCGGCGCCCCGGCTCCCCAGCGTGCTCCTGTCGCGCCGCTGCTCGCGGCGCCGCGCTCCGCCGTCGCCGCGCCCGCGGTCGCGGCGGCGCAGCCCGCGAGCGCGCCGGCGGAGCTCGCCTTCGTGCTGAGGATCGCCCATCCGAAGCGGACCTGGGCCAACGCCGCGCAGCTCCTGCCGAGCAGCGCGCTCGTGTTCACCATGGGCTCGACGGACCCCACGAAGATGCTCGAGCCAGCGGTGGGCCCGGACCTCGCCGGGATCGTCGATCTGGACAGGCCGCTCGACGTCGCCTTCCTGGGCACCACGGGCGATCACGCCGTGGCCTCCCTGTCGGTCGCGGAGCAGGAGGTGCCGCGGCTGGCCGATCGCTTCGTGCTCAAGGAGATCGAGGAGCACCCGGGCCTGTTGCGCGTCGAGCGCGCGCGTGACGCCGATCCCGACGAGGAGGCGCCGCCCTGGGCCTGCGCCTTCGATCCCGGCGAGCGGCGGGACGGCGCGCGCCTGCTCTGCGGCACGGACATGGAGGACATCGAGGCCGCCGCGGCCTACCTCGTCCAGGTCGTGGCCCGGGAGCCGCTCGACGCGGACGCCCGGATCGAGCTCTCGGAGCGGACCCTCCGCCAGGCCGTGGAGGAGGCGAGCGCCGCGGGCGACGCGGACGAGGACGAGGACGACGGCCGCGCCGGGGCGCTGGGCGAGGAGCTCGCCGCGGGGTTCCTGCGCGACATCGAGCGGTTGAACGTCGACCTCACGTGGGGCCGCGCGGACGTCGAGGTCGGCCTCACGCTGCGCTTCGCGAGCCGGCGCTCGCCCCTCACGCTGGCCCTCGCGCCGGCCGCGGCGCAGGACGCCGCGCCGCCGCCGGCGTTCTTCCGCCTCCCGGCCGACACCGCGGTCGCCTTCCACACGCAGGGCGCGTCGCGCGCCGAGCTCGCCCCGCTGCGGGCGTCCGTCTTCAAGGCGCTGCGCGACGACATGATCGACGACGGCTACGACGAGGCGCGGCTCGATCAGGTCCTCGATCGCCTCGAGACGCTGGTCCTCACGGGCGGCCCCCTCGTCGTCGGCGCGGGCGCGAACGGCGCGGCGGCGGAGAAGGCGCTCGCGGCCTACCAGCGCGACAAGGGCGCGCCGCGCGCGCGAAAGGCGGCGCGCCTCGCGCTCCAGGGGTGGGTGCTGGCCTCGGTCGAGGAGCCGGCGCAGACCTGGATCTCCGGGGTGAAGGAGCTCCTCCAGCGCGGCGATGAGCTCGACAAGTTCAAGCGGAGCGCGCCGAAGGACGGCGCTCGCAAGGACGACGAGGACGAGCAGAACACGACGCACGCCTTCGTCCGCGCGCCCGCCACGCTGCCTGCGGGGACGCTCCACGTCGAGCTCCGCACCAGGCCGCTCACGAAGGGCGCCCCGCCCGCGCACACGACCCACCTCTACGTCGTCCCCGCCGGCCAGCGGACGTGGGTCGGGATCAGCGAGGACGACGCCGCCCTGGTGGCTCGGCTGCGCGTCGCGGTGGATCCGGGGCGCGACGAGGGCACGCTCGGCGCGGCGCCGGACATGGACGTGCTGCGGAGGCGCGGGACGCTGGCCGGCGGGCTCTTCTCGCTGGCTGGCCTGGCGCTGCTCGCGGCGAACGGCGACACGCCGGAGGCGCTGGACGAGGCCGCCAAGGACCTCGCCGCGCTCGCGGCGCTGCCGGCGCGGGGCGGGGTCGCGACCCCGCTCGCCGTCACCTCCGAGGTGCTCGGCTCCGGCGCGGCCCGCGTCGACGTCCGCGTACGGCTGACCCACGCCGGGATCCAGGACGCGATCGCGCTCCTCGCCCGCTGACGTGCCCGGCGCGCCTCGCGGTCAGCCCCACCCCTCCAGCACCAGCTTGCCCACCGCCTGCCCCGACTCGATGCGGGCGTGCGCGGCGCGCAGGTTCGCCGCGCTGATCCGGCCGAAGTGCTCGCGGCGCGTCGTGCGGACCCGCCCCTCGTCGACCCACGCCGCCACGCGCGTGAGGATCGCCCGCTGCGCGGCCATGTCCGCGGTCTCGTAGAGGGACCGCGTGAACATCAGCTCCCACGCGAAGGTCGCGCTCTTCGACATGAGCTTCCCGAGATCGAGCGGCGCCTTCGCCTCGACGATCCCCACGATGCGCCCGCGCGGCGCCACGAGGTCCGCCATCGTGTCCCACCACGCCTCGGTGCTCTGCGTATCGAAGATGAGCTCCACGTGCTGTATCCCAGCGGCATCGAGCTGCGGCCGGAGCGGCGCGCGGTGGTCGACGAGGACGTCCGCGCCGAGGGAGCGCGCCCAAGCCCGGCTCTCCTCGCGCGAGGCGGTCGCGACGACCCGCAGCCCCGCGGCCTTGGCGAGCTGCACCACCATCGACCCCACGCCGCCGGCGCCGCCGAGGACGAGCACGGTGCTCCCCGCGTCGCGCCCCTCGGGGTCGACGCCGAGGCGCTCGAAGAGCCCCTCCCACGCGGTCAGCGAGGTGAGCGGCAGCGCGGCCGCGTCGGCGAACCCGAGCGACCGCGGCATCGGCGCGGCGAGGCGCTCATCGACGAGGTGCACCTCCGCGTTGCTGCCCGGCCGCGCGATGCTGCCGGCATAATAGACCTTGTCTCCCGGCCGAAACACGGCGACGTCCGCGCCCACCGACTCGACGATGCCGGCGGCGTCCCAGCCGAGGATACGCGGCGGGTTCTCGACCCGGGGCTTCGGCGCGCGGACCTTCACGTCGACCGGGTTCACGGCCACCGCGCACACCCGCACGCGCAGATCGCGCGGCCTCGGCGCCGGCTCCGGCAGCTGGAGGTCGAGCAGGCTCTCGGGGTGCTCGATGGGAAGGTAGCGGTGGACTCCTACGGCGTGCATGGCGTTGCTCCTCTGCGGGACCGGCAAGAGGCCCCGTCACGCGCCGCAAGGTGACCCTCGCCGGCGGGACGGACAATCCACGCGTGGCGACGAAGATTCATGAATTCCGTTCACAGATCGACCCGGTCGCAACCTTGCCGCTGCCTCTCTCCGCAGGTTACGTCTGTTACTTCTACGGCATGCGAAGAGGCTTACTCCAGTTTCTCTTGTTCATGAGCGCTGGCCTCGCGTGCCAGCCAGCCCCCTCTGCGTCGGACACGGGCGTCGAGGAGCCGCTCCCCGACGACGGCGACAACGCCAACCCGCTCTGCCCCGGCCCCGTCGAGCCGGAGACCAGCGAGGTCGCGGCGCTCTCGCTCCCGGCGCGAACGATATCGACGCTGACCGGCGCTTACATCGCGAGCGACCAGCGCTCGACGCGGACGCGCATGGTCGTGGAGGGCCAGGCCGCGCTGGCGCTCGGGCCCGACTATCCGAGCTCCGTGACGATCGCGCTGGATTCGGTCATCGACCCGCGCTGCTGCTGCAATCCGATCCCGGGCGCGATCACCATTGACCAGATAGGCGCCATCCAGGGTGCGATCGCCGTCGAGCAAACGGGGCCCACGACGTTCTCTGTCCGCGTGAGCGAGGAGGGGACATCGACCTTCGAGGTCTCGGGCGTGCTCGCGGTGCCGGAGGGCGGCCTCGACGCGTGCTCCGCGTACGACGACACCCGCGAGCTCCCCGTCACGCTGTTGATGACCGTCCAGGCGGCGCGCCCGCGCTGGCAGATCGAGATACCGGCCGAGTGCGGCGCGAGCGCCGTCATCCAGTCGAACCGGCCTCTCCCGATCACCACGGCGGCGTTCGACGCGGCGGGCCTGCGCTTCTCTCCACAGAACGTCGAGCACCCGGCGGTCGACGTGGTGGGGACCGGCGTGGCGCTCCGGGTGCGTGAGGGGGGCGCGCCTTCCGATATCGTCGCGACCGGGGACGGCAGCGTCGTGATCACCCCGGCCGACGGCGGCGCATCGCGCGAAGTCTCGGTGATCCCTGCCGCCCGCATCGACGCCATGGACGTGGTGTTCGCGATCCCGGGCGTCGCGGGGGGCGAAAGGGCCCTCGTGGATGGCGAGACGCTCGATGGGTTCCACCGCACGGGGAACCGGGTGGTCGCCGTGATCTCCGGGCTCGCGTCCGGCGGTGTTCCGCTGTGCAGCGAGGCGAGGACCGAGGATTTCGAGGTGACGTCGTCCACGCCCGAGGCTTGCGCCCTCGATGGCCGGTTCTGCGAGAGCAGCGAGATCCCCCGCGGGGATCTGCTGACCCGCTCCGCGGAGGTCATCGCCGATGGGACGTGCGCGGTGCGCGTCGATGCGCCGGCGTTCGCCGGCGGGGCCGGCCTGGGCGCGGAGATCTCCGTGACCCTGAAGGGCACCGAATCGATGATCGATCTCACGCCCTAGGTTTACCTGCCGCTCGTCGAGGAGCGGGGCGAGCCGGGAGAAATTAAGACCCTTCCACGCGTCGGTCCGAGGTGGGCCCTGTCTTCTTCCTTGCATGTGAACGCCGCCACAACGTACTTTTTGATGCGAGAGCGGTCTCCGCTCGAACAGCTCGAGGAGATCACCATGCCCTGGTATGTCTATTTCGCGTACTTCTTCGGCGGGGCGTTCCTCGCCAATGCGCTCCCCCACTTGATCGCCGGCGTGTCCGGCCAACCGTTGCAGACCCCGTTTGCATCACCGCCATTCAAGGGGTTGTCGCCGCCGGCGGTGAACGTTGCCTGGGCGCTGGCCAACCTCGCCTTCGCGTATCTCTTGCTTGTGCGCGTCGAAGCCCTCGACCTCCGGAGCTGGTCTGACGTTGGTGTCTGTTTTCTCGGGTTCGGCGCCATGGCCCTCCAGTGCTCTCGTTCTCTCGCTCGCATTCGCAAGCAGGCCGTCCCCTGACCTGCCCCGTCGCGAGGCGACCACCGCTCGTCCCCACAGGAGCTCGGCGCACCCCCTCTCAACGTGCGTCGTCAGCGCCGCGCACGAGGATGACGCGGGTCTTCGACAGCCCGTCGTGCAGGCCCACGGGCGCGTCGCCCCGCTTCAGGAACGTGAACGCCTCGAAGGGGATGAACCGGCACAGGGTGCGGATCGCGATCCGACCGACGCCGGCGCGGCTGCCGTCCTCCATCACGACCCGCGTGCCAGTGACGAGCTTGCCCAGCGTGGCGCCGAAGAGCGCCTCCATCGAGACGTAGTACGCGAACATCATCACGAGACCGAGCAACGTATCGTTGGCCTGCTCGAACACCTCGGCGCCTCCGAGGAGCCCGAAGATCACGCCCACGAGGAACGTGAACAGCATCAATCCCATGTAATCGACGACGAGGTTCACGAACCGCCGGCCGCCGCTCGCGAGCCGCAACCGCGAGCGCCCCTCCGGTTGCAGCGCCGCGGGTGCGTCTGCCTTGGGTGCTTCGTAGGGGTTGTAGCTCTCGGCGGGCTGGGCGGTCGGAGAACTCATGAGACCTCTCGATGCGGGTTGGGTGACGTCGCGGCGCAGCGCTCGAGGGCAGGCTGCCCTGGAGTCGACGCGCCCTGACACATGCTACGCCCCGCCGGCGGCGGCGTGAAGACAGCCCCGTCGACCCGGCGATGAAGGAACGATCAAACCGGACACGCTTTTCGGAGTGTGGACGGATCGCAAGGGCGACCGGTGACGCGGCGCCGGACCGAGCTCACCGCCGAGCGCAAGGTCGACGCTCCCCGTTGCCTTCGCGTCTTACACGGCCCGCTGAGAGCACGAACTCGCCGGCCTCGCAGATGGAAGCAGCCAGCCTGCGGGCTCAGAGATTGATGACCAGCGTGGTCACGGCTTCGCCGTCGTCGTACACGATGTCGGGCCTGGCGTCCCCGTTGAGGTCGCCGACACCGAGAGACAGGCCCTCCCGGCTGTTCGCCTCGTCGAACGTGTGATCTTCGCCGAACGCCGTCCCCTCGCTGATGACGAGGTGGATCACGCCGTCCATGGCCCAGTTCGCGACGACATCGTCTCTCCCGTCGCCGGTGAAGTCGGCCATCGCGGTCCTGGCATGGTGATTCGCCGACACCTGGTGCTCGGGCCCCTGGGTGAAGCCACCCGCGCCGTCGCCGACGAGCACGCGCAGCCTCCCGTCGAGCATGGCCACGACCAGGTCCTGGTCGCCATTGCCGTCGAAGTCCCCGACGGACACCGACGACGCCTTGGAAGGCATCGCGAAGAAGGTCGGTGAACCGAGGCCCCCCGCCCCGTCGCCGAGCCAGACGCTGACCTTCCCCTGGTCCCAGTGGGCCGCCGCCAGATCCTCGTTGCCGTCGGCGTCGAAGTCCCCCACGGCGAGCGCGACCGGAGAGTCGGCGGGCACCGTCGCTGCCGCCACGAACCCGCCCGCGCCGTCCCCCAGGAAAATGGTCACGTCGGAAGCGCCGCCGGAGGCGAGATCTTGATGCCCATCCCCGTCGAAATCCGCGGTCGCCAGACAGAGCGCGCTCGCCGGATCGATCTCGACCACGGGCAGAAACGTCGCTCCCGGCCCCCCTTCGGCGAGCGACAGCCCCCACACCTCCGCCGCAACGTCGGGATCGCCGTCCTCGTTGAAGTCGGCGACGACCGCCGCGGCGTAGTAATCCCTGGGCGGCAGAGCCCATGCGGGCTCTTCCAGCCGCCCCGTCCCCTTGCCGCGCAGCACGCCCAGCCCCTCGCCCGAACCACCGCCGACATTGCCGAGGATGACGTCGGCGCGGCCGTCCTGATCGGCGTCGCGCACGAAGATCTCCGTCAGGCTGCCGCCCATGAGGGGCTCGGAGACGCGGACCTCCTTGACCGAGCAGATCGCGTTCAGCGGCGATTGGCTCGGGTTGGGGGCGAGACGACAGGTATCCTCGGCGTCGTAGATACCGTCCCCGTCCTCGTCGAAGAACCTGTCGATATCCGGCACCTCGGCGGTCGAGCCCAGCTCCTCGAGCCGCTCGCCGAGGAGATCCTTCACTTCGTAGCGATCCAGCGCCGAGGCCGCGCCGGCGAGCTCCGCGACGAGCGCGGGGTCGAGCGCGCCGTCGCTCGCCAGGTCGAGCGAGAGCTGGTTCACGAGCTCCTGCATCGTCGCGTCGACGGAGCCATGCTCACCCGCCTCGCGGCTGGCTGCCTTGAGCACCACGGCGCCGACGGCGAGGAGGTACGCATTGGCGTCGCCATCGCCCCCGAGAGCGTTCATCTCGACGCCGTCCGCGTGGGGGTCGAAACCTGCCGGGCCGATGCCCAGCGCGGCGCGGAGCTCGCCCTCTGCCTGCTCGACCGCAGCCGTGAGATCGCCGCTGCCCTCGGCGAGCCGCCTGGCCCGCTCGTAGCCGAGGTGCGTGATCAGGTTGACGTACGCGGTCTGCTCCGGCGCATCGCCGGCAACGTCGAACAGGGCGCGCAGCGTCAGCGGCGCGCCCGAGAGGCGGCCGGTGACCTCGTTGTAATAGAACCCTTCGCTCACGATCGAGACCGGACCGGGGTGGGCGATAGCCACTTCGAAATGTCCAAGATCGTTGTCCGTCGCCGTGATGAACGTCCGTCCCGTCGGGGACAGGTCATGACCGAGGACCGAGATCACCACCGATGAGCCGACCACGAACGGCCCCTTCTCGACGGCTCCCGTGAGCTGCACAGGCCCCGCGCCACCGGTCCCTCCCCCCGTCGCGCCGCTGCTCGCGTGCGCGCCGCCTGTCCCCGTCGCGCCGCCTGTCCCCGTCGCGCCGCTGCTCGCGTCCGCGCCGCCTGTCCCCGTCGCGCCGCTGCTCGCGTCCGTGCCTGTCCCCGCGGCGCTGCTGCTCGCGTCCGCGCCGCCTGTCCCCGTACCGCCGGCGGGCGAGCCCGTCGTCCCGCCCGCCTCCGGGGTGGAGGGCGCTGTTTCCCCACCGCATGCGCCCAGCAACGCAGAGACGGCAAACGCAAACAGGGCGCGATTCGACCTCCTCGTCATGGTCTCAACATAGCATCGCGGGCAGCGACGCGTCGCGATAGGCGCCAATTACCGCCGCCTCCCGCCGCGCGACGAGCTCTTTCCCGGCGCCGCGGTCGCCCGTGACGCGCGGGGCATCCTTCCGCTCGACGAGCGCTCCCGGCCGAGCGAAATCCAAATACGTTCACGGGCCTGCGGGCATTGTAGGGGTGACGGAGACGTGGCGAACGCGGGCATCCGGAGGGCGTTCCGGGTGTCAGCCGGGCGTTATCTCCACTGAGGTAGGAAAAATACGATCATGGCAAAGCGCGTGAACCGAAGAATTTTCCTCCGGGGGCTGGGCGGAGCTTGCGTCGCGGCGCCGTTCCTCGGCTCGATCCTCGACCGCTCCGTGATGGCGCAGCCGGCCACACCACCGAAGCGGCTGATCGTGATGTACACGCACTATGGCTGCATCACGACGCGGTGGTTCCCGAAGAAGTCGCACGGCCCGCTCACCGCCGCGGACCTCGAGTCGACGACGCTCAAGCACCTGGCGCCTTACGTCGACAAGCTCCTCATGCCCCGAGGCATCCGCGCGATGAACGAGTGGACGGCGACGATGGTTCGGGGGCAGGGGAACGATCACCACACGCAGGTGGTCGGGTCGTACTTCACTTGCCACCCGGTCACTCCCAACAGCAACGACCCGTTCAGCTTCAACACGGCGACGAAGTTCAACGCCAAACCGACCGGTCCCTCGCTGGACCACGTCATCGCACGACAGCTCAGCCCGCAAGGCACTCCGTTGCTCTTGAACACGGGTGGTCAGAATGACAACTCTCAGTCGGCGATCTCCTACTCCGCCGCCGAGACCCTCTTCAGGGGCCTCAACGCGCAGCAGGCCTTCAGCAGCCTCACGGGCGTCTTCGAGGCGGGGAAGCCGCCGTCTCCGGACACCTACGCGGCGATGCGCGGCAGGAGCGTCCTCGACATCGTGAAGGACGATCTGCAGAGGCTCGAGCGGTTCGACATGAGCCGTGCCGACAAGCAGAAGCTCGCAGCCTGGAAGGAGCTCCTCCACTCGACAGGACACGTGGTGGCTTCTGCGCAGTGCGACACGTCCCTCGCCACAGCGCTCGGCGTGACGCAAGAAAACATCGACCTGGCGAGCACAACCCCGCTCGGCGAAGACCGGCTGATGCAGCGAATCTCGGACAGCCTGGACGGAGCCGACCTCTATTCGAACCTCGCCGTGCTCGCGGCGGCGTGCAACGCGAACCCCGTCATCTTCCTGAAGTACCCCGGGAACTACAGCTTTACGGGGCTCGGCCTGACGCAAGAGAGCGAAGGTCTCTCGAGTCGCTTGGACAGCGCGGGAGTGCAGGGCCCCTGCGTCCCGGGTGTGATTGACATGCTCCTCAAGATCGACGACTTCTATGCAAGGAAGTTCGCCCACCTCGTCGGGCAGCTGAACCGTATCGACGAGGGCGACGGGACGCTCCTCGACAACTGCGCGGCCGTCTGGTTCCAGGAGATGTCGGACGGCTGCGCCCTCAACCTCAACAACCTGCCGATCGTCCAGGTCGGCAGCGCCGGCGGCTATTTCAAGACCGGCTGGGCCGTGAACGTCGATGACGGCTCGCCCGATCTCACGACCGGCAACAGCGAGATCACGTGTGCCGAGGGCGCTCCGCAAGAGGTCGACGGGTACTCCCAGGAAACGGGGACCGATCCGTCGCTCGCCAACGCGCCGATCAACAAGTACTACTGCAGCTTGATGAACGCCCTCGGGGTCAAGGCAGGCCCGGATGGTTTCCCGGCGAAGGGCGGTTCGGCGCCGGTGACCCGCTTCGGCATGTACGACCGGACGGAAGACTTCATCGGTGGCGGGACCACTCCCCCCACCATCCACGATCCAGGCGAGTTCACCGCGCTCAGGGCGAACTCCTGAGCGGTCTCGTCCCCGAGCCTGTCGCGCGCCCGGGTCATGACCGCGCCGCGGGCGAGCGACCACCGCAGCCCGACACGACGGCTCGGTCACGGCGGGCTCCCCAGGCCCAGCGCTTGACAGCTGGGCCCGGTTTGGGTCCGTGCCGTCCGAGCAGGCGCGATCCGCCGTCACGCCCCCCTGAAACCGCACCCGCGCGATCAGCCGACGCGCGATCGGCCTTCACGCCGGCCGAAACGTCGCCCCGCTTGCATTTGCTGCCCGTTCCTGGCTACGCGTCCATGCAAGGAGGGTCCCGATGGCAACGACCGCTGTTCTCCAGTTCCTGCCTGACTGGCAGCACGCGCAGCAGGGTCCGATCGAGCGCGGGGGGAAGCTCAGGATCGAGTATGAGCTGAGCCGCCTATCGCGCTGCTTCACGACGTGGCGCGGCGCCGAGATCGGCGACATCACCGCCTACGTCCGCTTTCACCCGCGCGGCGCGATCGTGCAGGGGAGCGTCGTCGAGGAGGTGCGGGCCCCGGGGAACCCGCCCGGGCACGTCGTCGCGCACAGGCCCGCGGCCCTGGAGATCTCGGTGCCCGACGACGCGACCCAGGCGGAGATCTGGTTCCACGGCTTCTCGCAGACCAGCCGCCGGTGCGAGGCGTGGGACACGCGCTTCGGCGACAACTACTGGTTCGACGTGGGCGGCCCGCCGCCGCGGATCCCGGCGCAGCCGGTCGTCTACCGCGCGGGGGCGCAGCGGCGCCCCGACATCACGAACGTCCGGGCCTTTCGGGTCTCGAAGGTCTACGCGTTCCCGAGGCCCGCGCAGGGGCCGATCGCGGGGACAGACATCCAGAACCACCTGGACCTCGACGCGTGGGTCAGCCATTCGGCGTGGGGCGCCAGCGCATGGATCGATGTCCACGTGTTCGACGGCCACGACGCGCTCGTCCACGCCGAGACGATCCCGCTCGTGTATACCGGGTGGGGCCCGAACCAGCAGTTCAGCTTCGCCGGCAAGATTTTCCAGGGATCCACCGCGACGCCGGGCTCGGTGTCGCCACGGCCGGACGCGCGCAAGGTGCAGATCCGGCTCTATTACGAGATCGACGGCCAGGTGTTCACGGATGGAGTCCTGCACCAGGCCGAGCTCCCCGAGGACGCGCTGATCTGATCGGCGCCGCGCCGGCTCGCCGCGGGAGAGCGCCCCATGCTAAGAGGGCGCTGCCATGGCGAGCCGCTTCTACGTCACGACGCCCATCTATTACATCAACGACGTCCCGCACCTCGGCACCGCCTACACGACGATCGCCGCGGATGTGCTGTGCCGCTACCACCGGCTGCGCGGCCACGAGAGCCGCATGCTCACCGGCACGGACGAGCACGGCCTCAAGATCCAGCGCGCCGCCGAGGCGCGCGGCGTCGCGCCGGGCGCCCACGCCGACGAGATCGCCGCCGTCTTCCGCGCCACGTGGCCGAAGCTCGGCTGCGCTCCCGACGACTTCATCCGCACGAGCGAGCCGCGCCACAAGAAGGCCGTGCAGGAGCTCTGGAGCCGGATCAAGGCGCGCGGGGACATCTACCTCGGCCACTACGAGGGGCTCTACTGCGTCGGGTGCGAGGCCTACTACACCGAGAAGGACCTGGAGCAGCCCGGGAACGTCTGCCCGCTGCACAAGAAGCCCGCCGAGAGCGTCAAGGAAGAGAGCTACTTCTTCCGCCTGTCCAGGTACGGAGACGCGCTGCTCGATTATTACAAGCGCAACCCGACCTTCGTGCAGCCGGCGAGCCGCCTGAACGAGGTGGTGAGCTTCGTGCGCGAGGGGCTCCAGGATCTGTCGGTCTCCCGCACCACGTTCCAGTGGGGCATCCCCGTCCCCGACGACCCGAAGCACGTCATGTACGTCTGGTTCGACGCGCTGGCGAACTACATGACCGCCCTCCGGGAGCCGGAGGACAACACGCGCTTCTGGCCCGCGGACGTGCACCTCGTCGGCAAGGACATCCTGCGCTTCCACGCCGTCTACTGGCCCGCATTCCTGCTCTCGGCCGGCTACGGCGAGGCGGAGCTGCCGCGCCAGGTCTTCGCCCACGGGTTCCTCACGTACAGCGGGCAGAAGATGTCGAAGACGCTCCGCAACACCATCAGCCCCGTCGAGGTGGCGGCCGCCCTCTCCGAGGCGGCCGCGGCGGCCCTGCCCGGCGGCCCGGGCGCGGAGGCCGGCGCGCCCCTCGTCGGGGCGGACGTGGTGCGGTATTGCCTGATGCGCGCGATCTCGTTCGGCCAGGACGGCGACTTCAGCCTCCAGGACGTGCTGTCGCGGTATGGCTCGGAGCTCGGCAACGCGCTCGGCAACCTGCTGAATCGCGTGCTCCCGTTCGCCGAGGAGGTCCCCGCGAAGGGGGCCTTGGGCCCGCTCGAGGAGGAGCTCGCCGGGGCGCAGCGGCAGGCCGCGGCGGCCGCTGCGACGGCGTTCGACGCGAACCAGCCGACGCGCGCGCTCGACGCGATCTGGACGGTGATCGCCGCGGCGAACCTCTACGTCGACAAGGCCGCTCCGTGGGTGGCCAAGAAGACGGACCCGGCGCGCCTCGGGACGATCATCGCGACCTTGATCGAGCAGCTCGAGGCGATCAGCGTGATGATCTCCCCCGTGATGCCGGTCGTGGCGGGCAGGATGCGCGAGCAGCTCGGGCTGCCGCCGATCGCGTTCGAGGAGGGCAGCGATCGCTGGCCGATGGCGCTCCCCTCGCGAGCCCCCGGCGAGAAGCTCCGCAGGGGCTCGCCCATCTTCCCGCGCCTCGAGAAGGAGAAAGAGGCCGAGCTGCTCGCCCGGTTCGCCCCGCCGCGGCCGGACGCCGAGCCGGCGAAGGCCGATGCGAAGGCTGGCGCGAAGGCCGATTCGAAGGCCGCGCCCGGGGCGAGCGGCGGCGCCGAGGTGGCCGCCCCGCCGGCGCGCCAGGGCAAGAGCCCCGTGGCGTTCGACGATTTCGCCCGGCTGGACCTCCGGATCGGCGTGGTCACGAGCGCTGAGCGCGTGAAGAAGAAGGACCGGCTGCTCGATCTGCGCGTCGACACCGGCGACGGCGCCCCGCGGCGCATCATCTCGGGCATCGCGGCGAGCTACGCCCCGGAAGAGCTGGTGGGCAAGCGGATCGTCGTCATCTGCAACCTGCCGCCGCGCGACTTCGGCAAAGGGCTCGTTTCCGAAGGCATGCTGCTGACCGCCGAGGTCGAGGGGCGAGTCCGCACCATCACGGTCGAGGACGCCGCGCCGGGCACGCCGGTGCTCTGACACCGCACGTCGGCACGCGATTTACAGCGCAGCGACACGGCGGGAGCGAAACACCGGCCGCAGCGGCCGCGCGGCTATCGCGAGCACGCCGCGCCGCGATCGTGCTTTTCGCGCCGGTGGGCGGGGGACCGCCGGGGATGCAGGTCCGCGCGCCGGGGGGCGTGCTAGAACTGGTCGATGCGCGCTTGCCTTGGCACGAGGAGGCGGTGAGCATCTCCCTGCGGGGGCGCGATGCCGTGGCCCTGGCCATGGCGGTCGCGGCGCATGCCGCGATCCTCGCCGCGCCGACGCCGGAGCGGCCTCCGGAGGGCCCTGCCGAGCCGTCCGCGATCGTGGATGGCATCGATTTCGAGCTGGAATCACCGGCTCCCCAGGCCGCAACCGCGGCGCCGGCCGGGAGCGAGCCGGTCGCGGGTGAGCCGGAGGCGGCCGGCGAGATCGGCAAGGCCGCTCCGGCCGAGAAGGCGCAGGCGCCCGCGCCGGGCGCCGCAGCGGCCAAGGTCGCCTCGATGGAGCGCGCGAGGCCGGCGCCGGCCTCCCCCGCCGCCGAGCCGAAGGCCGCGCCTCCGGAGAGCGCGCCGCCCGCAGCCGGAGCCGCCGCCCGGCCTGCGGCCGAGGCCCCCGCGCCCGCCGTCGAGGCTCCCGGCGCCCCCACGCCCACCGCCGAGGCCCCTGCGCCCGCCGCAGAGGCCCCGGGGGCCCCGGCGACGGCGCCGCCCGGCGACGAGTACGGCGGGGCGCCGCCCGCCGAGGGCGGGGGCATCGCGCTCGCCCCAGGGCTCGGGACGCCCCTCTGGACCGTGCCCGGCGTGCTCCCCGGCCCTGACGCGCCGCGCGCCGCCCCGACGGCCGCCCCGCGCGCTCGCCCGGTGGATCCGGCGATCGCGGGCACGGTGCTGAACGAGACGCTGCACAGCAAGGACAAGAGCGTGGGGATCAGCGTCCCCGCCGCGGGCGCGGTGGCGAGCACCCTGGCGGACATGGTGCGCTCCTCGGCCGCGCCCCTCGACGCGAGGGCGACCTTCGAGGTCAAGCTCGGCGCCGACGGCCAGGTCCTCGGCGTCCGGCTGGTGAGCGCGTCGGCCGGGGACGGCCCCACGTGGGATCGCATCGTGGACGGGGCCAAGGGGGCGCTCGCCGGGAGCGCGCTGCAGATGGGGCCTGACCGGCAGCCGGTGACCGTCACGGTCAAGGTCCAGTCCAAGGTGCAGTATCCGTCCGGCAGCAGGAAGAAGCCCAAGCCGGAGCTCGTGTGCGCCGAGGAGGTGCTCGAGCAGCTCCAGCAGGCGATGGAGGATCCGAGTCGGCTCGGCCAGCTGCGCGGCCCGGGCGACGGGGCGGCGCCGGCGAGCGACATGGATGAAGAAGAGCGGAAGAGGATGTTCTGCATCCCTCTCGGGCTCCGCGTCAAAGGCGATCTGTCCGACGTCGGCGCGCACAAGGTCAACGTGGTCTCGGCGTCGTTCGCGGTGAAGCGCGAGGGCGAGCGCGCCCTGCCGCACGAGGACATCCTGCCGATCGACACGCGCGTTCCGTGGGCGCCGAAGGACCCGAACAAGACGAAGCTCCCGCCGCCAAAAAAGAAGAAGTGGAAGAAGAAGAAGGAGCCTTGAGGGCCCCGGCCTGCTCACTACCCTGACGGGCTGCAGAGAGCTCAGCCGAGCGAGCGCGAGCCCGATCGCGCCTCGCGCCTCGCGCTTCGGCGAAGCGCTCGTCGTCGGCCCCTCGGGCGCCACAGCTCCAGCGACCCGCGGTCAACAACGAGGTTCCTTACCCGCCTCCCTCCCGGGAAAGTGATGCTGCGGGCGCCTGGGGTCGATCAGGTACTCGCGCTCGCGGTACTCGAAGTAGTCGAAATCGGCTGGGCGCGCGGTACCCGACATGTCCTGGCACGCCATGCCGACGAACGCACCGGTGAAGTTGGGAAGGCCAGGCGCGGAGGCCTCGTCCGAGAGGATGCTGGCGTCCAGGTGCTCGGGGAACCAGCTCCAGTCCGTACCGTTGAGGCTGTAGGCGAAGTAGAGCCGGTCGTGGTCGAGCTCGGCGCGCAGGTGCACGGGCGCGGTGCCCGGGATGGGGACGGGTGCGGTGAAGGCGTCCGCCATGACCCCATCCGGAATCGCCGACATGATCCGGATATAACGCCCGACCGTCTCGTCGTGCGAGATGTGCAGGTAATGGAACTTGCTCGCGTTGTAATAGCAGATGAGCCCGGCCATCTGCTGATACTCCTCGGGCGCGAAGTCGACCGACGTGACCGCGGTGTAGCAGTGCGCCTGCTGGCGGCGTGCGACGAGCGACTGGCGGAACAGGCTGCCGAGCGTCTCGCGGCCGTAGAGCCGGAGATGACCGGGACGTGCGGTGAGGCTGAACAGCTCGTCGGGGTAGGGCGAGCGCAGCCACTGGAAGTCGATCGGCAGCTGCGGTGAATCGAAGTCCTCGCGCGCGGCCGGGGCGGGGAACGGATGCGCGGGCAGGCCGGGGGCCGGGACCTCGACGCGCGGGATACCTTCACCATCGGCCGTGCGAAGCCAGCCGTCGTCCGACCAGACCATCCTTTGGATCGCGGTCTCGCGGCCGAGCGTCGAGCGCCCGCGGTTCGGGATGGGACGGCTGCACAGGTGGACCATGTACACGCCGCCCGACGGCGTATCGCAAAGGTCAGCGTGGCCCGCGCGCTGCAGCGCGACGTCGGCGCGAGCGCGCGAGGTCAGGATGTACGTCTCGGGGTGCAGCTCGTACGGGCCGGTGAGGTCACGGGAGCGCGCCATGGTGACGGCGTGGCCCTGGTACGTGCCGCCCTCGGCGGTGATCAGATAGTAGTAGCCGCCGCGCTTGTAGATGTGCGGACCTTCGGTGTAGCCGATCGGCGTGCCTTTGAAGATGTTCGTGACAGGCCCGATGAGCTTGCGCTTGGCGTGCGAGTACTCCTGGAGCACGATGCCGGCAAAGCGATTGCGGCCGGGCCGGTGGTCCCACAGCATGTTGCTCAGATACTTGCGGCCGTCTTCGTCGTGGAACAGCGAGGGGTCGAAGCCGCTCGAGTTGAGATAAACGGGATCCGACCACTCGCCGTCGATGGTGGGGCTGGTCACCAGGTAGTTGTGGAAGTCGCGCATGGACGCGCCGGACGCGCCGCCGACGCTGGTCCGGCCGTAGCGCTTCACGTCGGTGTAGATCAACCAGAACAGGCCATCCGCATACGTCAGGCACGGCGCCCAGACGCCGCACGAATCGCCGTCGCCAAGCAGGTTCAACTGGCTCGCGCGGTTGAGCGGACGCGAGAGCAGACGCCAGTGCACGAGGTCGCGCGAGTGGTGGATCTGCACGCCGGGGTACCACTCGAAGGTCGAGGTCGCGACGTAGTAGTCGTCGCCGACGCGGACGATGGACGGATCGGGGTTGAAGCCCGGCAGGATCGGATTGCGGATGAAGGTATCAGGCATGGATGAATGGCTCGCCGGCGATGGTCGAGAGGACGATCGCGCCGAGGATATCGAAAGACGGAGCTGCCGCCGCCAAAAAAGAAGAAGTGGAAGAAGAAGAAGGAGCCTTGAGGGCCCGCCCGCGCCCGGCGCGTCGCCGGGCGGCCTGGAGCGGCGCCTCCCGCGGTCAGAAGCCCCACACGAGCGGGACGACGATGACGGTGGTCGCGAGCACCAGGAGCTGCAGCGGCGGCCCCACGGGCATGAGGAGCCTCGCGGGCGCAATGCCGCGCGTCAACGCGAGGGTCCCCACCACCGGCAGGAGGATCGCCACGGTCCCCGTGGAGCTCATGAAGGCGGACAGGAGCGCCGTCGCCCCCATCACGACCACCATCACCCTCGCCTCTCCCGATCCCGCGACGCGCTCGAGGCGGTGGCCCAGCCAATCGGCGACGCCCGTGTCCGTCAGCGCGGCCCCCACGATGAACAGGCCAGCTATCATGAGCACGGCCGGGTTGCTGAACCCGGCGAGCGCGTCCGATACCGTGGTGACGCCGGAGAGGGTGAGCGCGAGCAAGGACATCATCGCCACGACGTCGAGCCGCAGGCGATCGCTCACGAACAGGACGATCGTGGCTCCGAGGATGGCCAGCGTGAGGGCAGCTTCCGGCATCATGCGACGGCGCAGCCTATCCGAAGGGGCCGCAGAGCCAACCCCCTATCGTCTCACCGTCTTACCGGCGCTCACGCCGTCTTGCCCTCGGCGGGTCGAGTCGACGCGCGCGTCCAGGCGCCGCCGGAGCATGCTTTGCCGCCGCGCCGCTCAGGGCAGCTCCAGCGCGAACGTGGAGGGGCGCGCGACCAGCACGTCGCACGGCGCCGAGCGCATGACGGATTCGGCCACGCTGCCCAGGAGAGCGCGCGAGATCCCCGAGCGCCCGTGCGTGCCCATGATGATGAGATCGGCCTTCCACCGCCCGGCTTCGCGGACGATCGCGCGCCTCGCGTCGCCACGCCGGACCGACGACTCCCACGTCACGCCGAGCCCGTCGAACGAGCCGAGGAGGCGCCTGAGGCCGGCGCGCGCGTCGTCATGGTATCGCGCCTTGTAGGCCGCGAACTCCATCGAGGGGAGGGCGAGCGCCATCCTGTCCTCGAAGGGCACGTGGTAGGCGTGGATCGCCCGGATGCGGCTCACCTCGGGATCGATGACCTTCGTCGCGAGCGCGGCGCTCCGAAGCGCGACGTCCGAGAGCTCGACGGCGAGCAGCGGCCGCCCGTAGGCGCCGGCGGGGGGGCGCTGTACGACGAGCACGGGAGTGTCCGCGTGACGGACGGTGAGCTCGGCCGTCGACCCGAGCAGGAGATCGAGGATCGGGCGCTCCCCGTGCCTGCCGAGGACGATCAGCTCCGCGCCGCGGCTGCGCGCATGACGGATGATCTCGACGAACTCTCTGCCGACGAGCACGCTCGGGGCGACCTGCAGACCTGCGTTCCCCGCGCCTCGGGCGACATCGAGGGCGCGCGCCGCGATCTCGTCGAGCGAGCGACGCGCGGCCTGCTCCGCGCTCTCGCCCTCCGCGGGCGAGGCGGGCGCTGGCAGCACGTGAACGAGGTGCAAGGTGCTGCCCGCCGAGAGGGGGAGGCGCGCGGCGCGCTCGATCGCCGCGAGAGCGCCCGGCGAGAAATCGGTCGCAGCGAGGACGTCGCCGAGGCGAGCCTCGCGGCGCGGTGTGCTCGTCGTCCGGCCGTCGCGCTGGGGGGCCGGCTCCGCCTGGGCGGGCGAGCTGGGCGGCGTCGTGGGCGTGGCGTTGGTGCGACGCATCGGCTCGTCGCGCAGGCACAGCAAGCCGCGCGCCAGGCGTCGCGACCTGCCCTGCGCAGGGCGCACGTGCCGCCGAGGACCTGCGGCGCGGGCCCCTGAGGTCGGCGGAGGCCGGCTGCCGCTGCGGCCCACCGATGCCTTGGCGAGCGACTCGCCTCGCGTGATCGAGGGGGGGTGTCGCGCCGCGTGCGATCATCACGGCGGGCGACGTCAAGCGCAGCACCGGGTCACGCGGCTCATCCCGGCCGTGGAGGACGCACCTGCCTGCGTTCCGTCATCGACGCGGGCTACCCGGGCGCGTGCTCTGTCGGTCTGGTGTCGTCCGTCGCAGCCCCATCAACGCGGAGATGCCTTGATGGCGGCAAGAGCAGACGTGTACTCGGCCATCGCCGCCGAGATCGCTGCCGCTTGCCGCTCGTGCGCCGATGCACCTTCGAGCGCCTCGCGCTGCCGGCAGAGCGCTTCGCGCGCGAGGACATCGTCACCCGCTCGAACCGCGAGCATCGCGCGTAGTTCCCATTCCCTGGCGTTCGCAGCCTCCTGCGCAGCCGCTCGTGCCAGCTCCGCCCCGTATCTCTCAAGTGATTCCAGACGGCGTTGAGCCTCTTCAAATCGACGAGCTCCCTCGTCCTCGGCGCTCGGCTGAGCCTTCGGACCACGTCGAAGCTTTGAAAGGACGCGAGTAAACCAATGAGGTACCCTTTCTGGTGCCTGCACAGGCTTGAGCCGAGCAGCAACTCTAGCATCATCGATACGCTTCAAATCGCGTTCGATTCGCTCGGCGAGCTTGGCAAACTTCTCGGCATGGGAATCCATCTCGATTGAACCCCCTGCTTCTCATCTTATGCCGGATCCACGTCCGTTGGAAGACGGTTACCACCCGGTTACGACGCAGAGCACAACCTGGTCAAGGGCCCGGTGGCGGTCACGGGGGATCGCTACATCGCGTCGATCACGCTGGACCCCGCGGCGGAGCCCGCGAACCTGATCGGCCAGAGCGGTGGTACCGGCGTCCAGGTGCCCTGGTCGCTGTTCCGTCTCCCTTGACGCGAGGGGCCGCGCCGTTGGCTCGGTGAACTCCACAGTCTGCGGCGTGGCGAGAGCGCGCTCTCGTCCTTGTCATCTTCGTGATGGGAGCCCGACGCTGGCAAGGTAGGCTTCCAGAGCGGGTGCATGGTCGGACGACACGATGGCGCCGATATAGCCGTCCGGCCGGACGAGCACCCAGTCGCCGTGCGACACGCCATAAGCAGCGCGGAGATGGCCGCCATCATCGACGATGTCGCCGCGCGGCCCGACGGCGTGGATGTGAAGTCCGGGGCGCGGCTCGACGGCCGAGAGCCGGTCCGACCCGTAACCCAGCAAGGTCCAGTGTGGACCCTGGAAGAGCTTGAAGAGCCGCGTCGGCATCCCCGCGACGCCGCGGACGGGCGCGTCCGGCGCTCGATTGCCCGCGCGGATGCCGCCGCTGCGTTTCGGCTTTTCCATGGCCAGCGACGATTCCGGGTACCCGAGATCGAGCTGATGCACCTCGCGTCCGCGGCGCATGACGCCCCGCTTGGCCGCCTCCAGGAGCTTCGTCGTCAGGCCGAGCGTCTCCGCGGCGACCGGCCGGCGCTCCTCCTCGTAGGTCGCGAGCAGCGCCTCCGGCGCGCCTGCCAGAACGGCGGCGAGCTTCCAGCCGAGGTTGTAGGCGTCCTGCACGCTCGTATTGAGGCCCTGCCCACCCGTCGGCGGGTGGATGTGCGCGGCATCGCCGGCGAGGAAGACGCGCCCGTCCCGGTAACGGTCGGCGAGGCGCGCGTTCATGGTGTAGGCGGAGGCCCAGGAGACCGAGCGGATCACGACGTCGCCTCGGCCCGTGCGGCCCGTGACCATCGCTGTGAGGCCTTCCGCGGAGAGATCGACATCACCCTCGAGAGGAATCGGCGCCTGCAACTGGAACATGTCGGTGCCGGCGAGCGGGCACAGCGACACCTGCTTTTCCATCGACCCTTCGTTGAAGCGATGCCAGGCGGCCCTGCTGAGTCCCTCCAGGACGACGTCGGCGACGACCGCGCGCACTCCCAGGGTCTTGCCGGGAAAGCCGATCGCGAGCGCGTGCCGTACGACGCTGCGGCCGCCGTCCGCTCCGACGAGATAGCGGACGCGGACGGTCTCCTCGCCCGTCGGGCCGGCGATGCGGGCGTTGACCCCCTCGCCATCCTGCTCGAAGCCCTTCAGCTCGCGGCTGAACTCCGGGTATTTCCCGAGCTCCGCCAGACGCTCGCGCATCGCGGCTTCGGTCAGGAATTGAGGCACGAGGAGCGGCAGACGATAGGGCTCGCCAGGCGTCGGGTCCTGAGGCTCCATGATCTGCGACTCCTCGTAGCCTCCGTCGTCGCGATATACCCGCGGGGGTGGGTACAGGCCGCCGGTCGCAACGACGCGGTCGAGGATGCCCAGATCCTCGAACACCTCCTGGCTGCGCGGCTGGATCCCTTTGCCGCGCGAGCCGCGAAAGGGCCCGTCCTGCCTGTCGATGAGCCGGAACGCAACGCCCCGACGGGCGAGCTCAATGGCGAGGGTCAACCCAGCAGCACCTGCGCCGACGATCAGGACATCCGTCGAAAAAATAGATTCCACAGCGAGCTCCGCTTTTTTGGACCGCGTTTCAGATATGTGTATATTGCATATAACCGCGCCCTCCGAAGCGTCAAGGAAATTTGTGCAAAATACACGCATCACAAAAAAGAAGCTCCGCGAGCTCCACGGAGCCATGGTCGATCTGATCGCGCTCATGAACCAGCCGCAGCGCGATCAGGAGCTGCTCGCGGAGGCAGGCATCTCCCTGGATCAAGCCCTCTTTCGGCTGCTGGTGGGGATCGAGCGCTTCGGGCCGATCGGCGTGGTCGAGCTCTCGAACCGAGCCGGGCGCGATTACACGACCGTCAGCCGCCAGGTCGCGAAGCTCGAGAGCCTGGGGCTGATCGAACGCCGACCGAGCCCGGCCGATCGTCGCATCCATGAGGCGGTGATCACCGACAAGGGGCGGCAGATGACGGACGCCTTGGACGCCGCGCGTCAGCGGCTTGCGGCCCCCATCCTCGCCAAGTGGAGTGAGGAAGACTTCAGCGACCTGGTGCGCCTGATGCGCCGGTTCGTGGACGACTTGATGGCGCCGTCAGGCGGAACGGACAAGACCTGAGGTGGTCGCAGGCCTCCTGCGGCCCTCTGTGCCAACGTCCGGTGAGACAGGCTCCCCCTGGAAATCTGTGGTGAGAGGGCGGAGAATGGACCTGACCCGTGCCGAAGCCTTCCCATCTCCGATCCGTCGATCCTACCCCCGCCCCAGCGGCGCAGGGCGCTGCTCCCCGCCCGAGTGGCGTCGCCGCCGAGACTGTGCCGAAGCCGGGTAAGAGGCGGAAGTTCTCGGCGGCGGAGAAGCTGCGCACCAACCCGGGGCGCGGGTGGAAGTGGAACGCCGTCGCGTTTGTCGGTATCGCGCACGGTTCAGGCGTTCAGGAGCACGCGGCCGGCGGGTACGCCGGTCAGAAATAACGGAGGTTGTCCCGGTGCAGGCGCCGGTCGTGCTCGGGGGGATGTGCGCCGACAGGCGACGTCCTCGAGTCCTTCGACGAGCCGGACGTCACGCCGGCGCTCGCTGGGGTCGGCGATGCTGGACGCAGGGCGGCGCCGTCCCGCCGCGCGCTACGCTCGAGCTCAGGCGAGGTCTGAGGTAGGCTTACCTGCTCATGAGCCTCCTGCTCTCGATGACCTCTTGCCCCAACTGCGGGGCGCCGCTCTCCGTCGAGTCGGGGCGGCGCAGCGTCATCTGCATCTTCTGCAACACGAGTCTCTTCGTCGAGCGGCCCGCCACCGGCGCCGCCGTCGCGCAAATCAGGGCCCAGACCGTCTCGAAAGACGACATCGAGCGCGTCAAGCAGCTGCTCGTCGACGGCAAGCGCGACGAGGCCATTGCCCACTATGCGCGGGCAGCGTCCGTGTCCAGAGACGAAGCCGAGCGGGCCGTGGAGAGCGTGTTCCTCTCGGCCTACTGGACGCTCGTCCGTCACTTGCCGATCAACGGCTTCGGCTTCTTCCTCCACGCGGTCTTCGTCTTCGGGGGCGCCGGGCTCGCCGCCTGGGCCGCGACACAGGCAGTCGAGTCGCCGGCGTACTGGGCGCTCGTCGCGGCGGGGGGCCTCTTCGCGATTCTACAGCTCGCGCGGTTCCTGCGGCACCTCGCCTCCACCCTGGTCGCATCGTTCGGCTCCCTCGGCCGCGGGCGCGTCCTCCGTTGCACGGTGGTGCGGGAGCTCGCGAAGCAAAATGGCTTCCTCGTCGTGGTCCTCTTCGAGGTCGTCCCCGACGACGGCAGCCCGGCCTTCGTCGACCAGGAGACCCTCCTCGTCGGCGAGGAGTCTCTCCGGAAGCTCTCGCCGGGCAACGTCATCCGCGTGCGCTTCGACGGCGCTCGCAAGCGCGTCTTTCCGGCCACCCCCGTCACCGTGCTGGCGACGGGGGTCTGACGCGGGGTGATCGCCGAAGAGCCGCACGGGGCACGGGCGCGGCCTGCCGCCCGCCTGTCAGCTTGAGCGGGGAAGGCCGCCGCTGGACGACCGCTGTACCGCTATCCCTTGCAACCGAGCGAGTCGTCCATCTTCGAGCAGCACCCAGGGGGCTGATGCCGAGCTTTGCCCATTGGGCGAGACGGTCTCCCCAAAACGCCTTCTCAGCGCATTGCAGGAATGACTTCCCCCTCTCACTTGCCTTTTTGCGCCTTGGCGCCTTGGCGTTGAATTCCGGCTTCCCGGTGCGAATGGACCGGCTCCGCCACCGCTTCAGCGACCAAGGTGCTGGAGTAGACGGCCCAACCAGCGCATGCACCCGGCGCTGCGCCCAGCCGCGTAGCGGGGCTGGACGGCTGGGCCCCCTCCGGCTGATTCGCAAGTCGTTGTGCCCTTGCTCGAACCATGCACCCACAGATTCTACGGAGAAGCCATGATTCGATAGGACCGCAGGAAGAGCTCCCGGACGTCGTCGCGCCCGAGCTCCGGCACAACGCGTCCGCCGAACGGCGTCGTCGCTGCGAGCTCTGCGTGCTGAACGATGCGTGCTGTCCAGCGCTCAGCAGCCTTCCGGTCATCCCGCGCAATGAAGCGAAAGATGTCGACCAAGTCGTCGCGTGAACGTTCCGTCCAGACTACGGCCACGCGATCGGCCCAACCTCGCGCTCCAGGGAGTCCATGAGCGCCTCTGTGTCCATCACCCGGCCGGCGGCGTCGTCGGCGAGCCCCTGTGCAACGGCACGCCTGGACCCACCTCGGACCCGCTCGTCCAGAGCCCCCCTCCCCCACCGCGAGATCCTCCTCGTAGCCTTCACCCTGGGCACGGCGTGTGCGCCCCCGCGGCGTGCACCGCGGCGCGCCTCCCCGGCTCGAAGCGGATCGGCAAGCGCGCCGGACCCTGCACGATGATCGCCTTGCGCGGCTCCCACGGCTCGTCGCTCGCGAGCCGGAGGCCCTGCAGACGGCAGAGGAGATCCGGCAGCGCGATCCGCGCCTCCAGGCGCGCCAGCGCCGCCCCGATGCAGAAGTGGATGCCGTGGCCGAACGCGACGTGCGGGTTGGGGTCGCGCCCGATGTCGAAGCGGCCAGGGTCGTGGAATTGATGCGGATCCCGGTTCGCGGAGCCGATCACGGGCAGCACCAGCTTCCCGGCCGGGATCACCTGGCCGTGCACCTCGACGGCGCGCTTCGTCTCGCGGAACACCATCTGCAGCGGCGAGCGGTGGCGCAGGACCTCCTCGATCGCCGAGGGCAAGAGCTCGGGCGCCGCCCGGAGGCGGAAGAGCTCCGCCGGGCTCTCGAGGAAGCACAAGATCGCGTTGTCGATCAGGTTCGTTGTCGTCTCGGTGCCCGCCGCGAGCAGGAACTGGAAGAAGTTCAGGATGTCTCCCTCGGTCAGCCGCTCGCCGTCCACCTCGGCCTCGACGAGCCGGGTCAAGAGGTCCTCCGCCGGCGCCCTCCGGCGCGCCTCGATCAGGTCCGCGAGATACGCCTTCATCTCTTCCTTCACCACGGCGTGCTCGCTCACGGCCCTCGCCGCCTCCTCGCCGCCGGAGATCGCGTGGCTGAGGTTCACTATCACCTCGCTCCAGCGCAGCAGCCGCGCCCGGTCCTCGGGGGGAATGCCGAGCATCTCCGCGATCACCATCGTGGGCAGCGGCCCCGCGTAGTCCGCCGCGAGGTCCATCTCCCCGCGCTCGATGCACGGATCCAGGAGATCGCGCGACAGCTCCCGGATGCGCGGCTCCAGGCCCGCGATCGAGCGCGGCGTGAACGCCCGCAGGACGATGGATCGAAGCTTCGTGTGGCGCGGCGGGTCGGAGAAGACGATCCAGTCCGGCGCCTTGCCGGTGGGAGGCGTCACCGCGGAGCTGAAGGCGTCATGATCGGTCAGCGCCCGCTTCACCCCGTCGTAATCGAAGACCATCCAGAGATCGAGCGGAGCGACATGGAACACGGGAGAGCCGGTCCGCAGCTGATCGTAGAGGGGATAAGGATCCCGCCGCATCTCGTCGGGGAAAAGGTTCATCGTCGAAACCTCCGTCGTCTGGAGTCGCCGGTGGCAGCCGCCGTTCGGAGACGATGGTAGTCGATACACCCACGAGATGGAGCGCTGGAACGCGCCTCCCGCGCGGAATACGCCAGTCGACACGACCCGGACGGACGCGGCGCCCGGCCACCGCGAGCCGCCGGCGGCCCCGGATGAGCCCGCGGCGCCTGACGTAGCGAGTCCTGGGCGGCGCCCGACACGGGTCCTTTCACGCGGACGCGGGAACCGGCCGGTGCCCTCCGCCCGTACCCAGGCCGAGACCTCGACGCGCCGGCGCCGCTCGGTAGCGTCGTGACGAGCGGCAGCTCGTATCTCCGGGCAGAGATCACGAGGAGCTCGCCCTACGCGACGAGCCAGGCCGAGTCGACCTCACCGATCGACGCGCTCCGCTCGCCGATGCTGGCCGTCACGCCAGGATCCAGGTTCACCGCCGTTGGCAAGATCGGCTCGAACCCTGGCATCTTTCAATTCAGCGGCACCGTCCGAACGAACTTTTGATCCCACGGGGAACCCAGGCCTCCGGCGACGCAGCGCCGGGGCCGCGAGCACCGCAGAGCCCGCCGGCCGAGCGCGCCGGCGCGCCGGCGCGCCCCCGCTCGATCCTGGTCGATACCGCCGCACCGAGGCCGCAGTGCTGATGTCTGTAGGCCTCAATCGGCCCGCCGCAGAGCCGGCTGGGGCCGCGAGATCCCCGACAAACCACCCGCCCCACGCGACGACGAGGCGTGCACACGCCTTGCATAGGCCGCGCTGCGAAGGCCGGCTCGCAGGAGAGCCGCCCTGTCGAGGCCGATCCGAATTCGGACGGCCGCCCAGCGAAAAGTCCACCTGTAGCGTCCTGCGAAGCCTATAAGACGGCCCGGGATTTCGAGGCTGCTCGCCGATCCTCCTCGTCGAGTACGCCGCGTTTCCCCCAACTTGCCTGCGCGCCGGAGCAGTCGACGGCCGCTCGCCCAAAGCACCCAAGGTGATCCTGCGCATGAGAGCCCCCTTGCCCCCTCGATGGATCTGCGGCGCCGCCGCCCTAGCCGCGGCGGCGTGGGCCGCGCCAGCGTCCGCTCAGGAAGCGGGACCGGCGCGCGGCCTCGCCCTCAACCGCTTCAGCCCCGCGCCCGCCGGCGACCGGATGTTCGGTGTGCCGTCGCCGTATGCAGCCTCGCCGAACCAGGACGGCAGCGCGACGCTGCACGTGATGCTGCTCGGCGACTACGCGCACAACCCGCTCGTGCTCACGCGGGAGGGCAGCGACGAGAACCTCGGCGCGATCGTCGGCCACCAGCTGTTCCTGCACCTGAACTCCTCGCTCACGCTCTGGGATCGGCTGCACGTCAACGTCGACCTGCCGCTCGCCGTGCTGCAGCAGGGCGACAGCCCCGCGGCCGAGGGCCTCTCGTTCAGGTCGCCGAGCGACGTGCAGCTCGGCGATCTCCGGGTCGGGCTGCGCCTGCGCCTCCTCGGCGATTACTTCGACCCGTTCCAGCTCGCCGTCGGCGGCTTCGTGTGGGTGCCGACCGGCGACCGCGACGGCTCGTTCGTGGGCGAGGAGTCGGTCCGCGGCCTGCCGCAGATCCTCGCCGGCGGCCGGATCCCGGGCTTCGTCTGGTCGGCCGCGGCCGGCGTCGATCTGCGCCCCGCGCAGACGTTCGCGCAGGTGCGGCAAGGCCTGATGTTCAACGGCGGCGCGGGCGTCGGCCTGCTGCTGGGCTCGGAGGAGCAGCTCCAGATCGGCCCCGAGGCGACCGTGTCGACGGTGCTGGAGGACCCGGAGGCCCGCAACACGAACGTCGAGGCGCTGCTCGGCCTGCGCTACCGCTTCGCGCCGACGCTCCGCGACTTCGAGCTCGGCGTCGCCGCCGGCCCCGGCTTCACCTCGGGCATCGGCACCCCGGATTTCCGCGCCGTCGCGATGCTCGCGTACTCGCCCGAGGTCCGGCGCGCGGATCCGGACCGCGACAAGGACGGCATCGTCAACGAGAAGGACGCGTGCCCGGACGTGCCCGGCGTCGGCGACCCGGATCCGAAGAAGAACGGCTGCCCGCCGTCCGATCGCGACGAGGACGGCTTCCTCGATCGCGTCGACGCGTGCCCGGACACGCCCGGCATCGCGAACGACGACCCGAAGAAGCACGGCTGCCCGCCGCCCGGGGACCGCGACAAGGACGGCATCACGGACGACGTCGACGCGTGCCCGGACGAGGCCGGCCCGGCGAACGAGGATCCGAAGAAGCACGGCTGCCCGCCGCCGCCTGACAAGGACGGCGACGGCGTGATCGACGCGGAGGACGCCTGCCCCGACATCCCCGGTATCCGCACCTCGGATCCGGCGACGAACGGCTGCCCCGGCGACCGCGACGGCGACACGGTGCGAGACGACAAGGACGCCTGCCCCGACGAGAAGGGCAAGCCCGATCCGGATCCGGCGAAGAACGGCTGCCCCGTCGCCGTGCGCATGACGGAGACGGAGATCGTCATCCTCCAGCAGGTGCAGTTCGACACCGGCAAGGCGACCATCAAGAAGGTGAGCGATCCGCTCCTCGATGAGGTGGCGGGTGTGCTGAAGGAGCACCCGGAGATCACCAAGATCGAGGTGCAAGGGCACACAGACCCGCGCGGCGGACGCGCGTACAATATCAAGCTCAGCCAGGCGAGGGCCGAGTCGGTCATGAAGGCGCTGGTCCAGCGCGGCATCGAGGCCGAGCGGCTGGCGTCGAAGGGCTACGGGCCCGACGTCCCGATCGCGGAGAACGACACCGACGAGGGACGCCAGAAGAACCGCCGCGTGCAGTTCAAGATCCTCGAGAAGAAGCCGAAGCAGCAGCAGGAGGCGCCGTGAAGAGACGTTGGGTCATAGGTAGTCTTGTCGGGCTCGCCTCCGTGGGCGGGCAGGGCGGCGCCGCGCACGCCGCGCCCGAGTTGCGCGAGCAGGTCGACCAGCGGGGCGACTTCATTCTCATCGGGAACACGCTGGGCAACGAGTGCGGCAGCGACGACATCGCGTCGCCCGTGCTGGGCGACCGCGGCCCGTGCGGGAGCGGCACCGGCGACAGCGCGCCCGACACCTACTGGCGCTCCGACTCGCCCGCGGACGGCCAGGCGGAGGCGAACACCAACATCACCGCCGCCCAGGCGCGCACCACCGCCGTGCTCGAGGTGCCGGCCGGCGCGACGGTCACCCACGCGTACCTCTACTGGGGCGCGCACCTCGGGACCGCCGGGAACGCGGACCAGGCCGTCACGCTGGAGCGGCCCGGCACGGGCAGCTTCTCCGAGGAGGTCACCGCCGACGACTTCGTCGAGACGATCAGCTCGAGTCGCGTCTACTACCAGTCGGTCGCGAACATCACCGCCCTCGTGCAGGAGCACGGGTCCGGCGCGTACCGGGTGAGCGGCATCAACAGCGCGAGCTTCGTGAACAGCGACTTCAACAACCACTTCGCCGGGTGGTGGCTGGTCGTGTTCTACGAGCTCGCCTCCGAGCCGCCGCGCAACCTCGCGCTCTTCGACGGCCTCGACACGGTGGCCAGCGGGTCGACCCAGGAGGCCGTCCTGGACGGGTTCCTGGTGCCGAACGCGGGCTACGACGCGAAGATCGGCATGGTCGCGTTCGAGGGGGACCTCGCCCACACGGGCGACCAGTTCCTCTTCAACGGGACCGCGCTCGGCAATACGCAGAACCCGGCCGACAACTTCTTCAACGGTACGCGCTCCTACTTCAACGCGCCGGTGTCGAACATCGGGGATCTGCCGCAGCTCGCCGGCACCCAGGGGACCATGGCGGGCATGGATATCGACGTCTTCGATATCACCTCGCTGGTGACCCCGAGGCAGACCTCGGCGCCCATCGTGGCGTCGAGCAGCATGGACCTCTACTTCCTCGCCGGCTTCATCACGTCGATCTCGACCTTCAGGCCGGACTTCACGTCCTCCTCGAAGTCGGCCGTCGACGTGAACGGCGGGCTGCTGCTCCCGGGCGACGTGCTCCAGTACACGATCGAGGTCGTCAACAGCGGCAACGACGCGTCGAGGGGCACCGTGCTCACCGATCCGCTGCCCGCGGGCGTCACCTACGTGCCCGGCTCGCTCTCCGTCCTGACGGGCGCGAACATGGGCGCGAAGACGGACGCGGCCGCCGACGACCAGGGCGAGTACGACGCCGGGACGCGCACGGTCCGCGTGCGGCTCGGCACGGGCGCGAACGGGACGGCGGGGGGGTCGATCCCCGCCGGGCAGTCGACGCGGGTGACCTTCCAGGTGACGGTCAACGGCGACGCCTCGGGGGTCATCGCCAACCAGGCGATCGTCCGCGCCTCCGGGCAGCAGGGCGCGCCCGAAGAGGACACGCCGACCGACGGCAACGGCCCGACCGACGGCGTGCCGCCGACCGAGGTCGTCATCGACGAATGCGAGACCAACGCGCAGTGCGCCGCGCCGACGCCTCACTGCGACACGGCGGCGGAGCCCAACGAGTGCGTCGAGTGCCTCACGGACGCGCACTGCGGGCCGCTCTCGCCGACGTGCGATCCCGACACGCACGCCTGCGTCTGCGAGCCGACGGGCGCCGAGGTCTGCGGCGATTCGATCGACAACGACTGCGACGGCGTGCTCAACAACGGCTGCGACTCGGACAACGACGGGATCGAGGATCCCGACGAGCTCGAGACCGGCACCGACCCGAACGACGCGGACAGCGACGACGACGGCGTGATCGACGGCGATGAGCCGGACTTCGACGAGGACTCCGACGAGGACGGCCTCGTCAACGCGCTCGACCCCGACAGCGACAACGACGGGCTCTACGACGGCACCGAGCTCGGCCTGCCCTGCGACAACGCGGTCACCGACGCCGATGCGGGCCATTGCCGCGCCGACGGGGACGCCGGCGCCACCAAGACCGACCCGCTCGACGCCGACACCGACGACGGCGGCGTGCCCGACGGCCACGAGGACTTCGATCTCGACGGCGTCGTCGACGCGGGTGAGACCGATCCGAACGTCCGCGCCGACGACGTGCCGCCGACGGACACCGACGGCGACGGGCTGAGCGACGATCTGGAGGAGACGATCGGGAGCGATCCGAACGACGCCGACACCGACGACGACGGCGCGCTCGACGGCCAGGAGCCGAACCCCGCCGACGACACCGACGGCGACGGGCTGATCAACGTGCGCGACGTCGACAGCGACAACGACGGGCTCTATGACGGCACCGAGCTCGGCCTGCCCTGCGACAACGAGGACACCGACGCCGACGCGGGCCACTGCCGCGCCGACGCGGACGAGGGGGCGACCAAGACCTCGCCGGTCGATCCCGACACCGACGACGGCGGCGTGCCCGACGGCCAGGAGGACCTCGATCTCGACGGCGAGATCGACGCGGGCGAGACCGATCCGAACAACGGCGCCGACGACGCGACGCCGGCGGACAGCGACGGCGACGGGCTGATCGACGTGATCGAGACGGAGATCGGCACCGACCCGAACGACGCCGACAGCGACGACGACGGCGTGATCGACGGCGACGAGCCGAACTTCAGCGACGACCACGACGGCGACGACCTGATCAACGCGCTCGACCCCGACAGCGACGGCGACGGCTTGTTCGACGGCACCGAGCTCGGCCTGCCCTGCGACAACGCCGCCACCGACGCCGCCGCGGGCAACTGCGTCGCGGACGCCGACCCCGCGACGACGACGCACCCGCTCGACTCGGACACGGACGACGGCGGCATCTCCGACGGCGCGGAGGACGCGGATCACGACGGCGCCATCGACGAGGGCGAGACCGATCCCAACAACGGCGACGACGACGCGGTGGACGAGGACCGCGACGGCGACGGGCTGCCCGACGCGGAGGAGGAGGCGATCGGGAGCGATCCGGACGACGCCGACACCGACGACGACGGCGTGCCCGACGGCCAGGAGCCGAAGCCCGGCGAGGACACCGACGGCGACGGCCTCATCAACGTGCGCGACGTCGACAGCGACAACGACGGGCTGTTCGACGGCACCGAGCTCGGCCTGCCCTGCGACCGCGAGGGCACCGACGCGGAGGCGGGCCACTGCCGCTCCGACGGAGACGCCGGCGCGACCAAGACCGACCCGCTCGACGCCGACACCGACGACGGCGGCGTGCCCGACGGCCAGGAGGACGTCAACCTGAACGGCGTCATCGACGCGGGCGAGACCGATCCCAACCTCGGTGAGGACGACGGGACGCCGGCGGACAGCGACGGCGACGGGCTGGGCGACGCGCTCGAGGACGAGATCGGCACCGACCCGAACGACGCCGACAGCGACGACGACGGCGTGATCGACGGTGACGAGCCGAACTTCAGCGACGACCACGACGGCGACGGCCTCATCAACGCGCTCGACCCCGACAGCGACGGCGACGGGCTGTTCGACGGCACCGAGCTCGGCCTGCCCTGCGACAACGCGGCGACCGACGCGGACGCGGGGACCTGCATCGCGGACGCCGATCCCACGACGACGACGAACCCGCTCGATCCGGACACGGACGACGGCGGCGTGACCGACGGCGTGGAGGACGCGAACCACAACGGCGCCATCGACGAGGGCGAGACCGATCCCAACAACGGCGACGACGATCAGACGCCTCCGGCGTGCCGGCAGGACAGCGATTGCGGCGGCGCGACGAGCGGGATGATCTGCGAGGAGCACGCCTGCGTGGAGGGCTGCCGCGGCGCCGAGGGCAACAGCTGCCCGTCCGGCGAGGTGTGCAGCTCGACCGACAGCACGGCGGGCACCTGCGGGCCGGCAACCGAGAACGACCCGACCGGCATCTTCGCCGAGGGCAACGGCCTCTGCGCCGCGCGGCCCACGCCCGCGGGCAGCACCCGTGGCGCTGCCGCGCTCCTGCCCATGCTCGCCGCCCTCGCCGGCCTCGCCCTGCGCCGGCGCCGCGCGGGCCGCTGACCGGCGGATAGAGAGGCCCACGGCCGCACGCCGCCCCGCCCACCTGGCGGGGCGGTGCCCCCCGGCGGCCGCGGGCGCCTCTCGTCGCGAGCGCCCTCAGGGGCGCCGACATCCCCCCACCCGCTCCTCAACGACCAGCGTTCGTCCTCGACCCGCCGAAGCACGGGGCGCTACGCTGTAAGTTTCTTGTCCATCTGTAGCCGTCCTCCGTAGCGTACCGCGCCAAGGAGAACGACCATGGAGATGCTGCTCGCCAGCGAGCGCCGCGCCACGCGCCGCGCTGCGATCGTGGAGTGCCAGGCCGTGCGCGAGCGGGGCTTCCGGCTGCTCGGGACCCGGGCGATCGACCTCTCGATCGACGGCATGCTCGTGCTGACGAGCGCCCGCCCGCTCACGGGTGAGCCGGTGATCGTCTCGTTCCGGATCCCGGACACGAACGTCTGGATCGACGCGACGGCGACCATCGCGCGCACGCTCCACGGCCGGCGCCTGGGCGACCCGGGGCGCGCCGTGGGCCTGCGCTTCGACCCGCTCGACAGGGCGTCGGGCCGGCGCCTCCGCGCGGCGCTCGAGCATTTCCCGCCGACGTACCCCTACCGCGCGCAGCGCGTCGACTACGCGGCGACGGCCGCGATGATCTCGCTCAGCTGATCTGCGCGCTCGAGCGACCGAGCGGCCCTGACGCCGCTGCGGGGCAGCTGCCCGCGGTGAGAGATCAGAGCGAGCGATGGGGCTCGACGTCGGCGACCGGGAACTCGGCCTGAAAGCTGGAGAGCCGGACGGCGAACACCACACGACCCTCGTCGACGCGCGGCATGCGCGCCGAATCGACGCGCGCCTCGAGCAGGCGCGCGTGGCGGGCGCGCCCGCGCGCGGTCGGCGCGCAGAAATAGTCGTGCCCGTCGCGGTGGTGCACCAGCCGGCGGAGGCGCGCGGGCACGAGCGCGCTCGAGGCGGGCAGGCTCGGGCCCGCGGCCGCGAAGCGCAGATCGGCGAAGACGTCGCCGCCCTGCGATGCCCGGAAGCGCTCGCTCCCGTCCGCCTCGCGCGCGATCTCGAAATCGGCGTGCTCCTTGGGGATACCCCAGTTGAGCTGCCCGTTCACCACGCTGTCCCACGAGCTGACGTAGATCTTGCTGATGGACCAGCAGAGGCCGCGGCGCGTGCGGAAGCGCCCGGGGATGAAAAGGAGCTCGCGATAAGGCCCCACGTTCGACGACGTGTAGTCGAGCGCCATCAGCAGGCTGTAGCGCCCCTCGAAGCGGGGGCGGAGCGCCTCCGGGATGAAGCTCTTCTCCTGGAGCAGCCGCTCCGGGAGCTCGAGCATCACGAGGGTTGCATCGCCAGCCAGCGTCCACGGCGCTGGCGCTGGCTTCACGTCGGGAGGATGACCTCCGGCGCTCCGGCTCATCGCGACCTCTCCTTGGACTCGATGGGATCAGGGACCTCGAGCAGATCGATCGCCCCCGGGGGGCGCCGCGCGCTCGCGAGCTCCGATCGCTCGAGGTGGGCGAGGACGGCGAGGACGGCCGCTTCGTCCCACGCGTCGCCGAGGATCTGCAGGCCGATGGGCAGGCGCTCGGCGTCGACGCCGACGGGCGCCGTGCCGGCGGGGAGGCCGGTGAGGTTGCCGAGGAAGGCGAAGCGGCACATGCCGTCGAGGGCGATGGGATCCAGGAAGGCGCGGCCTTCCTCGGCCTGCGCGTAAGGGGGCGCGGTGATCGCCGTCGTCGGGAGCGCGAGGACGTCGACGCCGGCGAGGGCGCGCGCCACCTCGCGCCGCATGCCCGCGCGCAGCCGCGCGGCGTCGATCTGCTCGAGCGCGGTGACGCCCGAGAGGAGGCTGAAGGTGACGCGCAGGTCCTCGCTGATGAGGTCGCGCTGCTCCCTCCAGGCGCGCTGGAACGCCGCGAGCGACTCGGGGCCGATGACGAGGTAGCCGATGGAGGCCGCGTGCCTGGCGAGGGGGATCTTCACGTCCACGAGGGTCGCGCCCTCGCGCTCGAGCGCGCGCAGCGCCCCCCAGCACACGCTCGCGACCGGGGTGGAGGCGTCGCGCCACTCCGCCTCGTCGACGCCGATGCGCAGGCCGCGCACGCCGGCGCCGAGGCGCGCGCCGAAGCCTCCGGGGGGCGGCGGGGGCGCCCATGCGGTGAGGTCGTCGTCGGGGTCGGGCTCGCTGGCGACGGCGTCGAGGAAGCGCGCGAGATCGGCCGTGCTGCTGGCGATCGGGCCGGCGTGGGCGACCGAGCCCTTGAAGCCGTCGCCGGCGCGGCTGACGCGGCCGAAGGTCGGCTTGATGCCGAAGACGCCGTTCAGCGCGGCGGGCGCCCGGATGGATCCGCCGCCGTCGCCGCTGGCCGCGAGCGGCGCGAGCCCGAGCGCCACGCCGACGGCGGAGCCGGTGGAGGAGCCGCCCGCGGCGCGCTCCTTGTGGTGCGGGTTGTGGGGCATGCGCTGGTGGACGCTGTTGCCGATCGGCGACATGCCCCACTCGGTGAGCACGGTCTTGCAGAGGAACACGGCGCCCGCCTGCCGGAGCCGGGCGACCACGGCGGCGTCGCGCGGCGCGGGCGGCTGCGGGCCGCAGGGCGAGCCGAGCGTGGTCGGGAGGCCCTCGACGTCGAACTCGTCCTTGACGAGCAGGGGCACGCCGTCGAGCAGGCCGCGGGGCCGCCCCGCGGCGTGGCGCGCGGTCGACGCGTCGGCGTCCCTGAGCGTCGCCTCGCGCGACGTGGCGACGGCGATGTTCATGCACGGGCGCTCGGCGGCGAGCGCCTCGAGCGCCGAGAGGGCGCGCTCGGCGACGCGGAGCGGGGTGGTGGCGCCCCTGCGGTAGGCCGCCGCGTAGGCCACCGAGGGCCTGGGCCAGTCGCGGACGGGGGGCGCGCCGAGCCCGGCGTCCTCCCAGCGCCGCGGCGGCGCGGCCTGGAGGGGGCGCGCCTCTGCGGGGACGTCGTCGCGGAAGGCGTCCGGAAGCGAGGCGAGGCGATCGATGCCCAGGCTGCGCTTCATCACTTCCCGGAGCGCGGCGGAGGATCCGGGCGCCTCGGCGGCGAGGCGCGCCGCGGTGAGCGCCCGGCCGGTGAGTCGGGGGACCTTCATGCGGCGCAGCTTACTCGACGGGGCGGGCGGCGCGGCAGGCGGCGAGCGCGGGGCGGATCGAGATCGCGCGGTGGTTGGCGGGGGATCGGCAGGAGGCTCGATCGGCGCTCCTCGTCGGGCCAGGCGCACGCCCGCCCGCCGATCGAGGAGCGTGCGCTCGTGCCGCCAAAGGGAGCGGAGACCGCCGAGATGGAGGACCTACTCCGGGAGGGTCTCGCACACCCGTGCCTCGGCTTGCGGGGTGAAGCACTTCAACAGCGCTCGCTCACCGGAGCGCTGGAACGCTACGAGATCGGCAGAGACCGCCAAGGACGCGAAGTCGTCCGTTCCAATCGGGTCGACCACGAGCCTCAGACGCTCGCAGAGCTCGTTCATCGGGAGATCCGACTCGCGCGTGGCCGCCACCCTCGCGTCGAAGCGGAGGATCCGCTCGACGTAGGCGGCGTAGCTCGATGCCGAGATGGACCACAGGCCCTCCTCAAACGCGTACCGGTGGATACGGCGGTCCTCACCGAGGTAGACGAACACGTCCGACGTCCCGACGTCCCAGTAGCCGACCAGCAATCGCGATGGCTCACCCGGCGGGAGCCAGGCGTCGCCAGGGACGAGGAGCGGCGATTCGAACGCCTGCGCGGAAGCCTCGCCCGCGAAGAACTCGGCGTGGCAGAGCACAGGACCGCACATGGCAGTTCGATCGAACCGCCGGACGCCGTGCGCGAGGCCGAGCGCTTCCGAGACGGCATCGCCAAGGCGGGACGATGCTCCCTGTGCGTGAAACCATGCGAGGAAAGAGGGGATGCCGTCGTTGTTGACGACCACGAACCGCGGGGCCGTGGTCACGTCGTTAAACGACGATTGCCACGGAGCATGCAAGCGTACGATCGCTCGTTTCCCGAGCCCCAGCGATACCCCTCCGCCAGGGAGGCGGTAGCGGACGGCCGCGCTGCCATTGCGCACCCCAAAGGATCCCTCAACACCCCGCTCCCGGTCGTCGAACGATAGCCCCTCGCCTTCCACTGGTTCGCCCTCGGCGAGCACGGCCGAGTAGGCAGGGAACCAGATCGGCTTGTGTGGCTGCCGCTCACCGAAAGCCTGGATCCAGGGGATGAGTCGCTCGGCGCTTCGCGCGTAAAGGCGCCACGTGTCCCGGCTCTCGGTGACCAGCACGGAGCTTTCATACCATCTGAATGAACCACACGTCTCCGGAGCAGAGGGCACATCACCACCGCGCGCGCGAACGGCGTCGAGGATCTCATCGCGAGCGACGGTGGGGGCGCCCGTGCAGGCGAGGTAGCTGTCCTCCCAGCCCGCGAAGCGAGAACGAAGCCGCTCGCGGTCCCTGAATGGGACGCCAGGGAGCGCAGGGAAATCGAGCCTCTGTAGCGTCTGCGGTGAGGTCACAGCTTCCTCGATCTACTCTGAGTACCACGTCGCGTCGGCCCGACGAGCGTCGTCCACCGCGGCACATCAGGCAGACGAGGTGAGGTCGTCCCAGGCAAGCACCGCCTCGGGGCGCAGCTCGCGCATGCGCGTCACGGTTCGGTCGGGTCGCCTCCGCTCGAACACCAGCGCCGCGTCGCCCGCGTAGAACGTGCCGATGGAGTCGCTAGCCTCTTCGACCTCGCTCAGGCCGAGCGCTCGGGAGAGCTCACGGCCAAGCGGCGACAGCGCGATATGGGTCGGCATTTCTTTGGGGTGTCCCCACAGCGCGAGGCGGGCGACGAGCGTGCTGACGGAGTCGCTCGTGCGCTCCCACTCGCCCCAGCTGAAATCGTATGCCCACATACTGCCATCCTCCGTCATACAAGCGAGCGTATCCTGGTTGTCGAGGTCATCCTGGCTCAGGAGAATCGCAGGGCCGCCGGGAGTCTGCTGAATAGGCCACTCCGCGACGCTCCCCTCGGCGAGGGCACGATCGAGCATCAGGATCCCGCCGAAGCGCTGGATCCGATCGACGCTGCGCAGACCGCCAAACGAGCTCTCGGCGTCTTCTGCCGCCCTGGCGAGCGCCTCGCTGCCACCGTTCTCCCGCACCCACGAGGCGAGCCGCGAGGGATCTCCGGGAGCGTGCAGCCGGCACAGCCAACGCGACGCCGCCTCTCTCACGCGGGGTGACAACGGAAGCGTCCTCGACGCTGGATCTACGGTTGCGGAGAGAAACCCGACCACGCTCTGTCGAAATCGCCTATCTGGCGCCGCAAGCGGGAGATCCAGATGCCAGGCTTCGTTGTCCAGGGCTGCTCGGGCGGTCGCATCGACGAGATCGTCGCGAAACTCGATCCAGCCAGACTCCGGCGCGATCGGCGACTCACCGGCCGCTCGCACCACCGGAAAGACGCACTGTAACCGCAGGGCCGCGCACTCTTCGAGCCAGGGCCGCAGGCTGGCCGCCGTGGAACCCAGCACCCGCAAGAACACGTCGTCGCGCAAGGCAAGCACCCCGTCGCAGACATGCCATACGAAGCCGTGCAGACGAGACGAACGACTCGCCTGGCCGATCCGGTGAGCAACGCCCTTGACGAGGGCGGTCGTCTTGTCGAGAGCGGTGACCGGTCCCGTCTTGGGATAGAAATTCCCGACATCGACACGCGCGCGCAGCTCGAATTTCGGAGCACGCCACGGCTCGAGCCTTTCTACCACCTCGTTCAGCTGCGCCAGGGAGGCCGTGAGCTGCTTGGTCCCGCAGATGGATCGGAGCTGGGGGCCGAACGTACCTTTCTCGACGGTTCCGAGCAGGGGATGGCTGAATCGAGTTTTCACGTCGGCCCCCAATCGTTGTTCTCCCCGGAGTCATTCCGGTCACGCGATTGGTGCGGCGCTGAATCTCCGCATTTGATAGATTATTGCGCCCTGCTGCCCGCTCAGCCTCGAGCTGCGCTCGGTACCGCGTCGCGTTGGCCCGGCGAGCGTCGTCCAGGGGCGCTGTGTTTCCCTGGGCGGCCTGTTGCCACGCGCGATCCAGCGGTGCCCCCGCCCCTGCGGGCCTGAAGTTGAGGGGCGGTCCGCCTCTCGGGGGTGACGCGGGGATCGTCTCGGGCTGCTGGCCTGTGCCCGCCAGCGCATGCAAACGAGCCAAGGTCTGCGAGCAGTTCGGACACGGTGCGCATGCGGTTTCATTCACATCGGTGCTTCCGATCGGTCCCATGCGACGCAAGGCGCGGCGAAGGTGCCGCTGGCCTTCCGGTGTACCCGGATCGCATCTCACCCCATTTCGGTCTTCGTAGTCACGGAGATAGTTGCTAATCGCATGCGGCTCGGAGCACCAGGACGGATCCCTGCCCTGGCCGCGCCCGGAGTCTTGAGGGAGCGCGGCGGCGACGGCAGGATGCAGATCGTACAGCGGCCCCTGGCCCGCAGGGTTGCGGTAGCGGGCTGACTGTCCGGTGAACTCCCGCGTGCCGCCTCCTTGAGATCGCGGAAGGCGCCGGGTGCTGAGGTCGGAGCCCATCAGCCCGTCAGCGTCGACCAGCGCGAGCGGCCTTCCGCTCACATACCCGTACGCTTCGAGCCCCCCTTCGAGCCCCAGCGGCTCCGGGCTCAGGTACGTCGCGCTCGCCGGATCGAAGTACCGCCACCGGTTGTAGTGGAGCCCCGTCTCCGGCTCGTACCAGTGGCCCGGGAACCGGACCAGCGTGGCAGCAGCGTCGCCCGCAATAACCCGACCGTACGCATCGGTCTCGAAGACCTGGTCGACGCTCCCGTCAGCATTGACGAGCCCGAGCGGCACAGGCGCCCCGTCCCGGTGCACGAAGTACTTCCAGGCGCCCGGGCCCGCCTCGGTGTCGATCGCCTGCGCGATCGGCGCCGGCGAGCCCGGCGAGTACGCGTAGCGCCGGCGCTCCACCAGCGTGAACGGCGCGGATGCGCCTGTGGCGCTCGCCTGGCACGCAGAAATGTGCTCGGATGGCGCAGCCCATGATGGGTTGACGGAGCGTGGCGTCCCTGCGCTCGACGCCTGAATCCGCGATGAGCTCGACGGGTGAGCGCGAGCCGAGGTTGCCTCGATAGAGGGCCAACGCTCGCATTCCAGAGGCGGAGAGGCCATCACGGCTCACGGGGCGTGCGCCGCCCGAGCGCTCGACCGCCAGGTTGTCACGACGTCCTGTCGATAGCGCCGTCCTCAGGCCCCCGGCTCGGCCGCAGCCTCGTATAGCTCGCGGACGTCGAGTCGAGCGCCGATCGACGCGAGGTGCGCGACGTCGCCATCCCGCGCGATGGCAGACGTGAAGTCGCCGTCGACGTCGCGAGTCCACACCTCCACGCTGCGCTCCCGGTGCGACATTAGGACGTACTGGCGCAAGGAGGCGAGGCTCCTGTAATGCTCGAACTTGTCGCCTCGGTCGTACTCCTCGGTGCTGCGGCTCAGCACCTCGACGATGAGCGTGGGGTTCGTCACGGCTTGGCAGCGAGCGCGGCATGCTCGGGCGTACCTCCCGCCATCGCGTAGATCTGGCCGTCCAGGTACTCGTGCTTGACGTTGCTGGACGCCTCGAGGGTCAGGTACTCGGCGTACGTGTAGTGGACGCGATGTGCCGGGGCCACGATGGCCGCGCAGTATGGCACAGCGCACGGCGTTCGCCGCGGATGGCGGGCGCTCGGGCGCGGCCTCCGCGTCCGGCGCTGCAAAGCGGCGTCTCCGGCGCCCTCGATCGCGCCCGACCCGAACAGCTCGCGAGCCCCGCGGAGCGGCGACATTTCCCAGAAAACGCCGGCCTGGCCGGTCCCAGGCAGGCGCTCGCGGTGCCGGCGGTAGAGCGTGCGCGCGCCGCGCAGTGGGCTCACCATCGTGACCGCCCGGCAGCACCTGGTTCAACAGCTCGCATGCTCCGCTCGGTACGTCGATGACATCGAATCTCCCGCAGAGAATGCCGATGCGCGGACGCGCGACGAGGAGAACTTTAAGCCCTGATGGTGCCGGACACGCACGCGTGGTTCTGGCTCGTCGCGTCCCCGGATCGCCTCTCCGAGCAGGCGGCCGTGGTCGGCGATGGTGCGGATAGGCTTGGCGTCTCGGCCATGAGCTGCTGGGAGATTGCGATGCTCGCCGAAAAAGGGAGGGGCGAGCTCGATCGGCCCGCGCAGAGATCGCTCGAGAACGCGCTCGCCAGAAGCGGAGCGGCGCGATCCCCTTGCCGATTGAACCGGTGATCGCTGCGCCGCGTGACGGCCACAATGGCTTGACAGCAGCGTCGGGGGGCGGGTCTCATCGCTGGTGGATCCATGGCGACGAGCAGCCCTCCGCATGTGAGCGCGACGCCGATCGGCGCTGCGACCGCCGCCGCCATGGCATGGAGGTTCAGGGGCAAGCTCTGGGTGACCGCGATGGTGAAAGCCACCTTCGGGTTCGCCAGCGACACGATGATGCAGCGCATCGCGCCGCAGGAGATCATTCGGGAGGAGGTCCATCACGGCGGGCTCCCCTCGCGGAGCATCCGGTTCACGACCGATCTGGTTCCTCGCCTGCTCAAGGCCGACGTGCTCTTCACGGGCCATGCGCATGCGCCGCACGGCCGCCCCGTCGAGGCGGCGCATGTCCGGCTGGGACTCTTCTCGAACAGTTGGACGCTGCTCGACAAGACGCTGATGGTCCGTAAGCGGGGCGGCTTCGTGCGGCTCCCCATCGATTACGAGCATGCTTTTGGCGGGATCGGCTTCCCGGACAACCCGTTCGGGGAGGGCCATCCGCAGGGCTCGGGCGAGCCGAACATCCTCGATCCGGTCGACGCGAGGCGCGTGGCTGGCTTCGGCCCGATCTCGAAGGTCAGCCCCGCCCGCCGGCGGCTCCTCGGGGCGACCCCGCGCGCCCTGCTGGAGCGCGGTATCCGCGAGATCCCGGACGAGCTCAGCTGGGACTACTTCCAGGCGGCGCCGCCGGATCAGCGCACGCACTTCCTGCGCGGCGACGAGTGGATCGTGATGGACGGCCTGCACCCGAGTGCGCCGCGCATGCGCATGCGCCTGCCCGGCGCGCGCGGCTTCGCGCGCATCCACGGCCTTGCGGACATCGGCCTCGCCGAGCATCAGGAGCTCCCGCTGAGCGCCGACATGCTGCGCATCGACGGCGACGAGCAGCGCTGCACGGTGACGTGGCGCAGCAGCTTCCCCGTGCCCTCGGAGGACGTGCTCCCGCGCATGCGCATCCTCGCCGGCGTCGAGCTCCCGGGCGAGCCGATCGCGTGGCCCGCTCCGGGCGCCGCGGTCAGCAGGGCCGGAGCGACGGCGCCCCGCGCGGGCGCGGCGGGCGACGAGGACGAGGCCGCCCTCGAGTCGACCGTCGCGCTGTCCGCCGCGGCGAGCATGAGTCCCACCGGGACGCTGGACATCGCGCCGAACAGGGCGCTCGTGGTCCCGGCGACGCTGCCGTTTCGTCCGGCCCCCGCAGGCGCCTCGCCGTCGCCGCCGAAACGGCCTGCACCATCGCCGCCCGAGGCTCCGCTCAGCAGGTCGGGGACGATGCAGATGCCGAAGGACGTCGGCAGCCACGCGGCGCGCCAGCCGGCGACTCCCTTCACGGCCGAACCGCCACCCGCGCTGCCGGCCGAGCCGCCCCCTGCGCTGGCGTCCGTGCCGAGCGCTCCCGCCGCCAGCGCGGCCGCGCCCGCGGTCCCCACGCCGGAGCCGGCGAGCCCCGCGGCCGCGGGGGGCGCCTTCGCCTGGGCGACGCCGCCTCCCGAACCGCCGCCCCCGGAGCCGCCGCCCCCCGGAGCGCCGAAGCGCCCCGCGAAGCTCGATGTGCGGGCGCTCCTGTACGGCACCGGCAAGGGGCGAGGCTGACGCTCCGATGCCCGTGAAACCCCGAAGAGCGAGCCCTGGCGGCGCAGGGTGCCAGCAGCCCTCACGCGGCCATCCCGGCGCCCCCGCGGCGCGCACGCCCACGCGGCCTCTCCACCTTTCCGGTGCTCCAGAGAAAGCCGCGGCGGAATCGGAGAACGAGCGATGAAGGAAGCCTCCGGGACGTTGAGCGTTCGCATCGAGTCAGAGCGGGGGCCGTGGGACCACGTGAAGGTCCGCGAGCTCTCCGGGCGAGAGGCGATCTCGCAGCTCTTCTCGTTCGACCTCGACGTCGTGATCGACGAGGGCCGCGAGCTCCCGGCCGACGCCGCGCCCGGCGCCGAGGTCAGCCTGGTCTTCGAGGCCGACGGTGAGGAGATCCGCCGCGTCTCGGGCGTGCTGGGTCCGATCCGGGACCGCCTGGAGCCGCTGGCCGAGCGCGCCACCTGCCGCCTGCGCCTCGTGCCGCGCGCGTTCCGGCTCACCCTCGTCGAGACGCAGGAGATCTACCTGGACCGCAGCGTTCCCGACATCCTCCGGAGCAAGCTCGAGCGGCACGGCCTGGGCTCCGAGGACGTCGACTTGCGGCTGCTCGAGAGCTACCCCGAGCGCGAGTTCGTCGTGCAGTACGGCGAGAGCGATCTCGCGTTCATCAGCCGCCTGGCCGAGCACGTCGGCATCAGCTTCTTCTTCGAGCACGAGGGTGGCCGCGACAGGATGGTCTTCACCGACCACCCGTCCGGCTTCCGCCCCGCCTCGGGCGCGGAGACGGTGCCCTTCCGCGCCCGCGGCGAGGCCGCGGGCATCTTCGCCCTCGAGGTGACGACCGACCTGGTGCCCACCAGCTACGTCGTGCAGGACTACAACTACCGCGCACCGCAGCTCGACCTGACGGCCTACGCCAGCCTGGGCTCGGGCGACGGCGGCGGCGTGGTCGAGTACGGCAGCCACGTCAAGACGCCCGAGGAGGCCGGGAAGCTGGCGCAGATCCGGGCGGACGAGCGGCTGTCGCGGCAGCGCGTGTACGAGGGCAAGGCCAGCCGCGCGGCGCTGTCCGCCGGGCGGCGCGTGACCCTGATCGAGCACCCGCGCTTTCCGGAGCCCGAGGAGCTGCTCCTCGTCGAGGTGGAGCACGAGGCGAGGTTCCCCGCGTTCAAGGACGCCGGCGAGCAGAGCCCCTTTTACAGGAACGCATTCCGCGCCATCCCGGCGCGCGTCGCCTACCGGCCGCCGCGCCGGACGCCGAGGCCGCGCATCTCCGGCGTGGTGACGGGGATCGTGCAGCCGGGGCACGGGGGAAAGACGAACGGCGTCGCTCAGCTCGACGCCGAGGGGCGCTACACGGTCCAGCTCCACTTCGACACGGCGGAGCCGGGCGAGCAGAAGGCCTCGCGCCCGGTCCGGATGGCGCAGCCCTTCAGCGGCGTGGGCCACGGGATGCACTTCCCGCTGCGCCCGGGCACCGAGGTCCTCGTGGCGTTCGCCAACGGCGACCCGGATCGCCCGGTGATCCTCGGGGCCATGTTCAACCCGCTCGCGCCGTCGCCCGTGACGGCCCGCAACGCCAACCAGAGCCGCATCACCACGGCGTCCGGCGCCATGCTCGAGATCTCGGAGAAGCGATGACGAAGCCCACGACGGTCGGGATCCACTTCCGCTCCGAGGCCGCCCCGGCCGGGGCGTTCACGGTGCTGGGGCTCCGCGGCGAGGAGGCGCTGTCGCGCCCGTACCGCTTCGAGATCGATCTCGCGTCGCCCGATCCCGCGCTGCCGCTCGACGACCTCGTCGGCGCGGCCGGGGAGCTCGCTCTCGCCGGCCGCGCGGTCCCGGGGGTCGTGGCCGAGGTGGAGCAGGGCGGCGCGCTCGGCGGCGATCAGTACGCCTACCGGGTCGTGCTCGTGCCGCGCCTCGCCCTGCTGGGCCTCGCGCGGCAGACGCGCATCTACCAGCGGCTCAGCGTGCCGGACCTGGTGGAGGCGGTGATCGCCGGGAGCGGCCTCGGGATCGAGGTGGAGCGGCGACTCGAGCGGGCGTATCCGCCGCGCGAGCACGCCGTGCAGTACCAGGAGAGCGCGCTCGACTTCGTGTCGCGGCAGCTGGAGCAGGCGGGCGTCAGCTACTTCATCGAGCCACGCGGGGGGGCGGAGCGGCTCGTCCTCTGCGACCACCCCGACGGCTTCCGGGGCGCGGTCGAGGCCGCGATGGGGGAGGCCGGAGGGGTGCGCGCGCTGCGCTGCCGGCGCCGGATGTCGCCGCGCGCGCTCGTGCTGCTCGACTACAACGAGCGCACGCCCGAGGTGCCGCTGGAGGCCGAGGCCGAGGTCGACGCGCGCGGCTTCGGGCTGCTCGTCGACGAGGGCGGCTCGTTCGCGGCGCCCGAGGAGGGCGCCGCGCTCGCCGCCGTGCGCGCCGAGGAGCTGCGCTGCCGCGCGACCGTGTACGACGGCGCGATCGGCGCGCCGCTCGCCGCGGGCGAGCGCCTCGGGCTCTCCGGCCATTTCCGGGCCGACTGGAACCGCGATTACCTGGTGACGCGCGCCGTGCACCGCGCCGGGGCGGGCGACGAGCCGCGCTATGCTTGCGAGTTCGAGGCCATCCCGGCCTCGACGCGCTACCGCCCGCCGCGCGCCACGCCGAGGCCGCGCCTCGAGGGCGCGATGGTCGCCCACGTCGACGCGCGCGGCCCGGAGGGCATCGCCGCGGTCGACGCCGAGGGGCGCTACCGCGTGGTGATGCCGTTCGATCTGAGCGGCGCGGCCGAGGCGCAGGGCTCGGTGCCGATGCGCCTGGCGACGCCCTACGGCGGGGCCGACGAGGGCATGCACTTCACGTTGCGCAAGGGCGCCGAGGTGCTGTGGACCGGCGTCGGCGGGGACCCCGAGCGGCCGGTGATCACCGGCGTCGTGCCCAACGCGAAGAGCCGCGTGGTCACGAGCGCCGACGAGGGGCGCGGCCGCATCCGGATGCCGAACGGGGCGATGGTCGAGATGGGAGGCGGCTTCGGGCGCGCGCGCGCCGGCGCTGAGAGCGCGGCGACGCGTGCCAGCGCCGAGGGCGCGCTGCCGATGGAGCAGCAGCTCGGCCAGGACGACATGACGACCACCGCGAGCAGCGCGGAGGACTGGATCCGCATCGCGGTCCCCCACAGCGACGGGAAGTACAGCTACCTGCGCTACGGCGAGCGGGCGACCGCGGCGGCCGGCACGTTCACCGAGTCCGCGCGGCTCGATCCGACCGCGGGGTTCGGCGACAGCGGCTGGACGTGGTCGAGCCTCGACAACGGCTACGACACGAGCTCGAACGAAAGCGACAAGGGGAAAGCCGCGCACTTCGGCTGGGCGGCGAGCGACGGCGTCTACGATCATACGGACGGCAACCGCACGGTCGTGACCCAGGGGGACTACCAGTCGGTCACCACGGGCAACCGCACCGACGTCGTCCTCGGGAACTACCGGCTCGTCATCCCGAACCGGACGCTCGGCATCTTCGACGCGGACTTCTACTCGATGACGTTCAGCAAGGACTGGCAGGGCTGGCGGAAGACGCAGCGCAGCCACGTCTCGACGGTCAACCTCACGTACGGCGACAACTCGAATTTCTTCACCGGCATCAACTTCGGGGCGAGCCTCGGCGGGAACTACAGCATCGCGGCGGGCGTTAACGGCAACGTCTTCCTCGGGCTCAACACGGGGATCACGGCCGGGATGAGCTGCAACATCGCGTACGGCCCGGTGCTCGAGTTCGGCAGCACGAAGAAGCTCACCACGGCCGACGAGCAGGACATCAAGGCGCGCTCCAAGGTGCACCTGCGCGTGCGGAGCACCGACGCCCCGACGGTCGAGGCCGCGAAGCCGTGGGCAGCCGCCGTGGCCGCGGGCGCCCTGGGCGCGGTGGCGGGCCCGCTCGGCGCCTCCGCGGGCAAGGACGATCTCGAGAAGGGCGGCGGGCTCACGGGCGCGACGTGGGGCATCGCGACGCTCGGGGCGCTCGTCGGAACGTACCTGGTCCACAAGCTCGCCCACGCGAACCCGCTGAACGACGCCGAGCTGATCATCGAGCCGACCCAGCTCCTGCTGCGCTGCGGCGGGCTGGCCGGCGCGTACATCAAGATCGAGCCCGCCGCGATCGAGCTCGCCTGCGGTCCCAGCAGCCTCAGGATCGACGCGACGAGCGTGATCGCCGGAACTGGGACCGCCAAGCTGGAGCTGAGCAGCACAGCCGCGTCCTCCGTCCTGAGGTTCGGCGGCCACCAGGTCCAGATCGACGCCGCGGGAGCCCTCATCCAGGGCGCCCAGTTCCACGCGCTCTAGGAGGAGCCCGCTCGGCGGGCGCGCGGCCTGCGCGCGTCGAGAGCTGCCATGAAGATCATCAACCACACCCCCACCACGTTCGCCGCGGTAGCCTGGCAGATCCGGCCCCCGCAATGGGCCCTGTGCCTGATCGCGAAGGGCACCTACCGCCTCGTGCCCGGCGCGCCGGCGATCCCCGCCGACGCCCCGGAGCCGCCGCTCGGCGACGTGCACGAGGGCGACGATCCGCGCGGGGCGCTTCTCCAGGCGTCCGACTTCGCCCCCTTCAAGCCGAAGGCGGATCTCCTGCTGACCGGCAAGGCCCACGCGCCCGGCCGCCGGCCCGTCAGCTCCCTGCCGGTGAGCTTCGCCGTCGGCAAGGCGTCGCTCGCGCTGCAGGTGACCGGCGACCGGTACTGGACCGACCCGGCCGCCGGCAAGCGCACCGACCCGCAGCCGTTCGTCGAGATGCCGCTCGGCTATGGCCGCGCCTTCGGGGGCCCGGGCTTCGCGGCCAACCCGGCGGGGCGCGGCATGTTCGACCCGAGCGAGCGCGATCTCCGGCGACGGCCGCTGCCGAACATCGAGGATCCGCGCGCGCCGGTCGACTCGCCCGCGGCGCGGCCGCCGCCCGCGGGCTTCGGGCCGCTCGCCGCCGCCTGGGCGCTGCGCGCGAGCAAGCTCGGCACCTACGACGAGCGCTGGCTGAAGCAGCGCTGGCCCTTCTTCCCCGACGATTTCGACTGGAGCCACTTCAACGCGGCCGTGCCGGCGCTCCAGGCCGAGTACCCGCGCGGCGACGAGGAAATCGTCTGCCACAACCTGCACCGCGCGCGCCGCGAGTACCGCGCGCGGCTCCCCGGCGTCCGGATGCGCTGCTTCCTCGACGAGCTCGCGGGCGGCGCGGAGCGCTTCCGCGAGGTGCAGCTGCACCTCGACACGGTCCGGGTCGACATGGAGGCCGAGGCGCTCATCCTCGTGTGGCGCGGCCACGCGCCCGTCTCCGCCGAGGACCACCCCGAGGTGCGGCACGTGCTCCTCGAGAGCGAGCCGCTCGGCGAGGGCCGCGTCGCGGCCGCGCGCTACCGCGAGCGGCTCGCGCTCGCGCTGCTGGAGGCGCGCCCTGCCGTGGCGGAGGCGCCCGCCGCGGCGGCGCCGCCCGGCAACGACAACGACGGAGCGTCTCCCCTGGCCGGCGTCGACGACGCCGAGCTCCTCGCGCAGATCCGCGCGACGCTCGAGCGGGGCGGCGCCCCCGCGGTGCTCGTGGCCTCGCTCGGCGCGTCGGTCAATGGCCCGCGCCCGCCCGGCGCGGAGCTCGAGGCGTGGCTGGGCAAGCTCGGCGGGGATCCGGCGCAGCTCGACGAGATCCAGCGGAAGAGCCGCGAGCAGATGAAGAAGGCGCTCGAGGCCGGGGGGCACGACCCGGCGCAGCTCGACGCGCTGGACCGCGAGGACGAGGCGCGGGACCGGGCAGCCACGGAGCGCGCGGCGCCGTGGACGCGCGAGCGCGTGGAACTCTGCCTGTCGATCCGCGAGAGCATGGCGGGCGCCGATCTCTCGGGGCTCGACCTGTCGGGGCTCGACCTCAGCGAGGCGAGCCTCGCGCGCGCGCTGCTCGTCGGCGCCGACCTGACCGGCGCCCGCCTCGCCGGGGCCGACCTCGACGGCGCGACGCTCGCTCGCGCCAGGATGGCGGGCGCGTGGCTCCCGTCGGCCAGGCTGAACGACGCCGACCTCTCCGGCGCCGACCTCGCGGGCGCCGATCTGACCGGCGCGGCGCTCGGCAAGGCGCGCCTCGACCGCGCGACGCTGCGCGGGGCCGTCCTGACCGGCGCGGCCGCGGCCGGCGCCTCGTTCCTCGAGGCCGACCTCACCGGGGCGCGGCTCGACGGCGCGCAGCTCGCCGGCGCCCGCCTCGCGCGCGCGGCGCTCGACCGCGCGTCCTTCGGCGGCGCGGCGCTCGAGGGCGCGAGCCTCGAGGGGGCGCACGGCGAGGCGGTCGACCTGCGCGGCGCCGACCTGCGCGGGCTGCGCGCCTCGGAGCACACCCGCCTGCCGCGCGCCCAGGCGCGCGGCGCCCGCGCCGACGGCTCGCGCTGGATGCACGCCGACCTCACGGGCGCCGACCTCGCGCTGTCGAGCCTGCGCCGCGCGGATCTCGACCGGGCCGAGCTCGGCGGCGCCGACCTGCGCGGCGCCGACCTGGCGGGCGCCGACCTGACGCGGGCGCGGCTCGGCGGCGCCCGCCTCGAGCAGGCGAACCTGCACGGGGCTCGCCTCGAGGCCGCCGACCTGCGCGGCGCCGACCTGCGCGGCGCCGGGCTGTACGAGGCCGCCCTGTGGCAGGCGCGGCTCGAGGGCGCCGACCTGGAGGACGCGCAGCTCGCGTCCACACTGCTCACGAGCGATCGAGGCGCGACGTGACCGGCGCCGCCGCCACCTCCGCGGGTTTCGCGCAGGACAAGGAAGATCTCCTCGCGCGCCTCGACGCCGGACCGCTCGATCCGCCGATGATCGTTGGCCTCGACCTGCGCGGCGTCGACCTCGCGGGCCGCGATCTCTCGGGCGTGCTCTTCAACGGCGTCGACCTGAGCGACGCGCGGCTCGCCGGCGCGCGGCTCGCCGGCGCCGTCTTCCTGGCCGTCACGCTCCGCGGGGCCGATCTGTCGGGCGCGCGCCTCGAGCGCGCGGTGCTCGCGCGCCACGCGCGGCTCACCCGCGACGCCGCGGCCGCGACGCTGCCGCTCGAGGCCGATCGCGACCTCGGCGCCGAGTCCGTCGAGGCGCTGCGCGCCGCCGGGTACGCGGGGTATGCCGCCGGGGCCACGTCGCTCGCCGGCGCGTCGCTCCGCGGGGCCGATCTGTCGGGCGCGCGGCTCGAGGGCGTGGACCTCACCGGCGCCGATCTCTCGGCCGCGACGCTGACCGGCGCCGCGCTCGCGGAGTGCGCCCTCGACGGCGCGCGCCTCGACGGCGCGACGCTCCGCGAGGTCGAGCTCGACCGCTGCGCGCTCGCGGGCGCGAGCTTCATCGACGCCGAGCTCGCCGCCGTGACGCTCATCGGCGTCGCGCTCGGCGCGCTCGACCTGTCGCGCGCGCGCCTCGTCCGCGGGCTCCGCGTTCCGAACCAGGACCTCCGCCGCGCGGCGCTCCCGCGCGACCTCGCCGGCGGCGACCTCACGGGCGCGAACCTCGCCGGCGCGGACCTGTCGGGCTTCGACCTGCGCGGCTGCAAGCTCGACGCGGCCGATCTCGGCGGCGCGCAGCTCCCGTCCGCGGCGCTCGGCGGCGCGTCGCTGCGCGGCGCGTCGCTGCGCGGCGCGCGCCTCACTGGCGCCACGCTGAGCGGGGCCGACCTCGGGGGCGCCGTGCTCGAGCTCGCGAACCTCGACGGCGCCCGGCTCGACGGCGCCGGCCTCGAGGGGGCCGACCTCACCGGCGCCAACCTGTCGGGCTGCGATCTCTCGGGCGCGCGCCTGCGCGGCGCCCGCCTGCGCGGCGCGCTGCTCGCGGCCGCCGCGCTGCGCGGGACCGAGCTCACGGGCGCCGATCTCGCAGAGGCGTCGCTCCAGGACGCCGCGCTCGACGGCGCGGATCTGCGCCGCGCGCGCCTCCCGGGCGCCCGCCTCGCCCGGGCCGAGCTCACCGGCGTCGATCTCTCGGACGCCGACCTCGCGGGCGCCGATCTCTCCGAGGCGCGCATCGCGGGCGGGCGCCTCCGCGGCGCGAACCTGTCCGGCGCGCGCCTGCACGGCGCCACGCTGAAGCGCGCGCAGCTCGCCGGCGCCGCCCTCTCCGGCGCGGATTTCGGGGGGGCCTCGCTCGAGGGGACCTCGCTGCTCGGGCTCGATCTCCGGGGCGTGCGGCTCGCCGGCGCGCGGCTCGCGAGGAGCTCGCTCGTCGAGGCGAAGCTCGGCGGGATGGATCTCTCGGGCGCGGTGCTCCGCGACTGCGACCTGTCGCGCGCGGACCTCCGGGACGCGCGGCTCGACGGGGCCGATCTGGTGCAAGCGAGCCTGGCCGGCGCCCAGCTGGGCGGCGCCTCGCTCGTCTCGGCGCGCCTCGGGGTCGCGAACCTGACCGGCGCCAACCTCCGGGGCGCGCGGCTCGCCGGCGCGGATCTCTCCCGGGCGTGCCTTGACGGCGCCGCGCTCGCGCGCGCCGATCTCGGCGGCGCGCGGCTCGACGAGGCGATGGCGCGCAAGGCGGATCTGAGCGGCGCGCGGCTCGAGGGCGCCTCGCTCGTCGACGCGGACCTGTCGCACGCCGACCTGACGGGCGCCGATCTGTCGGGCGCCGATTGCCGCGGCGTGAACCTGCACCGGGCGGCCACCGCGCACGCGCGCTGGGACGGCGCGAAGCGCGAGGGCGCCCGCGGGACCGATCCGGAGCGTGCCCGCGCCGAGGACTGGCGCCCGCCCACGCTGTTATGAACGGCCGACGACGGCCGCGAAGCCACGACCCGAGGACCACCGCCATGCCCACCGCTGCCCTCCCTGCTCTCCCCGTCGAGCCCCCGCCCTCCGACGCGCGCCCCGAGGGGCTCCGCGACGGCGCGCCGTGCGCGCCGCGCGCGCCGTTAGAGGAGCGCCCGCTGCGCATCGTGGCGCGCGCGGGCGCCTCGGCGTCGATCGTCGAGCGCGACGGCCACGAGGTCGTCGCGGTGCACGACCGGGCCGGCCGGCTGCTCTTCGAGTACGACGCGGAGACCGGTCGGGGCAGCCTCGTCGCGGCGGGCGGCCTCTCGCTCGCGGCGCCCGGGGGCGACATCGATCTCGTGGCGGGCGGCGCCATTCGCTGCTGGGCGGCCGGCGAGGTCGCGATCACGAGCCGGAGCGGCGCGACCCTGAGCGCGCGCGCCGGCGAGCGCGGCGCGACGGTGCAGGTCGCGCCCGGGCGCGTCACCGTGGCCGGAGAGGCGCTCGCCGCCGTCGCCGAGCGGGGCGACGTGCGCATCGCCGAGGCGCGCTATGAGGGGCGGGCGCTCACCGCGGTGCTGGAGCGGGCGCACACCACCGTGGGCAAGATCGAGTCGATCGCCGGGCGGGTGATCGCGCGGGCGGGGGATCTCTTCCAGGAGGTGCGCGAGCTGCACCAGCTCCGCGCCGGGCGGGTGCGCGCGCTGGTCGAGGACGTGATCGAGCTGCGCGGGCGCGAGGTATCGGTGGACGCGCGCGAGGATGTGAGCATCGATGGCCAGCGGATCAACCTGGGGTAGGAGGACGCGGCGATGTTCCCTGTGACCACGACGCAGGCCGGGATCTGCCAGGCCATGCCGGACACGTGCAAGACCCCTGCGCCGCCTGGTCCGCCGGTGCCGCTGCCGTACCCGAACGTGGCGATGTGCAACCAGGCGCTCCCGAGCACCTGCGCCCTGAAGGTGCTGGTGGGGGGCAAGCCGGTGCTCACGAAGCAGAGCGAGATCCCGATGTCGACCGGCGACGAAGCGGGCGCTGCCGGCGGCGTCGTGAGCGGCAAGATCAAGGGCGAGGCGATGTTCCGCAGCTTCTCGGCGAAGGTGAAGGCCGAGGGCAATCCGGTCGTGTTCCACGCGTGCGCGGTGGCGCAGAACGGAAAGAGCCCGAACATGCCCATGGGCGTGCAGGTCGCGCCGTCGCAGGCGAAGGTGATGGTGAGCGGCTGAGGGGCCGCGCGGCTGGCGGAGGGGGTCCACGTGGCGGCGCGTCGTTACCGCGTGGTTCACCGCAGCCGGTACGAGCTCGGGGCCGAGGGCGCGGTCGCGTGCCGGCTGGAGGCGCACCTCACCCCGCGCGCGCTGCCGCATCAAGCGGTCGAGTTTCACCAGCTCGTGGTGCGGCCATTGCCGCGATCGAGGCGGGTCGAGGAGGACGCCTTCGGCAACCTTTGCGCGCGGATAGAGATCTGCGGGAGCTTCGGCGCGATCGATGTCACGGCCCTCAGCGTTGTGCGCCTCTGCGAGGAGGCGGCGGGCGGCGCCGGCGATCTCGGGGACGACTGGCGGGCGGTGGCGGCGCGCACGGCGGCCGCCGCGGCGGAGGACCCGGCGCTGCGCGCGCTCGTGGAGGGCACGGCGCGCGCGCCGCGGAGCGGCGCGATGGCGGACTACGCGCGGGGGTGCTTCCGGGAAGGCCTCCCGCTCGGCGGCGCGCTGGAGGGGCTGGTCGACCAGATCCGACGGGATTTCACCTTCACCCCAGGCGTCACCGCCGCGGACACCGGCATCGCCGTCTTCTGCGAGCTCCGGCGCGGCGTCTGCCAGGACTTCGCGCACCTCGCCGTGGCGTGCTTGCGATCGATGGGCCTCGCGGCGCGTTATGCGAGCGGCTACGTGGCCGGCTCCGCCTCGGCGCCGGCGCGCGCCTCGCACGCGTGGGCGTCGGTGTGGTTGCCGTCGGGCGGCTGGCACGACCTCGATCCGACGCTCGGGCGCCTGGGCGCGCCCGGGCACATCGTGCTGGGCTACGGACGCGACTATGATGACGTCGCGCCCCTCAGGGGCACCGCCGAGGGCGCGCGCGGCGTCCGGCTGCGGACGGAGATCGTGGTGGCGCCGCAGGGAAGCGAATGACGTCGCGCCGTTTGCACGAGCGGGTCGCGCGTACCCAGCCGAAAATCGAAAGGAGCTCGAAGAATGATCGAGGTTGCCGGACCGAACGCCGAGCAGATCCGTTACTGGAACGAGGTCGGCGGACCGAAATGGGTGGCCCTCGGCGATGCCATCTCGGCGTCGATCCGGCCGCTGGGCGTCCTCGCCATGGATCGCGCGGGGATCGCCGCGGGCGAGCGCGTCCTCGACGTCGGCTGCGGGCTCGGCGACACCACGCTCGAGCTTGCCCGGCGCGTCGGCGCGGGCGGATCCGTGCTCGGCGTCGACATCTCCGCGCCGATGCTGGAGAGGGCGCGCGAGGACGCGCGGGCGGCAGGCGCCGCGCGCGTGGTCTTCGAGAACGCGGACGCGCAGACCGCGGCGCTGCCCGGGCTGTTCGATGTCCTCTACTCGCGCTTCGGCGTCATGTTCTTCACCGAGCCCGAGGCGGCCTTCGCGAACCTCCGGCGGGCGCTGCGGGGCGGCGCGCGGCTCGCGTTCGTCTGCTGGCGGCCGCTCCAGGAGAACCCCTGGTTGCACGTGCCGGCCATGGCGACGGCCCGGCACATCCCCATGCCGCAGGCCGAGCCGCACGCGCCAGGCCCGTTCGCGTTCGCCGACGCCGCGCGCGTCCGGGAGATCCTGTCGCGCGCGGGGTTCGTCCGGATCCATCACGAGCCGCTCGATCGGGAGCTCCTCGTGGCGGGCGGGAGGTCGCTCGATGAGACCGTGGACTTCCTCCTGCAGATGGGCCCGTCGGCCGCGGCGCTGCGCGAGGCGAGCCCCACGCCGGAGGTCGTCGACCGCGTGCGGGCCGCCGTGCGCGAGGCGGTCGCGCCGCACGACGGCCCCGGGGGCGTGCGCATGGCAAGCGCCGCGTGGATCGTGACGGCGGCAGTGGACTGACGCCTCCGGGACGCCCCTCCCGCTCGTCAGCCGCGTCATCTCCGCGACGACGGAGGTTCTGGAGCTCCTCAAAGAGTCGACGCATCGACATCGCTCCCGGAGCGACGCCGCTCGCTCCTGGGCCGCACGGGGGCACACCCATGTCGTTCAAGCGCCTGGATCGCTGTCTGATGTTCGACGGAACCGCCGAGAGGGCCATCAAGCTCTACGAGAGCGCGCTCGGGGCGAAGTGTGAGGGCGTGATGCGCTTCGGCGATGTGCCGGGCGACAACCCATCTCCCGAGAGCAAGGACCGGATCATCCACGCCACGCTGCACATCGGTCCTGGCGTCATCATGGTCAGCGACACGATGCCCGGCACGCCGGCCGCGAAGGGGAGCGACACCGAGGTCTGCTTGCACTTCGGCGATAACGCGGAGAGGACGAAGGTGTTCGACGCGCTCGCCGCGGGCGGCGACGTCACGATGCCCCGGCCACCTCGGTCCCCCGCCAAACGAACCTCCGCAAACGCGCCCCGCCCCTTCTATCCCCACGCGCGCGCCGCCGCTCGCGGCCTGGCACGGCGCCCGCATACCGACCGTCACGAAGGACGTGGCGGGGGAACCACGCGGAGGAGACCCATGAGCCAGAGAGCATCCGATCAAGCCATCCAGGTGAAGCCGCTCGCAGGGCACATCGGCGCCGAGATCCACGGCGACATCTCGAAGCCGCTGCCCGACGAGGCCGTGGCGGCCATCCGCGCGGCGCTGCTGAAGTGGAAGGTCGTCTTCTTCCGGAACCAGCCGCTCGGCCACGCCGAGCAGATCGCCTTCGCCGCGCGCTTCGGCGAGGTGACCTACGCCCATCCGCACGAGGACGAGCCGTTCGACGAGCACCCGGAGATCCTCGCCATCGACAGCCGCCGCTACGATCGCCGCTATGGCAGGCGCTTCAGCTACGAGAACCGCTGGCATACCGACGTCACCGCGGCCGTGAACCCGCCGGCGGCGTCTATCTTGCGGGCGCATATCCTGCCGCCCTACGGCGGCGACACGACCTGGACGAACCTCGTGGCAGCCTACGAAGGGCTGTCCGCGCCGCTGCGCGTGCTCGTCGACGGCCTGCGGGCGGAGCACCGCTTCGGGCTGCGGTTCGCGCCGCAGGACCAGGACAGCCCGTACCTGCGCAAGGTGCGCGAGAACCCGCTGATCTCGATCCACCCCGTGGTGCGCGTCCACCCCGAGACCGGCGAGCGGGCGCTGTTCGTCAGCCCCGGCTTCACCAGCCACATCGTCGGGCTGTCGGCGCGCGAGAGCAGCGCGATCCTCGACCTGCTCTTCGAGCAGATCAGCCGCCCGGCGTACACGGTGCGGTTCCGGTGGGAGCCGGGCAGCATTGCGTTCTGGGACAACCGGGCCACGGCGCACCTGGGGCCACAGGACCTCGGGCACCTCGACGTCGAGCGCGTCCTCTACCGGGTGACGCTGACCGGAGACATCCCGGTGGGGGTCGACGGGGTCCGCTCCGAGATCGTGGCCGGGGAGCCGTTCGGCAAGCGGCCGCCGAGCAAGCTGAAGCCCGCCCGCAAGGACAAGGCGCCCGAGGCCGAGGTGCAGGCATGAGCGCCGCGAGCGCAGGCGTCGAGAGGACGTCGTTCGAGGGGCCCCACGGGCCGGTGGAGGCGGTGCAGGTCCGCCCGGCGTCGGGCGGGCGCTCGCCGGCGCCGGCGGTGCTGATCCTCCACGAGGGGCTGGGGCTCACCGTCCATACGATCGAGCTGGCAAGGCGCTTCGCGCAGGAAGGGTACCTCGCGTTCGCGCCGAACCTGTATTCGCACGACACGATGCACCGGACCTTCACCGAGGCGGAGGTGGCCCGGGGGGTGAGCCTGCTGCGCGCGGCCGACCGCGACGAGGTGGTCGCGCGGTTGCCGGCGGACGAGCAGGAGCGGCTGAAGAAGGTGTTCGCCTGGTTCGGTAACCGCGACACGTCGACGTACCTGCCCGACGCGAGGGCGGCGGCGGCGCACCTCGTCGGCCGGTCGGACGTGCGGTCTGGGGGCGTCGCCGCCGTCGGGTTCTCGCTGGGCGGAGGGCTCGTGGGGCAGCTCGCGGTCGCAGGCGTGGCGCTCGCGGCGGGCGCGGTGTTCTATGGGCAGTCGCCGGCTCTGGAGCAGGTGAAGAACGTGCGGTTTCCGCTGCAGGTGCATTATGCGGAGGAGGATCCAGCGATCACCCCGAGGGCGCCAGCGGTGGGGGAGGCGTTCAGGGCTGCGGGGCGGGAGCTGATCTCGTTCGTGTACCCTGGGACGCGCCACGGGTTCTTCAACGAGACGCGGCCGGCGTACCACGCCGATGCGGCGCAGCTCTCGTGGCGGCGCACGCGGGAATTCTTCGCCGAGCGCACCGGCAACGTCGCGCAATGGCGGCCGCAGGCCGTCGCCGGCGAGGGTGCGCGCGCTGCAGGGTAGCTGCGGCTCCGTCGCTGGTACCTCCGGCACCTCAACCTGGGTCAGAGCCTCGAACCTCAACCCGGGTCGGGTCGGAACCTCAACCTGGGTCCGGAACCTCAACCTGGGTCAGAGCCTCGGGTCGGAACCTCCGGCACCTCAACCTGGGTCAGAGCCTCGAACCTCAACCTGGGTCGGGTCGGAACCTCAACCTGGGTCGGGTCGGTCCATGGCACGGAGGCTGCTGGGCGCCCGCCATGACCACCTCCACGCCCATCGCCGAGAGCAACGCTCCGAAGCCCATCCATACCGACGACGCCGGACTCATCGCCGGCGCGATCACCCTTCCCGCGCCCGCCGGTGACCTCCCCGGCTACCGCGCCCACCCCGCCTCCGGTGGCCCCTTCCCTCTGGTGCTGGTGATCCAGGAAATCTTCGGCGTCCACGAGCACATCCGCGACGTGGTCCGTCGCTTCGCGCACCGCGGCTACTACGCCCTCGCCCCGGATCTGTTCGTTCGGCAAGGCGACCCCAGCCACCTCCGCACCGTCGACGAGTTCCGGGCTCTGGCGGGCCGCGTGCCCGACCGTCAGGTGCTCTCGGACCTCGATGCGAGCGTGGCCTTCGCCGAAGCCTCCGGAAAGGCCGACGTCCGCAAAGCGGCCGCGGTCGGCTTCTGCTGGGGCGGGCGCATCACGTGGCTGTATGCCGCGCACAACCCGGCGCTGAAGGCGGCCGTGGCCTGGTACGGACGCCTGACCGGCGATCGGACCGAGGCCCAGCCCAAGCACCCGATCGACGTGGCGAGCGCGCTGAAGGTGCCCGTGCTGGGCCTCTATGCCGGACAGGACCAGGGCATCCCCCTCCCGACGGTCACCGCGCTGCAGGAGGCGCTCCGTACCGCCTCCGAGACCGGCAGCGCGCCCGGCGCCGCGCAGTCCGAGATCCGGGTCTACCCTGACGTCCCGCACGCCTTTTACGCCGACTACCGGCCGAGCTACAGGCCGGAAGCCGCCGCCGACGCCTGGCAGCGCCAGCTCGACTGGCTGGCACGACACGGCGTCGCCTGACGGCGACCGGCCGCGACAGCGCCCCGGCGATCCCTGCTGCCCCGGCAACAAGCTGCGCCTCCACTGCTACTCCTTACGCACCCCACGCCCGCGCCACCGCGCCCCGCGATCGGATACCCTGACGCGGTGCGCGCCAGGATCCGAGACACCGAGCTCTACTTCGACATCGAGGGTATGGGCCTCGTCCCCGACGGCCCGCGGATGCGCGAAAAGCCGGTGATGTTCGTCGTACATGGCGGACCTGGCGCAGATCACTCCTCGCACAAGGGAGGGATGACGCCGCTCGCCGACCAGGCGCAGCTCGTCTACTTCGATCATCGCGGACAGGGCCGCTCCGCGCGCGGGCCAAAGGAAACGTATACCCTCGAGAACAACGTCGAGGACATGGAGGCGCTGCGCCTGCACCTCGGCCTCGATCGTATCGTGGTGATGGGCACCTCCTATGGCGGCATGGTGGCCATGGCCTATGCGCTCGAATACCAGCGGAACATCTCTCATCTCATCCTGGTGGCCACGGCGGCCAGCCATCGTCTCATCGACCGGGCGAAGCGGATCGTCGTGGAGCGCGGCACGGAGCAGCAGAGAGCGGCGTGCGAACGCCTCTGGGCCGGCGAGCTCGAGAGCGACGAGCAGTTCGCCGACCTCCTCCAGATCATGGGGCCGCTCTACTCGACCACCTTCGATCCACAGAAGGCGGCCGAGGCCCGCGCGCGCACCATCTACAACGTCGACGCGTGGAACGTCGGCCTGGAGGGGTTCATGCGGAGATTCGATTTCACGCCGCGCCTCCCCGAGATCGCGGTGCCCACGCTCGTCATCGCCGGCCGGCACGACTGGATCTGCCCACCCGATCTCTCGGAGGAGATCGCGCGGCTCATCCCGGGCGCGGATCTACGTATCTTCGAGCGCAGCAGCCACTGGGTGCGCTCTGACGAGCCGCGGGCGCTGCTCGACGCCGTCGCCGGCTTCCTGGCCCAGAGGCGGTAGCGCGCAAAGCGCACCGCCGAGCGCCGCGCTCTCTACTGGATACCGGCCTTCTTCATCGCCGCGGGCATCCGCTGGACGATGACCGTCCCGACCTTCTTCCCCACCTCGCCGCTGATCTCCGGGAGGAGCTTCGCGGCCTTCTTTCCGACCGGGGTGCCGTAGAACTTGATGAGCTCCTTCAGCTCATCGGCGGTGAACTTCCCCGCGTAGATCTCGACGTTCCACTGGACGAGCTCGTCGTACGGCAGCACCTCGGCGACCACCGCCTTCAGCTTGCTGGCGTCCCTGGCCGAGATCTTCGCGCCCGCTTGCTGCATCGAGGCTCCCATGTTGGTCATCAGCTGATCGAGGAGCGCATTGTAGACGTCCTTCGGCATCACGAGGTGCGTGAGCTCCAGGGCGAGCTTCTTCTCCGCCTCCCCGGCGTACGCGCTTCCGAGCGACACGAAGGAGAGCAGGGTCACAACGGCGAGCGAGACGATCCATGAACGAAGCGCGTGCTTTCTCATGGGCCCTTTGTATCACGACCGCGCCGCGCCACGCAGGCAGGCCCGCCGCATGCCCTCCCCGGAGCCGCCGCGACACCTGAAGAGCCGCCACGCAGGAGCCGTTCGGGCGCTCGGTCACACGACCGTCACCTCGTCCCCCACGCGCAACGCGCCGGCTTTCGTCTCCTGGATGTAGTTCTGTCCGAAGTTCACGTCGCTGGGCTTCTGCGCGTCGCGCCGGTACGTGGCCAGCGTGCGGAGCGGCTCCGGGCCGCGCTCTGCGGTGAGCTGGTCGGTCGTGGTGACGACGCAGCGGGCGCACGGGCCGCCGGCGCGGAGCACGAGGTCTCCGATGCGGACGCGGCCCCACCGGTCCTCGTCGAAGGCAGCGCAGCCGCTCACGACGAGGTTGGGCCGGAAGCGATCCATCGGCAACGGCGCGGCGCTCCGGCCCTCGAGGTGAGCGTTCAGATCGGCGAGGGAGGCCTCGGAGATCACGAGCAGCGGGAACTCGTCGGCGAACGACACGACGTCTTCCGGGCCTGCCACCGAGGCCTTGAGGACGGGCCGCCGGAACGCCTCGCCGATGCGGACGAGACGCGCCGGGTGTTCCAGGACGCCGCTGAGCCACGCGGCGGCTTCGTCACCGCAATCCTCGGCCAGGAGGCCGCTGCTGCTCCAGACCTCGACCGTGAGCAGGCGCGCGCTCTCGGCCCTGCGCGGCACGGAGATCGGCGGCCGGCCGGCGAAGCCGAGCGTGAGCGCGCTCTCGGAGAGCTGCGTCTCGATGAGCGCCATGCGCGGCAGCGGGCGCTGCGTGAGGGGCTTTCCCTCGGAGTCGACGATCATGAACCGCCGGTCGCCGGCGAGGCCGAGCGCGTCGACGGCGGCCGCGTCGACCGCGAGGCCCCGGCAACCTTTGACGGGATAGATGTGGATCGCGGAGAGTCGCATTCCGGAGCTTATAACACCCCTCGGGCGCTCGACGCCCGGAGAAGCGCGGCGCGCACGTTCCGAGCGCCTGCGCTCTCCGTCGTCATGCCACGGCGCCTCCCTCCGCCGGTATCCCGAGCACCTGCCGCAGGTCCATCCCCACGACGACGTCGGCGTTCTGCTGCACCCATTCGACGAGCGCGGGGCGCAGGGCGCGCGCGATCTCTTCCTTGACGAGCCCTTCCACGGCGCTCGGCCCGAGGCGCTGCGGGTCGAGCGCGACGCCGCCGCCCGCGACCAGGGCGCCGAACAGGCGCACGAGCGACTCGGCGCCCGCTGCCTGGCGTGCCGCGCCGAGCGGCTCGACCCGCTCGACGGCGATCTCGCCGCCGCGCTTCACGACGAAGCGACGGACGTCGGCCTGGTCGACTCCCCCCTTGTGGAGCACCGCCGAGGAGCAGTCGACCTCGATGCGCTGCACGCGCGGCGCGGTCTCGATCTCCTGCCGCGTGCCCTCGATATCGACGCTGACCGCGATCATCGCGCCGGCCGGGATGCGGAACCCGTCCGAGCCCACCCCGCCCGCGAGCTCCTGGTGCAGCGTCAGCCGCGCGGACAAGCGGGCGCCCCGCACGGCCGTGCTGCTGCCGGACTCGAGGTTCGAGAGCACCTGACGCACCGTCACGACGAGATCGGGATCGCGGGTGGGGTCGTACGGGGGCATGGCCATGGGCGTCGACGTGACCAGTCCGCGCATGAAGGCGCGCGCCTCGTCCTCCGCCGATCCCTTTCCGACCTGGACGAGCCCTCCCGTGTAGAAGACGTTGGGCGTCATCGCGCCTGAACGGAAGTCGTACTCGACCTGCTGGAGCCCCATGTCGCCGAGCGGCGGCGGCAGGTTGATGACGAGGTACGGCTCGAAGGTGATCCGCAGGAGCGCCGGCGCGAGCGTCAGGCGGAGCGCCGTCGCGCTCGACGTGGCGAGCGCGGCGATTCCGGTGCGCCTCAGGACGGTGCGAGCGGGGAGGTCGAACGAGATCGAGACCGACTCGAGATCGATCCACGACGGCAGGAAGCACCAGGCCATTCGAGGAGGGTACACCCACCTGGCCGCCGGAAGCGCGGCCTATTGACCCGCCGCACGGGGCGCGCCCATCATGTCCCGCATGAAGCCAGAGGAATTCCTCGACGAGCTCGACCGCAAGGTCGGTGAGCGCCTCGCCCACATCGGCGCAGCGGCCCGCGCGGCGGAGCCGGCGAGCGGCGTCGGCATCCCGGCGCTGCTCGCGACCGCGCTCAAGAAGGAGCTCGAGGCGACCGAGGAGGCTGCGCTCTGGCTCACCACCGAGACCGACGTGGAGGTGAAGCTCGCCCTCGCCCGCCAGTGCGGCGATGAGGCGAGGCACTACCGGCTCATCGCCGAGCGGCTCCGCGCGCTCGGCGTCGACCCCGCCGCAATCCCGGCGAAGTTCGGGCCGCCCACGCCGATGTTCGGGTACTTGAAGGGGCTCGGCTCCACGGTCGAGCGCGTCGCAGCGGGCCAGTTCACGCGGGAGGCGCTCGCGAAGGTGCACAACCAGGCGTTCATCGATTACTGCGAGTCGCAAGGCGACGCCGAGACCGCGCGCCTTTACCGCGAGGTCATCCAGCCGGACGAGGGCCATCACCACGAGATGGGCCGGCGGCTCCTCACGCGCCTCGCGGTCACCGAGGAGGCCCAGGCGCTCGCGCGCGCCGCCGCGATGCGCACGCTCGAGATCGCCGAGGAGCTCCAGGAGATCGCCCGTCTGAAGATGGGTATCTGCCGCGCGCCTGGGTGCTAGTGTTCAGGCACGGTCCTGACGGACCGCCACCCTGCTCGATCCAGCCGCTCCGGTGCGGTTCGCCGATCTGACCGTCGACGTCCGGGCGTCGATCGCGAGCTAGCATGTCGTGGTGTCGCGCTGTCGCGCAGAGAGAGCGACCAGGGCGGGAACAGCCGTTCGGGCGGGGCGTTCGCGCATGTCTCGCGGCGTCCCGGCTGTTCGCGGGGCGCGTTCAGGGCACGGCGGTCTCCGCGTCGGTCGCTGTTCCGAGGCCTATATGCGGGATGGCCCGACATGCGAAAGCCATCGAATCCATGCACCCTCCAGATACCGAAGTTGCCGCCTTGTCGCGAGGCTTACTCGCGGCGAGATGCGGCCAGTTGGGTCAAGGGGGTTCTCATGATCAAGTTTCCGGGGGACAGATCGTTCCGGGAGGTGGCCCGTTTCACCCAGGATTGTGGTTCGATCTGCACGCACGCGGCTCAGTATTGCCTCGAGATGGGAGGCTCTCACGTGAGCGCCCCGCACATGCGGCTGCTCCAGGACTGCGCCGACATCTGCGAGGCGACGTCGAAGCTCCTCCTGCGCAGCTCGCCGCAGATCACCCAGATGATGAGCGTGTGCGCGAGCCTCTGCGAACAGTGCGCGGCGAGCTGCGATAAGCTCACTGGTGATACGCAGATGAAGACGTGCGCTGACGAGTGCCGCCGCTGCGCTGCCGCCTGCCGGCAGATCTGATAGCGGCGGTGACATGGTGTTCCTCCGGACCGTGAGCCGAGCAGCGGAGTAGCTTTCCTCGCCTTTTGCGGATCGCCGCCATCCTCCCCGCCAGAGCCCTCGCGCGCGCGGCGGCCCGTCGGCGCCGCGGTCGAGTGTGGTCCGGCGGCGGAGCGACGCCGACAGCGGCGGCGTTCTGGCTCCCCATGGTACCCTCGCGCGCATGCGTTATCGAAGGACCATGGGAGCCGCCGGGTTCGCTCTCCTGTGCGCCGGGTGTGGCGGGGACGCGCCCGAGGCTGCGGTGCGCGCGGTGCGCGACCTGGGTGCGCTGGAGTTTGCCCCGGCGATTCGAGGGCGGGACGGCGGCTACAGCGCGCGGTGGGGCGCCCTTTCGGCGTGGGTGTTCGGCGACACGACCCTGGAGATGCCGGGGGAAGACGGAGCGCTGTGGAGGTCGAGCACCTTCTGCGCGACCGAGGATCTGGATGCGTCGGATGGGCTCTCGTCGCTCACCGAGCCGCTCGACGCGGCCGGCGCGCCGCGGGAGTTCCTGCCGTTCACCGAGGAGGAGCTCGCGTTCAACCTCGCGCACTCCGACCCTCGGGCGGAGGAGACGTGCGAGGAGGACTGCGGAGCGCGCTATGCGCTGTGGCCGGGCCCCATCGTCGTCGACGAGGCGACCGGCCGTGCGCTCGTCTTCTACAGCAAGGTGACGGGGCGGCTCGGGGCGTTCGACTTCGACATGATGGGTTCGTCGATCGCGGTCTGGGAGAGCTTCGATGCGCCCCTCGCACGCCCGGAGGTACGCCCGGGCGCTGCGGATCCGACGCTCCTCTTCGGTGCGGATGAGCCATCACTCACGTCGGCGGCGCTCGTCCGCGAGGGGATGCTCTACGCCTACGCCTGCGCGTGCTCGGGTCTCACGTGCCCGTGCCTCGTCGCGCGCGCCGCGCTCGCGGAGGCAACGGAGCGCGACGCGTGGCGGTTCTTCTCGGACGGGCGCTGGGTGGAGGGCCATGAGGAGGCGGAGCCGGTCATGGCGGGGGCACCGATGATGTCGGTGCATTGGAACGAGCACGTCGGCAGGTACATCGCGCTGTACAGCGAGCCGGTATCGTCGGAGATCTCGCTCCGGACGGCGCGGGCGCCGGAGGGGCCATGGTCGGACAGCGCGGTAGTTTTCACCGCCGAGGTCCCGCCTACCCCGGAGGCGTGGCCCTATGCCGGGCTCGTGCACGCGGAGCTCGCGCGGGAAGGAGGGCGGGTGGAGTACGTGACGTACTTCCGGGAGACGGGGTTCCTGGAGGGAGAGATCCGACTCGTCGAGCTGGAGCTCGAGTAGACGACCCGACCCAGGTTGAGGCCCGCGGCCTGCCGAAGGCCCCCCGACCCGACGCAGGTTGAGGCCTACGGCCTGACCCGGGTTGAGGCCTGCGGCCTGCCGGAGATCGGCCGACCAGGTGAAGAGGGCCAGTTGAAAACGGTCGAACCGGGCTGAGACGACCTGGCTCGGTCGACCATCCGCCACGAACCCAACCCGAATGGCCCCAGCCGGATCGCTCCATCGGTTGGGCAGGTCCACTTCACCGGCACCCAAGGTGCCATTCGCTCAGACCCAGCCGGCCACAACCTTAACGCGGCTTCGCGCGAGCCCAGCGCGGCAATGCATCCCCAGCGCCACGTGAACGCCGCCGCTCGCTTCACCTTCCCCAGACGGACCTTCCCCACGACGGCGCCTTAGCCCGCCCCGCTGTGGCGCTGTGACGCACCGCCGAGGTTCCTACATCGTGAGCACGACGTCCGCCACGCTGGCGCCGTGATAGATGCGCATCCACCACGTGCCCGCCGGAAAGACGGCGCTTCGTACCCCGGCACGCCATCGTTCGAGCGCCGCACGGTATGACGCACGAAACGCTCGCACAGCGGCACCAGCGATTCGCCATGCATCGCCCTGGTTACGGCCGACGGCAAACGTCGGATTGCGATCGCGCAGCGCCTCGAAGCTCGTCGCGCGGCTGTAAGGGGAGACCGTACTGGCGCCTTTGATGCCTAATATTCGGGGCCCTTGCCGCTGCAACTCTGCATGGGCTTGCGCTTCCTGCCGCTCAAGCTCGGCCGCGACTTCACGGCGAAAGCCTTCTGCGTTGTCGTGCTCGATGGCGGGTGGTAGCGCGAGCGAAAGCGTTACTTCCTCCGGCCACTGCCGATTCTCTGGATCAAGATACACCGATGGACGCGCTGCACGGAGCACGCCACCGCCGAGCTTGCTCACATCCGACTTGGCCCCCGGCCACTCGTGCGCGTGGCGGACGAGGCCAGCGGCTACGGGGTTCGCGAGGACGTAGGCGATCTTCTCCACCACAGCCGCGCGCGTCAGCAGCCGCACCACGCTCGTGGGTTCGTGGTCCCACACCGGTCCTTCCCACGTGCGGAGGACCTTCGTTCCAAGCGCAACGATGCGGTGAAAAAACTGCAAGAAGCGCGGCAAAACGCCTTGCACATCGGTCACGACGAGGTGCAGATGCGTTGACATCGCGCAAAGAGCGTGGACTTCGATGCCAAATCGACGGGTCGAAACGGCGAGAGCGTAGACCAGGAACTGGGTGAGGGCAGCATCCGGGCGGAGAAGGAGATGCCGGCGCAGGACGCGACGGGTGATGAGGTAGGTGGCGCCGGGAGCGATCTCACGAGGCTGGCTCATGGCCGGGGCATATAAACAAATGCCGTACCAGGGATCGTGAGCAATCATTTCAATGACTTATGCCGACGCGACGGGTGCGACGGGTGGCGGCCGCCACGTGGTCCGCCACCTCGACGGCCGTCGCAGCGACGGCTGCTAGCCTTGGCGCCATCGGCTGGATCGCGGAACCTCCGGCTCACACAAACCGAGGCGCGCGCTCTGGGTGGGTGCGCGCAACCTGGGTGCGGTCGCCCGCCTGGCCTCGACCGTCGTCGGTCGCAACCCGATCACCTCAACCTGGGTGCGGTCGTGCCCCCCTCAACCCGGGTGCGGTCGGCGGCGACCTCAACCTGGGTGCGGTCGGCGGTCGGCAACCTGGGTGCGGTCGCCGCCGAGGCACTTTTTTCTGCAACCAGCCATCAGCTACCCTCCGCCTGTGGCAACGTCAGACAGGAGCCGCGCCGAGTACCAGCGGCGGGTCAACCGCGTGGTCGACTACATCCAGGCCCATCGCGCAGAGGACCTCTCCCTCGACACGCTGGCGGCTGTGGCGGCGTTCTCGCCGTTTCACTTCCACCGCGTGTTCAAGTCCATGACGGGCGAGAACCTTCGCGAGTTCATCCAGCGGACGCGCCTCGAGACCGCGGCGAGCCACCTCGTGCAGCGGCCGCGCGCCGACATCCTCGAGATCGCCCTCGAGAACGGCTTCAGCTCGGCGAGCGCCTTCGCGCGCGCCTTCAAGGAGCGCTTCGGCATGAGCGCGTCCGCGTGGCGCAACGGTGGCGCCACGGACGCGCGCAACGCGCGGCAAGCGGATCGCAATCCGGGTCAAGTCGAGCGCAATCCGTGCAAAGCAGCGGCCTGCGCGCCCGACCAAGATGCCTCCTCGTCGGGCACGGACGCCCGCCAGGACGAGGAGGAGATCATGAACGTGACCGTGAAGACCCTGCCGAGCTACCACGTTGCCTATGTCCGAAACATCGGCCCCTATGGCCCGGAAGGGAGCGTCGGCGAGGCCTGGCAACGGCTCGTCCGCTGGGCGAGCGCCCGCGATCTATGGACCCCGGACCGCATCTGCCTCAACATCGCGCACGACAACCCCAAGGTCACCGAGCCTGCCAAGTGCCGCCTCGACGCCGCCATCGTGATCCCGCAGGACTTCAAGGCGGACGGCGACGTCAACGTGACCGACATCGCCGGCGGCAAGTACGCCGCGGGCGCGTGGGTAGGCGACGCGCACGCGATCGGCGCCGCCTGGGACCAGCTCTTCGGGAAGTGGCTCCCTGAGAGCGGCTATCAGCCCGACCATCGGCCCTGCTTCGAGCTCTACCAGGGCGAGTTCCACGATCCCAAGACCAACAACTTCCGCTGCGAGCTCTGCTTGCCGGTGCGCCCGCTCTAGCTCCGGCCCCCAGGAAGCCCGGTCATCCTGCCCGGGCTCTCCTGCACCGCCTCGCCGCAACGCTGGCGGGCGGCCGGGCCCCGGTCGCCTCGCCCCTCGCGCCGCCCTTCAGAGCCAGCCGTTGCCCCCGCAAATCATCGATATTACACGACTTTCACGGGAGAACGGCGCCGCTCGCGTTTGACAGCCGGGGATCCTTGCACTAGGAGCCGACATGGCATTCATCTACGATGAGCCGAGCAGGACGTTTGGCGAGTACCTGCTCGTCCCGAATCTGACGACGAAGGGCTGCGTCCCCGCGAACGTCGATCTCACGGCCCCTGTCGCCCGGTTCAAGGCCGATCCGGGCGCGACGCCGCCGGATCCGAGGCTCGCGCCGCTCACGATCAGCGTGCCGATCACCAGCGCGATGATGCAGTCGGTCTCGGGCGCCGAGCTCGCGATCGCGCTCGCGCGCTGCGGCGGCCTGTCGTTCGTGTACGGCTCGCAGGGCATCGAGGAGGAAGCCGCCATGGTGCGGCGCGTGAAGAACTACAAGGCCGGGTTCGTCGTGAGCGACTCGAACCTGCGCCCCGACGCGACGCTCGGCGACGTCCTCGCGCTCACCGATCGCACGGGCCACTCCACGATTGCGATCACCGAGGACGGCACGCCCACGGGCAGGTTCGTCGGCATCATCACGAGCCGCGATTACAGGCTCGGCAAGACGCCGCTCAGCACGCCGGTGCGCGAGATCATGACGCCGTTCAAGTCGATCCACTGCGGCAAGGTCGGCCTCGATCTGCAGGAGGCGAATGAGCTCATCTGGCGTCACAAGCTCAACACCCTGCCCGTCATCGACGAGCGACAGCACCTCCAGTACCTGGTGTTTCGCAAGGACTACGAGTCGCACCAGGCGCACCCGCTCGAGAACGTGGATCACGAGAAGCGCCTCATCGTCGGCGCCGGCATCAACTCGCGCGACTACAGAGATCGCGTGCCGGCGCTTGTGGAGGCGGGCGCCGACGTGCTCTGTATCGACTCGTCGGACGGCTACTCCGAGTGGCAGGGCGACACCATCGCCTTCGTGAAGTCGCTCGGCAAGCCGGCCTATGTCGGCGCCGGCAACGTCGTCGATCGCGAGGGCTTCCTCTACCTGGTCGAGGCCGGCGCCGACTTCGTCAAGGTCGGCATCGGCGGCGGCTCGATCTGCATCACGCGCGAGCAGAAGGGGATCGGCCGCGGCCAGGCGTCGGCCGTGATCGAGGTGGCCAAGGCGCGCGACGAGTACTTCCAGCGGACCGGCGTCTACGTGCCGATCTGCTCCGACGGCGGCATCAGCCAGGACTACCACATCACCATCGCCCTCGCGATGGGCGCCGACTTCGTCATGATGGGCCGCTACTTCGCGCGCTTCGACGAGTCGCCCGGGCGCAAGGTCCGCGTGAACAACCAGTTCATGAAGGAGTACTGGGGTGAAGGGAGCAACCGCGCGCGCAACTGGCAGCGCTACGACCACGGCGATACCAGCAAGAAGAAGGATCAGCTCGAGTTCGAGGAGGGCGTCGACAGCTACGTGCCGTACGCCGGCAAGCTGAAGGACAACCTCGACGTCACCCTCGCCAAGGTGCGCTCGACGATGTGCAACTGCGGCGCCACCTCGCTGCGCGACCTGTACATGCGCGCGCGCCTGACCGTCGCGTCCGCGGTGAGCATCCACGAGGGCGGCGTCCACGACGTGATGCTGAAGGACACGCGCGGCAACACGCGCGAGCCCTGAGGAGCCACACAGGCCGACCGTCGCTCTGGCGCCCCGGGGCGCGCGCTCCGGTCGACGAAGCGAGCCCTCGTGTCGCGCCCCCGTCGACCTGCCGAGCGGCGGCGCGCCTCGCGCGGTGTCAGCCGCCGAGGAGCGCCCGCGTCCGCTGCTCCGCGCGGCGCCCCTCGGCGGCCAGCCGCTCGACGAAGCGCTCGACGATCGGATTGCGCCGGAAATTCTCGCGCGTCATCAGCTCGACGGGCAGCGGGTCGACCTCCGCGACCTCGACGTCGAGCCGCGAGCGCGCCACCTCGGTCAGCGCGAGCGCCGGCGCGAGGCCGATGCCGAGCCCGCCGGAGACGTACGAGACGAGGAGCGACACGCTCGACACGTCGATCGTCGAGATGGGCCGGATCCGCTCGCGATCCAGGTACGCGTCGAGCATCCGCCGCCCCACGCTGCCGGGCGCCAGCCGGAGCAGCGGCTCGTGCCGGAGCCGCTCGCGCAGCGCCGGCGCCGTGCCCTTGAGCCGCGGCCCCACCCAGAGGAACGGCTGCACGAACAGCGGCTGCTTCACGAGGTCGCCGCCCGCCGAGGACGCCGACGCGAGGCCCAGATCCACCTCGCCGCGCTCCACCCCCCGCGCGGCGTCGACCGAGTTCGCCGTCGTGATCGCGAACCGCACCGGCGCGCGCTTCTCGAGCATCTGGCGAATCACCGGCACGAGCAGCCCCTTGCCGAGGTAGTCGCTCGCCGCCACGCGCAGGGTCGTCGACGGCTCCCCCGCCAGCTCCGAGAGCAGCTCGAACACCCCCTCCGCCTGGTCGAACAGCCGCGTGATCGCGCCGAGCGCCGCCTCGCCGGCCGGGCTCAGCCGCACGCCGCGCCCGTCGCGCTCGAACAGCGCCACCCCGAAGCGCTCCTCCACCCGGCGCACCTGCTGGCTGATCGCCGACGGCGTCTTGTGCAGCCGCCGCGCGGCCTCGGCGACCGAGCCCGACCGGGCCACCATCAGCACGTCCTCGAGCGCGGGGAGCAGCGACGCGTCCATGTAGCTTTACTTAATCGATCGTGAAAAAAGTTTCATTCGACTTAATTCTCTCGCGCCCGCATAGTCATGCCGCCCGCCCGACGTTGAACCGCCAGACCGGCGGCGGCCGGCCGCCTTCGAGGGAGGCCGCTGGCGCGCCCTGGCGCCGGCGCTCGGGCCGGTCCGCTTCGCTTCGCACGCCGTCCCCTTCACCCGTATCCAGCGCACCGCGAGAGGCCATCATGGGTAAGAGTCTCTATGACAAGGTTTGGGACCTCCACAAAGTCCGCACGTTGCCGAGCGGCGAGGACCAGCTCTTCATCGGCCTTCACCTGATCCACGAGGTGACGAGCCCCCAGGCGTTCGGGATGCTCCGCGATCTCGGCCTGCGGGTGAGCATGCCCGAGCGGACGTTCGCGACCCTCGATCACATCGTCCCGACCGACAACCGCAAGCGGCCGTTCAAGGACACGCTGGCCGAGGGGATGGTCGACGCGCTCAAGAAGGCGTGCACCGAGCAGGGCGTCACCTTCTTCGATCTCGAGTCGGGGAAGCAGGGCATCGTGCACATCATCGGCCCCGAGCTCGGCCTCACGCAGCCGGGCATGACGATCGCGTGCGGCGACTCGCACACGTCGACGCACGGCGCGTTCGGCGCGATCGCGTTCGGGATCGGGACGACGCAGGTGCGCGACGTGCTCGCCACGCAGACGCTGAGCCTCCAGCGGCTCAAGGTCCGGCGGATCCAGGTGGAGGGCGAGCTCGGGCCGGGCGTCTACGCGAAGGACATCATCCTCGAGATCATCCGGCGGCTCGGCGTGTCCGGCGGCACGGGCTACGCGTACGAGTACGGCGGGTCGACCATCGAGGGGTTCTCGATGGAGGAGCGGATGACCCTGTGCAACATGTCGATCGAGGGCGGCGCCCGGGTCGGCTACGTCAACCCGGACCAGGTGACGTTCGAGTACATGAAGGGGCGTCCGTACGCGCCGAAGGGCGAGGCGTGGGAGGAGGCGCTCGAGTACTGGCGCTCGATCGCGTCGGACGAGGACGCGCGTTACGACGACGTCGTCCGGATCGACGCGAGCGAGATCGCGCCGACGGTCACCTGGGGCATCACGCCGGGGCAGGCGATCTCGGTGAAGGAGAAGGTCCCGGCGGCCGAGGACGTGGCGAACGAGTCCGAGCGGGCGCTGATCCGCGAGGCGCTCGAGTACATGCGGCTCGAGGGCGGCAAGCCGATCGAGGGGACGAAGATCAACGTGGCGTTCATCGGCAGCTGCACGAACGGGCGCCTCTCGGATTTCCGGGAGGTCGCGCGGCGCATCCAGGGGCACAGGGTCGCGCCGCACGTGCGCGCGCTGGCCGTCCCGGGGTCGATGGAGGTGGCGCGCGCGGCCGAGGCCGAGGGGCTGGACCGGGTCTTCCGCGAGGCAGGCTTCGAGTGGCGCGAGCCTGGCTGCTCGATGTGCCTGGCGATGAACCCCGACAAGCTCATCGGGGATGAGCTGTGCGCGTCCTCGTCCAACCGCAACTTCAAGGGCAGGCAGGGGAGCCCCACCGGGCGCACCGTGCTCATGAGCCCGGTGATGGTCGCGGCTGCCGCCGTCCGCGGCGAGATCGCCGACGCTCGTGACGTGTTCGGAATCTGACGACGCTCGCACCCGAGGGAGATCCCAATGGCACTCGATTTGATTCAATCCGTCACCGGTCGCGCCGTTCACGTTCCGGGGGACGACATCGACACGGACCGCATCATCCCGGCGCGCTTCCTGAAGTGCGTCACCTTCGACGGCATCGGCGAGCACCTCTTCCGGGACGTGCGCTTCGACGAGCGCGGCGTTCAGCGGGAGCACCCGCTGAACGACCCGCGCTTCGCGGGGGCCACGGTGCTGATCGCCGATCGCAACTTCGGCTGCGGATCGTCGCGCGAGCACGCGCCGCAGTCGATCGCGAAGGCGGGTTTCAAGGCCGTCATCGCCGAGAGCTTCGCCGAGATCTTCTTCGGCAACTCGACGACGCTCGGCATCCCCTGCGTCTCGGTGAGCCGCGAGGACCGCGCCGCGCTCGTGGCGCGCGTGAACGCCGACCCGAAGACCCCCGTCACGGTCGACCTGCAGGAGCAGGTCGTCCGGGCGGGGAGCGATCTCACGGTGCCCTTCACGATCAAGCCGGGCGCGCGCGAGTCGCTGATCCGGGGCACCTGGGATCCGATCGCCCAGCTGCTCGAGGGGGCCTCGGAGGTCCGGCAGGTGGCGGCGCGGCTGCCCTACGTGCGGCCCGCCAACGCGCAGTAGCTCCGCGCTCGATCGGGGCGCTGCCCCAACCTGGGACGCGCGAGCACCTCAACATCGCGCGAGCCCCTCCGATCCCCTCAACCTGGGTCGGGTCCCTCCTCCGCTCTCTCCGCTACCTCAACCTGGGTCGAGCACCTCAACCTGGGTCGGTATCCCGACCCGGGTCGCCTCCGCCCCGCGGCGAACCTCAACCTGGGTCGGGTCATCCCAGCCGAACCTCAACCTGGGTTGGGTCGTCCGGCCAACCAAACAAGAAAATTCCACTGTCACTCAACCCAATTGCCTGCCGGCCCCCCTGTGGCGCCGGTTGGCTCAACGTGACACGTAGGCAGCGTCCGCCGTCACACTATGGCCCCGTCGCGCTGGGCGGATGCGCGCAGCGGGCGCCGCGCGACCGCGAAAAGCCGGTCTATACGCGTCGCTCCGTGCGGCCGGCTACGCCGCCGAGCAGGCGGACGCGCCTGGCATGTCCAGTGCTTTATCTCCACGCGAGCTCTCCGAGTCGGCGCTGAGACGCCGCGCGCAGCAGCGCTCGCATGCTGCGGCGCAGAGCCATCGTTCCTTGATCGCGTGTCTCGCACAGGCACGCAGGATGGAGTACCCCCATGCGTTTCGCGATCTTCTCCTCTCTTATCTCGCGTTCGTCAGCCGCTCGCTCCTCTCTCCAGGGTCTGGTTGCGCTCTCTGCGCTCGTTGTGCTCACCGGCGCCAAGGGGCAGGGCTGTGGGGGCGTGGACGAGCCATCACCGCCACCAGAGCCCGACTGCGGACCTGGCTTTCACTGGGAGACGGTCTGTTCACCGTGCGAGATCGGCGAGATGTGCGAGGAGCAGTGTGTGCCCGACAGCATCTGTCCTCCTGACTGGAGCGAGCAGACCATCTGCAGCGGCGGCACCACCTCTTCGGGCCAGGGTGGCTTCGCCGGCGGCACCGCCATCCCCGTCGATCCGGGCGAGTGCTGGACCGAGTGCATCCCGCCGCAGCCGTACTGCCCGCCGGGCACGATCGAGCAGACCGTGTGCGGCGGCACCACCACGGTCGGCTCCGGCGGCTCCGGCGGCTGGGGCAGCGCCAGCGCTGTCGGCTCCGGCGGCTGGGGCGCTGGTGGCATGCCGATGCCTTCCGAGCCGTGCTGGACCGAGTGTGTGCCCGTCGAGCCCTATTGCCCGCCCGGCACAACCCCGCAGACCTTCTGTGACGAAGGCACCACCGTCACCAGCAGCACCACCGGCGGCGCCGGCGGCTCGGGTGGCTGGATGAACACTGACGGCGCCGATGCGGGCGCGAGCCCGCCGTACCCCGGCGGCGGCTGCTGGACCGAGTGCGTGCCCACCGGGCCCTACTGCCCGCCCGGCACCACCCCGCAGACCTACTGCGACGGCGGCTCGTCCGTCACCAGCAGCACCAGCGTCGGCGTCGGCGGCTCGGGCGGCTGGGCGGGCACCGGCGGCGCCGGCGGGGGCACCGCGGGCGGGGGCATCGGCGGCTCCGATCCAGGCTTCGCCGCGCCGCGCCCCCCCGACGGCGGTTGCTGGACCGAGTGTGTGCCCACCGAGCCCTACTGCCCGCCGAACAGCATCCCGCAGACCGTCTGCGGCGGCAGCGCGGTCTCGGTCGGCAGCTCGGGGAGCACCGGCACCGGCTATGGCGGCAACGGCCCGTACCCCGGCCAGGACCCGTACCCCGGCCAGGAGTACTGCTGGACCGAGTGCGTGCCTGTCGAGCCCTACTGCCCGCCGGGCACGACCCAGCAGACCATCTGCGAAGACGGCGAGCCCGTGCCCGACACGAGCAGCAGCAGCGGCACCGGCATGGGTGGCACGCCCTTCCCCGGCGGGGGCTGCTGGACCGACTGTGTGCCCACCGAGCCCTACTGCCCGCCGAACAGCATCCCGCAGACCGTCTGCGGCGGTGGCAGCTCCGTCTCTGTCGGCAGCACCGGCAGCACCGGCACCGGCGTGGGCGCCATGCCCTACCCCGGCGATTGCTGGACCGAGTGCGTGCCCCTCGAGCCCTACTGCCCCGCGGGCATGATCGAGCAGAAGGTCTGCTCCGGCGAGAGCAGCAGCAGCAGCACCGGCACCGGCATGGGCGGCGCCGACGCGTACCCGCCCGGCGATTGCTGGATCGAGTGCGTGGAGGGAGCCACCTGCCCCCCCGGCGCGATCGTCCGGACCATCTGCGAGGAGCCGAGCGGCGGCGGCGCCGGTGGCCCGGTCTGCCGGACCGAGTGCGTCCTGATGCTGCCGTGACGCGACGGGCGCGGGCGATCCCCCCGACAGCGGGAGGCTTCGCGAGCGAAACGCCGCCGCCCGCGCGCTGGAGCGCCGCCGCTCCCATCCGATGACAGATGACGAAGGCGCCGGGAGCGCCAGGGGAAGCACGATCCCCTGACGCTCCCGGCGCGTCGGCGTTCCAGGACGGCACCGCCCCGGCGTTGCGCGGCTGTCATCGACCGAGGATCGTACCCGATACCAACACACGGAGCGCCCGAGAGCACAACGCTCGAGACCGGGCCGCGACCGGCATTGAAGACGGTGGAGCGGGCCCTGAAGCAGGCGCGCCTGATCGATCGACGTGATCCGTGCCGTTGAAGGCCGCTGGTCGATTGAAGAGCGCTTCGAGAGAGGGCGAGGGGCGAGGTCCACCTTGACCACGATGAGGCTCGCTGTTTCACCGGCGGGCACCGCCACATCCCCCTCGCGCTCTTCGCGCACGCCGTCTTGACGGTTGATCGGGCTGTCTCCGACGCTTCGAGCGGGTCTGGCGGTCCAGCGATGACCGCGATCCAGCGCTCCCCCTCTTGACGCGGCGCTCCGGAGGAGCCCCGCCAGCCTCGTCCTCCTCCGGATTCGAGGATGCCCGCGGGCCGGTTGATTGGAATTGACATCGGCAATGTGAGCGTTCACATTGCCGTCGAGGGGTGTCCTTTCGCTTCGTCCTCCTCGGTCGCCTTGGGCACCGAACTCTTCGTCATCTGTTCGCTCTTCATCGATTTTTGCACCGATTCCATTCGCCTGGCCTTCGAGAAAGCGATTGCCGATCGAGGGTGATTGGCGCTTTGCCAAGGGCGATCCGCCAGAGAACACGACAGGCATCGCGTATTCGACGCCTGTCGTGAAAGCCTGGATGCTGTCCACCGGGCATGATTTCGTCAAGAATCCGGCGAACCTGGCGGTGTGGCCGGATGGCAACCTCGGGAGCGGAGTAACCTATGTTGCGGCGGGCCACGCTCAGACGCTCCTCGGGCGCACCGGTGTCATCACATCGGCCCCGTCCGGGGATTCGGCTGAGCCACGCGGGAGACTGTGTGCGCACCGCGCTCATTGCGCTTCTTCATCACGGAGCCAGGCTGCGCCCCCAGGCGCCAGCCTGCTGCCAGCCGCGCGGTCTGCGCCGGCGAGCCGTGCCGCTGGAGCCGAGCTCTTGCGGTAGGTACTCCCGAGGGACCCCGCCTTGAGCACGAACAAGATCCCCATCAGGGCGATCTGATCAGGCGCACGCGGCCGGCCGCTCTGCGGCTTCGGCTCCGTCTTCGGAAGCAGCGGTTCAAGTCGCTCCCAGCGTTCGTCCGGCACCAGCAGCTTTGCCACACCGTATTCCGTCGCACGCTCCGGCTCTCCCAAGCGAGCGGGATCAGCGGGCTATTGCCAGGCGTTCTTATGCTGATTCAGCGGAGCGAAGCGTAGGCAGAAACAGCTCCGTGCCCCGACCGCATGGAGACAGTCCGCGCTCTTACAGCTGACATAAATCATCGAAGTCAGGAGAACTATTATGATCTCTGTTGCTTGCGAGGAGTCATGCGAAACTTGATTAACCGTTATCTCTACGCGGTTCTGATCGGCCTCTTGCCGCTCGGCAGCGCATGCTCGGGCGAGTCCAACAACCCCGGTCCGGGTGCCAGCGGCACGTCGACCAGCGCCGCTGGCACGACCGGGATGGGAGGTGGTGGGTCAAGCACGACCGGGGTCGGCGGCGGCGCCGGCGGTGCCGGCGGTGCCGGCGGTGCCGGCGGCTCCGGAGGCGAGGGAGGCGGCGACCAGCTCGAATGCCCGCCTGCGCCGCCGGAGACCGGGCTCTATACCGCCGACGCCAACGGCATTACATTCAACCTGGAAACCGGCCTACTCAGACTCGAAGTTTGCAACGAAAGCATAATCAGAGTCCAGTACGCCACGGATCCTTCGCTCCCCGACAAGACGTCTCTGTCTGTCAATAAGAAGTGGGGCACACCGAGCTTTTGCATCGCAGAGAACTCGGGAACCGTGACCATTACGACCTCACGCTTGAAGGCCAACGTCGACACGACCAACGGCCTGGTCACCTATACCGACTTGAACGATAGCGTCATCCTGGCGGAAGACAGCAAAACCTTGACACCCGCGACCGTCGAGGGTGTCAGGACGAATCGCGTCGAGACCTCCTTCGATTCACCCGCCAACGAAGCGTTGTTCGGTCTTGGCCAGCACCAGGACGGCGTAATAAATCGCAAAGGGACGACTCGACGTATCATCAACGTCAACACGGAGATCAACGTTCCGGTGCTGGTGTCCAACAGGGGCTACGGGATCTTCTGGGACAACTATTCCGCCTCGAACTTCGACGGGACCAAGTCCAACAACACCAAGTACAGCTATTCGTCCGAAGCCGGCGAGATGGTGGACTACTACTTCTTCTATGGTCCAAGCATCGACCAGGTCGTGGCCCAATACCGCACCGCAACCGGCGCAGCCCCGTTGTTCCCGAAGTGGGCTTACGGGCTCTTCCAGTCGAAGGACAAATACGGTAGCCAGGCCGAGCTGCTGAGGATCAAGGACGGCTACCGCAACAACAACATTCCGGTCGACTGCATTGTTCAAGACTGGGACTACTGGAATCCGTACGCATGGGGCTCCCACTTCATGGATCAAAACCGCTATCCAGATCCAGCAGCCCTCGTCTCCGAGATGCATAAAGCCAATGTTCATACGATGATATCGATCTGGCCGTTGTATGAACACGTGGATAGGGAGACGAAGGCGGGAGAGATGGCCAACTACAATGCGCTCGACGACATTGGAGCGCTGTTCGCCAGCGGCGGCACGCACCATTTCTATGACACATTCAACCCCGACGCCAGAGCTCTGGTGTACCAGCAGATCCATGATCGCCTGCTGGGGCCGCATGGCTGGGACGGCATCTGGGCCGATAACACCGAACCCCAGGGCTATCCGGACCCCGTCAATGTGCGGGCGGCTGATACCGAGCTCGGCAAGGGGGCGCTGTACGTGAATGCTTATCCCCTGGGACACTCCCAGGCGTTGTACGAGCATTGGCGTGCCACCGGCCCGAAACAGAAGCGAGTCTACGTCCTCACCCGCAGCGCCTTTGCCGGCCAGCAGCGATACGCCACGACGTGCTGGTCGGGAGACATTGACAGTAATTTTCAAACCTATACCAGGCAGATCCCTGCGGGGCTCAATTTCTCGATCGCGGGGATGCCCTATTGGACCACTGACATAGGCGGGTACTGGGGCCACAACGTGGACTGGACCACCAGCGCGAACAATGAACTCTTCACCCGCTGGTTTCAGTATGGCGCCTTCAACCCGATCTTCCGGATACATGGCGGCGGGACAAGGGAATTGTACAGCAACAGCTGGAGCGCCGCCACCAAGGCCAATCTCCTCAAGATCGACAACCTGCGCTATCGGTTGATGCCTTACATCTACTCGTTGGCATGGAAGGTGACCAGCGAAGGCTACACCATGATGCGGCACCTGGTCTTCGATTATCCCAATGATGAGAAGGTATTCGGCATCAAGGATCAGTTCCTGTTCGGCCCTGCCTTCCTGGTCAATCCAGTGACCACCGCGGGCGCTACCAGCCGCTCCGTTTATCTTCCCGCGGGCACCTGGTACGATTTCTGGACAGGCGCGACGACAGACGGCGGGCGTACGGTTTCGGCGCCCGCGCCGCTGAGCGAGATGCCGCTCTACGTCAAAGCGGGCTCAATTGTTCCCATGGGTCCCAGCATTCAGTATGCAACGCAGAGCATCGACCCGCTGGAGATCCGGATCTATACAGGTCAAGACGGGTCCTTCACTATTTACGAGGACGAGGGCGACACCTATAACTATGAGGAAGGTCATTACTCGACAATCCCACTCACATGGGACGACTCTGCCAAGGCGTTGACCATCGGCGCAAGGAAGGGAAGCTATCCCGGAATGCCGGCCAGCAGGACGTTCAGGATCGTGCTGGTAGGCTCCAATCATGGCGCCGGCGTCGACGTCACGGCTGCTCCGGATCAAATGGTCACGTACAACGGCTCAGAGGTTGTTGTAACCGCAAACTGAGCGACGGCTGTTGACGCTCAGGCTGATGGATGGGGCGGCCGCGCGACGGCCCCCGCCGCCCTGAGCGACACCGCTCCGACGGAAGAAAAGACGCGCCGGAAGCGCCGAGGGAATTTCAATCCCCGTCGCTTCCGGCGCGCCCGTACCCGAACCCGAACGCCCACGCCGGGAACACCGTGGCCGCGAAGCCCGCGCCGAGCCCGTAGAGGACCTCGTCGAGCGGCACGCCGAGCAGCGCCCTCCCCGGCAGCAGCACGCTGGGCCGCCAGGTGCGCTCGAACACGCCGGGCACGAGCGCCGCGAAGACGAGGCACAGGCCGAGGTAGAGCGCCGCCGACAGGAGCGCTCCGAGCAGTCCCGGCACGAGCAGATCGCGGCGCGCCCCCACGAGCGCCGCCGCGAACGCCGTCATCGCCGCCACAGCGGCGTAGAGGACGGGCACCCCCGCCGCGGCCAGCGCCCCGGCCGCCGCGAGCGCGAGCGCGATCACCGTCGCGGCACGCAACCACGGTCGCGCCCCCGCCCCCGCGCCGAACCACGGTCGCGCGCGCGGCGCCCCCTGCGCCGCGCAGGGCACCGGCGCGCGGCGGAACACAACGGCATAGACGGTCGAGGAAAATCCGCTGAGCCCGACGACGAACAGCACGTCCTCGATGCCGAACCCGATCCGATCGGCCAGGTCGAACAGGAACTTCGGGGCCCAGTACCTCGGGTAGAACAGCCGCTCGGTCGCCGCGAACGGCAGCGAGGCGAGCGCCATCCGCTTCATCAGGGGGCGCAGATCCGGGCGCGCGAGCCAGATGACGCCTCCTGGCAGGAGGAAGAGCAACGAGAGCAGCAGGAACTCGTGCGACATCGCGCCCTCGCTCCTCAGCGCGCGGCGAGGGCGATGAGGGTCGAGCCGACCAGCGACAGCGTCGCCGCGCCCGCCGCCGCGACCCGGACCAGCAGCAGGCGCGAGCCAGGCGGCGCTGGGCGGGCCAGCAGCACGACGAGCGCCGCCACCGCCGGCGCGAGCAGGCCCGCCCCAGGGCTCAGGCCCACCGCGCCCAGACCGACCGGCGCGAGCACGAGCGAGAGCCCGTTCAGGAGGACCACACACCGCGCCGCCCGCTCTCCGCCCACGCCCACGGGCAGCGTCCGCTTGCCGCTCTCGCGATCCGAGGGCTCGTCCGGGAGCGCGGTGGCGATCGCGCAGCCGAGGTGGCTCGGCAGCAGGAACGCGAGCAGCGCGAAGGGGAAGCGCGCGGGGTCGCCCCCCTGGGCGATGTAACCGTAGAGCGGCAGGACCGCGCCGACGCCGACCATCTGGAGCAGCTCCCCGCCGCCGCGGTACGACAGCCGAAGCGGCGGGTAGCTGTAGGCCCAGAGCAGCAGGAGCGCCGCGATCGCCAGGAGCACGAGGAGCGGCGCTGCGGCCGTCGCCAGCGCCGCGGCGAGCGCCGCCGAGACGGCCACGAGCGCCGCGGCGCACACGACGGCCGCGGCGCCGAGCGCGCGGGGCGAGAGGCGCCCCTCGACCAGCACGCGCGAGCCGCCCGAGAAGGGCGTGGCGGTCCGGTTGCGGCGATCGGTCTCCTGGTCGGCGACGTCGTTCGCGTAGACGATGAAGAGCTGGTTCAGCAGGCCGAACAGCTGGACCGCCGCGAGCGTCCCCACGTCGAGCGGGCGGCCGGCCGCCCGCGCGCCGACGAGCTGCCCGAGCAGCAGCGGGAGCGCGATGCTCGGCTGCGAGGCCAGCCGCGACGCATCGAGCCACGCTCGAAGCGCGCCCGGCCGGACGCTCATCGCCCCTCGCCCCGCGACAGGCCGAGGCGATCGGCCAGCTTGGCGCGCAGATCGGTGAAGGGGAGGTCCCAGCGGCGCTCGCCGTCGAGGCGCCAGGCCTTGAGCGGGATCAGGTCGACCTGCGCGAGCAGGCAGTGGAGCTGCGACTCCTCGGGCGGCTCGCGGATGAACGAGAAGGGGTTGCGGTACTCCCGGCCGTTCAGCTGCGAGTACTTGCGGTCGTTGCTGGCCACGAGCTCGACGAGCGTCCTCTGCCGGCCGTCGAGGTAATCGAAGAACGAGACGTCGAAGGGCCCGATGCCCGCGCGCTCCTCCGGCTTGCGCATCACCCAGCGAGCCCAGTCGTAGCCATAGAGGAAGTCGTGCGCATAGCGGAAGCGCAGCTTCGACTTGTTGCCGAAGCCCAGGCAGAGCGACACCACGCGGCGGGCGAAGTCGCCGATCGCGGGCGCGCTCCCGGCCTGCCACAGGCAGCAGGCCAGGTAGTCGAGATCCCAGAAGATGTTGTCGGGGAAGTTGTCGGCGACCGCGCAGATCACCTCGCCGAGCCCGCGGGCAAAGGCGCGCACCCGCTCGGCGTCCTCGCTGCCGTTCACGATCTGCTCGACCAGGGCGACGGGGGTGGGCGCGCACGGCCGGCCCGGCGCGACCGAGGCCCGCGCGCCCAGCAGGGGCGTGAGGCGCGCGAGCGCGTCGCGCTCCTCCGGCGGGATGACCGCGACGCCCGTCATGTCGGCCCTCCCCCGGCGCGGAGCCCGGCGGCGAGCACGGCCGCCGACAGGGCGGCGATGCCCCACTGGATCGCGCGGTGGAGCTCGCGCTTGTAGGCCGCCTGCGCGGCGAAGGCGTTCGTCACCGCCTCGGGGCTCTTCTCGAGGAGCCGCGCCCTGAAGAAGAGCGCCACGGCCGCCGCCGGCGCGACCGACCAGAGCGGCGGCGCGTCCTCGGCGAGGAGGGACGCCGCGAGCCAGAGGAGCGGGCCGAGGCCGGCGAGGGCCTCGGTGACCCGGCGCGTGGCCGCATTGCCGAGCAGCGTGGCCACGGTGCGCTTGCCGCCGGCGCGGTCGCTCTGCTCGTCGGACAGCCCGCTGGCCAGCGCGCTCGCCAGCGCGAGCACGAGCAACCCCGGCAGGAGCGCGACGAGCCACGCCGGCGCCAGCACGCCACACTGGGCATACGCGTGCAGCACGGGGAGCACGCCGCCGACGCCGGCCATCTCGAGGAGCTCGCCGCCGCCGCGGTAGTTGAGCCTGATCGGCGGCAGCGTGTAGGCGACGAAGACGAGCTGGCCGAGCGCGGCCAGGGGGAGCAGCAGCGGGCGATCGAGCGCGGCGCCGGCCACCCAGGCCATGAGCAATGCGGAGACACCGGCCCCGAGCCCGGCGAGCAGGAGGGCCTTGGCGGGAAGGATGCCGTCCGGGATGGTCTTCGGCGAGCAGCCGTCCGGGAACATGCGTCGCTTGAGGGCGTCCACCTCGCGATCGCCCCAGTCGTTCAGGAGCACGACGAAGGCGACGTCGGCCATCATCCACAGCGCGCCGAAGGCGAGGACCCCTGCGGACAGCCGGCCGGCGACGGCCGCGCCCACCGCGTGCCCGTATGCGGCCGGGACGAGCACCTTGGGCCAGCTCGCGGGTTTGAGCGCGTACGCCCACCGCGCTCCAGGGCTCATCGACTCGAGGCGCATGGATCAGCTCTCTCTGCTGCTAGCACAAGAACATCCACGCTCAGGGGCTACATGAGCCCGTCCGGAAAACGGACCGCCTTCCGCCGGGCACGGCAGCGTTTCCTTCCACGCCGATCTGCGCCACCTTACTCCCCCGACAGCCTCCCCCACGCGACCCAGTGCGGCACGTCCTCCTCCCCTCCCCGAGCCTGGCCGGCGCGCTCCTGCCGCGCGCCCCCGGGCAGCGCCTCGAGCCCGCGCGGAGGCGCGCGTGACCGCCGACGCGGTCCGATCGCGCGGCGCGCGGGAGCTCGCGGATGAGCCCGCCCGCCGCCGCATCCGCGACGATCTGCGGACGACGCTCGTCGTCGAGGCCGCCGCGGGCACCGGCAAGACCACCGCGCTCGTGTCGCGGATCGTCGCCGTGCTGCGGAGGGCGCCCGAGGAGGGCGGCGGGACGCTCGATCGCATCGTCGCGGTGACCTTCACGGAGAAGGCGGCCGGCGAGATGAAGCTGCGCCTCCGGGCCGAGATCGAGCGGGCGCGCAGCGACCCGGGCGCAGGCCCGGCGGAGCGGGCGCGGCTCGACGAGGCGCTCGCGCACCTGGAGGCGGCGCGCATCGGGACCATCCACTCCTTCTGCGCCGACCTCCTGCGCGAGTGGCCGGTCGAGGCGCGCGTCGACCCGCTGTTCCAGGTCGCGGCCGCGGATCAGGCCGAGGCGCTCTTCGACCAGGCCTTCGACGCCTGGTTCCAGCGCACCCTGAACGACCCGCCCGAGGGCGTGCGCCGGATCCTGCGCCGGCGCCCGCGCGACGGCGCGCAGGGCCCGCGCGACCTGCTCCGGAGCGCGGCGTTCAAGCTCGCCGAGCACCGCGACTTCACGCGCCCCTGGCGGCGCGATCCGTTCGACCGCGAGCGCGCCATCGACGAGATCCTGGACCGCCTCGCGGCGCTCGCGGACCTGGGCGCCGAGGCCGACCGGGAGGGCGACTACCTCGCGCAGAGCCTCCGGAACCTCGACCGCTACCTCGCGGAGCTCCGCCGCCGCGAGGAGGTGACGGGCGGGCGCGACCACGACGGCCTGGAGGCCGAGCTCGGCGACGTCGCGCGCTGGAAGGAATGGCGCTGGAAGGGCTCAGGCAAGGCGTTCGGCGGGGATCTCACGCGCGCCGAGGTGCTCGCGCAGCGCGACCGCGTGAAGGTCGAGCTCGACGCCGTGCTCACGGCCGCGAGCGCCGATCTCGCGGCCTGCCTCTCGCGCGAGCTCCGGCCGCCGATCGAGGCGTACGACGCGCTCAAGGCCCGCGCCGGCAAGCTCGACTTCCTCGACCTGCTGCTCTGCGCCCGGGACCTCCTCCGCTCGAGCCGCGGCGTGCGCGAGGAGCTCAACCTCCGCTTCTCGCACCTCTTCGTCGACGAGTTCCAGGACACCGACCCGCTCCAGGCCGAGATCCTGCTCCTGCTCGCGGCCGACGACCTCTCCGAGGCCGACTGGACGCGGGCGCGCCCGGTGCCCGGCAAGCTCTTCGTGGTCGGCGATCCGAAGCAGTCGATCTACCGCTTCCGCCGCGCCGAGGTCGCGCTCTACGAGGCGACCAAGGCCCGGCTCGTCGCGTGCGGCGCGAGCGTCCTGTACCTGTCGACGAGCTTCCGCAGCGCCCCGTCGATCCAGGAGGCCGTCAACGCTGCGTTCGCGCCGCTGATGCAGGGAGGGACCGCGGAGGGCGAGCGCGCGGCGACCCAGGCGCGGTACGTCGCGCTCGAGCGGTTCCGGGACGATCCGCCGGAGCAGCCGACGGTCATCGCGCTCCCGGTGCCGCGGCCTTACGGCGACTTCGGCAAGATCTCCGATTTCCGTGTGCGGCAGTCGATCCCGGACGCGGTCGGCGCCTTCGTCCACCACCTCATCCACGGCGGCGCGGGCGCCGGCGTGGCCTCGGGCGCGCGGCGCTGGACGGTGACGGAGCGCGAGCGCCCGGGCCAGCGGGTGCCGCTCGAGGCGCGGCACATCTGTCTTTTGTTCAAGCGTTTCCAGACGTTCGGGGAGGACGCGACCCGCGCCTACGTGCGGGCGCTCGAGGCGCGGCGGATCCCGCACGTGCTCGTGGGCGGACGGTCGTTCCACGATCGCGAGGAGGTGATGGCGGTGCGGAGCGCGCTGCTCGCGATCGAGTGGCCGGACGACGAGCTCAGCGTTTACGCGACGCTGCGCGGGCCCCTCTTCGCGCTGACGGACGACGTGCTCCTGCTCTACCGCGACCGGTTCCGGCGCTTGCACCCGCTGTTTCGACCGCCGGACGACGGGGCGCTCGATCTCGCGGTGGAGGGCGGGGCGCGGCCGCTCCGGGAGGTCGCGGAGGCGCTCGCGGTGCTCGGGCGGCTGCACCGCGAGCGCAACCGGCGGCCGATCGCGGACACCCTCGGCGGGCTCCTCGACGAGACGCGCGCGCACGCGGGCATCGCGATCTGGCCGACGGGGGAGCAAGCGCTCGCGAACGTGCTGCGGGTGATGGATCTCGGGCGGCGCTTCGAGGCGGCCGGCGCGACCTCGTTCCGCGCGTTCGTGGAGCGGCTCGAGCTCGACGCCGAGCGGGGCGAGGTCGCGGAGGCGCCGGTCGTCGAGGAGGGGACGGAGGGCGTGCGGATCATGACGGTGCACCGGGCCAAGGGGCTCGAGTTCCCGGTGGTGATCCTGGCGGATCCGGCGTCGCCGGCGGCGCACCAGCTCCCGTCGCGGCACGTGGATCCGGAGCTCGGCCTGTGGGCGGAGCCGATCGCCGGCTGCGTGCCCGCGGAGCTCGTCGAGCGCCGCGACGAGGTGCTGCGCCGCGATCGCGAGGAGGCGGTGCGGCTCGCGTACGTGGCGGCGACGCGCGCGCGCGAGCTCTTGGTGGTGCCCGCGGTGGGCGACGCGCGCCCGGGCGACGGCACGAGCGACGGCTGGCTCGACGTGCTCCACCCGGTGCTCTACCCGGCGCCGCGCGAGCGACGGAGCCCTCGGCGCTGCGAGGACCTCGGCTGCCCTCCGTTCGGTACCGACACGGTGCTGGAGCGCCCGGCGCGGTGCGAGGCCGACGAGCGGGACGCGGTCGCGCCGGGGGAGCACGCGCCGATGGCGGGCTCGCACCGCGTTGTGTGGTGGGATCCTGGCGCGCTGGATCTGGATCGCGAGCCGGAGGCGGGGCTGCGCCAGCAGCGGATCCTGCAGGCGGACGCGAGCGGCGCGGCGGCGGCGGGCGCCGGGCCAGCGAGCGGCGCCGGGGTCCTCGGGAGCAGCGGGGCGACGGCGAGCGCCTTGCTGACAGGAGAGCTCGGGCAGCGCGGGCACGAGGCATGGCAGGAGGCGCGGCAGCGGGCGATCGTGGACGGCTCGATGGCGGCTGTCCGCGTGAAGACGGCGACGGAGATCAGCCACGAGGCGGCGGAAGCGGCCGCGGCGGCGGCCGGAGAGGGGACGGCGGCCGCGCAGCGGAGCGGCGGCGGGGGGGTGCGCGGGGAGAGGGCGGACGCGCTGCCGGTGATCTCGTTCGAGCAAACGGAGATCGCGCGCGAGGGACGGCCCTACGGCAAGCGGTTCGGGACGCTGGTGCACGCGGTGCTGGCCGAGGTGGATCTCCGGGCGGGCGAGGACGAGGTAAGGACCGTGGCGGCGGCGCAGGCGAGGCTGCTCGGGGCGCCGGCCGAGGAGCTCGACGCGGCGGTCGCGGCGGCGGTCGCGGCGCTCGAGCACCCGCTGCTCCGGCGCGCGGCGGAGAGCGCGGCGCGCGGGGCGTGCGAGCGGGAGACGCCGCTGCTCCTGCGGCTTGAGGACGGGACGATCGCCGAGGGCATCGTCGACCTCTCGTTCCGAGAGAGCGTCGGCGACGTGGGGATCTGGACCGTGGTCGATTTCAAGACCGGCTCCGACGCGGGCACGGCGCACGCGGCGCAGGAGGCGCAGGTGCGCCTCTACGTGCAGGCCATCGCGGAGGCGACGGGCGAGAGGGCGAGAGGGGTGGTGCTCAGGGTGTGAGGGGCGCCGGCGCGGCCTGCGCCGCGCTGGCGCTCAACGGCTCAGATCACGGCTCCCACATCGTTTGAATCTTGAAACTCCGCGTCGGGAAGCTGCTCCAGCTGCCACTCCGAGCGCTGACGACGATGCGGTGGGTGGCTCCGTTCAGAAGCTCATTCGGGCTCAGCGTACTGAAGTCAATTCCCCACGGGGGGCCGACCATACAGCCACCGAAGTCCTCGTAGTTGCCGTGCAGCTCCCTCTCCGCCTTGAATTCCATGACCCCGTTCACCACACGGTACAGGCTGGCCTTCAAGATCAGCGCGTTGCACTCCTCCTCATTCGTCGGCAGGGAGTCCGCCCAGGTCACGTACGTATGCAGCGTGTAGCCGGGACCGGGCTGCGAAGTGAAACCGTTCTTGTAGTTGGTGACGTCGACCGCCTGGGCCTTGTAGCAGTCTGTCGTGGTGTACGTCGTCGGCGAGGTGTAGTTGAAGCCGCCGTTGTACGTCGCAACCGCGGCGACGGTGGCGCAAGTAGGCTCGCTGTACGCCTGCTCGGTCTCCGCGACGTCTTCATCGCGCTGTTCGTCCTGCATCTCCACGGCGCAGCCCGTGGTGGCCATCGCGGCCATCGAAGCAAAGAGGCATCCCACTACGGAGTGGATTCGGCTCATCGTTTCAGATCTCCATTTGTAAAGCGTGCGAAAAGCGGCGTCGCGATGTTCAGCCGGGCATCGCGAGGCCATGGTGCGCTGGTTCGCCCACGCCCAGGCGTGGAGGCGAGTCGCCTCTTCACCACGGCCCTCCTTGGTCCGGCTCATCGCCGCCGCCGTCGCATTCAGCAACGCACATGCCAACGCAGCGCCCCTCCCGCCTCAACGCCGCCGCCAGGCCCCACGCTCGGTCCGGCACGGCCCCGCAAGGCGGTAAATCCAGACGAAGAGAGCTCCTGCAGGGCGCGCCAGGGGCCCGGTGCGCTGCCCGTGCGAGCCGCTGCGAGCACGTGTCTGTCACGCATAGAGCCGTGACATGTCACACCAAACGCCGTGACATGTCACACCAAACGCCGTGACAAGCGCGGCGGATTGACCGCGAGAAAGGCTGGGTAGCCCGTGCCACGCTGTCCGATGACACGTCGTCGAGATCAAGGCGCTCCCCGCGCATGGTCATCGCTTTGACCTCGAGCTCCACATCCTCCTAGATGACGCCGGGCCCTTGAAGACCCCCGATACGTTCGACAAGACGAAGGCGCTCGCCGAGGGCGTCGCCGACCTCTCGCTCCGCGAGAGTGGGCGACGTGGGGATCTGGACCGTGGTCGATTTCAAGACCGGCTCCGACGCGGGCACGGCGCACGCAGCGCAGGAGGCGCAGGTGCGGCTCTACGTGCAGGCGATCGCGGAGGCGACGGGCGAGAGGGCGAGAGGGGTGGTGCTCAGGGTGTGAGGGCGCCAGCGCCAAGCGCCTGCGATAGGCGGCTCAGCTCGGCTCCCACACCGTACGGATACTGAACTTCCGCGTCGGGAAGCCGCTGCCATTGCCGGTTCGGGCGGTGACGACGACGCGGTAGCTGTGGGTGGCCACCATGGGCGTATAGAACTTGAGTCCGTAGCTGAGGCCAACGTTGCAGCCCACGCCATTGACGTAGTTGCCGCGTCTCTGCGCCAACTCTACGGGGGCCATCACCCCATCATCCTCGTAGTACAGGGTGGCAGCCAGGAACAGATCGCGGCACGCCTCCGGGTCTGTCGGCAGGGTGTCCGCCCAATCCACGTACGTGTTCAGCTCGTGGTTGGGGCCGGGCGCCGGAGTGAAACCGGCCTCGTAGCCGACGACGTCGACCGCCAGGCTCTTGTAGCAGGCCGTCGTGGTGTACGTCTGCGGCGAGTAATAGTTGTAGCCACCGATGTAGGTCGTCACCGGAGCGACGGTAGCGCACGTAGCCTCGCTGTACGCCTGCTCCACCTCGGCGACGTCCTCGTCGACCGGATCGACCCCGTCGACCTGATCGTCCTGCATCTCCACGGCGCAACCGGTGGAGGCCATCGCGACCATCGAAGCGAATAGACACCCCACCACGGCATGAGTTCGGCTCATCGTCCCACTCTCCATGTACAAAGCGTATGAGTACGGCGTCTCGACGTTCAGCGGGGGACCGCGGAGCTCATGATGCGCTGGTTCGCCCAGCCGGAGGTGTGGAGGCGAATCGCCTCTTCAGCAGCGCATTCCCTCGCCCGGCTCATCGTCGCCGCAGGGGCACTTCGCAACAGAGATGCCAGCCCGGCCCCCCTCTGCTTCGACGTCATCACCGAGCCCCCGAAGCCGGACCGGTGCCGCTCCTCGACACGGGAAATCCAGCCCGAGGCGAGCTCCTCGCGCCGCGCCAAGAAGCCGGAGCGCTGCCCGCGCGAGCAGCCGCAAGGCCGTGACATGTCACGCAGCGGGCCGTGACATGTCACGCAGCGGGCCGTGACATGTCACGCAGCGGGCCGTGACATGTCACGCAGCGGGTCGTGGGCGCCGGGGTCCGACGGGCGCTCACCGCCGGCCGGGGGTCCGCACGAACCGCTCGTCGTCCACGGTGGTGGGGAAATCCTCGGCGTCGACGTGCTTGTACAGGTCGCCGTCGCGGATCTCGTAGCGCATGTACACGACGGGCTCCTCGATGGACTCCTCGACTCCATCCTGCAGGATACGGGTGTACTCGATCGCGATGTGGCCACGCTCGGTGTTGTACGAGGTGACGCGCGCGTAGAGGTCACGCGGAGCGCCCATGTACGGAAAGCGGTGGTGGAAGCTCGTCGCGCTCAGCTCGATGAGCGAGCCGTCATCCTCGCTGACCCACGTGCCCACGAAGGGCAGGCGCTGTGTCTCGTCCCTCCGGGACTCCGGCTCATCCGCCGCCAGCTTGGGCTCGGGCGCGCCAAGGCGCGAGGGCGGAAGGACGAGCTCGACCGGGGCGGCGGCCCCAGACGACAGCTGAGCTGGCGAGGGACCGCAGCCGATGGAGTAGAGCGTCGCGAGCGCAAGGGCGGCGCAGGTCGCGCAAAAGCCACGTCGGTGCATCGGACGAGTCTACACCCGAGCGGCGGGAGCCGGCCCCCTGGACGCGCGATGTACGGCGGGCGCCGGCGCCGCTCGGCGCCAGCACGGAAGGGCCTCTCCGAGGAGCCCGTAGTTCCTCGCGCCGGGGCGCGTGGGGTGACACAATCGTGGCCCGTGAGCGCTCTCCTCGCCGCCATCGAGCGGTTTTACGATGCCGTCCCTCGCTGGCGCGCTGACGCAGAGGACCATGGACCGCTGACTCTCTTCGTTCGCCGCGGCGACGGCTGGCCCTACTATGCCCGCCCCGCCCTCGGCCACCCCGGCGCCGTATCGGTCGAGGACGTGGCCGCCGTGCGCGCGCGTCAGCGGCAGCTCTCGATCCCGGAGGCGTTCGAGTGGGTGCTGGAGACCACCCCTGGGCTCGACGCCACGGCCGAGGCGGCCGGCCTGCATGTCCGGCGCTGCCCGCTGCTCGTGCTCTGCGGCGAGCCCCACCAGACGCCTTTGCCGGAGGGCGTCTCGCTCTCGACCATCACCGCCCAGGACCCGGATCTCGCCGAAGTGCAGGCCGTCGCGCACGTCGCCTTCGGCGCGCTCGACACCGCGGTCGGCTCTGCGGGACCGGCGGAGCGGGAGGCCGCCGCGGCCGTGCTCCCGGCCGGACAGGCGGCCGCATGGCACGCGTCGCTGATCGAGGGGACGCTGGTGCACGCGGCCGCTCGGGGCCGCGAGGGAGCGCTCGCCGGTCCGCTCTGCACCGGCAGCTACCAGCACGCGCGGGACGTCGCCGAGATCGTCGGCGTGGGGACGCTGCCGGCGGCCCGGGGGCGCGGCCTCGCCGCCGCGGTCACCGCGGCTCTGGCCCGCCATGCGCTGGACGCCGGGATCCGCACCGTGTTCCTGTCCGCGCAGAACGACCGCGTCGCGCGCGTCTATGAGCGGGTCGGGTTCCGGCGCGTCGCCACCGCGTGCATCGCCGAGCCGCCCGCGCAAGCGGAGAGCGGCACCGTCCTCGGAACGTGATGCAGCGCCACACAGCGGCGCCGGTCAGACAGGGGCGACGTGGTAATCCGGTCCCTCTTCCCCGCGCAGGATCTCGGTATGAACGACCGACGCGTCCCGCAGGTGCGCCACCTCCCCGAGCTCGGCGTCGCCGCGATAGGCCGAGAAGGCTTGTTCATCCGGAAACGTGACGAGGTGGATCTCCTTCAGGGTGAGCTCAGCGCCGTCGGGCGCGGTCACCACGGTCCGCTCGATCGCGCCGCCGTACCGTGCCATCACGGCCGCGGCCTTCCTCTCGTACGCGCGGAACGCGTCGAGCGCCTCGCAGCGCACCGTGAGGATCACGACCAGCGTCACAGGAACACCCGCTCCTTCACGCCACCCCACCACCAAAGCACAAAAAAAAGAGCGCCCATTCGACGGTGGGGGGGGGAAACCGTCACGGGCGCTCTGCCCTACTTATTTAGCAGGATGCAGGCCAAAGGTTGCGCCCTCGATTTCCGCGAGTCTTTCCCCAGGGGACCTGCGTACTCCTTTCGTTCCTGAAATCAGCACCTGCAATCCTGGTGTCCCGACACTGCCGAGGAGCTCGTCCAGCGGCTGGTGGGGCCGACACGAGACCGTGCCCGCCACCGGCGTCGGTTCCCGCTCCCGGAATCTCCTCGAAGCGAACCACGCTCACCGGCTCCTCGTCGCGTCGCGCAGCGGTCCCCGCTCGCCGGAGGCGAAGGGCCGCCCCCTTGACTCGCCCGCGCGCGCGGCGCGGCGCGGCGCGAGCAGCGTTGACATCACCGCCAGGCTTGCTCCAATGCGAGTGCCCGCTCCGCGACGTTCAAACGAGGAGGCATCCGATGCGGCACTTCCTGACCACGATGGACTACACCCGCGCAGAGATCGAGGGCCTCCTCGAGCGCGCGCAGCGCTTCAAGCGGCGGCCTATCGAGCCGCGCCTCAAGGACCGCACCATCGCGCTCGTCTTCTTCAACCCATCGCTGCGGACGCGCACCTCCTTCGACGTCGGCATCCGGGAGCTCGGCGGCCACGCCGTCGTGCTCGAGCCTGGCCGGAGCGCCTGGCCCATCGAGTTCGAGGAAGGCATCGCGATGGATGGCGAGCCGGAGGAGCACATCCAGGAGGTCGCTCGCGTGCTCTCCCGCTACGCCGACCTCATCGGCGTGCGCGCGTTCCCCAAATTCCAGCGCTGGGAGGACGATCGCCAGGACAAGGTGCTCCAGGGCTTCGCCCGCCACGCCACCGTGCCGGTCGTCAACCTGGAGACCATCACCCACCCCTGCCAGGAGCTCGCGCTCGCGCTCGCCATGAAGGAGCGCCTCGGCCGCCTCGACGGCAAGAAGTTCGTCCTCACCTGGACGTATCACCCGCGCCCGCTCAACACCGCGGTCGCCAACTCGGCCGTTCTCATCGCGTCCAAGCTCGGCATGGACGTGACCCTCCTCTGCCCCAGCGAGGAGTACCACCTCGACGAGCGCTACCTCGACGCCGCCAGGAAGAGCGCCGAAGGCAACGGGCAGAAGCTCTCGATCACCTACGACATCAAGTCCGCCTACGAGGGCGCCCACGTCGTGTACGCGAAGAGCTGGGGCGCGATTCCCTACTTCGGGCGCTGGGAGCAGGAGAAGCCCATCCGCGACAAGAACAAGCACTTCATCGTCGATGAGCAGAAGATGGCGCTCACCGCGGGGGGGCTCTTCTCCCACTGCCTGCCGGTCCGGCGCAACGTCAAGGTCACGGACGCGGTGATCGACTCGCCAGCATCGATGGTCATCGACGAGGCAGAGAATCGGCTGCATGTTCAGAAGGCCGTGATGGACGTGCTGGCCAACGGGTGGTGACAACGATGGGTTCGACGCAAGACGTCATCGTCCGCCTGCTCAGGAACCTCGGCAGCCGCAAGGAGGTCGAGCAGTACCTGAAGCAGTACGCGGCCGTCGATCAGCAGAAGTTTGCGATCATCAAGGTCGGCGGCGCCATCCTCGACGAGGACCTCGAGGCGCTCGCGACCTCGCTCGTGTTCCTCAACCAGGTCGGGCTGTATCCCGTCGTCATCCATGGCGCCGGGCCGCAGCTCGATCGGGCGCTCGCCCAGGCGGGCATCCCGACGGAGCGGGTCAATGGCCTGCGCGTCACGACGCCCCGCATCCTGGAGATCGCCCGCCGCGTCTTCCTCCGCGAGAACCTGCGGCTCGTCGAGGCGCTCGAGGAGATGGGCACGCGCACGCGGCCGATCACGGCGGGCGTCTTCGAGGCGTCGCTGCTCGACGAGCCGCGCCTCGGGCTGGTGGGCAAGGTGGAGCGCGTCCATGTCGACGCGGTGAGGTCCAGCCTCCGCGCCGGGCACCTGCCGATCCTGGCCTGCCTCGGGGAGACGCCGGGCGGGCAGATCCTCAACATCAACGCCGACGTCGCCGCGCGCGAGCTCGCGCTCGCGACGCAGCCGTTCAAGATGATCTTCCTCACGAGCACGGGTGGCCTCCTCGACGAGCACGGGCGCATCATCTCGGCCATCAACCTCGAGGAGGACTTCGCGGGCCTCATGGCCCAGCCCTCGCTGAACGGCGGCATGCGCCTCAAGCTGCAGGAGATCAAGCTCCTGCTCGACGGGCTGCCGGCGACCTCGTCGGTCTCGATCACGTCGCCGGATCACCTGGCGAAGGAGCTCTTCACGCACACGGGCTCTGGCACGCTCGTCCGCCGCGGCGAGCGGATCCTCCGGCACGACACGCTGGACGGCATCGACCGCGGCCGGCTTCGCGATCTGCTCGAGGCGTGCTTCGAGCGGAAGCTCGACGAGCACTACTTCGACAAGAAGCCTTTCTATCGCATCTACCTGTCCGACTCCTACCGGGCGACGGCGATCCTCACGCTCGACCCGCGCGGGAGGGCCCCGCTCACTCCGTACCTCGACAAGTTCGCGGTGACCTCGGAGGCGCAGGGCGTGGGGATCGGCGGCTCGCTCTGGACGCGGATGAAGAGCGAGAACCCGAAGCTGTTCTGGCGCGCCCGGAACGGCAACGAGATCAACCCCTGGTATTTCCAGCAGGCCGAGGGCAGCTACCGCAACGAGAGCTGGACGGTGTTCTGGTACGGCCTGTCGAACTTCGACGACATCCGCGCCTGCATCGATCACGCGCTGTCCTTGCCGGCAACCCTGCGCCAGCACGGCACGGTCTGACCCCGCCCTCACCCGCCGTGGCGGGGGCGCCTCGTCGCGAGCGGGCTCACGGCGGGTCGCCGCCGCCGTCGTTCTCCGCCTCTTCGAGCGGCTCGATCTCCTCGTCCGTCGCGGGGCCCGACGGGCGCGACGCCGGCGGCGGGGCGCTCGACCTCTTCTCGCCGCCGCGCGCCTTCAGCGTCCGCCGCGGCGCTCGCTTCGGCTTCGCGGGCGCGCCGAGCGCCTCCGGGCTGCGGGGCTTCTTGAGCGCCCGAGGCGGCAGGAGCTCCGCGTCGACAGCGACCTTCTTCGCCATGAAGATCGCGGCGTCGAGCCGGTAGAAGCTGCGCTTCCGGTAGAACTTGAGGGCGCCGTCGTTGTTCTCGGCCACCTCCAGCACGAGGTGGGTGCAGCCGTGGATGCGCGCGAGGTGCTCGAGCTGCTCGAGCATGAAGGCGCCGACGCCGCGGCCCTGGTAGTCGGGGTGGACCGCGAGCTCCTCGACGAAGAGCGGGCGCATGTCGTGCTTCGTGAAGTAGCGCTCGTTCATCCAGTTATCGGTCCCGGTGATCTCGAAGGCGCACTCCGCGTAGCCTACGATCTCCTGACCAGGCGCCGCCCGGACCTCGAAGAGGAGCTGCTCGACCCCTTCTTCTTCGTAAACCTCGAGGAACCGCTTCTTCGAGCGAGGCCGCTGGTATTCGACCGTCTCCCGGTTCACGTCGCGGAACACCTTCTTGAGGAATTCCCAGACCCGGTTCAGGTCGCGCCGGTGGATCCGGCGCACGTAGATGAGGCTCTCTTCCCCGGCGGCGCGGGTGCTCGACTCGGCCTTGCTCATCGCCGCGCCCAGTCTACAGGACGAACGCGGACGGGGCACTGGGGGCGAGGCATGATCTGGAAAGCCGCGTCTGCGGGAAGTCCGGCCCGAGGAGAAGGTGGTCGCCGCGTGGCACGGGAGCGCCGAACTCGCCGGTGAGCCGGCGGGGACGGGTGCCCCCGCCGGGTAACGACAGGATCACCCCTGCTGAGCGTGCGGCCCGATCTGCGCGAGGCGCGCGTTGATCACATCCCAGTTCAGGCCCGAGAGCACGTTGGCCACATAGTCCGCCTTCTTGGTCTGGTAGTCCGCAAAGTACGCGTGCTCCCAGGCGTCGATGGCGACCATGATATGCGTGTTCGCGAACAGACCGACATCGTGCTCGGTCCGGACGAGGTTATTGAAGAGCTTCTGCTCCTGGTAGTCGTACACGAGCACCGTCCAGCCGTGCGCGCTCAGGAGCGACGCCTTCGCGTCGGCCAGCCAGGCGTCGAAGCTGCCGAACGACGCCTCGATGAGCTTCTTCGACTGGGCGCTCGGCTGCGTCGAGCCGTTGCCGATGTTCTCGAAGTACAGCTCGTGGAGCACCGTGCCGTTGAAGGCGACAGGCTCGCGACGCTTCAGCTCGCTGTACGCGTTGTACGAGTAGTTCGGCGCGCTGCGGTCGGCCTTGCCAAGCTGCTCCCAGATCTCGTTGAGCTTCTTCACGTAGCCCTGGTACAGCGTGAAGTGCGCCTTGAGCTGCAGGTCGCTCAGGCCCTTGGCGTTGCCGCCGAGGAGGTTGTCGAAACTCTTGGGTTCGCGGGACATGGTGCCTCCTAAACGAGTACCGCAAGCAGTGCGTGCCGCGGGGTCAGGCCGCCGCTTTACCGCTGCCGCTCTCCGGTAGCAACCCTGCCGTGCGACGTGACACACCGCCGACTCACGACGCCATCGGGCCTGACCTTCCGCGCAGGAAACTCCGGACGCCGGCTCGAGCCGCGCCGTGATCCCGCGCAGGGACGCCACGACCCCCGCGCGCCGCATGGCGCCGCGCCCGAGCTGGCCCGATCGGCCGGCGCGCGCCCAAAAACCTCGTGAAACGTTGAACGCCGCCGCCGTTTCGGTCGATACTCCTGGTGCTTGCTGTTCCTTCGCGCAAGGAGGCGACCTCGTTCATGCCGGCTCGTACACAGGGGACTCATCCGACGGCCGCGCTCGCGGCGGCGCTGTGCCTGCTCGGCGCAGCGGCTCACGCCGAGGCGCAGGAACCCGCGAGACCCGAAGGCTTCGCGCTCGACAGGTTCCAGCCTGCACCCGCCGGCGACAGGATGTTCGGAGTCCAGTCCGCCTACACGGCAGGAAGCACCGCACCCCACATCATGCTCCTCGGCGATTACGCCCAGGATCCGCTCGTGTTGCGGCGGTTGTCGGGGAACGAGGAGTTCGGCGACGGCAAGGTCGTCGGCAGCCAGCTCCTGCTCCACCTGAGCGCCTCGCTCTCTCTGTGGGAGCGCCTCACGGTGAACATCGATCTGCCCATCGCGCTCCAGTCGGGCGACGGCGGCGCCGCCTCCGGCGCCTTGCTGCCGCCGCCGACCAGCAGCGCCCTCGGGGATCTCCGGCTCGGCGCGCGCGCGACGCTCCTCGGCGGCTACTTCGATCCGTTCCAGATCGCGCTCGGCGGCTACGTGTGGCTGCCGACCGGCGACCCCGAGGCGTATTCGGGCGACGGCAGCGTGCGCGGCGGTCCGCAGCTCATCCTCGGCGGCCACCTGGATCGCGCGGTGTGGTCGCTCGCCGCGGGGCCGGAGTTCCGGTCCACGAGGCAGTTCGCCAACGTCGAGCAGGGGATGACGGTGCACTGGGGCGCCGGCGTCGGGCTGCTGCTCGACGACGAGCGACGCCTGCAGATCGGCCCTGAGATCACCGGCGCGGTCACGGTCACCGACGTCCAGCAGCGCACGACCAACCTGGAAGCCCTGCTCGGCGGGCGCTACCGCTTCGCGGACGACTTCGAGGCCGGGCTCGGCGTGGGCCCTGGCCTCACCCCCGGCGTCGGCACCCCCTCGTTCCGCGCGGTGGCCATGGTCGCCTACTCGCCCGAGGTGAAGCCGCCCGTGCAGGACCAGGACGCCGACGGCATCGCCGACGTGGACGACGCGTGCCCGCACACCGCGGGCGTCCGCAGCCCGGATCGCACGAAGAACGGCTGTCCGCCGCCCAAGGACGCGGACCACGACGGCATCCTCGACGCGGTCGACGCCTGCCCCGCCGTGGCCGGCGTCGCCTCGCCGGACCCGAAGAAGAACGGCTGCCCGCCGCCAGGGGACCGCGACAAGGACGGCATCACGGACGACGTCGACGCCTGCCCGGAGCAGGCCGGCCCGGCGAACGACGACCCGAAGCAGCACGGGTGCCCGCCGCCGCCCGATCGCGACGGCGACAAGGTCCCCGACGCGTCGGACGCCTGCCCGGATCTGCCCGGCCTCACCACGACCGACCCGGCCACGAACGGCTGCCCGGGCGACACCGACGGCGACGGCATCCGCGACGACAAGGACGCCTGCCCGAACGAGAAGGGCAAGCCGAACGAAGATCCGACGCAGAACGGGTGCCCGGTCGCGGTCCGGGTGACCGAGACCGAGATCGTCATCCTGCAGCAGGTGCAGTTCGACACCGGCAAGGCGACCATCCGTCCGGTGAGCAACGAGCTGCTCGACGAGGTCGCCGGCGTGCTCAAGGACCACCCGGAGATCCTCAAGATCGAGGTCCAGGGCCACACGGACGACCGCGGCACGCGCCAGTTCAACACGAAGCTGAGCCAGGCCCGCGCGGAGTCGGTGCTGAAGGCGCTCGTCGAGCGCGGCATCGCGGCCCAGCGCCTGCAGGCGAAGGGCTACGGCCCCGACGTCCCGATCGCGGAGAACAAGACCGAGGCGGGTCGCCAGAAGAACCGGCGCGTCCAGTTCAACATCATCGAGAAGGAAAAGAAGCAGCCCTAGGCTGGAGGCGTCGATGGCAAAGCGATTGGCATTCACGGGGCTCACAAGCGCCGCGCTGCTCGGGGCGCTCTCCGGGACCGCGAGCGCGGCTCCAGTGCGGCGGGTCCAGGTGGCGCAGCGGGGTGATTTCGTCCTTATCGGCAACACGCTCGCGCACGACTGCGCGTCGTCCACGCCCGCGCCGCTGGTGGGCACGGTCGGGACGTGCGGCACGACCGCGACGCTGGGGGACTCCGCGCCCGATATCTACTGGCGGGGCGACAGCCCCCTCGCCGGCCAGGCCGAGGCAAACAACAGCGTCGACCCCGCGGCTGCCCGCAGCACCGCGGTCCTCAGCCTCCCCGCGGGCGCTCGGGTGACCCACGCGTACCTCTACTGGACGGTGAGCCGCGACAGCGGCACCTCGGCCGATCTCACCGTGACCCTGGATCGGCCTGGCGGCTTCTCTTCCAGCGTGACCGGTACGAACTCGGGCCAGACGGAGATCTTGGGCCTCGCCCACGCCCAGACGGTCGCCAACGTCACGTCGATCGTGCAGACGCGCGGCGCGGGGGCGTATCGCCTGAGCGGGATCTCCAACGGGACCGATCTGGACAGCGTGAGCCAGCAGATCGCGTTCGCCGGCTGGTGGATGGTCGTGCTCTACGAGCTGACGACCGCGCCCGCGCGGAACCTCGCCGTCTTCGACGGGCTGGATCAGGTGATCGACGGCGCGACGGTCGGCTGGAGGATCTCGGGGTTCGTCGTCCCCTCGGGCGGGGGCCAGGCGAAGCTCGGCGTCATCGGGTACGACGGCGACAGCTCGACCGGCGACGCGCTCGAGTGGAACGGGACCGCGCTGTTCGACGCACAGAACCCGGCGAACAACTTCTTCAACAGCTCCCGTTCGTTCCTCGGCGCGCCGATGTCCTCGGCGGGCGATCTGCCGAGGCTCACCGGCGGGCCGCTGAGCATGAGCGGCATCGACATCGACGTGACGCAGGTGCCGGCCAACCTGCTCATGGCCGGCGACACGGAGGCCGAGGTCGGGGCGGCCGTCGACGGCGCCGACAGCTACCTGCTCGGCGGCCTCATCACGTCGGTGCCGACGCGCCTCCCGGATCTCTCCACGTCGACCAAGTCGGTCCTCGATCTCAACGGCGGCGGCGTCACGCCTGGCGACACGCTCGAATACACGATCCTCGTCACCAACACCGGGGACGACAACGCCGCGGCGGTCGTGCTGAACGACCCGCTGCCCGCCGGGGTCACCTTCGTGCCGGGCTCGCTCGAGATCGCCTCGGGCCCGAACATGGGCGGCGTGACCGACGCGCCCGGCGACGACGAGGGCGAGTACGTCGCCGGCTCGCGGGCGATCCGCGTCCGGCTCGGCGACGGCGCCGACGCGGCCCAGGGCGGGTCGCTCGGCGTCAGCGAGACCACGACGGTGCGGTTCCGCGTGACCATCGATCCGGGCACGGACGGCGAGATCGCGAACCAGGCCATCATCACCGGGCAGAGCCCCGAGGGAGGCGCTGCCCAGGACTACCCGACGGACGGCAACGGCGCGGAGCCGGGCACGCCGCCCACGGAGATCCTCGTCGACAGCGACGGCGACGGGCTGAGCGACGGCGACGAGAACTTCGCTGGCACGGACCCGAACGACGCCGACACGGACGACGACGGCGTGAGCGACGGCGACGAGCAGCTCTGGGATCGCGACACCGACGGCGATGGCCTCGTCAACGCGCGGGACGTCGACAGCGACGACGACGGGCTGTACGACGCGACGGAGATCGGCTCGACGGACTGCGATGGTCCGGGGACGGACGCGCTGGCGGGGCACTGCGTGCCCGACGGCGACGCCGGGGCGACGACGACCGACCCGCTCGACGCGGACACCGACAACGGCGGCGTGCTCGACGGCTCGGAGGACGCCAACCTGAACGGCGTGCTCGACGCGGGCGAGAGCGACCCGGCGGCCGGGCACGGCGCCGACGACCAGCGCGCCGACGCCGACAACGACGGGCTCGGCGACGATCTCGAGGCGACGCTCGGCACCGATCCGAACGACGCCGACAGCGACGACGACGGCGTGCGCGACGGCGACGAGCCGAACCCGACGGACGACAACGACGGCGACGGGCTGATCAACCCGCTCGACGTCGACAGCGACAACGACGGCCTCTTCGACGGGACCGAGCTCGGGCTCGGCTGCGACGGCCCGGGCACCGACGCGACGGCGGGCAACTGCGCTGCCGACGGCGACGCGGGCGCCACGAGGACGTCGCCGCTCGAGGCCGACACGGATCGCGGCGGCGCGAGCGACGGCTCCGAGGACGTCAACCTGAACGGCGTGCTCGACGCGGGCGAGACCGACCCCCGTTCCGGTCATGGAGACGACGATCCGCAGAACACGGACGCCGACGACGACGGGCTGAGCGATGATCTCGAGGTCTCGCTCGGCACGAACCCGAACGACGCCGACACCGACGGAGACGGCGTCCGCGACGGGATCGAGCCGAACCCGGCGGACGATACGGACGGCGATGGGCTCCTCAACGCGCTCGACGTCGACAGCGACAACGACGGCCTCTTCGACGGGACCGAGCTCGGCCTGGGCTGCGACGGCCCTGGCACCGCGCCGTCGCGGCGCTGCGCCCCGGACGAGGACGCCGGCGCCACGAAGACGTCGCCGCTCGACGCGGACACGGACGACGGCGGCACGCGCGACGGCTCCGAGGACGCCAACCTGAACGGCGTCGCGGACAACGGCGAGACCGAACCGACCCGCGGGCGCGGCGACGACGACGGCGACAACGACGACGGGGACGAGGACGGGCTGAGCGACGACCTCGAGGAGACGCTGGGCACGGACCCGGACGACGCGGACTCCGACGACGACGGCGTGCAGGACGGGCAGGAGCCGAACCCGGCGGACGACGCGGACGGCGACGGGCTCATCCACCCCCTCGACGTGGACAGCGACGACGACGGCCTCTACGACGGGACCGAGCTCGGCCTCGCCTGCGACGGCCCCGGCACCGACGCGGACGCCGAGCACTGCACGGCGGACGGGGACAGCGGGGCCACGATGACGTCGGCGCTGAGCCGTGACAGCGACCGGGGCGGCGCGACCGACGGCTCGGAGGACGCCAACCTGAACGGCGCGCTCGAGGCCGGCGAGACGGAGCCGACCGCCGGCCATGGCGCCGACGACAGCCAGAACGCCGACGGAGACGCCGACGGGCTGAGCGACGATCTCGAGGTGTTCCTCGGTTCGGATCCGGAAGATCGCGACACCGACAACGACGGCCTGCTCGACGGCGAGGAGCCGAACCCCAGCGACGACGGCGACGGCGACGACCTGCCCGACGTCCTGGACGCGGACAGTGACGGCGACGGGCTCTTCGACGGCACCGAGGCGGGGAAGGACTGCGCGGACGCGGACACCGATGCCGCCGCCGAGAGCTGCACGCCCGACGCCGACGGCGGGACCACCACGACGAGCGTGGTGAATCCCGACACGGACCGCGGCGGCCAGAGCGACGGCGATGAGGACCTGAACCACGACGGCAAGGTCGACGAGGGAGAGACCGATCCGAACGACGCCGGGGACGATCTCGGCGATCGCGACGGCGACGGCCTCTCGAACAGCGAGGAGACGGCGCTCGGCACCGATCCGGACGACGCCGACAGCGACAACGACGGCGCGCTCGACGGCGAGGAGGTCGAGCCTGGCGTCGACACGGACGAGGACGGGAAGATCAACGCGCTCGATCCCGACAGCGACGGGGACGGGCTCCTCGATGGGACCGAGCTGGGCAAGGGCTGCTCGCACGAGGACACCGACGCCGACGCGGCCACCTGCGTGCCGGACGGCGACGACGGGGAGACGACGACCTCGCCGACGCAGGCCGACACCGATGGCGGCGGAGCGAGCGACGGCGAGGAGGACGCGGACCACGACGGGGTGGTCGACGAGGGCGAGCGCGATCCGAACAACCCCGCGGACGATCAGCCCGCGGAGTGCGAGCAGGACAGCGCTTGCGGCGCTGGGATGGTGTGCGACGAGGAGACGAAGGAGTGCGTCCCGGGTTGCCGCAACCCCGACAACACGATCGGCCCGTGCACCACACCGCTCCCCGGTGAGGGCGTCGTGGTGCAAGGCGGCGGCTGCGCCTGCACGGTGGGCGCGGAGGGCGACGGCAGCCGCTCGGCGCCGTGGGCCTTGCTCGCGGCCGGCGCCTGCGCCGCCGTGCTGCACCGGCGCCGCCGACGCAGCTGAGCTCTCCCCCCGGGCGGCGCCCCCCCGCGCCGCGCAGGAGGGGGCGCCTGTGCTACAAGCCAACGGAATAACTATGCTTTTATGCGAGGCGCGCACGCCTGCAGGGCGCCTCCGCCTGCGGCGATCGATGCGGCGCGGGTTGCCATCGGCCGTCCGTGGCCTAACGATGTTTTCCCACGGGAGAGTGCATCTTGCCCCGACCTTCTGATTCCGTCGTCCGCGCCATCACGATGGATGGCGCTTTTCGCGTCATCACGGCGCTGACCACCGAGACCGTGCGGGGGGCCGTCGCGGTGCAATCTGCGACCGGCGCGACCGCGCAGCGGCTGGGAGAGCTGATCACCGGCGCCATCCTCGTGCGCGAGGCGATGGCGCCGAACCTGCGGGTCCAGGCGATCGTCAAGGGCGCGGCCGGTCACGGGACCCTGGTGGCCGACTCGCACCCGGACGGCACGAGCCGCGGCCTCGTCAACCTGGGCAAGGGGGCCACGGCGGAGAGCGCGGTGAAGATCGGCGGAGGGTCACTGCTGCAGGTCATGCGCACGCTGCCGAGCGGCATGCTCCACCAGGGGGTCGTCGAGATCCCGACCGAGGGCGGCATCTCCGCGGGCCTGATGACGTACATGCAGGAATCGGAGCAGGTCGTCTCGATGATCGCGGTGGCGACGCTGATCGGCGAGGACGGCGTCGGCGCATCCGGCGGCTACCTCGTGCAGCTGCTCCCGGAGGTCGAGCGCGGTCCGCTCATGGTGATGACCGAGCGGCTCAAGGACTTCGAGCGCCTCGACGACGTGCTCGCGCACGAGGGAGCCTCGGCGGACGTGCTGCTCGGGGAGCTGCTTTACGGCATGCCGTTCTCACGGCTCGAGGACTCGCCGCTCAGCTTCAGCTGTCGCTGCAGCGAGCTCCGGGTGATGGCCACGCTGGCGAGCCTGCCGCGGAGCGACATCGAGGAGATGGTCACGGACGGGAAGGTCCTCGACATCCGCTGCGATTATTGCGGCAAGGACTACCAGGTGTCGCCGTCGCAGCTCCGCTCGCTGCTGACGACGAGCTGAGCCGCCGCGCGCCTGCGCGCGGCCGGCGGGCCGCACGCCCACGCGCGGGGTCACGCGGGCTCGCGAGGCGAAAGGCCGCGGATCACGAAGGCGATGACCCGCTCGATCTCCGCCTCGTCGTCCCACGCCGCATCGGGGGCGATGTACACGCGGTGGACGATGTACCCCACGAACGTCGAGGCGACGCAGCGGATGACGAGGGGCGGCGGCCACCCGACGATCTGCCCTTCGCGCTGGAAGTGCTCGATCAAGGTGATCCCCTTCTCGAGGAGCGGCCCGAAGACCTTGCCGGCGATGCCGAGCCGCAGCTCGGCGTCGAACGGCAGCTCCTGCGCGAGGATGCGCACCAGCTGCGGGTGCGCGCGCACGAAGGCGATGCGCTCGGCGAGGAGCGCCCGCAAGAACGCCTCGAAGGTCGGGTACGTCGCCTCGAAAAGCGGGTCCATGGAGCGCGCCAGCGCGGGCCCGACGAGCCGTTCGACGGCGGGACCGATGACGCCCAGGAGGAGGTCCCGCTTGCTCGGGAAGTACTTGAAGATCGTCGCCTCGGCGACCCCTGCGCGCCGCGCGATCTCCTTGGTCGCGGTCCCGTGGAAGCCCTGCTCGGCGAAGGCGGCCACCGCAGCGTCGACGATCTTCTTCTGCGCCTCGGTCAACGTGTCGTGCGGGCGCGGGCGTCGGCTCATCAGCGTCCTCTCTCCTCGACGTCCAGCAGCGCCGCGCGGCGGCTCGGGCGCGCTGCGGTCGGCGTGCGCTAGGCGGCCTCGGCCCTGCGGGTGAAGAGCCGGTCGAGCGCCTGCCTGAGCTCGCGCTCGTCGAGCGGATCGCAGCGCACGCCGACGTAGCCGTCCGGCCGGACGAGGACGGCGGCTGCCGCCTCGGCGCCGTACGCCGCGTGGGCGCGCCCGTCCGGATCTGCGTACCCTCCGGCCTCGGGCGCGCTGATGACCAGCACCTTGAGGTCCGGCCTGCTGAGCTCCGCGGCGAGCCGCCGGACGTGCCCGTGCGCCTCGGTGTTCGCGCTGCCCTGGGGTTGACCGGCGAAGAGCAGCAGCGTGGATTCGACGCCGCGCATCAGCTCGAACAGGTGGACCTGCCGTCCCGCTGCGCTGCGCAGCGAGGCGTCCGGCGCGCGATCTCCGGCGCGGGGCCCGCGCTCCGGCGGGTGCCCGATCTGGATGGACAGCGGGCTCTTCCGATATCGGATCTTGAGCTGCGAGACGAACCCCAGTATCCGGCGTTGCACGGCAGCGACGCCGATGGCGCGGGTCATGAGGCGCGGCGCGACGATGCGCAGCGCCCGGCCCATGAGACCGTGTCCGGCCATGAGCCCGAAGAGGCGGTCTGTGAAGGCGATCAGCCGGCGCGCGACGGGCAGCCGCTCCATCTCGTAAGTGTCGAGCAGCCACGCTGGCATCCTGCCCTGCTCGACGGCCGCGAGCTTCCACGCCAGGTTGTACGCGTCCTGGATTCCGGTGTTCATCCCCTGCCCGCCGGCCGGGCTGTGGATGTGCGCCGCGTCGCCGGCGAGGAACACGCGCCCCTTGCGCAGCCGCGTGGCGACGCGGTGGTGCAGCCGGTAGCGCGAGAGGACGATCGCTTTCTGTATCTTGAACGGCGTGGGGATCATCGAGCGCATCACGCCTTCGAACTCCTCGAGCGAGAGCGACGCGCCGCGCGCCGGCGACGCTTCGGGCAGGATAAGGACGATCCGGAACCGGTGGCTTCCGGGCACGGGGAAGGCCGCTGCGAGGCCCCGGCGCGAAGGGCTGATATAGATGTCGCCGTCCGGCAGTGGCCAGTCGATGACGAGGTCGCCGAGCATGCAGTGATCGTCGTAGGTGTCGCCCTCGAAGGCGATGTCTGCGCCCTGGCGGACGGCGCTGCGCGCGCCGTCGCAACCGAGGAGCCACTTCGCGCGCACCACCTCGGTGTTCCCGTCGACCCTGCGGAGCGTGCATGTGACGCCGGCGCTGTCCTGGGTATAGGAAGCGAGCTCGGCGCCGCGCTCGACCGTCACGCCCAGCTCCGAGAGCCGCGACTCGAGGACGCGCTCGGTGTCGAACTGCTGGATGACGAAGATGCCTGGAACGGGCGTGGAGAGCTCCGGGAAGTCGAAGATCGGCAAGCGTGCGCGCTGGCCGTTCGAGAGGAGGACGTTGAGCCCTCCGACGCGCGTGGCGCGCGCCATCGCGGCGTCTGCGATCCCCATGCTGGTGAAGATCTCCATCGTCCGCGTCTGCACCACGAGCGCTCGCGAGTGATCCGGCGGCGGTTCCAATGCCTTGTCCACGATCCGCACTGCGAGCCCGCGCCGAACAAGCTCTCCGGCCATCGTCAAGCCCGTCGGACCTCCACCGACGACCAGCGCATCCACAGCTTCTGTCATAGGCCGCCTCCGGATTGGTGAGTGAGCATTCACTCACTTTATATGAGGACCTCCTTCGGTTGGCAAGGCATCAAGGCAAAGCATGTCTTACATTGACACACATTCACACAGTCAACCGCACCATGGTTGAGCTCGCCCAGCTGCGCCAACCGCACCGTCAACCGCACCGGGGTTGAGCGGCCGACCGAGGTTGAGCCGACCGACCGAGGTTGAGCCGACCGACCGAGGTTGAGCCGCCGACCGAGGTTGAGCCGACCGACCGAGGTTGAGCCGACCGACCGAGGTTGAGCCGCCGACCGAGGTTGAGCCGCCGACCGAGGTTGAGCCGCCGGAGCCGCCGACCGAGGTTGAGCCGACCGACCGAGGTTGAGCCGCCGACCGAGGTTGAGCCGCCGACCGAGGTTGAGCCGCCGACCGAGGTTGAGCCGCCGACCGAGGTTGAGCCGCCGACCGAGGACCAACGATCGCCCCCTGGTTGAGCTCAGCGACGCCGCCACATTCAACAGGAACGGATCTTGAAGCCCACCGGCGAACTCCCCGCTCACCCGCCCCCCACCCCGCCCTCGCTCGGCGAGGTCTTCGTGCGATGGTCGCCGCATGCAAGAGGTCCACGTCAACGTCTACATCCACGCCCCGGTCGAGCGGGTTTTCGACGCGGTGGCTGACCACGAACGCTTCCTGTGCTCCGGGGACGGCACCCACACGAAGGTCGTCCGGCCAGGGCTCACCGAGCACAACGGCCTCGGCGCCCTCCGCGAGGTGCGCGTCGGGAAGCGGATTCGCTACGTCGAGGAGATCACGGCCTTCGAGCGGCCGTCCTCGTTCGACTACCAGATCGTCGAGAGCACGCAGCCGCTCCGGCACCAGGGCTCGCGTCTCCGCTTCACTCCGCGCGGCGAGGGCACGGAGATCGACTGGACATCACGCTTCGACATCCCGCTGCCGCTCGTCGGCAAGCGGCTCGGATCGCTCGCCAGGCGCATGTTCATCGCGGCGTTCACCGAGCTGCTGCTCGCTGAAAAGGCGCGGCTCGAGGCCTCGCAGCCCGCGCGCGCCACGTGACCCCCTCGCGCGCTCACCGACAGGCAGCGCCTGGTCTTCATGCCCCTTCCCCCTGGACGTGAACTACGGCTGGGCGGACCGATCCTCTCGCTGGAGCGCGCCCTCCACAGAGGGCAAGGGCGACCCGTTCTGCGGTTCGGTGCTCTCGTTCGGCGACGAGGAGAGACCGGCGCCGTGGTCAACGCGGTTCATGGAAGACTCCGAGTTCAACTGGCCCATGCGCCGCCTCCGCTGGAGGACGCGCAGCGCGGCCCCGTCACTTCACATGACCGACGCCAGGGACGCCACACCGACCCCGCTGGCGCGGCGTGGCGCGGTGTCCGCAAAACACATGAAACGTCGTCCAGTGTATGGCCAGCATTCATCCGCCCGATCTGAGGGAAATGCATGTAGACGAATACCCCATCAGCTACGACATCGACAGAAAGTTCCCATGGCAAGCCTCTTGCTGATGCCAGGCGGTTCTCTATAAGCTGTTGACCTCAACTTCCTTCCGTTCGGCCTTCGGACTTGGTCGAGCGGTCGCAGGGGTGTTCAAGATGCGACCGATGGCAAGGTGTGCGTCGCTGCTCGGCCCGATGACCTCGGGAGCAGCTCGTATCCGGGGTTCCAGGGGGAAGGTGTCGACGAGGGCAGGAGCGCCGCCGCAGCTGGGCAGTCGCGGCAATCGGGTCAACCGAGTCAACCGATCGAGCTCTTGGCCGAAGGGAACCGCCGCGCTCTGTGCCATCTCGTTCCTGACGCTCGTGGCATGTGCCCAAGGCTCCAGCCTGGACGGCGAGAACACAGGAGGCGGGGGCGGCGCCTCCGCCAGCTCGGCTGGGGCACCTTCGTCCAGCTCAGCCGGCGCTGGCTCCACCGTATCTGCGACGAGCGGCTCGACGAGCTCCACAACGAGCGGCTCGTCCAGCGCTGCGGGCGATGTCACGAGCGCGACGGTGAGCAGCTCGTCCGGCTCAGGTGGCGCCGATGGTGCCGGCGGCGCTGGGGGTCTGGGCGGCGCTGGCGGGGACGACGCTGCGAGCGCCTCGGCCAGCTCCTCGGCGAGCGCCTCGGCCAGCTCCTCGGCGAGCAGCTCGGCCAGCTCCTCGGCGAGCAGCTCGACCAGCTCCTCGGCGAGCAGCTCGACCAGCTCCACGACGAGCAGCACGACAGGCACCGGCGGCGGTAGCGCCACGAGCTCCACCACCGCGAGCTCGACCACCGGCGGCGTGACCACACCGGCGCTCGAGCTGCAATATGCTGCGAGGGACACCACCGTCGAGTCCCAGCATCTGTCGTTCATGGTACAGGTCAAGAACACGGACGATGCGAGCATCGCGCTCAGCGATCTGACGATTCGCTACTGGTTCACGGCCGACGTCGCGAAGGTGGATCTCAAGAGCGAGTGCGACTTTTCGTCGATCATCGGTGGATGCGCCAACGTCACAAGGACGTTCGGCGAGGCATCGGGAACGAAGGCCGATCACTATCTCGAGCTCGGTTTCCTCGCCGCCGCAGGTGGCATCGCCCCGAACGTCACGTCCGGAAATGTGCAGATCCGCATCTACAACGGCGACAATTACGACCGCATGACGCAGACCGACGACTACTCCTTCGGCACCAACACCGCCTTCATGCCTTTTGAGCGGGTCACCGTGTACCACGACGGCGTGCTCGCCTGGGGAACAGAGCCTTGACTGGCCGCGAGGACGAGCTCCACGTCCTGCGGGAGCAAGCTCCGCATCGATAGCCGCCCCGGGCGAACGTTCGCCGGACCTCGGCGTACGGTCAGCTCCGGAGATCGATCTCAGGACGGATTCCCCGCCCGGCCAGACCAGCCCGACCTGGCTCGCAGGGCCTGCCGCCCTGTGCGGACGCGCGCCCCTCCACGCCCTTCGGTGCCCTGTGGCGGCCTGGCTCGCCGCGCGCGCACGCCACACCCCGCAACATGCCGTTACACGCCCTGGCCCGTCCCAGGTTGCCGCGATGTAACCAATTTTCCATGGAATTCCGTCCCGCCATGGGACGCGAGCGCTTCCGCTCCACCTGGAGACGGGCAGCTCGGGCGGCACCATCCTTGAATGGCCTCGCTCGGACCCTGAACTCTATGGATGCCACCGCGCGCGCAACGCCTCCTCCCCCGTCGTCCCACACCCGGCCTGTGCAGGCCCCGATCTCGCGTGATGCGCCGCGGAGCGGACCGCGGCTCGGACACGGCCTCGAGCGGTTCGACCCCCTGAAGCGGCGCGCCGCGGACACACCTGGCCTCATCAGCTTCGCGGGCGGGCTGCCCGCCCCGGGCGAGTTCCCGCGCTCGAAGCTCGCGGCCTCGTTCGTTCGCGCTCTTCAGAACCCCAGCTGCGCGGCGCTCCCGTGTAGCTGGCCCGAGGGCGACGAGGACCTCCGCGCCTGGATCGCCGGGCAGCTGCGCCGGCGCGGCGCCCAGGTGGCTCGCGACGACGTCATCGTGACCAGCGGCGCACAGCAGGCCGTGTCCCTCGCCGCGCAGCTGGTCCGCGGATCGCGCGCCAGGATCGGCGTCGACCGCGAGAGCTCCCCCGGCGCGCTCGATCGGTTCCAGGAGCTCGGCGCGACGGTCGTCGACGGCGGCAGCAACGTCGATGCCTATTATCTCATGCCCGCCGTCTCCAATCCGCGTGGACGCACGCTGTCGCGCAGCGATCGAGCCAGGGTCCTCTCGACCCTCCGGCCCATCATCGAGGACGACGCTTACGCAGATCTGTCCTTTGACGGCGCCGTCCCGCGGCCGCTCCTGGCCGAGGCCCCCGATCGCGTGTTCCACGTCGGGACGTTCTCGAAGACGCTCTGCCCCGGCCTCCGCGTCGGCTGGCTCGTGCCCCCGCGCTCGCTCCGGGCCGAGGTCCTCCAGCTGAAGCAATCCGCCGATCAGCAGGCGGCCAGCCTGCCGCAGGCCATCCTGGAAGACTACCTCCGCACAGAGGACTTCGATCAGCGGCTCGTGCGCCTGCGGGAGTTCTACGGTCGCCGCGCCGCCCGCATGGAGCGGGCGCTCCGAAAGCACCTGCCCGGCTGGCGGTTCGACCCGCCCGCCGGCGGCTTCGCGATCTGGGTCGAGCCCGACGCCGAGCCGAACGAGGCCTTCTTCCTGGCCGCCGCCATCGAGCACGGCGTCGCCTTCGACCCGGGCTCGCTGTTCCGGGCTCACGGCGCCGTGCGCCCATTCGCCCTCCGGCTCTGCTTCTCTTCGGTGGCGTGCGACGAGGACCTGGACGAGGGCGTGCGCCGCCTCGCGCGGTGCTGGGCCGAGGTCGCGTAGCCTCGCCAGCGGGCGCCGATCCACGAAAGCGCCCTGCACGACCTCTCTCCCTCTCTCCTTCAACTCCCTCTCTCCCTCACTCCCTCTCTGCTCTCTTCTCCTCCTCTCCGATCGCGACACCGCGGCGGCGGCCTGCGCGCACGCCGCCGACCCCGCGCAGGGCGCGGCCTCACTGCGCCAGCGGGCCGCCTGGCTTGTGCGGGACGGGCGGACGGCGATCGAGCAGCTCCCGCGCCGCGGCCCGGACGACCGCGGGCACGTCCGCCGCCGCCGCGAGCCGCAGGAGCTCGGGCCGCAGGAGCAGGCGCACCATGGGCACCGCGATCTCCTGCGGCGCGCCCGGGTTCTGCACGATCGCCATGCGCACCCGCGCGCGCTGCGGCCACTCGGGGTGTTTCGCGATCTCCGTCAGGACCTCCGCGTTCGCCGGGCGGCGCGCCGCGAGGCGGACGACGTCATCCTCGGTCAAGCGCGGGTTGGCGAGCAGGTTGCGGATGACCAGCGGGTGCGGGTCCCGGAGCAAGGCGTCGAAGGCCGCGCGGGTCGGCCGCCGGGCCAGCGCGCGCCGCTCGCCGAGCGTGAGCGCGCGACCGGCGCTCGACGTGGCGACGAGCCGCTCGTCGGGCGCCGGCGAGGCCGGCTGCGCCTCGGGCCGCCGCGCCTTGCGGCGCAGGAGGCGCGAGAGCGGCAGCAGGGCATGGGAGGACGCGAGCTCGCGGAGCTGCTCGACGCGCTCCGAGAGCGCAGGATCCACGAGGACCGGCACGACGGCGCCCAGCACGTCGCGCGCGAGGGGGTTGGCCTGCTCGGCGTCGCGGCAGAGATCGTCGAGCGCGCGGGCGACGGAGGGGAGATCGGCGCGCAGCACCTCGCTCCGCAGGAACGCGACCCGCAGCCGGAGCTCCTTCAAGGACGAGACCGCTCGCCTCCATCGTCCCGCCAGCGCATCCACGCCGTCAATCTACATCGCCGGCGTCCCGGCGTGGAGCGCGTGCCAGGCAGTTTGCGCTACGCAACGTGTGCGGGGCGGTTATCCTGCGCCGCGCCATGAGGGGACGGCGGAAGCCGATCCCCGATTGCCGACGGAGACGGCGGAAGCCGATCCCCGATTGCCGACGGGGGCGGCGGAAGCCGATCCCCGATCACGGACGAGGACGGCGCAGCCCATCCCCGTCTCGAAAGGGAGGAGTCGCATGTCCGAAAAGGTTTCGTTCCCCGCGAAGGACGGGTCCTCGGCGACCGGCGAGATCGTCTGGCCGAAGCAGGGGGACAAGTCGCCTGCCGTCGTCCTGATCCAGGAGTGGTGGGGTGTGAACGACCACATCCGCTCGCTGCTCGACCGGCTCGCCGCCGCCGGGTTCATCGCCCTCGCGCCCGACCTCTACCACGGCAAGACCACCAAGGACGCCACCGAGGCCAACCGGCTGATGACCGAGCTCGACAAGCCGCGCGCCCTCGAGGAGATCGCCGGCGCCGCCCGCTTCCTGTCGGCGCACGAGCGGTCGACCGGCAAGGTCGGCGTCATCGGGTTCTGCATGGGCGGCGCGCTGAGCTTCGCCGCCGCCGCGACGATCCCCGAGCTCGCGGCCGCGGTGCCCTTCTACGGCGTCCCGAGCCCCGCGCCCGATTACACGCGCGTCAAGGCGCCGATCCTCGCCCACTTCGCCGCGCGCGACGGCTGGGCGACGCCGGCCGCCGCCGAGGCGATCCAGAAGGAGCTCGCCGCCCGCGGCCAATCCATGGAGCTCCACGTCTATGACGCCGACCACGCGTTCGCGAACGACACGCGCCCCGAGGTCTACGCCCCCGAGGCCGCGAAGCTCGCGTGGGAACGGAGCATCGCGTTCCTGAAGCAGCACCTCGCCTGAGCACGACGCCGCGCTCCTTCCCGGTGATCCGCGGGGCGCGGGACGCGGGGCGCGCGGGGCGTGCGGGGTGTCAACCGGGCGCGTTCTTTGCCGCCGCGCAATGAACCCTGATATACACGCTTACATGGCCCTCCCCCCGGTACTCCCGGGCTCGATCCAGCAGGCGGAGTCGCCGATCGACCGCGCGCTCTCGCTGGCGCTCGCGGGAGAGCGGGACGCCGCGCTGCGCTGGGCCGCTGCGCTGGTCCGGCACGACCCGACGATGCCGTCGGCGCTCTGCCTCTGCGGGCGCCTCCTCGGCGAGCTGAACCGGCACGAGGCCGCGCGCGAGGCGTGCTCCACCGCGATCGCCCGCGCGATCGACCTCGAGAACCTGCCGCTCGCCGTGGCGGCCGCGCGCGAGAGCGAGCGCTTCGGCGGCGATGCCGGCCCCGGGCTCGACCTGATCGCCGAGGCGTTCTGCCGGGACTCGCCGCGGCTCGGCGAGGGCGCGCCGCCGCCGCCGCCCCTGCCGGCCGCCGAGGCGTTCCAGCCGCTCGCCTCCGTGCTGACCGGCGCGCTCCTGCTCAACAAGGCGACGGAGATCCTCCACGACGCCACGCGCAGGCTGGCCGCCCAGGCCGATCACCCCGGGATCGCGCCCCAGCCGGTCTTCTCGTCCGTCGGGCGCGACGCGCTCCGCGCCCTGTGCGCTGCCTTCACGCCCATCTGGGTGGCGGCGGGGACGACCGTGATCGAGCAGGGCGCCGCGCGCAGCGAGGCCTACTTCGTCGCGCGCGGGGAGCTCGAGGCGCGGCGCCGGCGCGGGGACGAGGAGATCCTCCTCGCCCGGCTCGCGAACGGCGCCATGTTCGGCGAAATGGCGCTGCTCTCTCGGGCCCCGCGCACCGGGAGCGTCATCGCCACGCGGCCCTCCATCGTGCTCGAGGTGAAGCGCGACGCGATCGACGACATCGCGCAGCGCGAGCCCGAGGTGGGCCTGGAGCTCGCGGCCTACTGCCGGGACCGCATGGTGGAGAACCTCGTCCGGATGAGCGACGTGCTCCGCGTCGTGCCCGAGGCCGACAGGCCCGCGCTCGTGAAGCGGTTCCGCACGCGCACGTTCGAGAAGAACGAGCGGCTGCTCGTCCAGGATGAGCGGCCCCCCGGCCTGTTCCTCATCGCCTCCGGAGAGGTCGCCGTCGTCCGGCGCGACGCGGCGGACGACGCCCGCGGCGAGCCGCTCGTGCTCTCGACGCTCGGCCCCGGCGACGTCGCCGGCGAGATCGCGATGGTCCTCCGCCGCGCGACGAACGCCGAGGTGATCGCCGTTCACCCCACCGTGACGCTGTACCTTCCGGCCACCGAGTTCATGGGTCTGGTCGAGGATCACCCGGCCGTGCTGGCGCAACTCTACAAGCTCGCCGTCCAGCGCGACGAGGAGACCACGAGCATCATGGCCGAGGAGGTCTCCGTGGCCGAGGACTTCGTGTTGATCTAGGGTACCGAACCGATCGAAAAATTGACGAAACGAACCACGGATGCGCGGAGGTTTTGTTGTTGTCGCTTCTGTGTCGCTGTGGTTCAAACTCTCTCTCGCGCGGCGTTCCAACCTGCTCGGTGCTCTAGCGACGTCCTGCGAGCACGCGGCGGGCGCACCGATTGACGCTCCGCGCCACGCCTCGTAGACTTTCAGTCTATCCGTTGTTCTTGTTGACCAGCACTGAACAATCACCAGCGTAGGGAAGGCCACGCGCGCACCACAGGTCCTGCGACAATGACGACGAACGCGTTCGGGCTGGAGGGACAGGTGCTGGTCGGCCGGTATCGGCTGCTCCGCCCTCTCAGCTCGGGCAGCATGGGCACCGTCTGGCGCGCGGACGATCTCACGCTGGGCTCGCCGGTCGCGATCAAGGTGCTCGGGCCTCTCTATGCGAAGGACGAGACGGTCCGCGCGCGCTTCTACCAGGAGGCGCAGGCGGCGGCGGCGCTCCGCAGCCCGAACGTCGTGCAGATCCTCGATCACGGCGTCGAGAACGACGTCCCCTTCATCGCGATGGAGCTCCTCGAGGGCGAGGACCTCGCGCACCGGCTCGAGCGTGTCGGCGCGCTCGATGCGGCCGATACGGCGCGCATCTTCGCCGACGTCGCGCGCGCCGTGCGCAAGGCCCACGACGCCGGCATCGTCCACCGCGACCTCAAGCCCGACAACATCTTCCTCGCCCGCGACGACGACCGGGAGGTGGCCAAGGTCCTCGATTTCGGCGTCGCCAAGACGCGCCTGTCCGGCAAAGAGGGCATCGGGACGCAGGCGGGCGTGCTGATCGGGACGCTGCCGTACATGAGCCCTGAGCAGGCGCAGGGCGCGACCGTCGATTACCGGTCGGACCTCTGGGCGCTCGGGGTGATCGCGTTCGAATGCGTCTGCGGCCGGGCGGCGATCACGGCCGAGGCGCCTGGCGCGATGATCCTCGAGATATGCAGTGATCCGCTGCCTGTCCCCTCGAAGGTGGCGTCTGTGCCCGTGCCGCCGGCGTTCGACGAGTGGTTCATGCAGGCGTGCAGCCGTGACCCGAACGGGCGGTTCGCCTCGGCGACGGCGATGGTCGACGCGCTGCGCGACGCGCTCTTGCCGCCCAGCGACGCGCAGGAGGGCGGGCGGGCTTCGGTGAGCTCGATCCCCGGGGGCGCGGGCACCACGTCGCCCTCCGTCCCGCCGATCTCCGCTGCGCCGCTCTCCGCCGCGCCGCTCTCCGGTCCGCCGATCTCCACCTCCCCGCTCTCCGTCTCGCCCGATGGGAGCGTCGCCTCGCCGCCGGGCCTCTACGACGAGGCCGGAGCCGACTCGAGACCTCGCCGCAGGATGCCGATCCCGGCCGTCGCGCTAGGCCTCGCGGCTTCGGTCCTCTGCGGGGTGCTCTTCATCGGCTGGCGCGCGCTCGGGGACGACCCGATCCCGCACGCACCGCCGTCCGGCGCGGCCTCGCCGCCGGGGACGCTCGACACACCGCCTGTCGCCGCCCCCGCGAACAATCCGCCGGCGGAGGCGAATTCGCCCAGGGTGGCGCCCGAGCTCGCGCCTCCCCAGGACACGACGGCCGCGTCGACCTCGACGCCTGCGCCCCGCGCCGGCTCCGCGCTGGCGGCCAGCGCTCCGGCCGCGGCCGCCTCCTCCGCCCAGACGGCGCCCGCTCGCCCGGGCAGGGCCGCGTCCTCCTCGCCGCGGCCCAGGCCCTCGTCCGCGGCCCCGCCCGCGGCCTCCAGCGCGACGCGCCCCAGGTCCGACCGCCTCGGCTTCTGAGGAGACGAATGCGCGCGCGATCGAGGGTCTCGGGCACCGCCACCATCGCGTTCGCGCTCGCGCTCGCGCTCGCGACCACCGCGCGGGCGGCCGACGTCGACCCCGCCACCATGAACGCCGCCCGGGCCCTCGCCGAAGAGGGCCTCGACCTCTTCGACAAGGGCCAGTACGCGGCGGCGCTCGACAAGTTCGGGCGCGCGGACCAGCTGATCCAGGCGCCGACGATCGACCTCTATGCCGCGCGGTGCCTCGAGCAGCTCGGGCGCCTCATCGAGGCCTCCGAGCGCTACCTGCAAGTGAGCCGCACCTCGCTCGACGCCTCGGCCAGCGATGTCTTCAAGGCCGCGGTCGCCGACGCCGGGAAAGCGTACGACGATCTCAAGCCACGAATCCCCAGGCTCTCTGTGGGGGTACGCGGCGCCCCGGAGCGCGAGGTGCAGATCACCATCGACGGCAAGCCGATGCCACCCGCGCTGGTGGGGGTCAGCCAGCCTGTCGATCCTGGCGAGCACGTCGTCGAGGCCGCGTGGGCGGGGCGTGTCGTCCGGCGGGAGGTCGCGCTGCAGGAGCGGCAGGAGGCGGCGCTCGCGCTCGAGTTCCCCGTCGGTGTCCGCCCGCCTATCGTCCTCCCCCCGCCCGCCGACCCGGCGCCGGGCACCACGCAGCGCGTGCTCGGCTGGACCGCCGTCGGCACGGGCGCCGCGGCGCTCGTCGTCGGTGGGATCACGTTCGGCATCACGAGCGCGCGGCGCAGCGAGCTGATCGATCTCGGGTGCACCGAGGACGTCGTGTGCCCGGACACGCCGAGGACGCGCGCCAGGCTGGGCTCGTACAACGACCTGCGCCTCGTCCCTGCGCCGGCGTTCATCGTGGGCGGAGCGCTCGCCGCGGGCGGCGTCGCGCTGCTCCTCACCGCACCGTCCGCGGCGGCGAGGCCCAAGGGCGCAGCGGTCCGTCCGTGGATATCGCCGTGGGGTGCCGGGATCGCGGGGGTGTTTTGATGAAACGCAACGGCTTCATGGTCCTTTGCGGCGCGCTCGGCGTGGCCGGCGCGCTGGGCGGGTGCTTCGATCAAGGCGTGCTCGTGCCGGGCGCCATCAGCGGCGGCGGCACCGCGCAAGGCGGGATGGCCGGCGTGGGCGCCGCGGGAGGCGCGGGCGGCACGGGCGGCGTGGGAGGCGCAGGCGCCGCGGGAGGTGCGGGCGGCACGGGCGGCGCAGGCGGCAGCGAGCCCTGCGACCCTTGTTATACAGGCCCCGAGTCGACCAGGGGAGTCGGCGAGTGCAAGGACGGCTGCCTGCGCGGCGGCGCGTGCGTCGACGAGGTGCTCCCCAGGACCGAGGCCTGTACGACGAAGGCGAATGACGAGAGCTGCGATCGTGTGGCGGAGTGCACCGGAGCGCACGAGTGGAGCACCCAGCTCGGAGTGAACGGCGAGCAGATCGGTTATGACGTCACCTTCGACAGGGAAGGAAACCTCCTGATCGCGGGTGCCTTCAGCACCAGCCTGGATTCCGTCGGCAGCCTGGGAGCGTTCGACGGCTTCGTCGTCAAGCTCGCGCCCGGCGGCGCGAAGGAATGGTCGAAGGCGTTCGGGGGGAACGGCTCGGATTCTTGCAATCGCGTGGCGCTCGACAAGAACGGCGGCGTGATCCTGGCCGGGACCTTCGAAAACACACTTAACTTCGACGGGACGCCGCTCACGAGCAGAGGCAGCTCGGACGTGTTCGTGGCGAAGCTCGACGCAGAGGGCGCCCTGGACTGGATCAAGACCATCGCCGGTCCGAGCGTCGATAGAGTTTACGGTCTCGCGGTGGATTCGGACGACAACATCGTCGTCGCTGGCAGCTTCACCGACTGGGCCGACGTGCTGGGCGGGCAACAGCTGGGCGGGGACCACCTGACGAGCGAAGGTGGAGAGGACATCTTCGTCGCGAAGATGGACGCCCTCGGAAACTTCGCCTGGAGCAGGAACTTCGGCGATACGACCGCTGAGGTCGCGAACGACGTTGCCGTCACGCCCGACGGAGGCGTGGTCCTGGTCGGCCGCATCGCGGGCAGGGTGAACTTCGGGACGACGCTCCTCAATGCTCAGGGCGACGACGCCTTCATTGCGAAGCTCGACGGGGACGGGACGCCGCTCTGGGCCAAGATCTTCGGCGACACCATGAGCCAGGAATTTGCCGCGGTCGCGGTGGACGCGAAGGGGGACATCGTCGTCGCGGGGAGCACCGGGGGAACGATCAATTTCGACGGAGCGCCGCGGAGATACGCCGGGGGAAGGGACGCGGTCGTCGCCGCCTTCACCGCGGAGGGCAAGCACCTCTGGAACCGTCTGTACGGGGATGCGGAAGATCAGAAGGCGCTGGGGGTGGCGGCCGACCAGGCGGGCAACGTCATCGTGGTCGGAGAGTTCGAGAGCGCCATCGACTTCGGCGCCCCGAGCCCGAGGCTCGAGTCCCTCGGCGGCAACGACGCCTTCATCGCGAAGCTCGCTCCGAACGGCGACACGGCCTGGGCCAAATCGTTCGGCGACGCGGCGGAGCAGCGCGCCCGGGCCGTCGCCGTGGATGAGCTGGGAGCCATCGCGCTGACGGGCAGCTTCAGCGGCAGGATCGATCTCGGGCAGGACCCGATGATGAGCTCCGGGGGCGCCGACGCCTTCGTCGCCAAGCTGAAGCCCTGACGGCCACCTCGCGACGAGGATCCCGCGGGGACGCGGCGGTGGCCGGACTACGGCCGCAAGTAGCCGGAATCGCTGGCTCGATCGGGGCGCTTCCGATCGCTGCCGTGAGGCGGCCCTCCCTCCGCGCCGACAGCACCGGTGTTGCCGGCGCGTGGTGCAGGACCTCCGTCGGACCAGGGGACGCATCGAGGTCCGGTGAGCGATCCATGCACCAGAACAAGTGATCCACCCGGATCTCGCGCGACTCTCCTCGGGAGCGCCTCGTGAGTCCTCGTTTTGCGGTGTGAGTCCTCGTTTTGCGGTGCGAGCCACCGCTTTGCGGTGTGAGTCCTCGCTTTGCACCGCTGTTTGCTTCACGGACGATGCACACGGTGCCAAGTCGGGGCGCGCTCACCTGGCACCACACTTGCTTAGAGGCCCCCCACTTGCTTAGAGGAGGAACGGCTCACGCAGGAGGAGGTCGCGCGCGATGATGAACACGCAACAAAGCCCGGGAGTGCTCTACCAGGGGACCAGAGGGCCCGCCAGCATCGCGCCGGTGGCTGCCAGCGTGCCGCCCATGTCGGCCTCGGGGGACCTTGAACGCGAGCTCGAGGCGATCGCCCAGGGCGTGCGGCAGAAGCGGCGGGGTCGGTTCGTGTTCGGGGTGGGTCTGGTCGTGGCGGCCGTGGCCGCGGTCGCGGTGACCACCTTCGCCGGCAAGGTGAAGGTGGCCGAGGCGGCTCAGGCCGAGGCGGTGGCCGCCCGCGTCGCCGAGCAGGACAGGATCGCGCAGCTCAACCTCCAGCTCGACGAGCGCAACCGGAAGATCACCGAGCTTACCCTCGCGCTCGACGCCGCCAAGAGCGACGCTGAGAAGGCGCAGAAGGCGTTCTCCGATTACAAGGCGACGGAGGCGACCAAGGCGCTGGCGCAGGGCGAGGACGTGGCCGACACAAAGACGTCGACCACCAAGGCGGCCGCAACCCTCCGCGGCCGAGCGGCGACGTCCGGCAAGGCGGCGCGGGGCGCCAGCGCGGCGCGGGGCGCCAGCGCGGCGGCGCCGGCCAAGAAGGGCGGAAAGTGCGTGTGCAAGGCGGGCGACCCGCTCTGCGGTTGCCTGTGAGCGCCCGCTCACGGCCCATTCCTCCTTGATTCTCTTCACTCTCTCCGGACACAGCTGACAGGACGAAGACACCGGCGCGCGCGGCGCGGACCGCGTGGCGCCGGGCGAACGGCGGGCGTCGAGGTGCGCTGCGCTGAAGAACACGGCGTCTCGGCCGGGCTCACGGCACGTTCGCCGCACCAGGGGTGATCGTCGCGGAGAGCGCCCAGTCGGCGGCGGCCCGGTTCGTGTCCGTCCCGTCGGGCAGGCGGCAGAGCGAGCCTGCCGCCATGCCGCCGTCCGCCACCGTGGCCGGCAACGCGTCGCCTTCGACGAGGCTCACGCTGGCGCCCCCGATCGTGACGGCGGTGATGCTCCCCTCGTAGGAGAGCGCGTCGATCACGGCCCCTGTCATGGTGTTCATCAGCGCGATCCCGTCGGAAGCCCCGTTCTGCATCCGGTCGGTCTGCGCGCCCGAGAAGGCGATCGTCACCGCACCTTCCGCCACGACGCCTGGCATGGTGTCGGTGCCGACCACCGCCGTGCTGCCGACGACGAGGTACTGGCCAGCCGCGAGCGTACCGGCGGAGCCCAGATCGAGCGTTCTGTAGGCGGAGGGCGCGCTGCTGGATCCATCGACCAGCACGAGCGCATGGCCCGTGAGATCCACGGGCGCGCCGGCGCCATTGTAGATCTCGATGAACTCGGCTCCATCTCCGCCAGGCTGATCGTAATCCACCTCGTTGATCACGAGCCCTGCCGTCGCGGCCGCCGCCCCGAGGGTCGTCACGAGATCATCGACGCCGCGCGGCTCGACCTTCGCGTCGTGGTTCCGGTAGGTGAGGATGCCGCGGATGCTCGCGAAATGCTGGCCTTCCGCCGGGAAGGGGCTGGACCGGTACAGGAGGTCGTCCACGCGCAGATCGCCTGTGACGACGAATTCATGAACCATCGTATCGAGCCCGATCACCGTGACGTCCTCCACCTCGACGAGGACCCCCTCGAGCTCGGCGGTGCGCGCGCCGCCCGCCGCGATGTCGGCCGGCGCGACGGGCGCCGGCGCCGGCGCCGCCTCGCCGAGCGACGCGATCACCTCGACCACGGCGGACCCGAGCTGGATCTGCCCGAAGTAACTCGCGATCACCGCGCTCGTGATCCGCACGCGATCGCCGACCAGCACCGTGTTCTGCGGGCTGTACACGTAGACGCCGGAGTGCGCCGGCCCCGCGTACCCCGGGTCGCCCGGCTTCGCCTGCACGAAGAAGCCGCTCGCGTGCTTCCCGGTCACGAGCACGTTCTCCAGGGCCACCGTCTCGCCCTCCGCGCGCGTGCCGTCCTTGATATCGTAGATCGCCACCGTGCAGCCCAGGGCCCCTGGGTTCGCCTGGTCCGGGCACAGGTCGCACGGGTCGCCCTTGCCGTCGCCGTCCGCGTCGGCCTGGCCGGGGTTCTGGAGGTTCGGGCAGCTGTCCGCGCCGTTCGGCGCGCCGTCGTTGTCGGCGTCGTTCGGGTCCGGCGGCGAGCAGAGCGTGCTGCCCGCGTCGAGCGGGCACGCGTCGCAGGCGTCGCCGTCGCCGTCGCCGTCGAAGTCGGCCTGGACCCCGTCGTCGAGCGGCCGGATCGGGTTGAAGACGCTCGGGCAGTCGTCCGCGCCGTTCTCGATGCCGTCGCCGTCGAGATCCGCGTCCGTCGGCTGCCCGGTGTAGACAGTCGAGCCGTTCACCGAGGCGTTCAGGGGCGCGCTCTCCGCGCGCGACGGGGTGCAGAGCGGCTCGCCCTCGGGCTCGCCGCAGAAGAAGGCCGGGTAGATCTCGCCCGCCTGCTGCTCGAGGTCCTCCAGCGTCATCCCGATCTCGTCCCGCAGACAGACCTGCTTCGACACGCCGCACACATCGACCGCGTCGCAGGCGCCCGCGCCCCGGACCGCGGACACCACGGCCGCGTCGCCATACAGGACCTTTCCGCCGCGCATCACGAGGACGACGTCCTCGGGATCGGCGGTGACGACAGCGCGGTGGCCTTCGCGCTCTCTGCCGTCGAAGATCGCGATGTCGGCGACCTTCCCCGTGGACAGCGCGCCGATCACGTCGTCCGTCGCGGTGACCGCGGCGGCGCTTTCGGTGACCATCCTCCACAGCTCCTCATCGGTGAAGAAGCCGTCGTAATACGCCTCGTTGAGCGCCGCCGCGCACCGGAGCTCCCGCAGGAGGTTCATCGATCCGGTCGCGATCCAGTCGGTGCCGAGCGCGATCTGCACCCCGAGGCGGGCGGCGGCGGTGACCACGGCGGTGTCGCCGTAAAGCGTGATGTTGGAGCGGGGAGACCAGATGAGCGCCGTGCCCTCCGCCGCCATCGCCGCGTAGTCGGGCGCGGTCAGGCCGATCCCGTGGATGAACGCGCTCTGCGGCTCGAGCACGTCGTTCGGCTCCGCCTTCAGGCAGACGAACTCGTTGCGCGCCGACGCATCGATCCCCTCGGCGACGTGCGGGCAATAGGCGTCCTCTCCCTCGACGTCCTCCCCTGTCACCATGTCGGCCGAGTAGCCGCAACCGCTCACGAGCTCGCGGCCGCCCGTGTCGTCGAGCGGGAACGTGTCGAAATGGACCGCGTTCTGGCCCAGGCCCTCCTGGTCGGCCCGGTCCAGGTTCCGGAGGAGGCCTGGCGCGCTCCCCGAGCCCACGATCGAGGTCGCGCCGCCCATCAGGAAGCGGAGCTCGCCCCAGCGGATCTGCGCCTGGTCAGCCATGCCGGGCGTGTCGATTCTCGTGTGCTTGTTGTTGCCGGTGCGCCAGTCGTGCCGGTGCTCATAGCGCTCCTCGGTCGGGGTATACGGGCTGTTTTGCGTGTACGTGATGTGATCATGCGTGTTGATCAGCGCCGGGGAGACGACGCCGGTCGGGCACATGATCTCCGTCGCGCCCGCCGCCTCGCAATCGCAGCCGACGCACGCGATCGCGCCGCGCTCGTCCACGAGCACCCGCCCGCCCCGGTACACCCTGCCCGGGGCCAGCACGACGCCCCGGATCAGCGTCGCGCCCGCGCCGGCAACGACCTCGCACGTCCCCTGCGCGAGCGGCAAAAGCTCCTCGCAGACGGTCTCCTCGGCCGGCGTCTTCGTGCAATCGACCTCGCAGCCGTCGCCCGTCGCGACGTCCCCGTCGTCGCACTGCTCCCCCGGATCGATGGCGCCGTCGCCGCAGCGCGGGGGCGCCTCGATCTCGCACGCCGCCGAGCAGCCGTCCCTGGCCGCCGTATTGCCATCGTCGCACGCCTCGCCCGCGTCGAGCGCGCCGTCGCCGCAGCGGGGCGCCGCTGGCTCCTCGCGCTGGCACGTCGGCGAGCAGCCGTCGCGCTCCGCGGTATTGCCGTCGTCGCACACCTCGCCCTCGTCGACCACGCCATCGCCGCAGACGCCGAAGCGATCGCCCGCGCCGTCGTGCCCGCAACCGGTGAAGAGCAAAAGGCCGACGTGCACGGCCATCCGCCGCGCGAAGCGCGCCGAGCTGTGAGGCATGCCTCACCTGTCGGCGACGAGAGCGCTCGAGTTGCCTTCAAATGACGCGGCGGCAGCGCACCATCGCGATCGCGCCGATCGCGAGCAATGTGAGCCAACACACATCTTGCCGCGTTCCGCCTCCGCTGGTTGCGCCCACAGCATAACTGCAGGAGCTCGCGCGCCGCTTTCCGTCGATCGGCCGCCCCACCTGTCCGCTGCTGCCGGGCGGCGAGCCGGCAGCAACACCGCCGCCGCTCGATCCGCTCCCCCCGCCGCCGCTCCCCGTCCCCCCTCCTTGCTCCGTCGGCTCGCAGTTGTCGGCGGACTCGCTGAACGCGGCGAGCGCGAGCTTTTCCACGCCGACCTCGTCGACGAGGCCGAAGGGCTGCTCGTCGAGCGGCGCGTCCTGGAAGCTGGCCCAGACCACGCCGGCGACGTCGTCGCGCTCCGAGAGCAGCTCGAACGACGTTGTCAGGTTCGCCGCCTGGAGCTCCTCGCCGGCGAGCGCGCTCGACCACGCCATCCCGGTCACCGCGAAGGGGCTCTCGTCCCCCTCCTCGTCGGCGAGGTCGCGCAGCGCGTCGAGATAATCGTTGAGCGTCACCGGATCGACCTCGGTGCTCTGATGGAAGAACAGCTGTTGACCGAGGCGAGACCACGGCGTCCGCTGGCCGAAGCGCGCCTCGAGATCGTCCCACGCCGGCTGCGCGTAGAGCTCGCGCAGGTAATCGACCCCCGAGAACGGCGCGGCCGCGTCGTCCGAGGCGAGCAGGCCGCCCGTGGTCAGCGACAGCGCGTCGACGTTGAAGAGCGCCTCGTTGCGGATGCGGATCTGGGCGAGGATCTGCGCGAGCACCCGGGGCAGGATGAAGGTGCAGCCGGCGTGCTCCGGGTCGAGCGCGGGGTCGGGGAGCTCGGAGCAGTTCGGCTGACTCCAGATCTCCCACTGGACGACGTCCCCGGCGTACCTCGTCATGAGCGCCTCTGCCGTCTCGGCGAACGCCTTTACGTACGCGTTGTCGCCGTCCCGGTCCGGATCGTCATTCCAGACATCCTGTCCTTCTCCGATCGTGCGGTGAGAGAGGAGCCCGACCGGCTCGAGGCCCGCGGCGCGCGCCGCGTCGATGATGGCGTCGTACTGCTCGAGCTTGTCGTCGTCCCACGCCTCGGCGTCATCGAGCAGGAACTCGACGCGCACGGCGCCGGCGCCCGCCCGCGCGAGCCGCTTCGCCTGATCGTCGTCGAGGATCACCTCCCCTGCGTCGACGGGCGCCCCTGGATCGATGCCATAGAAACCGCACGGCACGCCTCGGGCACCGAGCGCCGGGGGCGTGACGAGAAGCGCGGAGGAGGCGGCAAGAGCGACAATGACTGCACGCATGTCGCGAGGATAGCTGGGATGAGCGCCTCGACCAAGAAACGACCCCGACATGAACCATCCATGGTAGGGAGAGGCTTCACATGGCTTTCCTGGAACCGGAAGAAGCAGAGCACGGGCAACTCGGGGTCGCCCCTCCGAGCGACGAGGCCGACGGCGACATGGAAGCGGCGGGCGACGGCGTCGTCGAAGGCGCGCCCCCGGCCAGACGCTTGCGCGACTGGCTGCGAGGCGCGCCGCTCTCCGAGCGCCTGCACCTCGCGTTCGGCCTCGTCTTGCCGGCGTTCCTGCTCGTCGTGAACATGGTGCGCGTGCGCTCGTTCACGATCGACGACGCGTACATCTCGTACCGGTACGCGCGCAACTTCGCCCGGGGCCTCGGGCTCGTCTACAACGCCGGCGAGCGCATCGAGGGGTACACGAACTTCCTCTGGACCGTGCTGCTCGCGGGCGGCATCAAGCTCGGCCTCGACCCCGACGTCGTCGCCAAGGTGCTCGGCGGGCTCGCCGCCTGCGGCTCGCTCGGCGCGCTCTACCTCCTCTCGGCCCGGCTCCGCCCGCACGGCGCGGTCCCTTGCGTCGCCACGTGGCTGTTCGCGAGCTCGATCGTGCAGAGCGGATATGCCGTCTTCGGCCTGGAGACGCCGCTGTTCGTCCTGCTCGTCCTCGCGGGCACCGAGATGATGTTCCGCGAGCGCGACCGGGGGACCGGCTTCCCGTATTCGGGCCTCGTCTTCGGGCTCGCTGGCCTGACGCGCCCGGAAGCGCCGTTGTTCATCGGCATACCGATGCTCTTCCTCGGCCTGCGCTTCTTCGGGCGGCAGAACCTCCTCCGCGGCGTCGTCTTCGCCGCGCCCATCGCGTGCCACATGCTCTGGCGGCACAGCTACTACGGCACGTGGCTGCCGAACACGCTGAGCGCCAAGACCGGCAGCCTCGCCGAGCAGCTGGCCGGGGGGCAGCGCTACCTCGCGGAGTACGCGGAGCACACGTGGCCGGCGCTGCTGCTCGGGCTCTTCGGCCTCTGCGTGGCGATCGTCGCGCGCCACCGCGACGCGCTCTGCGTCGCGGCCCTCGCGCTCGCGGTGGGCGGCTACGTGCTCCTCGTGGGCGGGGACTGGATGCCGTACTACCGCTTCATGAGCCCGTTCGAGCCGTTCTGCTTCCTCCTCGCGGGCCTCGGCGCGCGCGCGCTGCTCGAGCCGCTGCTCGCCCAGCTCTCGGCCCGCGCCGCGGACGCGCCCGAGGGCGGGGCGATCGCCCTCGCCGCGGGGGCTGGCGTGCTCGCGCTCGGCTGCCTCGTCGCGCTGGGCGTCTTCCGGGCGCAGCGGATCGAGCGCGCCCAGCACCGGATCCTCGACGACGAGAAGCGGTTCTGGGACAGCGCCGCGGGCGGCGTGGCCAACTGGTTCAAGGAGCACGGCAAGCCCGGCGAGGTCGCCGTGGGCGACATCGGGTACATCGGGTATGTGACCGACTACCCGGTGCTCGATCTCCTCGGCCTCGTCGATCCCGTGATCTCCAAGCTCCCGGGCGGCTACACGCGCAAGACGGGCCCCGGCTACGTGCAGCACGTCTTCGACAAGATGCCGCGCTACTTCGTGTTCGTCGGCGGCGCCGACACGTGCGACAAGCTCCCGTTTCCGGCGCAGGAGAAGCTCCGCAAGGACCGGCGTTTCCGGGGCGTGTACGAGGTGGCCGGGATGGTGCGCCACAGCAAGAACGGCTACTGGTGCGTCTTCGAGCGGCCGGACGACGCCGCTCCGGCCCCCGCGCCCTGAACCTCGCCGCGAAGCGGCGAGGTTCGCCACGATAGCCGCACCTCGCCGCGAAGCGGCGAGGTTCGCCACGATAGCCGCACCTCGCCGCGAAGCGGCGAGGTTCGCCACGATAGCCGCACCTCGCCGCGAAGCGGCGAGGTTCGCCACGACAGCCGCGCCTCACCGCGGGCGCGCGCGACCCCACCGCAGCTCCGCGAGGTTTGCTAGCATCGCCGCCCCATGCCCTGGCTCTGGTACGTAGGTCCCTTTGCGTTGCTCGTCGTCTGGTTCCTGACCGGCTTGCGCGGTCGGCACGAGGCGCGGCGCGACCGCGAGCTCGCGCGCTGGCGCGCCCTGATGACCCCCGAGGCGGCCCCGGCCCGTCCCGGCGCGAAGCCGGGCGGCCGAAAGGCCGACGCCGGCGGCGACGGCCCTCGTCCGGTGCGCTCGTTGCCGTCCAGCCTCGCGCACACGCTGCAGGAGACGGGCGGCGGCGCGGTCCTCGCCCGCTACGAGCTCGTCCCGAAGCTCGCCTACGTCGCGGTCGTGGGCCCGGACGCGAAGAACGGCAGCGAGTACCAGGTGGTCCTCACAAAGCTGGCCAAGGCCGGGCCCCGGCTCACCGTGTGCCCGCTGCCCATCGTCGATGGCAGGCGTGCCCCCAACACCGGCGTCCAGTTCAAGAAGGACCCGGAGTTCATGGAGCAGTTCCTTGTCGAGGGACCCGAAGCGAAGGCCATCGGCCGGTGGCTCTCGAAGAGCATCCGCGACGCCCTGCTCGACTTCCCCGACGCGTGGCTGTTCGTGCAGGATCGCGCCATGGCGCTCGCCGTGTACGGCCCCGTCGACGCCGACCGCATGGAGGAGCTCGTCATCGCCGCTGACGCGATCTTCGCGGAGCACGGCAACGAAGGCGCTCCCTCCCTGCTGTTCGATGGCAACGTCGACGCTGACGACGACGAGGACGAGGAGGAGGACGACGACGAGGAGGAGGACGACGACGAGGAGGCCGCGGGCGCCGAGGGTGCCGTTCGATAACCACGGCCGAGCCGAGCCATGGTAATCCTCGCAGGTGGGCCTGATTGAACGCGAGATCGCTGCTCTCCTCCGCTCTCCTGCTCTCGCTCTGGCTCACGGCACCCCCTGCCGCTCCGGCAGAAAAGAACAGCTGGGCTAAATCCCAGGGATCGCGTGCGGAGCTCGAGCTCGACGTCCTGAGCAAGTCGGCCTCATGGGCCATGGACGATGTCACGTCCGAGGTGAGCACGTTCGGGCTGACCTTCGATCTCCGAGGTCAGCTCGAGTGGTTCGGCCGGCTCCACCTCGACGTGGATCTCCCGCTCGCTTATGGCGACGTCTCCGCCTCGTTCCGGTCCACCCGGCTCGGCGTCGACGAGAGCAGCAGCGCCGGCAGCCTTCTCTTCGGCAACCCCACGGTCGGCGCCCACTATGCGCGCGCCCTCTCGCGCAAGCTCACCGTCTTCGGCGGCGGCGCGCTCTCGATCCCCGTCCTCAGCGCCCCCGACGCCGACGCCCGCGCCACGCTGCAGGCGACCGCCCCCGCGCGCGCGTCCTTCGACCTGCACCGGCTCACCGCCGGGCACCTTCCCCTGAAGGTCCGCGGCGGCGTCGAGGCGGAGCTCGCCGCGCGGCTCGTCTACCGCGCGGACACCGCGGTGATGTTCGCCCTTCCGACCAGCAAGGCCGGCGTCGAGCTCGTGGTCGAGCAGGGCGACGAGCTCGAGCTGCGCGGCCGAGGCCCCTACGGCGGCGGGCTCCGCCTCCAGGCCGCGCTGACGCTCACCCGCGACGACAAGATGCAGCTCGCGATGGAGCCGTTCTTCACCTACACGCTGAAGCAGCCTGGCTACTACGCCCGGGCAGGGCTGCTCGTGGCGCTCGACGCGCCGCTCGGGTTCGGCCTCGCCGAGGACAAGGTCGCCACCCTGCGGCTCGCGGCCGGCCGCAGCTTCTGACCGCGTCGCCCGCCGCCGCGCCGCCCGCGCCGAGCCAGACGCCCGCCGTCCCGCCGGGGGATCCCCCGCGCCCCCTGCCGCTCGCCGTCGTAGGCTTCCCGGGAGCGAGAGCGAGCGAAAGGCGGGGCGATCACCATGGGCGAGCAGCACGTCTCCGAGCAGGCGAGCGAGGAGCAGCACAAGGCGTTCATGCGGGCGCTGCTCGACGACGTGGAGGCGCTCGAGCGCCTCCTCCTGGAGGATCGCATCGAGTCCGGCGTGCGCCGCATCGGCGCCGAGCAGGAGATGTTCCTCGTCGACCGCGCGCTCCGGCCCGCCCCGCTCGCGCTGGAGGTGCTCGAGCGGGCCGCCGACGATCGGCTCACGACCGAGCTCGCTCGCTTCAACCTGGAGGCGAACCTCACCCCGCTCCCGTTCGGCGGCGACTGCCTGCGGCGGCTCGAGGCCGAGCTCTCGGAGGTCATCGGGCGGGCGGCCGAGGCCGCGCGCGCCGTCGGCGCCGACGTCCTGCTCACGGGCATCCTCCCCACCCTGCGCGCCGGCGACCTCCGCCTCGAGAACCTCACGCCGGCGCCTCGCTACCACGAGCTCAACCGCGCGCTCTTGCGGCTGCGCCAGGGCGATTTCCGCGTCTCGATCCACGGGCTCGACGAGCTCGAGATGACCCACGACAACATCCTGCTCGAGTCGTGCAACACGAGCTTCCAGGTCCACCTCCAGGTCGGGGCGCGGGAGTTCGCGTCGCTCTACAACCTCGCCCAGACGGTGACCGCGCCCGTCCTCGCCGCCGCGGTCAACTCGCCGCTGCTCCTCGGGCAGAGGCTCTGGCACGAGACCCGGATCGCCCTCTTCGAGACCTCGGTCGACACCCGCCCGAACACGCTCGAGGGCCGGCAACACAGGCCCCGCGTCCACTTCGGCGACGGCTGGGTGCAGGGCGGCGTGCTCGATCTCTTCCGCGAGGACATCGCGCGGTTCCGCGTGATCATGACCGCCGATCCCGGCGAGCCCCCCGCGGCCGTGCTCGCGCGCGGGGAGGTGCCGGACCTCAAGGCCCTGCGGGTCCACAACGGCACCGTCTACCGCTGGAACCGCCCCTGTTACGGCGCCCTGGCCGGGGTCGCGCACCTGCGCATCGAGAGCCGCGCGCTGCCCTCGGGGCCCACGGTCCTCGACGAGGTCGCGAACGCCGCCTTCTTCTTCGGCCTGATGACCGGCCTCGCCGCCGAGCACCCGCGCATCGACCTCGAGATGCCGTTCGAGGACGCCAAGACGAACTTCTTCGCGGCGGCCCGCCACGGCCTCAAGGCGCAGCTCACGTGGCTCGGCGGCCGGAGCCTCCCTGCCCCGGAGCTCATCCTCTCGCACCTCCTCCCCGCCGCCCGGGCGGGCCTCTCGGCCGCCGGCATCGACGCCGCCGACGTCGACCGGTACCTCGGCGTCGTCGAGGAGCGGGTCCGCCGCGGCCAGACGGGCGCGCAGTGGGCGCTCGGCTCGCTCGCGGCCATGGCCGGGCGGGGCACCCCGGAGCGGCGGAACCGCGCCCTCTGCGCCGCGATGCTCGCCCACCAGCAGGAGGAGGCCCGGGGCGGGGGGGCCGGGCGCCCGGTGCACGCGTGGGAGCCCGCCGCGCTCGAGGACGACCTGGACCTCGTGCGCGACAGCTACCGGACCGTCGGCCAGTTCATGTCGACCGATCTGTTCACGGTGCGGCCCACCGACATCGTCGACTTCGCCGCGAGCGTCATGGACTGGCGGCACGTGCGCCACGTCCCGGTCGAGGACGAGCAGGGCCGGCTCGTCGGCGTCGTCTCCCACCGCGCGCTGCTCCGGCTCGTCGCCCGCGGCGCCGCGGCGGCGCCGAGCGGATCCGCGCAGCCCACGGTGGCGTCCATCATGCGGCCCGACCCCGTGACCGTCGCGCCGGACACGCCGACGCTGGAGGCGATGCGGATCATGCGCGAGCAGCGCGTCGGCTGCCTGCCCGTCGTCGCGGGCGAACGGCTCGTGGGCATCGTGACCGAGCGCGATCTCCTCGACGTCTCGGCGGCGCTGCTCGAGGCCTTCCTGCGCGAGGCGTGAGCAGGCGCGGCTGCCGGTGACGCGCGAGCCGGAGCGACAGAGAGAGAATGAACCGCAAAGACGCAAAGGCGCAAAGGCGCAAGAAGTAGCGAGAAAAAATTCTTCTCGATCTCCTTTTGCGTCTTTGCGTCTTTGCGTCTTTGCGCCTTTGCGTTTTTATTCTTCTAGAAACCCTGCGAGGAGCAGCGCTCCCGCGCGGAGCTCACAGATCGCTGATCTCGACGCACGTCATCGCGTCGCCCTTGGCCTGGCAGTCGAACACGGTGCCGTACGCGTTGAAGAAGCCCTGCTTCGTGCGCGTGACGTGGTACCGCGTCCCGTCGATCTGCCGGATGCTCGTGTAGCTCCCCTGACAGCCGATCGCGCCGAAGCTCGCGAGCAAGAGCCCGAAAATCAAAGAACGCTTCATTCGGCCGCCTCCGTCGTTACCTCGACCTCGGTGCACTCCGCCTTGCCCGGCGCGTCAGGGCACATCCACATCGCAGGCTGGTTGTTCTTGTGACCAGCCACATACACATAACCCGGCGCCGCCGGCGCCGAGTCGCTTGCAAACGTCGCACACCCCGCGAGCGCCGGAGCGCCGCAGAGCAACGCACTGCATAGAATGAATTTCCGCATGGCCACCCACGCTATCGGCAAGCTCAACCGTGGGCCAAATTAGCGCCCAGGCTGTCCCAACCGTTCTTCCTCCCACGTCGCTTTCTCGTGGAGCGCCTCGCCGCCTGCGACGCCCTCGCCGCCCAAGGTTGACACGCCGCGTTAGCGCACCTAAGGGAATTACCCCAACCGGTGTGCGCTGGCACGCCGGGATCCGGGGGGCTGCGCGGGGCGCGCGGGGCGGGCTCGCGATGGGCTCTCCGGCAGCAGAGGAGTCGACATGGCTTCAGGCAAGAATGGGAAGGGCGGCAAGGACCGGGTGGCGGTCGTTGCCGGGCTGCGCACGCCGTTCACCAAGGCGGGGACGGCGCTCAAAGCGCTGCGCACCGTCGATCTCGCGGCCACGGTGGTCAAGGAGCTCCTCCAGAGGAGCGAGGTGACCCCGCGCGACGTCACGCTGGTCGTCTACGGGCAGGTGGTGCCGACGCTCGACTGGCTCAACATCGCGCGCGAGGTCGTGCTGCGCACCGGCCTGCCCAAGGACACCGACGCCTACAGCGTCTCGCGCGCGTGTGCCACGTCGCTCCAGGCCATGACGAGCGCCGCCGAGGCGATGCTCGCCGGCCAGCACCACGTCGCCCTCGTCGGCGGCGCCGACAGCATGAGCGACGTGCCGCTCGGCGTCTCCCGGAAGCTGGCCTCCGCGCTGACCGACTTCCAGAAGGCCAGGACGCTCGGCGCCCGACTGGAGATCCTCTCCCGCCTCTCGCTGAAGGACCTCGTGCCCCCGATCCCGGGCTTCTCGCGCGAGCCGACCACGGGCGAGCAGATGGGCGAGGCCGCCGAGAAGATGGCGAAGCAGAACGGCATCTCGCGCGCCGAGCAGGACGCGATCGCCCACCGCTCGCACACGAACGCCGCGCGCGCCTGGCGTGACGGCACCTACGCCGCCGAGGTCATGCACGTGATCCCCCCGCCTTACGACAAGCCGGTCGAGCGCGACAACGTGGTCCGGGACGACTCGACCCTCGACGCCTACGCGAAGCTGTCGCCGGCCTTCGATCGGCGGCACGGCACGATCACCGCGGGCAACGCGTCGCCGCTCACCGACGGGGCGAGCGCCCTGCTCCTGATGCGCGAGGGCAAGGCCAAGGCGCTCGGCTACCAGCCGCTCGGGTACGTCAAGTCGTGGTCCTACGCGGCGGTCGACCCTGGCTGGCAGCTCCTGATGGCCCCGGTGCTCGCCGTGCCGCGGGCGCTCGAGCGCGCCGGCCTCTCGCTCGCCGACATGGACCTCGTCGACATGCATGAGGCCTTCGCCGCCCAGGTCGCGTCCAACCTGAAGGCGCTCGCGTCGCCGTCGTTCGCCGCGGAGAAGCTCGGCCGGTCCGCCCCCGTCGGCGAGATCGATCCGGAGAAGCTCAACGTCAACGGCGGCTCGATCGCGCTCGGGCACCCCTTCGCGGCCACGGGAGGGCGCATGGTCCTCTCCACGCTCCGCGAGCTCAAGAAGCGCGGCGGGCATCACGCGCTCCTCACCGTCTGCGCGGCGGGCGGCCTCGGCGCTGCCGTTGTCCTGGAGGCCGCATGACGACGACATCCGCCGCCGCCACGCCGGCCCCCGCGGCCGCGAGCCCGCTCTCCCTCGAGGTGCGCCCCGACGGCGTGGCCGTCGTCACCTACGATGTCCCGGGCGAGGCGGTCAACACGCTGAAGCCCACGTTCACCGGCGATCTCGAGCGGATCGCGGGCCAGATCGCGAGCAACCCGCTCATCAAGGCGGCGATCCTCGTGTCCGGCAAGGCCGACACCTGGATCGCGGGCGCCGACATCGAGATGCTGAAGGGCGTCGCCACGGCGGCCCAGGCCGAGGCGATGTGCCGTGCCGGTCACGAGGCGATCCTGCGGATCGTGCGCTCGCCGAAGCCGATCGTCGCCGCGGTCCACGGCGCCGCGCTCGGCGGCGGCTTCGAGGTGGCGCTCGCCTGCCACGCCCGGGTGCTGAGCGACGACCGGAAGACGGTGCTCGGCTTGCCCGAGGTGCAGCTCGGCCTGCTCCCCGGGATCAACGGGCTCCAGCGGCTCGCGGAGCGCGCCGGCCTGAAGGCGGCGCTCGACCACGGCCTCACCGGCAAGAACATGCGCCCCTCGAAGGCGCGGCAGCTCGGCGTCGCCGACGACGTCGTCCCCGCGGCCATCCTGAGGGAGACGGCCGCGGCGCTCGCGCTCAAGCTCGCGCGTGTCGAAGCCGGCCCGCCGTTCCGGCCCAAGCGGGCGAGCGCGCCGAAGCTCGACTCCGCCGCGCTCACCCGCGCGGCCCTGGAGCGGAACCCGATCGGCCGTGCCCTGCTCTTCCAGCAGGCAGCGCGGCAGACGCGCAAGAAGACCGGCGGGCACTACCCGGCGCCCGAGCGGATCATCGACGTGCTGAGGACCTATGCAGAGAAGGGCTTCGAGGCGTCGAAGGAGGTCGAGGCGCGCGCGTTCGGCGAGCTCGTCGCGTCGAGCACGGCGCACCGGCTGATGGAGCTCTTCTTCGCGACGAACGCGATGAAGAAGGACACCGGCGTGGACGACCCCGCCGTGCAGCCGAGGAAGGTCGAGAAGATCGCGATGATCGGCGCCGGCCTGATGGGGGCCGGCATCGCCTATGTCAGCCTGAACGCCGGCATCTCCGTGCGGCTCCGGGATCGCGACGACGCGTCGATCGGCCGCGGGCTCAAGTACGTGGCCGACATCCTCGGCGAGCGGGTGAAGAAGAAGCAGCTCACGCCCCTCGAGCGAGACGAGAAGCTCGCGCTGCTCACCGCGACGACGGACAGCTCGGGCCTCCGGAGCGCCGATCTCGTGATCGAGGCGGTGTTCGAGGATCTGGCGGTGAAGCACGCGGTCCTGCGGGACGTCGAGCAGCACGGCAAAAGCGGGGTGATCTTCGCGTCGAACACGTCGTCGATCCCGATCTCGCGGATCGCGGCCGCGTCGAAGCGGCCGGAGAACGTGGTCGGGATGCACTACTTCAGCCCGGTGCACAAGATGCCGTTGCTCGAGGTCATCCGGACCGAGGCGACGTCGCCCGAGGTGGTCGCGACGGCGGTGGCGGTCGGCAAGCGCCAGGGCAAGACGGTCATCGTCGTGAACGATGGGGTCGGCTTCTACACGAGCCGGATCCTCGGGCCGTACATGAACGAGGCGAGCTGGCTGCTCGCCGAGGGGGTCGCGATCGAGCAGGTCGACGCGGCGCTCGTCGCGTGGGGCTGGCCGGTCGGTCCGCTCGCGCTGCTCGACGAGGTGGGCATCGACGTGGCGGCGCACGTCGGCCCGATCATGCTCGAGGCGTTCGGCGACCGCCTCGCGCCGCCTCCCACGATGGCCAGGCTGGTCTCCGACGACCGGAGGGGCCGCAAGAACGAGCGCGGGATGTACCTGTACGGCGCGGCGGCGAAGAAGAAGGGCAAGGGCAAGCACGCCGACGAGAGCGCCTATGGCGTGCTCGGGCTGCCGGTGCCGAGGGCGAAGGACAGCCCGCCGGTGCCGGTCGAAGAGATCCAGCTGCGCTGCTCGCTCCAGCTCGTGAACGAGGCGCTGCACTGCCTCGGCGAGGGGATCCTCCGGAGCCCGCGCGACGGCGACATCGGCGCGATCTTCGGCCTGGGTTTCCCGCCGTTCCGCGGCGGGCCGTTCCGCTACGTCGACAGCCTGGGCGCCGCGGAGGTGCTCCGCCGCATCGAGATCTACGAGCGCCGCTTCGGCAAGCGCTGGACGCCCGCCCCGGCGCTCGTCGAGGCGGCGAGGACCGGGAAGCCCTTCTACGGCTGAAGAGAGAGAAGAAAAAAAACGCAAAGACGCAACGGCGCAAGGGAGAGAGAAAGATTTGTTTCTTCTTCTCCTTGCGTCTTCGCGCCTTTGCGACTTTGCGTTTAAAATTCTTCATCCATCCACCACGCTCGCCGTTTCAATCGAGCTCCGCGGCCACATCCGACCCGGGCCCTGATGGCCCGCGCCTTGCTCTCCTCTCCGCGAGGGAAAGACCGCGCGGGAGGGGGCCAGTCATGCGGAAGTGCATTCGCGATGCGGTGGTCGTTATCACCGGGGCATCTTCGGGCATTGGCAGGGCGGCGGCGCTCGCGTTCGCGAGGCGCGGCGCGCGGGTCGTCATCGCCGCTCGGGACGAGGCGGCCCTCGAGGAGGTCGCCGCCGAGTGCGCCAGCGTCGGCGCGTCGGCGCTCGCCGTCACGACGGACGTGAGGGACGAGCACGCCGTCCGAGCGCTCGCCCGCGCCGCCGTCGAGGTGTTCGGCAGGATCGACGTCTGGGTGAACAACGCCGCCGTGTTCCTCTACGCGCGCGCGGACGAGGCGCCCTACGAGGCCTACCGCCAGGTCATCGAGACGAACCTGCTCGGCTATGTGCACGGGGCGCGGGCGGTGCTGCCCTGTTTCCGCGCGCAGGGCGCCGGGGTGCTCATCAACAACGTCTCCGTTCTTGGCAAGTTCGGCGCGCCGACCATGAGCGCCTACGTGATCTCCAAGTTCGGGGTCCTCGGCCTCACGTCCTGCTTGAGACAGGAGCTCTCCAGCACGCCGGACATCCATGTTTGCAATCTCCTGCCCGCGACGATCGACACCCCGATCTACCAGCACGCCGGCAATTTCACCGGCCACGCCGTCCAGCCGATCCGGCCGATCGTCGACCCCGAGCGGGTCGCAGCGGCGATGGTCTCCCTCGCCGAGCGGCCGCGGCGCGATGTCTACGTCGGCGCCGCCGGCCGCATCACCGCCGCGGCGTTCGTCGCCTTCCCGGGCCTCATGGAGCGGCTGCTCGCGGCGTACACGCTCCGCACGACCTTCCTGGATCGCGCGGCGCCGCACACCGACGGCAACATCTTCGTGCCCATGAAGCACTGGACCGGCGTGACCGGCGGATGGCGCGCGTCCTCGGGCGTCGCCGCGCTCCTCGACACCGCCCGGGCCTTCGCCGGCCTCGCGCTCGCACTCCCGTCCACGGCGGCAGAGCGCCTCAGGCCACGATGACATTGCCGCCCTGGCACCTTCCGTACGCGATTCCCCAGCCATCTTGACGCGCCATCGCCCCCGACGTGTCTCTCAACCTCGGGGGTCCTGTGACGTGTTCTCCACGGAGTCCCGGCATGCTGCGCCCACAGCAACGATTCAATTGAAATAAGGAGGCGCAACAATGAGCCGTTATGTGGCGCGCACGCTCCGAGGCGATGACTTTTCGACTCTGATGGAACTGGAGACGGCCCTCTTCGGCGGCGCGGGCGAAGGGGAGCTCGGGCGGTATTACATCCGTCTTTGCTGCGACTTCTTCAAGGACTCTTGTTTCATGGTCGAGGCCGCGGGGAGGCCCGCGGGCTACCTGCTCTCCTTCACGCGCGGCAAGGAGGTCTACTGCACGACCCTCGCCGTCCTGCCCGAGTATCAGGGCTCCCGCGCGACGCACACGCTGCTCCGCGCGTTCGTCGGGTCGATCCTCGGCTGGGCGGAGTCGTGCTGGTTCACCGTCGAGGAGGACAACCACGCCGCGCGGGCGCTCCACGCCATGCTCGGCGCCAAGGAGATCGAGGTGCGCCCCGATTTCTATGGCACCGGACACCCGCGCATCATCTCGCGCATCGATCGCGACGCGTTCATGGCGCTCCGGGCCCGCTTCGAGAAGGTGGGGCTCGTCGATCGCCAGGCCGAGGCGAAGGAGCCGCGCGCGGCGGAGAGCGGCGGCATCGCCGCGGTGGCCTGAGGCCGACGGACCATGACGACCACCGCTCCGCTCGACCACGGCCGCCGCGCGCCGACGGCGGACGACCGGCCCTGGACCGAGGCGCTCTCCATCGCCAGCCGGGTCTCCGGCGTGATGGGGCTCGCGCTCGACGCCGTGTTCCGGACCAGCCTGCTCCCCACGCTGCCCGCCTCGCGCCACCGCGAGAGGGCGCGCCTCCTCCACGGGATCGCCCGGGACCTGTGCGCGCTGCACTGCCTGCGCGTCCGCGTGACCGGCGCGCTCCCTGCGTCGCCGTTCGTGGTCGTGGCCAACCACGTCAGCTACCTCGATCCGATCCTCCTCGCGTCGCTCACCCCCTGCACCGCCATCGCGAAGCAGGAGATCGGCAGCTGGCCGATCATCGGCGATCGCGCGCGCGATCTCGGCGTGTTGCTCGTCGATCGGCAGCGCCCGGCGAGCGGGGCGCGCGTGCTCCGGAGCGCGCTCCGGGCCCTGCGCCATGGCGTCCCGGTGCTGAATTTCCCGGAGGGCTCGACCACCCGCGGAGAGAAGGTCCTCCCGTTCCGGAAAGGCATCTTCGGCGTCGCCCAGCTCGCGGGCGTCCCCATCGTGCCCGCGGCCATCACCTACGATGATCCGGAGCTCTGCTGGGCGGGCGACGACACCTTCCTCCCCCATTTCCTCCGCTTCTCCAGCCGCCGAGAGGCGAGCGCCCGCGTCGCCTTTGGCCCGCCGCTCGGCGATCACGGCGGCGCGGCGGATCTCGCGGACCGCGCCCGCGCCGTGATCCTGGACCTCTTGAGCCTATAGGAGATCTCATGTCTCAACAACGAGCAGCCGCGTACCTGCGGCACGGGCAGACGCCGTTCTTTCGCCTCCCGACGGCGGGATTCCACGAGGCCGGCGCGTCCGCCTATTCCGGCGCCGATGCCGTGCTCCTCGGCGTCCCGTGGGACGGGAGCGTCACGTACCGCCCGGGCGCACGGTTCGCCCCCTACGAGCTGCGCCGCGTGAGCGCGCTCGTGCAGTCGTATCACCCCGGCCACGGCATCGACGTGTTCCGCGCGATCAACGTGCTCGACGGGGGCAATGTGCCCTTTCCCCCGTTTCACGCAGACTCCGTTCGCGAGCTGATCCAGGCCTCGGTCGACGAGGTGCTCGCGGCCGGCGCGGCCCCGTTCGTCGTCGGCGGCGACCACTCGATCGCGCTCCCGGTGCTCCGCGCGCTGTCGCGGCGCCACGGCCCCGTCACGGTCGTTCACGTCGACGCGCACCTCGACACGAGCACCTCGGAGGTGTGGGGCGAGCCGTTCCACCACGGCACGCCGTTCCGCAACGCGATCGAAGAGGGGCTGATCGGGCGGAGCGCGCTCCACCAGATCGGCATCCGCGCCACGTGGGGCCACCCGGAGGAAGGCGCCTTCGCGGCGCACGCCGGGGCGACCCTGTACGGCATGGATCGGATCGACCGCGACGGCGCTTCTGCGATCGCCGCCGCCATCAGGGCAGCCGCGGGCGAGTCGCCCGTCTACATCTCCTTCGATATCGACGGCGTCGACCCGGCCTATGCCCCGGGCACCGGCACGCCCGTGCCCGGCGGGCTCACCTCACGCGAGGCGATCCAGCTGCTCCGCGGCCTCGCGGGGATCAACCTGGTGGGCATGGATCTCGTCGAGGTATGCCCCGCGCTGGATCACGCCGACATCACCCTCCACCTCGGCGCGCACCTCCTGTTCGAGGGCCTGGCTCTCCTCGCGACGCGTAAGGGCGACCAGCGCGACCCGCCGCGCGGATGACGCGAATCGACGCGAATCGCGAAACCGCGGAATCGCGACACATGAATCCGCTCAATCCGCTGGCGCCCGCCGCCATTCCGGTGTCACATAAGAGACACTGGGATGACACGCTCGCCCGATCTATGCGGCCGCTACGCCGAGCTCCCGCAGCTCGATGATGCCTGGGCGCGCCTCGCGCGCACCTACGGCGGACGGGAAATAGCGATCGGGACGTCCGCAAACGGAAGACCCTTGCGGCGCTACGACTTCGGCAATCCGCTGGGTCCGACGTTCCTGCTGACGTCGCTCATGCACGGGGTCGAGGTGATCGGCGGGCTCGCGCTGCTCGATGCGGTCCGGTCGATCCTGGCGAGCGGACGAGCGGGCGTGGCGGCGCGGGCGCGGCTCGTCGTGGTGCCGGTCGTCAACCCCGACGCGTTCGCCGACAACCTGGAGCGCCTCCGCGGCGAGCGGCGAGCGGCGCAGCGCTGCAACGCCCGCGGCGTGGATCTGAACCGGAATTTCGCGCCGCTGTCCTCGTCGCGGCCGCTGCACCCGTTCGCGGGCTCGCGCCTCCGGTGGTCGCCGCACTACACGGGGCCTCACGCGTTCTCGGAGCCCGAGTCGCGCGCCCTGCGCGACGTCGCGCTGGAGACGCGGCCTGCGCTCGCGATCGGCTTTCACAGCTGCGGCAACTTCCTGCTCTACCCGTGGGCGCACACCGACGTGCCCAACCCGCGCGAGCCGCTGTACCGGGCGCTCGGCGACGCCTTCTGCCGGGCTCTGCCGCGCGAGCGGTACGAGATCCGCCAGGCGGCGCACTGGTACCCCACGGTCGGCGACATGGACGACTGGCTCGACGCCAACCTCGGAACGCTCGCCTTCACGGTGGAGGTCAGCCGTCCTGCACGCTCCTTCCGCGACATCCGCCGGCTGCTGAACCCGTTCTGGTGGCTGAACCCGCGCGAGGCCGACGAGGCGATCGCCAACGTCGTCCCCGGCGTCGGCGCGCTCCTCTGCGACGCCCTCGACCGCGGCGTGGGCGGCGCGGCCTCGCGGGCGGCCCCGCCGCTCGACGCGCCGCCTGCGGAGCTCTTCGCCGACGCCGCCGAGTGAAACGGCCGCGCGCTCTTCGTGTACTCGCCGGGCGCGCGGCTGCCTCTGGCCGCCATCCCGCGCTGGCCAGAGGGCGACGGCGGCGAGGACTGTCGAAAAGTGCCAGTCCCGCGCGCAGCATCCACTATCCTTCGGGCGTGGACGCCGCCACGCCCCGCATACCGCCGACCGTGCGGATCAGCCAGAGCGCGGCGGCTCGTCAGGCCGGCGCCGACGAGTCGGACATCTGGCAGCACACCCCCGACGAGGTCGTCGAGGGCAAATACCGGCTGGTCCGACCGCTCGGGCGCGGAGGCATGGCCGAGGTCTGGCTCGCCGTGCACGTCACGCTCAAGACCGAGCTCGCCGTGAAGTTCCTCAGCGCCTCGCTGACCGGCGACGCGGAGCGGAGCCGCACCGTCCTGGAGAGGTTCCGGTTCGAGGCCCAGATCTCGGCCCGCCTGAGCGCGCGCACGCGGCACATCGTCGCGGTCCACGACGCAGGGGTCCACGACGACATCCCTTACCTGGTGATGGAGCACATCCCGGGGCGAACGCTGTTCGCCGAGGTGCGCCAGAAGGGACCGATCGATCCGGTGCGCTTCGGGCACATCCTTGATCAGATCGGGGACGCGCTCACCGTGGCGCACGACATGGGCATCGTGCACCGCGATCTGAAGCCTTCGAACGTGATGCTCGTCGGCACGCCCGGCGCGGAGCTGACGGTGAAGGTCGCGGATTTTGGCATCGCCAAGGCGCTGCACGGCGATCTAGGCCTGGATCGGCCGCAGGAGACGGAGGCCGACGTCATGCTGGGCTCGCCGAACTACATGAGCCCGGAGCAGCTCGCCTCGCCGCTCGCGGTCGACGCGCGGGCCGATGTCTGGGCGCTCGGCGTGCTGACCTACGAGGTGCTGACGGACTGGACGCCTTTTCAAGGCAACAGCATCGCGGAGATCATCGTGGCGGTCAGCACCCGCGATTTCGAGCCTGCCACGGAGGTCCGGCGATCGCTTCCCCAGGGGCTCGACGCCTGGTTCTCGCGCGCCCTCGCGAAGGGGCCGGCGCAGCGGTTCACCTCGATCCGCGAGATGGTGGAGGCCTACCACGCCGCGCTCTCGGCGCCGCCGCCCGAGCGGCCCGCGGAGGTCGCGCCGCCGCGGCGGCCTCGGGTGGCGCCCGCCGTGGCGCTGGCCTGCCTGACCGCGCTCGGGGGGACCGCCGCGCTGGCGGCGCGCCTGCTCGATCGGCCGCGCCTGGAACAGCCGGCGCGGCTCATGGCCCCCGGCGTGCGGGGCGCGCTCCAGGCGATCGCGCTGCGCTCGCCGCCCCCGCCGCAGCAGCCCGCCGCGGCCGAGCCGCCGGCCACGGCCGAGCCGCCGGCCACGGCCGAGCCGCCGGCCTCCGCGGCGGCGCCCGCGCCGCCTGCCTCCGCAGCGCCTGCGCAGCCGCGCTCGTCCCTGCGCCGCCCCGGGGCTGACAGGGCCGCCCCGCGCGCGACGGCGACCACCGCGCCCACGGTGCCCCGGCGCCGCAAGGAGATCGACAAGAGTGAGACCTTTTGAGCGACGGCTCATCACGCTCTGCAGCGTCGCCATGCTCGCGGCGGCGCCGGCGCGCGCGCTCGCCGTCGGGGCCGAGGAGGACGCGAAGACGCTGTTCGCCCGGGGGCGCGAGCTGCGGAGCACCGGACAGTGCGAGCAGGCGGTCATCGCCTTCCGGAGCGCGCTGGAGATCTACCCCGAGGGGCTCGGCGCGCTCCGGAACATCGCCGAGTGCGAGGAGGAGCTCGGCCGCTATGCCTCGGCGAGGCGAGACTGGTGGGATCTCCGGCGCGCCGCGCTCCAGTCCAACGAGGCCAAGTACGCCGGGTGGAGCGATGACGCCGAGGCCCGCTACCGGGCGCTCGGCAGCAAGGTCGGGACGTTGACCGTCCGGCTGAAAGGCGCCGAGGGGCGGCCGCCGGTCCAGGTGGTGCTGGACGGCAAGCCCCTCGACCCGAGGCTCCTCGGCGTCGAGCTCGAGCGCGATCTCGGCGCCCACACGGTCGAGCTGTTCTACGGCGGCGCCGCGCCGATCACGGAGCGCGCCGAGCTCACGCCTGGCGCCCGTCAGGTCGTGACGCTGACCGTGCCCGCGCCGCTCCCGGGGCGCGACGCGCTCTCCGCGCCGAGCGCCTCCGGCACGCCGGCCAGCGGCATTCGCATGGGCGGCTACGTCGCGCTCGGCGTCGGCGGCGCTGGCGCGATCGCGACCGTCGTGGCGCTGGCCGTGCGCGCCGGCGCGCTGTCCGCGGTCGAGGACGGGTGCTCCCCCGCCGGCGGAGGCGCTTACGAGTGCCCGCCGTCGCTCCAGGGCGACTACGACACGGGCAAGACCGCCTCGACGCTCGCCGGCGTCTTCGCCGGCGTCGGCCTGGTCGGGATCGGCGCCGGCGTCACGCTGCTCCTGCTGAGCCCTTCCAAGCCCACGGCGCCGGCCTCTGGCAAGCCGGCGGCAGAGCTCGTCCTCACGCCAGCGCCGGGCGGCCTCGGCTCGCGCCTGCTCGTGAGGTTCTGAGGTTCGGCGATCGGGCGCGACCGGCGCCGTGACGCGGCGGCGTGGGAGCGCGGGTCGCTGAGCTTGTCTTTCCGCACCCGGGCGCTACCCCATGATCGAGGCGAGGGCGCGCGAGGCGGGGAGGTCGAGATGAGCTCACAGCGAAACAAGATCCTTGGTTCGATTGCAGGGAGCGGCGCGGTCGCCGTCCGCGGGGCGGCGGAGGCGCTGTTCTCGGCGGCGGGCAAGAGGCTCCTCGACGAGGGCGCGCGGGAGGGCCTGCGGCGCGTGATGGTCGAGAACACCACGGCGGTCGTGGACGCGCTCGCGCCCGGGCTCTCGCTGGGCGCTCAGACGACGGCGAAGATCATCGCGGATCAGGGCGGAGCGCAGGCCGCCGCGATCGTCGTGCAGGCGGCGGGGCGGCACGCGGGCCAGGCCGCGCTCACCGACGGCGTCTCGGCCGCGGTCGCGAAGGGGCTGGCCCGAGAGGCGATGAGGGCCGCGGGCCGGGAGGTCCTGAAGGGCGCGGGCAAGGCGGCCGGCATCGGGTTCGTGATCGACGGCGCCTTCGGTGCCTACGAGGGCGTCACGGCCTACCAGCGAGGCGAGATGACGAGGAAGGAAGCGCTCGCGCACGCGGCGCAGGAGGCCTCGACAGGCGCGGTGGCGACCGGCGCCGGCGTGCTGCTCGCGGCGGGCCTCGTCGCGGTGACCGGCGGCGCCGCGGCGCCTCTCGTCTTCGCGGTGGGCGCTGGCGGCGCGATCGGCGCGAAGCAGGTCCTGCGGCGGCTCGTCGGCCGGGTGTCCTCGAAGGTCCTGGGCCGTAACGTCGCTGACGAAGGCCAGGTGGGATGACGCCACGAAGGTGGCGTGTGTCCCGGCCAGCGCGCTCAACGACTCGACCTCTCCTTGCGCGCGGCCCTGCGTTCCTCTCGTGCATCGGCCCCGCGGCGCCCATGTGGCAATTGCCTTCCGTGCCTTTCGCGTGATGGTGTTCCGACGTAGATCATCTCCATGCGACGACGCATCCCGAGGCGTTCATTCCTGCGCGTCGGTGGAGCTGCAGCCGCGACGCTGACCCTACCGTTCTCGCTGATCTTCTCGCGGAGGACGCAGGCGGCCGGCCGGTTCGGGCCTCTCGTGCCCGATCCCGCGGGCATCCTCGACCTCCCTGCGGGCTTCACGTATCGGGTCCTCGAGCGCGCCGGCGGCGAGATGGACGACGGTTACCGAGTTCCCGGCCGGCCGGACGGCATGGGGTGTTTTCCTGGGGCCGACGGCACCGTCGTCCTGCTCAGGAATCATGAGAATTCGCCTGCTGATAAGGGCATTGGCCCGTATCGATCCGGCCAGGGCGCGCCGGCGGAGGCGTACGACGCGGCGAGCATGGGCGGCGTCACGAGGCTCGTGCTGGACGCTGCGACGTTCGAGCGTCGCTCGAGCAATCTCGTGCTCGTTGGCACGAACCGGAACTGCGCGGGCGGCCCGAGCCCCTGGGGCTGGCTCAGCTGCGAAGAGAATGTCGACGCTCGCCACGGCTACGTCTTCGTCTGCGCGGCTACCGCGTCCAGGGTGGAGGCCCCGCGCCGCCTGACGGGCTATGGCCGCTTCCACCACGAGGCGGCGGTCGTCGATCCCACGACGAGGATCGCTTACCTGACCGAGGATCGCCCGGACGGCTGCTTCTACCGCTTCAAGCCGGCGGACCCCGCCGCTCCGTTCGAGGGCAAGCTCCAGGCGCTCTGCGTCGTCGGGGCGCGCAACGCCGAGACCTCCGGCTGGGAGCTCGAGGAGCCGCGCGACATCGCGTGGGTGGATATCGACGAGCCCGATCCACGCGACGACACGGTCAGGAGGGAGGCCCGGGCCAAGGGGGCCGCGATCTTCCGGCGCGGGGAGGGCGTCTGCCTATCGCAAGGCGTCGTGTACATCTGCGCGACGATCGGCGGCCCGGCCGGGGCCGGGCAGATCTTCCAGCTGGTCCCCCAGGGAGATGGCGGCACGCTCGGGGTCGTCGCGCAATCGACGGACACGAACGAGCTGGACGCTCCCGACAACATCACCATCGCCCCCTGGGGAGAGCTCTTCATGGCGGAGGATGGCTATCGAGGGAACTACCTTCGAGGTGTGACGCTGGACGGGCAGATCTTCGATTTCGCGCGCAATGCGCGGAGCATGAGAGAGCTCTCCGGCGTGTGCTTCTCGCCCGACGGCACGGCGCTCTTCGTGAACATGCAGGAGGACGGCCTCACGCTGGCGGTCATGGGCCCGTTCCCCGGGGCGGGCGCCCTTCGCGAGTGAGGCGCGCTCGTTCATTCGGGCTCGGGGATCCGCGCTGCGCGATCTCCGCGCGCGGCCACGGCCGCGATCGTCGCGTCAGGGGCTGGCGCGGCCGCGCACAGGGCCCGCGGCCGGAGCGCGTCGATGCGCTGCTCGATCTGCGCGCGCTCTGCGGCGTTGGCCGCGCAATCGCGGGCTCGCTCGAGGGCCGCCAGCGCTTGATCCACCCTCCCCGTCTCCTCGAGCAGGACGCCCTGGACGAGGTGAGCATAGGGGTAACGCGCCAGAGCCGGGTGATCGATGGCCGTCGCGATCAGCTTCAACCCTTCCGCCGCGCCCAGCGCCCGGGCGACCGCGAAAGCACGGTTCACGCGCACGATCGGGCCCGGGCGGTGCTGCTCGAGCGACTCGTAGAGGATCGCTATCTGGAGCCAGTCGGTGTCCTCGGCGCGCGGCGCCGAGCAGTGGACCGCCGCGATCGCGGCTTCGATCTGGTAGGGGCCGGGGCGCCCCCGCTCGAGCGCCTCTCGCAGCAACGCGCAGGCCTCGTCGATCGCGGCGCTGTCCCACCTCGATCGGTCCTGCTGCTCGAGGCTCCGGGGCTGCCCTTCCTCGTCGGTCCGGGCCGGCATGCGCGCCGCGTGCAGGAGCAGCAGAGACAGCAGGCCCTGCACCTCGGGTACCCGTGGCAGCGTTGCGTCGAGAGCCCGAGCCAGGTGCATCGATAGCCGGGTGAGGCCACGACGTATCGGCGCCTCGTCGCCACGGGACCAGTATCCCGCGTTGAAGACGAGGTGGATCACCGCGAGCACGGCGTGGAGCCGCTCCGGCGCCTCCTCCAGCCGCGGGACTTCGTAGTGCTTGCGCCGCTCCCGGAGCCTCTCGCGCGCCCGGGTCAGCCGGCGCTCCATCGCCTGCGCGCTCACCAGAAACGCATGCGCGATCTCGTCCGTGGAGAGCGCCGCGACCGTCGACAGCGCCAGCGCCGTCCGCTCCTCGAGGCCGAGCGCGGGATCGCAGCAGGTGACGACGAGGCGCAGGACATCGTCCGGCCACCGCGCGGCGTCCGGCGCCGAGAGCAGCGCCTCGGACCAGGGACATCGCGCCGCGAGCGCCGCGAGCGCGGTCGCGTGCCGCTGCTCTCCGCACCGCCGCCGCAAGCCGTCTCTGTGGATGTTCGTGGCGACGCGCACGAGCCACGCCTCCGGCGCGTCGGGGACGCCCCGCTCTGGCCACGTCGCGAGGGCCCTGGCGACGGCCTCCTGCACCGCGTCCTCCGCCGCGTGCAGATCCCGCGTGTGGCGCAGCAGCCGCGCGAGCACGGGCGCATACGCGCGGCGGAGCAACGGGGCGAACCCCTCCATGACTACGGCGTGCGCTGCCAGGTGACAGGCCGGATCTCCACGGATCCATCCGCCGGGCAGATCTGCTGCGCCCGGGCCGCGGCGATGGTCTCATCGGCGCACTCGATCAGGTAAAAGCCAACGAGCCACTCCTTGGTCTCCATGTAGGGCCCATCGGTGATCGTCGCGGTCGCCCCCTGCACGCGCACCGTACGCGCCTTGTCTCGCCCGTCGAGCCTCGCCACGGCGAGCAGCTCGGCGCGCGCGGTCGCCTCTTGCTGGAGGGCGCGGTGACGGTCCAGCACCGCGCGCTCGTCCGCCGCGGGGAGCGGATCGCCCTCGGGGCGCGCGCTGTGGATCAAAAGGACATAGATCATCCGATATCTCCTCGCGCGAACGCGTACGACGCCTGCAGATACGATTCCCACCGCGCGGCGTGCTCGAGCGGCACAGCGAGCCACTCACGAAAGATCCTCCCGCTCGGCGCGAACACCGCCCCCTCACCGGCGGTGATCGCCGCAGCGACGCGCGCCGCCGGGAGCTTGACGACGAGGTGCCTCCCGTCGCGGTCGATCGACGCGAAGAACCGGCCCCCCACGCGAAGGCACGGGAAGCCCATCATCGTGCTGCGCGCGACGCTCGGCTCGAGGGCCCACCGCTCGGAGAGCCGCGAGAAGAGCTCGGCTCCGCCCGTCATTGTCGTCACGCTCCTCCGCGCTCCGAGCGATGCGCCGCCTGCTCGAGCGCCTGCGCCATCGCAGCCGGCATCGCGGTCGCGCGCCACGCTTCCCGCTCGTCGAGCCGGGCGAGCCACGCGCGGAGGTTCGGGAACGGCGCCAGGTCGACGCGGCCGAGGGCGGCCATGGGCAGCTGGCACCCGAGCGAGTAATCGGCGAGCGTCACCGCGTCACCGGCCACGAATGCGCGCGCCTTCAGGTGCGCCTCCAGCAGCGCCGCGTACGGCTGGAACTGCTCGAGGGCGCGCCGGGCGACCACCTCGTCGGGCTGCCCCCCCATGAGCGGCTTGAACAACCGCTCGAAGAGCACCGCTCCGAGGGCACGCCCGAAGTGCGAGAGCTCCCAGCACTGCCAGCGAACCACATCGATGCGCCGCCTGGGGTCGCGGGGAAACAGCGACGTCGCGCCATGGGTATCCGCAAGATACTGCATGATCGCGTTGGACTCCCAGAGCCGCAGATCTCCGTCTACAAGGCTCGGAACGAGGCCGTTCGGGTTAATCGCGAGGTAATCCTGGCTCTTGTGCGCGCCTGTAGCGAAGTCGACGAGGATCGTCTCGACGGGCACCGACAGCTCGTGGACGACGGCCTGGACCTTGCGGCAGTTGGGCGATCCCGGAACGATGTAAAGTTTCACAAATCGGCTCCTTTCGGAGGCTGGCGAGCCCCCGCCCGCCGCTTCCTGGAGCGAGACGTCGAGCGCCCCGCATTCCGGACAGGAAAAATGCCGCGGTCGCGCTTTCCTCGTCCGGCGGTGTCGCCGCCCTCGGCCTGGGGGCATCACCGTCGCTCCTGACGCCCCTCCGAGCCCTCCGATCTTGTGCGCCGCTCAGAACGGCGGCGGCGCCGTCTCGCCGGTCGGCAGCGGGCCCGGCTCCGGCGCGTGCTCCGACTCGACCGGCGCTGGCGCGGCCCCTGGCTCCACCGGCCGCGGCCCCTCGCCTGGCGTCGGCGGGGTGCCCTGCTGCTCGGCTGGCGCCACGCCGTCCGCCGGCTCCGCGCCCGCGTCCGCCTCGGGCACCTGCGCCTCCTCGGTCGGCTCCGTCCCGGCGACGAACACCTCCTCGATGGCGTCTTCCTGCCCCTCACGCGCGAGGAGACCCGTCAGCGGATCGATCTTCACGCGCACGACGCCGTTCGGCACCGGGAAATCGGCGGCCGGGCGCTTCGCGTGCGCCTGCTTCATGAAGTCCACGAACGCCGGCAGCGCCGCCATGGCGCCCGTCTCACCGCTGCCGAGCGGCGCCGCGTCGTCGTAGCCGGTCCACACGGCGCACGCGATGTCGGTCGAGTAGCCCACGAACCAGGTGTCCTTCGACTGGTTCGTCGTCCCCGTCTTGCCGGCGATCGGGCGCCCCAGCGAGCGCGCCTGCCTGGCGGTCCCGCTCTGCACGACCGACGTCAGCACGCTCGTGAGCACGTAGGCCTCCGCCTCCTCCATCACGCGGTGCCCCGGAGGGCGTGGCGGCAGCGGGATCTCCACCCCGCCGGGCCCGACGATCTTCGTGATCAGGACAGGCTGCTCGTGGACGCCGCCCGCGGCGATGCTCGCGTACGCGGCGGCCATCTCGCGCGGCGTGACCTCGTAGGCGCCGAGGGCGAGCGACAGGTCTGCGCCGAGCTTCGACTGGACGCCGAGCGCGCCGGCGAAGGCGACCACGTTCGAGGCGCCGACGCGCGACAGCGCCGACACCGCGGCCACGTTCACGCTGTGCGCCGCCGCCTCCCGGAGCCGCGCCGGCGACTTCCCCTCGCTCTCGTCGTAGTTCTGCGGCTTGTACCCGGCGATGGCCAGCGGATCGGTGTCGAGGATCGTCGCCGGCGTCAGCGTGCGCGCGTGGATGCCGTAGCCGTAGACGAACGCCTTGAACGTCGATCCTGGCTGCCGCCGCGCGAACGTCGCCCGGTCGAGCCCGCCGCGCATCGCCTCGTAGCTGCCGACGAGGGCGACGATCTCGCGCGTCCGCACGTCGATCGCGACGAGCGCCCCCTCGGGTCCGAGCTCGAGCCGCAGCGGCACCGGGGCCTCGGGCTTCCCCGGTTTGCCCGCGGGCGCGGCGCGCCCTGCCTCTCCGGCGGCGTCCTCGTCCTCGTCCTGGCCTGCGGCGGCCGCTTCGACGACCGGCTCCGGCGCGGGGCCGATCAGGCTGACGCGCACCACCTTGTCGACGTCGGCGAACTTGCTCGGCGGGAGCCCGTTCGGGTTGTACCGCTGCGCGCCGCGGAGCGTGACCGTGCCTTCCAGCGTGCCCACGCGCACCGAGAGCGTCCCTCGCGCGTCGTCGGCGCCCGTCACGACCCCCCGGAAGACCCTGTGGCCGGCGGGCGTCCCATCGAAGGCCGGCGGCTCTTTCTTGCTCCGCGCGAGCGGGCCGAGCAGCTTGTGCCGCTTCGCGTAGGCGTCGAGGTTCTTGCGGACGGACGCGCGCGCCGCCGCCTGCATCGCCGGATCGATCGTGGTCGTGATGGTGTAGCCGCCTTGCTGCGCGGCGGGCCCGACGAGCTCGCGCAGCACGCGCTGCGCCTCGGCGACCACCTCGGGCGCGAGCTCGGCGAGCGATTCGGTCTCGATGGCGAGCACGACCGGCTCCTGCTTCGCTTGCGCCACCTGGATCTCGTCCGCGAAGGCCTTGCGCTGCATCTGATCGAGCACGAAGTCCCGCCGCGCCACGGCGCGCTCGAGGTTCACCCGCGGCGAGTACACCGACGGCCCCTTCACGATGGCGACGAGCAGCGCGGCCTCGGCGAGCGTCACGTCGCGCACGCTCTTCCCGAAGTAGTAGCGGCTCGCCTCCTCGACCCCGTAGCGGCCGTGGCCGAAGTAGATCTTGTTGAGGTAGAGCTCCAGGATCTCGTCCTTGGTGAGCTCCTGCTCGATCTTGCGGGCGAGGATGATCTCGCGCGCCTTGCGGTTGAAGGTCCGATCCGGCGTGAGCAGGACGTTCTTCACGACCTGCTGCGTGATGGTGCTCGCGCCCTGCCGGGCCCGGGTCGAGCGGAGGTTCACCGCGAGCGCGCGGAGCATGCCGAGGTAGTTCAGCCCTGCGTGCTCGTAGAAGCCTGCGTCCTCGGCGGCGAGCGCGGCCAGCTTCACCTGGCTCGGGATCTCGCCGATGCGCACCACGGTGCGCCGCTCGGTGAAGACCTCGCCGAGGCGCGTCCCGTCGCGCGCGAGGATGCGCGTCACCTGCGGGGGCCGGTAGTCCTTGAGCTCGCGGGTCGAGGGGAGATCCGCCTCGTAGTGCCGGATGACGAGCGCGATCGTGGCGGCGGCGAGGACGAGCAGCGCCGCGAGCGCGATCCCGATGCGCTTCGCCCACGTCGCGATCCTGGGGCCTCTCTCCTGCGGGGGCGCGCCTTCCGGCTGGCTGGACAAGCGCTGCGCGCCCTCGATGTGCGGCGCGCTCGCCGGCCGCGTGGCCCTGCTGATCCGCTCCGGCGGCTCGCTCCCTCGCCCCGGCGGCCCCGACCGCCGCGCCGGCGGCTCCGACGCCTGACGCAGCGGATCCGACGCTCGGCGCAGCGGATCCGACGCCTGACGCAGCGGATCCGACGCTCGACGCAGCGGCTCCGACGCCTGACGCAGCGGCTCCGACGCCCGATCCGGCGCATCGGTCTTCCCGACCGGATCGTTCTCGTTTCCCCCTGGGTTCCGTGATTGCTCCGAGGCCATGACGCCGTCCCCGTGAACGCTGGCGCAGGCGATGCGCATCCAGAGCGCCCGGCGCGCCGGCGCGGCGACGCTAGCACGCCCGCGGAGGCCCGCCTCGATCCGGGGCGCGCTCGCGGAGGATCAGCCCTGGAACAGCCGCATGGCCACGATGGTGATCAGGATGCCTGCGATCAGGCAGCCCGCCGCGATGCCGACGAGGAGCAGCGGCTTCGCCTCCACCTTGGCCGGCGCCTTGGTGGGCTGCTTGGCGAGGGGCGCCGGCGCGGGCGCTGGCTTCGCGGACGGCGCCGGCGGCTGCTGGACCATCTTCACCGTCTTCGCCGGCGACTTGAACGCGGACGACGCGGGCGCCTTGCTCGCCTGGAGCGCGGCTGCGTGCTGTTTCGACGCTTGCTCGAGCACCGCGTTCGCCTTCTTCGGCATCATCGCCGTGTAGCCCTTGCCCGCGCCGCCCGCGAACGGCTTGAGCGCGTCCGCGAACTCCGCGGCCGACTCGAACCGGTCCTCGGGCCGCTTCTCGAGCGCCTTGCCGAGCACCGCGCCGAGCCCCGGCGGAAACTGCTTCCCGGGGACGCGCTCGTCGAGCGGGATCGGGTTCCTCGTCACGTGGTGCTGGATGTACTCCATGGGCGTCCGCGCCTCGAACGGCAGCTTGCCCGTGAGCACCTCGTACAGGATCGTCGCGAGCGAGTAGATGTCGCTCCGCGCGTCGAGCACCTTGCCCTGCGCTTGCTCGGGCGACATGAACTCCGGCGTCCCGAAGACCATGCCCTCCTGCGTGAGCATCACCGACCCCGGCCTGAGCTCGCGCTCCGTCACCTTCGCGAGGCCGAAGTCGAGCACCTTCGGGTAGTCCTTCAGCCCGCCGTTGGTCGACAGGAAGATGTTCTCGGGCTTGAGATCGCGGTGCACGATCCCCTGGATGTGCGCCTCCTGCAGCGCGCCGCAGACCTGGATGAGGACCGGGATCGCGCGCTCGACGGGCAGCGGCCCTTCCTTGCGGACCACCTGGTTCAGGTTCTTGCCCTCCAGGTACTCCATCACGATGTACAGCGAGCCGTCCTCGAGCTCGCCGTAGAGCAGCACCTTGACCGTGTTCGGGTGCGTGAGGTGGCTCATCGCCCGCGCCTCGCGGCGGAAGCGGGACACGAGATCCTTCCGGTTCGCGAGCTTGGGGTGGAGGATCTTCACCGCCACCATCCGGTTCATCGCCGGCTGTGCGGCCTTGTAGACCGACCCCATGCCGCCGGAGCCGATCTTCTGAAGGATCTGGAACTGCCCTCCGAGCAGATCTCGACCGATGTTCGGGTCCGGACCGGCAGCCATGCGTGGAGCCGGAAAATACCACGCAACCCACCCGTATCGTCTATGACCGAAGCAGCCGACGCAGCGGATCCCGCCGTGGAGCCAAAATGACCGTAAAAATCGACGACCCCGGGGCCGCCGAGGCGCTCGAGAGCCCGCTCATCGCCGCCGCCGGCTTCTCGCACGCCTTCTTCACGCGGCGCGGCGGCGTCAGCGCCCCCCCGTGGGACACCCTGAGCTTCGCCATCGCCCTCGGCGACGACCCCGCCGCCGTCCGGGAGAACCTGGAGCGCGCCGCGCGGCGCCTCGGCATCCCGGCCGCGCGGCTCTATTTCCTCAGCCAGGTCCACGGCGTCGAGGCGCGGGTCCTCACCGGTGAGGAGGATCGCGACGACGTCGTCCGCGAGGTGGGGGACGTGACGCTCTCGCGGGTACCCGGCGTCGGCTGCGGTGTCCGCAGCGCCGACTGCGCCCCGATCCTCCTCGCCGATCGCCGGACCGGCGCCGTCGCCGCGGTCCACAGCGGCTGGCGTGGGACCGTCCGCCGGGTCGTGGTCGAGGCGGCCCGCGCGCTCCGCTCGCTCGCCGGCCCCGGCGCGGAGCTCGTCGCGGCCATCGGCCCGCACATCGAGGCCTGCTGCTTCGAGGTCGGCGACGACGTCGCCGCCGATCTCGCCGCGTGCTCCAGCGCGGGCGCCGCCGCCGTCGTCCGCGGGGCCCCCGGCGCGCGCCCGCACGTCGACGTCCGCCGCATCCTCAAGGCCCAGCTCACCGAGGTCGGCCTGGACGCAACCTCGGTCGAGGACGTCCCTGGCTGCACCGCGTGTGACCCCGCCCGCTTCTTCTCGTACCGGCGCGACGGACAGCGCAGCGGCCGCCTGCTCTCCGTCATCGTCGCCGGCCGTACCGTCATCGGCTAGAACGCTCCCATGGTCTCGCTCGCGCGCGACTCCTCGCCGATCGTGCTCGCCATGGTGGGCCTGCCCGCCCGCGGGAAGACGTCCATCGCCCGCAAGATCGCGCGGTACCTGTCGTGGCTCGGCCACCCCACGCGGCTCTTCAACGTGGGCAACTACCGCCGCGCGCACCTCGGCACCGCGCAGCCGCACCAGTTCTTCGACCCCAACAACACCGAGGGACGCCAGGCGCTCCTCGGCATGGCGATGACCGCCCTCGACGACCTCATCGGCTGGCTCAGCTCCGGCGGCGAGGTGGCGATCTACGACGCCACGAACAGCACGCGCGCTCGCCGGAACCTCGTCACAGAGCGCTGCCAGGCGCACGGCTTCCCGGTCGTCTTCATCGAGTCGATCTGCAACGACGAGTCGATCATCGAGACCAACGTCCGCGAGACGAAGCTCCGCTCGCCGGACTACCAGGGCGTCGACCCGGAGGCGGCGCTGCGCGACTTCCGCGCGCGCATCGCGCACTACGCCCGCGCGTACGAGCCGCTCGGCGAGCCGGAGCGGAGCTACATCAAGATCATCGACGTCGGCCGCCAGGTCGTGCTGAACCGCATCCACGGCTACCTGCCGGCGCGCCTCGTCCCGCTCTTGATGAACATGCACCTCACGCCGCACCCGATCTGGCTGACCCGCCACGGGGAGAGCGTGTTCAACGAGAAGGGGCTGCTCGGCGGCGACTCGGATCTCAGCGCGCGCGGCGACGAGTACGCGAAGAACCTCTCCGCGTTCATCCGCGAGCGCGCCGGCGACGAGCACGTCAACGTCTGGACGAGCACGCTGCGCCGCACCATCCAGACCGCGCGCCCGATGACGCAGAACCACGTCGCCTGGCGCGCCCTCGACGAGATCGACGCGGGCGTCTGCGAGGGCATGACGTACGAGGAGATCCGCCAGCAGATGCCCGAGGTCTTCCACGCGCGCGCGGCCGACAAGTTCCGCTACCGCTACCCGCGCGGCGAGTCGTACGAGGACGTCATCCAGCGCCTCGACCCGCTGATCATCCAGCTCGAGCGCCAGCGCTCGCCCGTGCTCGTGATCGGCCACCAGGCGGTGCTGCGCGCGCTCTACGCCTACCTCGTCGATCGCCCCGCGCCCTCGTGTCCGACGCTGCCGATCCCGCTGCACACCGTCATCGAGCTGACCCCGACGGCGTATGCCTGCGAGGAGCGCCGCTTCCAGCTCGCGCCCGCCGTCCAGGGCGGCGACTCGAGCACCGCGCACCCCTGAGCCAGGCAGCGCGGCCGCGCTGGAGGCGCCAGCCGCGCTGCGGCGGGGCCGCGCCGGCTCAGCGATCCCGGCTGATCAGCTTGCGGAGGAGCTCCAGCGGGTGGAACGGCAGCATCGCGGCCATGTCGCTGTCGGTGCCGGCCCGCTCGAGCACCGCCCGCACCGCCGGCGCCACGATCCCCATCGGATCGATCCGCTCCACGAGCGCGCGGAGCGCGCTGAGCGCCGCGCGCCCCGCGTCGATCCCGAGCGGGATGGCGAGGGCGGCCGGCACCGGCGCGAGGATCACGTCGCGCACCGCCACTGCCCTGGCCCAGGCGCCCGGGCTCGGGTCGACCTCGAGCTGCCGGATGGTCTCCGCCTCCGCGAAGCAGCCGAGCGACAGCTCCCCTGCCCGCTCCTCGATGGCGCGCGAGAGGTGCCGGTAATCGCGGCGCCAGTCGCCCGCGAGCAGCCCCATGTCCTCGCGCACCTCGTCCGGCCCGAGGATCAGGTTGATCCCGCGGGCGTCGCGGCGGAGCGCGACGCTCGTCCAGAGCTCCCCGCCTTCGAACAGGCCGATCACCACCGTCTTGCCGACCCCGGCGAGCGACTCCAGCGTGCCGCGCACGACGCCCGCCGAGGGCATCGGCACGCCGCGCAGCTTCGCCGGCCAGAGATCGATCCTGCCCGCGAGGAGCTCCTCGCGGGCGAGCTGCAGCAGCAGGAGCGACTGGCCGATGAGATCGTCGCCGCGCCGCACCCGCGCCCCGAACCGCTCCACGATGGCCTCGAGGACGCCCGCCTCGATCACGGCGGCCCAGCTCGCGTGGTGGCTCGCGGCGAGCTCCTCCGCGGAGAGCGGGAGGGCGCGCTGCGCGTCGTCGATCCGGAGCCGGCCCGCGTCCGTGTGCACGAGCTTCCTGAGCCTGCCGCCCGCGTGGACCGCGACGACGCCTCCGCGCGCACGGCCGACCTCGCGCTCCTCGATGCCCGTGCGCCTGGGCCGGAACAACGACAGCACGCGAACCCAGTCGGTCGCGGTGAACCCCTCGAAGCGGACGTCGGGCGAGAGCACGGGGCCGAGCCTACCGCCGGCGCGCTCTGTGCGCGAGCCGGCTACGCCCCCCACCAGAGCATCTCGTGCACCTGGCTCTCGCCGCGGACGGGCACGATCACCCGGATCTTCTGGCCCTCGATCTGGACCACGTGGGCGGGGAAGCTGTCCGCCGGGTAGTAAAGCGACTTCACGAAGCCGTTCGCGTCGAGCCAGAGCAGGTGCACCCCGTCCGCGGTCGCCCCGTGCATGAGGAGCATCCGCCCGCCGCCGAGCAGCGCGAACTCCATGCTCTTGAAGCCCAGCTCCTCGAAGCGCTCCGGAGACGGGAAATCGTCGCCCACGGACCTGAGCTCCGGCAGGTGCGCGCGGAGGTGCTTGTAGAGCGTGTCGTAACGGACCTTCGCGAGCTTCGGGATCCGCCGGTCGCCCGCGGCGAGGATCGGCAACCGCTCCGCGTCGAACGTCGGCACCTCCACGTGGGTGCGGTAGCGATCCACGAGCCTGCCACGGCCGATCTCCTCGTCGCTGAGCGCCTTGAGCCACCACTGGAAGATCGCGAGATCGCCCGTCCCTGCGCTCGACTCGAGCCGGACCAGCGACTCCCACAGCGGCCTCCGGACCTGCCATTTTCCGCGGTGATTCTTGACGACGCACGCCCCGACGTAGAGCGCCCCGTGCGTCACGAGGGTGACGAGCATGGGAGGCTCTCCGCCCGCGCTCGCCGACGATGCGTCGCTCGCTCCGCGCGCGCCGCTCGATCCGCCTGCCGGCGCGAGCCAGGCGTCGCGTCGCTCGCGCGTCAGCGCCGCGCCCAGCCGGTGGACCGACGCATCGGAGAAGTCGAGCCCGAGATCGGGCGCGCCGAACGCCTCGGGCGCGAGGCGGGCGAACACCTCCGCTGCGTGGTCGATCTGGGCAAGGATCGACGGGTTTCCTGCCGGGTTCGCGTCCGTGGAGCGCACGCCTGCCAGGTCGGCGAGCGCGTCGGGCGGGTACAGCGGCGCGAAGAAGCGCTCGAAGATCTGGGCGACCGTGATCGGTTCGGCGGGCATGGCTCGGGGCCGTGAGGATCGGCGTGGCAGAGGGGCGGGCGACCGCGGACGGCCGCCGCGGCTCAGAACATCTTCTTGCGCTTCGACGAGCTCAGGATGCCGAGCATCTCGCGGTACTTGGCCACGGTGCGGCGGGCGATCTTGATGCCGTCCGTCTCCTCGAGGATCTTGACGATCGCCTGGTCGCTGTAGGGATTCGACTTGTCCTCGGCCGCGATGATCTTCTTGATCGCCTGCTTGACGCTCTCCGAGGCGATGTCTTCGTCGGCGACCCTGTGGATGGATGAGTTGAAGAAGTACTTCAGCTCGAAGAGCCCCTGGGGCGTGTGCACGTACTTGTTCGACGTCACGCGGGAGATGGTCGACTCGTGCATGCCCACCGACTCGGCGACGTCCCTGAGGATCATGGGCTTCAGGTAGCCCACGCCGCGCTCCAGGAACTCGCGCTGCTTCTCGACGATGCACTCGGTCACCTTGATGATCGTGCGCCGCCGCTGCTCGATGGCCCGGATCAGCCACTGCGCGCTCCGGAGCTTCTCGCTGATGAACTCCTTCGCCTTCGGGTCCCTGAGCATCCGCTGGGCGAGGTTCTCGTTGATGTAGAGCCGCTGGAGCCCCTTGTCGTTGTCGGTGACGACGAACTGGGTGCCGTCCTTGATGACGTACACGTCCGGGGTGATGGCGATGGTCTTCTCGTCGACCTCGGCGAAGTTGCGCGCCGGCACGCTCTCCAGCTTCTGGATCTCCTGGACCGCGTCGTAGACCTCCTCCAGCGGGATCTTCAGCGCCTTCGCGATCGCGGGGAAGTTGCGCCGCTCCACGTTGTGGAGGTGGTCCTTGATGATGGCCATCTCGATGTTGTCGAAGCCAAGCACCTCCGCCTGCACCCGCAGGCACTCCGACAGGTCGCGGGCCGCGACCCCGACCGGATCGAAGCGCTGGATCATCGACAGCACCTCCTCGGCGTCCTCGGGGTGGAGCTCCGCCTCCCGCGCCAGGTCCGCGAGGCTGATGTCGGGCCCCCTCGTGCCGTCCGGACGTTCGCCCCCCTTGAGGTCGAGGTACCCCTTCTCGTCGAGGTTGCCGATGACGAGCAGCGCGAACTGCCGCTCGTTCTCGACGAAATCGCTCATCTGGAGCTGCCAGAGCAGGTGGTCGCGCAGGTTCGACGGCTTGGTCAGGTTCTGGTCGATCGGCGGCAGCTCCTCGAAGCCGCCCCGGTGCGCGGGCATGGCCTGCTGGAGCTGCCTGTTTTCCAGGAACTGCTCCCAGTCCACCTCCTTGACCCGCTTCTCGGTCTCGCGCGCCGCGATGTCGGTGTCTCGGTCGAACCGCTCGCCGTTCTCGAGCCGCTGCTCCGTCGGCAGGTCAGCGTTCCTCCCCCGCTGATCCCCCTTGTCGCCGTCCCGCGCCTTCGGGTCGGTCATGTCGTCCGCGAGGACAGGGTTGCCGTCCAGCTCCTTCCTGATCTCGTCGACCAGCTCGAGCCGTGAGAGCTGCAGCAGCCGGATGGCCTGCACCAGCTGCGGGGTCATCACAAGCTGCTGCGACAGCTTGAACTGGAGCTTCATCTCCATGCCCATGAGGAGCTCCTTCTCTCAGTTCGCCGCCAGCGCCACCCGCCGAACGGGGGCCGGGGCATTGCGCGAGGTTCGTGCCATCGAGTGTCTCATTGGTGGCCTCACCCCCAACGTAGCATCGAACGGGGCAGCGGCCCGGGTCTTGCTTTCACGTCTGCACCAAAAAATAGCGCAGGGCTTGCATCCTACACCGCTGAACATGGTTTCAGCCTTCGCCGCGGTAGATTTTTCGCCCCGCGCGGAGCTCTGCTCGCAGCCAGTTCGGATTGGCCCCCATCCGCCGATCGTTGCACTATCGGCCGCCGATCGGGAGGCTTGAAATCCCGAAAGGTTGGGCGAAGGCGCGATGGGAAAGCCGAAGGTGCGCGGACCTACGCACGGGCACGGGATGGAGGTGGAGGGCGTGCGCGGCGGGGCTTCGCAGGATGTCGAGAAGGAGCGGATCCTGTCTCGCTCGCCCCTCGCCTCGCTGGCCTCACCGAGCCGGCGGGTGCTGTTCGAGCTCGGCAGGGTCGAGCGGCTCGCGCGCAGGCAGTGCGTTTGCCAGCAGGGCGCGCCGCCGAGGCACCTGTTCCTGATCGGGGCGGGTCGCGTGAAGGTCGAGCGCGTCGCCGACGGTCGGGTGGTTCCGCTCGGGCACCGCGGGCCTGGCGACCTCGTCGGCGAGGGCGCGCTCGCGGGCGCGACGGTCTCCTCCGAGAGCGCGACGGTGCTCGACGAGGGGGACGCGCTCGTGGTGCCGCTCGCCGGTCTCGAGCGGCAGCTCGCCTCCGACGCAGCGCTCCGCGGCGCGCTCGCGGCGGCGCTCGTGGCGCGCCAGCTCGAGACCGAGGCGCGCCTCGGCTCCCTGCTCCTCTGCACGGTCGAAGCGCGCCTGATCGATTTCCTCCGCGCCGCTGCGCGGCGATGGGGGCAGCCCCACACCGCTGGCCAGCTGGTGTCGGCCCCGTTCACGCACGCGGACATCGCGCTGCTGATCGGGTCCACCCGCGAGACGGTCACCCTGCTGCTCGGCAAGCTGAAGCGCGCCGGCCTGATCGCGTTCGACCGGCGGCGGATCGTCATCCGGGATGGCGAGCACCTCGAGGCGCTCGCCGCGACGGCCTGAGCGTCCGCCCGGAGGGGCCGCTGCGCGGCCTGCGCTGGAGCCGGTACACCGCGGCGCCGTTCGGCTCGATGAAGGTGCGCCGCTCGGCGGGGTGGCCTTCCACGCCTTCCACGCCCGCCGCAGCGCCAGGCGCGCTCGGACGGCTCCCCTCCAGGTCGGCGCGTTCGCCCTGGACCAGACGGAGGCGAGGAAAGATCCCGGACTGCGCGGATGGCCGGGGGCTGACGTCGACGAAGATCGTGCTGAGCAGCCGACCGAAGGCGTACGGCTTGAGCAGGACCTCGCTGACGTCGTCCGTGCCGTCGCACGAGACCGGCTCGTCGGCACAGAAGATCACCCGCCGGGGCATCGTGCCCTCGCGCCGCAGGCGGCCCAGGATCTCCCGAGCGCCTTTCGTTCCGGGGGCGAGATCGATCAGCGCGACGTCGTAGACGCGCTCGCGGGAGAGGGAGATCGCTTCCTCCAAGGTCGCGGCCGGGCTGACGAGCGCGCCGCGGTTGCAGAGGAGGAGCGCCGTAGCCCTCCGGAGGACATGGTCCTGATCGAGGAGGAGAACGTTCGGTTGGTACGTCATCGGGTATCCCTGCGGCTTGCAGTCGAATTGCGCCGCATCGACGAGGACGGCGACGAGCGCGCCCCCTCCGTCGTTCAGCGGCAGCATCCGCGTCCGCGGACGGTCCCCCCTTCGCAACGCACGTGCCGAAGGCGAGGCGCCGCCGCCGCCTGGGCCTCGTTTCCCCTGTTCTCGGCGGCAACGCGCTTGTTCGAGCGTCGCTGCCGGTGAGGCTGCCCCGCCGACCCCGGGGCCGCCGCTGTGCCCATTTCGCGCTCCCTCCGCGGCGCCTCTCCGCCCCGACGAAGAGCGCCCCCCCACCCTGTCGGCCTGCCCACCGCGTCGCTGACCGTCGGTGGGCGGTTCGTGCGCACGGGCCAGCCCAGGTTTGCGGCCCCGCCAGGGCGGCGCGGTCCGCCGATCCGCCGGTTGCTCCAGGCTCGACGTACCGCGGGTCACATGTCCAGACCGCTCGCGCTACCCCGCCCTGACGCGTTCGGCGCAACGCAGCAAACTGATTTTCCCGCTTGATGAGGCTGGCGTAGGGTGCCACAAGCGTCCGCGCGCACGAGTGGCGGAATTGGTATACGCACCGGTTTTAGGTTCCGGCGCCGGGAGGCTTGGGGGTTCGAGTCCCCCCTCGTGCACCACGGCTTGACGCCTGGAGGACTCGACCACCTCGCGCCGTGACGCGCCGCCCCGGGGCGCCTCCCGCGATGGCCCGGGACGGTCGTGGTCCGCTGGGCGCGCGGCGCGGTGTGGCGAGCGTTCGACCCGCGCGCGGATCTGACGACGAACGCGTGACGGGGGCGCGGGCTGCGGAGCCTCGGGCGGATCGCTTCGGCGGCGTCGTCGACCGCGCGCGGTCCTGGAATTGCGCGACGCCCGCGGCGCGACTACGTTCGCGTTCCTCGGCCGGACCGTCTCCTCCCACCTGACCGCCGCGGAGCCAAGGCACGTAAAGATGTTCACTTGGGCGATGAAGAAGATTTTCGGCACCTCGCACGAGCGTGCCATCCGCCGCCTGCGACCCCGGGTCGAGGCTATCGGCAGGATGGAGCCGGAGCTGCAGAAGCTCTCGGACGCCCAGCTCCGAGCAAAGACGGCGGAGTTCAAGGAGAAGCTCGCCAACGGGGCGACGCTGGACGACATCCTGGTCCCGGCGTTCGCGGTCTGCCGCGAGGCGTCGAAGCGCGCCCTCAAGATGCGCCATTACGACGTGCAGCTCATCGGCGGCATGGTGCTCCACAACGGCTGCATCGCCGAGATGCGCACCGGTGAGGGCAAGACCCTGGTCGCGACGCTCCCTTGCTATCTGAACGCCCTCGAGGGCAAGGGCGTCCACGTCGTCACGGTGAACGATTACCTGGCGCGGCGCGACGCCGAGTGGATGGGCAAGCTTTACGGCTTCCTCGGCCTGTCGACGGGCGTGGTCGTCAACCAGCAGGGCGACGCCGAGAAGCGCCACGCGTACCGCTGCGACATCACGTACGGCCAGAACAACGAGTTCGGCTTCGACTACCTGCGCGACAACATGAAGTTCTCGGCGCTCGAGTACGCGCAGCGCCCGCTGCACTATGCGATCGTCGACGAGGTCGACTCCATCCTCATCGACGAGGCGCGGACTCCGCTCATCATCAGCGGGCAGGGGGAGCGTTCGAGCGACAAATACCGCACGATCAACGAGGTGATCCCCCAGCTCCGGAACGAGGAGCATTACGCCGTCGATGAGAAGGCGCACTCGGTGACGCTGACCGACGAGGGCGTGGAGACGGCAGAGCGGCTGCTCGCCTCGCTCCAGGTGCTCAAGGGCACGAACCTCTATGACCCGGTGAACCTCGAGACGCTGCACATCCTGAACCAGTGCTTGCGCGCGCACACGCTCTACAAGCGCGATGTCAACTACATGGTACGCGACGGCAAGGTGCTCATCATCGATGAGTTCACCGGCCGCGTCCTCGCGGGGCGCCGGTGGTCGGACGGCCTGCATCAGGCCGTCGAGGCGAAGGAGAACGTCCGGATCCAGGAGGAGAGCCGGACGATGGCGACGATCACCTTCCAGAACCTCTTCCGGCTGTACAAGAAGCTCTCCGGGATGACCGGCACCGCGGACACGGAAGCGGCGGAGTTCCACAGCACGTACAAGCTCGACTGCGTCATCATCCCCACGAACAAGCCGGTGGTCCGCGTCGATTACGAGGATCTCGTCTACAAGACCGAGAAGGAGAAGTTCACCGCGGTCATCAACGAGATCCTCGAGAAGCACGAGCTCGGCCAGCCGATCCTGGTGGGCACGACGAGCGTCGAGAAGAGCACCGCGATCAGCCGGATCCTGACGAAGCGGGGCGTGAAGCACAACGTGCTGAACGCGAAGCACCACGAGAACGAGGCCTACGTGGTCGCGCAGGCGGGCCGCAAAGGGGCCATCACGGTCTCGACGAACATGGCGGGTCGCGGGACGGACATCATCCTGGGCGGCAACGCGGAGATGCTCGCCAAGCTCAAGTTCAAGGAGCAGAACCGCCAGCCCGAGGCGGAGCCCGATGCGTTCGAGGCCCTGGTCGAGGAGCTCAAGAAGGAGTGCACCGCGGAGGGCAACGAGATCCGCGAGATCGGCGGGCTGTACATCCTGGGCACCGAGCGGCACGAGTCGCGCCGCATCGACAACCAGCTGCGCGGCCGCGCCGGCCGCCAGGGCGACCCCGGGACGTCGAAGTTCTACCTGTCCCTCGAGGACGACCTCATGCGCATCTTCGCCGGGGATCGGGTGAAGAACCTGATGGAGCGGATGGGCATGCCCGACGACGAGCCCATCGAGCACCCGTGGGTGACGAAGAGCGTCGAGAACGCGCAGAAGAAGGTCGAGGAGCGCAACTTCGACATCCGCAAGAACCTGCTCGAGTACGACGACGTGATGAGCGCGCAGCGCAAGACGATTTACGACATGCGCCAGTCGCTGCTCGTCGGCCGTTACTCTCCCGAGATCCTCGACGAGGAGGGGAAGCCGACGGGCGAGAAGCGGACGATCAAGCCGATCCCGTCCATCGTGGAGCTGGTCCGTCCGGACGTCGGCTACCTGCTCGGCATGTTCGCGAACGACCCGGTGATGCCGCTCGACGCGGACGGCAACCGGCGCGAGATCGTGCGAAAGGACTTCGAGACGACGGAGCGGTTCGTCGAGCTCGAGAACATGCAGCGCGAGATCTACACGCGCTGGGGCGTGAAGATCGAGCTCGAGACCCGCGCCGACAAGGTCCTCGAGATCTACGACGAGTGCTCCGAGCTCATGCCCCTGGCGCTCACCGAGCAGCGCGAGCGGCTGCTCGATCTGATGGACCGGATCATCGGCGCGATGGTCGAGGAGTCTTGCCCGGCCCGCAAGCCGCCGGAGGACTGGGACTGGGGCGGCATCTTCCAGGGCTTCCGCGAGCACTTCGGCGTCGAGCTGCCGGACGACATCGCGCACATCGGCGACCAGGAGACGCTGGCGCGGGAGCTCTACGAGCGCGCCGAGAAGGCGTACGAGAAGCGCGAGGAGGAGATCGGCGTCGAGCTGTCGCTGCGCATCTTCCGCCACCTCTACCTGGAGGAGCTCGACAAGGCCTGGGTCGACCACCTGACCGACATGGACCACCTCCGCGACGGCATCGGCCTGCGCGGCTACGGGCAAAAGGACCCGAAGCAGGAGTACAAGAAGGAGGGCTACAACATGTTCGTCAACATGGTGGCCCGCGTCTCCTCGAACGTGGTCACGAAGCTCTTCAGCGTGAACGTCAGGCGCGCCGAGCAGGAAGAGGCGCAGATCGAGGCTGCGGATCGCGAGCGGCACGCAGCGGCGCTGCTCGACGCGGTCGCGCAGCACGACGAGTCCCTCCCGATCGGCGCGAACCCCGCCCCGGCGCTCCCGCAGCCTGCCGTCATGCAGGAGCAGGAGTGCCCCTGCGGCAGCGGCAAGCCGTTCAACAAGTGCCATGGCGGTGAGGACGAGGCGACGGCCTGAGCCGGCGCCCCCTGCCCGCTCCGCCTGACAGCCAGAACGAGGCAGCGAGGGGCCCTGTCAGGCCCTTGCTCCTCGGCATCTGACCCCAGCATGAACACCGCCGAAGGGCCGATCCATCGGTTCCCGGAGGCAGCATCATGAAGGTGTTCATCGATTCAGGGGATATCGCGGAAATCAAGGAAGCGCAGTCGATGGGGGTCATCGACGGCGTCACGACCAACCCGTCGCTCCTCGCCAAGGCCGGCAAGCCGACGAAGCGGGCGATCGCCGAGATCTGCGAGGTGGTCGACGGCCCCATCTCGGCCGAGGTGGTGGCGGTCGAGAAGGACGCGATCCTCCGCGAGGGTCGCGAGCTCGCGAAGATTCACCAGAACGTGGTGGTCAAGGTGCCGCTCATCGACGAGGGGCTCAAGGCCGCCCGGATCTTCGCTTCCGAGGGCATCAAGACGAACGTGACCCTCTGCTTCTCGGCCGCCCAGGCGCTGCTCGCGGCCAAGGCTGGGGCCACGTACGTGTCGCCGTTCGTCGGGCGCGTCGACGACGCCGCGGGGGACGGGATGGATCTCGTCCTGCAGGTCGTGACCATCTTCAGGAACTACGGGCTCTCGACGCAGGTGCTCACCGCGAGCGTACGGCACCCCGTCCACTTCGTGCAGGCCGCCATGATCGGCTCGCACGCCGTGACGATGCCGCTCAAGGTCATCAAGCAGCTGACCAGGCACCCGCTCACCGACGTCGGGCTCGCGCAGTTCTTGGCAGATGCGAAGAAGATCCCCGAGCTGGTATAGCGATCCCGTGGCCGAGAAGCGCAAGGAGAGCTCGGGGACGACGCGCCGCGGGAGCCGCCCGGCGGCCCCCGCGGTCGTGTCCGTCACGACGCAGGGAGGGCCCTTCAAGGGGGTGTCGACGGCGGTCGTGCGCCGGCGGGCGAGCAAGATGCTCTCCCACCTCGCATTGCAGGGCGTGGAGCTCTCCGTCGCCCTGGTGAACGATGAAGCCATCCACGAGCTCAACCGCAGCTACCGGCGCAAGGACAAGCCGACCGACGTCCTCGCCTTCCCGATGCTGGACCAGAACGGGGCCAACTCGCGCAGGCGCGGCCGGCGAGGTCCCGTGGATCCGTCGGCATGGCGCGGTCTTCTCGGCGACGTGATCGTCTCGATCGACACGGCCGCGCGGCAGGCCGCCGAGCGCGATCGCCCGCTGCTCGACGAGATCACGATGCTGCTCGGGCACGGCCTGCTCCACCTGCTCGGCTACGACCACAAGACCGACGCAGAAGAACGGGAAATGACGGATTTGACCCGGGAGCTCGAGGTCGCGGCAGCGTCACGAAGCAACAGCATCACTGTAATCGATCCGCATCGCAGCATCGCAAGGCAAAAGAAGACGGGGGCGCGATGACTTATCGCTTGCGAGGCGAAACCTCGCTTGTTAAACGGACGCCCCCTTTCGACTTGGAGGAGACATGCCCGGTTCGAACAAGCTGACCAAGGCCCAGATGATCGTCGGTCTTGCTGAGGCCACCCACCTCGACAAGAAGTCCGTGGCCAGCGTGCTCGATGCGCTCGGCGAGCTGGTGAAGAAGGAGCTCGGTCCGGAGGGGCCGGGCGAGGTCACGGTTCCGGGCCTCGTGAAGATCAAGGCGAAGGAGATCCCGGCCACGCAGGACCGGGAAGGCATCAATCCGTTCACGAAGCAGCCGATGACCATCAAGGGCAAGCCGGCGAGCCGCAAGCTCCGCGCGGCGCCCGTCAAGGCGCTCAAGGACGTCTGAGCGGCGCGTCCGTGGCCGCAGCTTGCGTCGCCGCATCGGGCGGCGCGAGCTCCGGGGGCCCCGCAGGCGGTCGCGCCCCCGAGCTGACGCCCCGGGCTTGCCGCGGGGCCTTCGCTGTGGAGCGTCGCGCCCGGAGCGCGCAAGCGACGCTCGCGAAGGCGAGCAGCAACGCCATCGGGGCGTCGCCCAGACGAGTGTAGAGCGTCAGCGGCGTGTCCCTGACCGAGGGGGTCGCGAAGGTCACCCCCGGCGCAGCGCTCTCATCGCGGCTGCGCACCACGCCCCGGGCGTCGATCCATGACACGACGCCGAGGTTCACCGCCCGCACGAGATCACGGCGCAGCTCGATGGCGCGCATGACCGCGAGCCTCGCATGCAGCTCGGGCTCGGCGCTCCCGGTGAACCAGGCGTCGTTCGTGATGTTGACGAGGAGGTTCGGGGCGAGCGCCCCGGTGATCCGCCGCCCCACCCCGGTGAGCGTGTCCTCGTAACAGTTGAGCACCCCGATCCGGAGCGCCGGCCCGTGCTCTCGGGGCAAACTGAGGGCGCGCGGCTCCGCGCCCGGGACGAGCCCACCGCTCTTCTGGAAGATGCGCCGCAGCCAGGGCAGGTAAGCGCCGCCCGGGACCGTCTCGCCGAACCACAGCAGCTGCAGCTTGTCCTGCGTCGGCTGCATGCTCCCATCGGGGAGCACAAGGGTCGCGGAGTTGTAGCTGTTCCGTTCCTCGACGCCGTCGGCGGCCTTCACGGGCGGCGCCTGGGTGATGAGCCCCGCGAGGATCGGGCCACGGATGCCGGGCCCCAGGATCGCTCGACCGCCGCGCGGCGCCTGCCGGGCGCTGTGCGAGAGAGGGTAAGGGTACGCCGCCTCGGGCCAGAGGGTGAGCTCTGCGCCGCCGGCCTCGGCCTCCCGGGTGAGATCGTGCAGGGTTCGCAGGATCCGCGGGTGGTTCTTCGCCTGCCAGCGCTCGTGAGGCCCGACCGCCTGGTTGACGAGCGCGACGCGCGCTGTTGGCAGGCCGGCGCTGGCGCGCTCCACCGCGGCCATCCGCAGCGCGCCGTGAGCCGCGAGCAGCCCGAACAGCGCGACGCTCGAGAGCGCCGGGTAGAGGATCGGGCGGGACAACCGAAGGCGGGTGGGCCGCGGTTCCTGCGCGGGCGCGCGCTCGAGCGGCCGCCCGCCCGGCGCCCTCCCCGAGGCGGCCAGGCCAGCGCGGGCGAGCAAGGCCGCCCCGACGGCGAACAGCACGGAGACGCCCCGCTCGCCGATGAGGTCGGCGAGCTGCACGAGCGCCGGCCAGGGGCTCATGAGACCCGCAGGAGTCCAGCCGAAGACGGTCGGGATGGCCACGGCGGCGAACACGCCGGTCGCAAAGGCGAGCTCGAGGGGAGCGCGCAGCCGCCGGATGAGCGCGCTCGTGATGCCGCCGCAGATCGCCCAGACCAGCGACTGGGCGGCCGCGAGCAGCACCAGCGCGAGGTACGAGGCCGCCGAGCCGAGAGGCGTGAACCGCTGGATGACCTCCGGCACGAAGCGCAGGCCCACGACGCCCGCCGCCGTTCCCCAGACAGCGCCGCGCCCGAAGGCGCGCCAGATCGTCGGGGCGTCGTGGACGGCGGCCGCCAGCAGAGCGAGGCCAACGATGACGGCGGGGACCAGATCCGTCGGCGGCGCCGTGAGGGCGAACGTCGCGCCGCCAGCGAGGGAGAGCAACAGCGGGGCGCGGCCACGGAGCGCGCGCATGATCGAGGCCTGGGGCACGATGCGGCGTTATACCGCGTGGAGACGGTCCGGACCGCGACCGCCTGGTCGAGAGCAGAACGGACGCGAACACCGCGCGGTCAGGGTGGACGGGAGGCTATGACGAGCCGCTCACCAGTAAATACTGAGCCCGCCGCGGAAGAGTCCCCCGCCCGACGTGTTGGTCGTCCGGCCGGTCTCGGGATCCGTGAACTCGGGAACGAGCCCATCGTCCGTACGGCCGCGCACGAAGCCGAGCGCATCGACGTTCAGGGCGATGCGGGGGGAAAGCCGGAACTCGAGGCCGATGCCGCCGTGCGCGCCGAAATAGTCGTACTCCGTGTCCGGAGCGAAGTCGGTGCCGCCGGCCGCGGCCTCGCTCGAGGAGCGATCGACCTCGGCGTGCGCGATGTTCAGGCCGCCCATGAAGTAGAACTGGGTGCGGCTGCGCGGGTTGACGAACAGCATCCCGGTCAGGGAGAGCGGCACCTCGGTCCGCTGGTCACCGTTGTAGTCCGTGCCCGCGAGGAAGTCGGCGCCTGCATCGAGCGCGAACGCCGGGACAGGCCGGTAGCGCAGGCTGATCCCGACGCCTCCCATGCCAGCGTCCTCCGCTCCGCCGTGCTCGCGCCCCAACATGACGCCCTCCATGCGGAGGTTGATGCCCCAGTGGCGCCGCCAGCGCCGCTTCACCGCCGGAGGCGGCGCCGGGGGCGCCACGCGGCGCACGATCACGCGCGGCGGAGGGGCCGCCCCAGGCGCCACGACGATCACCTGAGGAGGCGGGCCCGACGGCGAGGTCTCGTAGACGACGACCGGCGGGGCTGGACGGGCGGCCCCCCTGGCCGGCGGCGGGGGCGGCGGCGCCTCGGCAGGCGCGGCCTCGGCAGGAGCGACGGGCGGCGGTTCCGCGACGGGATCGCGAGGCGGCTCCACTTCCTCGCAGAACCACGCGCCGGGAGGACAGCTGCTGTCCTCCTGCGCGAACGCGCTCATCGGCGCGGTCATCGCCACCGCAACAAGGGCATGGGTCAAGCAACGGCGCATCGGGCGACTCCTCTTCGGTGCAGGGAAGTTAGCAACCGGGATGCCATCGACCATCTTGCGGGATCGTCGTCACCATGGCCGCGCAGCACGCCGGCGTGCATCGGCCGCCACGGCACGCTGTGGCGGAAGGTTCACACGCGCGCCGTTCCGCAGGGTACTAGCTCCCACGGCAAAGGTCACGGCGCGGTCGCCCCCGTCGGGAGCCCTGCCAACATCGAGACCAATCGGATTCCACCATGCCTACGGTTACGTTGAAGCAGGGTCATGTTCGGCCGGTGTGGTCGGGGCATCCCTGGGTGTTCGCTCAGGCGATCGCGCGCATCGAGGGCGGCGCGGTGGCCGGGGACGAGGTCGTCGTCACCGACCCCTACGGCAGCGTGCTCGGGCGCGGGCTCTACACCCCGCGCTCGGCCATCCCGGTGCGCATGTACACGCGCGAGGACAGGCCGATCGATGCGGCCCTGTTCCGGCACCGGATCGAGCGCGCCATCGCGCACCGCCGCGAGATCGGCCTGCCCGCGCAGGCGCCTGGCCATGAGACCGACGCCTTCCGGCTGATCCACGCGGAGGGGGACGGCCTGCCCGGGCTCATCGTCGATCTGTTCGGCGACGTGGTGGTCGTGCAGCTCGGGACGATCGGGATCAAGCGCCGCGAAGGGGTGATCTTCGACGCCCTCCAGGCGGCGCTCGCGCCGCGCGCGATCGTGGACAGGACCCCGGAATCCCTCGCGAAGCTCGAGGGGTTCACCGCGGACGCGGGCGTGGTGCGCGGCGATCCCGCGCTCGATCAGCTCCGGTTCGTCGAGCGGGGGCTGCGTTACACGATCCCGCTCGCGCTCGGCCACAAGACCGGGTTCTACCTGGACCAGCGGACGCTGCGGACCCGCGTCGAGCAGCTCGCCCACAACCGGCGCGTGCTCGATGCCTTCTGCTTCGTCGGCACGTTCGCCATGGCGGCGGCCCGCGGCGGGGCGAGCGAGGTCCTCGCGATCGACGAGAGCGCGACGGCGATCGAGGTCGGGGCGGAGTGCGCGCGGGAGAACGGGCTCCTCGACCGGATCAAGTTCACGCGCGACGACGCCCGCAAGGCGCTGCAGAACGCGTCGAGGCAGGCGGGCTACGATCTCGTCATCTGCGACCCTCCGAAGCTCGCAGGCACGCGCGCCTCCAAGGACGCCGCGCTCATGGCGTACCGGCGCCTCGCGGCCGGAGCGTGCCGGGCCACGCGCCCGGGCGGCGTCCTCGTGCTCTGCTCCTGCTCCAGCGCCGTGAGCCTCGACGATCTGACCCGGGTGCTCGCGCTCGGCGCGCGCGACGCGCGCATGCAGGCCGCGGTGTTCGACCGGCACTTCCAGGGAGGGGATCACCCCGTCCCCGCCGCCTTCCCCGAGGGGCTCTACCTGAAGAGCCTCATCGCGCGCATCGACGCGCTCTGACGATCGCCCGATGAAGCCGCTCTCCCTTCTGCCTCCCGACGCCGCGCGCGCCCTCGCCGGGGTGATCTTCGATCTCGACGACACCGTGCTGGATCACGGCGCCCTCACCGAGGCGGCGTACGCAGCGCTCTTCCGTCTACGCGAGACGGGGCTCGCGCTGATCGCCTGCACCGGCAGGCCCGCCGGCTGGGGCGAGGTGCTCCAGCGGCAGTGGCCGATCGACGCGACCATCGTCGAAAACGGAGCCGTCGCGCTGGTCCGCGAGGAGGAAAGCGACGTCGCCGGCCATCGAGGAGGGCACGCCCCGCGCGCCGGCGCGCGCCGCATCGTCACGCTCGACGGCCTGGACCGCGAGGCGCGGCGAGCCCGTCGAGCCGAGCTCATCGGACTCGCCAATGACATGGTGCGTCGTTTTCCGGCGGCGGCGCTCGCGGACGACAACGACCAGAGAGTGACCGACGTTACCATCGACATCGGGGAGCACCGGCATGTCCCGCCGGAAGACGTGCAGAAGATGCGCGCCGAGCTGCGCGAGCGGGGGGTGAGGACGCTGCTATCGAGCGTCCACCTCCACCTCACGCGCGAGCCGTCCGACAAGGCCACGGGGATTGTGCGCCTGCTCTCCGCTCGGTTCGGTGAGGATCCCACCCGGGCGCGGCACCGCTACGCGTTCGTCGGCGACAGCGGCAACGACGGCGTCGCCTTCGCCGCATTTGTGCTGACCTTCGGGGTGGCCAACGTACGCGCCCACCTCGGTAAGCTGTCCGTACCGCCGCAGTTCGTGGCGTCCCTTCCCATGGGCCGCGGGTTCGCGGAGATCGCCCAGCAGATCGCCGAACTGCGGAAGAATGCACCCGAAACGTGATCTTGCCGCGCGCAAGTCACTTCGCACTGCGATCCGCCCCACACCTGACGCAGGTAACCTAGCCGCGGCGCGCACTGAAGGAATAGGATCGGTCTTTCGGGAGGGCCGTGCCTCCCAACCCTTTACAGGGGCGCGTGTTCTCGGGGACCATGACGTTGGTCCCTCGCCCGCCAGCGGCAGCAGATGGCGTTTCGACCCCCGACCCCCGGCCTCCTCGTCGACAACAAGTACCGCCTCGCGGAGCGCATCGGCGGGGGCGGCATGGGCGACGTGTTCCGGGCGGAGCACGTGCTCGCAGGTCGCGCCGTTGCGATCAAATTCCTCCACCCAGAGCTGGCGGACAACTCGGAGCTCTCGCACCGCTTCTTCCAGGAAGCGCAGGCGGTCAACCGGATCCGCCACCCGAACATCGTCGACGTGATCGACGCAGGCGTCGGCGAGCTCGGTCCTTACATCGTGATGGAGCACCTCGACGGCGAGTCGCTCGGCATGGCGCTCGCGCGCTTCGGTCGCCTCGACATGGAGGCCGCCGTCGGCGTCGCGATCCCGGTGCTCGAGGCGCTCGACGCCGCGCACCGCGCGGGGATCATCCACCGCGATCTCAAGCCCGAGAACATCTTCATCGCCTTCGATCCGAGCCGCGGCTCGGCCGTCGTCCGCCTGCTCGACTTCGGCATCGCCAAGGTGCTCGACTCCGACGGCCCCTCGCCGCGGACGCGCACGGGCGTCGTGTTCGGGACGCCCGACTATCTGTCGCCCGAGCAGGCCACGGGGGAGTCGCCGCTCGACGGTCGGAGCGATCTCTTCTCGGTGGGCGTGCTGCTCTACGAGGTGCTCACGGGCACGCGCCCGTTCCGCGCGCCGACCGCCGTGGCGACCGCGTTCCGCGTCGTGCACGCCGAGGTGCCCACGCTCGCCTCGGCGGGCGTGACCGTCGACCCGCGGCTCGAGGCGATCGTGCAGCGGCTCTTGCAAAAGGATCCCGCGAAGCGGTTCCAGACGGCCGGAGACGTCGTCCGCGAGCTCGAGCGCGTCGCGCCTGATCCGCCCAGACGGACGACGGCGCTCGGCAGGCTGATCAACGTGCAGCGGCGGATGGCCCTGAGCCTGGGGAACGCTCCGGAGAACGAGCGCGATCGCCTCTCGTCTTCGCGCGATCGATCGCGCCCGGGGTTCGACGTGAACCCCCCGCCGCCGATGCGCATCTCGCCGTCGATCGTGCCGGGGGGGCGCGTCACCGAGGCGCCGCCCGGGATGCGGCCGTCGTCCTCGGAGCCAGCGAAGCCCGCGCCCGGCATGACGCTCTCGAACGCGCTGCGAAGCCGCGGCTCGGAGCCCACGATGCTCTCGCAGCGCGGCGAGTCGCTGCCCACGGTGCGCAGCGCCGACCTCGGGCACCGGGCCGAGCCGACCGTCCGCAGCGCGGACTTCGGCTCCTTGATGAACCGGACACGCGACACGCGGCGGCCCAACGTCACCCCGGTCCGGCCGCTGCCGGCGCGCTTCGCCGGGCAGTACCAGGTGCGCGGCCCCGTCCTGCGGAGCGTCGATCGCACCATCGTGGATGAGTACGGGAGGAGCGCGCGCGACGAGGTCGTCTCGCAGATGCCGCTCCGCTACGCCGACGACTTCAAGCACGACTCGATCAACGCGCTCGTCGGGTACGAGCTCGAGGCGCTCGACGCCTACATGGAGCTCGCGACATCGCTGGTCCTGCGCGATCTCGAGCGCTGGCGCGACATCGGCAGGCTCGGCGTGGGCGGCGAGCTGCACAGCCTCGTGCGCACGCTGTTCGCCCGCCCGCTGACCGACATCGCGTCGCTCATGCGCCGCGGGACCTCGATCTGGTCGCGGCTCTTCACGTTCGGCTCGTGGCGCGTGGCGACGGGCCCGACCGGGCGGGTCACGCTCCACATCGGCGACTTCGACCCTGCTTCGCTGCCGCTCCGGCTGTGGGTCGTGGGGATGGTCGAGGAGACAGCGCGCCGCGCGTCCGGCGGCGGCGTGAAGGTCACGATCACGCTCGGCGAGCTCGGCTTCACCTCCGAGCTCGCCTGCGAGATCAGCCTCTAGTTCCGCCCGCCCGAAGTCCGGCCAGAGATCGCGGGGCTCCGGCGCCGCTTCGCGGCGGCTTCGCGCGGGAGGTCCTGGCTTTGTTTCCTCGGGGCTCCGCCCCGCCCCGCACCCCGGCGTCCGCTTCGCGGCCGCGCCGGTCGCACGAGCAGCGACCGGCGCTCGGGGGTGTGCCGCAGCGCGATGGCTGCGCGTCGCTGGAGGCGTCTCTCAGGAAGGCTTGCGCGCGCGGTAGCACGCCTGACAGAACACGTCGCGGCCCTCGACCGGCTTGAACGGGACCTCGCCCTCGGAGCCGCACGACTTGCAGGTGATCGAGAACGTCGGACGAGTGCGCGGCGCGCGAGGCTGCTGCGCTGGACCGCGGCTCGGCGCGGCAGCGCGGCGCTCACCGGCGAACGAGGGGGCGCGGTAGTTGCCGTCATCTCGGAAGGGCGCGCCGCCGCGCGGGCGGTTCGGGTAGTGGCTCTGCGCCGCCCATGCGGGCGTCAGCCCCGAGTACGCGTCCTGCATCGGGCTGCGGTACTCGTTCACGTCGCCCGTGTAGCGGGGCTTCCGAGGCTGGCCGTCGCCGCGCGCCAGGCCGCGATGCCCCCCGGCGCCCCGAGACGGGCCAGGGCGCTGGCGCTCCGCAGCGCGAGCCGGCGATCCGCTCTCGCTCTCCCCTCGATTGTCCTTGCGCGCACGGCGGCAGGTCCGGCACCGCTTGGGCGGGGCCGCGAGCTTCCGTTCGGCGTAGACGGCAGCTTCCGCAGCCGAGAATAGGAACGACGTGCCGCAGCTCGCGCAGACAATGTGCTCGTCTCGATGCTGTTCCATGATTCCTCTTTCGTCAGGCCGACGGGCCTCGCAGGCTCACGGGCTCGGGTGACTCGGATGACTGGAGCGCCCGGGAGCTGCCCCGCTGCGCTGGAGAAGCGCGATTTACGCGGGGTTCTACGTGATATCGGTGGGATCGCCCTCTTGATGGGGCACGGGAGTGCCTACGGTGACATGCTTGTCAGGGCGGTCAAGCGTGCCGCCTCCACGCAACGCCAGGATCGATCGCGCGGCGCGGAGCTTTGATTTCGAAGCTCCTCACGATACCATCCGCGCGACTTTCACGAGGAGCACAGCTCTCCCGTGACGGACCACGAGCAGCATCCGCCCACGCCGCGCATCGCAACCAGTCGAAGCAATGAGCCATCCCTCCCTGCACCTCACCGCTCGTGACTTCGACGCGTACGCCGCCGAAAAAGCGACCTCGAAGGCCTACTCACGCCCCCGCCTCGAGGTGAAGCAGCGCGCGCTCGCCTGGGCGCGCGGCGTCGTCGCCCGGCTGGCCGAGCTCGGCATCTCGGTCGATGTCCATGGCTCGGACGAGCACCCGTCGATCCGCAACAAGCACCGGGCCGACTGCCAGTGGGTCTTCTTCTGGCGCGACCAGGCGGCGCGCGACGAGCTCGATCGCCTCCTCGACCGCGGCCGCTCGATCTCCGACGCGATCGACGATCCGAGCCCCTTCACGCGGCACGCGTTCCTCGCGCTGCGCATCTCGGAGAGCGAGGTGCAGGTGTGCTTCGCGGTCCACCCGGACGCGAAGGTGGACGTCGACAACCTCCGGGCTCGCCTCTCGGCGACCGAGGAGGCGACGGGCGCGCCAGCCTCGCCGCTCTCCGCCGAGCTCACGAGCGCGCTCCACGCGCTCCCGGAGCAGTTCTCGTTCGGCGCCGCCGGCGGCGATCGCGTGGCCTGCAGCGCGGCCACCTCGGACGCGATCGCCGAGATGCTCCGCCGCGCCGCCGACGGCCAGGTGCCGCTCTGGATCGGCTGGGCGATCCCGCGCGAGACGGCGGTCGAGCACGCCGACATCCTCGATGAGCAGCTCGAGGACGCGCTCGTCGCGCTCGCCCCGATCTACCGGCTCGTCGCGTGGTCGCGCGAGAACGACCGCATCGCGCTCGACCGCAAGCTCGAGGGAATCGAGCAGGAGCGGGCGCGCGCCCACGCCGAGATCGAGGCCGAGAACGAGCGATGGCGCTCCGAGCAGGCCCGAGCGCGAGAGCGCTCGATGGAGCAGGCTCGAGCGCGCGGCGATGAGCGCGTCGAGGCCGCCCTGCCCGCCCGCCGGCCGACCCTGGCGACGCTGTTCAAGTCGCCGAGCAACGCCGGCGCCGGCGCTGGCCGCGGCGGAGAGCCGCGGCCCTCGCTGAAGCGGGTCGGAGAGGGCAGCGCCCCTGCCCGGCGAGCGCCGCACGGCGAAGCGGAGCCGCAGGCGAAGGCCGAGGCTCCGCAGAAGCCCTCGGCCGATCACGCGCCGCGAGCGCAGCGTGGTCCGTCCGGCGAGCCAGAAGCTGCCGCGAAGGTCGCGCCCGATCCCGCCAAGGGCGGCGTGCTGGAGAAGGGCAGCCGCGTCCGCGTGCGACGAGGCCCCTTCGGCGACAAGATCGGCGTGGTGAGCGAGCTCGATGGGCGCGGAGGCGCGCGCGTCCTGCTCGGCCTGCTCTCGACGAGGCTCGAGCTCGACGAGCTCGAGCTCGTGGTCGATGGAAGAGATCGGCCCGCGCTCTCGACGTCGCACCGCAAGCCGCTCGCGCCGACGCCGCGCAAGGCGCGCTGAGCGTCGCCGCGCGGCCCCCCCCCACGCAATGCTCAAGCGCGATCCCTCAACCTACCCCGTCGGTCTCGGCGCGCAGTTCCGCCACAAGCTTCCGCTCTACCTGACGGGCGCGGCGCTGCTCGCTGCGCAGCAGTTCCTCATGGCCAGGCGAGATTTCCTGGTCAAGGACGCCGTCGACGCCGCCGTGAAGGCGCAGTCGAGCGAGGCCGCGCACGCGGCGCTCCTCATGCTCGCGGTCAGCGTGGGCGCCGCGATCATGCGCGTGTTCTCGCGGGTCACCATCTTCACGGCGGGCCGCAACGTCGAGTACGAGCTCCGGGCGATCCTGCTCGCGCGCCTGCACAAGCTCGGGCCGGCGTTCTTCCGCAAGATGCCGACCGGCGACATCATGAGCCGGGCGACGAACGATCTGACGCAGGTCCGCCTCCTCCTCGGCTTCGGCCTGCTGAACGTCGTGGGCTCGATCTTCGCGTTCACGAGCGCCCTGTACGTGATGCTCCACATCTCGAAGAGGCTCACGCTCGCGGCGCTCCTGACGATGCCCGCGCTGATGCTCGTCACCCGGTCGTTCTCGACCAAGCTCTTCGTCCGCACCCGCGACAACCAGGAGGCGATCGGCGCCATGAGCGACCGTGTCCTCGCGAGCCTCGCCGGGGTCAGGGTCGTCCGCTCGTTCGCGCTCGAGGCGTCCGAGATGGCCGCGTTCACGAGCACGAACCAGGGCTACCTCGAGAAGAGCCTCGCGCTCGCCAAGCTGCGCGGCTCCATGGCGCCGCTCATGGGGGCCATCAGCTCCGTCGGCGTGCTCATCGTCTTCTGGTACGGCGGGCGGCTGGTGCTGGAGCAGCAGATGACCCGGGGAGACTTCGTCTCGTTCTGGCTGGCGCTCTTGCGGCTCACCTGGCCGATGCTCGCCCTCGGCTTCGTCGCCGCCATCGTCCAGCGCGGTCGTGCCGGCTACGACCGGCTCAAGGCGATCTTCGAGGCCATCCCTGAGGTCGTGAGCGGCCCGATGCCCTCCCCCGAGGTCGTCCACGGCGCCATCTCCGTCAAGGACCTGACGTTCTCCCACGGCGCGAGGAAGGTGGTCGACGGCGTGAGCTTCGAGGTCGAAGCGGGCAGCTCGCTCGCCATCGTCGGGCGCACCGGCTCGGGCAAGAGCACCATCGCCACGCTGCTCGCCAGGCTCATGCCCACGCCCCGCGGCTCTGTGCTCCTGGACGGCGTCGACATCTGCGACCTGCCGCTCGACACCGTGCGCGCGAGCATCGGCTACGCGCAGCAGGATGCGTTCCTCTTCTCGACGACCGTGGCCCGCAACATCGGCTACTCCCTCGATGATCCGGATTCGCCCGCCGCCTTCGAGACGATCCGCGCGGCCGCCGACGAGGCCGAGGTGCTGAACGAGGTGCTCTCGCTCCCTGACGGCTTCGATACCGTGGTCGGGGAGCGTGGCGTGCAGCTGTCCGGCGGACAGCGCCAGCGCGTCGCGCTCGCGCGCGCGCTCGTGCGCGAGCCGAACGTCCTCGTCCTCGACGATCCGCTCTCCGCCGTCGACGCGAAGACCGAGCAGGCCATCCTCGCGGCGATCGAGCGGCAGGCCGCGCGACGGACCGTCATCCTGATCACCCACAGGGTCGCGGCCGCGCGGCGGTGCGACGCGATCGTCGTGCTGGAGCAGGGTCGGGTCATCGAGCGCGGCACGCACGACGAGCTCGTCCGCGCGGGCGGGATCTACGCGTCGTTCGCCGAGGAGCAGCAGCTCGAAGAGGATCTCGCGACCTTCGAGGCGTCGCCGTCCTCGCAACCGGTGGGGCTCTCGTGACACAGCCGGCTCACGGAGACAGCGCGACGATGCGGTCGAAATCGGGCGGCGCCTCGGCCGCGGGCGAGGCGGGCGCGGGCCCGCGGCGGCCGGCGCAGGCGACGACGGCCAAGGGCCGCGGGACGACGAAGGCGAGCCGCACGGAGGACGTGCTGAGCCGGTTCCACGAGGAGACACGGCTCGGCGAGGCGTACGACGCGCGCATGCTGCTGAGGCTGTGGCCGTTCGTGCGCCCGCAGGGCACGCACCTCGCGCTGTCGCTGGCGCTGCTCGTCGTCACGGCGCTGCTGGCGCTGCTGCGCCCGCTCATCATGCGCGACGCGCTCGACGCCTTCGACACGCCCGGCGGGCTCGATCACCTCACGCGCAGCGGCTTGTTGCTCACGGGCGTCATGGTCCTGGAGCAATCGCTCGCCTTCCCGCAGCTCTACCTGATGCAGCTCGCCGGCGCGCGCGCGATGGCCGACCTGCGCGTGCGCGTCTTCGGCTTCTTGCACACCCGCCGCCTCGGGTTCTTCGATCGCACGCCCGTCGGCCGGCTCGTCACGCGCGTGACGAACGACGTGGACGCGATCGGCGAGATGTTCGCGTCCGGCGCGCTCAACGCGTTCGGCGATCTCCTCCGGCTCGCCGTCATCGTCGCGGTGATGGTGTCGCTCGACTGGCGCATGTCGTTGCTCGCCTTCGCGGCGGTCCCCCCTGTCGCCCTCGGCGTCAACTGGACGCGGCGGCGGATGCGCGACGCGTTCCGCGAGGTGCGGTCGAAGACGGCCAGGATGAACGCGTACCTCAACGAGCAGGTATCCGGGATGGCCGTCGTGCAGGCCTACGCCAGGGAGGAGCGTTCGGCCGAGGAGTTCGACGAGATCAACGCGGCGTACCGCAACGCAAACAACCGCTCGATCGTGCTCGACGCGACGCTCGACGCCGCCATCGAGATGGTCTCGAGCGTCTGCATCGCCGCGGTGCTCTGGTACGCCGGCGTGAACAGCCTGAAGGACGAGATCTCGTTCGGGACCTTGTTCGCCTTCGTCGCCTACATCGACATGTTCTTCGTCCCGATCCGCGATCTCTCGGCTCGGTACACGCTGCTGCAGTCCGCGATGGCCGGCGCGGAGCGCGTCTTCGAGCTGCTCGACAACAAGGACGAGGACGCGACGGCGGCGGCGACGAGCGGCGGCGACGCACCGAGGACAGCAGACGAGGGCGTCGCGTTCGAGCTCGACAACGTCGGCTTCGGCTACAAGCCGGGCGTGCCCGTGCTGCGGCACGTGTCGATCGCGGCGAGGCGCGGCGAGAAGGTCGCGCTGGTCGGCGCGACCGGCGCCGGCAAGAGCACCGTGGCGTCGCTGCTGCTCCGCCTCTACGACGTGGATGAGGGCGTCGTGCGGGTCTTCGGCCGCGACGTCAGCGCGTACCCTCGCGACGAGCTGCGCCGCCAGTTCGCCGTCGTCCCTCAGGACGTGTTCCTGTTCCCGGGCACGGTGCTCACCAACATCGCGGCAGGCGACGCGATCCCCGATCGGGCCAAGGTGGTGAACGCGCTGAACCGCATCGACGCCCTCGACCTCTTCGAGCGGCGCGAGGGCGGGCTCGACGCCCCCGTGCTCGAGCGCGGCAGCAACTTCAGCGCTGGCGAGCGCCAGCTGATCGCCTTCGCCCGCGCCCTCTACCGCGACCCGCCGCTCCTCATCCTGGACGAGGCCACGGCCAACGTCGACAGCGACACCGAGGCGCGCCTCCAGCGTGCCCTCGAGGGAGCCATGGAGGGGCGCACCGCGTTGATCATCGCGCACCGCCTCTCGACGATCCGCGCCGTCGATCGCGTCGTCGTCTTCCACAAGGGCTGCGTCGTCGAGCAGGGCACGCACGAGGACCTGCTCGCCGCGGGCGGCGTCTACAGCAAGCTGTACCGGCTGCAGTTCGCCCGGCAGGCAGCGGCGCACGCCTAGAAGCGCGGGCCCTAGGGCGCCGCGCTCCCACCGCCGGGATCGGCGTCGTCGCCGTAGCACCTGCCGACGACGGTGCCCCCGGCGGCTCCCATCCCATCACCGCCGGCGCCGGCCGCGCCTCCTGCGGCTCCGGTCGCGCCGTCATCGGCGCCGATCGCGCCCCCGGCGACAACCCGCAGCCAGTACTCGGAGCAGCTGCCGTTGACGACGATCAGGTGCTGGTCGTCCACGCAGGGCACCTCGGCCTGGTTGCCAGCCGCCTGCGCCAGCGTCCCGCCGCTCTTCGTCCCGTCGCGCTCGAACGACAGGTACACCTGCCACCACCGCGGGCGCGCGCCGAGGTGATGCTTGAGCGCGTACCGCATGCCGCCCGGGAAGTAGAGGAGCTCCCCGTCCGGCGACGAGGTCTCGTAGATGCCCCCCTCCGGTGTGGCCTCGACGAACTCGATCGGCGGGTTCGCTTCCTCGGACCGGTCGCACCTGTTCGGCGAGCACCCCGCCGCGAACGCCGCCGACGCGCCCACCGCCCAGGCGGCGGCCCATCTCAAGCGCTGCGCGGCGTTCCCGCCTGCGCCCTGGCTCCGCATCGCTCAGCCGAGCCAGCGCGCGGCGTCGAGCGCGTGGTAGGTGAGAATGAAGTCCGCCCCGGCGCGCCGGATCGACGTCAGCAGCTCGAGCACGGCGCGCTTCTCGTCGATCATTCCGCGCTCCGCGGCCGCCTTGATCATCGCGTACTCGCCGCTGACGTTGTACGCGCCGAGCGGGAGCGTCGTCACCTCGCGCACGCGCGCGATGACGTCGAGGTACGCGAGCGCGGGCTTGACCATGAGCATGTCGGCCCCCTCTTCCTCGTCGAGCGCCGCCTCGCGCAGGCCTTCGCGGGCGTTCCCGGGGTCCATCTGGTAGCCCGCCCGGTCGCCGAATTTGGGCGCGCAGTCGGCCGCCTCGCGGAACGGCCCGTAAAAGCCGGACGCGTACTTCACGGCGTAGGAGAGGATCGCCGTCCCCGTCAGCGACTCGACGTCGAGGGCGCGCCGGATCGCGGCGACCCGGCCGTCCATCATGTCGCTCGGCGCGACCACGTCGGCCCCCGCCTTGGCGTGGACCACCGCCGCCCGCGCGAGCACCTCCAGCGTCGCGTCGTTGTCGACGTCCACCGCCCCGGACGCGTCCTGCCGGAGCAGGCCGCAGTGGCCGTGATCGGTGTACTCGTCCACGCACACGTCGGTGATCACGAGCAGCTCCGGCACGGCCTCCTTCATCGCCTTCACGGCGCGCGGCACGGGCCCGTCCGGGTCGTAAGCGCTCGTGCCTGACGCATCCTTGGTGCGCGGGAGCCCGAACAGGATCGTCCCGCCGATGCCGAGCTCCTTGCAGAGCCGCGCCTGCGCTGCCGCGGCGCTCACGGGCAGCTGCGAGACACCCGGCATCGTCCCGACCGGCCGAGGCGCGTCGAGCGCCTCGTTGAAGAAGAGGGGGAGGATGAAATCTCCCGGATGGAGGGTTGTCTCGCGCACCAGGGCGCGGAGGGCGGGCGAACGACGGAGCCGGCGCGGTCTCTTCGTGGGGAACACGGCGGCGGAGCATAGCAGCCCTGCGCCCGCGTGAGCCGCTCCGGTCCAGAGGAGCGCGCGATCCGTGGATCGCCTGGGCGCTGCGAATCGGTTAGTGTTCGCCCGAAACCGCCAGCATGAGAACGGCCCTCCACTTCCCGTCTTCCGGCCGCGCTCGCCCCGCCGCGCGCGCGGCCATCGCTCAGCGGTGGGCCGCTCCAGAGCGCGCGGCCGAGCGCGCCGCCGGGCCGGGGCGCGGCGTCATCGGCTGGGGCGTCTGCTGGGACGACAGTGGAAGCGTGTCGTCGTCGTCATCCGCTGCCGAGCCCTCCTCCGGCTGCTCCGCAGGCGTCGCCGTGGCGGCGACCGTGACCGTTGCAATGTCGGACAGCGGGCACCACACGGTCCATGCCTCATTGCGGACGAAGCTATCGAGGGGGACCACTCCGCTCTCGATGCCGCGCGCGAGCTGGTCGAGCCTGACCGGCCCGACCGAGCGCTCCCCGTTGGTGACGTACCATCGGTCCGGAAAGCCGCGCTCCGAGCTCAGCAGCTCTTCGACCAGTTTCACCGATCTCATCGAATGGACTCCAGAAACCGCCGGACGTTGAATCGACCGGATGCGATTCTAATCCCATAACGCACCGGGTCAACATCACTGCAGAATCGCTATGACAATCAACGTCTGCCATGCATGAACGAGATAATGACGGGAGTTTGACTGTGTTTCCGAGGCGTAACGATCCTTCCGAGGAGGGCCCCCGCGCGGCGGCTGCGGGGGCAATGAACGACGGAGCGCCGGGCGCGGCCAGGCCAGGCGTCGTGTACCTGGTCGGCGCCGGCCCGGGGGATCCGGGGCTCCTCACGTTGCGCGGCGCAGAGCTCCTCGCCACGGCCGACGTCGTCCTGCATGACGAGCTCGTCCACCCCGCGCTGCTCGATCGCGTGCGGGAGGGCGCCGACGTGCGCTCGGTCGGCAAGCGCGGCGGCGATCGGGTGGTGAAGGACGCGAAGCAGGCGGAGATCGACGCGGAGCTCGTCGCGCTCGGCCTCGCGGGCCGCAGCGTCGTTCGCTTGAAGGGCGGCGATCCGTTCCTCTTCGGGCGTGGCTCGGAGGAGGCGGAGGCGCTCGCGCGGGCCGGGGTGCCGTTCGAGGTGGTGCCTGGCGTCTGCTCTCCGCTCGGCGCGACGGCCTACGCCGGCATCTCGCTGACGCACCGGCACATCGCCTCCAGCGTGATGATCGTCAGCGGCGTCACCCGGGCTGGCAGATCCTTCGACTGGAGCGAGCTCGCCTCCGTCCGCGGGACCATCTGCGTCCTGATGGGCATGCAGGCCCTCGACGCGGTGGTCGCTGGGCTGATGGGGCCGGGGCGCCGCGATCCCGCGACGCCGGCGGCGGCGATCCAGTGGGGGACGCGGGCCGACCAGCGCGTCGTCTCCAGCCGCCTCGACGACCTCCCTCGCCGCGTGGAGGAGGCAGGGATCGAGAGCCCCGCGGTCATCGTCGTCGGCGCCGTCACGGGCCTGCGCGACACGCTCCGCTGGTTCGATCGGAAGCCGCTCTTCGGCAAGCGCGTGCTCGTGACCCGGCCGCGCCACCAGGCGCGCTCGACGTCGAGGCTTGTGCGCCTCCGCGGCGGCGAGGCGGTGGAGCTCCCGACCATCGAGATCCACCCGCCCCCCGACCCCGCGCGCGTCACCGAGGCTGTCCGCGGCCTCTCCGGTTACCACGCCGTCGTCTTCACGAGCGAGAACGGGGTGGCCTGCTTCTTCAAGGAGATGGAGCGGCTCGGCCTGGACGCGCGCGCCTTCGGCCCTGCGCGCCTCGCCGCGATCGGCGTCGGGACCGCAGCCGCGCTCGCTGCGCGCGGCGTCCGCGCCGACATCGTCCCGCGGGAATTCCGCGGCGAGGAGCTCGCGGAGGCCATCCTCGCCGACCCCGCGCTGGCCGGACGCCGGGCGGCGTCCCCTCGAGTCCGCGTGCTCCTCGCGCGCGCGCTGGTCGCCCGCGAGGTGCTCCCCGAGCGCCTCCGCGCCGCCGGTTGCGAGGTCGATGTCGTGCCTGTCTACGAGACCCGCCCTGCGTCGGCCGGTCGCCGCGAAGAGCTGCTCCGGGCGCTCTCGGCGGGCGCGATCGACGTCGTGCTGCTCACCTCGAGCAGCACAGTCGACAGCCTCTGCGATCTCCTCGGCGAGGGCGCCGCAGCGCGCCTCGAGCGCGTGCTCCTCGCGAGCATCGGGCCGATCACGACCGCGACCGCCGAGAAGCGGGGGCTCCGGATCGGCGTGACCGCCGAGGTGAGCACCACAGCAGGTCTCCTGGACGCGCTGGATCGACATTTCACTGCATTGCAAGCTGCCCCTGGGAGCGCCGGGAGCGAATGAGCTGGTCGCACGATGTGCGGCCGGCGCAGCTGCGGAAATAAAGAGAGCGTCGCAGCGGACCTGGGGGGGGAAGGTCTCCGCCGCGACGCTCGATCCCAGGGGAGAGCAGGGCGCGTGCCTGCGACTTCTTCAAGTCGATTCAGGTACTTAGGACGTCCCAGCAGGAGTCCCCTTGCGCTGCTGCGCCGCCACGGCGACAGAGATGCAAGGACACTCCTGATTCAGCATGACCGTCGAACATCGACAGCGGCATTCCCCGGGCCGGAGCAGGCGTACAGCGTCACAGCCGGACAGCGCTGGTGAGAGCGCCCTCCGGTTCCATTTGGCTCACTCGAATGTCGCTCGCACCACGAGGAATTTGTTGTTGAGCTCGATGGAAGTGAGCTTCTCGAAGATGCGAGGGCTGCCGAGCTCGTTCGACAAGGAGCCCGTGCGTCCGTGCTCGGTGACGAAGTAGAAGGTCTTCACGCCCTTCTTCTTCTGCTCGTTGATGTAATCCTGGAACTTCTTTCCGCTCGACACGAAGGCCGCCAGCCGGTTACCGGCATAGAAGTTCTCGCCCTTCCAGTTCAGCTGGTAAGCGACGAGCGGCCCTGGGATCTGCTGATTCGCGCGCACGTAGGCGAGCAACGTCTCGCGTTGCCCCCAGTGAGGCGACGTCCGCACGAAGTACACGTCGATGCCCCACGCCGTGAACACGACGGCGAGCGACAGGAGCGCGTAGACGACGTGGCGGCGCCAGCGCGCGACCATCAGCAGCAAGCACAGCGCAGCGGCGGCGGCGGTGAAGGCCCACAGGGCCGCGGAGAAGTCGAGCGACTGCGGCCAGGGGCGCTTGTAATTGTACGTGAACAGGTGCAGCAGCCTGGCCTGGCTCGGCTGTCCCTCGCGCACCATCGCGAGATCGCGCCCGACGAGGAACACGAGGAGCGCAGCGCCGAGCGCGACGGCGCCGAGCATCGCGCGCTCGTAGCTGACCACCGCGGCGGAGCGCGCCGACTGCACCGGCGAGGAGGCGCCGTTCGAGCGGCGCGCGAGCCCTCCCGCGCGGCCATCGAGGCGCAGCATGTCGTCGAGCAGGATCCCCGTGAGCATCGCCGCCGGCGGGACGGCCGGCAGGATGTAGTGATGGAACTTCGTCAGCATCAGCGAGAACAGCGCGAAGCCGAAGAGGAACCACATCGCCAGGAACACCGAGGCGTCGCCCTGGCGGACGTCGACCGAGCCGCGCTCCCCCGGCGTCGCCCCCTCGCGCCGCCTGAGCCACCACACGAGCGACGCGGGCACGAGCCCGGTCCACGGGAACATCGCGTAGCCGAGCTGCCACACGTAATAGCGGAAGCTCACGTCGTCGCCCTCGTTCGTGTCGTGGACGTGGGTGAAGGCGCGCTTGAACATGTCGTGGAACAGGAGCCTGTCGGTGAACGGCTGGCCGTGACGCGCGTACATCGCGACGAACCAGGGCAACGCGACGCACGCGAGCACGAGCAGCCCGACGGGGATCTCCATCTTGAGCACGTCGCGGTACCGGCGGGAGACGACGACGTAGCCGAGCGCGCAGAGCACCGGGAGCCCGAAGCCGGCCGGCCCCTTGGCCATCGTGGACAGGGCAGCGAAGAACCACGCCGAGAGGAAGAGGAGCCGCTGGACGCGCCGCTCGCCCCAGCTGGCGTACAGGACGATCCCGAGCGTCTGCACCCAGACGAGCGCCTGGAGCGCAGGCTGAAGGCCGGGGAGCACGGGCAGCACCGACCGGCAGGCCTCGTTGCCAGGGAGACCGCAGTTGCCCGGTGAGCCCGAGCTGAAGACGTCGCCGCGGAAGTGGAGGCCGAAGGGCGAAAGGCCGATCTCGAGGTGACGCGAGAGCAGGTAGAGGATCTGCGGCAGCGCGCAGGCCAGGATCGCCCCCAGCACGAGGTGATAGGCCGAGAGGCCCACCTTGAGCGGGCCGAGATCCACCTCGTAGACGCGCGCCTCCTCCGCGTCGTCGGTGTGGATGCCGAGCAGGAGGAGCGCCATCGCCGCGGCCATCGTCGCGACGAACGGCATGTCGGTCATGGTCTGGTGGGAGACCAGGAACCACTGCGGCATCGTGGCGAGGACGAGCCCCGCGAGCAGCCCCGCGCGGCGGCTGAAGATCCGCGAGACGGCCTTGTAGAGAAGATAGACGGCGATGAGCGTCAGCGCGAAGACGGGGAGCCTGACGGCCCACTCGGGCCACGGGGTGCGCCCCTCGGCGGCCGCCGAGAGCATCTCGCCCGAGCGGTAGCGGACGCCGAACGCGGCCATCGCGAGCGCCTGCATCCAGAAGTCGAGCACCGGCTTCGACCAGAACCAGCCGTCCTGCGCCCACCAGAGGGAGATCCAGTCGTTCCTGGCCAGGATCTCGCGCGCTACCTCGCCGTAGTGCGTCTCCCAGGGATCGGTGAGCGAGTGGCTCCCGAGCATGGGCAGGTAGAGCAGCGTGACGACGGCGACGAGCCAGAAGCCGTGCCGCCGGCCGAGGGGGCGCGGAGCTCCCGCCTCGTCGACGCGACAGGGGCCGAGGCGCTCGCCGAACCGGAACGCGCCGATGACCGCCGTGAGAAACGCGGCAGGGACGGCGATGGCGGGCACCGCCAGCGAGAGCAGCGTCGGCGCGCCGTCCGACGAGAGGGGGCTCGGCGAGAAGAAGCCCGCGACGCTCAGCGTGATCAGGACGAAGAGCGCGACGAGCCCACCCCCGAGCAGCGCGAGCGGGCCGAGGAGGTCGCGGATCCCGACGCGCATGGCGACGCGCTCGGGGGGATCGTCGAACGTGCCGAGCAGATCGAGCAGGCCGATCGCCGCGATGGCGACGCCGAGCGCGCCGATCGGGACACCCCAGCGCAGCTGAGGCGCGAGCGCCATCACGACGAACGTGAGGAGGGCGCCCGCGGCGGACACGGCAGCGCCGCGCCAGCGGAGCGGGTTGCCCTGCGGCACGAGGCGAGCCTCCTCGGCGTCGGCCGCGACCCCGGCCATCCCGACCATGTCGTCGCTCCCCGCCGCTCCGTCGCCAGCGGAAGGCGCGCGTGGCTCAGGAGCGTTCGGGCTCTCCAGATCGCCCGCGGCCGTCCCGTCGCGGGCGTCCGCGGGCGCACCGCTGCGTTTGTCGTGTGTGTCGTTCATGGCTGCGCCAACCGCGGAACGAGGCGCGGCCCTGGCGTAGCAACTCCAGGTCGCCGGGCAAAGCAGCGGTCGCATGCGCCCGCGCTGCGATCCCGACCGCGCGCGCCCCGCGAGCGACGCCGCGGCGCGAGGAGCGCCGTACCGTACATGGATCGGTGGGCCTCACGCGCCCAGGAAGGCGCCCCGCCCCGTTCGCGTGCCTGGCCGGCGCGACAGGAGCAGGGGCGGGTCGACACCCGCGGCCAAGCAGCGGCCGCGGTGGGCGCCTACTTCGTCAGGCGCGCGATCTCTTCCTTGATGATCGTCTCGGCGAGCACCGGCACGACCTCCCACACGACGCGCTCCACGACGTCGCGGGACAGCGCCATCACGGCCTCCACCTGCTCGGAGGTGAGGCCGAGGCCCTCGAGCTTGCTCGCCATCTGGCCGTTGACCTGCGCGGAGGCGGTCGCGGCGACGGCGGCAGGCCCCGTCGCGGTCTTCGGCACGCCGGACACCGGCGTCGGCGAGAAGGCCATCGTCGTCGTGACCGGCACGTTCGCCGAGCCGCCCGGCGCCGTCTTGACCGAGGCCTGGGCCGGCGCAGCGCTCGTGGCCGGCGCGTTGGGCGTGTAGATGAGGGTCTTCGCGCGCTGGAGCGGGCTCGCTGCCGCCTGCTGCGCGGCGGCCGCGGGCTGCGCGGCGGGCTGCGCCGCAGGAGAGCGCGCTTGCGCAGGGGCCGCGGCAGCAGGGGCCGCTGCAGCGGCGGGCTTCGCTTCGCCGCGCGACGCCAGCAGCTTCTTGACCTTGTCGATCATCTGCTGGGTGTCGAACGGCTTGTCCATGTGATCGTCCGCTTGCGCGCCCGATCCCTTCGCGGGGTCGAACGGGTTTTGCTTGGACGACAGGATCAGGACGGGCGTCGCCGGTGAGGCCTGCTTGATCGCCTTGCACAGCTCGTAGCCGTTCTTCGGCTCGAGCGTGACATCGGCGATCACCAGGTCGGGTTTATCGCTCTTGAGCTTCTGCAGCGCAGCGTCGGCGCTGCTCGCCGTCACGACGCGGAAATCCTGACCCGCAAAGGTGATTTCGAGCACTTTGCGCATGGTCACGCTGTCGTCTACGGCGAGAAGGGTGCTGGCCACGAACGGGTCTCCTCTCAGATGGCGAGAAAGCGATGACGGCTCTGGATATCTTCGGCCCCGGTCGCGCGATGTGTCAACATTCGCGGTGTATTTCGCCCCGCGGGCCCCGCGGATGTGCGTTTTTCCGCGCCGGTAGAGCCCGGTCCCACGCTGGTGGGCGGAGCCGAGGCGCCCCGGTGAGCTCTACATGCGTCCGCTCCGACCCGCCACTCCGCCGAGCCACGAAGACAAATCCGCCGAAACGACCGGGGTCCACCCGGCCGCCCAGGTACGACCTCCGCAGGATGGCCGCTGGACGGTGCCCGCCGAGCTGGATCGGCGCCCGCTGGACGGGGCCGTCCGTGCGCTGGCCGCGGTCTCGTGGTCCGACGCGCGCCGGTTGATCGAGACCGGCAAGGTGCTGGTCGGGAGCGCGGTGGCGACGAGCGCCCGTCGGCGGGTGCTCGGCGGGGAGCTGATCGAGGTCCGCCTGCACGCGCCGAGGCCCGAAACCGTGCGGCGGCGCAAGCTCGAGGGCGAGCTCGTGGTCTACGCGGACGCGAGCGTCGTCGTGGTGAACAAGCCCGCCGGGGTGAGCACCATCCCGTACGGCGACGAGGCCCCCGCGGAGCAGGCCGCGACCCTCGACGCGCTGGTGCGCGAGGTGCTGGCCAGGCGCGACCGCCTGCGCGGGCGCGCGCCGCTCGGCGTGGTGCAGCGCCTCGACAAGGGGACCAGCGGGCTTTTGGTCTTCGCGCGGACGCTCGCCGCGAAGAAGCACCTCGCGCAGCAGCTCCGCGTCCGCGCGATGCACCGGCAGTATTTGGCGCTCGCGCACGGCGCCGTCCCGCGGGGCACCTACCGCAGCTACCTCGTCGAGGATCGGGGCGACGGGCTGCGCGGCTCGGCGCGAGAGGGGCGGCGCGAGGGGCAGCTCGCGGTGACACACGTGGAGCCGATCGAGGTGCTCCGAGGGCCGCAGGAGGGGGCCGGCGCCGGGGGCGTGACGCTGGTCGCGTGCCGGCTCGAGACGGGACGCACGCACCAGATCCGCATCCACCTCGCGGAGGCCGGGCACCCGCTCGTCGGCGAGACCGTCTACGTGCGGGATTACCGAGGGACGAGGGTCCCGGCCGCGCGGCTGATGCTCCACGCGGCCGAGCTCGGCTTCAACCACCCGGCCGACGACCGGCCGATGCGCTTCCAGGCGCCGCCGCCCCCGGACTTCGACGACGTGCTCGATCGGCTCCGCGAGCCGCAGCGGAAGGGCGCTACTTGACCTTGCCGCGGACCTCGGTCATCGCCGCGGCCGTGGCGTCGACCAGCGGCATGACCTTCGCGTAGTCCATCCGCGTCGGGCCGAGCACGCCCACGGTCCCGGCGACGCGGCCGTTCTCCATGTACGGCGCGGCGACGAGGCTGAGCTGGCCTCCGCCAAGGTCGCCCGCCTCGCTGCCGACGAACACGGTGACCTCACCCGCGCCGGCGGCGAGCGTCCGGTCGAGCAGATCGACGAGCTCCTCGCGCTCCTCGAGCGCCTTCATCAGCTTCTTGAGCCGGTCGACGTCGGCGTACTCAGGCAGATCGATCAGGCGGTTCTGCCCCTCGATGACGACCTCGCTCCGCCGGGTCACGTCGGCCGTCGCCTTGCTGCCGAGCTCGAAGGCGCGGCGCCTCAGCGCGTCGATCTGGAGGCGCTCGTCCGCGAGGCGGCGGGCGAACAGGTCCCGGATCTCGCCCAGGGTGCGCCCCTCGATGACGTCGGTGAGCAGGTTGTGGATCCGGGTGAGCTCGCTCTCGTTGATCGCCTCGTCGGCCGAGATGAAGCGGTTCGCGACCGAGCCGTCGGCGAAGACGAGCACCGCGAGCAGCTGCCCGGGCTTGGTCGGGATGAAGCGCAGCTGGGCGAGGGCGCGGAGCTCCGCCCGCGGCGCCGCGACGATCGCCGCGGCGCCGGACAGCTCCGAGAGGTAGCGCCCGGTCTCGCGGAGCGGATCGCTCGCCCCCGCGTAGATCTCGGTGAACCTCGCGCTCAGCTCGGCCTGCTGCTCGGGGGACAGCGACCGGAGCTCGACGAGCGCGTCGATGAACAGCCGGAGCGCGCGATCGGTCGGGATCCGCCCGGCAGAGGTGTGCGGCTGGTGGAGGTACCCGGCCTCCTCGAGGTCAGCGAGCACGTTGCGGATCGAAGCAGCCGAGAGATCCAGCCCGTACTTCCGGGCGAGCGTCCTGCTGCCAACTGGGTCGCCCGTTGCGATGAACTCGGTGACCGCGGCGAAAAGGATCTTTCGAGCTCGGTTGGAAAGATCACTCATATCAGTTGCATGCAGCGTACAAGCGCGCCGCCGTGGCTACCTGGACCAGGGACCGCCCGGACCGGGAAGCCATGCGGGCCGGACCTTCGCTCCCGTACGTCAAGCTGCACGTGCGGGCGCTTGACCCACGAACGCGCATGCGACCCATTTTGAGGGGATCGCGCGGCCCGGTCAAATGTCGCGGTAGGATCGGCAGCCAACCCCCCACGCACGGGGGGGCCCGCTCCACCGGATGGCGGCGCGGTCGGCCACTCGGCTACTCGGCCACGTGCACGTGGTCACTTGGCCCCCGAGAGGGTCGGCCTGCCTTGCTTCGCACGAGGATGTACCGCAACGATGCCGCCCGCACGCCATGCCGCCGCTGCCTGCGCGCTCGCCCTCGCGCTCGGCCCCCTCGCCGCCGCGCCGAGCGCGCAGGGCAAGCCGAGGGTCAGGTACCACCAAGACTGGGCGAAGCACCCGTCCGCGCGCTACGCGGCCATGAGCGCGGAGCAATGCCGTGCGGCGCTCACGCAGCGGAAGATCGCGTTCGAGCCGGTGCAGCGCGCGCCGGGCGTGCTCGCTCCGGTGCGGCTGATGCAAGGTGTCGGCGGGGTCCTCTACCGGACGGCGCTGCCGGCCCATCAACGCGCGGGAAACCCGCACGACGTCTTCGACTGCCGCCTCGCGCTCGCGCTCTCGGACTTCAGCCGGATCCTCCGCGCGCACGACGTCGACGAGGTGCTGATGTTCTCGGCCTGGCGGCCTCCGGCCAGGATGTGGCCCGAGGGCAGGCTCGCCACGAGGCACCCCGGCGGGCTCGCGATCGACCCCTACAGGTTCATCAAGGAGCGCGTCGGCGGCGGGTTCGCGGAGGATTGGCTCGAGGTGGAGCGCGACTTCGTCGGCAGGCGCGGCGCGCCGGTCTGCGGCGAGAGCGCCGGCCCGACCGGCCGGCCCCGCGGGGCCGGCAAGGGGGCGGGCAGCGGCCCTCCAGCGGACGCGGCAGCGCGAGAGCTGCGATCCATCGTGTGCGAGGCCATGGACCAGCACATCTTCACGTCGATCCTCACGCCCAACTACGACCGGGCGCACAAAAATCACCTGCATCTCGAGGTGACCCCCGGCGTCCAATGGCATCTCGTGCGCTGATCCGGGAGGGGCCGTCCTCCCGCGCGCAAACCCGCTCTCCCTCCGAGGTCGACCCGCTATGTTAGCCCGCGTGCCCGCACGAAGACCCCCGCTCTCCCGCGCGTCCGCCGCGCTGGCGCTCGCCGCTGTCGCGCTGTCGTTCACGTTCGTCGGCTGCCCCTGCGTCAGCGGTCCCGTGAACGCGAGCCCCGCCCTCCGCTGGTTCCTGTTCTCGAACTTCGGCGCCAGCAAGATCTGCCCCGAGATGCTGAAGAGCGGGGTCTCGCTGCGCCTGCAGGACAGATCGGCGTCCATGGGGCGGTTCTTCCCGATGCAGTGCTCGTACGACGTCAACGACGCGGCCCAGACGATCACCGTCCACATCGCCGGCACGGGCTACGGCTACATGCAGCCGGCCAAGCGGGTGGGCTTCTCGCTCACGACGTCCGTCGAGTACCGACCCGACTTCCAGCTCGCGGACGATAACGTCTACGTGTGGGGACGGCTGAACCGGATCGTGCAAGGCCCGAGCTTCCAGCTGGGCTACGTCGAGAACCCGGTCATCGACGTGATGGCCAACGTCCCGCCGTTCGGAGGGCTCGCCAACCTGCTCGGCAACCAGATCGTCGCTGGCGAGCTGACCCGCGGGTTCACCGTCCTCTACAACGAGGAGACCGGGAAGGACTTCACGCTGGGGATCCTCATGCCGCCCCAGCGACCGCACCACCCGTTCGAGGCGGAGGACGAGGAGCGGTACACGTTCGCGAACGAGACCGTCGAGGTGTACGCGAACCAGCGCGACTACCTCGGGCCGTTCGAGGTCGCCGACTCGGACCAGGCGCTCTACCTCAAGGTCAGCGCGCAGGGCGCGCCCGTGGACCTCATGATCGTCGACAAGCCCACCGGCGACGCCTGGCGCGAGGCGTACCAGACCGGCAAGCCGCTCGGACCCCCGCCAGGCCCGGTGCAGGCAGGCGGCCCTCTCCAGCCCGGGATCATCGAGACCCGCCGCTACGCGCTGCGCCCGGGCCTCTACTACGTCGTCATCGACAACACGGCGGCGGCCGGCCTGGTCGCGCCGCCCATCACGCTGCTCAGCCCCCTCGGGGGTTCGGCGGCTCAGATCAGCTACATGGCGCAGGTGGGCGAGTAGCGCCGACGAGCGAGGCACGGGCAGCATCGGCGAGGTCGCGCCACGTAGGTTCGGTCACCGGCCTTGACGCGGTTCGCCGCGAACGGGATAAACTTGCCATGGCCGTCATGGAGAGAGAGGGGAGCGGCGCCAGCCACGTGGACCAAATTGCCCTCGACCGGCTCCGCGCTCGCCTCCAGGCGTACATGGCGAAGAAGGGGCTGAGATCGACGGCGCAGCGCCGGCTGATCGTCGACACGTTCTTCTCCGGCGCCCCGCACATGACCATCGAGGACCTGCTCGCGGAGGTGCGCGCGCACGACCGAGGCATCGGGTACGCGACGGTGTACCGCACGCTCAAGCTGCTCGCGGAGTGCGGCGTGGCCTCCGAGCGCCGGTTCGGGGACGGCCTTAGCCGCTACGAGCTGGCGGACGACGCCAGCACGCACCACGACCACCTGATCTGCGTCAACTGCGGGAAGATCATCGAGTTCGAGGAGCCGCGGATCGAGGCGCTCCAGGAAGAGATCGCCGCGAAGTACGGCTTCGACGTGACCTGGCACAAGCACGAGATGTACGGCGTCTGCGCGGACTGCCGCGACGCGAAGGACACCACGCCCGACGTCTCGTAGCCGGCCCCCGGCGCGGCGAGGAGCCCCGCGCCGGCGAGCGCGCCCGGCGCTCAGCTCTTCGCGTCGAGCGCGCGGGCGTGGACGACGGCCATGACGCCGCCGAGCAGCGAGGCGATGGGCGCGTAGGCCGGCGGGAGCACGAACGCGGCGATGACCGCGGCCCCGACGAGCGCCGGGGCGACGCTGAGCGCGAGCCCGACGCGCGCCTCGAGGCGCGTGCGGTGCGCGAGCGCGAGGGAGAGCGCGGCGTCGCGGACGTCGTCCGACGCGAGGACCGTGGAGAAGTCGGCGGGCGCCGAGCCGGCGGCGCCGAGCGCCACGGAGACGTCCGCGGCGCCGAGCGCGGCGTCGTCGACGCCCGCGTGGCCGAGGACGGCGACGCTCGTGCCCGCGTCGATCAGGCGACGCACCTCCGTGCCGCGATCCGCGGGGAGGATCTCGGGGCGGATGTGATCGATGTCGAGCGAGCGGCCGATCGCCTCGCACGTCTCGCGCGCGTCGCCCGACATCAGCACGGGCTCGATCTGCGCGTCGAGCAGGTGCTGGATGGCGGCCCGCGCCCCGGGGCGCAGCCCGTCCTGCAGGCCGATGATGCCGACGAGGCGAGCGCCGACAGCGACGAGGACCACCGTGCGCCCCAGCGCCTCGAGCTCGGCGACGCGGCTCTCGGCCGCGGCGATCGAGATCCGCTGCTCGAGCATGAGCGCGCGGTTGCCGACGCAGAGCTCCTCGCCGGACGAGGTGACGGCCGTCACGCCGAGGCCGGGGTGGAAGTTGGGGTTGCGCACGCCGTCGGGCCGCAAGCCGCGGGCGCGCGCGGCGCGGACGATCGCCGTCGCGACGGGGTGCTCCTCGGTGCGCTCCGCCCCGGCCGCGAGCGCGAGAACGTCGCTCGGCTTGAGCTTCTGGCCGGTCGCCTCCAGCTCCGCGAGCTCGGGCTCGCCGAGCAGCAGCGTGCCGCGGGCGCAGAACACGGCGACCGAGGTCTTCCCCGCGCGATCCCAGGCGTCGGCGCTCTTGTAGACGATGCCCCGGCGGAGCCCGAGCAAGATGCCCCGCGCGACGTGCACCGAGGCGATGGAGGCCGTGATCGCCGTGGACAGCGCGGCGAGCACGGCGGCCGCGGTCATCGCGATCTCGACCGGAGCGCGCCCGGCGACGAAGGCGGAGAGCGCGCCGATCGCCGCGGCGCCGATCGCCCAGCGCTCGGTCAGGGCGCGGGAGGCCTGCGCGATGGGCGCGAGGGCGTCCGCGCGCCGGCGGGCGTCGAGCAGGACGCGCGCGACCGCGCGATCGCCGCCTGAGAAGGTGCACGCGCCGACGAGGCGACCCCGGACCACGGTGGCCCCGGCGACGACCGGGTCGCCGTCGCGGCGGCGGGTCGGCGTGGTCGCGCCGATCCAGGGGAGCACCTCGACGTCGCCGCCCGTGACGACGAGGTCGACGGGGACGATCTCCCCCGCGTCGACCTGGACGCCCTCGCCCGGTCGCAGCTCGTAGAGCTCATCCCCGGCGCCCTCGACAGGACCGCCGTCGCCGCCGCGCTGAGGGGCGCGGTCGGCGGGCGCCTGGCCCTGCGCCCACGCGCCAGGCGGCCGGCGCGCCGGGGTCGAGAGCACGGATCCGATCCACGCCCGCTCCGCGAACACGCGATGTCGGGCGCTCTCGATGAGCCACGCGCTGATCGCGCTGGCGGTGGCGATCACGCCGGCGAGCGACGCGGCCTCGGCCGCGAGGGCGCGGTCCTGACCGAAGAGGGCCCAGACGGCGGCCACGAGCCCGCCAAGAACTGGGGCGAGCATCGGCGCAGGGTGCGGATCGGTGGCGTCGCGCGCGGTCGTGGCGGCGCGGCCAAGGAGCATCCCGGCGCTCACGGTGGCGAGCACGATCCGCGCGCCGATGACGAGCTTCGCGTCCCCGGCGAGGGTGAGCGCGACGGCCAGCGTCCCCGCGATGATCGCGAGCACGAGCAGGAGCGCGCCGATGTCCCGCGCCTCGACCGCATCGTAGCGCTGCGGCTCCTCGCTCAGGATGGTGTTCCCGATGGGCTCGAGCAGCGCGCGATCGTCGTCGAGGACGGGCAGGTCCGGGAGCCGCTCGTCGAGCGACACGGGCGGGAACGCGTCGACGATCGGCGCGTCGAGATCCGCGACGCGCGCCGCGCCCTCGTCGGCGCTCGCCCGCGCGGGCTCCGCGCGCGGGGTGCGCGGGGTGGAGGCGTGGTGCCCGCCGGCGCCGGGGGGCGCGCCCGACGGGAGCCCCCGGGGAGGAGCGCCGGCGAAGGGCGCGCCCAAGGCCGCGAGGCCCGCAGGCCGGCCGTCCCCCGGCGCAGGCGGCGCTTCACCGAGGAAGGCGTGGCGGCACCGCGCGTTGCAGAAGTAATGGAAGCGCTGATCGAAGATCGCCACCTGCCCCGCGCGCAGGGGATCGATCAGCTTGCTGCAGCCCGAGCACGGGACGGGTGCGACGGCGGGACCCGCGGCGCGCGAGGCGACCACCTCAACCTGCAGCCGGCGTCTCGGCGAGTGCGGCCTCGACCTCGGCCAGCGCCTCGTCGATCTGCGCCTCGCTCACGATGAGGGGCGGCGTGAACCGGAGCACGCTGCTCCCCGCGATCGTGAGCAGCACGCCCCGATCGCGCGCGCGGCCGAGGGCGGCGCGCGCGTCGACGGTCGGGGCGAGGATGAGGCCGCGGAGCAACCCGCGGCCGCGCTCGCCGAGGCACACGCCCGGCAGCCGCGCGGCGATCGCGGCGAGGCCGCGGCCGAGCTGCTCGCCGCGCTTCAGGGCGGCCTCGCACAGCTTCTCTTCCTCGATGACCGCGAGCACCGTGCGCGCCGTGGCGGAGGCGAGCGCGTTGCCGCCGTAGGTCGAGCCGTGCGAGCCCGGGGGCAGCGCGCCGTTGAGCCGCTCCCGCAGCACCAGCGCGCCGACCGGGAACCCACCACCGAGCCCCTTCGCGAGCGCCGCGGCGTCGCCCTGGACACCGTCGTACGTCGCGCCGAGCCAGTGCCCCGTGCGCCCGATGCCGGTCTGCACCTCGTCGATGAGCAGCAGCGCGCCGTGCTCGTCGGTGATGCGCCGCAGCTCGGCGAGGAACCCGGCCGGAGCCGGCAGCACGCCGCCCTCCCCTTGCACCGGCTCCACGAGGATCCCCGCGACGTCCGGGCCCATGGCCGCGCGCACCGCCGCCACGTCTCCGTACGGCACGTGCGTGACGCCGTCGAGCGAAGGGCCGAAGCCCTCGCGGTACTTCGGCGTCCCGGTCAGGGCGACGGCGCCGAGGGTGCGGCCGTGAAACGCGTTGTCGAACGCGATGATCCGGTAGCGCCCCTCCTCGCCCCGGTTGAAGAAATGGCGGCGCGCGAGCTTGAGCATCGCCTCGTTCGCCTCCGCGCCCGAGTTGCAGAAGAAGGCGCGGTCAAAGCCGGTCTTCGCGCAGAGCTCCTCGGCCAGGCGGAGGTTCTCGGCGTTGAAGAAATAGTTGGAGACGTGCATCAGGCGACCCGCCTGCTCGGAGATGGTCGCCACGAGCCGCGGGTGAGCGTGCCCGAGCGAAGCCACAGCCACCCCCGCGCACATGTCAAGGTACCGGCGCCCCTCCGTGTCGAAGAGCTCGCAACCCCTGCCGCGGTCGAGGACGAACGGCGGCTGGCGGTAGTTGCCGAGCAGGTGCTTCTGCGCCGCGAGGAGCGGCGCGCTGGCGGACGTCGAGGCGTTCGCCGGCGGAGGTTCGGCGGCGGGGCTTGTGGCGATGCTCATGGGGGGCGATCTAACGCCGGGCGGGGGGTCGGAGCAAACGCTCGATGCAGCGCCCGCAGCGGATCGTGGAGACCCGGGCAATCTGCGCGTCAGAAGCGCGTCTGAAGCGCGTCCGGAGCGCCCGCGCGCCGGCCCCCCCAACCCGCGGGCGTCCTGGGCCGGCGCGGCGGCGAGCGCCGACGCGCTCGGGCGCCGGCGCTCGCCTCCGGACCGACCATGGGCCTGGCGATTGCCAGCGGATCGCGGCTGGTTATAGTGCCGCCGTCCTATGAGCGATTCGGAACAAAATGGGTCGAACCAGAACACGGGGGAGACGGCCGACGCGCGGGCGGAGCGCGCAGAGGCCGCGGAGCAGCAGGCCCCCAGCCCCGAAGACAAGCTAGGCGAGGTGCAGGCCGAGGCCGCGCGGATGCGCGAGCAGCTGCTGCGCACCGCCGCGGATTTCGACAACTTCCGTAAGCGCTCCCGGCGCGAGGTCGAAGAGGCGCAGCGCCGCGGCCGCGAGGCGATCCTGAAGGATCTGCTCCCGGTCTTCGACAACCTCGAGCGCGCCGCCAGCCACGCCGAGAGCGCGCCGGACGTGAAGTCGGTCGCCGAGGGCGTCCGGATCGTGACGAAGCAGTTCGTCGACACGCTGGAGCGCATGGGCATCAAGCGCATCGCCGCGGTCGGCAAGCCCTTCGATCCCAGCGTGCACGAGGCCATCCAGCAGCTCGACTCGACCGAGCACCCCGCCGGCGTCGTGATCGCGGAGGTCCAGCCGGGATACATGCTGGGCGATTACCTGATCCGCGCGGCCATGGTCGTCGTCTCGAAGGGCTCGCCCGTCGAGCCGGCGCCCGCGGCGAACTGATCCTCCGCGCGGCGTCGCGCCGGCTCCCTCGGCGCACACCCTCGGCACGGTGCGCATCCTGGCGGTGATCCTGTCCGGGATCTGCCGTGCCCCGCTACCTCGCCGCACGATCTCCCCAAATATCGCGGGCGCCCAGGTCGTCTCCCCACCCGGCGAGCATCCAGGCCTGTAGTATCTTTCGCCGCATATGGGGAAGGTGATCGGCATCGATCTCGGGACGACGAACTCGTGCGTGGCTGTCGTCGAAGGGGCAGGCGTCGCCTCGGCCAACGATGTTCGGGTGATCCCGAACGCCGAGGGCGCGCGCACCACGCCGTCCGTGGTCGGCTTTCCCGCGAGCGGTGAGCGCCTGGTCGGGCAGGTCGCGCGCCGCCAGGCGGTCACGAACCCGCAGAACACCATCTACGCGGTGAAGCGGCTGATGGGCCGGAAGTTCACCGCGCCCGAGGTCAGCAAGCAGATCAGCCTCGCTCCCTACAAGATCGTCGAGGCGCCGAACAGCGACGCGTGGGTCGAGGTCAAGGGGCGCAACTACTCACCGCCCGAGATCTCCGCGGTGATCCTCGGCCAGATGAAGCAGGTCGCCGAGCGGTTCCTCGGCGAGCCCGTGACGGAGGCGGTGGTCACCGTCCCCGCCTACTTCGACGACGCGCAGCGACAGGCGACGAAGGACGCAGGGCGGATCGCCGGGCTGGACGTGCGCCGGATCATCAACGAGCCGACCGCCGCGGCGCTCGCCTACGGCCTCGACAAGGTGAAGGCCGAGACGATCGCGGTCTACGATCTCGGCGGAGGCACGTTCGACATCTCGATCCTCGAGATCGCGGGCGGGGTCTTCAGCGTCAAGGCGACCGGCGGCGACACGCACCTCGGCGGCGAGGACTTCGACCAGCGGATCATCGACCTGCTCGCCGACGAGTTCGAGGGGAAGAGCCGCATCGATCTGCGCCGGGACCGCATGGCGCTGCAGCGGCTCAAGGAGGCGGCCGAGAAGGCGAAGCACGAGCTCTCGTCGTCGCTCGAGACCGAGATCAACATCCCCTTCATCGCCGTCGGCCCGGGCGGAGGGCCGCTCCACCTCGAGCGGACGATGCGGCGCAACGAGCTCGAGATGCTCTGCGAGGGCCTCATCCGGCGGACCATCGACGTCTGTCGCGCGACGCTCGGGGACGCCAAGCTCCCCGTCTCCGCCGTCAACACGGTGGTCCTCGTCGGCGGCATGACCCGGATGCCCGCGGTGCAGGCGGCGGTGCGCGAGTTCTTCGGCCGGGAGCCGAACAAGGGCGTGAACCCCGACGAGGTCGTCGCGGTCGGGGCCGCGCTGCAGGGCGCCGCGCTCTCCGGACAGGTGGACGAGGTGCTGCTCCTCGACGTGACGCCGCTGTCGCTCGGCGTCGAGACCGGCGGCGGCGTGAGCTTCAAGCTCATCCCGCGGAACACGACCATCCCCACCGAGCGGAGCGAGATCTTCACGACGAGCGTCGACAACCAGAGCTTCGTCCCCGTGCACGTGCTCCAGGGCGAGCGCGAGATGGCCGCGGACTGCCGGAGCCTCGCCCGGTTCGAGCTCACCGGCATCCCTCCCGCGCCGCGCGGGCTGCCCAAGATCCAGGTCACCTTCCGCATCGACGAGAACGGGATCGTCCGCGTCGAGGCGCGGGATCTCGGGACGGGGCGGGTGCAGGAGATCCGGGTGACCCCCACGAGCGGCCTCACGCCGGACGAGGTCGAGCGGCTCGTCTCGGAGGGCGAGCGGTTCAAGGAGACCGACGCGCTCCGGCGCGATCTCGCCGAGCTCCGCAACCAGGCCGAGACCCTCGTCTACACGACCGAGCAGGCCCTCGAAGGCTACGGCGATCTGCTCGACGCCGAGCTCCTCGGCGAGGTCCACGCCGAGTGCGCGGCGCTGCGGAAGCTGCTCGAGGCCGGCGGCGACCTCGACGCGCTCCGGGACGCGTACGCGCGTCTCGAGGGGGCGGCGTTCCGGATCGCGGAGTCGATGTATGGAGGGGACGATGACGCCGGCGCAAACAAGGCCGTCGAGACATGACGCGCGGCTAGGCGACGCGGCCGGCGCGGCGGCGCCGGCTCGCGCGCCGATCGCGGGCCGTCCCCTCCGGAGCGCCGCGCGCGCCAAAGGCGCGAGGCTGCGTGGGGCGCAGGCGGGGCGATGCTGAGCGAGACCTTCGGGCGGTATCGCTTGCTCGAGCGCCTGGGCGAAGGCGGCATGGCCGAGGTCTTCAAGGCGAAGAGCTTCGGCGTCGAGGGGTTCGAGAAGGTCCTCGTCATCAAGCGCATCCTCCCCAAGCTGGCCGAGCAGGGGCGCTTCGTGGACATGTTCGTGCACGAGGCCAAGCTCGCCGTGCGCCTCTCGCACGCGAACATCGTGCAGGTGTTCGACCTCGGCCGCGTCGACCATCCGAACGGCGATCCGACGAGCTACTTCATCGCGATGGAGTACGTCCCCGGGCTCGACCTGGCGACGCTCCTCGCCCGCTGCCGGAGGGCGAAGAAGCCGATCCCCCTCGCCATGGCCGTCTTCATGACGGCCGAGATCGCGAAGGCGCTCGATCACGCGCACCGGCGGCGCGACGAGCAGTCGCGCCCCCTCGGCATCGTCCACCGCGACATCTCTCCGCAGAACATCCTGCTCTCCTGGGAGGGCGAGGTGAAGGTCACCGACTTCGGCATCGCGAAGGCGACGCAATCGATGACCGACGAGGAGGTCGGCGAGAACCGCGCAGGGAGGATCCGCGGGAAGCTCGCCTACATGAGCCCCGAGCAGTCGCGCGCCGGCGCGATCGACGGCAGGAGCGATCTCTTCTCGCTCGGCACGGTGCTCTACGAGATGCTCGCCGGGTCGAACCCGTTCGCGGCGCCGACGGCGTTCGAGATCATGCGGCGGCTGCAGGCGAGCGAGTATCCGCCGCTCGCGCTCGTGCGCCCCGACGTGCCCCGGTCGCTCGTCGACGTCGTGAGCACCATGCTCGCGAAGGACCCCGAGGATCGGTTCCCCGACGCCGGGCGGCTGCACGAGGCGCTCCTCGGCTTCTTCTACGCGACCGCCGAGCGGTTCGGGGCGAACGACCTCGCCGATTTCCTGGAGCCGTTCCACGAGGAGAAGAGCGCCGAGATCCAGGCGAGCGCCGTGCTCGAAGAGGAGCCGAACGGGGCCAACGAGCGCACGCCGGTCGAGGTGCCGCACACGGCGAGCACGCGCAGCCGCTCGGCGTCGGGGCTCCTCCAGCTGCTCGAGAAGGCCGACAGCGGCCCGGCCGCGCGCGGGCTCGGCGAGCGGCGCGAGGTCACGGCGCTCGTGCTCATCTTCACGGGATCCGAGGACGACGCGGCGAGGCGCATGGCGCGGGCCCGCGACGTGCTGGCGCGCTATGGCGCGCTGCTGCTCGAGCAGGAGGCGTCGCAGCTCGTCGCCATCTTCGGGCTCGGCGACGCCGACGGCCGCGACACGGAGGCCGCGGCGCGCGCCGCCCTCGTGATCCTGCGCTCGCGCGGCGGGGGCGCCGCGGTCTCCGCCGGCATCCACCTCGCCCGCATCCTTGTCGACAGCGCCGGCGCCCCGATCCGCGACGAGCGGCTCACCTCGCTCATCGCCTCCGCCCAGGCGCTCGCACGCGCGACCGAGTCCCAGGTCGCCGTGTCGAACCTCACCGGGCGCGTCCTCCGCAACGCGTTCGCGACGGAGGAGCTGCCCGGCGCGGGCCGGACAGCGCCCGAGGGGGGGCGCGTCGTCACGTCCGCGCAGCCCCCGGACGGCGCGTACGGCCGCTTCATCGGCCGCCGCGACGAGCTCAAGCAGCTCGGCGACATCCTGGCCGCCGCCACGCGGAAGCGCGCGCAGATCGTCGTCATCCAGGGCGAGCGCGGCATCGGCAAGACGCGGCTGCTCGCCGAGATGGAGCGGCGGCTCTCGAAGGGCGACTACAACGTCGGCGTCTACGTCGCCTCGTGCCCGCACAACGGCGCCGACGTCCCGTGGAGCGGCCTCACCGCGATGCTCCAGGTGCTCTGCGGCATCCAGGAGGGCGACGACGAGGAGCGCATCCGCGCGGTGCTGCCGCGGCTGCGGGCGCTCGGCCTGCGCGACGACGAGTCCGCGGCCGTGCTCGGTCAGCTCGGCGCGGCGCTCGCCGAGAGGCGGGCGCCGCAGGGGACGACCGCGATCCTGCGCACCGCGTTCCCGCGCATGGTGCAGAGCCTCTGCGAGGATCGCCTCCACTGCTTCGCGTGGGACGACGCGCAGGCGATGGACCAGCTCACCGCCGAGACCCTGCTCGCCACCGCGGGCCGCGCCGGCGGGCTCCGCGCCGTGCTGATGCTGGCGACGCGCAGCGACCCGCCGCCGCTGCTCGAGGCGCACCCCCACTTCTACCGGCTCAAGGTCGGGGAGCTCTCGGACAGCGACAGCGCGCGCCTCATGTCGGCGCGCATCGGCGCGAACTTCCTGCCGCCCGACGTGGTCGCCTTCTGCCGCGAGCGCGCCGGCGGCCACCCGCTCTTCCTCGAGGAGCTCATCAAGGAGCTGAGCGACTCCGGCGCGCTCAGCGTCGCCAGCGGCGTCGTGAAGGCGCGGCTCGACGGCGCGTCGGCGGTGCCGCGCTCGCTGCGCACGCTCATCGCGACCCGGGTGCGGCGGCTCGATCCGAGCGACCGCGCCGTGCTCCAGGCGGCGGCCATCCTCGGCGATCCGGTGCCGACCGAGGTCCTCGCGGCGCTCCTCCAGCAGAAGCTCCCGGCCGTGAGCCGCGCGATCTCCGGGCTCGCGACCCGCGACCTCTTGCGGCTCAAGGGCCCCGCGCAGGCGAGCTTCGCGTCGCCCATGCACGGGGAGATCGTCCTCGACGCGATCCCGCCGGAGCTCCGCCGGGAGCTGCACGCCGCGGCGGCGGCGGCGTACGTCGCGGTCGTCGGCGAGGACGGCGCCGAGCACGCCGAGCGCATCGGGCAGCACTTCTACCAGGCCGGCGATCGCGACCGCGCCGCCACGTTCTACGCGCGCGCGGCGCTCCACAAGATCCGCGCGAGCCAGCTCGATCCGGCGCTCCGGCTCATCTTCCAGGCGCTCGATCTAGGCGACCACGCCCACCGCTCGCCGGCGGAGCTCTCCGGGTGGCTCGGCTCGCTCGCCGACGTCGTCGTGCGCGTGCGCTCCGCGCCGGATCTCGTCGACGTCGCCGCCCGCGCGCTGCGGCGCATCGACGAGGCCGGCACGCCGGAGCAGAAGCTCTCGGCCCGCGTCGACCTGGCGCGCGCCCTCGGCGCGGTGGATCTCTTCGCCGACGCGTACGCGAGGCTCGAGGAGGCCTACGCCCTCGCCGGCGATCGGGAGGACCTCCGCCGCAAGGCGCTCGCGTGCGAGACGGAGATCGGCGTCCGGACGGGCGACTTCGCGCGCGCGGAGCGCGCCGTCGAGCAGCTCGAGGCGACGGACGCGATCGACGATCCGAGGCTCTTGCTCGCGATCTCCCAGACGCGCGCGGCGACGGGCGACATCGCGGCGGCGCTCCGCGCCCTCGATCGGGCGGAGGCGCTCGGCGATCCGGGCGACCTCGCGGCGGCGAGCGAGCGCGAGAAGCAGCGCGTCCTCGTGCACGTGTTCCTGCGCGACTTCGACGCGGCGGTGAAGAGCTCCGCCCGCGCCGTCGACCTCGCCCGGTCCGCGGGCCTGCGCTTCGAGACCGCCGCCGCGCTGCACAACCTCGGCGACGCGAGCCGGCGGCTCGGCGATCTGCCGCGCGCCTACGCGTCGCTCACCGAGTCGAAGGAGCTCGCCGAGGAGAGCGGCCACGAGCGCCTCGCCTCCATCAACCGCGCGCACCTCGCCTACCTGGACGGGCTGAGCGGCGCGGCCGGCGCCGGCGAGCTCCTGCGCGAGCTCGCGCGCTACGCCGACGCGCGCTCCTACCGCACCGACGCGCTCGAGAGCCGGTACCTGCTCGGCGCGCTCCTGAAGCAGCGGGGCCTGGTGAAGGAGGCGCGGCGCGAGCTCGCCGAGGTGCTCGATCTCGCGTCCGCGTACGGCAACAAGCTCGTCGCGGACGACGCGCGCTCCGCGCTGTCCGAGCTCTGATCTCGCGCGCTCGTCGCGCGTCGCGCGGAGATCCACGCGACACGCGGCCCGCTAGCGGACCGAGGGCCCGGTAGTCGGCAGGTCGCGCTCGTGCCGCGCGCGCGTCTTCCGCGTCGCGCGGGCGCGGCTCACTCGTCAGCGAGCTTCTTCTCGAGCGCCTCGAGGTGGGCGCGGACCTGCGGATCCGAGTCGCGCTGCGCCTCGATCTTGCGGACGGCGCTCATCACCGTCGTGTGATCGCGGTTGCCGAAGGCCCGCCCGATCTCCGGGAAGCTGCACTTCAGCCGCTGCTTGCACAGGTACATCGCGACGTGACGCGCGAAGGCCACGCTCTTGTGGCGGTCCTTCGAGGTGAGGTCGATCGAGCGCAGGTGGAAGTGGTGGCACACCGCGCGCTGGATGTCCTCGACGCTCATCATCTGCGCGCGCGGCGGCGACGTGGCCGTGATCTCGGCGCGCGCGAACGGGAGGTCGACGGGGCGGCCCGTGAGCGAGCTCTTGGCCGCCAGCCGGATCAGCGTCCCCTCGAGCTCGCGGACGTTGGAGCGGACCATCTGCGCGAGGTAGAGCGCCACGTCGTCCGTGAGCGCGATGCCCTCGAGCGCCGCCTTGTTCCGCACGATCGCGACGCGCGTCTCGAGCTCCGGCACCTGGATGTCGGCGACGAGCCCCCAGGAGAACCGCGAGACGAGCCGCTCTTCCATGCGCTCGAGGTTCTGGGGGTACTTGTCGCTCGTCACCACGATCTGCCGGTCGAGCGTGTGAAGCGCGTTGAAGGTGTGGAAGAACTCCTCCTGCGTCTGCTCGCGTCCGGCCAGGAACTGGATGTCGTCGACGAGCAGCACGTCGCAGCTCGACCTGTACCGCGTGCGGAACTCGTCCATCCGGTGGTGCTGGATGGCCGTGATGAAGTCGTTCGTGAACTTCTCGGCCGAGACGTAGATGATCCGCGCGTCCGGCCTGCCCTCGAAGACGCGGTGCGCGATCGCGTGCATGAGGTGGGTCTTGCCGAGCCCGGTGCCGCCGCAGATGAAGAGCGGGTTGTAGCGGCGTCCCCCGCCGCCCGCGGCCGCGATCGCGGCCGCGTGCGCCAGCTGGTTCGAGGGGCCCACGACGAAGCTCGCGAAGGTGTGCTTCGGGTTGAGGTCGTCCGGCATCGACGGGACGCGCCGGAGCGCCGGCTCGGGGCGCGGCGCCGGCACCGGCGCCGCGCTGGTCGGACGCACCACGAGCGCCCGCGGACGCACCGGGGTGAGCTCCACGCGCTGCGCAATGGGCGCGTCGAGGTTCTGATCCACCGTCCACGCGACCTGGACCGACCAGCCGGTGAGCTCTCGGATCTTGTCCGTGAGCGCTGGCAGGAAATTGTCCCTGACCCACTCGAGGACGAACTCGTTCTGGACACGCAGCGTCAGGACGCCGTCGGTCAGATCATCGAACTGAACTCCCCCGAACCACTGATCGAAAGTGGCCGGGGAAAGCGTCCGCGTATGCTCGATCGCCCGATCGAAGACCTCGCGCGGCTCGTGTTTCGGAATCGTCAT